>NZ_JAYMEG010000003.1:0-874032 GCF_037029325.1 Thalassospira sp. CH_XMU1420-2
GAAGCCGTGCATCAAAAAGCCAGCGGTATGATCCCGCTGGCTCCATGAAAACTGTCAACGTATTTTAGGACGGCACAGGGAGTACCCTGGTCATCTTCACGCAGCAGCGGCATTGCTACTGGTATCGCAGTAAAGCCCATAGAGTGTTTTGATAACACGCAGTGCTTCATCACCATGCAACGAATAGAAGATGGTCTGTGCTTCGCGACGCGTTTTTACAAGTTTGTCACGACGCAGGCGTGCAAGATGCTGCGACAGGGCGGACTGGCTGAGCCCGACGATACGTTCGAGTTCGCCAACGGACTTTTCGCCTTCGTTAAGTTGGCAAAGGATTAGCAGTCTGCTCTGATTGCTCATGGCCTTCAACAGGGTGCTCGCCTGCTGGGCCTTTTGTTCTAGATGGTTTAGTTCCATTTGGCTTCCTTATAAGCCTGACCGCAAGCGGCCATTGTCCCAATGAAAATCCGTATTTTTTTGTCATTTGATTCCGACAATTTTGACGGGATCATGTGACCGGATTTTCCATTCCTTTTACAACCTTTGAGGCTGTTGCTCTTGAACCAGCCAAACACTAATGTTTGGTTCGTTCTTATTCTCAAGTATATGCAGTTTCTGTCAAGATGGTGTTTGTTCTCAACAGTGCCTCTGCGGGATGTGAATCGGTTGGAAAACTTCGTGTCACTCCGGATTTTCGCCCAAATATCAGAAATTTATCCGATAAGCTCATGTTCAAATTACCCTGACTTGTCGCAGGGTTTAAAGGCAAAATTGCGCCGATTTACGGGCAATTTGTCATCGAACCTCGATTGTTATTCTGTGCACAACAATGGATCCGATTTCAAGAATATAACACTAAAAAAAGGGCAAAACTGTGAACGCTTTTACAGGTTTGGCACTGTTATATAACCAAAGAGTCCGGAATCCGGGACCAAAGGACTTGCAGCGCCCATGCCCGATATGCTGATTTAGAACAAAGCGGGACGTCACGTATCGCGATTATAATATCAAAATCACGCATAAAAGCGGGACATGTTGGCCATGAACCCGCAAGACCGATCAGACAACTGATCCAATCAGGAAGGCGACCCAGACAGATGGCGACTTTGTTCGTTACCCATCACGATTGCATTGAACATGATACCGGCCCCGGACATCCGGAATCCGCGGATCGGCTGCGCGTGATCCAGCGCGTATTCGAGGCCGAGGAATTCATGTTCCTGCACCGCGAGGAAGCCCCGCTTGCCGATATCGATCTGATCAAGGCGGTGCACGATCCGGCCTATGTGGACAAGGTGATGGCAACGATTCCCGAAACCGGGATCAGGTCGCTTGACGGGGACACCTATGTTTCGGCGAAGTCTGGCAAGGCGGCCTTGCGCGCAGCGGGCGGCGCATGCGTTGCGGTTGATGCGGTTGTTGACGGGCATGAAAGCAACGCCTTTGTTGCAACCCGTCCCCCCGGGCATCATGCGGAATATGACCGGGCAATGGGATTCTGTTTGTTCAACAATGCGGCGGTTGCCGCCCATCACGCACGGAAACGCTATGGGCTTAAACGTATTGCGGTGATGGATTTCGATGTGCATCACGGCAACGGCACCCAGGATCTTTTTTATAATGATCCGGACCTGTTTTACTGTTCGACCCATCAGTGGCCGCTTTATCCCGGAACCGGGGCAGAGACCGAACGGGGCTGTGCCAATAATATCCTGAATGTCGGATTGACGGCCGGGGCGGGTACTGCGGAAATGCAGGCTGCTTTTAACCAGACCGTATTGCCCGGAATTTCCGCCTTCAAGCCGGAACTTCTGATCATCTCGGCCGGGTTCGATGCCCACAAGAATGATCCGCTTGCCGGGCTGTGTTTCGAGGCGGAAGATTTTGTCTGGATAACGCGGCAATTGATGGCGCTTGCCGATGCGCAATGTCAGGGGCGACTGGTCTCGTTGCTGGAGGGCGGATATGATTTGCCGTCCCTTGCCGACAGTGTTTTGCAACATGTCCGGACCCTGATGACCGGATAGGGCGATCTGTGTTGCACAGGAATATTTCGGCGTGACGAAATTCCATTCTGTCTGGTTGCCCTGATCCGGACTTGCGCGTAAACTCCGCGCCAATCAAAGAAATGGAGCTTACATGTCCGAGGCTACTTCATCTTCCGCCATTCCCGAGGATATCGCAAAACTCAGCTTCGAAGAGGCGCTGGGCCAGCTTGAGACTCTTGTTCGTCAGCTCGAACAGGGACAGGTCGGGCTTGATGACGCAATCGCATCTTATGAGCGTGGTGCGGCCCTGAAACGGCATTGTGCGGACAAATTGCGTGCAGCCGAAGAACGCATCGAAAAAATCACCTTGAATGCGGATGGCCGCCCGTCGGCAACCCCGACTGAAATCGAGTAATCGGAGGCCATGGTGAGTTACGACCTGCTTGCCGGACTGAGTGCTGCGTCTGCTGATCTTGGCGAGACGCTGGATAGTATTTTGCCGCGTGCCAATGGCCAGATCGAGCAACGCCTGTTTCAGGCGATGCGTTATTCCACCTTGGGCGAAGGCAAACGTCTGCGCCCGTTTCTGGTGTTGAGTTCTGCGTCATTGTTCAAGGTATCGCGCCAGTCCGCCCTTCGGGTTGCGGCGGCGGTCGAGATGGTCCACAGCTATTCACTGATCCATGATGATTTGCCTGCGATGGATGACGATGATCTGCGTCGCGGCAAGCCGAGCTGCCACAAGCAGTTTGACGAGGCAACCGCGATCCTTGCCGGTGATGCGCTTTTGACCCAGGCGTTTGAAGTTCTGGCCGACGAAGATACCCATCCCGATCCGCGCGTCTGCACCGATCTTGTCCGCGCCCTTGCCCGTGCGGCTGGTCCGCATGGCATGGTTGGCGGGCAGATGATTGATCTGGCGGGCGAAGGTCAGTCCTTTGATCAGGCGCAGGTCACGCATCTTCATTTGCTGAAAACCGGACGCATGTTTGCCTTTGCCTGCGAAGCTGGTGCGATCCTTGGCAAGGCGCCAAAAAGCATTCGCATGGCGCTGCGATCCTATGCCCATGACATGGGATTGGCGTTCCAGATCAAGGATGATCTGCTTGATGTCGAAGCAAGTTCCGAGGAGCTCGGCAAGACAGCGGGCAAGGACCTTGATCAGGACAAGTCGACCTTTGTCAAATTGCTGGGCCTTGATCAGGCCCGTGATCAGGCCGCCATGCTGTGTGATCAGGCAATCAACCATCTGAGCTGCTTTGACGGCGAGGCCGAACCGCTGCGCGCGGTGGCGCGTTTCGTTGTCGAACGCGGCCGTTAAGCCCGATATCGTCAAAGCGCCCCACAATGACTGAACAGCCCAAATACACAGCCGGTTTTCGCGACCGGCTGTTTGACAAGGATCCATTTCCGCTGGCGATCTGGTATCCCGCATCCGCGCCGGAAAGTTCGGTGCGCCATATGGGCGTGGCATCAAGTGCCGCGCGTAATGCGGCCTTTGCCACGGATGGTCCGTTTCCGATCGTGATGTTTTCGCACGGTTCGGAAGGCCATCGTTTCAATCAGTTCTGGCTGGCGGAATATCTGGCACGGCGGGGCTATATTGTTGCAGCCCCGCAGCATGAAGGTGACAACTACCTTGATGCATCCGATGCCCGCCAGATCACGATCATTGAACGTCGTCCGCGTGAAATGCGGCTGGCGCTTGATCTGTTGCTTGATCACGATGACATCGCCGAGCAGATTGATCATGACAGGATCTATGCTCTTGGCCATTCGGCGGGCGGTGCCACGGTGCTTAAACTGGCAGGGTGGGATTTTGATGCCCGGGCCTGGCAAAGTTACTGCACCGTGAATGGCGAAACCGACAAGGTCATTTGCCAGCATGCCCCGACAGATGATCATATTGATCGTCTGCATCAAACCTATGGCGCGCCGGTGGTTTCGGAATACGATCCCCGGATATCGGCCATTGTTGCGGTAACCCCGGCCTTCGGGGTGGCGGCAACCGATGACGGGTTGGCCGATGTGAAGGTGCCGATGTTGTTTGTCGAGGCCGATACAGACGAAATTCTGCATGACCATGTTAATGCCACCCACTTTCGCAATCTGTTGCGCGGCCGGGCGAAATTCATCAAGGTCAAAGGGGCGGGACATTATTCATTTCTGCCGAAATGCACGCCGTATATTGCTGAAAACTTTAGCTATTTGTGCCGTGATTTCGGTCAGGATCGCGACACCATTCACCGCACTGTCGAACAGGTTGTTCACCGTTTCTTCGAGAAGGTGCAAAGCGGTGAAATTCAGGGTCGCTAAATCGGTTGAACCCCGCTATTTTACGCAGCTTGCAACATCGACCCGGAAACGTCACTCTGTTGTAATCTACGCCATATAAAAAATTGAAAATCGAGATCGGTATGAGCACGACCTCCAAGACACCGCTATTGGATACGATTAACACCCCAGACGAGCTGCGCAAATTGCAGCCTGCCCAGATGAAGCAGGTCGCAGATGAATTGCGCGCCGAGGTGATTGATGCGGTATCTGTCACAGGCGGGCATCTTGGTGCCGGTCTTGGTGTGGTCGAACTGACCGTTGCGATCCATTACCTGTTTGATACGCCCTATGACCGGGTGATCTGGGATGTCGGGCATCAGTGCTATCCCCATAAAATCCTGACCGGGCGTCGGGGTCGTATTCGCACGCTCCGTCAGGGCGGCGGGCTTTCGGGGTTCACCAAACGGTCTGAATCCGAATATGACCCGTTCGGGGCCGGGCACAGCTCGACCTCGATCTCGGCCGGCTTGGGCATGGCGGTTGCCAATCAGCTTTCGAATGACAAGCGCAAGAACGTGATTGCGGTCATTGGCGACGGTTCGATGAGTGCGGGCATGGCCTATGAAGCCATGAACAATGCCGCGGCCACCGATCAGCGTTTGATTGTGATCCTGAATGATAATGACATGTCGATCGCCCCGCCGGTGGGCTCCATGTCGGGGTATCTGTCGCGTCTGATTTCGGGCAAAGGGTATCAGGGCCTGCGCAATGCGGCCAAGGGCCTAACCAAACATCTGCCCCGCCAGATCGAAGAAGCGGCGCGCAAGCTTGAAGAATATACGCGTGGCATGGTCACGGGCGGCACCCTGTTTGAAGAAATGGGCTTTTTCTATGTCGGGCCGATTGATGGCCACAACATGGATCATCTGTTGCCGGTTCTGAAAAACGTCCGCGATGCCGATGTCGATGGACCGATCTTGATCCATGCAGTGACCCAAAAGGGCAAGGGCTATGGCCCGGCGGAAAATGCCGCTGACAAATATCACGGCGTTGCCAAGTTTGACGTTGTGACCGGCAAACAAGCCAAGCCGACCCCGAATGCGCCGAGTTACACCAAGGTGTATGGCGAAACGCTGGTCAAGATTGCCGAAAAGGACGAAAAGGTCACGGCGATTACGGCTGCCATGCCATCGGGCACGGGGGTAAACATCTTTGCCGATCGTTTCCCGGATCGTGCGTTTGATGTCGGTATTGCCGAACAGCATGCGGTGACCTTTGCCGCCGGTATGGCGTGCGAAGGCTACAAACCGTTTTGCACGCTTTATTCGACCTTCCTTCAGCGTGGCTATGACCAGGTTGTCCATGATGTCGCGATCCAGAACCTTCCGGTCCGCTTTGCCATGGACCGTGCCGGTCTGGTCGGGGCCGATGGCGCGACCCATGCCGGGGCATATGATATTGCCTTCCTAGGTTGCCTGCCGAACTTCGTTTTGATGGCGGCGGCGGACGAGGCGGAACTGGTGCATATGACCACGACTGCCTGGGCGATTGATGATCGCCCCAGCGCGTTCCGTTATCCGCGTGGCGAAGGTGTTGGCGTTGAAATGCCGACCGAAGGACAGGTTCTTGAAATCGGCAAGGGCCGTATCCTGCGCGAAGGAAGCAAGATCGCCATTCTGTCTTATGGCACCCGTTTGGCCGAGGCGCTTTTGGCCGCAGAAGACCTTGCCGCGCGCGGCCTTCCGGCGACGGTTGCCGATGCCCGTTTTGCCAAGCCGCTTGATCATCAGTTGATTGCCGATCTTGCACGCAATCACGAAGTGCTGATCACCATCGAAGAAGGATCGATCAATGGCTTTGGCGCCATGGTTCTTCAGCATATGGCCGGGCAGGGATTGCTCGATAACGGGCTCAAGATCCGCACCATGGCATTGCCCGATGCACTGATTGATCATGACAAACCGGAAATCCAGTATCAGAAAGCCGGTCTTGATGCGCAAAGCATCGTCAAGACGGCCCTTGGTGCCCTTGGCCTTAGCGAAAGCAAGGCGCGCGCCTGATCGGATTTGGCCGAAATACCAGCCCGCAGTATTAAAACAGAACGCCGCCCCCGGGGCGGCGTTTTGCATTGTCAGTTGGCGTCAGTCGGTGTCAGTCGGCATAAATCATCTTGTGGGTCATCCCGCCGTCAATGCGGATGGTTTCGCCGGTCATGAAGCCGGATTTGGTGCGGTCCAGAAGGAAGCTTACCGCCTGTGCGATGTCTTCTGGTGTGCCGACACGCCCGACCGGATGTTGCGATTTGTCGATGTCACTGTGGGATGGTGTGGTGCGTTTGTCCGATTTCTGCCAGTCACCGACTTCGATCCAGCCCGGGGCAATTGCATTGACCCGCACATCACCGCCAAGACTGACCGCAAGCGCATGGGTAAGTGCAACAATGCCCCCCTTTGACGCGGCATAGGATTCTGTGTTGGCTTCTGATTGAAACGCGCGGGTCGAGGCGATATTGACAATCGCTCCTTTGACCGGGCGCAGATGTTGAACCGCGTGTTTGGCCGCAAGGAAGGCACCGCCAAGATTGACATTGATCACCCGCTGCCAGCGATTCCATTCAAGGTCTTCGATACGGCCCGAATGGGGATCGGCAATGCCGGCATTATTGACCAGACCATCAATCCGGCCAAACCGGTCGACGGTTTGCTGAATGGCAAGTTTGACGTCGGCTTCATTGGCGACGTCACCGGCAATAAATAGCGCGCGATCCTGATGGGCGGGGGAAAGGCCATCGAATGCTTCCTGCCCGGCGTCGGCGTCCTGATCAAACAAGGTGACCCGCCAGCCCGCATCAAGAAGGTGTTTTGAAATGCCAAGACCCAAACCCTGTGCGGCACCGGTTACAAAAGCAACCGGTTGATCAGACGCGTTGTTCATATTTGCTCCGTATCTGTTGGATGAATTCAGGTGGCCGGATGGGCCGGAACGCGGAAAATGGGCATATTTTTCGTCAATTGCAATGCCATGCCCGCCGGATTGATCGATTGATCACGGTCCAGTTTACGTTGCGGCCGGGGACAGCTGATCAAGCAGCGCATGGACAAAGCCCTTCTGGCGCGGGTTCAGGTTACGCCGGGCCGCGGCCTGTTGCAGGGCGTCGGTTGCTTCGATATGCAACCGATAATGGCCCGGGTCCTGATCAATGGTGGTGGTACGTTCTTCGGCTGTTCCGAACACCATCCTGTGGCATTTGCGCGCATCCGAGGATGTAAAGGCCCGACATGAAAGCGGGCGGATTTCATAAATCGTGCAGCGATTGTCATCCCCAAGAAGCGGGCAACGCACCCGTACTTCGGCCGTTGTGGTTGATTGTTCAATGGTTGCGGCAGCATTCACCAGCCGTTGCAACAGGTCAGCCTGTTGTTCGGGGGTGAATGTTTTGCGGATATAGTCGGCAATCAGGCTGGTGACCCCGGGCGGGACGCTGACAAACAGGTTGCAGCAGGCGCTGCATTGATCGCAGCAATCGCGATGTTGGGGATTGGGGAAGTTTGACTGGATGGCACGTGATGCGGTGTCAACCATCGACATTGCAACGCGCGCGGCATCCGTCATGGTTGGCTGCGCATCAAGGGCATCTTCAAGCACGCGACGAAATGTCTGGAACATCTCGTCATAGCGGCGCGATGCTTCAAATGTCAGCGCGCCGGTCTGGGCGATGCTGTCTGCTATTGTGTCTATGGCCTCATCAAGTTCTGCCATTGATCCCAGCGACTTCCTGATTGGCACATGAAAACGTGCCAGCATTTTGGTTGTTGTTTGTTTGTCTAATTTAGCATCTTTGCGTTCCAATTCCTAACAAGCTGATAACAAAAGGAAACGATCAACCATGGATAGGGCCCGAGCGGGCCCAGGCGGGATGGGGACAATTGCATTCAGGCAAAAAAATTCCGGCCAGATCGGCTCTGACCGGAAGGAAGGTTGGGTCAAAGACCCTTTGGGTGCTGCCCGTCAGGACAGCGGGAGATACAGACTACATCGCATCATGCAGCTGGGGAGGTAAAGGTATCGGCATATTGCTTGCGCAGCTGGGCTTTCTGGATTTTTCCCATGGTGTTGCGCGGCAGTTCCTTGATCACCCAGATGCGCTTGGGAACCTTGAATTTCGCAAGCTTGTCCTGGGTGCGTTTGATGATTTCGTCGGTGTCGGCCTGACTGCCATTTGCAGCCACGATGACACCGGCAACGGCTTCGCCAAAGTCGGGATGGGGCAGGCCGAAGATTGCGACTTCTTCGACTTCGTCATATTCGGCGATGACTTCTTCGACTTCCTTCGGATAGACGTTGAAGCCGCCCGAAATGATCAGATCCTTGTCACGACCGACAATGGTGACATAGCCGTCTTCGCCAATGGTGGCGAGGTCACCGGTGATAAAGAAGCCATCAGTGCGGAATTCGGATGCGGTTTTTTCCGGCATCTGCCAGTAGCCCTTGAACACATTCGGGCCACGCACTTCAAGAACGCCGATTTCACCGGCGCCAAGGACATTGCCATCCTTGTCGCATACACGGGCTTCGATCCCCGGCAGCGTCGGGCCAACCGCACCCGGACGACGTTCGCCATCCAGCGGGTTGGACGTGTTCATGCAGGTTTCGGTCATGCCGTAACGTTCAAGGATTTTGTGCCCGGTACGTTCAAAGAACGCGTCATGGGTTTCGGCCAGAAGCGGTGCGGAACCCGATACAAACAACCGCATGTTAGCGGTAACATCCTTGTCAAACTGCGGATGTGACAGAAGGCGAGTATAGAAGGTCGGAACCCCCATCAGAACGGTTGATTGCGGCAAACGTTCGATCACATCATCGGCATCGAATTTCGGAAGCAGGATCACCTTGCCACCATTCATCAGCATGATGTTGATGGCAACGAACAGGCCATGGGTATGGAACAGCGGCAAAGCATGCAGCAGCGTATCACCGGGCTTGAAGCCCCATGCCGCATGCAGGGTTTTGGCATTCGATCCCAGATTGTTGTGCGTCAGCATCGCGCCCTTGGACCGGCCGGTCGTGCCCGAGGTATAAAGGATTGCTGCAACATCATCCTTGTCGGCACTGACAATATCGGTGATCGGGGTGGCTGTTGCGGCCTCGTCATTCAGGCTGCCGTCACCGTTGGCGCCAAGCGACAGAACCGCGCCAACATTGTTTTGCGCGCCAAGGGTCCGGGCTGCATCGATATGTGCCGGGCGGCAGACAAAGACGCGCGGTGCGGCATCGCCAAGGAAATAGGCGATCTCGTCACCGGTATAGGCGGTATTGAGCGGCAGGTGAATGGCACCAAGTTGCAGACAAGCAAGGTAAAGCGCGATCACGTCTGATGATTTGTCGACCTGTGCGGCAACGCGGTCACCCTTGACCACGCCATGGGATGCCAGCACCGCGGCATAACGACCGGTGCGGTCCAGCAGCCAGGCGAAACTGCGTTCGGTGCCATCGCGTTCGATCAGGAACGTACGCGATTTGTCTGCCGGGAAACGGTCGAGAAAGGTTTGAAAAAGATTATCGGACATGGTCATACCTACTTAAATGCCGGCAAGCTGTGCGACGGATTTCGATGTTGCGATTTTTCCGTCATTCATCAGCGCTTCGTGATTTTTCTCAATATCGTCAAGGTGGTAGGCATAATTGACCATCATGCCGCCCGCCTGGCGCAGGCCCTTGATTGATGTGTCGCCCAACCAGTTAAGCCGTTCGAGCTGTGCGCCATTGCCAAGATGGAACCGTGCGGTGGGATCGAGTGGCGATTTACCGCGTTTGCAGGTCGCAAGATAGGTCGCACACAGCGCAACAGTCGGTTTGCGCAGGGCTTCGACCTTTTCCGGATCGTCGATCCAGCCATCCTGACTAAGGCCTTCAAGAACCTGACCGGCAAGATCAGCATCATCGGCCTTGCTTTTCTGGCGCGTCCGCAACCAGCCCATGAAGCCCGGAATGGGCGACAGGGTGGCAAATTGCTTGAGCTGCGGGAATTCACGTTTCAGTTCTTCGACAACCTGTTTGATCAGGAAGTTGCCAAATGAAATCCCCTTGAGCCCCGCCTGACAGTTGCTGATCGAATAGAAGATCGCGGTCTTGGCGGTTTCGGGAGCCTTTTCATCGATTTCCGGCGCCAGAAGAGCCTGAACACTGTCGGCCAGCCCATGGACAAGGGCGACCTCGACAAAGATCAGCGGATCATCGGGGATCGCCGGATGGAAGAAAGCAAAGCATTTGCGATCGGTTGCCAGACGACGACGCAGATCATCCCAGCCCTGAATTTCATGTACCGCTTCGTAACGGATCAGTTTTTCAAGGATGGCAGCCGATGTATCCCAGTCAATATGACGCAGTTCAAGGAAGCCGCGGTTAAACCAACTGGTCAGCAGGTGCTGCATATCGGCATTCAGCGGTTCCAGATCGCGGTTGGTTTTCAAAAGACCGATCAGGGTTTCACGCATATCGACAATGGCGCGGGTGCCCCCCGGTGCCATATTGATGCGGCGCAGAAGTTCCTGACGTGCGGGTTCCGATGCCTGGGTCAGGGCCGCCAGATTGGTTTCTGACGGGTCCTTGGCAAAGGCGTCGGCCGCTTTTGAAACTTTGGTGCGGTCTGCGCTGAAGTCGTTCTGCATCATTTGGAAAAAGCGCAGATGATCTTCTTCTGGCAGGTTTTCCCAAAGCCGGACCACTTCGCGGGCAACGGCGGTGCCACGTGCTTCGCCCTTTTGCGAAACAAGGTCTTTGCACATGGCACCGAGTTGCGTGAAGGAATCCTGCGGGGTGGAAATTGGCAGATCAAGCAGTTCACGCCCACGGTCGGCGATGCTTGAAATCCAGCTTCTGACAGAGATGCCTGACATTAGCGTCCTCCGATTATCGTTTCTGGAAGCCAGGTGGCGATTTCAGGGAAGAAGCAAAGAATGATAATGGCCACGATCATGCACATCACATAAGGGAAGGCGCCCTTAAGAATGCTTTGCAGGCGGATGTCGGGTGCAATGCCATTGATGACATACAGGTTCAGTCCGACCGGCGGGGTGATCAGGCCGATTTCCATGTTGATCGTAAGAATGACGGCGAACCAGTACGGGTCAAAACCGGCATTGATGATCACAGGCAGCAGGATCGGGGCGCTCATCAGGATCACGGCAACCGGCGGCAGGAAGAAACCGCTGATCAGCAGGAACAGGTTGATGAAGCCCATCAGAACCCAGCGGTTGACCTCAAGTGCGGAAATCCACTGTGCAATCGACTGGGTAATGAACAGGGATGACAGCATATAGCTGAACAGACCCGCCGCCCCGATGATCAGAAGGATCATCACCGATTCTTTGGTGGTGTCGCGGAAGACATTCCAAAGCTGGCCGGGTTTCCACATCTTGTAAATGATCATCGCGGTGATCAGGCAGAACAATGCCCCGACACCAGCCGTTTCGGACGGGGTCGCGACACCGCCATACAGCGCAAACAGAACCGCACCGATGATCACAAGGAAGGGCAGAACACGCGGAAGGATTTCAAACTTTTCCTTCCAGCTGTACTTGACGACGCCAAGTGCAGCCTGGGCATTGCCCTGACGCCAGGTCGAATAAAGCGACCATGCCATGAACAGGGCGGTGACCAGAAGACCCGGCAAAAGACCGGCAAGGAAAAGACGACCAATCGAGGTTTCGGTCGAAATGCCATACACGATCATGGTGACACTTGGCGGGATCAGAATGCCAAGCGTACCACCCGCAGCAATCGATCCGGCGGCAACCGTGTCAGGAAAGCCGCGTTCGCGCATTGCCGGAATGCCCATTTTTCCGATCGCAGCACAGGTCGCCGGGGAAGACCCCGACAGTGCAGAGAAAATCGCACATGCCCCCAGGTTGGAAATAACCAAACCCCCCGGCACACGCGTCAACCAGCGATCAAGAACGGAATAAAGATCACCCCCTGCACGTGAGGACGCAACAACCGCCCCCATCAGGATGAACATCGGGATGGCAAGAACTTCAAAGCTTTCAAGTTTGCCAAACAGGATTTCCGGCAAAAGCGGCAGCGAACCGGTGCCATCAAAGATGATGATGAAACCGACACTGACCAGAAGCAGGCCGATACCAACCGGAATACCGGAGAAAAGAACAACTGTGGTTGCGATGCCAACGATGGCCGCAAGAAGCAACGGATCCATGATGCGGCCTCCTTAAAGGGCGTCGTCACGCAGGTCGAACGGTGTCGACCGGCGGGTGATAAGGGTCAGGAAGTCGGCCAGGAACTGCAGGAACAGAAGACCGAAACCGATCGGCAATGCCGAATAGGGCTTCCACAGCGGAACCGCCCAGATGGTTTCAGACAGCCAGCCGCCGTCATAGGCTTCAAGTACAAGCTCAAGACCATAGAAGCCAAACAGTGCACTGATCGCCATGCCACACAACAGGGTGAGGACTGCAAGCGTCATGCGCGCGCCGCTTTTAAGATAGAGCGGCAGCAAATCCACATTCACGTGCCCGCGCAGCAACTGCACATAAGGCAGGCCGATCAGGGTTGCGCCAATCATCAGGAAAATGACCGCCTCGGTCTGCCAGACAGTGGAGTCATTAAGCGCATAACGAATGAACACCAGCTGGCAAATGATCAGCATGGCAACCCCGAACATGGTTGCCGATACGATGCCGCAGATCCGAGATGCGGTGTGGATCACGGCAACAAAGGCATCAAGCGGCCCCTTGGGCGGCATCGGGTGGCGGGCTGCCTTTGCGTGGTGGTCGTCGATCGGCTCGACATCAGGCGGGGGCGGCATATCGGACTTAACGGAATGCGACGCACTTTGGGTCTGCGCGAAATCATCGGGCAGATCAATCGGAAGTGGGTGCGGGGACATGGCGTTGGACACGCGCGTACTCCTCTGACGGAACCGTATTGTTCTGTTTATTTGTATTCTTTGGGAAATGGGGTGGTGCCGAACATGTCGGCACCACCAGCACATCAGGTATGGATCACTTTACAGCAAGTGCCATATCCAGAAGTTCCTGACCATTCGGGGTCTCTTCGACGAACTTCTTGTAAGAAGTTTCCATGGCCAGTTTCTGCCATGCTGCGAAATCTTCATCGCTGAGTTCGGCGATTTCAACACCGGCATCCTTGAAGACCTGGATGCTGTCCGAATCCTGCTTGCGGCCTTCGGTGGTGTAGTATTCTTCTGCTTTCTTCGCAGCAGCAGCCAGGGCTGCTTTCTGCGCGTCATTCAGCTTGTCATAGCTTTTCTTCGACATCAGAACCGGCTGATACATGAACCACAGCGCATTGCCGGCAGCCGGGGTGTAGCATTTGACCTGTTCGTAGATACGATAGGAAACGAAGCTCGACGAGCTGGTGTTGGTTGCGTCAAGAACGCCGGTCTGCATGGCCGGATAGATTTCCGAGCTCGGCATTGCAGCGATCGAGGCGCCAGCACCTTCAAGCATCTGCTCGAACGATTTACCGGCAGCGCGGATCTGAAGGCCTTTTACGTCTTCAGGCTTGTGAATGCAGCCTTTGGTCGATGCAAAGCCGCCAGCAAGCCAGCCCTTGGCAACGGTGACAACACCGTCCTCGTTCAGGAGCTCTTCGATTTTAGCCATGAACGGGGATTCGTTGATACGGTTTGCATGGTCATGGTTTTTGACCAGTGCCGGCATCAGGGTAAGGTTGGTTGCCGGAACACGACCACCGGCATACGCCAGCGGGTAAACAATCATGTCAAGCTGCCCGCGGGTCATCGGGGTCCACTGTTCCTTCGCCTTGAACAGGGAGCCGGACGGGAAGATCTGGATTTCCAGATCCACATTGGCCGCTTTGACTTCGTCGGCAACAATCTGTGCAACCTTGTGACGGATGTCGCTGGTCGACCACTGGTGCGACAGTTTCAGGGTTTCCGCATCAGCAGATGCGGACATGCCAAAAGCGGCAACAGACATGGTGATGGCGGCGACAGACGCCGAAAGGGTCTTTTTAAAAATCTTCATCTTTTCCTCCCGGATGAAGCATGCGTTTTTGGATGCATTGTGACGGCTTTTGCGCGTCTTTTTATTGATGCGGTTTTCGCATTGGAGGAAAGCGTTACAGATTTCTGGCATCCTGTCTATGCAATTTTGTATACCAGAGATGCGTTTTGCAGTGCCACAAACCCGCCTGTGAGTGTTTGCTTGAAAATCGCGGAAATTTCCCATTCAACTTTTGCAATGCAATATGAAAACCCTGCGCAGCAGCACAGAAAAGGCTTTGATTAGTACCATTTTATGTGTTCTGGTATACCAGTGGCCGATTGTAGAAAAGGGCGTTTTATGGCGCAAAACGGTAAGCTTGCCACCGATCTGGTGCAGAAACTTGAACGCGATATTGTGACCGGTGTTCTTAAACCCGGTGACAAGCTTGACGAACGTTCCCTGAGCGAACGGTTCGGTGTTTCACGCACCCCGGTTCGCGAAGCGCTCCAGACTTTGGCCGGATCCGGGCTTGTTGCCACCATGCCCCGTCGCGGAACCATTGTTGCGTCGATCACGGTTGCCGAACTGATTGAAATGTTCGAAGTCATGGCAGAACTCGAAGCCATGTGTGCCCGCCTTGCCGCGCGTCGGATGCCACGTGTCGATATCGATAACTTGATCGCACTGGCCGATGAATGCAGTGCGCTTCAGGAACATGCCGATGCTGATGCCTATTACGAGGCCAATGTGCGTTTCCACGAAGCGATCTATGCCGGGTGCCGCAACAGTTTCCTTGAACGCCAGACCAAAAATGTCCGCAACCGGCTGGCGCCGTATCGCCGTTTGCAGCTTCATCGCCCGGGGCGCGTTAAAAAATCCAACAACGAACATGCCGATATCCTGAGCGCCATTTCAAATGGCGAGGCCGATATTGCCGGCAAACTGATGCAACAGCATGTTGCGGTTCAGGGCGAGGCCCTGAACGATCTTTTGGCGATCGTCCCGCGCGGATATCTTGAGCCGCTGGCGAGCTGACGTCTTATCCACGACTTTCAAAAACTGCTGGTTCGGCGGGCAAACTTGCCTGTGATTGGGCGTGACCTTTTTGTCCCGGTGCGCTAAAACGCAGCCATGGCAAAGAAACGTTTAGATCAGTTGCTTGTGGAACGCGGATTGGTGGAAAGCCGGTCCAAGGCACAGGCATTTATCATGGCAGGAAATGTCTTTAGCGGCGAGCAGCGGCTTGATAAGCCGGGCATGCAGTGCAAGGAAGACATGGCGATCACCCTGCGTGGACAACCTCATCCGTGGGTTTCACGCGGCGGGCTCAAGCTTGAAAAAGGCTTGGCCGAATTCGGGATTGATGTGACCGGTTTTATCGGCATTGATGTCGGGGCATCAACCGGTGGCTTTACCGATGTCTTGCTGCAAAACGGTGCGGCAAAGGTTTATGCCGTCGATGTCGGGCAGGGGCAGCTTGACTGGAAGCTGCGCAATGACGATCGTGTCGTGGTCATGGAAAAGACCAATGCCCGTCATCTTACCGATGAACAAATTCCCGATCTTGTTGATATCGTGGTGTGCGATGCCAGCTTCATCGGATTGCGTACCGTGCTTCCGGCAAGCATGGAACGCCTGAAACCCGGCGGGCATCTGATTGCGCTGATCAAGCCGCAATTTGAAGTCGGCAAGGAACGCGTCGGCAAAAAAGGCGTCGTCCGCGAACCCGAACTGCATCAGGAAGTCTGTGACACCATTTCCGACTGGCTGTCAAACTTGCCCGGCTGGGAAGTGCTGGGTATCACCAAAAGCCCGATCACCGGGCCGGAAGGCAATGTCGAGTTTTTGATTTGCGGGCGGAAACCGGCCTGAAGTCAGGCCAATTTCCAACCTGTGACCGTGTCGTTATTTGCCGATTTTCTTCATGAAGAAATCAATGCCGGCCTGTGCGCAATCCTGATCCTGGGGCGGGGTGCCGGAACTGACGCCGATGCCACCCACGCATTCACCATCAACAAATACCGGAAGACCGCCGGCGACAATCGACAGGCGGCCGCCGATTTCACTGTCAATGCCATAGGCCGGTTTGCCCGGCTGTGCGGCGGCGGCATATTCATGCGTGCCCTTGCGTGCGCCCGATGCGGTGAATGATTTGTCCTGGGCGATGGTGGTGCTGGTGACCTTGCCGCCATCCATGCGCTCAAAAGCGATAAGGACGCCGGATTCATCGGTGATGGCAATGCACATCGGAACGCCGATTTCATTGGCGCGATTGCGTGCGCCTTCAATCAGGATATAGGCGTCTTCGATTGACAGGCGTTTGATGGTCAGCATGGAACGTCTCCGGGGATTTGAAATAAGCTGGCGCATCTTATGTGGTGGCGCAAAAGCCGATCAATCACATAAAACGTCTTTTCACATGGTGGAAGATTGCCCGGTTAATCAGCCCGGAGCCGTTTCAATGGCAACTTCATCAGGCAACAAGGCGGCAATCGCACCAACGGCCAGTCCACACGGCACCCGATTGGTACGGTCACGCCCCATCAGGCTGATATCAACTGATGGCGGGGGCGGTAATGCCGTGTCGGGCAGGTGATGAAGCCCGGTATGTGGCGCCATACGGCGCGGCATGGCGCAAATGGCGTGGCCGACGGTGATGACCTTAGCAATCATGGTGTTGGCATCACCGCTGTGACGGATGCGATGGGCAATACCCGCCAAATGCCAGCGTCTTGGCTCTGCCTAGCGGTAAATCATGAAATACAGGGTTGCCAGCGGCAAGATAACGGCAATCAGCCCGATGATATTCCAAAGTTTGCGGCATTTTTCATAGGCCGGTGGCATGGCTTGATCGCCCGCCTGTACGGTCCGGCTGGCGATCTTTGACATGTAGATTTGCAAGGGGACCAACCCCGTCACCCAAAGCATTGCGGCCATGCCAAACAGGCTGATGCCGATTGTCAGATGGGGCGCATCCGAAATCGCAATTCCGGTCGCATGAAACAACCCGATCCCGCCAATGGTTATCAAGGCACCGCCCAATGCGGTAAAGGCCAGATCCGTCATATTCACCAGCCGACAGGCAAAGGCAATGATCACAGGATTGCCGGTTTTGTCGGCCTGTGTCTTCCACAGTGCCGATACAATGATGTTGCCAAGAAACAGCACAACGCCAAGAACATGAATGAATTTAACGGTGAAATATTCCATCGGTTGATCCGGTTTGATGGCGGTTGAAAAAGGCGGGGTTACAGATCGGTCGGGGCGGTCAGGTCTTCTGCAAGAAGGCCAAGGACAAAATCGCCAAGTTCCTGATCGGCTGGCGGCACGATCATGCCGTCAATCACCAGCATGGCAATGCCATGCGCACGGCTCCAAGCGGCAAGCGCACGGTTATAGGCCGTTGCGGCCTCGGTCAGGGTCATTTCGGCCTTGCGATCGACCGAGGTCACCGCGCGTTGCAACACATCAAAGGCATTATCCGCGGCATCACGCAATTCGGGATATTGATCAAGTGGCGGACGTTCGCGGCCAAAGATCAGTCGGAAATGTTGCGGATTTTCCACGGCAAAGCCGACATAGGCCGCACCAAGCTTCATGATGCGTTCTTCGTGATGCGCAACACTTGCCGCCACAGATTCAAGCTGTTCGGCAAAGCGTTCAAACGCGGCAATTGCAACTGCCGCCAAAATGCCATCCTTTCCGTCAAAATGACGATAGGGTGCGGCTTCTGATACACCGGTCATGCGGGCCAGACGGCGCAATGACAGCCCGGTCGGGCCTTCTTCTGTCAGGATGGTTTCGGCTTTTTGCAAAAGAACATTACGGACGTCACCGTGATGGTATTTCCCCATTAGCTCGTATCTCGATTTTCTTATGTTAACTAAGTTAACATTAGCGGGTAAAGACCCGCATTTCAAGGAAAAATCGACCGTTGATCGGTGAAAAAGGTGGCGGATTTCCGGGTTTCCCAAATCGCTGCCAAAACAAAAGCACCGTCCAAATCGGGACGGTGCAGTTTATACAGGGATATGTCGCAGGAACGTCAGACGGGGTTGGGCGTTTGTTCCGTGCTGTCCGCCGTTGGGGCGGTTTTGGTATCGGGGGATACATCGGGATTGGTGGATCCATCTTGTGATGTATCGGGGGTATCTGTTGCAGGTTGCGGGGGGACTTCCGGGGTGCTCGTTGTGTCCGGTGTTGCTGGTGTATCCGTGCCGGTCGCGGGGACGGGTGCCGGGTTGGTTTGTGTGTTGTTGCCGTCGGTGCCGGTCGCTGTGTCGGCCGACCGGGGTTCCTGGCTTTGTTCGTTGGTGCCGGGTGTAGCGGGTGCACCGGATGCATCAGGTATACTGTCCTGCTGTGCTGTCGGGGGCTGCTGTGCTTCTGGTGTCGCTGCCGTATCCGGTGTCGGCGTTACGGATGCTGGCTGAGTATCGGGCGTGGTCGTCGCCGTAGTCGGGGACGCTGCCGTAGTCGAGGTCGGGGTTGCATCCGCTGTTGCGCCTGGCGTTGCAGGTGTCGCCGGTGTGGTCGGCGCTGAACCATCCTTGGCCGCAGGTGCGGGGCTGTCGACCGGTTTTTGCGGATTGAGATCGACGGACGGGGTTGCGACTTTCCTGTCTTTTTCGGTTCTGTCCGGACGGATCAGGAATTTGTCAGCCAGGGTGTCCTGTCCGATCAGCAGTGGCTGTTCAAGGCCACCCATTTCCAACAGGCCGATTTCAACATCTCTCACGATGCCGCCAATTTTCATCCGGGTGTGAATGACCGGGGCGCGTACACTTGCGCTGTTGCTGCTGGTCTGGATGTCGCGATAGCCGGCAACCGGAAGGGCAAGCTTCCAGACAATGGTACAGGATTTCAGATTGCTTTCAGGTGCAGGATTGCATTTGAGCGTCAGACTGAAAGAAACGATTTCGCCGGCGTCCTTGTCCTGATCATTGCTGCTGTCGTTTGTCGTGGATGCATTGTCGCCAGATGCCGTGTCGCTGCTATGAGCATCGTCACTGGCGTCTGATATGTGCAGATCACTGACAAACAGACAGGTCTGCGGTGCCGCGCCAAGGACCATGCCGGGCATTCCGGCAATTCCCCATTCGGGCAGATCCAATGCCTCGTCCGGATAGAGGATCGTGCGGCCACGCAGTTGTGCATCATCACCAAGGGATCCGCTCTTGGCGGGCTTGTTGTTGGATGCAGCAAGTGAGATCAGGGTTTTGAGCAATACTGGGTTCATGCCATCAAGACGTGGCATCAACCCGGTTGTGACAGGAAACCTTGGGCAAAGACCCCAATTATCAGCTGGGGAAATGTTTGTTGGTGTTCCAGCCTTCGCATTGCGCGCGGTGGCGCAGAAGGTGATCGGCAAGCACGATGGCGGCCATGGCTTCGCCAACCGGAACGCCGCGAATGCCAACACACGGGTCATGGCGGCCCTTGGTGACGACATCAACTTCCTTGCCATAGATGTCGATGCTTTTGCGCGGAGTCAGGATCGAACTGGTCGGTTTGACCGCAAAACGCACCACAATGTCCTGCCCGGATGAAATCCCGCCCAGAATGCCGCCTGCGTGGTTGGAGCCGAAAACCGGTTTGCCATCATTGCCAAGGCGCATTTCATCGGCATTTTCAATGCCGGTCAGTTCGGCTGCTTCAAAACCGTTACCGATTTCGACACCCTTGACCGCATTGATCGTCATCATCGCCTTGGCCAGATCGGCATCAAGTTTGTCATAAACCGGATCCCCAAGCCCGACCTGAACGCCGGAACAAACGACTTCGATCACCGCGCCAACCGATGAGCCATCCTTGCGCAGGCCATCAAGATATTCTTCGAATACCGGTACCGCTTCGGGATCGGGACAGAAGAACGGGTTGTTATCAACTTCGTTCCAGTTCCAGTTGTCGCGATTGATTTCCTTGGTACCCATTTTGACAAGTGCAGCGCGGATCTGGATATCATCGCCAAGAACCTTGCGGGCAATGGCACCGGCGGCAACACGCATCGCCGTTTCGCGGGCCGAAGAACGACCGCCGCCACGATAATCACGTGTGCCGTATTTTTCCCAATAGGTGTAATCGGCATGGCCCGGGCGGAACTGGTTTTTGATTTCGCCGTAATCCTTGGACCGCTGATCAACGTTTTCAATCAGAAGCCCGATCGGGGTTCCGGTGGTTTTGCCTTCGAACACACCCGAAAGGATTTTGACCTGATCAGGTTCGCGACGCTGGGTCGTAAAGCGCGACTGACCGGGTTTGCGTTTTTCAAGGAATTCCTGAATGTCGGCTTCGGAAAGTTCCAGAAGGGGGGGCACACCATCAACGACACAGCCAATTGCCGGGCCGTGGCTTTCGCCAAAGGTGGTGAACCGAAAAAGAGTTCCAAAACTGTTGCCAGCCATATCCGAATTCCAGAATGCAAGGGTCAGAGACAAATCGGGCCGCCCGATCTTTAAAGGATTTTGGGCGGCCCGGAAATAAGCGTTTTTGCTGATCAGCCTTTAACAACCGAGATGTCAGGCGCATCAACCTGTTTCATGCCGACCGTGTGATAACCACAATCGACATGGTGGGTTTCGCCGGTAACACCGGTCGACAGATCAGACAGGAAGTACAGGCCGGACCCGCCAACATCATCAAGGGTGACGTTGCGACGCATCGGCGAATTGTATTCATTCCATTTCAGGATATAGCGGAAATCGCCAATACCCGAAGCCGCAAGGGTCTTCATCGGGCCGGCCGAAATCGCATTCACACGAATGCCATCCGGACCAAGGTCATTGGCAAGATATTTTACGCTGGCTTCAAGGGCCGCCTTGGCAACGCCCATGACGTTGTAATGCGGCATGACTTTTTCTGCCCCGTAATAGGACAGGGTCAGAAGCGACCCACCCGCAGACATCAGTTTTTCGGCACGCTGGGCAACAGCAGTGAACGAATAAACCGAGATATTCATCGACATGGCGAAGTTTTCAGGCGAGGTGTCGACATAGCGACCACGCAATTCGTTCTTGTCGGAATAGCCGATGGCGTGGACGACGAAGTCCAGCTTGCCCCATTTTTCCTTGAGCGTGTCAAAAACAGCGTCAATGCTGGCCGCGTCCGACACGTCACATGGCAAGACGATGTCGCTGCCGACAGATTCAGCAAGCGGACGAACACGTTTTTCGAGGGCCTCACCCTGGAAGGTAAAAGCAATTTCGGCACCGGCGGCGGCAGCGGCACGTGCAATGCCCCAAGCGATGGATTTATCGTTGGCGACGCCCATAATCAGGCCACGCTTACCGGCCATCAGGCCCGAAATGTTTTCGGTGGACAGGCTCATTTTTCCTCTCGTTCCCACGATCTCTCTCTGGCAGGTGGAGGCATTCAATCAAAGCCGCGACCGGCACAGGAGGCATTAGACATTCGGCGCATCCTACACAAAGCTAGCTCAAGGTCAATCTGGCCTGTCCTAACGTGTGCGGGCACGCTATCTTGTTGATCACGTGCAGTATAACCGGAAAATGCGTAGGGATAAGCGTTTAATGGTCGAAATTCAGAAAATGATCGCGGATCGGACCGCATTCTGGCGCTATGCCGCCATGCGTTTTGTCCATGACAAATCGGTGCAGCGCGCAGCGGGCCTGTCTTACACGACGCTTCTGGCAATGGTTCCGTTTCTTGCCGTGGCGCTGACGGTTCTTTCGGCATTTCCGGTTTTTGATCAGTTCAAAGATCAGATCATGGACGTTGTTCTGAATAACTTTCTGCCTGAAACCGGCGAACAGGTCAGCGGGTATCTGGGAAGTTTCCTTCAAAATACAGGCCAGATGACCGCTGTTGGCACCATTGTGCTTGGCCTGACCGCCGTGATGTTGCTGGGCGCGATCGAAGGGGCGATGAATGACGTCTTCCGCGTGACCAGCCCGCGCAAATTGCTGTCGCGGCTTGTGGTTTTCTGGACCTTGTTGACGGTCGGGCCGATGCTTTTGGGGCTTAGCCTGTCATTGGCGTCCTATATCTTTGCCATGCGCCATCTGGTCGGTGGCGAGGCACTGGGCCAGCAGATCGGCCAACTGACCTTTATTGCACCGTTCTTTTTGTCGGCAGCGGCCTTTTCACTGCTGTTTATCGGCATGCCAAACCGTTCTGTGGAAATCCGCGACGGGGCTGTCGGGGGCATGGTTGCCGCATTGCTGTTCGAGGCCCTTAAAAAGGGGTTCGGATTTTACGTCACCAACTTTCCGACCTATCAGACGATCTATGGGGCGGTGGCGGTGGTACCGATTTTCCTGTTGTGGATGTATCTGACCTGGATCGTCATTTTGCTCGGCGCACAGGTGGCCGCCGCACAATCGGAATGGCGTGCAGCGCGGGCAGCCGGACTGATCCCCGATCCGCGCGGGGCGGTTCCGGGACATATGGAACGGATCATTGCGGTCTTGCGTGTGCTGGAATATCTGCAACACCGTTTCCACGAAGCCGGGAAACCGCCGACCTATCGTCGCATGATGCGCGAATTGAAGCTCGGCGGGCGTGACCTTAACTGGGCGCTGGCCGCCCTGCGACGTGAAAAGCTGATTGACCGATCAGAAAGCCATCGCTGGCTGTTATCCGGGGATTTGTCACGGATCAGCCTGATGCAATTGATGACACGGCTTGGGCTGTTTCTTGATTATGACCGGTTGTTGCTGGTGCAGACCGATGGTGGCTGGCCGGTGGTGATGCGCGAACGGCTGGTCGAGTTGGAAAAGAAACGCCAGTCTGTTCTTGATATCAGTGTTGGTGAGTTGCTTGATACACCGCGCCCCGAAGACAAGGTTCCCGAACCGGTCGAAGCCGACCCGCATCAACAAAAGTCCCGTGAAATCGATCAAAAGGACATGACCGATACCATCGGCTGATCTGGGGATCGCCCGGATTTAGGCGTTGGCCTTAGGCAGTGGTTTTGTGGGTAACCGTGCCTGACGGTGCGGGGCCTGCATTCGCGACATCCGCGATATCCGCAATCCTGGAATTTTGTTGATCGGAACACAGAATATCCAAACCGGTTCGGGTATGGCTGTGCAGGATTTTATCCATAATGGCGGGGCACAGGGCATTGATCTGTGCCAACAGCCGTTCGGGCCAGCCGGTGCGCAGGTCGATCCGGTTGCGTTCAATGGCGTTGGCGATCCGGATTGCGATATCACGCGGGCGATCTTCGGATGTTGCGGTTTGCCGATGAAGCAGTCCGAGTTTCGCACTATTCATACCTGTGTGAGTAGCGCGCGGTGCGATGTGGCATACCTCGATGCCATTGCGGGCAACTTCGCGGCGCAAGGCATCACTAAATCCCTTAAGCCCGGCCTTGGCTGCGACATATCCGCTTAGATGTGCCGGGGCGATAAGGCCGGCCATTGATCCGATATTGACGATCTGACCATGGCCGCGATTGCGCATGGCGGGCAAGACCGCCTGACACAGGCGCATGGGCACCAGCAGATCCAGTGTCAGCAACGCGTCGTAATTCTGATGTTCGGCAAGATCAAACGCGTTGATCGCCGCCAGATTGACAAGAATATCCGGGGTGTTTTCGCGCAGTGACTTACAAACCGTATCGATCTGTTCCATCAGATCACCCTGTTCGGCATGGTCATGGGTCGTAACAATTGCCCCACGTGATCGCAGAACCGCAGAAAGCGGACGACCAATACCGCCGGTCGCCCCGGTCAGAAAGACGCGTTTACCATCAACCCGCATGGCGATGCCCGATCGGTCGCGCCAGAGTCATAGACAAGGGAATAAACAGATGGGCAAAATCGTTCACGGTGGCTCCGCACAGGTTGCGTTGGATGCTTTTGCATTGGATGGTTCAGCGTACGGAGACATTTTGTCCGATCGAGCTGACAGCAACCTGAAGGCAAACCAACCGTGACGATTATGGTTATGCGTCCTGCGACGCGCCATGGGGTTTTGGCGTTTGCGGCGGGGATTGCGGGGAACTCATTTCGATCTTGATCGGGGTGTCGCCGCTGCGCAAATGCAGGTCACGTTGCGGGAACGGGATTTCGATATCGTGTTCCTTGAAAGCATCCCAGACATTCAGCAGGATTTCGCTGATGATGTTGCCCCGGCCATTTTGCGGATCATCGATCCAGAACCGGATTTCCAGATCAACCGAATTATCGCCAAACCCGCGCAACAGGGTGTTCGGCCCCGGGTTTTCCAGAACGCGTTGGCACTTCGCGGCGGCTTCGTTGCACAGCTTGATTGCGAAATGCGGATCGCAGTTATAGGAAATGCCAACCGGGATTTTCAGACGCAGTTTGACGTCGGAATGGCTCCAGTTTTCGACCTGGGTGGTGATCAGGTCTTCGTTCGGGATCAGGAATTCGGTGCCGTCACGGGTGCGAACGGCGGTGTATCTGGCACCCAGCGACTGGATCCAGCCAAAGGTTTCGCCAATCGCAATGACATCGCCGGGTTTGATCGACCGGTCCAGAAGCAGAATCACACCACTGATCAGGTTGGCAACAATCCGTTGCAGGCCAAGCCCGATCCCGACACCAACCGCACCGCCAAACACGGCAAGTGCGGTTAAATCGACCCCGATGGTCGACAACGCAAACAAGACCGCAACCGAAAGCAACACAAGTTTCAGAAGCTTTGCCATCAGGACCTGAACCGACGGGGTCAGGCGGTGGACTTTCTGAATGCGCTGTTCAAACAGGCGTGATGCAAATGATGCAACCCAAAGCAATACCGCAAGTGACAGCACAGCCTTGATAATTCCGTAAACTGATACCCGGAATTCGCCGACCTGCATGGCCAGCCCGTCAAGGATTTCAATCGTCGGATCCAGCCATCCGACAATGTTCAATGCCGCCAGCCCCCAGGCAACCGCGGCAATGGTGCGCGACCACACCGGATCATTGACAATGGCAGCGGCCAGTCGAATGACGATCCAGGCATTCAGCAGGCTTGCAATCAGTCGAATGACATTGTGACGATATCCGGCCTGAACCGCGATGGCATCAAGCAGCCAGACAAACACCACCAGCAACAAGGGAAAGGCCAGATCGGGCAGAACATTGGCGAACCGCCGAAAGCCGGCATATTGCAAAAACGGTTTCCATTTTTGCAGCCGCGCCAACAGTTTTTCCAGACGCGAACGCAACAGCAATGCCGGAATGATCACCGCGACACAGGCGACAATCTGTATCAGGATCGGGATCAGCAATACATTGGCCGAAAGCCAGTTGATAGCCTGTTCAAGCCACTTTGCGTATTGGTCCGGATTGGTGAATTGTTCCATCATGCCCTGATTGCTGTTTGGTCTTTTGCCAACTGAATGGGGATCCAAAATCCTTTGATTCCATATGGTAACACGAAACCATATTTACAGTCAGATGATTGCGGTCCAGGGTCGGCGGTTGATCAGGAACAAGAAAAAAGCCGGCAAATGCCGGCTTTTGAAATGATGTTCAGCGCGTCTTGTAGGGATGCTTTTCTGACCATTCCCGGATGAAATCGATCAGTTCATCATCGCGTTCATCGGGAAGTTTCACCGTCAGATGCACATATTGATCACCGCGCTTGTTGCCGCGGTCATAGGGCGCACCCTTGCCGCGCAACCGCAATTTGGTGCCGCTATTGGCGTTGGCGGGAAGCTTCATATTGACCTTGCCGTCAATGATCGGCACTTCGATCGAGCCGCCAAGAATGGCTTCGGACAGGCTGATTGCCAGATCACAATGAATGTCATTGCCTTCGCGACGGAATGTCTTGTCCGGATGGACATGCAGCTTGATCAATGCATCACCCGGTTCGCCACCATTAATGCCGGCCATGCCCTGACCCTTGAGGCGCAAGGTCTGCTCATCCTCGCTTCCGGGCGGGATGCGGACTTCAAGACTTTTGCCACTGGCAAGATTGATGCGCTTGGTCGTTCCCAGAATGGCTTCGGCAAAATCAAGGCTCAGCTCATAGGAAATATTCGGGCCTTTAACTTTCTGGGGTTTGCGTTCCCCGCCAAAGCCGCCGAAACCGCCACCACCGCGACCGCGTCCCTTGCCGAATATCTCGTCAAAGATATCCTCGGCATTGGCACCGGAAAAGCCGAACGGATCACCATTGCCGCCGCCAAAACCGCCGGAACGTCCGCCGCCACGTGCGAACGGGCTTGTTTCGCGGCCTTCGGCATCGATTTCGCCATTGTCGAACTTCTTGCGGCGTTCGGCGTCACCCAAAAGGTGATAGGCGCTTGATACCTTTTTGAAGCGTTCCTCGATTTTAGCGTCGCCGGGATTTACATCGGGATGGAGTTCGCGCGCCAGCTTGCGATAGGCTTTCTTGATTTCTTCCTGACTGGCGTTTTTTGAAACGCCAAGCGTCTTGTAGGGATCTTGCATGTCCAGACCGGTTGTAAAAACAAAAAGCACGTTGGTTCATTATTAGATCATGATCGGTGAAATATGAACCTTATTCGCGATCAGCAAGTCCTGTTTGCATGTGTCTTTTCAGGTGTCGGAATGCGAAAAGGCGACGCCAATCAGACTGATTGCGCCGCCTTGTTCGGTGTTTTGGCCAGACGGCCAGATATTGATCAGTTCACAACCTGCCAGCTGCCATCCGGTTTGCGGCAAGCCGTGCCATAGGCGGTTTCTTCCTGGCCGCCGATCATGACAGTCTGTTGATATTCGCGGCAATATTCCTGGGTCTTGGGTTCCTGATAGGTGCGGGTCGGGGTGACCGTGCCCTGAACACCGGTATCGGGGTTCTGCCAGGTGGAAGTCTGACCTGTCGGGGTCGCTTCAAGCGTCCGCTGCGTGCTTTGCGCCATGATGGCCCGGTCCGCGTTATCAAGCGAACGGCCGACCTCGCTACCGATGAAGGCACCGGCAAGCGTACCAAGTGCGACACCGACCAACTGGCCTTTGCCTTTACCAAACTGCGATCCGGCAACCGCACCGCCAACAGCCCCAAGAAGGGTGCCAGCCGTCTGCTTCTGACCCTGGTCCTGGGCGCAGCCAGCGATAAAGGCGGTCATGACGACCGGAATTACGATATGACGGAATTTCATGTTTGTTTTGCCCATCTTGTCTTTACGGTCCCAACCGATATGCTTTGCGTATATATGTTAATCAAACGATGCGTCTGCCACCGATGTTCCGAATAAGTTGCGCAGAAAGGCAACTAATTCACTCAGCCGAAGGAATTCTTTTCCCAATGGACGAAAAAAATACGCCAAAATTTGGGCACGAACCCCATGAAGCGCCCTTTGAACAGTTTCAGTCATGGTTTGACGAGGCCAAATCTGCGGAAAAAGCCTATCCGGATGCCATGACGCTGGCGACTGCCGATGCGCAGGGGCGGCCATCAGCACGGATTGTCCTGCTTAAGGGGTTTGATCCGCGCGGGTTCGTTTTCTACACCAACTATGAAAGCCGCAAGGGCAGTCAGCTTGCCGAAAACAGCTATGCCGCGCTGTGTTTCCACTGGAAGACACTTGAAAAATGCGTCCGCATCGAGGGCAAGGTATCGAAAGTTGATGGCGCTGAATCGGATGAATATTTCGCATCCCGCCCCCGCGGCAGTCAGCTTGGCGCCTGGGCATCGATCCAGTCGCGTCCGATGAGTGGGCGCTTTGATCTGGAAAAACGGGTGGCGGAATTCACCGCCAAATTCGGCCTTGGCAAAGTGCCGCGCCCGGATCACTGGGGCGGTTTCCGTCTTGTCCCGGATCGTATTGAATTCTGGTCCGAAGGAAAATTCCGTCTGCATGACCGCAAACTTTATACCCGTGATGCCAACGATGCGGGCTGGGACATCGACAAGCTGTTCCCATAAGCCAGGCGGGCTGTAACGGATAAAACAAAACGCACAAGGTCAGATGACTTTGTGCGTTTTTCTTTGGCAAGCGTGCGCGTCCCGACAGGTCAGGCTTTGTCTTCGGGCGGGCAGAAGATTTCCTGTAAAATCACGATCACCTTCATGATGTCGGGATTGGCCAGCGAATAATAGATCGTTTGGGCTTCGCGACGGGTTTTCACCAGTCCTTCGCGGCGCAAACGTGCCAGATGCTGTGACAGGGCCGATTGTTTGATGCCCAGTTCGTTTTCCAGCGTGCCGACCGACTTTTCCTGATCCCCGAGTGAGCACAGGATCATCAGGCGCCACTCATTGCCAAGGGTTTTGAGAAATTCCGCTGCTTCGCGGACATTCTCCTGGAGTGCTTCATAATCCATTCGCCAGATGACCCATTCAAAGTTCTGTGTGTGTGTTCGTCCGATGTTGTGCTTTTGCGATTTTTAAAGGACGAAATTTTTGGTTCGATATTGAAACCGCCATCGTAATCACAACCATAGATGATACAATCATTTTATGTGTTAGGCTTAATGAAAAACGGGATCGGGCCTTTGATATGTGTAACAATGGCAATCACATAGACCGAAGTTTGATCTTGAACAAAGAAATGGGCGGCCAAAAGCTGCAAACTTGACACAGACCTGAAAAAGGCCGGGCTCGGCTTTCGGGTCGCTCGGTTATCAAACTGACTGGCGGGAGTGTGTACTATGGCAATACGAACAATTCTGGCACCGGTGGCAGGGACTGCCATTGATGAACGGGTGATGGAAACGGCCTTTCGGATGGCCAAGCGATTTGACGCCCATCTTGAGGCGCTGTTCGTTGCCGCCGAACCGCAGGACGCCATCCCGATCGTTGGCGAAGGCATGTCGGGTCTGATCATCGAAGAAATGATCCGCGCTGCTGAAAACGAAACCGAAAAACGCGAAGTCAGCGGCAAGGCATCGTTTGAGGCTGCTGTTAAGGCATCGGGTGTCGAAACATCCGATACACCATCCCGGGAAACCAAGCCGACCTGCGCCTGGCGCAAGGATAGCGGCCGCGAAGATGAAACCGTTGCCCGCCGCGGGCGGCTGTTTGATCTTGTGGTGATCGGTCGGGATCCCAAGGAAGCATCGGCGTCGCTGACCTTTGATGCCGCGCTGATGGAAACCGGGCGCCCGATCTTGGTCGCGCCGGAAGCAGCCCCGGCAACGGTCGGCGAAAAAGTCATGATCGCCTGGAATGGCGGGGTCGAAGCCGCCCGTGCCGTGACCTCGGCCATGCCGCTTTTGCGCAGTGCCAAGGAAGTGACAATCGTCAGTATCGGCGATGTCCCGTATGGCCGGGCCTGTGGCAAAGCATTGGCCGAGCAGTTCCGCTGGCATGGAGTCGAAGCCAGGGTCGTTGACAATACCGAAACGTCAAATGTGGCTAATGCCTTGATTTCCGAGGCGGAAAAATGCGGTGCGGATACGATTGTTCTGGGCGCTTACAGCCATTCGCGCTTCAAGGAGATGATCCTTGGCGGTGTGACCCAGGATATGCTGGCGAAATGCACCTTGCCGCTTTGGATTATGCACTGAGGCAACGGTCATCTTAACCATATGATTTCGCGGCGCTAACCGGCAGTTTCGCGTTCGAGAAGGACGAAAGGCGCATCTTGATGCGCCTTTTTTTGTTGCACTCGCGAACAATTCGCGACAGGGTTACGGAAATCTTACAAAGACGAAACCCCGATAAACGAGGCGTTTCGCATTGAGGAAGAGAAACGTCTGGCAGGGGAATTCCCATGTTATCATTGCGCGATGTCATTGATTTCGCAGCCATGTCCGAGGATTTGGCACATGAACTCAACAACCCGAAGGTCGGTCTTCCCGATCTTGGCGCCGTTGTTGCGGGCAAGGCCGGTCTCGCTTCGGATATATGTGGATGCGGTGCAGCGCCCTGTGCGGCAAATGATGTTGATCTCGACTAATCCTGCCGGGATGTAAGCGTTGATCGAACCCGTTTGCGGGTGATCCTATTTCGAAAACAAATCAATCTGATTGCGATCTGGGCCGGATGTTTGGGGTCCCGGTGTTTCTTCGTGCCAGGCCAGTATGTGGTCGGGCAACGGGCCCAGCATGTGACCAAGATCTTCAAAACCGATCATCGGGTCCAGCCACGGTGCGATATGATTGGGGCCGATAATCGCGGGCATTCGGTTATGAATATGGGCAATGGCGGGTGAGGGTGCGCAGGTAATGATGGTGGCTTCGCGTCCATTTTCGAGTCCTGCGAACAGAAACGGCTGATGATCGGGCAGGGTGATCCGGTTTTTGTGTTTGGCCGTGCCATCCTTGCGCCATTCATACCAGCCCGTCGCCGGGATCAGACAGCGCCGTTCAAGTAACGGGCGAAAGGTCGGCTTTTCCCGAAGGGTTTCGGCCCGCGCATTGATCATCGGGCTGTTCAGGCCGGGCACGGTCAATCCCCAGGATCGTATCGCAACTTTTTGACCGGGCAGGATGACGGCAATCGGGTCTGTCGGGCGGCGTGTGCCCGTCAGCCCTTCAAACGCGGCATCAAGGTCATCTGAAACGTCATCTCGGAGCTCATCATTGGCATTGGCCGTGCGGTTTTCATCCTGCATTGCCATACGCCGGATATCTTCCATATTCAGCCCAAGCTGAACCTGAAAAGCCCGAATGTCGCTATTAAGATCAAATCGACTGCACATATCTTTTCACCGATGCCGTGGCCCGATCATAACGGCTATTGCATGTCATGCCAAACAGCGTGACGCGGCGAAATGTGCGATGTGCTGTTAAAAAATTGATCTTTTCCGGGCTTTTGCTTCAATGGTTTGGTGTGGCAATGCTATAAGAAGGCAGTCACCCGCCAGGTCCGATCAGGGCCGGGCCGGTGAAGATGCCCCAGTCGCGAAGTGAGCAGAATAAATGACCAGTAGCGCCCCGAAAACAGTTGTCCTGACAGGTGCCAGCCGAGGCATCGGTCATGTCACGGTTGGATATTTTGCCCGGCGTGGCTGGCGCGTGATTTGCTGTTCACGTGAAGCGCCGCCGCCAAGCTGTCCGCGCGACCCGGCACAGGGGATCCACATTCGTGCCGACCTTTCCAAACCCGAAGATGTCGAATCCTTTATCGCACAGGCTAACGAAGTTCTGGGCGATGATCCGCTGCATGCGCTGGTCAATAATGCCGGGGTGTCACCAAAGACCCCCTATAAGGAACGATTGGGCTGCCTGAACGGGGATATCGGTGCCTGGCGCGACGTTTTCGAACTTAATTTCTTTACGCCGCTGACACTGGCGCGCGGTTTTGCCGCTGCTTTGCATCGTGGAAAAGGGGCGATTTGCAACATCACCTCGATCGCCGGGCATTATGTGCATCCGTTTGCCGGATCGGCCTATTCGACGTCAAAGGCGGCCCTTTCCGGGCTGACCCGTGAAATGGCGGTGGAATTTGCCGAACTGGGCGTGCGGGTCAATGCGGTGGCACCGGGCGAGATCAAGACCGACATGATTTCCCCGGAATATGAGGCACTGGTGCCGCGTATCCCGATGAACCGCATGGGAACCCCCGAAGACGTGGCGGCAGCAGTGCATTATCTGGTCGGTGATGACAGCAGTTATGTCACGGGAACCGAAATCTTTGTCACTGGCGGTCAGCATCTTTATTAGGTGTTGACATGACGGTGCACGAAGAAGGTCAAGTCATTCAGATCATGTCATAATGTCTGAACGGGGCGGGGTGCGAGCCATCTGCGTTGGCTGTGTCAAACAGCGCGGGCAAGACCTGGTGCTTGTCGTCGGGGTCTAGGCAGACGGTTTGATATCAAATGCCGGATCGTAATCGACATTGCCGGTCGGGACGTCATTGATCAGTGGCCGGGCCATGAAATATTCGTCGGGCACCCCGTCAAGCTTCAACCCGGGCAGCGGGGCAAAGCCAAACCGGCTGTAATAATTGGGTTCCCCCAATACCACACAGCCGCGTGCATCATTGGCACGCAGATGACGAATGCCGCTTTGGACAAGTTCGGAACCGATTCCCATGCCTTGCCGGTCCGGGGTAACGGCCACCGGTCCCAAACCGTACCAATCGCAATGCACCCCGTTGATACGAACGGGCGAGAAGGCAATGCAGCCGACCAGTTCGTCGTCTTCTTCGGCAATCAGTGAAAGTGTCAGATTGCCGCTTTTTCTGAGTGCATCAACAATCAGATGTTCGGTTTGTTGGCTATGAGGGGCCGTTTCAAAAGCACTGGCCAAAAGCGCATTAATTGCCGCGAAGTCTTTTTCGGTTTCTTCACGTATCAACATTTTCCGTCCCTGCCTGTGACGTTTGACCGGCTTCCTGCTGGTCTTCAGTCACGACTATAACGGGAAAATGTCTCAGGCCAACAGGCTTTTCAGCCAGTCGCGCTTTTGTTCAAGTCGTTTGACTTCCATTTCGAGCCAGCCGGTGAAATTTCCGGCCTCGTTGGAATGCTCTTCGCGAAGGGCAAGAACACGGTCAAGATCAAGTTCGCAGACATCCTGAAGGATCTCGATCTGTTCGGCGCGGATATCGTCATCAAGAAGATGCAGAAAACGCATCTTGAGCGCCATGATCAGACGGGAAAGTTCGCCCGATGTATCGCGCAGGTTGCCCTGCATCAGTTCGACGAATTTTTCATGGCCCGCTGTCGTCAGGCTCAGTTGCGCGTCGGAAAATGATCCGTTCGCGGTGTCTTCCTTGACCAGACCTTCAAGTTTCAGAAGCTGAAGCGAGCTTCCCATCATATCAAGCGACGGCCCCATGATATGGGACATGAAATGGCGCACAGAATTGGCCAGATCGGCATAGCTGATCGGTTTGTCCGAAAGGGCAAGGGTGCCAAGCGCGCAAAGTCGCAGACATTCTTTGGGAAGCAAGGTTCTATCCGAATACATGATGCGGTCCCTGTGTGACAACGGGCCCGACGTTAACGCGAACGGTTCTTAGTTGCAAGTTGGATTTTCCGTATCGAAACGGGCAACCCCTATGCAGACCTCAATATAGAGCGCGCGCGTGCGAAAGCAAATGTCGGACATCAATCACATAGCGGTACGGGCCGTCATTTTGACCGGATCACGAAAAAGGCCGGGGCAAATGCCACCGGCCTTTGTTATCTGGTCTGTCTGGTGTTTCAGGCAGCCTTGGAGATACCGAGCTGTCCCCATACCGTCAGAAGCGAGTCGATCAAATGATCAATCAGCTCGTCATCATGAAGCGGGCCGGGGGTAAAGCGCAGGCGCTCGGTGCCGCGCGGAACGGTCGGGTAATTGATCGGCTGAACATAGATGTCATGTTCAAACAACAGGCGGTCGCTGGCTTCCTTGCACATGGCGGCATCGCCAACCATCAGCGGCACGATATGGCTTGGCGCGTCCATGACCGGAAGCCCGGCTGCGCGCATCCGCTGACGCAGGGTTTCTGCACGTTCTTTCTGGGCCTGGCGTTCCGCATCGCTTTCCTTGAGATGACGGACGGAAGCAAGCGCACCTGCCGCAATGCTTGGCGGCTGGGAACTGGTAAAGATAAAGCCGTTGCCAAAGCTTCGCACGAAATCAACGATTTCGGGTTTGGCCGCGATATAGCCGCCAATCACGCCAAAGGCCTTGGCAAGCGTGCCCTGGATGATGTCGACACGGTCCATGACGCCATCGCGTTCGGCAACACCGCCGCCGCGCGGGCCATACATGCCAACCGCGTGGACTTCGTCCAGATATGAAATGGCGTTGTATTTTTCACAAAGATCAAGGATCTGGCCGATCGGGGCAATATCGCCATCCATCGAATAGACCGATTCAAAGGCAACGATCTTGGCACGTTCGGGGCCGATATCCTTCAGGATCGCTTCAAGATTTTCGACATTGTTATGTTCCCATATCCGGCGTTCGGCCTTGGAATGGCGCATGCCTTCGATCATCGAATTGTGGTTTTGCGAATCCGAAATGATCACACAATCAGGCAGCTTGGAACCAAGTGTCGACAGCGTCGTCCAGTTCGCAACATAGCCCGACGTCATCAAAAGTGCGGCTTCCTTGCCATGCAAATCGGCGAGCTCCTGCTCAAGCGCGACATGAAGATGGTTGGAGCCGGAAATGTTTCGGGTACCGCCCGCACCGCCACCCTGGCCGGTGATGGCATCCTGCATGGCGGCAAGCACCTTTGGGTGCTGTCCCATGCCAAGGTAATCGTTGGAACACCAAACAGTAATTTCACGCGGGGCGTCACCATTGCCCGGATGGTACAGGGCCTTGGGGAATTTGCCGACAATACGTTCAAGGTTGGCGAACACGCGATAGCGGCCTTCTGCTTTCAGGCCTGACAACGCGTCTTTGAAGAAGTTGTTATAATTCATCTTTGGTTCTTTCGCCTGTCTCTGTGTGACCAAGGTGGCTGGTCACAAAGCTCTGTCAGCGCCCCGACCTGATCATGGATCCGGACGATCCGTCTTTTGACCGGGGCTTGATTGTTCCCTTATCGGACATGGCAACCGATCGGGCATTGACCCTTGTCAAAAATTAAAGCGATTCCAGTTTTGTTTGGAACCGTCCGAGCAGAGAAGGTGTTTCGTCTCTCGTTTGTCGATCTTGCCCAAGAGGCGTCCCGTATCGTCAAATGCGGACGCGCCCCGTCTCAATACAGTTCCCAATTTGGGCCTATTGTCTTCATTTGGCAAGGATTTGAACGTATTTGGCCGCACAATTATATTGATTTTAGATATAGATAAAATCGATCAATTGCCCGAGTGTGCTTGATGGATTTCTATTTATCGCCCTGACGCCAAATTGTCACTTGCAGTCGTGGAACAAAAAATCCCGCGCAACCATACGTGTCGCGCGGGATTTGAATGTCATTCTGGCGGGAGCAGCCCGCTTAACGGGACGCGTGCCAGGCCGTCAGGCCGGCCTCGACCGCGTCAAACATTTCGTGGATCTGCTGTTCGGTGATGATCAGTGGCGGGCAGAAGGCAACGGTATCGCCCAAGGCACGCAGGATCACACCCTGTGCAAGGCAGGCCTCGGCAACCGCCTTGCCCGCCGCGCCATAGGGCTCGAACGGCGTTTTCGCGCATTTGTCCGCAACCAGCTCAAACGCTCCGATCAGGCCACGCCCACGGGTTTCGCCGACATGTTCGAACTTGTTCAGGTCTTTAAGCCGTTTCTGGAACGGCGACATGATGGTGCGCACATGTTCGATGATGCCGTCTTCTTCATAGATCCTGAGCGTTTCAAGCGCGACCGCTGCCGCCACCGGATGACCGGAATAGGTAAATCCGTGGCCGAATGTGCCGACCTCGTTCGAACCCTTTTTGACCGCCTGATAAATCTTGTCATTGATGAACAGGGCCGAAATCGGCTGATAGGCCGATGACAGCTGTTTGGCCACCGTGATCATGTCGGGTTTGAGGTTGAAGGTTTCAGTCGCGAACATGCGACCGGTACGGCCAAACCCGCAGATCACTTCATCGGCAATGAACAGGATGTCGTATTTTTTCAGGACGTCCTGGATCTTTTCGAAATAGGTGCGCGGCGGCACGATGACACCACCGGCCCCCATGATCGGTTCGGCGATAAATGCACCGACGGTTTCGGGGCCTTCGGCCTGGATAAGATCTTCGAGCTGTTCGGCAAGGCGGGTTGCGAAATCTTCTTCTTCTTCGCCGGGCTGTGCTTCGCGCCAGTAATGCGGTGTTTCGGTGTGAAGAATCCGGTCAATCGGAAGATCAAACAGCTTGTGGTTGCCCGGAAGACCGGTCATCGATGCCGCGGCAACGGTGACACCGTGGTAACCTTTCTTGCGCGAGATGATCTTTTTCTTTTCGGGCTGGCCGATGGCGTTGTGATAGTACCAGACCATCTTGACCGCAGAATCCGTTGCCTCCGAGCCGCTATTGGCAAAGAAGACCTTGGACATCGGCACCGGGACGATTTCCAGAAGCTTCTCGGCCAGATCAATCGCCGGGTTGGTGCTTTTGGACGCAAAGGTGTGATAATAGGGCAGGGTGTTCAACTGCTTGGTGGCGGCTTCGACCAGGCGCTTTTCGCTAAAACCGAGCGACGCACACCAAAGGCCTGCCATGCCTTCGATGATCTTGCGGCCGCTGTCATCGATGACATAAATACCGTCGCCGCCGGTAATGATATGCGGGCCGGTTTTTTCATGCGTGACCAGATTGGTATAGGGATGCAGATAGCTTGCGACATCGCGGCTTGCATCCGAATTCCCCGGGACGGTCGGATTGACGTTGGTGGCGTCGATGGTCATTTCGAACCTCTTAATTCTTGATGTGGGACCCTGAAACCCGAAAGCTGTTCATCGCACTTTAAGCTTACCGGTGTGCGGCGCAACTCTTTCCTGATCAGACCGGTCTGTTGGTGTGCGGTTCGGGTCACAAAACAACAAAACCGGTCAGATCGACTGACCGGTTTTGTGTGGTTTCTGTGTCAAACGTGATGATGGAGGATCAATGCGACATCAGAACCGGAACCGTCATGTGACGCAGAAGATGCTGGGTCACACCGCCCATCATCAGTTCACGCAGGCGCGGACGGCCATAGGCCCCGCAAATCAGCAGATCGATGCTTTCATCTGCCGCACGTGACAGCACCAGATCGCCAACACTGATACCCGACGCATTCATGGTTTCATGGCGCACCTTGATGCCGTGGCGTTCAAGACGCGCTGTCACATTCACACCGGGTACCGGCATGGTATCGCGTGCACCCTTGTTCGGGTCGGCACACAGGATAAGCGCGGATTTCGCACCTTCGAGGATCGGCATGCTGTCATTCACGGCACGGACGGCCTCGCGATAGGGTTTCCAGGCCACCATCACACGTTCGCCGATCGTATCGAAACGCCCGACATAGGGCACGACCAGAACCGGTGCGCCCGATGTCAGAATGACCTTGTCGGGCATGTCCGATGCCGAACACGGATCTGAACTTTCAGGATCATGCTGACCCATGATCGTCAAATCATGGTGACGGGCATACATGGCAGCGGTATCGGCAATTTCAGATGCCGCACAGGCTGTCTGCTGCCAGCTAAAGGCAATACCGGCTTCCTTGCAGGTGTTTTCGAAGTCCTTGCGCGCATCATTGGCGGTTTCGGCCATGGCTGCGCGCTGCTGGGAGATGATTTCCTCGGTGATCTGAACTTCCATGAAGCGCGGAATTTCGGCATAGGGCAAAAGAAACAGACCCGTAAGGTGGGCGTTCTGAGCCTTTGCAATTTTCAATGCGACCGAAAGACGTTCCTTGCACGCTGGCGAGGTGTCGATATGAACAAGAATATCCCGATACATTGGGCGATCTCCGTTGGGTGAAAGACGTGGCGCAGACCAGAGCGGTGCCAAGCCCGACAGGCCATAACGTCATGCCAACCAAGATATCGGGGTAATCGGAAGTTTTCTTTGTTCTATCTCAAATTGCAGGTCATTGAGGATAAAAGATCTTCAACCGTCAACGCCGGGCTGGGTCATCGGGATGACCTTTTCCATAGAAGGGGCGGTGTTGTTGGCGGGCGGGGTGTCCATAACCGGTTTCATCGGTTCGCTGTCCTCGATCGCAGGCATGGCAGACGATCCGGACGGGCCGGTTGAGGGCATCTGCATATTGTTGCCCGACATCATCGACAAAGTTTTGTGCAACTGCTGGGACAGTGTTCCCCAATTGGTCTGAAGTGTGGCACAGGCGGCACTGTCGCCTTCCTGAACGCAGCGTTGCGCCATGCGGTCAAGGATGCCAAGTGCTATGCGTGCCTCGTCGATCTGTTTTTGCTGAATCTGGTCAAGGGCCTTGCGATTGGCGTCTTCCATCATCACCAGATTGTCCTGGCCCTGCGGTTTTGCCGCCATGCCGGAAGGCGTCGCCGTGGCACGAGATACACCGGATGGCGCGCCCCATGGCGTGACAAGGGTTTGGGAATCGTTGGTGACAGTGACCGGTTCCTTGGCCTCAAGCAAACACCCGGACAAGGCAAGACCCATTGCAATCATGGTCAGGCATTTGGCCGTCTTGTGCGTCGACATGCGTTGCTCCTTTGACCGTCGGGCGATCGCCCGCATCGCGTCATCTGTTGTCCCGGGGCCGTCACAGTTGGTGCTATGACTTTGCTTTTGCTTGGGAGCATATTGAACGTGGTTGTTAACGCTGTCCAGTCTGCGAGGATGAACAATCCATCATTGCGATGTTTGGTGCGCCGAACACCTAAGTCTGAGCAAGATTCAGCCGAGTATCATTTTTCAAGGACTTGCTGATCCAGCGCATGGTTTCGCGGATGCGCGAAATATGGCGCAGATCAGGATGGGTCAAAACCCAAAGCCTGTTTGCAGGAACATCAGGCAGCTTTGCCAGCAATTGCAAACCGGGCCGGGCAAGATCAGCAGGCAAACAGGCAAGGCCACATCCCGCATGTGCAAGCTGCGCCATGGCAATCAGATCATCTGTTCGATGTTTGTATGGTTTGCGAATATGTTGATCGAGCCACTTGAACGTCGCGTGACCCACAAGGTTTCCTGCACCACCGATGAACCTGTGATCGAACATCGTGTCTAGCCCGTCCGGTGTGTATTTTCCTGTTGCGCCGTATATGCCCCATTCAATTGTTCGGACTTCGGTACCAACGAGATGGTCTGGCGGGTTTGCCGCAACGCGAATGGCAATATCTGCATATCGCTGTGTCATATTGAATTCCAGATTGCTGGCAAGCAATTCCACCTGAATTTCGGGCCAGCGTTGATGAAGTTTGGCGATGCAATCTGGCAAGAGAAAATATGAAAAACTGGTCGGGGCGGTTAATCGGACCAACCCGCCAAGGTCAGTATCGGCACCGGCAACATGAGTGCTGATGGTATCGAAACTATTCATGATCTGACGGGCGGGAACGAGCATTTCATTTCCCGTGTCAGTCAAGTGATATTGACCGCGTATTCGATCAAACAACCGGCTTCCTGTTTGCTCCTCCAGGGCGTGGATATGGCGAAATACCGTAGTGGTGCTTACCCGGATTTTCTGTGCTGCCTGTTCGAGATTTCCCGTTTCGACAATGGCAAGAAATGACTTGATGTAGTTCCAATCCACCGAATACTCCATTTCAAATTTGCAATTAAACACTACAAAATTGCCTGTGTATTGCAAAATTGAAATTACCTACATTGGTCGACATACGGATTTCACCTTCATATGTCAGGAAAGAAAACATGATCGGATACACATCACTCGGCACCAATGACTTATCCCGTTCGGGCGCGTTCTATGACGCATTGCTTGCCGGCTTTGGTGCGCAGCGGGTCTTTGATCAGCCGGACTTTATCGTTTGGAGTGCTAGCGAAAACGTCCCCGCGTTTTCGGTGCATGTTCCGTTTGACGGGAATGCGGCGACGGTTGGAAATGGCACGATGATCGCACTTTCAACAGCGTCGCGTGATCAGGTCGATGCGCTTTATAAAAAGGCGATCTCGCTTGGTGCGACGTCGGAAGGTGAGCCGGGTCAACGACATGAAAGCGGGTTTTACGCGGCCTACTTCCGCGATCCGGATGGTAACAAACTCAACATCCATCATATGGGCTAGGGCGATGATTGGTTGTGATGCTAAGGACGATGAACTGATGACATCGTATCATTTGATCGGTCACCGGCTTTGCCCCTATGTCCAGCGTGTCGCGATGGTTCTGGCGCAAAATGGCATTACCCACAAACGCACAGACATTGTCCTTGATGCCAAGCCGGACTGGTTTCTGGGGCTAAGCCCAACCGGAAATGTTCCTGTTTTGGTGGTTGATGATGGGCGGACCTTGTTTGAGGCCGCCGCCATCTGCCAATACCTTGAGGCAATAGCGGGTAAAAGCCCGTATGCGACGGATGCCTACGACCTTGCCTTTGCGCAGGGGGTGGTTGCGATCGGGGATAAGTTATTATCCCTCACGGCAGATATGATTTATCGCGATCTGTCTGAAAACAGCTTCGATGCAACGATGCATCAGATCCACAAACAGATGTCGATTGTGTCCGGTCTTGTGTTGCCACAGGCCTTAGGCGCGGGCAAAGAGCTTTCGATGCTCGATATCGTTTTTGCGACGGTTTTTCGGCCTTTTGCCGTGATCGCGGTCGCGCTAAACCGGGATCTGTTTGCCGGTTTTCCCGGGTTGCGTGGTTGGGCAAGCGATTTGGCCAAGCACGAGACGGTCCGAAACGCAGTGCCCGCCACCTATTATCGGGAACTGCACGAGTTCATCGCGTGCAAGGGTGGATATCTGGCAAACCGTTTACGCATGATACCGCAAGACAACATTGTGCTTGCGCCACCAAGCTGATGACGTGATGCGCAATAAAGGCAATAAAAAACGCCCGCTTGGTTGAACCTGCGGGCGTTTTGTCTTTTGGGCTTGTTGCAGTTTAGTCGTGCTTGCCGCCATTGGCCTTGGACCAGCCGATCGGGTCGTTCAGGAAGGAACGAACACCTTCGATGGCTTCCTTGCTGAAATATTCGCCTTCTTCGGCAACGGCCAGCACATCGGCCCAGGTTGCAAGGTAATGCATTTCGATGTCGTCTTTGCGCAGTTCATCAAGTGCGCCTTCGAAAATGTCATAGAAGAAAACGACAAAGGCATGTTTGCATTCGGCACCGGCTTCGCGGATCGCATTGACGAAATTGACTTTCGATGCGCCATCGGTTGCCAGATCTTCGACCAGAAGAACACGCTGACCTTCGTGAATATCCCCTTCGATGCGGGCCTTGCGCCCGAAACCTTTGGGTTTTTTGCGGACATACTGCATCGGAAGATCAAGGGCATCTGCCAGCCACGCCGAATAGGGGATGCCAGCCGTTTCACCACCGGCAACCGCGTCGAATGCCTCGTAACCGGCGGCATCAGAAACCTGACGCGCAGCAAGTTCGATGACCTTGCGGCGCGCACGCGGGAATGAAATCAGCTTGCGGCAATCGATATAGACCGGGCTGGCCCAGCCGGACGTCAGGATATAGGCTTCTTCCGGGCGGAAATTCACCGCTCCGATATCAAGCAAAATCTTGGCAACGGTTTTCGCGGCATAAGTGCAATGCGCGGTCGGATTGGCGTTGGTCATGACGAATTTACCCTTCTCGGATCGTATATTTGCCGACCTCTTAACGCTTTCTGCCAAAAAGCGCAAAGAAAAGCCGCTGACCATTTGGTCAGGTTTGCCGGTGGTACCGGCCGATCCGGTGTCTATACCCGTGCTGATTTCTGCATGCCGCGCGTAATGTCGTATCACAAGCAGCAATATTGATATTTCAAACATCAATATTATGGTTTAGTATCGAAATTATGCGCATTGGGTCCTTTGGGGCGTGTGCAAGGACGACGAAGACAAAGGTGCCGATATGATTACAGCCGGACAAATGCGGGCTGCGCGTGCCCTTTTGGGGATTGATCAAAAAACACTTGCCGAAATGGCGGGGGTATCGGTACCGACCATTCAGCGCATGGAAGCCAGTCAGGGCAATGTTCGCGGTGTGGTCGACACATTGTCAAAGGTGGTCACGGCCCTTGATCGTGCCGGTATCGAACTTATCGGTGAACAGGCTCCCAGCACAGCCACGGGGCGCGGCGTTCGGTTAAAGGACCCCGTGTCACAGCCTGCCCGCGACGATAACGCGGTTTAAGAATGACGCCCTTGTTCAGGGTCAAAGTCCATTGACGAATATGGCGGTTGCCCGGTTATCTGAACGGGGAACCGTTTTGTGCAATCACTGTCACGAGGTTGCCAGACACCATGAAGACAGCAACACCAAACAAGGGCCGCCCAACCGGCCCGGGATTTGTGGAGCTTTTCACCCCGAAACTCATCACGGTTTTACGGGAAGGCTATGGTCTTGCGCAGTTGCGTGCCGACGCGATTGCCGGATTGACGGTGGCAATCGTGGCCTTGCCCTTGTCGATGGCCATTGCCATCGCGTCGGGGGCAAGCCCGGCCCAGGGGCTTTATACCGCGATCATTGGCGGTATTCTGGTATCACTTCTTGGTGGAAGCCGTTTTCAGATTGGCGGGCCTGCGGGGGCCTTCATCGTGCTTGTCGCGGCAACGGTTCAGCAACACGGGATGGATGGCTTGTTGCTGGCAACAATCCTTGCTGGCGGGATGCTGGTTCTGATCGGTTTTCTGCGTCTGGGAACCTATATCAAGTTCATTCCATATCCGGTTACGGTCGGTTTTACCGCCGGTATTGCTGTCATTATCTTTGCAAGCCAGATCAAGGATCTTTTGGGGTTGAAGCTGTCGGGGGCGGAGCCCGGACCGCTTCTTGAAAAATTGCCGGTCATCTGGGATGCCTTGCCCGGAACCGATGTGACCACCGTGGTCCTGTCGGGACTGACAATCCTGATAATTGTCGGTCTCAAACATCTGCGGCCACATTGGCCCGGGATGCTGATTGCGGTGGCCTGTGCGGCAACGGCGACCGCCATGCTTGATTTGCCGGTTTCAACGATCGGCAGTGTCTTTGGGGGCATTCCCGGTTCATTACCGGTGCCGTCGCTTCCGGAAATCACGGTGGCCAAAATACAGGCCGTTCTGCCCAACGCCATTGCATTTGCGTTGCTGGGCGCGATTGAATCTTTGCTTTCGGCCGTGGTTGCGGACGGGATGACGGGGCGGCGGCATCGTTCAAATTGTGAACTGGTGGCACAAGGTGTCGCCAATGTTGCGTCGGGTCTGTTTGGTGGCATCTGCGTGACCGGCACGATTGCGCGTACTGCAACCAATGTGCGTTCCAAGGCACATGGGCCGGTTGCCGGAATTCTGCACGGGGTTTTCCTGTTGCTGTTCATCCTGATTGCCGCCCCCCTGGCCAGCTTCATTCCGCTTGCATGTCTTGCCGGTGTGTTGGCGGTGGTTGCCTGGAACATGATTGAAAGACATGCGATCATCACATTGTTGCGGTCTTCGCGCGGTGATGCGGCTGTTTTGCTGACGACATTATTGCTGACGGTGTTTCGCGACCTGCTTGAGGCGATTGTGGTCGGATTTGCCCTGGGATCGGTTTTGTTTATCCGCCGGATGTCCAATATCGCCGATGTCGAAAGCGACACGCCATTTGTTGCCGAAGACCGCGCAGACAGTCAGGTTTCAGTGCCCCAGGATGGAACCGCCTTGGCAGGCGATCCCGATATTGTTGTCTTTCGTATTTCGGGGGTGTTTTTCTTTGGCGCGACGGCGGCGTTCGGATCGGTCCTGGACCGTATTGGTGATACGCGCCGGGCACTTGTGATCGATTTTTCCGCTGTTCCATTTCTGGATTCAACAGCAGCCAATACGCTGGCCGGGTTGGTACAGAAGGTGCGCGGGCGTGGCGGGAATATCGTCTTTTGCGGGACAAAACACGATATCCGGCGTGACCTTTTTGTCCACGGGATGAAGCCGCCAATGGTACATTATGAAGCCGATATTGATCAGGCGGTCGCCTGGCTGAACAAACGGCTTGATCCCGTGGTCACGGCAAAAACCGAACTGACCGGCAAGCATCACGCCTGATGCCCGACGGCGATGAAGTTGTTGTCTTATATTGGCAAATCGGTTGTTTCGGTTTATTCGGTATCGTTATGCCGATTTAAGCTGTGCCAAAACAGCAAGCCCCAAAGGAAATGTCATGACCGACCAGACCGGATTGAATGTTGCCATTGCAGATGGCATCGCAACTGTCACCATTTGCCAGCCTGAACGCAAGAATGCGCTGACAAAGCCGATGTGGGGCACGCTTGCCAATATCGCACAGGAGCTTTCCGACGATCTTGATCTGCGCTGTATTGTCATTCGCGGCGGCGACGGGGTCGGGTTCGGCGCGGGGGCCGATATTCATGAATTTGTCCGCGAACGGGCAGGTTTCGAAAAGGCCCGTGATTACGGGTTGCTTCATGCCGAGGCCCTGCAAGCAATCCAGAATTGCACCCATCCGGTCATTGCGGCAATCGATGGGCCGTGCATGGGGGCATCGTTTGTGCTGGCATCGGCCTGTGATCTGCGCGTTGCGGCGGATAACGCCAAATTTGCCGTGCCGCCGATGAAGCTTGGCGCGACACTTGGCTATCCGGAGCTTGAGATCATGCTTGATCTTCTGGGGGAGGCCGCCCTGTTTGAAATTCTTCTTGAAGGACAGGTGTTTGGTGCCGAACGCGCCCGCGAGATCGGCTTTGTTGCCCGTCACGTGCCGATTGCCGATTTTGATGCCGAGATCGACAAAACCGCCCATCGCATCGCCGGTGGTGCGCCGATCACCCAGCGCCTGCACAAGAAAATGATCAATCGCCTGCGTCAGGGCGGGGCAATTGATGCGCGCGAGTTTGACGAAGGCTATCGCGCTTTTGACAGCGCGGACTTCAAGGAAGGCTACACTGCCTTCCTTGAAAAGCGCAAAGCTGTCTTTACCGGCAAATAGGCCCGGCTTTACAGCGGCAGATCGGGCGTTAACGGAACGTCCGTGATGCCGTAATCAATGCCCATCTTGTGCAATTCACTGGTGATTTGCGATCTGTGATGGGTTTGATGGTTGAACAGCTGCATCAGGAAAAGCTGACGGGGCAGTTTGCGCTTGATCCCGTCCAGCCCCTGCAATTCGCGAATACCGTCCTGCCAGGCATGGTCATTGGCATCGACAAAGGCGCCGATTTCACGGTCGATCCGGATGCGCTGTTCTTTCAGATCGTCAAAATCATCGGCAACAATGGTGCGTGCATCATACGGGCCGGCCTGACCGGTCTTGAGGATGTCGAGAATACGCAGATCGATATAAAGAATATGGTTCAGCGTATTGTGGATTGATGTGAAAAACATGTTGCGATCACGGCGGCGTTCCTCGTCGCCAATCTGTTCACACAGATCAAACAGAACCGCATTCTGCCAACTGTTATAGGTCGCCATGCAGCGCCCGTAATCGTTGAAATTCATCTTTGCCATGGTTGATGGTGCTCCTTGGAAAGGTCTTAACCCGCTGCTTCGGTCGAGCGCGTTTCATGTAAATTCGCCGTGATTTCCGATGGTCGGGCCTCTGCGATGAAATGGACCATCACATTGGCAAAAATCCCGAAGCCCAGCATGGACAAGGTCACCGGCAACAAGGTTCCGTCGTGGAAATGACCAATCACCATGCCCGCCACGGCACCGGTTGCAAACTGAATGGTGCCCATCAATGCGGTCGCGGTTCCGCCAATATGGGGGAAAAACTGCATGAAGGATGCGGTCGCACTGGGTGCCGTCAGGCCGATCATCCCGACCGAAATCATCACCATCGGCACGACGCTATAAAGGCTTGGCTCAAAGACATTGATCGCCAGAAACAGTCCGATGACGGCTGCCAGCTGAATGGCGGTTGCGATCTTAAGGATCTGATGGAGTTCCAGACGTTTGAGCAACGGCGTGTTCAAGCGGTTGCACACAACGATCACCAGAACATTGGCACCAAACAGATAGGGAAACTGGGCCGGGCTGACGCCAAAGAAATCGATATACATGAACGGGCTGTCTGTCAGAAAGCTGAACATCACCGCACTTGCCCCGGTATGGGTCAGCATGAAGCCGACGGCACGCCGGGTACGCAAAACTTCCAGATAGGTCCACCAGACGCGCCGGGTCGGGCCGGCATAATGCGGGCGGAACCGGGTGGTTTCAGGCATTCTGAACCAGACAACCCCCAGCATCAGGCTGCCATATACAATCAACAGAACAAAGATCGCCTGCCAGTTAAACCAGACCAGCAGCACCGAACCGACCGTCGGGGCGGCGAGCGGGGCGATCATCATGATCACCGCAATCAGGGCAAACATCTTGGCCGCTTCCTTGCCGTCGTAAAGATCACGGACAGATGCCCCGACCACAACAAGCGCAAAGCCACCCCCAATCGCCTGAACAAACCGCATGACATTCAGCGTTGTCGCACTATCGACACCGGTAATGATCGCACTGGTCACGATATAGATCACAAGACCGCCAAGGGCGACCGGTCTGCGTCCGACACGATCGGAAAGCGGCCCGCCAATCAACTGACCCAGTGCAAAGCCGATCAAAAAGGTGCTGATTGAAACTTCAACCGCATGGGTGGCAGTGCCGAAATCGGCTGCCATGGCCGGGATCGCAGGCAAATAGGTGTCGATTGCAAACGGCGCGGTTGCAATCAGGGCTGCAAGAAGCAGGGCCAGACGTTTGGGATCGGGCCGGGTATCGGGCATGGACTTTGCCATATGTCTGCATTCCGTTTCATTAGGGGCGCTTAGGGCGCATATCCCTGATTGCCGGCGCAAGTTGCCATTGATTTGCCAATGCGTGGGGCGCAAAGGGCCGCGCACAAATGTGAACGCGGGTCACGGTCGGAACCAGGACAGGAAAAGGCAAATAAACGGCGCAACTTTGCGTCCGGGCTTGCGCGATTGTCGATCACGCCATCAAGGACAGCAACCTGAAACGATTGAAGAAAGATCATTATCCACAAGATCGCTGTTTTTTCCAAGCGCGACAGTTTGCCAGGCGCGGAATGGCAGCCATGCATGCGCATGCAAAAAGGGCGACACCGGTTTGCGGTGTCGCCCTTTGGAAGATCAGTTTCCGTGAAACGGGGATGACTAGTGGGTCATGATCCGTTCCGGCCCCATAAGGGTTGTCGGAAGCCAGGTCGATATCGCCGGGACATAGGTAATCAAGATAAGGAAGCCCAGCAGGATCATCAGCCAGGGCAGGGCTGCCTTGACAACCTTGAGCAACGGCATGCCCGTAATCCCGGATGTCACAAACAGGTTCAGACCCACCGGCGGCGTGATCATGCCGATTTCCATATTGACCACCATGATGATGCCCAGATGGATCGGATCAATGCCCAGCTGCATGGCAATCGGGAACAGGATCGGTGCCATGATCAGAAGAATGGCGCTCGGTTCCATGAAGTTACCGGCCAGCAACAGGACGATGTTCACCACAATCAGGAAGCCCCAAGCCGGAAGTCCCCATCCGATGATGGTTTCGGCAATGGTGTGCGGGATGCGTTCAGACGTCAGGACATGGGCAAACAACATCGCATTGGCGATGATGAACATCAGCATGATGGTGACTTTGCCAGCATCCAGAAGAACGTGACGCACATCCTTGTCAAATGGCAGCAACGCCAGTGCCTTGCCCATTTGGGGAACGTTGTGGGCGATCAGGCTGCCGATGCTTTTATTGCCATTTTCCGGGACCCAGGACATTTCCTTGATCGGGCCCATGTCACGGTAAAACAGTACGGCGACAAACATGGCATAGAAGGCGGCAACTGCCGCGGCCTCGGTCGGGGTGAAGACCCCGCCATAAATGCCGCCCATGATCAGCAGCACCAGCAACAGCCCGCCAGACGCCGAGAACAGGGCACCACCCCATTCGGCAAGTGACGGACGCGGCTGGCTTGGCAGTTTCTTGATGCGTGCAACGATGTAAATCGCAATCATCAGCATCAGGCCGACCATGATGCCCGGAATGACCCCGCCCAGGAACATGCGCCCGACCGAAACTTCGGTCGCGGCCGCATAGACCACCATAACGATCGATGGCGGGATCAGGATGCCAAGTGTCCCGGCGTTACAGATCACACCGGCGGCGAAACTTTGCGGATAACCTGCGCGCACCATGCCGGCGATCACGATCGAGCCGATGGCAACCACGGTTGCCGGGCTTGACCCCGACACAGCAGCAAACAGCATGCAGGCCAGAACCGATGCCATGGCCAGACCACCGGGGAACCAGCCCACGGTATCAATGGCAAACCGGATCAGACGGCGGGCAACCCCGCCGGTCGAAAGGAATGCCGATGCCAGAATGAAGTAGGGGATGGCAAGAAGGGTGTAATGTTCCATCCCGCCAAACAGCTTTTCGGCCAGCGTGGCAAGGCTGTCATCGCCAAACATCAGAATGGTCGCAAGCGAAGAAACACCAAGCGAAATGGCGATCGGTGCGCCCAGTGCCATCAAGCCGAACAGCAGGATAAACAGAAATGCGATAGTCATGAAAAATGTCCCCCGCGCGGCTTATGCGTTTGGCTTAGACGGTGTGGCGGTTTTGTCGCCATCTGCGGCATTGCCAGCATGATTAAGCTGGTCAATGGCTTCGCGTGCTTCGTCTGCCAGGTTAAAGCCGACCTGTTTGCCGGTAATGATGCGCCAGCCCACCTGTGCCAGACGGAACGCCAGCAAAGCAGCGCCAACCGGCATGATCAGATAGACGAACCACAGCATGATCGGGCTGTCTTCGGCTTCCATTTCAAGCATGTGGTTGAAGCTGACCAGTTCCCAGCCACCAATGATCAACCAGCTTGAATACAGGATGCCCGTGGCAACAACGAACAGGCCAATGACGCGCTGAACCCGGTCCGGGAACAGGCGCACAAGCGCGTCGACACCAATGTGCGAGCCGACCTTGACCCCGTATGACATGCCAAACAGGATCAGCCAGGCAAACAGGAATTCGGTAATTTCCAGGGCCCAGGTCAGGCCGGAATTGAAGACGTAACGCATGACAACGTTAACAAAGGTCAGCGAAGTCATGGAGGCAAGCAGGAGGGCAATAATGCCCTCCTCCAGCCGGTTAACGACCGTTGAGATCATCGTAAACGGCCCTTTTCCGATAATGTTGGGAAAAAGTAAGGATCAGTTACACGCAGCAGCGGCGTCGATGATGTCCTGACCGATATCGCCAGAGAACTCATCCCAAACCGGCTTCATTGCGGTCTGCCACTTTGCGAAATCGTCAGCCGACAGCTGAAGGATTTCGGTTTCACCCGAATCAATCACTGCCTGACGCTGTTCTGCGGTCAGTTCAGCCGACAGGCCGTTTGCGTAATCGGATGCTTCGTTCATTGCCTGGGTCAGGCCGTCACGAATTTCCGGATCCAGACCTTCCCACCATTTGGTCGAGGTCACGACCATATAGTCGAGAAGACCGTGGTTGGATTCAGTGATGTAATCCTGAACTTCGAAGAATTTCTTCGAATAGATGTTCGACCAGGTGTTTTCCTGACCATCAACAACGCCGGTCTGAAGCGCGGAATAGGTTTCCGAGAACGCCATTTTCTGCGGGACGGCATCTACAGCTTCGAACTGGGCTGCGATCACGTCAGACGACTGGATACGGAATTTCTGGCCAGCGGCATCTTCGGGAACGCGCAGCGGCTTGTTCGCCGAAAGCTGTTTCAGGCCATTGTGCCAGTAACCGACACCGGTCAGACCTTTGCCAGACATGGCATTCAGCAGTTCCTGGCCTTTTTCGCCATCCTGGAAGCACGAAACAGCATCCATGTCCTTGAACAGGAACGGCAGATCGAAGACCTGAAGTTTCTTGGTCCATTTGCCGAATTTGGCAAGCGACGGTGCGCCGAACTGAACATCACCACGCAGGATGGCCGGCAGAACCTTGTCGTCGTCAAACAGCTGGGAGTTCGGGTAAATTTCGATTTTTACCTTGTCGCCAAGGATTTCTTCCGCACGCTTTTTGAAATATTCCGCACCCTGACCTTTCGGGGTGTTCGGTGCGACAACGTGTGCGAACTTGATGACTTCCTGTGCAGAAGCGGCATTAACACCCATCAGGGCTGCTGCGGCAACGCCTGCTGCGAGGATATGCTTGGTAATAGGACGCATTAAAGTGTCTCCCTTTACTAACTTATGCGTTTTCCCGTAAGCGCGCCTTTTGTGGCGTCGTTTTAAAACGCCGTTTGGCGCTGTGCCGTAATCAGCAAGGTACGGGCCAGTTTTCAGGGATGCTGGATAACAACGTAAAATCATGCACTTGTGCGGTATTCGTCGCTGTTGCGTTGCAGCATATTCGGCTGTTTTGTTGTCGATTTCACACATGAAATCTTGTCTGATGTGTGGATGTCCGCACATTGTGGCTGCGCTGGTCTTGCGGGCAAAAGGGCAAAGAAAAAGCCCGCCGGAAGGGCGGGCTTTGGATTATTCCGATGCGCTGCGTGCGCGCCTGAATTCGGCGGGGGTTATGTCGTATTTGGTCAGCTTGTCGTAAAAGGTTTTGCGCGGTACGCCAAGGGCACTGACCGTGGCGGTGACATTGCCGCCATGTTCGCGAAGGGCCTCGGTAATCAGGCTTCGTTCAAAGGCTTCGACCTGTTGGGGCAGGGTCATGCCGTTCTGGCTGGCCATGTCATTGCCGGTCGCCAGCGGATCAAGGCCAAGAACGCGCCGTTCGGCGGCGTTGCGCAATTCGCGCACATTGCCCGGCCAGTCATAGGCGGTGAATTGTGCCATTTCAGCCGGGGTGACCAGTTTGACCGGGCGGTCGAACCGTTTGGCGGCATCGCGGGTGAAATGTTCGAACAACAGCGGAATGTCGTCTTTGCGTTCGCGCAATGGCGGAATATGGAGCTGCACGACATTCAGCCGGTAATAAAGATCTTCGCGGAATTCGCCGCGTGAAGATGCTTCTCTGAGGTCGGTCTTGGTTGCCGCGACAACGCGCAGGTCAATCGGCTGCACCCGGTTTGAGCCAAGCCGTTCAAGGGCGCGTTCCTGCAAGACACGCAGAAGCTTGATCTGAAGAGCAAGCGGCATGCTTTCGATTTCATCAAGGAAGATCGTGCCCTTGTCGGCAAATTCGAATTTGCCGATGCGTTTGTGGTCCGCCCCGGTAAAGGCCCCGGCTTCATGGCCAAACAGTTCCGATTCTATCAGGTTTTCGGGCATGCCCCCGCAATTGACCGCAACAAACGGTCCGGGACGCCCCGACATTTCATGCAGATTGCGCGCAATCACTTCCTTGCCTGATCCGGTTTCACCATTGATCAGGACATGGGCATTGGTACTGGCGACATTGCCGATCAGGGTGCGGAGCTTTTCCATCGCCGGATTGCGGCCGATAAAGTCGGATGCATTTTTGGTATGACGGGCCAACTCGATGCGCAGCGTCCTGTTTTCCAGGATCAGCTTGCGGTGGGCCATGGCACGTTTGGTAATGTCGATGAACAGATCCGGGGAATAGGGTTTTTCGATAAAATCGAACGCGCCGTTTTGCATCGCCTTGACCGCGGTCGCGACATCGCCATGACCGGTGATCATGATGACGGGCATGTCATTATCGATCTTTTTGATTTCGCCCAGAAATTCCAGACCATCCATCTTGGGCATGCGGATGTCGGAAACAACCACCCCGGGCCAGCCTTTGCGCAATCGGGCAAGTGCGGACCCGGCATCGGCAAAGACTTCGACATGAATGTCGGCAAGTTCAAGCGTTTGCTGTGCGGCTTCACGCACATCGGCATCATCGTCAACAAACAGAACGCAATCGGCGGTGGTTGGCACTGGCGTATCCTTCGGCCCGGATCAGGGATCAGGAAACCCGGTCAAAGGTCGGCCTGATCGCTAAGCATATTAAGCACGGTCGTGGTTTGGCCGAAGTTTCTATCAGGCCCGGCGATTGCCGTCGAGAGGCTGTTTTCCGCCGTATCCTCGCCAATGCCTTCGTGGCGCAACTCGATGATAAAGGAGGATCCGCCATTTGGGCGGTTTTCCGCACGGATGGTCCCGCCAAAGCTTCGGATGATGCCATAACAGATCGAAAGTCCCAGCCCAAGGCCGTCACCAAATGGTTTGGTGGTAAAGAACGGGTCAAACAGTTTTGGCAGGTTTTCGGGCAGAATGCCGTGGCCATTATCATTGACCTTTACCAGAACACGGTCTTCCCGTTCGGTGATTGAAATTTCGATTTTCGGGTCACTGATATTCTGGCAGGCATCGGCAGCATTGTTGATCAGGTTGATGAAAACCTGTGTCAGCTGATTGGCCTCGGCAATGACCGGGCGCACATGTTCATCATGGCTCAGCGCAATGTCGGTAACGCCGGCCCGACCGGTTTCAAGCACCAGATCAATCGCCGTCTGCACCTGTTTGGGAACATCAACCGGGTGGTTGTCCTGTTCCGGGCGTCTGGAAAACGTTTTAAGGTTGTTGGTAATCCGCCCCATGCGGTCGGTCAGTTCGGAAATGCGTTGCAGGTTGCGGGTCGCCGTTTCCTCGTTGCCGCGTGCAATGAATTTAAGGGCGTTTTCCGCATAGCTGCGAATGGCGGTCAGCGGCTGGTTTATTTCATGCGCGATCCCGGCTGACATCTGGCCAAGGGCGGCAAGTTTGCTGGTCTGGACCAGTTCGGCCTGTGCTGATCGCAGGGCATCTTCGGTGCGCGAACGTTCGGTAATTTCCTGGGCCAGGCGCAAATTTGTGCTCATCAGGTCGGCGGTGCGCAGGCGAACTTGCCGTTCCAGTTCGCGTTGCGACCAGTCCCGGATTTCAAGCTGTTCCAGCATCGCGCGCCGGCGCTGTAAAATGATAAAGACAAGGCCGGTGAAAATGATATGCGCAGCCCCGCCCATCAACCCGGCACTGATCACGGAACGATCAAGCGATGACTTGTCGGTCAACAGATACATCCGCCATCCCTGAACAGGAAGCGTGCTTCCTGTCACCAGATAGGTCGTCCTGGCCGGTTCGGGTTTTCCCGATGCGCTATCACCTGATGGCGTGTTTGTGACGCCGCGTGCACGCGGGGCAGGGGCATTTTGGTCTGCATTCCAGTCGGCACCACGGTCGGTATTGCGATCCCCGGCGCTACGTGGCGTTCCTCCCAGTGACAACACGCCAAGATCATCATCGGACGGCCAATGGCCCGAAAGCAACGGCATCGGCGCAAGCGGGTAATCCCCATATTTGCGCGACGCGATAATTCGCGGGCGATCCTTGGCCGCCAGACCACCAAGATCGCGAAAACGCCATTCGGGATGGGATGCAATGATCACGATGCCGTTTTCATCGGTGACCAGCACGCTTTCACTGCCGCGTGCCCAGCGCTGGACAAGTGTTTCAAGATGGGTTTTGACCACCACGGCACCTTCGAACGTGGTGCCGTCCGGACGTACAGGATGCGAAATGTAATAGCCCGGCACGTTTGATGTGATGCCAAATGCGAAATAATGGCCGGTCAGTCCGGCCTGGGCTTGTTGAAAATAGGGACGGAATGAAAAGTTGCGCCCGATAAAGGATGCCTGACTGTTCCAGTTGCTTGCCGCAATGGTCGTGCCGTTCTGATCCATGAAATAGATGTCGGACGCACCGCTGTCGGCTGCCAGCTTTTCAAGATAGACATTGACCGCCGCCGCATTGGCCGGGTCGGCAAACAAAGCAAGATCAAGAATACGTTTGTCAGATGCCAGCGTGATCGGCAGATATTCGTGTTCCTTGATCGCACCCTGAAGGTTGGACCGGTACAGTTCCAGTTTGTTGCGGCCGTCTTCGGTGATGTCGACAAGTTTGGTCTCGCGCCAGAATTCCGTGACCATCCAGACCGTAATAGGCAACAAGGCAAGCAAGACGCACAGGACAATGCGCGATGTTCTTTTGACGGAAACGGATGTCCCAAGCATTCTGTCCACACTTCACTGACGGTTAAAACCCACCCTAAAGAATAGGTGGGTGGGCGCAGATTAAATTACAAAACTGTTGCGAAGCCCAGCGCCAATTTCATAACCCGGCGTCCATGCTTGATAAAGCCGTGATCTGACGCTACCAATCATGCCAGACCATCGACGCATGCAGGATTAGCGACTATGATCTTTGGGGCCGCAATCCAATAACAATAATCAAATCAGGAAAGTCTCCCTGAATGTCCGAACAAGATACGCATCTGATCTGGGTTCTGGCCGATGACCGTGCGGGAAACATCAATCAGGCAATCGGTGTGGCCGAAGCACTGGCGCAACCCTTCAAACGTGTTGATATCGGATATACAAAACTGGCGCGCCTGCCCAATATCATTCGCGGGGCGAGTTTGATCGGGGTTGATGTGCCCTCGCGCATGCGTCTGGTGGCACCTTGGCCTGATCTGGTGATTTCGGCCGGACGACGAACCGCGCCGGTGGCACGATGGATCAAAAAACAAAGCCGCGGCCACACCCGCATTTGTCAGATCATGCGCCCCGATAGTGGTGAAAGTGCATTTGATCTGATTGCTGTTCCGGCCCACGACCGGATGGCGCTTCGTGAAAACATCCTTGAAATTCCGGGCGCGCCGCACCGTGTTACCGAAACGCGTCTTCTGATCGAAGCTGATACCTGGCGTCCTCATTTCAAAGGATTGCCGGCGCCGCGTTTTGCCGTGATCGTGGGGGGCAGCACAAAGAAAACCACCTTTACCCGTGATATGGCCGATGAACTGATTTCGCGTGCGATTGACGCGGCCCGCGCGGTGGATGGCAGTTTGCTGGTGACGACCAGTCGGCGCACCGGGCCGGCGAACGAAGAACTGATCGCCGAACGTCTCGCTGCGTCGGGGCTTGGCTATCATCTCCATGACTGGACGTCGCAGGATGAAAATCCCTATTTCGGGTATCTGGCCCTGGCCGATGTGCTGATTGTTACCGGGGATTCCGTTTCCATGTGTTGCGAGGCCGCGGCCGCGCCGGGCGGGGTGTATATCTATGCCCCTGATGGATTGGCATCCGAGCGCCATCAACGATTGCACCAGTCACTTTATGACGGCGATTATGCTCGGCCGATGCAAACCGGGACTGAGCTTGTGCCGTTCCGCCATCCGTCCTTGCAGCCCGCCCGTCTGGTTGCGCAAAGATGTCTGGAACTTCTTCGCGCAACAGAACATCAGGATTCCATATAACGCCTTGATTCTTCTATGGCCATAAGGTCTATTCGGGGTGCCCCGAACAGTCAGGATGTCTGCGAATGCCCGCCGCCAACGCCAATTCGTCCCCGACACGCCAGAATGGTGCGCCCGCACTTTTTCCCCGCCACATTGCGGTGATGGTGCTTGCGCTTGTGGCATGCAGCTTTGCCGGAAATCATGTTGCCGCCCGACTGGCATTTGAAAACGGCACGGGGCTTTTGCTGGCGGTTTTGTGCCGGTCCGGCGTTGCCTTGTTGATCCTGATTTCGATCGTGACTTTCCAGCATCACTCCATTCGCCTGCCCAAGCGGCTCGGGCGCTGGCAAGTTTTGCTGGGGGTGATGATCACGGTGCAAAGCCTGTGTCTTTATTCCGCGGTTGCCCGCGTGCCGGTGGCACTGGCGTTGCTGACGGCCAACACATTTCCGATCATTCTTGCTCTGTTGACCTGGGGATTGGGCGGGGCACGCCCGACATTGAAGTCGGCAGCATTGATGCTTTTCATACTTTCCGGTCTTGTTCTGGCGCTTGATCTTCCGGGAATTCTCGGCGGCGGGGTGACGGTCACCGATGAATGGTGGCTTGGCATTGCCTTTGCGCTGACGGCGGCAACGGCGCTGTCGGTTGCGTTTTGGGTGACCGATCACAAGCTGGCGGCACTGAACGGTTCAGTGCGTTCAATGTTCACCATGCTGGTGGTGTTTGTCGCCATGATCTTTGCCGGATTGGGCGATGTGTTGCCGGGCGGAATGGCCTTGCCACAGGCAGGGCCAGGCTGGATCGGGCTTGCCGTTCTGGTGGCACTTTATGGCAGTGCCTTTTCGGTTCTGTTCATCACTGTGCCGCGTCTGGATATGGCGCGCAATGCGTCGGTCATGAATGTTGAACCGATTGCCACATTGTTGTTTGGCTGGGTGATCCTTGATCAGATGATCAGCCCGATCCAGATGGTGGGCGGGTTGATCGTGGTCAGCGGGATTGTGATCCTGACCCTGCGCAAATCATCGTGACGGGCTTTTGCGCACACAATCGACAACAAAGTCGATAAAGGCCCGGATGCGTGTCGCCAGATGGTCGTGACCGGCCCAAACGGCATGAACGGTTTCAATATCGTCTTTGGTCCAGTCGGCTAGGATTTCCACCAGATCCCCTTTTTCAAGCGCATTATGGACGTGGAAATTGCCAATGCGCGCAATGCCGATACCGGCCAGACACATTGATTTGACCAATGGGCCATTATTGCCAAGAAAGTCACCGGTGATCGTCTGATCGAACTGGCGTCCGGTTTGCGGATCGGTAAATGGCCAGAAATTGCGTCCCTTGATAAAATTGAAACGCAGGCAATTGTGATCGGCAAGGTCGGCAGGCGTTTGCGGGATCCCGCACTGTTCGAGATAGGCCGGGGATGCGACGATCTTGCGTTTGGTTTCAAGAAGCTTGCGCGCCATCAAACTGGAATCCGGAAGCCCGCCGGAACGAATGGCGATATCGGCCCGCTCTTCAAGCAGATCAACAATGCCGTCTGTCTGGGTCAGTTCCAGTTCGATATCGGGATATTGCCGCAAAAAACCGGGCAGGTAGGGGATGATAAAGACCTGGGCAAAGGCCACGGATGCATTGATGCTTAGTTTGCCGCGCGGGGCTGCCTGACCGCCACCACCAATCAGCCGTTCGGTTTCATCAATCTGGTCAAGGATGGTACGGGCGCGGCGCAAATACATCTCGCCTTCGGGGGTAAGCTGCAATTGCCGTGTCGAACGGACAAGAAGTCTGGTGCCAAGCCGGTCTTCGATCCGTGTGACCAGCTTGCTGACAGCGGATGGCGACATGTGCAAATCCCGCCCGGCTTGTGAAAAGCTGCCATGTTCGATGACCTTGATAAAGGTCTCCATTTCGCCCGCACGGTTGTCCAATGCATCCTCGTTTTTGAATTGAATTCAAATATGGTTGTCGCGCAATCCGGATTATCGCGCAAGGTTTTGATTGGCATAGTCACACCAAATTCCGGGGAAACCCCGATGAAACCTGTTTATCCGCGCTAAGTGCGGAAGGAGAATTTGAATGCCACTTGCCTTGTTTGCGTTGACCATCGCGGCCTATGCGATCGGAACAACGGAGTTTGTGGTTGTCGGCCTGTTGCCGACAGTTGCAAGCGATCTTGATGTGACCCTGCCGATGGCGGGGCTGATTGTCAGTGTTTATGCCCTTGGCGTGACTTTTGGTGCCCCGGTCCTGACGGCATTGACCGGGCGCATGAACCGTAAATCCCTGATGTTGGGGCTTATGGGCCTGTTCATCATCGGTAACGGTGTTGCCGCGCTAAGCCCGAGTTATGAATTGCTTCTGGTTGCGCGGGTGATTTCGGCCTTTGCCCATGGTGTATTCTTCTCGGTCGGGGCGACCATTGCTGCCGATCTGGTTCCGGAAGACCGCCGGGCATCGGCGATTGCCATGATGTTCATGGGGCTGACCGTTGCCATTGTGACCGGTGTGCCGCTTGGCACCTTTATCGGGCAGATGTTTGGCTGGCGCGCGACCTTCTGGGGTGTTGCACTGCTTGGTGTGATTTCCTTTGCCGGGATTGCGTTGCTGTTGCCGGGCAATCTCAAGCGCGGTGAAACGGCCGGTCTTGGTGATCAGGTGCGGGTGCTTGGCAGTTCGCGGTTGCTGATTGTGTATGGCATGACAGCCCTGGGCTATGGGGGCACATTCGTGGCCTTTACCTATCTGTCGGCGATCTTGCAGGAAATTACCGGTTTTACCGAATCATCGGTCAGTCTGATCCTGATCTTTTACGGTGTGGCGATTGCGATCGGTAATATTGCCGGGGGCAAACTTGCCAATCGAAACCCGGTGCGCGCCCTGACCGTTCTGTTCGTGCTTCAGGCGGCGGTGCTGGTGCTGTTCAGCTTTACCGCGATTTCACCGGTTGCGACCATTGTGACCCTTGGGGCGCTTGGCTTCCTGCAATTTGCCAATGTTCCGGGCTTGCAGCTTTATGTCGTGAAACTTGCCAAACAACACCGGCCGGGTGGGGTTGATGTTGCATCCGCGCTCAATATTGCGGCCTTCAATCTTGGCATTGCGCTGGGCGCATGGATTGGCGGGCATGTTGTGGCATCCGGACTTGGACTGGCGGCAACACCGTGGATCGGGGCGATTCTTGTGGTTCTTGCCCTTGGCCTGACCGTGCTGAGCGGGTCGCTTGACCGTCGTGACGTTGCCCGTCTGCAACCGGCCGAATAACCGGCCTTTCCCAAAGAATTTTCATCGGGTCCGGAACGAAACCATCCGCGGGATGTTTCGCAGACAGACCCATAATCAACGAGGTTTGAAAACATGTTTGAAGTAACGACAAATGGCGCCACCATCCCGGCATTGGGATTTGGGACATTTCGCATTTCCGAAGATGACGTGAAACGGATTGTGCCCAAGGCACTGGAAACCGGTTTTCGCCATATCGATACCGCCCAGATCTATGAAAACGAAGCAGCCGTTGGCGAAGCCATCGAACTGTCATCCGTCCCGCGTCAGGATATTTTCCTGACAACCAAGGTCTGGGTGTCGAATTACCGCCATGATGATTTCATCGCATCGGTTGATGAAAGCCTGAAAAAGCTGCGGACCGACTATGTCGATCTGTTGTTGCTGCATTGGCCGAACAAGGATGTGCCACTTGCCGAACAGATCGGTGCACTGAACGAAGTACGCAAAGCCGGCAAGGTGCGTCATATCGGTGTCAGCAACTTTAACACCGCCCTGATGAACGAAGCAGTCGCCCTGTCCGATGCGCCGATTGTCACCAACCAGATCGAATATCATCCCTTCATCGATCAGTCGGTGGTCATGGAAACCGCAAACAAGCTTGGCATGTCTTTGACAAGCTATTTTGCGATGGCCGATGGCAAGGTGTTTGAAAACGATACCCTTAAGGCGATTGCCGCAGACCAGGGAAAATCCGTGGCCCAGATCGTGTTGCGCTGGGTGATTGAACAAAACAACGTCATCGCCCTGTCAAAAACCGTCGGGGAAAAGCGCCTGCTTGAGAATTTCGATATCTTTGATTTCGAACTGACCGGTGAACAGATGCAGGCCATCCATGACCTTGCCGATGAAAACGGCCGGATCGTAAGCCCGGACGGGCTGGCCCCGGACTGGGATTGATCACAAGGCACCATTCCACGAAAAAAGGGGCCATATGGCCCCTTTTTTACGCGAATGTTCGGTCAGACAGCCTGTGAATGGCGCCCATGCGCAGGATCAAGATAGGTATCAAAGGCCGCACAGATTGCACGTACCAACGGGCGCCCGGTTTCGGTCAAAATAATGTTATGGCCGTTAACTTTGACGATGTTGTCCGCACTCATTGCGTCGATGCGATCAAGTTCCGGGCGGAACCGGTCGGCTGATGTCTGAAAACGGGCGCATACATCATCAAGATCGACCGAAAGATTGCACATCAATTCGTTGATGATTTCGCGGCGCAGCTTGTCTTCGCCGCTTAGTGCGACGCCTTTTTCAATCGCGCACATTCCGGCCTCGACACTGCGTTGCCAGCGCGCCAGTGCCGGATCGTTTTGCGCATATCCTTGTGGCAGCGACGAAATCGCCGATGGACCAAACCCGATCAGGGCTTCGGCCCGATCAGTTGTGTATCCCTGAAAATTGCGGTGCAATTCACCATTGCGAATTGCAACAGCCATGCTGTCGGCTTCATGGGCGAAATGATCAAGCCCGATGGCGATATATCCATGGGCCGATAGCCGGTTCTGGATTTCTTCATACTGCGCCCAGCGTTCCTGTGTGTCGGGCAGAACTTCGGTCGGGATCAGTTGCTGGTGCTTTTTCATCCATGGCACATGGGCATATCCGAAAACCGACAGCCGGTCAGGGCGCAGCGAAACGGTCTGATCAACCGTGTCACGCAATGTATCAATCGTCTGATGGGGCAGGCCATACATCAGATCGACATTGATGCCCGTAATCCCGCGATTCCGAAGCCCGTCAATCACATCACGGACCAGATCAATGCTTTGAATGCGGTTGACTGCCCGTTGGACGTCGTCATGGAAATCCTGAATACCGATGCTGGCACGGTTAAAGCCGCATTCGACCATGGCATCCATGAAGTCGGCCGTTGCGGTGCGCGGGTCCATTTCAATGGCAATTTCGGCATCAGGCAACAGATCCAGCCGGTTGCTGATCGCAGCCATGATCGTGCGCAGGTCGTCGGCCTTTAGGATGGTGGGGCTGCCGCCGCCGAAATGGATATGGGAAACGACAAATCGGCTACCCTTTGGCAGCTTGCCAAGCGTGCTTTCAATTTCACCAAGCAGGGCCCCGACATAGCTGGTGACCGGCTTGTAATGTTTGGTGATCTTGGTATTGCATCCGCAGAACCAGCACATTTCTTCGCAATAGGGAACATGCAGATACAGCGACAGCGGCTGTGCGGGGTCAAGTTCCCCAAGCCAGCCTTCAAACACGGTGCCGTTGATCCCGGCATGGAAATGGGGGGCTGTCGGATAGCTGGTGTAACGCGGCAGTCGCAGATCGTATTTTTCGTAAAGAGCCAGCTGCATGACGGATATCCCGATTAATTCGTTCTATCCGTCTTTTGCATTATTCCAATCTGCGCTGCCTTGATGTGCGTCAAGCAAAGAGCATCGATGATCAAAGATGCTTGAAGGCCGAAATCAGATCGGCGCGCAATGCCGCAAGCCGGTCACGCCCGGCTTCCTCGTCATAGGGTTCGGCCGTGCCAACGCCCCAGATCGGGCCGGGCCATGCCGGGTCATCCTTGAACCGTCCGACAACATGACAATGAAGTTGCGGCACCATATTGCCCAGCATTGCGACATTTGTCTTATGCGCATCAAACCGGCGTTTGATCACCTGTGAAACGGCGGCGGCTTCATTGCCCAGCGTGATGCGGTCCTCTGGGCTCAGATCATCGTAATCAACAAGATCAGGGCGCTTGGGCACAAGGATCAACCAGGGATAACGCGCATCATTCATCAACAACACATGCGAAAGCGGGCCGTCGGTAACCAGCGTTGTATCGGCGGCAAGTTGGGGATGAAGCGAAAAGGCGTTGTTCATGTGGGCCTCTATCTTGATGACAACAGACCGTTCTTATAACGGCAAGGTGCGTGCTTGTCTTGGGTTGCGTGTGCCGTTGATCACATTGGATTTCTTGCGCTTTCCCGATATTGTCACTAGGTCCTGATCCAGGCTTTCGCCTGGGACCGGGCCATGCCCGGCCGGTTATGGACAAAACGGAGTATGCCAGCATGTCCGATCAGAAACGTGTGGTCATTGTCGGGGCCGGATTTGGCGGAATGAGTGCCGCCAAAAAACTGGCGGGCAAGAATGTCGAAGTCGTTCTGATTGACAAGCGCAATCATCACCTGTTTCAGCCCCTGTTATATCAGGTCGCCACAGCCGATCTTTCGCCCGCTGAAATCGCCTGGCCAACCCGAAGCATCTTCAGCCACGCACCGAATGTTTCGGTTTTCATGGGCGAGGTCACCGGGATCGATTTGGCCGGGCAACGTGTTTTGTCCGGGGATCATCATCTTGAATATGATTATCTGATCCTGGCGACCGGTGCGGTCACATCCTATTTCGGCCATGACCATTGGGCGTCTTTGGCGCCGGGGCTTAAAAACATTACCGAGGCCACCGACATCCGTAAAAACCTGCTTTTGGCTTTTGAGCGTGCCGAAAACAGCGAGGATGAAGAACAGAAACGCCGTCTTCTCAATTTCGTTGTCGTGGGCGGTGGCCCGACCGGGGTCGAGATGGCCGGTGCAATTGCCGAACTGGCGAAAAAGGCCCTGACCGACGATTTCCGCCGGATTGATCCGCGTGATGCCCGTATCATTCTGGTCGAAGGCAGTGACCGGCTTCTTGGCGCATTTCCGCGCAGCCTGTCGGAATATACCCATCAATCCCTTGAAAGTCTTGGCGTTGAAGTCCGTCTTGGCAGTCCGGTTTCCGACATCACCGAACAGGGGGTTAAGATCGGTGACGAATTTATCCCGGCAGCCAATGTGATCTGGGGGGCCGGGGTTCAGGTGCCCGATCTTAAGGACTGGGTACAGAAACCCGCTGATCGTGGCGGGCGAATTATTGTTGAACCCGATCTTTCCGTGCCGGGCCATCAGAATGTTTTTGTCATCGGTGATGCGGCCCATGTGCCCTGGCGGGATGGTTTGACGGTTCCGGGAATTGCGCCGGCAGCCAAGCAACAGGGCAAGTATGTTGCGCGTCGTATTCTCGATCTGATGGATGGGCGATCAACACCGGCATTCAAATACAGCCATGCCGGTAATCTGGCGACGATCGGTCGCCACCGTGCGGTGATTGACCTTAACGGGTTCAAGCTGAAAGGCTGGCTTGCCTGGTGGTTCTGGGGGCTTGCGCATATTTACTTCCTGATCGGTATTCGGGCCCCGGCACTGGTCATGGTGCAATGGGTCTGGAGCTACCTTTTCCGCAAAAAGGGCGCGCGTCTGATTACCGGGTTGGACAAGGACAATGCCCGTGCGGTCGTGCCAGCCGCCAAACAGAAAGCCGGATGATCTGGCACGACGCTGCTTGTGAACGGACCGGGCAGGGCGATCAACCGTGCCCGGTCCGGGTTTCAGGCGGCATTTTTGGTCGCGTGTATTCGGATCAGTTTTTCGGCAATTGAGATTGTCTCGGCCTCGGCCAGTGCGATCGACTTTTGGGTGCGGTCATCACCGAACTCGTCATATTCAATCGCGGTTCCGTATTGATCCGTGATGCCGATATATTCAAGCGGGGTAAAAATCCCGCGTTCGACAAAGTTCAGATGCGCGACCCGACCACCCGCGTCATAACCGTAATCGCCACGCGATGACAAAACGACAATCGATTTGCCGTCCGTCACCATCGGCCAATAGGGAACCCCGTCGCGGGACCGGTCAAAGCCGAATGTTTTGCCGACACGCACAATGTTGTCGACCCATGCCTTCATCTGGGCGGGCATGCCGAAATTATACATCGGAACGCCCGCGACAATAATGTCGGCACCCAAAAGTTCATCGACCAAAAGGTCGCTTTCACGAAGAACGTCATGCATCCAGTCTTCGCGATCATCGGGTTTGGTAAATGCTGCATGGACCCAGTCGCCTGTGACCGGTGCGGGCGGATTTGCACCGACATCACGATAAATGATCTCGTCATTGGGCCGCGCGGAACGCCAATGTTCGATGAATTTGGCGGTCAGACGGCGGCTGTGGGAGCCGTGCGGTTTCTGATCGGATCGGCCGGGGCGGGCGCTACTGTCGATATGAAGAATTCTGGTCATCGCGGTCTCCATTTTTGATGAAATCACTTCATCTGTGTTCATGTGATGACCAAGACTTGCCTTGTTTTGATGCCTCGGGCAAAATCGAATTGATCATGTTCTAGATGAGTTGAATTCATCCATATGTCTTTGCCGCCCCTTGCTGCCTTGCGCGCGTTCGAAGCTGCTGCGCGTCATCAAAGCTTTAAAAAGGCTGCTGGCGAGATTGCCGTAACACCAACGGCCATCAGCCATCAGATACGCCTTCTGGAAGAAACGCTGGGTGTGCGTCTGTTTGATCGCAAACCACGCCAGGTCGTGTTGACCCAGGCCGGTCAGGAACTGTACCCGGTGCTGCGCGACGGCTTTGTATCCTTTGCCAATGCGGTTGATGCCATTCGCCATCGCAAGACATCGCGTGGTTTGACGGTTTCGGTTCTTCCGTCTTTTGCGGCCAAATGGCTGTTGCCCCGTTTGCCGGATTTTCAAAAACGCTATCCTGATATTCATCTGCGTCTTCATACCTCGGCTGCGGCGGTTGATCTTGCCAGCGGGGCGGTGGATGCCGCGATCAGATACGGGCGTGGTCCATATCCGGGGCTTGTTGCCCAAACGATGTTTCGTGAAACCTTTGCCCCGCTTTGCAGCCCGATGTTGGGCATTCAAAGCGGTGATGATCTTTGCAATGCGACCTTGCTGCATCTTGATTGGCTTAGTCCCGATGACGTGACGCCGACTTGGGAACGCTGGGCAGCGTCAAACGGGATCAAGGGGCTTAAAACATCGGGGGGCATCAGTTTTTCCGATGATACCCACGCCATTCAGGCGGCAATTGCCGGGCAGGGTGTGGTTCTTGCCAGTCCGGCAATGGCGCGCGATGAACTTGATGCCGGCCTTCTGACCATGCCCTTTGATCAGCATCTGGACGGTCATCAGTATCATTTCCTGCATACCGGACGCGGCACCAACCGGGCCGAGGTCGATGCATTCGCCGACTGGATTTCAAATCAGGTTGCCCAATTGCCAACCGCATCCTGAAAATCCGCTGATTGATCATTGACCTGATCAGGCAGTTGGGAAACCATACGTGCCCGTTTCCATTCACCCGTCAGGTGCGATATGCCACGTTTTGCCGCCAATCTTTCGTTTCTGTTTGCCGATCTTCCGTTTGAAAAACGATTTGCGGCGGCGGCCGATGCGGGATTTGTCGGGGTTGAATATATCGGTGCCTATGACATGCCGTTATCGACGGTCAAATCACTGCTGACCGATAACGGCCTTGAACAGGTCTTGTTCAACCTTCCCGCCGGCAACTGGGAATCCGGTGACCGCGGCCTTGCCTGTCGTCCGGGACGCGAAGACGAATTTCGCGATTCCGTGGTCAAGGCGCTTGATTACGCGGCCGCAACCGGCTGCAAGATGCTTCATTGCATGGCCGGTGTGATGGGGGAAAACGAAAATTCCGGCGAACTGGCGCGTCTTTATTGCGACAACCTGCTTTATGCCGCCGACCTTGCCGATCAGGCCGGTGTCGATATCCTGATCGAACCGATCAATCCGGTTGATATGCCGGGATATCTTTTGAATTCCGTCGAACAGGCTGCCGTGATCCTTGAACAGCTGGGTCATCCGCGCCTGAAGCTGCAATTTGATATCTATCACGCACAAATTGTCGGCGGTAATATCGCAGCCCGCCTCGATAAGCATCTTGATCGCATTGCCCATGTTCAGGTTGCCGGCGCGCCGGGTCGTCATGAACCTGATAGCGGGGAACTGAACTATCCGTTCCTGTTTTATATGCTTGATCGCATTGGCTATGACGGCTGGATCGGTTGCGAATATAAGCCGCATGGCAAAACCGAAGACGGGCTTGGCTGGGTTCGGCCATGGATGCCAAAACCCGGTGCCTGAGCCCGTCTTGACAGGTTGGCTATTCGATCAGAATGGCCCGGAAGTCGTTGACGTTGGTTAATGTCGGGCCGGTGATGATCAGATCATCAATCCGCGCAAAGGCGCTATAGGCATCGTTGTTGGCAAGATATTGCCGTAAATCAACACCGGCTTTCTGTGCCTTTTGCCAGCTTGTCCCATCCATGATCGCACCGGCATTGTCTTCGCTGCCATCAATACCGTCGGTATCAATGGCAATGGCGCTGAACCCCGGCTGATCGCGCAACTGGATCAGAAGCGACAGCAAAAATTCGCTGTTGCGTCCGCCGCGTCCGCCTTTGCTTCGTACTGTTACCGTTGTTTCCCCGCCCGAAAGCAGGACACAAGGTTTGGCGGCCGGTTGCCCGTGATTGGCGACCTGATGGGCGATACCGGCATGCATGATGGCGACCTCGCGCGATTCCCCTTCGATTGCATCGCCAAGGATCACCGGGTTCAGACCCATTTTGCGGGCCACTTCCGCCGCGGCTTCAAGGCTGTCTTGCGGGCGTGACAGCATGATGGTTTCATGCCCGTCAAAGCAGGGATCATCGGGTTTGACCGTTTCATCATCGGCACTGCGCAAAAGCTTTTCGGCGGCCGCGGGGATGTCGATCTGGTAATGGCGGATGATATCAAGCGCGTCCTGACCCGATGTCGGGTCGGCAACGGTCGGTCCCGATGCAATGATTGCCGGATCGTCGCCGGGTACATCTGACACCAGATAGGTAATCATGCGGGCCGGTGCGGCGGCCTTGGCAAGGCGTCCTCCCTTGATCGCCGAAAGATGTTTGCGCACGCAATTCATTTCCGAAATGGTCGCGCCACTGCGCAGCAATGCCTTGTTGATCGACTGCTTGTCATCAAGGGTCAGTCCCGGACCGGGCAGGGCAAGCAGGGCCGACCCGCCGCCCGAAATCATGCAGACCACCAGATCATCAGGGCCCGCCGATTGAACGATTTCAAGAATGCGTTTCGCGGCTTCTTCGCCCGCAGCATCCGGCACAGGATGTGATGCCTCGACGATTTCAATCTTCTCACAGGGAACAGCGTGGCCATAACGCGTGACAACAAGTCCTTCAAGATCGCCTTTCCATTCCTGCTCAAAGGCGCGCGCCATGTTGGCCGATGCCTTGCCAGCACCAATGACAATGGTTTTTCCTTTGGGCGGGGATGGCATGTTGCGGGGGATCTGAACACCGGGATCAGCCGCCTTAAGGGCCGCATCCATCAAAGCCAGAAGTTTCTCGCGAGACGTCGTCATATCGGGGTTCCCTGAATGTATTTTATGATGTTTTCGGCCTTGTTTCGGGGTGGCGATCAGGTCGCCTGTTTGTCCGAAGCCGTTTTAAAGAAATCAAGCACGGCCTGAAGGTGATTGGACATCGCCTTTTCCGCGGCATCCGGGTCACGGGCGGCGATTGCTTCGATGATGTCGCGATGGTGGTCCTGAACCATACGGTCAAAGGACGGGCCGCTCATTGAATTGAAACGGATTTCAGTAAGGGCAGCCTGCAACACGTCATGAAGCATCTTCATCACGTGATAATAAATGATCGACCCGGTGGCACGTCCGATCATCATATGCAGACGATGGTCATCATCGGCGCGATATTTGGCCGCACGTCGCGGGTCATGGGCCTGACGGAAGGCCAGCCGCAACAGTTTGATATCCTCGTCACTGGCATTGATGGCCGCACGCCGTGCCGCCCATGTTTCAAGCGTGCAGCGGATTTCCTGCAAATCGCGCAGGTTATTGATCGAATCGCGCACAAGATCGGTCATCGCCGTATCCATATCGATCCCGGTCGATGACAGGATTTCGGTGCCGCCCCCCTGAACCGCGCGCAAATAGCCGCGGGTCTTAAGTTTTTGCAGGGCCGCACGTACCGAGACCCGGCTGACTTTCATGCTTTCGGCAAGCTGACGTTCACCAGGCAGGCGGTCCCCGGGCAGGAAGATACCATCGGCAATCTTTTCAAGAATTTGATCAGCAACCTGATCGGCAATCCGTTTGGGACGTTTGGCGTCCTGGTTGTCGGATGCCGGGCTTGATTTGGCAGACGGCATGTTGGGTTTACTCCAATCGTGTTCTTCGGCGCCAACGCAGGTGAAAATCGGGTTCTGAGCATAATGGTCATACCACTTTACGGGATGTTGGGGGCCGACGCAAAGCGTCGATGTGTGAAGTGATGCGATATTGCAGGGCTATCTTGTCTCTTGGGCGATAAATTGATAGTTCAACAAGTGCCTGAACGATTGCCAGCACCGTTTTCACACTGTCTGGAACTGTTCAGCCTGACCTGCCACCTTTACCCAAAATACTGACTTTCAGGAGAATACGCGTGTCTCACCATGCAGGGGCCCTGTTGGGCCAAGATGATCCGGCCCCGTTTGAAGTTCTCAACGAAAATGGCAAAGGGCATTCGCTTTTTGTTTGCGACCATGCATCGCGCGCTATTCCCAAAAGTCTCGGCACCCTTGGCCTGCCCGAACAGGAACGCAAACGTCATATCGGTTGGGATATCGGTGCGCGCAAAGTGACCGAAATTCTGGTTGAACGGTTCGATTGCCCGGCTGTTCTTGGCGGGTATTCCCGTTTGGTGATTGATTGCAACCGTCAACTTTGGGATCCGACCGGCATGCCGGAAATCGCCGATCAGACGGTTGTTCCGGGTAACAAGAATGTCTCGCCGACCGAACATATGAAACGCATCCGCGAGATTTTCCTGCCCTATCACGGTGCGATCGAAGAACGCATTGCCAATTTCCACGCGCATAAAATCGTCCCGGCCCTGATTGCGATCCACAGCTTCACCCCGGTGTTCCAGGGCTTTGAACGTCCGTGGGAAATCGGTGTTTTGTGGGATCAGGATGATCGTATTCCGGTACCGCTTCTGGCCAAGCTGCGCGAACAGAATCCCGATCTGACCATTGGCGATAACGAACCCTATTCCGGGCAACACATGGCCGATTACACCATTGACCATCATGGCGAAGCCGGCGGGCTTCCCTGTGTGTCGATTGAAATCCGTCAGGATCTGATTGATACTGACGAAGGTTGCGAGAAATGGGCAAAGATCCTTGGCGATGCCTTTGTCGATATTCTTGCCGACCCGAACCTTTACAAGATTCGGAGAGACTGATTTGGTTGGGTCCAGTGCGCGCGAACCGGGATTTTCCATCGGGATCGAAGAAGAATTCTGGCTTGTTGATCGCCAAAGCCGCGATCTTGCCAAGGACCCGCCCGCCGATTTCCTGAAAGACGCCAAGGCAGAACTTGGCGATCAGGTTTCCAGCGAATTCATGCGCTGTCAGATCGAAACCGGAAGCACGGTCTGTAACAGTGCGGCCGAGGCCCGTGCGCAACTTGTCCATATGCGTTCCACCCTGTCCGGGGTGGCTGCGAAATATGACATGGCGCTGCTTGCGGCCTCGACCCATCCGTTTGCGCAATGGGACAGTCAGAAACATACCGACGGTGAACGCTACAACACGATTGCGCGTGATCTGCGTACCGTGGTTGATCGTTTGCTGATTTGCGGGATGCATGTCCATATCGGGATCGAGGATGATGATCTTCGGATCGAATTGATGGCGCAGGCAAGTTACTTCCTGCCACATCTTTTGGCCCTGACGACAAGTTCGCCGTTCTGGCGGGGCAGGGATACCGGCCTTCAGACATTTCGTTTGTCGGTGTTTGACAACCTGCCGCGCACAGGCCTTCCGGAAGTTTTCGGGTCTTGGGCGGAATATCGTCGCCATGTCGATATGCTGATCCAGGCAGGCGTGATCGAAGACGGCACCAAGCTATGGTGGGATTTGCGGCCCTCTGATCGCTGGCCGACGCTTGAAATGCGCATTGCCGATGTTTGTACCGATCTGGAAGATGCGATTTGCGTGGCATCGATTACCCGTTGTGTGATGCGCATGCTGTATCGTTTGCGGCGCAATAATCAGCGTTGGCGCATTTACTCGAACATGCTGGTGCGTGAAAACCGCTGGCGGGCCTGCCGATATGGCAGTGATGCCGGGGACAAGGCGGGACTGATTGATTTCGGGCGCGGGGAAATCGTGCCCTATGCCGATCTGGTCGAGGAAATCCTTGAACTGATCCGCCCTGATGCCGAGTATTTCGGCTGTGTTGCCGAGGTCGAACATGCCCGCGAAATCATCCATCGCGGCACCAGTGCACGCCGTCAGCGCGAGATCTATAATGCCGCCATCGAACGCGGGGCCAGTGTCAATGATGCCTTGCTGGCGGTGGCAGATTGTCTGATCGAACGAACCGTGCCGGGATCAGGCAATCTGTCCTGATGGCACTTGTCAGCGGCCAGTGCATTGAGTATCGTCGCGCCGCATTGAAAATTTCGCGCACCGGGTATCCGCTGTGCAATCCATCATCGGAGAAGAATTGATGACCGAAGTCGGTGGTATCGCAGCCGATCAGCTTGCGAGCTATGTTGAGCGTATCGAACGTCTCGAAGAAGAAAAGGCCAACCTGATGGCCGACATCAAGGAAGTCTATGGCGAAGCCAAGGCCCTTGGCTATGACGTGAAAATCCTGCGCCAGATCATCCGTCTGCGCAAAATGGAAGACCACGAGCGCACCGAACAGGAAGAAATCCTCGAAGTTTACAAACGCGCACTGGGAATGAGCTGAGTTCAGCAGATGCAATGTGAAAAGGGCCCGCAGAAGGGCCCTTTTTTATTGTCTCCGGTCTCTGAAGACCCAGAGGTTCATGGCTGTGAAGCTGTAGAACATTGAAATAATTGCAGCAAACAACAGCGAAATGATCGGTGTAGCAACGTTGTGCCACACAAGAAAACTGTACACAAAATAGTTCATGAAAAACGAAGTGACTTGGACGACAATGTAGCCTGTGAACTGCCGCTTTCCACGTCGTTCGGTGCTTTGAAACGTAAATCTGCTGTTCATCAACCAAGTTGTGAGTAAAGCAGTGGAGAATGATACAAGTCGTCCGCTGTATGGATCGAGACCTAGCATGTTGGTCATCACCCAGAGTAATCCTGCATCGGTTAAAAAGCCTAGCGATCCGACAATACCGAACCTGATTCCTTTCTTGATCGTCGAGCGGCTGATCATTTTGCTGCGCTATTTTCAAGAGCAGTACGTATAGTTTCGAGACGATCTGTATGTAGTAAATAGGAAAGCCTTTTTACTTCCCATTGGCCAATTCCGATGTTGGACAGTATGGCCCCGGTAACAAAACTCAAAACGGCAGAGATCATAATTCCAACCGTGAGGACTGCCGTTGGCAAGCGGCTAACAATGCCGGTTTCTAGATATTCAAATATCAAGGGGAGCCCCAGTAGCACCGACAAGGTAGCGAGGGCAGCGGCAATCAAACCGTAGAATACAAACGGTTTATGCGTCGCAGTGAATAGAAGGATTCGACTAAGGATTCTTGTGCCATCACGATATGTACGTAGTTTGCTCTCGGTACCTTCGTGACGGGCACCATATGATGTCGGGATTTCTGCAACGGGTGCACGCAGCATGATTGCGTGGACTGAGATTTCTGTTTCAATCTCAAACCCGGTCGAGATGGCGGGGAATGTCTTAACAAACCTCCGGGAAAATACGCGATAACCGGAAAAAATATCAGTGAAGCGAGCGCCGAAAAGTCTGGCAAATACAGAGTTGAATAATCGGTTTCCCATACGATGGCCGCTACGGTAGGCTGCCTCTTCTTTCTCTGCACGTGTCCCCACTACCATATCCAACCGCTCACTGACCAGACGATTGATAAGGTCGGGAAGTGCCTTTGCATCATATGTTCCGTCTCCATCGGCCATAACGTAGATGTCTGCCTCGACTTCGGAAAAACCACGACGAACTGCGTTTCCTTTTCCTGGAAGGAGTTCTGAAATGACCGTCGCACCCGCTGCACGGGCTTTTTCGGCGGTATCATCTTTGGAGGCATTGTCGATGACAACGATTTCAGCAGAAGGAATAACATCGCGAAAGGACTTAACAACATGTGTGATTGCCTTTCCTTCGTTAAAGCATGGCAACAGAACAGCGATACGTGCATGTTCGTATATCGATGAACTGTTCAGCGGGTTAGTGGCTGTCATTTCAGCTTCCTTCTGTTTTGGTTGCATTTTTGTACCGGCGCCGTTCTTTGATCCGGGCGACCAACCACGTCGAGAAAAATGCGAAAGCAATGGCAAATCCGGGAAGGGCGGTCATTTGGTATCGGGCGAGGTTCAAGCTGAAAGCTGCATAGAACACCAGCGAAAACAGAGATGGTAATAATACGGCAACCAACAGAGTATTTCGGTTTTTGATCGCGCAGATCAACAGCACGATAAACGCGGGAAACGTAAGTACTGCAAATTCGTCTATCCAAATTCCGCGATAGATCAGCGGCAGCGTGGTCACCATATGTTTTATGGGGTGCGACAGAATGGCGGATTTCATTTCGCCTTCGGCCTGATCGTAGGCTTCTTGAGCGGTCAGATTTGTAGTCTCTATGATTTCCTGCACACGTTTGCCAAATCCAAGTTGTCCTCTCAGGTAATAGCCTTCCGGAGCATACCATTCAAACGGTTTGACAACCTCTTCTGGAAAGAGGCTTTCAGCCCAACCGTCTCCGGCTCCCCGTGTCCAGTAGGTGAAAGCCGCCAGGTAGTCAACTAAGTCCATTTCGTTGAATACAACGCGGGTACTTAATGCAATTCCACCGCGGTCATCAGTGAACTGATATCGGCCAGAAATATCGTGATTGCGATCCATCCAAAATGCAATTGGCGTGATCACCACGGTTGCAAACACCAAAACTTTTGCAAGAGATGAACGCCAATCATTTTTGCTTAAAATGACAAAGCAAAGGCCCGCTAACAGTGCCACAGGGATGAAATAGACATATATGGCTTTGGTAAATGCCAGCCATACAAATGTAGCCCCCGGGAATATCCAGCAAAGCGGATTTCTTTGTTTCCAAGCCCACACGACGGCGAAAACAAGCAAACTGGCGAGAAAAAGAGCCAGCGGATCAGAAATCACATAATCATGATTTTTATGCGCCTGATGGTTCAGCCAGATATGCATGCCGCCCATAATTGCGGCAAAGGGGCTTCCGGTAATGCCACGTATGGCAAAGAACATCGCAAAGCCTGCCGCAACAATCAGAAGCCGATTTGTCCACTTTGTCAGTATGTATGGCTCTGTCCCGCATCCTTTGTCCGGCAGGCAAGCCCCGGTAATACTGTCAATGCTGCCATCGATTTTCAATATTTGCGAGAGTAACAGCGGATAGCCTGGCTCGCGAGAGATTGCAGGCGTTATCGTTTCTTCGGTCGCGTTGATATTTTCACTGACAGTACCAAATTTGGCGAGATTGACAGCAATGCCGATATATTGCCGGGCATCGGCATAGTCCGGTTGCTGTGCCTGTTTTAATGTGCCCATCCAAACTAGGCAAACAATGGCGCCCAGCGTGCACCAGAACACCTGCGACCTTCCCAAAGGTTTCAGTGTTGCTATCAGGCTGCCGATCATAAAACTCGCTCCCCCATTAATATTGCGGGTAACATAATGGCATTGAATTTGTAGGTAAATTTTTTAGTGTTGATCGGATCTGTTTTATTGATGTCTGAATGTGCCCGATGATTTCCCGTCCCCAAATTACCGCCGAAGTCACTGATGGCGTCTGTCGGCTTTTGTATCATCATCAGATGTCCTGTCTGACCGAGCTTCGGTTGGGGAATGGTCGTCGGCTGGATGTTTTGGCATTGGGGGCCAAGGGGGAATTGTGGGCAGTCGAAGTCAAATCCTCGGTCGAGGATTTCCGGGCTGATCAGAAATGGCAAAGCTATCTTGATTATTGTGACCGCTTTTTCTTTGCCGTGCCGATGGATTTTCCGCGCGATCTGATCCCTGATGATGTCGGCTTGATTGTCGCAGATCGATTTGAAGCCGCGATCATTCGACAATGTGAGGAATCCTCACTTTTGGCAGCAAGGCGGAAAAAGCTTTTGATTTCGTTTGGTCAAACGGCGGCGACCCGTCTTCAGGGCGGGGGCGGTGACGCGGTGTTTGTGACCTGAGCGGCATAAACAAAAGGCCCCGGAGAATACCCGGGGCCTTTTGTCGATTGCAGGGATTTACTCCGCTGCCTTGAGGTGCTCTGGCGGGTTGCGGAACTGTTCGATCAGTTCGGCTTCGCGTTTCTTGACCTTGGCGATATTGGCGTCCTTGACATGTCCATAACCGCGAATTTGTTCCGGAAGCGCCAGCAATGCGTTGGCAATGCGGAAGTTATCCGCAGTCAGGCCGTCGATAACTTCTGTAACAAGCTTCTCGTAATCGGCAATCAACTGGCGTTCCATCTTGCGTTCATGGGTACGGCCAAACGGATCAAGCGATGATCCGCGCAGGAATTTGAATTTCGCAAGTATGCGGAAAACACTCATCATCCAGGGGCCATAGGTCGATTTCTTCAGCTGACCGCTTTCCGGGTCCTGGGTCGCAATGGCCGGCGGGGCAAGGTGGAAGTTGATCTTGTAATCACCGGTAAAGTTTTTCGCCAGTTTGGCAAGGAACCTTGGATCGGTGTAAAGACGCGCGACTTCGTATTCGTCCTTATAAGCCATCAGTTTGAAGTAATATTTGGCAACCGTGCGGGACAATTCATCACCACCACCAAGCCGCTTTTCTGCAGCAGCAACCTTGTCGACCAGGGCAACAAAGCGATCCGCGTAAGCAGCATTCTGATAGTCGGTCAGGAAGGCCCGACGTTTGGCAACGATGTCGGAAAGTTCGGTTGCGATCGGATGGGCTTCGGCTTCGTTCGGGCCGACCACATCAATTACCCGTTTGGGATCGTGGGCATAAAGGCGGCCCCAGTGGAAGGACTGCTTGTTCATGTCCACACCAACACCATTAAGCTCGATCGCCTGCATCAGGGCTTCTTCACTGATCGGGATCAGACCGCGCTGCCAGGCAACACCCAGCATGAACAGGTTGGTCGCAATCGAATTGCCCATCAGGCGGGTTGCAATGTCACTGCCTTCGACAAAATGCACCGCATCCGCCCCACACGCATCATTGATGACTTTCATATGCTCGTTGGTCTTGAGCTGGAAGTCCGGATTGCGGGTAAAAGCACCGGTGACGGTTTCATGGGTGTTGATCACCGCTTGGGTAAAGTTGCGGCGCATCTTGGCAAGGCCTTCGTAACTTGCCGCAACCAGAAGATCACAGCCCAGAACCACATTGGCTTCACCGGCCGGAATGCGGGCGGCATGCAGTTTGTTCTGGTCATTGGCAAAGCGGATATGACTGACAACCGCACCGCCTTTTTGCGCCAGACCCGCCATATCAAGGCCGACAATACCTTTGCCTTCGATATGGGCTGCCATGCCAAGCAACGCGCCAATAGTCACAACACCCGTACCACCAACCCCGGTGATAAGAACCGACCACGGATCATCAATATCGGGCAGGGTCGGACGTGGCAGGCTGGCAAATACCGCATCACCTGTTTTATCGCCCTTGGCCGCGGCTTCGGGCTTGCGCAATGACCCGCCTTCAATGGTGACAAAGCTTGGGCAGAAGCCATTCAGACAGGAGAAATCCTTGTTACAAGCCGACTGGTCAATCGCACGTTTGCGGCCAAATTCGGTTTCGACCGGCACAACCGCAAGGCAGTTGGACTTTTCACCGCAATCGCCACAGCCTTCGCAAACCAGATCATTGATGAAAACGCGCTTGGGCGGATCGACCATCAGTTTGCGTTTGCGACGACGGCGTTTTTCCGCAGCACAGGTCTGATCAAAGATCAGGATCGAAACACCTTCGATTTCACGCAGTTCTTTTTGGGTACTATCAAGCTCATCGCGGTGGCGAATATCAACACCCGGCGCAAAGTCCGATCCCATCGGATATTTGTCAGGTTCGTCGGATAGGACGATGATGCGTTTTGCACCCTCGTCATACATTTGCCGGGTGATTTGCGGTACGGTCAACGGACCGTCAACCGGTTGTCCGCCTGTCATGGCGACCGCATCGTTAAACAGAATCTTGTAGGTAATATTCACACCCGACGCGACGGCGGCACGCACGGCCAAAGACCCGGAATGGTAATAGGTCCCATCGCCCAGATTCTGGAAAACGTGCTTTTCATTGGTAAAGGGTGCCTGACCGATCCAGGTCACACCTTCGCCGCCCATATGGGTAAAGGTTTCGGTCGAACGGTCCATCCAGTTGACCATGTAATGGCACCCGATACCGGCCATCGCACGGCTTCCTTCGGGAACCTTGGTCGAACTGTTATGCGGGCAACCCGGGCAAAACCACGGAATGCGGGCCACATCCGGGCGCGGTTCGGCGATTTCCTTTTCCTTTTCGGCAAGCCAGTCGATGCGTTCATGAATGGCCGGGCTGTCATAGAAACGTTTGATGCGTTCGGCCAGAACCACGGCAATACGTGCCGGGGTCAGTTCATCCATCGATGGCAGGATCCATTCGCCTTTTTCATCGAATTTGCCGATCACGGTCGGGCGGACATCTTCGCGCCAATTATAAAGCTGTTCCTTGACCTGGTTTTCCATCACCGCGCGCTTTTCCTCGACAACGATGATTTCCTCCAGGCCCATGGCGAATTCTCGTACATCGTCACGGTTGAGCGGCCAGCTCATCCCGACCTTGAGAACCTTGATACCGATCTTTGCGGCGTCTTCCTCGGAAATGCCAAGGTCGTCAAACGCCTGCATGACATCAAGATAGGCCTTGCCTGTGGTAATGATGCCAAGCCGCGCATTCGGGCTATCGATCACGGTTTTATTGAGCTTGTTGGCACGCGCATATGCCAGTGCGGCATACAGCTTGTACTTCATCAGGCGGTGTTCCTGTTCCTTTGGCGTATCGGGCCAACGGATATGAAGCCCGCCTTCGGGCATGACAAAATCGATCGGGATAACGGGCGTGATGCGGTCCGGGGCAACATCAACCGCGGCCGAGCTTTCAACGGTTTCGGCGATGGTTTTCATCGCCACCCAGCACCCGGAATAGCGGCTCATGGCCCAGCCATGAATACCGAAATCAAGAATATCCTGCACACCTGACGGGTTCAGCACCGGGATCTGTGCGTCAATAAACGCATATTCGGTCTGATGGGGCAGGGTGGATGATTTGCACGAATGGTCATCCCCGGCCAGAACCAGAACACCGCCATGTTTGGATGTGCCGGCATGGTTGGCATGTTTGAACACGTCACCGGACCGGTCAACACCCGGGCCCTTGCCGTACCACATGCCAAAGACGCCATCATATTTGGCGTCCTTGTACATATTGACCTGCTGGCTGCCCCAGACGACGGTTGCGGCAAGGTCTTCGTTTACTCCGGCCTGAAATTCGATCTGTTGTTTGGTCAGGAACTTCTTGGCCCGCCAAAGCTGCTGATCCAGTCCGCCCAGCGGCGATCCGCGATACCCCGAAATACAGCCTGCCGTATTCAACCCGGCGCGCGCGTCAAGCTGGCGCTGCATCAGGGGCAGGCGTACCAGGGCCTGAATGCCTGTCAGGTAAACCCGACCCTCTTCCAGGGTATATTTGTCGTCCAGACTGATTGCCGCCAATTGTGCCATGACCGGTCTCCCTTGGGATCTCTCTGATATTCGGGTCATTCGGGTCTTACGCACTGCATTTTATTATATGGGATGTGGTGCAGTGTTTCGGTATGACCTGTTCTCTCATTCATTCGGGTCGGTTTGCGGGACCATCACCGAATACAAGAATGGTAATGAATACTGACCTTTTTTCAAAATGAACTCGCATCGCAATGCGTAAAACGCCCGATTGTATCGGTTGACGTTGGGTCAACTTATTATTTACTTATTCCGGTACCGATTTACGCGCAATATAATTGCGTCTTTGTTGCGATGCGATATTCCAGCGATGATCGAGTCTGCCTTCTGGCCGGGAAAAACAATGTGTTATGGTCAGGCAGATTTTAATGCAGCAATCAGTGGGGGCATAAGATGGAACAGCGCGTTTCGCTGATTACCTTGGGTGTTACCGATCTGGATCGTTCGCGCCGGTTCTATGAAAACGGCCTTGGCTGGAAAATGACCGAAATGGTCGAAGGGCAGGTGGTGTTTTACCAGCTGTCCAATGGCCTTGCGCTTGGCCTGTTCGGGCGTGATGCGCTTAAGGAAGACGGCAAGTTCGATGATGATACAGGCGCCAGCTTTGCCGGTCTGACCCTGGCCTTTAACGCGCGCAGCGAAGAAGAAGTCGATCATGTCATGGCCGAGGCCGAGAAAGCCGGGGCCAAAATCCAGAAGCCGGCCGAAAAGGTGTTCTGGGGCGGGTATTCCGGATATTTCCGCGACCCGGATGGTCATGCCTGGGAGGTTGCCTTTAACCCGTTCTGGGAAATCGATGATCGTGGCAATCTGATCATCCCGACCAACAAGGAATGACCATATCTTCCGGGCGACCCCGTATCCGGTTGCCGTAAAGGCGGAAACTGGCCGCGGGTTCCGGGGCTGCCCACCATCCCCCGGATTTCAGATCAGTGCTTTGGGCTTGCATTTGCAGGGCCAAGAAGACAAAACACAAAAGGTTTTTGTTGTTTTGAATGGCGCGGGAAACAGACAGGATAAAATATGTCGCACGCAGACTGGATCATGCAGTTTCCCGGATTGTCGCGTTTGTCGACGGAGCTTCGCCAATATCTGACCGATAACAGCCGGGTTATTGATATTCCGGTCGATACCGTGATCTTTGGCCCGGGAAAGCCACCCGAACAGTTATTGTTGCTGCTAAGTGGCACGGTGCGGGTTCAGAAAACATCTGAAACCGGGCGTGAAATTGTTCTGTACCGTGTGCATGCCGGTGAAAGCTGTGTGTTAACCACAGCCTGTCTGATGGCATATGAAGATTATTCCGCCGAAGGCATCGCAGAAACCGGATTGCAGGCGGTGGCCATTCCCCGTGATGTGTTTGATCGCATGGTTGCGGATTCACCGGAATTTCGCCAGTTCGTCTTTATGGCCTATTCGCGCCGCATGACCGACCTGTTTGCAGTGGTCGAAGAAATCGCGTTTCGCAGGCTCGATATCCGGCTGGCGCAAAAGCTGATCGAATTGTCATCCGAACAGCAAACCATCCAGACAACCCACCAAAAACTTGCAGGCGAGCTTGGCACCGCGCGCGAAGTCATTTCCCGCCAGCTTGCCGAATTTCAGCGTCGGGGCTGGATCGAACAGGCGCGCGGAGTCATCCATATTCTTGACCGCGATCAGATCAAGGCGTTGGCTAAACAGTAAAGGCACCTGCTTTCAGGCTTCTGTTTCATCAATAAAATCAAAAAATTATAATATTTGAATGTGTTTGGTGACTTGGTCACAGACGCGCTTCACCATGACTGGGTAGGATGATCTCAACAGTGTTTAACGGCGCCGGAACTGTGCGCCTGACCGAAGGAGATACCATGTCCCCGTATCCGGTAAATATGTCTGTAAAGCCAGACGTGCGCGCATTCTTTGACGACGCAACCAACACCATCAGCTATGTGGTCAAGGACCCGGAAAGCAACGCCTGTGCTGTGGTCGATTCCGTCATGGATATCGACTATGCTGCGGGCCGCATCAGTTTTGATCACGCAGACGCCATCATCAAGGATATTCGCGAACGCGAACTTGATCTGCAATGGATCATTGAAACCCACGTTCATGCCGATCACCTGTCCGCAGCCCCCTATATCCAGCAACAGCTGGGCGGAAAGCTGGGCATCGGGGCCAATATCCGGGTTGTTCAGGAAACCTTTGGCAAGATCTTCAACGAAGGGACCGAGTTCCAGCGCGATGGCAGTCAGTTCGACAAGCTGTTTGAAGATGGCGATACCTATCAGGTTGGATCCATGACCTGCTTTGCGATCTTTACCCCGGGCCATACGCCGGCCTGCATGGTGCATGTCATGGGGGATGCCGCCTTTGTCGGCGATACGCTGTTCATGCCTGATGGTGGTTCGGCGCGCGCCGATTTCCCGGGCGGGGATGCCGGTGTTTTGTATGACAGCATTCAAAAGGTGCTGTCACTGCCCGACGAGATGCGTCTTTTCATGTGCCATGACTATGGACCCAATGGCCGTGACATCCGCTGGGAAACCACGGTTGGTGACGAACGCCGCTTCAACATTCATGTTGGCGCGGGCAAGACGCGCGAAGAGTTCATCAAATTCCGCACTGAACGCGATGCACAGCTTGATATGCCGCGTCTGATCCTGCCATCGCTGCAGGTCAATATGCGTGCGGGCCAGTTGCCCAAGGATCAAAGCGGACGCCTGATGCTCAAGGTTCCCCTGAACGGGTTGTAAGGCTGCGCCTTGAACCTTTGCAATATGATCGAAAGTTGCCAAACATGACCTTGCCGCGTCTTGGGAAATATATCCCCGTCCTTTACTGGGGCCGCAGCTATGACCGGACTGCGTTCGGCAATGATATGGTTGCCGCCATCATTGTGACGATCATGCTGATCCCGCAATCGCTGGCCTATGCGCTTCTGGCGGGATTGCCGCCAGAAGCCGGGCTTTATGCATCGATTGTCCCGATCATTCTTTATGCCATTTTCGGCACAAGCCGCGCATTGGCCGTCGGGCCGGTGGCCGTGGTTTCGCTGATGACGGCCGCGGCGATCGGCAATGTGGCCGAGACAGGCACGATGGGCTATGCGGTGGCGGCCCTTACACTTGCGGCGCTTTCCGGGGCGATCCTGCTTGCGATGGGGGTGTTCAAGCTTGGTTTCCTGGCCAACTTTCTGTCCCATCCGGTGATTGCCGGATTTATCACCGCATCGGGCATTCTGATTGCGACAAGCCAGATCAGGCACATTCTGGGCGTGGATGCCGGCGGGCATAATCTTTGGGAAATGGTGACATCCCTTGTTGCGCATCTTCCGCAAACCAATCCGATGACCCTGTTGATTGGCGGGCTTGCAACGCTGTTTCTGTTCTGGGTGCGCAAGGGGCTTAAACCCGCCTTGCGCAAGATCGGCATGGGGCCACGAATTGCCGATGTCGTGACAAAGGCCGGACCGGTTGCCGCGGTCATGGTGACGACATTTGCGGTTTGGCAGTTTCATCTGGCCGATGGTGGCGTCAAAATTGTCGGCGACGTGCCCCAAAGTCTGCCGCCGCTGACCATGCCCGATTTTTCGGTCGGACTGGTGTCGGATTTGCTGGTGCCAGCCATTCTGATTTCTGTAATCGGATTTGTTGAATCGATCTCGGTTGCGCAAACCTTGGCCGCCAAGCGCCGTCAGCGCATCAACCCGGATCAGGAACTTATCGGTCTTGGCGCGGCAAATATCGGGGCGGCCTTTACCGGTGGCTATCCGGTGACCGGTGGCTTTGCCCGTTCGGTTGTCAATTTCGATGCCGGTGCGCAAACCCCGGCGGCCGGTGCCTTTACCGCAATTGGTTTGGCGATCGCGGCCATTGCCCTTACGCCACTTGTTTATTTCCTGCCCAAGGCAACGCTTGCCGCCACGATCATTGTGGCCGTGCTGTCTCTGGTCGATTTTTCGATCCTTAAAACCAGCTGGCAATATTCAAAGGCCGACTTCGTCGCGGTGCTGGCAACGATCCTTTTGACGCTGGGCTTCGGTGTTGAAGTCGGGGTGACGTCGGGTGTCGTGCTGTCGATCGGGTTGTTCCTGTATAAAACGTCACGGCCCCATATTGCGGAAGTCGGACTGGTGCCAAGCACCCAACATTTCCGCAACATCAAACGTCACAAGGTGATTACCGATCCATCGATCCTGACGATCCGCATTGACGAAAGCCTCTATTTCGCCAATGCCCGCTTTCTTGAAGATTACATCTTTGATCGTGTGGTCGGGGATGACCGGCTCAGGCATGTCATTCTGATGTGTTCGGCCATCAACGAGATTGATCTGAGCGCACTTGAATCGCTTGAAGCCATCAATCACCGGCTTGATGAAATGGGTATTGCCCTGCATCTGTCAGAAGTCAAAGGCCCGGTGATGGACCGTCTGAAATGCGCCCATTTTCTTGATGATCTGACCGGAAGGGTTTTTCTGTCGCAATATGACGCCATGCGCGAGCTGCTTGGCAAATTATCGGTGTCTGATGCGATTGACATGAATGACAATTCATCTGCCAAAACCGGCTGAAAACATAAAAAAAAGCCCGGCATTCGATTTGCCGGGCTTTTTCGTAATTCAGAATATCTAGCGGTTTCTGAGATGGGTCAGAAGATAAATCAGACCACCGGCAAGCAATCCCCAGAATGCCCCGGAAATTCCATAGAATGTCAGTCCGGCGGCCGTAACGATAAAGGTCACGGCTGCGGCCTCGCGGGCGTCTTCCTCGCGAAAGGCGGCAACGGCTGATCCGGCAAAGGCGCCAATCAGGGCCAGTCCGGCAACCGCTTCGATCAGGATGCCCGGTGCAAGGCTGATAAAGGCCGTGACAAGACCGGCAAGCAATCCGAACACAATATAGAAAGCACCGCCCGATACAGCCGCCCAATACCGTTTGGTCGGATCAGGATGGGCATCCTTGCCCGCGCACAGGGCCGCGGTAATGGCCGCCAGATTGACCGCGTGACCACCGAACGGGGCCGAAAGCAGTGAAAAAATACCTGTCACGGTAAAAAGCGGGCCGGGCGGGGTGTCATAGTCATTGGCGCGCAAGACCGCCGTGCCCGGAATGTTTTGCGATGCCATGGTGACGATAAACAACGGAAGCGCAATGCCGACCAGACCACCAAGCGTGAAAACCGGCATCACAAATTCGACCGGCGGGGCGATGGATCCACTTAAATCCGACAGCGCATTTTCCGGGAAATCGACCCCGAAAATCATGACGGCGATAAAGGCCAGCAAGGCCGCAGGCACCGCCAGAAGACGGTTAAATCGCCCGACCACCAGCCAGGCAACCGCAATCGGCAGGCCAAGTAACGGATCAAATGCAACCGCCTTGACCGGGGCCAGACACAGGCCCAGCAACACCCCGGCCAGCATCGCATTGGCAAGGGGCGCAGGAATGCCGGCAACGGCCCGGCCCAACGGTTTCCACACGCCGCTTATGATGATCAGGATTGCACAGACGATAAACGCACCGACCGCAACCGCAAAGCCGCCTTCGATCGCACCGGATGTGGCAAGCAAAGCCGCACCGGGCGTTGACCAGGCAATGCTGATCGGAAGACGGGTCTTGAGCGATAGCACAATCGCACACAGACCCATGGAAATCGAAAGCGCCATCAGACCCGATGCGGCTTGTTGCGGTGTTGCACCAACCGCACTCAGCCCCTGAAGGACAACAGCAAACGAACTGGCAGACCCGACAAAGCCTGCCAACAGGCCCATGAAAATACTCTGGGGCGAAATATCGCGCAGCATGGTGGCTCCGGAATATGGATGTTTTGATATCAAGGTGACGCGGTTTTCGACCCTAGCGGGAAGTCCTTGATCCCACCAGAAAAATTAAGGCCCTGCACCATGAGGTTGCAGGGCCAGATTCGGTGTTTCGGATTTTTCAGGTTATTTACGAACGCAGTTCAAATTGCACTCTGCGTTTTTCGGTGTCCGATCCGCTTGCGACAAAGTTTTGTCCTGGGCGGTTCGTCCAAATGCCGTCAGCGTGAAGGCCATTGGTGCATTCCAATTCCCTGCTACCTGTCAGCGTCGTTTTCTGTGCATTCACCGCTGTTCCTGTGCATTGCGCACTTTCATCTGGGAGCGAGAATTTAAACTCGACTTGCGCTGCTGTTTCGCGGGTAACGGAGCCAGAAAATTCATCAACCAACCCGGCCCAGGAACCATTGATTGTTGTTAGCGGCAATTTTTTTGCGCCCGGCAACGGGTTCACATTGGAAAATGCAGACGCAATGTTCTTTTTGTCATTATCAGTAATCAAGTCGATTTTCTGCAAAAGTTGCTCAGGCGATGCGATCAGCCGGTCGCCGCACGTACCGAACCGAACGATAGCATCGGGAAGGCCACGGTCATTGTCGTATGGAGTTGGGCCCTTAAATCGCTTGGCAAAGCCGCCAACGCTACATTTTTCGTTTTTGGCAAGCCATCCCCGTGTTCGCGGAGAAATCACATCAAGTTCAGTGAAATCTTCTTGGGAAACCGGATATCGTTTCGCCAGTTTTGTGAAAATTTCCACATCCGCCAAACGTCGTTCGGTACTGCTTGAAAACCAAGCGACATTTATAAATTCAATCGAAATGAATGAGCGCCCTGAATCCCAGTAGACAGATTCCATCCAGCCTTGACCGTTATTACGCTCACTTGCTTCTGTTATGTAGTCGCTGGCGGGCTTTAAAAACGCGAAGGTATTAAACCGGCTTTCTGTTGGCGTAAATGAACCCTTTGTGTCGATTTTCAAAGATCGACCTTTTACATCTGTCGGCCCATCAGTTGTGACACATGCGGTCAATGAAGCGGACATTATAAACGCAAGACATATTCTTGAGAGCATCCCTAATATTTCTCATTCTGTTTAGTTGCCTGCAATTAAACTAAGATATTTTATGGATGCATTTCCATCATAAATTGTTCTCCCCAAAGCAAAACAGCCCGCAATTGCAGCGGGCTGTTTAAGGATTTGAGCAGGGCGTTTATCGCTCGGTGATCTTGAACTCGATGCGCCGGTTGCGGCGATAGGCGATTTCATCGTCGCGGTTATCAAGGGGCTGATATTCACCAAATCCCGCTGCCACCAGTCGGTTGGGCGGGACGCCCTGATCAATCAGGAATTTGACCACCGATATGGCACGTGCCGATGACAATTCCCAGTTCGATGCGAATTTGAGGTTACGGATCGGAACCTTGTCCGTGTGACCGTCAACACGCATGACCCAATCGATATCGTCGGGAATTTCCGATGCAATCGTTGTCAGGGTCTGCCCCAGTTTTGCCAGCTGTTCCTGACCTTCTTCGCCAAGATCGGCCGATCCCGATCCAAACAGAACTTCGGACTGGAACACAAAGCGGTCACCGACAACGCGGATATCCTGACGGTCGCCAAGAACTTCGCGCAGGCGGCCAAAGAACTCCGAACGATAACGCTGCAACTCGGCAACCTTGGTGGCAAGTGCCGCATTCAGGCGCTGTCCAAGATTGACGATCTGGGCTTCCTTGTCGGCATTTTCGCGCTCGGACGCCTCAAGTGCGGCTTCGATCTTTTGCAATTGCTGGCGCAGGGCAAGCATCTGCTGATTAAGGGCAGCGACCTGTGCCTGTGCTTCTGCACTCAGATTTTTCTGGGTTTCAAGTTCCGATGCCCGCGAGGCGAGCAGGGCAGAAAGTTCTTCGATGCGGGTTTCCTGATCGGCGATCTTTTCTTCGCTGTTGCTGCGCAGTTCCGAAAGCTCGGTCTCCTTGGTTTCAAGGGTCGCCAAAGCAGCAAGAAGCTTCTTCTCGATCTCGTCAGCCGAAAGTTTGGCATCGGCAAGCTGGGTCGCAAGGGCGGCTGCGCGGGACTTCAAGTCGTCACGCTGGTCGCTGGTATTGGAAAGCTCGGTGGTCAACTGGGTCAGTTCCAGTTCCATCCGCTGATTGTTTCCACGTTCAAGCGACAAAAGATTGGTCAGCTCGTTGACCTGGGCGGTCAAATCGCTCAGTGCCTCGTCACGTCCCGAAAGGGCGGCACCCAGATAAACCTGCGCAATGACAAAGATCATCAGAAGAAAGATGATCACCATCAAAAGCGTTGCCAGCGCATCAACGAAGCCCGGCCAGGTATTCACATCGCGGTTACGACGGCGCGAAAGCCCGATCATGCGATCAGCCCTCCTCGGCGATGGCGGCGATGGTACGGGCCAGAAGCTTGATCTCGCTTCTGATTTCCTGTGTGGACTGCTGGCGGCCGACGGTCAGTTCTTCGGCAACACGGCCAAGCTGGTTATCAAGCGAACGGATATGGGCACGTGTGTTGTCGTCAATCCCGAAGCTGCCCATTTTCATGGAGTCCGCCAACTGATCAAGCACCGGTTTCAGGTGCATCTGGTTTTCCGCCAACTTGACCATCAATTGCTGTTCGGCCTTCATCTGATCGGTCAGGGTGGAAAGCTTGTCAGCAAGATCAATCAGGGTGTTGTGCGATTTGATTTGGGAGCTTTCCGAACGCTGGATGGAATTTTGCAGTCCTTCCATATTGTCGGCCATCTGTTCGATCAGTGCCGAAAGATAGGCCGGAACCGACTGTTCGCCATCCGAAAGCGCGCTTCCCGAACCCAGACGGGTGAAGCTTGAAAGCCATTCTTCAAGATCGTTGAAGAACCGGTTCTGGGCCTGACCGGCCTGCATATCCAAAAGACCAAGTGCCAGCGAACCGGCAAGACCAAACAGCGAGGACGAGAACGCCGTTCCCATGCCGCTCAGCGGCTCTGACAGGCCTTCCTTAAGATCAGAGAACCACAGATCCATGTTTGATCCGCTGCCGACATTGACATTGCCAATGACATCGGCAACCGAGTTCACGGTCTGAAGCAGGCCCCAGAAGGTACCCAGCAGACCAAGAAACACCAGAAGACCAACGATATAGCGCGACAATTCGCGGCTTTCATCAAGGCGCGACCGGATGGAATCAAGGATGGTACGGGTCGAAGTGGTCGAAAGTTGCGGGCGATCGCGGCGCTGTTCGGCCATCATGCTGGCCATCGGGGCCAGAAGTTTCGGCGGAACCTGTGATGTCAGACCGGGGCGGGACCGACGGAAATCCTCGATCCAGGTGACTTCCGGTGACAGGCTGGCAGCCATGCGGAAGGTGTAAATCACCCCGACGACAAATACGCCAAGGATCAAGCCATTAAGAACAGCATTGGCCATAAAGGCATCAGACAATGCAGGGAACAGCAGGGCGCCGACCCCGACGATGATGGCAACAAAGATCGCCATACGTGTCAGATAACTTCCGGGTTTGGTAATGGGCAGGAGCGTACCTGCACCATTGGCCGATTGACTGCTCATGATGGAATAATCCTAGCGTTGAACGGTTTTGATATCGACGCGATCGGCAGGGCCGGACGGAACATTCGCACCCAGGGCACGAACATCAATGCGCGTTGAACGCACGCCCTGATCAATCAGATAGGAACGAACCTGAAGCGCGCGCGACAGCGACAGGCGGCGCGCCTTGGATGCATTGGCACCATCGCCCTGGGCATAGGCCTGAAGCTGGATGCGAAGACTGTCATCCTTGTTCATTGCCGAAATCACCTGATCAAGCGCGCTTTTGGCCTGACCGGTCAGCTCAAAGCTGTCAGCGGCAAAGCCAAGGCTGTATTCGTCACTGCCAGCGGCCGGCATCGGGGCCGGTGCGGCCTGGTTTGCCGGGGGAATGGCTGCTTCCTCGGCAGCCGGTTTCGGTGCCGGTTCTGCTTTCACTGCCGGGGCTGTTTCCGCCATGGTGGCGGCAGATTGTGTGGTGTCGGGTGACGGTGCCGGCGGCGGGGGAACTTCGTTGCCCTTGGCAATCGGTTCGACAACCGGTGCACTTGGTGCCGACGATGCGCCACTGTCATCAGACAAAAGCGGCGGGGCCTTTGGCGGTTCGACCATTTCGGCCGTTTCCGTCGCCGGGGCAGGTGCCGGTGCTGATACGGGTGCTGATACTGGCGCAGATGTGGACGCCGCTGCGACCGGTGTTGCCTGTGCCGGGCTCGAAGCCGGTGCTTCGGCCATGACCGGTGCGGCTGGTGCCGATGTCGTTGCCGGGGCAGATGCCGGTTTGGTCAGCGGTGTGGGCGCATTTGCATTTGATGTGCTGCTGGCAACCGCGACCGGTGCGGCAGGCTTGCTGCGCGGCGCAGACGTCGGTGCAGGCTGTTCAAGGGCGATGACCTGATTGGCACCATCATCCATTGCGGCTGACGGGTTTACACCCGGGACACCATAAAATTCTGATTGGGTCGGAAATGCGCTGCCGCCAGCCGAACCATCGATGACAACCGTCTCAAAGTCGCTGTCATAGGTGCCTGCACTGCCGGTTTCGGCAAACTGGTTGCTGGCAAGAAATTCGGATTTCGGTTTGGTTTCCGGAAAGATCAGATCACCACCGGGCATCACGATATGTTCGCGTGATACGGACGGTGAAAGATATTGCGGGACGGTTGGCTGATCACCAAAACCGTCTGCGACGTCCCAGTTTACCTGGACGCTATTGTCAACCGAGACGGGGGAGTATTGCTGTGCGGATGCGTTCGCAGCAAAGAACACGGTGGTTCCCAGTGCAGCCGACATCGCAAGCACGGAAATCTTGGAATACCCCTTCATCAAATCGCAGGCCCCTTAATACCCTGTGTTTGAAATCGTCTTATAACGTTTTTCTTTTTTACACAGTTTTGTGTCGATCGTTAGGCACCCGGAAAAATTATCGAATGCCACCCCTGTTGTCTGGCAGCCCGTCAAATGGCTACGCAGTACCATGCACCATAGCTTAGAGACAGATAATGGACAACCGCTTTGACCGATAAAGCAAAAGGGGCACTTCGGTAAATTCCGAAGTGCCCCTTTCAAAAAACGGTAATAAAAGCGGGATGTTAGTCCGTGATCGCTTTCTTAAGCGTTTTGGCCAGAACCGGCTGGATATAGTCGTTGGCTGCAACCACGCTGCCGGTACCAAGCATGTTGGTACCACCATTGGCGTCGCGGACATAACCGCCAGCTTCGGTCACGATCAAAAGACCCGCAGCAATGTCCCAGGCATTGAGATGTGCTTCCCAATAGCCGTCATAACGACCGGCTGCGACATAGGCCAGATCAAGGGATGCGGCACCCATGCGACGAACACCTGCACAACGGTCCATGACCGAATGCAGCTGTTTTTCGAATGCAGCATGATCACCATGACCAAGATGCGGAATGCCACAAGCCAGAACACATTCGTTCAAACGACGGCGGCCGGAAACACGCAGGCGACGGTTGTCAAGAAACGCACCAAGGCCTTTTTCCGCCCAGAAGCACTCATCCTTGGCAACGTCATAAATCATGCCAGCGATGATTTCGTCACCCTTCTGAAGGGCAACCGAAATGGCAAAATGCGGAATGCCATGCAGGAAGTTGGTGGTGCCATCAAGCGGATCAATGATCCAGCGATGTTCCGGATCGGAACCCTTGACCTCACCGCCTTCTTCAAGAAGGAAGCCGTAACCCGGACGGGCACGTTCAAGTTCTTCACGCAGGCGTTTCTCGGCACGGTGATCAGCCGCAGATACGAAATCTGCCGGGCCTTTCATCGACACCTGAAGGTTTTCGACTTCACCGAAGTCGCGTTTCAGTCCATAGGCTGCCTTTTCGACAGCCTTGTACATAACGTTGATATTCGCAGAACGACGGGCGGCGCCTCGCACGGCATATCTCCCGGTGTTTGAATTAAAGAAAAACCGAAGGGCAGGGAACGCCCTTAGTCCTTGGCACGCTCGATATAGGTGCCTTCAACCGTGTTCACGACAATGCGCGTACCCGATTCAATATGCGGGGGCACCATCACACGAACACCGTTTTCAAGAACGGCCGGTTTGAAAGAAGAAGACTGGGTCTGACCTTTGACAACAGCATCGGCTTCGACAATCTGGAAGACGACATGTTCCGGAAGGGTCACGCCAAGCGGCTCACCTTCGAAGGATTCGATGGTAACAACCATGCCATCCTGAAGATAAACAGCGGGTTCGCCAACAAGGTCGGAATTGATCGTGATCTGATCATAGGTTTCGGTGTCCATGAAGGTGATCATGTCACCATCGGCGAACAGGTAGGTGTATTCTTTCTGCTCAAGGCGAACCTTTTCGACGGTTTCCGATGCACGGAAACGCTCGTTCAGCTTGGTGCCGGTACGAATGTCTTTAAGTTCAACCTGGTTAAAAGCACCGCCTTTACCCGGCTTTACAGCCTGGCATTTTACTGCACGCCACAGGGCACCTTTATGTTCGATAAGGTTACCCGGACGGATTTCGTTGCCGTTGATTTTCATGGCACCAACCGTTCTTTCAGATCACAGATTCACAATGCAATAGGGGGCACTCGCCCCATTTAAGGGGCTCTAACTATCAGTTTGGCTGTTTTGCTGCAAGCAGATTGATCAGGGTTATCGCGCATGACAGCCCGTCATTCCCGCATGGCTGGGGCCAAGCTTTTGCCACCCCTGACATTTTACGATGTCAGCCGTCTCAGGCCTCGGTTGCGGCAATTGCCGCCTTGATGGCCCTGGCACCGGCTTCGGGTCCGTCCGGATGGTTCCAGACCCCGCCGGTCACGGCGACAAAATCCGCCCCGGCCAGAACAATCGGGGCGACATTGTCCGCGGTGATGCCGCCGATGGCAACACATGGCACCGTGGTAAAGGTCGTCCAGATTTCAAGAATTTCCGGCGTAACGCTGGTTTTGGCTTCTTTGGTCTGGGTCGGGTAAAACGCGCCAAAGGCAACGTAATCCGCACCCTTTTCACCAAGGATCATCGCGCGATGGCGGCTGTCATAGCACGATACCCCAACGATATGTTCCTCGCCCATGATGGCGCGTGCCTCGTCGTAGCTGGCGTCTTCTTCGCCAACATGGACGCCGTCACAGCCGGACTTTTTGGCAATGTCGGGGCGGTCATTAAGGATCAGCGGAATGTCGCGGTCGTTACACATCGGCAGGATGGTATCGATCGCCTTGCGGATTTCATCATCGCTGACATCTTTCAGACGAAGTTGCAGGCAATCAACCGCACCGGTATCAAGAACCGACTTCAGCGTCTCGCCAAAGGATGCAAGTTCGATTTTCGGCGGGGTCAAAAGATAAAGACCGGCAAGTTCGTCAGTGTTCACGGTGATAATTCCTGATGATTTCCTGGGTGTTATGTAACGCCTGGCGCTGCTTTTGGCAATTGCCTAGCCAAGGCTGTCACCAAGGCGCCGGTCAAGTTCATGATCGGGAAGCCGGTGGTCTTCCATCTCGTATATCGCATCGGACGGGGGCGGGGCTGTGAAAACCTGACATCCGCGTTGCCGACCCATGTCGCGCAGGTTTTCGGTTTGCCTGTCGCCAGTCGGATCAATGATCACGCCATCCAGACCGATTTCAAGTGCCGCCAGTGCCCCGGACATACGACCGCGACAATCAAGAATGGCGCGAAAGGTCGCTGTCGGAAACTCATCACGTGTCAAGACGACCAGATCGGCAAACCACTGTGCCCCGTTGATTTGGGCGGCATGTTCAGGCGACAGCAAAACAAATGGCCGGTCGGCCAACACACGACAGGCCGATCTGGCACCTTTGATGCCATGAATACGAATGACCGGATCGTGAAATACCGTCATCGGCAGATCCGTCTTACGATGCTTTGCGTGCGATATAGACCGTATTGATATCTTCACGGTCAATCAGCGGATGGCGGAATGTAATGACCTCGGCGCGAATGTCGTCAAAGGCCGCCGCCAGATTTTCTTCAAACCAGGGTTCGGGCAATTCTGTGGACCAAAGTGCAAAGACCCCGCCCGGCACCAGATGTGTCGCAAGTTTCTGCAAGCCGTCCTTTGTATAAAGGCGTTTGTGATCATCATGCAAAACATTGCCCGGTGAATGATCAACATCAAGCAGAATGGCATCATGTCTGGTATCGGGGCGTTGCGGGTTCATGCCAGCAATATCGGAAAGTGATGCGCCAAAGAAATCCGCATGAACCAGTTCGCAGCGCCGATCACCCGAAAGCTGTTCACCAAGTGGCAGCAATCCCTGCTGGTGCCATTCGATGACTTCGGGAAGGGTATCAAGAACCGTAAGCTTTCCGGTCTTCGGATTATCGAGCGCCGCCTTTGCGGTATAGCCAAGGCCCAGCCCGCCAACCACAACATCAAGGCTGTCACCGGCAAGGTCCGCCAGCCCAAGGTCGGCCAGCGCGATTTCAGCATCGGTAAACAGGCTCGACATCAGGTATTCGTCATCAAGCTTGATTTCATAAACATCGATATCAAGGCTGAGCTCGCGACGTCGGCGCAGGCTCAAAACCCCCATCGGGGTCGGTCGATAATCGAGTTCCTTGAACAATAGGCTCACGGTCTGGTTCCTTTGCGTTGACCGGGCGGGCAGGGTGACGGCAAGACTGACCGATTGGCCGCCAAAAGAAAAGAGCCCGAAGCAGAATACTTCGGGCTCTTTCCAAATTCGGATCAAACGAAGCTTAGAGGAACTTTGCCATGGCGACAGCGGTGTCGCTCATACGGTTGGAGAAGCCCCACTCGTTGTCATACCAGGACAGGATACGAACGAAGTTGCCGTCCATAACCTGGGTCTGGGTCGCATCAAAGGTCGAGCTGTTCGGGTTGTGGTTGAAATCAACCGAAACCAGCGGTGCTTCGCAAACGCCAAGAACGCCTTTGAGCGGGCCGTTTGCAGCTTCTTTGATGGCAGCGTTGACTTCATCAACGGTGGTGTCACGGCCAGCAACGAAGGTCAGGTCAACCATGGAAACGTTCGGGGTCGGAACGCGGATGGCGGTACCATCGAGTTTGCCCTTGAGTTCCGGAAGAACAAGACCAACAGCCTTGGCTGCACCGGTCGAGGTCGGGATCATCGAAAGCGATGCCGAACGTGCGCGGCGCAGGTCCTTGTGCAGGCTGTCCACGGTGTTCTGGTCGCCGGTGAAGGCGTGAACAGTGGTCATGAAGCCTTTGGTGATGCCAACGGTCTTGTTCAGAACGTCTGCAACCGGTGCCAGGCAGTTGGTGGTGCACGAAGCGTTCGAAACGATGACGTCATCAGCCGTCAGGGTGTCGGAGTTAACACCGTAAACAACGGTCTTGATATCGCCCTTTGCCGGGGCCGAAATCAGAACGCGTTTTGCGCCAGCGGTCAGGTGTTTGCCTGCGCCGGCTTCGTCAAGGAAGATACCGGTGCATTCAAATGCGATATCAACATTCAGCGCTGCCCACGGCAGGTTCGCCGGGTCACGTTCGGAGCAAACCTTGATGGCTTTGCCGTCAATGACCAGGTTGTCGCCTTCGGCTTTGACTTCGTTGGCAAGAACGCCATGAACGGAATCATATTTCAGAAGATGTGCGTTGGTGTTGACGTCACCCAGGTCGTTGATGGCAACAACTTCAACGTCGGTGCGACCGCTTTCAACGATAGAACGCAGAACAAGACGGCCGATACGACCAAAACCATTAATCGCTACGCGAATAGCCATTCATCCCTCCAAAATTATAATGATTGGTACCTGGGGAGTATCAATCACGGCTTAGGGTTCAAAACCCATAGAAAAAAGGCCGGATCGGCATGTTACCGATCCGGCCCTGTAAATTAAACCAGTTCCTTGGCTGCTTTGACCAGCGCGTCGGCAGTGATGCCGAAATGCTCGTAAAGAACCGGGGCCGGGGCCGAAGCACCGAAACCGTGCATGCCGATAACCTTGCCGTTATCGCCAACATATTTTTCCCAGCCAAACACCGACAGGGCTTCGATGGCAACGCGCGGTGCGCTGCCCAGAACGTCCTTGCGGTATTCCGGCGACTGGGCGTCAAACAGTTCCCAGCTCGGCAGCGAAACAACAGCGGCATTGATGCCGTCTGCTTTCAGCTTGGCCTGCGCATCAACTGCGATCTCGACTTCGGAGCCGGTCGCAATCAGGGTAACCTGACGATCACCATCGCAATCGGAAATCACATAACCGCCACGTGCGACAAGGTTGTCTTCACGGTAGTCGGTACGCAGCGTCGGCAGGTTCTGACGGGTCAGTGCCAGAACGGTCGGGCCGCTTTCATTGGTGATCGCCATTGCCCATGCTTCTGCCGTTTCAACCGCGTCCGCCGGGCGGATCACGGTAACGTTCGGCATCGCACGAAGCGACGCAACATGTTCGACCGGCTGATGGGTCGGGCCGTCTTCGCCAAGACCGATGGAATCATGGGTCATGACATAAACAACGCGCTGGTTCATCAGGGCCGACAGGCGGATCGACGGGCGGCAATAATCGGTAAAGACCAGGAAGGTCCCGCCATACGGCAGAACGCCACCATGCAGGGCCAGACCGTTCATGGCTGCTGCCATGCCGTGTTCACGGATACCGTAATAGATATACGCGCCTTCATAACCGCCTTCGGCAGTGATCGGTGCCTGAACGCCGGTCTTGGTGTTGTTCGAACCGGTCAGGTCGGCAGAACCGCCGATCATTTCCGGGATCGCTTTGGTCAGAACTTCAAGAATGTTCTGCGAAGCCTTACGGGTCGCGACTTTCGGCTGATCAGCGGTGATCTGCTTTTTGTAGTCGTTGAACGCTTCGATCCAGTTTTCCGGCAGTTTGCCCTCGACGCGGCGCTCGAACTCGTCTTTCAGACCAGCTTCAAGACCTTCGAAACGTGACCCCCAGGCATTGAAATCATCCGCACCGCGGTTACCTGCTGCAAGCCATGCATCACGGATATCAGCCGGGATTTCGAACGGCTCGTAATCCCAATTCAGTTTCTTGCGCATGCCGGCAAGTTCTTCTGCGCCAAGGGCAGCACCGTGCGTTGCCGAACTACCAGCTTTGGTCGGTGCGCCAAAACCGATCTGGGTTTTGCAGGCGATCATCGACGGAGTGTTGGTGGTTTTTGCCTTGGCGATGGCGGCTTCGATGGCGACCGGGTCGTGGCCGTCAATTTCCTGAACATCCCAGCCAGCAGCTTCGAAGCGCTTGGTGTGATCTTCAGACGTCGAAAGCGACGTCGGGCCGTCAATCGAAATGCCGTTATCGTCAAACAGAACGATCAGTTTCGACAGTTTCATGTGACCGGCCATCGAAATGGCTTCCTGCGAGATGCCTTCCATCAGGCAACCGTCGCCCGCAATCACATAGGTGTAGTGATCAACAACATCATCGCCAAAACGGGCATTCATGATGCGTTCGCCAAGTGCGAAACCGACCGAGGTCGCAATACCCTGACCCAGCGGGCCGGTGGTGGTTTCGATGCCCGCGCCATGGCCGAATTCCGGGTGGCCGGCAGTGCGGAAGCCCATCTGACGGAAATTCTTGATCTGATCAAGATCGAAATCTTCGTAACCGGTCAGGTGCAGAAGCGAATAAAGAAGCATCGAGCCGTGACCAGCCGACAGGATGAAACGGTCGCGGTCCGGCCAGTTCGGATGCTTCGGATCGAATTTCAAGAATTTGGTGTAAAGAACAGTCGCAACGTCTGCCATGCCCATCGGCATGCCGGGATGTCCGGAGTTGGCTTTCTCAACAGCGTCTGCCGAGAGGAAGCGGATGGCATTGGCCATGCGGTTGTGTTCTACTTGCGTCGTCATGTGATGCGGTTCCTGGGGGTTTCGCGGTCGGGCGATGAAAACACTTTAAATACGGTTATTCCATAATTAACGGAATTCGCGCGGAAGATGCCCTTATGGGGGGCATCCGTCAACCGCTTCTGTCAAAAAACGACGCCTGTTACCCGGATTCCGGCTAACAGATGTGTCGGTTGTGCATGGCTGCGGTTCGCCATGCTGACCGGTTTGTGATTGGCACCCCGTGTTTTCCTGATGTTATCACCAATGTCGGCTTGTGGTGTTTTTGCCGTCAGCCGGGCAAAAATGTTGTTGATCAGGGTGTCGGGTGTTAAAGCCATGATCATGACATCTTCACAGGTCTTGATAAGGCCGATAGTGATTCGTCACAGATCAACTCGTTCTGTGGTCTAGGGAAAAACAGCAAACAATCGGGTAATAATCCATGTCGCGGTTGCAACAGGCAAGTGATCGACTGAAATCAGCATTGGACCGTCTGGAACTGGCAGCGGAGTCGGCCATCAGTCAGAAAAATCAGTCCGCCGTTTCAGACACCCAGGAAGTTGAAGCATTGCGTGCGCAACTTTCGGCGATGCGCGCGGATTATGATCGTCTGACCGAGGCAACCGAAACGGTTTCCGCCCGGCTCGACGGTGCAGTAGATCAGCTTAAATTCGTTCTTGCCGAAGACCCCGTAAAGAAACAGGCGTAATCCATGGCACAGGTATCCATCCGCATTAATGGTCGCAGCTACGACATCGCATGTGATGACGGGCAGGAAGATCGCATTCACGCCCTTGCGGGTTATGTGAATGACCGTGTTAAGGAAATTGCCGATGCGGTCGGCCAGATCGGGGAACAGCGTTTGCTGGTCATGACCAGCCTGCTGATTGCCGATGAACTTGGCAATGCGCAGGAACAGATCGCAAACCAGACCCCGCAACAGCCACAACCGGTCGGTTTATCCGATGCGCAAAGTGATGAACTGGCTGAAAATATCGAAACAATGGCCGCCCGGGTCGAAGCCATCGCCGACAAGCTTGCGCAAAGCTGATTACCGATTATCGGCGATCCGTGATGGCGCGATGGTCAGATGCCGGGTGGGGGACGCTGACAAATGCGTGTAATCCACTTGAAATTCCAATGACCGGGGACTAAGTTCCCGTCGCTGACCGTTTGCGATGCGCCGTACGCGGCGATCAAGAACCCAGCATAAGGGGGCTGCCCTGTTCGTCAGGTTCGCTAATTCCCGGGGCCGATGCTCATTTCTCTAGGGAGCTGTCCCTTGCCAGGCCGTGGTCTGGTTATACGGCGCCCACCTGCACCTGCAGGTCACGAGGAATTACCACATGGCCAACGGCAGCGGCGGCTCCCGCTTATCTTATTGAACAAATCCCTTCTCCTTTGCGTAATGCAGTATGCGGTGCGTCCCGGATCAGGGAGCATTGCTAAAATCATGCCTGCAAGTTGAGGTATGTAAAAAAACACAGGAAAGAATATGCGTTTACTTCATCTTGGCGACGTTCTCGGCCAAACCGGCCGCAAGGCAGCGCTGGAAGCATTACCGATGCTTCGCGATCGCCTGTCTGTTGATATCGCTGTGGTGAATGTCGAAAACGCGGCCCATGGTTTCGGTGTGACCGCCAAAATCTGCAAGGAATTCTACGCGGCGGGGGCGGATGTCCTGACCACCGGCAACCATGTCTGGGATCAACGCGAAATCATCGCCTATATCGACGAGGATGAAAAACTCCTGCGTCCCTGGAATTTCCCTGATGGGACGCCGGGCAATGGCGATTACGTGTTCAAAACCAGATCGGGCAAGAAGGTCTGCGTCATCAATATGATGGGCCGTCTTTTCATGGATCCGCTTTCCTGCCCGTTCCAGGGCGCGGACAAGCTGTTTGGCAAGCACAAGCTGGGCAAGAATGTCGATGCGATCATTCTGGATTTCCATGCCGAAACCACGTCGGAAAAGATGGCGTTTGGTCATCATTGCGACGGGCGGGCATCGCTTGTACTGGGCACGCATACCCATGTGCCAACGGCGGATGCGCAAATTCTTCCAAATGGTACGGCCTATCAGACCGATGTTGGCATGTGTGGTGACTTTGATTCCGTCATCGGCATGAAAAAGGAAAACTCGGTTCGCAAATTCCTGACCAAAATGCCGTCCGGTCGTTTTGAACCGGCCGAAGGCCCGGCGACCGTGTGCGGTGTGTTTGTTGAAACCGATGACAAGACCGGCCTTGCCAAACGTATTGAATCGGTTCGCATCGGCGGACGCCTTAAAGGCAGCTGGCCAAGCGCCTGATCGCCCCTGCAATCAGATTGCATATACGGATCAATCGGATCCGCGATGAAAAAAAGGCCCACCAACCGGTGGGCCTTTGTCATTCAGATTGGAACCGTCGGGCAGGGCGCGATCACGCTGCGCGATCACGGGCCTGCTGACGCAGATCTTCAAGGATGCTGGCGATACGATTGCGCATCTCGCCAACTTTTTCCGATGCAGCCCGCGACGTGGTCAGAACTTCGCCCGACAACTGGCCGGTGCGACCGGTTTCATTGGCGACCTCGGTGATCGATGCCGATACCGCACGGGTACGATCGGCAGCACCACGAACGTTGCGGCTGATCTCGTCGGTGGCGGCACCCTGTTCCTCAACCGCAGCGGAAATCGTCGTGGCAATCTGATTAAGATTATCAATGATTGTCCCGATTTCACCGATTGCGGTCACGGACTCACCGGTGGCCTTCTGAATACCGGAAATCTGACCTGCAATTTCTTCGGTCGCCTTTTCGGTCTGGTTGGCAAGGTTTTTGACCTCGGCGGCAACCACGGCAAAGCCCTTGCCGGCATCACCGGCACGGGCGGCCTCGATCGTCGCATTCAGTGCCAGCAGGTTGGTCTGTTCGGCGATGTCGGTGATCAGGGCGATCACTTCGCCAATGCGGCCGGCCGATTGTGACAGGCTGACAACCAGCTCGTTGGTGTGCTGGGCCCGCTGGGCGGCTTCGTTGGAAATACGGGTGGTTTCCGCCATCTGACGGTTGATTTCCGCATTCGAACTTGAAAGCTGCTCGGTCGCGGCGGCAACGGTTTCGACATTGCCGGTGGCTTCCTGTGCCGATGTCGACACATCTTCGCTCTGGCTTGAAACCAGTTCGGCACTTTCGGTCATCTGACCGGAAACACCCTGAAGCTGTTCGCCAAGGGCTGCGATTTCGTTCACTGCGGTTTCCACTTCCCCCTGAAGGGTATCGGCAAGGCCAAGCAGTTCATCACGAAGGGCCTCGTTGCGTTCACGGTTAAGGCGCTCTTCCTCGGCCTGCATGTCGCGGACCTTGATGGCGTTTTCCTTGAACACGTCAACCGCGCGACCCATGGCGCTGATTTCGTCATTGCCCTTGGACGGGACATCAACCGCAAGATCCCCGGCTGCCAGTGCAACCATGGTTTTCTGCAAGCCGGCCAGACGGCGCAGAAGGTTGCCCCGCACATAGAATACAAAGATCAAAAGCGGTAAAAGAACCGCCAGCGCGCCGACCGCATACATCACATAGGTGCTCTGGATGCTCAGCGTGTTGGCCGCACCGGCAGAACGGTCAACACCGGTCTGCAAGGCCTCGACCAATGCATTCACACCACTTTCCATGGTGGTTGCGTAATCGGCGCTTTCAATAACAACTTCACCCTGTTCCTTGATCAGTTGCAGTTCGGCCAGACGCAATGCCGGAATGCTCTGATCTCCGACGGCAAGCGTTTTGATGTCGCCCATCAGGTCGGAATAATATGTTTGAAGTTTCTTGTTTTCGAGATTCTTGATCAGGGTCTCGATGGTGCCGATCGCCCCGTTGACCTGCACGCCGATGATTTTCAGGCGGGTTTCATCCGTGCTTGATGCCGCGGCCAGAATTGTGTTGGCCATATCACCGCCAAGTTTCGACAGCTCAAGAATCGGTGCACGTTCGGCAATCGTCTGATCAAGCTTGACCAGAAGCTCGGTGCCCTGGGTTTTCTGATCCAGCGTCAGGAAAGAACCGCTTTTGCGGATGTCTTCAACCTGGGTGCCGATGTTGGAAATCTGGTTCTGCGACATTGCCAGCAATGGCTTGAGCATCGAACCAAACCGGTTATTGAGCTGCTGAAACTTATCAAGACTTTCTGCCAGCTTGTTGGCGGCTTCAAAACGGCGAAGCGTGGTGTCGTGCAGTTTCTCAAGATTATCGGCAAGGTTTTTGCCGTTGGTTTCAATATGAGACAGCGATGCGGGCGGCAGGCCGGACTGCGACAGCTGTTCAAGTTTCTCGCGCAGACTGTCAAGCAGCATGTCCAGTTCGATCTTGACGACCTGTTCTTCTTCCGGGGACGTGGCGGCAACGATGCGCGGTGCGGATGCGACAACCTTTACACTATCGGTGGCCAACTGCTGGGCGGTGAACATTGGTGGCAGCTGGGCATGGGTGATTTCGTCAAGCTGGCTGCCAAATTTGTTGAATGAAAAGACCGAAACAGTCGCGGCAAGCACAGCGATCAGACCGACAAGAAAGAACGCACCGGCAAGCTTTTCACGGACACCAAGTCCCGATGTTTTTGTTTTACTGGATGGCGACGGGGAGCTGCCGCGCTTGAATTTAAGTCCCATAGTTCATGATACCCCATAGACGAATGAGTCCCGTGCCGACACACGTGCTGTGTCGACCTGCTTATTGTGGGTCTCTCAGATGTAGCTTCCCTGGATATGTCACTTTAAGGGTAGGGCCGGTCTGCCAGGTTGTGGGGCGGCTTGATCGGAAAAAGCGACTTTTCTGTTATAGTTAAAGCCCATATAGCACATTGCACGCAAACTAAGCATGAGTTTTTATGCTTAAACAGACGTATAGGTTGTGCGGTTTTGCTACGGGTTTTTACGGGCGTTTCTGCCGAATTTTCGATAAATCGGATGCCCGGTCACAGGGGCAAAATGAAAAAGGGCCCGCCGGATGGCGGACCCTTTCAGTCAGGATGGTGTCGATTCTTCGATCAGGAAGCAGCCCGATCATGCGCCTGTTTGCGCAAGTCATCGAGAATGCCGTTGATCCGCGACCGAAGGTTTTCAACTTTTTCCGATGCGTTCTGGGCTGTGGCCAGAACCTGGCTGGACAGTTCGCCGGTTTTACCGGTTTCACTGGCAACCTCGGTGATTGACGCCGATACCGAACGGGTACGGTCCGCAGCACCGCGCACGTTGCGGGTGATTTCATCGGTTGCGGCACCCTGTTCTTCGACCGCGGCCGAAATAGTGGTGGCGATTTCATTGATGTTTTCAATGATGCGGCCAATGTCACCAATCGCGTTAACAGACTCACCGGTGGCTTTCTGGATACCCGCAATCTGACCCGAGATTTCCTCGGTCGCTTTTTCAGTCTGGTTGGCAAGGTTTTTGACCTCGGCGGCAACCACGGCAAAGCCTTTGCCGGCATCACCGGCACGGGCGGCCTCGATGGTCGCGTTAAGTGCCAGAAGGTTGGTCTGCTCGGCGATGTCGGTGATCAGGGCGATCACTTCGCCGATGCGATCAGCTGACTGCGACAGGCTGACAACCAGTTCGTTGGTTTGCTGTGCACGGGTCGATGCTTCGCTCGAAATGCGGGTTGATTCCGCCATCTGACGGTTGATTTCCGCATTCGATGCCGAAAGCTGCTCGGTTGCGGCTGCAACGGTTTCGACATTGCCGGTGGCTTCCTGTGCGGAATTGGCAACATCTTCGGTCTGACCCGACACCAGTTCGGCGCTCGATGTCATCTGACCGGAAACACCCTGAAGCTGATCACCAAGGGCGGCGATCTCGTTCACGGCACTTTCAACTTCGTTCTGCAGCGTATCGGCAAGACCCAGAAGCTCGTCACGAAGGGCTTCGTTACGTTCACGGTTAAGGCGCTCTTCCTCGGCTTGCATTTCGCGAACCTTAAGGGCGTTGTCCTTAAAGACTTCAACCGCACGGCCCATGGCGCTGATTTCGTCATTGCCCTTGGCCGGGACATCAACGTCAAGATTGCCATCCGCCAGCTGAACCATGGTTTTCTGAAGGCCGCCAAGACGACGCAGAACGTTGCCGCGGACATACAGAACATAGATCAGAAGCGAAATGATGATCGCGATTGCGGCAACTGCGGCAAGGGCGGTCAGGCCCTGCTTTTCAACAATACCGGCTTCGGCGGCGGCTTCTGCCACTTCCTGATTCAGACCGGCAACCAGTTCGGCAACGCTTGCACGCATCGCATTGGCATATTCGCCACTCTGCACAACCAGTGCCTGGCTTTGTTCGCTGGCTTCAAGTTCGCGTTTGCGAAGATCCGGAAGGCTGCCTTCGCCGACCGAAAGCTTCTGCATCTTGTCAATCAGATCGACATAAAATGCCTTCAGACGGTCATTGCCGATGGCATCAAGCTGGCTCAGCGCGTCGCTATAGGTGCCGCGAATACGCACCGGAATGATCGAAAGACGCACCGCCTGGGTTTCCGTGGTGCTCGAAATGATCATGTTCGACGCAGACGATCCAAGACGCTCAATGTCAAGGATCGGGGTGCGGGTCTCGATGGCAGAAGAATATTTCTGGAAGACTTCAAGAATTTCTTCCTTGTCGGTGCTGAATTTCTTTGCCGGGTCATCTTTAAGCGATGCGGCGAACTGGCCACCCTGGGAAATATCGTTCTGCGTATAGGACAGAACCGGTTTCAGGGTATCTGCATACCGTTTGGACAGGTTCTGGAATTCTGTAAGTTTTTCAGCTTTTTCGTTGGCAATCTGGAAACGTTCCTGCGTTACCGCATGAAGCTTTTCAAGGTTGTCCTGCAAAAGACCGCGATTGTCATTGATGCTTGCAATGACCTCGGGCATGAAGCCGGTGGCTTCGATTTCGTTGATTTTCGAAACCAGCGCCTGAAGACGGATAGCAAGTTCGTCATTGATCGCGTTTTCTTCATCCGTGTTGGCGGATGCAACGATACGCGGTGCAATGGCGACAATTTCTGCGCTTTCGGTTGCCAAGGCCTGTGCCGCAGCAATAGGCGGAAGCTTTTCTTCCGTGATGGTCGTAAGAGCATCACCGAATTTGTTGAAGGATACAGCGCCGACAACAGCGGAAATAACCGCCATCAATCCAACCAGAGCAAATGAAATCAGTAACTTGCTTTGGACCCCGAATTTAGTTCCCATTCTATCTAACCTTTGTTTCCTGACTGTTCCCGTATGGCTTCTGTGTCCATTCGGGTTGTTTCGGCCGCCTGAAAAGAAAATGGTCTTTTCAACCAGGCCGGCATCTTGGACCCCGGAGAGTGTTCTTCTTTAGTTTAATAAGTTACATTCGTATTATTAATGAAAGAATATCTTTGCGACTGCAACATCTAACCAAACCGAAGCTGTAAAATGCAAGAAAATTGCCACCTGGATTGGTGGTGTGATCGGCGGTCCGGGGCGGTTCGTTCCCGGTGATCTTGGCAGCGATACCAAGCATCGCTGGACCTTGGCAGGTAAACAGGCTATAGGAGCGGTCGAAATTTTCGTTCGTACCTGCTGCAAACGACACAAAGCATTGTCTTGCAGATGTCCGGACGGGCTGGTCTGACAGGGAACTCCCGCATGACCGGCGTGGTATCACCCGATACCGTTCCACATCGAGTTCAATGAATACAGGTTTTAGGTTATGGCCGGCCATTCCCAATTTAAGAACATTATGCACCGCAAAGGTGCCCAGGATAAAAAACGCGCCAAGATCTTCACCAAGCTTGCCCGCGAAATCACGGTTGCGGCAAAAATCAGCGAAGACATTGACAGCAACCCGCGTCTGCGTGCTGCGATCGCGGCGGCCCGCGGCCAGAACATGCCCAAGGACAACATCGAACGCGCCATCAAAAAGGCGACCGGTGCAGGCGAGGGCGACAATTACGAAGAAGTCCGCTACGAAGGTTATGGCACCGCTGGTGTTGCCGTCATCGTCGAAGCCCTGACTGATAACCGTAACCGTACTGCGTCCGAAGTGCGTGCTGCCTTTGCAAAAAGCGGTGGCAACCTTGGCGAAACCGGTTCGGTCGGCTTTATGTTCAACCGTCTTGGTGAAATCGTCTATCCGGCGGATGCCGCTGATGCTGACGAAATCTTCGAAGCGGCCCTCGAAGCCGGTGCGGCAAACGTTGAGTCTGATGAAAACAGCCACATTGTTGATACCGAACTTGAAGACCTGAACGCTGTTCGCGAAGCGCTGACCGAAAAGTTTGGCGATCCGGAAAGTGCGAAAATGGTCTTCCGTGCCGTGACCGAGGCCGAAATCAATGTCGAACAGGCCCAGAGCATCATGAAGCTTGTTGATGTTCTCGAAGACAATGATGACGTCCAGAACGTCTGGACCAACGTTGCCTGGACCGACGAAATCGTCGCTGGTCTCGATAACTAGACTTGTTTAAAAACCACTCCCCCGAATATGGTTGCAAACGCCATCATGTTCGGGGGCGGTTTGATGCCCGCCCTTCATGTTTGAATGGCGGGTGTTTTGTATCTGGCTTCCGGGAAATGGGGTGACATAGTGGTCCGCGTACTTGGAATTGACCCCGGTCTGCAACGCACGGGCTGGGGGGTGATCGACCTTCAGGACAACCGGATGCGCCATGTCGCCAACGGCATCGTCACATCCACCCAGTCGTTAAGCCTTGCCGAACGCCTTGATCAGCTTCATTCCGGCCTGATCGAGGTGATCCAGACCTGGGACCCGGACGAGGCCGCGGTCGAAGAAACCTTTGTCAACAAGAACCCGGTATCCACCCTTAAACTCGGTCAGGCACGCGGTGTTGCCTTGCTCGCACCGGCGCGCAATGGCATTCCGGTAACGGAATATACACCCAATGCCGTCAAAAAGACTGTTGTCGGTGCCGGTCACGCCGCGAAGCAACAGGTCGAAATGATGGTTTCGACCCTGCTTCCGGGATGTGAAATTGCCGGGGCAGATGCGGCCGATGCGCTTGCGGTGGCGATCTGTCACGCGCAACATGCCGGGAACCGGTCGCTTGCGGCAAGCATGGCGGCCAAACCAACAGGAAACGGGAGACGATACAGGTGATCGCGAAACTGCGCGGAATTGTCGATTTCATTGGCGAAGACAGCGTCATCATTGATGTGAATGGCGTTGGCTATCTTGTGTTTGCTTCGCGCCGCACGCTTTCCATGTTGCCGCCAAAGGGCGGGGATGCCGGTTTGATGATCGAAACCCACGTTCGCGAAGATCACATTCACTTGTATGGCTTTGCCGATAACGCCGAAAAACAGTGGTTTTCGTTGCTGACCACCGTACAGGGGGTGGGGGCCAAGGTCGCACTTGCCCTGTTGTCGGTGCTGAGCCCGACCGATCTTTTGCGCGCCCTTGCCGCCCAGGATACGACGGCATTGTGCCGCGCACCTGGCATCGGGCCCAAGGTCGCAACCCGCATTGTCGGTGAACTCAAAGACAAGGCCGCAAAGCTTAATCTTGGTCCGGTGGCCGCACCGGCAAGCCCGGCCGCGGAACCCGCCAAGCCGGAATCCAAGGCAAAGAAAACCGCAAAATCCAAAACAGATGTGAAAATCGACACAGCCCCGGCCGAACCGGTTGTGGATGATAGTGTCGTAATGGCGGATGCCGTATCGGCACTGGTCAATCTTGGTTATGGCCGGTCCGAAGCTTTCGGTGCGGTGGGCAAGGCCGCCCAGCAGGCCGGCGATGACAAGACAATCGATACCCTGATCCGTCTGGGACTGAAGGAGCTTAGCGCGTGAGCGAAGAAGAAGACCGTCTGCTCAGTGGTGAGCGTCGCGAAGAAGACCATCAGGAAGGATCGCTGCGTCCGCGCCGGCTCGATGATTTCACCGGCCAGAAAGAAGTGCGCGAAAACCTTGATGTCTTCATTCAGGCGGCCCGTGCGCGTGAAGAGGCCATGGACCATGTCCTGTTCTTTGGTCCGCCCGGACTTGGCAAAACCACGTTGTCGCAAATTGTTGCCAGTGAACTTGGCGTCGGTTTCCGCGCAACGTCCGGTCCGGTCATTGCCAAGGCGGGCGACCTTGCCGCTCTTTTGACGAACCTTCAGCCGCGCGATGTTCTGTTCATTGACGAAATTCACCGTTTGAACCCGGCGGTTGAGGAAATCCTCTATCCGGCAATGGAAGATTTCCAGCTTGATCTGATCATCGGCGAAGGGCCGGCAGCCCGTTCGGTGCGTATCGATTTGCCGCCCTTTACCCTGGTTGGTGCGACCACGCGTTCGGGGCTTTTGACCACGCCGCTGCGTGATCGTTTCGGCATTCCGCTGCGTCTGCGGTTCTATGAGCCCGAAGAACTGGTTTCGATTGTATCGCGCGGTGCGCGGTTGTTGAATTTCGACATGACCGAAGAAGGTGCGATGGAAATTGCACGCCGGTCGCGCGGTACGCCCCGTATTGCCGGGCGTTTGTTGCGACGTGTGCGTGACTTTGCCGCCGTGGCTGAAAAGTCGCCGGTTGATAAATTTATTGCCGATGCGGCGCTGACCCGGCTTGAGGTCGATAACCTTGGTCTGGACAGTCAGGACCGTCGCTATCTTAATTGTATTGCCGGAAATTACGGTGGTGGACCGGTCGGGGTTGATACCCTTGCTGCGGCCCTGTCGGAAGAACGCGACACCATCGAAGACGTGATCGAACCATATTTGCTTCAGCAGGGCCTGATCCAGCGCACCCCGCGCGGGCGCATGCTGGGCATCAAGGGGTTCCAGCATCTTGGTCTGACGCCGCCGCGTGAAGCGGGCGGGATGCCGATGTCCGATCTTTTTGACAGTCAGGGTAATGGATCATCAAGGAGCGATTCCTGATGGGACAGGACACGCATGATGCCCTGTTGGGCTACATGGACGGCAAACGTCACATTTATCCTTTAGTCGTATTTTATGAAGATACCGATGCCGGCGGAATCGTGTATCACGCCAACTATCTTGCATTTGCGGAACGTGCGCGTTCAGCGATGCTTAACCTGTTGGGCTTTACCAATCGAAATGTTGCAGAACGCCACAAAGTTGCCATAGCCGTTCGACACTGTACGCTCGATTTTCGTCGCGCCGCCCAGTTGGAAGACCGCCTGACGGTGGAAACCAGGGTGATTAAGCTAGGGGGCGCATCACTCGGGTATGAACAAAAGATCATGCGCGGCGAAGAAGAACTTGTGGTGATCGAGATTTATCTCGCCTGCATGTCGTTGGAAGAACTCCGGGCACAAAGACTGCCCGAAGAATTAAGAACAGTATTTAGTCGATATCTGGATGTGAACAAGGACTAACGGGAATATGGAAAATCAAGTGGTCGACGCGGTAACGCTGGGGCAGTCGGTCATGGCGCATGACATGTCTCTGTGGGGACTGTTCATGCAGGCTGGACTGGTCGTCAAAACGGTGATGATCGGACTGTTGCTGGCATCTGTCTGGGTATGGGCGATTGTCATCGAAAAGCTGATGCGCCTGCGCAAACTGCGCGCGCAAGCCAGCACATTCGAAGAAGCATTCTGGTCGGGCGGTTCGCTTGAAGACCTGTATGACCGGATTGCGGACAAGCCGCGGGATCCGATGTCGGCAATCTTTGTTTCGGCAATGCGCGAATGGCGTCGTTCGAATGCGCGCGGTGTTCATGGTGATACCATGCGCGCCCGTTTGCAGCAGCGCCTTGAAAAATCCATGGAAATCACGCTGGGTCGTGAAATGGATCGCGTCGAACGTTACATGACCTTCCTGGCATCAGTCGGCTCGACCGCACCGTTTGTCGGTCTGTTCGGTACTGTCTGGGGGATCATGGTGTCCTTCCAGTCGATCGCCGCATCCAAAAACACCTCGCTTGCGGTTGTCGCACCGGGGATCGCCGAAGCCCTGTTTGCAACCGCGATGGGTCTTGTCGCCGCAATTCCGGCCGTGGTTGCCTATAACAAGATTTCCAGTGATCTCAATCGCTACAGCAACCGTCTTGAAGCCTTCGTGGACGAGTTCAGCTCGATCCTCTCGCGCCAACTTGACGATACGAGAGACTGATTATGGGCGCTCAACTCGCATCCCGATCTGGTGGAGGACGCCGTCGCGGACGTCGGAGCAACCGACGCGCAGCGATGAGCGACATCAACGTCACGCCGATGGTGGACGTCATGCTGGTGCTGCTGGTGATCTTCATGGTCGCAGCCCCCCTGATGACGGTTGGTGTCGAAGTCGATCTGCCCGAAACCAGTGCCGCCCCGATGACCGGGCAGGACGAGCCGCTTGTCGTCTCGGTTTCGCGTGAAGGCACCATCTATATTATGGATAGTGAAATCGCGCAGGACACCCTGACCGAAAAGCTCGCGGCCATTACCGATAACAAGGCCGACACCCGCATCTTTGTGCGCGGTGACAAGGCCATTGATTACGGCCGGGTGATGGAAGTTATGGGGCTGATCAAGGATGCCGGCTTTACCAAGGTCGCCCTGATCGCCGAATTGCCCAACAAGGGTTCGTAACAGACTATGCTGCGTTACGCTCTCATATCGCTTGGTTTGCATATTGCGCTGTTTCTGATTGCGTGGTTGGGCTTGCCTGACCTGTTTGATGAAACGCCGCTGGAATTGCAGTCCATTTCGGTCGAAGTCGTGACAGTGGACGAGTTTTCCGCTGCCCCGACCAAGGCATTGCCAAAGCCCGAACCGAAAAAGGAACCAAAACCGGCACCCAAGCCCGAGCCGAAACCAAAGCCCGAGCCAAAGCCTGAGCCGAAACCGGAACCAAAGCCCGAACCGAAACCCGAGCCCAAACCGGAACCGAAGCCAGAGCCAAAGCCCGAGCCGAAGCCCGAACCAAAACCGGCGCCAAAGCCGGAACCGGTGCCCACGCCCGAGGTTAAAAAGCAGCCTGAACCCAAACCGGAACCACAGCCGACCGAACTGGCTGCGGTAAAGCCCGACAGCAAGCCACAGCCGCCCAAACCCGAGCCGGTCAAAAAGCCGGAACCGAAAAAGGAAGAACCCAAGAAGGAAGAGCCGAAAAAGCGCGACCTGATGAGTGTTCTCAAGGATGTGAGCAAGCTTAAGGAAACGGCACAGGCAACCCCGGAGCCGCAACCTGATCAGGTGCCCGAAGAAAACGCCAGCGAGGTCGTGGCAACCAGACTGGATGCGAATCTGACCATGAGCGAGCTTGATGCCGTAAAGCGCCAGATTGAAAAATGCTGGAGCCCGCCGGCCGGTGCCAAGGAAGCCGGGAGCTTTGCTGTTGAAATTCACGTCAGCGCAAACCCTGACGGAACCGTTCGACAGGCACGTATCAGTAATCTGAATGACATACAGGGCGATTCTTCTCGCCGTACGATTGCAGAAAGTGCTTTGCGAGCAGTGCTAAATCCGCAATGCAGTCCTCTAAAACTGCCGCTGGATAAATATGAAATGTGGCGCACATTCACGTTTAATTTCGACATGCGTGAAATGCTGGGCCTTTAATGATAAGTTCTTGAACACGCGTGGAAAATAGCGAGGCAGGATGACGATCAAGACCAACGCAGGAAAACGATTTTGGGTAAGAAGCAGTGTCGCGACACTGTGTGCCCTTGCCGTTGTCGCTGGCCTGAATGTCGGTTTCATGTCGCCGGCAAAGGCGGAACTCCGGATTGACATCACCCGGGGTGAACTCAAGCCAATGCCAATTGCCGTCACCCGCTTCCCGGGTGAAGGCGTTGCCGAAACCGAGATCGGCCAGAACCTGACACAGGTGATTGCTGCCGACCTCGAACGTTCGGGGCTGTTTGCACCGATCAATGAAAAGGCATTCATCCAGAGTGCCGCATCATTGGCGGTCAATCCGAACTTCGCCGAATGGCGCGCCATCAGTGCCCAGGCACTGGTCAATGGTCGCGTTGTTACGGAACCAAACGGATTGCTTCGTGTCGAATTCCGTCTTTGGGATGTGCTGGCAGAAACCCAGATGTCTGGTGTTGCCTACCGTACACAGCCCAATAACTGGCGCCGTATTGCGCACAAGATCGCTGACGAGATCTATAAGCGCATTACCGGCGAAACCGGATATTTCGACACCAGAATTGTGTATGTGTCTGAATCAGGCCCGGCCGACAAACGTGTAAAACGTTTGGCGATCATGGATCAGGATGGTGCAAACCACCGGTTCCTGTCGGACGGTCGGTTCCTTGTGCTGAACCCGCGTTTCTCGCCGACAGCACAGGAAGTGGTCTATATGTCGTATTTCAACGACAAGCCACGCGTCTATGTTTTGGATATCGATACCGGCGAGTTGGAATTGCTGGGCGATTTTCCGGGGATGACTTTTGCGCCCCGATTCGCGCCAGACGGGAACTCGGTTGTCATGTCGCAAGCGCTTGACGGGAACAGTGAAATTTATGAACTGGACCTGCGCACGCGCGAAAAGCATCAGCTGACGCGTCATGCCGCCGTGGATACCTCGCCTTCCTATTCGCCTGACGGTTCGCGCATTGCGTTCAACTCTGATCGCAGTGGGTCACAACAAATTTACGTGATGAATGCAGATGGTGGTGGCGTTCAGCGTATCAGTTTTGGTGGGGGTCTTTACGCCACACCAGTCTGGTCGCCACGCGGAGACCTGATTGCATTCACCAAATCACAAGGAGGTAGGTTCTATATCGGTGTCATGCGGCCAGACGGCAGTGGTGAAAGGCTGCTGGCCGAAGGGTTCCTCGTAGAGGGACCAACATGGGCTCCGAACGGAAGAGTGTTGATGTATCACCGCCAGCACCCGTCCAGGGACGGGACCAAGGATCGCTATCGTCTGTATTCGATAGATCTCACAGGTTATAACGAGCGAGAGATCGTTACACCTGCGGATGGGTCGGATCCAGCATGGTCACCCTTGATTCCCTGATATCTCAAGAGTATAGTCATCGCGAAGCACTGAATGCGATTCGCTTTTATCGCGGGCATTTTCGGTGTCGCGAGACATGGAAAACACCAACCTCGGGCGAATGCGTCCGGTGTTAAGGGGAAAACTTAAATGAAACTTCGTATTCTCAGCGTTTTTGCTGCTGCCGCTCTTCTGGCTGCATGTGAAACTGCACCTGATAGCTCTGCGACCACTGGTGGCGAGGGTGTATCGACTGTAAACCAGCCGTCCACCAGCACGTCGCTGTCGGAAAGCAGCCCAGAGTGGTTCGCTGTTAACGTTGGTGACCGCGTCTTCTTCGGCTTCGATAAATACGATCTGGCTGGCGAAGCACGTCGCACCCTCGAACTGCAGGCCGCTTGGCTGAAAAAATACCCGCAGTACAAAGTTGTTGTTGAAGGTCATGCCGACGAGCGCGGCACCCGTGAATACAACCTTGCACTCGGCGAACGTCGCGCGAACTCGGTTAAAGATTACCTGATCGCTCTGGGTATCGACCCGTCGCGCGTTGAAACCATTTCTTATGGTAAAGAACGTCCGGTCGCTCTTGGCCATGACGAAGAAAGCTGGGCGAAAAACCGCCGCGCTGTATCGGTTATCCGCTAAGCGCGTGCAGGTGAAAGCCTGACTTGAATACCAAGGCGCCTGTCCCGTCCGGGGCAGGCGCCTTATTTTTGCCGCCTGAAAATGTTGAAAATGTCATCGTGTCCTGTTCATAGTGACGCAACAAAGACAGCATTGACGACAAAGGACCTGATAATGATCCGAGTTCGACCCACCACTGAATCGCACCTTGCTGCCTGTGCCGCGATCCGATCCGATCGGGCCAGTGCCACGGGTTCACGCGCAACAGGGGCCGCAACTTCGCGTAAAGGCCGCCGGATTCTTGTGGCTTTGGCCATGGGAACCGTGTTTGCCATGACGTCACTTGGATCAGGAACGGTCCACGCCCAGGACGCCAACATGTCCCGCCAGGTCGAACAACTGCGCAAGGATCTTGATCTTTTGCAGCGTTATGTCTACCGCGAAGGGACCGGTGGCGCAGGTGCGGCTGCCGGCGCTGCTGCATCTGGTGGCGACAGCGCCTCAACCCCGGCAGCAGCCCGCCAGCAGGTTCAGATCAATGAACTTCAGCGCAATGCGTCGCAACTGACCGGGCAACTCGAACAGTTCGATTTCCGTATTCGCAAGATGGAAGAACGTCTGGAACGTCTGGTTGCCGATATCGATTTCCGCCTTGGCCAGCTTGAAAATGGTGGTGCCATGTCCGGTGCGGCCCCGTCCGGTGCTGCGCCGCTGGCTGCGGGGGCTGCGGATGGTCCGACGCCAACCGGTGATGCGGTCGCATCAAGCGAATTGGGCGGATCGGCAAGTGGCGAACGTCTTAACGAACGCGGCACCAAGCTGTTTGGCGTGATCGAAAGCGAAGGTCAGCCGCCAAAAATTCCGTCCGGCCCGTCGGGCAATGTGTCTGCGGCATCGACCCAGTCCGCATCGGTATCGGCATCGACCGGCACCCCCGAAGAACAATATCGCGAAGCCTTTGGCCTGCTGCGCAAACAGGATTTCCCGGCTGCCGAAAAGGCTCTTAGCAGCTTTGTCGCCGAACATCCCAATGATCCGCTGGCGGGCAATGCACAATACTGGCTGGGCGAAACCTATTATGTGCGCGGACAGTATGAAAATGCCGCCATCGCCTTCACCGAAGGTTTCCAGACCTATCCCGACAGCACCAAGGCACCGGATAATCTTCTGAAACTCGGCATGTCGCTGGCCAATCTTGGCAAAAACGAAGATGCCTGCACCGCATTCGGCCATCTGATCGATAACTTCCCGAATGCATCGAATGTTGTCCTTGATCGCGCCCGTCAGGAACGCAAAAGCCGCGGTTGCGCGCAATAGGCCATTGGCAACAGGCATGTCATGACCGACAGCGTCCCGAACAGATCCGAACATGCTGCGGCGTCCAGTGGAGTTCCACTGGACGCCGTTGTCTTTGAAAAGCTGATGGCCGAATTTGCCCCGTTCGAAGCAGCCCCGGTTGTGGGGGTCGCAGTTTCGGGGGGCGCAGATAGCATGGCACTGGCATTACTGGCCCATGAATGGTGTCGGGCGCGGGGCGGCGCAATCCTGGCAATCACTGTCGACCACGGGTTGCGCGCCGATTCCGCCCAGGAAGCGCAATGGGTCGGCGATCAGCTTTCCGAACACGGGATTGAACATGTCATTTTGCGATGGCTGGGCACCAAACCGTCGCGTGCGGTTCAGGAACAGGCCAGACGGGCGCGCTATGATCTGATGGATCAGTTGTTGGCCGATCGCGGTATTTTCCATCTGCTGGTGGCCCACCATGCCGGTGATCAGGCCGAAACAATTACCATGCGCGAAATGCGTGGGCCAACCCCGCTGGGGCAGGCGGGCATGTCGGCACGGCGCTTTATGAAACATGCCCGTGTGCTGCGCCCTTTTTTGGCTGTGAAAAAGGCCGATCTGGTCGCAACCCTTCAGAACCGCGATCAAACCTGGGTCGAAGACCCGTCAAATCGCAATGAGAAATTCGAACGTGTCCGGGTTCGCAACCGGCTTGCCGACAACTGCGGGCCATCACGACACCTTGCGGATATTGCCGGGGAACGGCGGGCGCTTGAACAGTCGATCGGACGCCTTCTGGCCGGGTGCGTAACCCTTCATGGCAATGGGGTTGCGCTTTGCGACCGATCCCTGTTCATGACCGGGCATCACGACGATACCGCACGCATTTATGCTGTGGGGCAGGTGGTTCGAACGGTTGGCGGGGCGGGCTATATGCCGGCTTTTGACAGTCTGGCGGGTGCCTTGGCGCGGATTTCTGAAAATCCGTCCGCACGTCTTAGTTTGGGCGGATGCGTTTTGCATGCGCGCCGCGATCAGGTTTGCGTGTATCGCGAACGGGGTCGACTTGATGGTCCGGCAGTGCATCTGGCCGTGACAATGGATGTGCCTGCGGATGTCAAAACCGGATCGGTTTGTTGGGATAACCGGTTCGAATTGCTGCTAAATCGCGCCGATTTCGGGGGCTTGACCGATCCGTGGATCGGGCCGCTTGATCTTTGTGATGTGTTTCACACAAAGGCATTTCGGGCTGCATTGCGCGAAATCGTACCATTTATTGGCAATTTGCCGCGCGCGGCCCTTGCATCCATGCCTGCACTCTACGATAAAGAAGGCTTGCGATCCGTTGGCGGGCTTGAGGTTTCGGAGCTTTCCGACGTATTATCCGCCGCCGACTGTGAACCGCCTTCGGGCAGGGGAAAATTTGCATTTGGCGGGCGATGGCGGTTTGCACCACCAGTACCTTTGTGGGAAAGTGGTTTCAAATCGTCGCCGAAACCCGACAACCTACTTGCGTAAGCAGGGCTTGTGACTATCTGATGATCAAGCCTTGCGCAGGAAGTTTTGCGTCACGGCACACATAATTGCGACCAGTAGCTTGGAATGAATATGGGAAAAAATCTCGCACTGTGGGTTATCATTGCCATCCTTTTGGTGGCCTTGTTTAACCTGTTTCAGTCGCCCTCCGGACGGTCCGGCCAGTCGTCGCTGGCATTTTCGGACTTCCTTGCCGAAGTTGATACCGGCCAGATTTCGGAAGTCACCATCCAGGGCAATAATCTGACAGCAGAAACGCGCGACGGTCGCTCTGTTAATGTTTACACCCCCGATTATCCGAACCTTGTCGAAAAACTGAACGACAAGGGTGTTCGCATCATCGCACAGCCGGAAGAAAGCCTTTCGCCGCTGATGAGCGCACTGATCAGCTGGTTCCCGATGCTGCTGATCATCGGTGTCTGGATCTTCTTCATGCGCCAGATGCAGGGCGGCGGCGGCAAGGCCATGGGCTTTGGCAAGTCAAAGGCCAAGATGCTGACCGAAAAGTCCGGTCGCGTGACCTTTGAAGACGTTGCGGGCATCGAAGAAGCCAAGGGCGAACTTGAAGAAGTCGTCGACTTCCTGCGTGATCCCCAGAAATTCCAGCGTCTTGGCGGTAAAATCCCCAAAGGCATGCTGCTGGTTGGTCCTCCGGGTACCGGTAAAACGCTTCTGGCACGTGCAATCGCTGGCGAAGCAAACGTTCCGTTCTTCACCATTTCGGGTTCGGACTTTGTGGAAATGTTCGTTGGTGTCGGTGCATCGCGTGTCCGTGACATGTTCGAACAGGGCAAGAAAAACGCACCTTGCATCATCTTCATCGATGAAATCGACGCGGTTGGTCGCCATCGTGGCGCCGGCCTTGGCGGCGGTAACGATGAACGCGAACAGACCCTTAACCAGCTTCTGGTCGAGATGGATGGTTTCGAAGCCAACGAAGGCGTGATCCTGGTTGCGGCAACCAACCGTCCGGACGTTCTGGACCCGGCATTGCTGCGTCCGGGTCGTTTTGACCGTCAGATCGTGGTGCCGAACCCCGATCTTGAAGGCCGCGAACATATTCTTGGTGTTCACGCCCGCAAGGTTCCGCTGGGTCCGGATGTTGATCTGCGCACGGTTGCACGTGGTACACCGGGCTTCTCGGGTGCTGATCTGGCAAACCTTGTCAACGAAGCGGCCCTTCTTGCGGCCCGTCTTGGCAAGCGCGTCGTCACCATGGCCGATTTCGAAAATGCCAAGGACAAAGTCATGATGGGGGCGGAACGCCGTTCGATGATCATGACCGATGACGAGAAAAAGCTGACCGCCTATCACGAAGGTGGCCACGCACTGGTTGCCCTTCATACCCCGGCATCCGATCCGATCCACAAGGCAACCATCATCCCGCGCGGTCGTGCACTGGGGATGGTCATGCGCCTGCCGGAACGTGATCAGGTTTCCAAATCCTATGAACAGCTGATCTCGGATCTGGCTGTTGCCATGGGTGGCCGTGTTGCCGAAGAAATCATCTTTGGCAAGGACAAGGTCACCACGGGCGCATCTTCGGACATCAATATGGTGACCCAGTATGCCCGCAAGATGGTGACCGAATGGGGCTTCTCGGACAAACTGGGTAACGTCAAATACGTTGATAACCAGGAAGAAGTGTTCCTTGGTCACAGCGTCGCACAGCACAAAAACGTGTCGGAGAAAACGGCACAGCTGATCGATGACGAAGTCCGTCGTTATTCCGACGAGGCTTATGAATTCGCCAAGCGTGTTCTGACCGAACATCTTGATGACCTGCATGTTCTGGCCAAAGGTCTTTTGGAATATGAAACCCTGTCGGGTGATGAAATCAATGCGCTGCTGCGCGGCGAGGAAATCAACCGTCCGGGCCATTCGACCGGCGGCGGCAAGGATGCAGGTGGTGGACGCCGTTCCACCGTGCCGAGCACCGGTGGTGCCCGCAAAGACAACCCTGGCGAAGGTGGCGGGGATCTGTCCCCGGAACCGCAACCGGGAAGCTAACGAAAGAGACTGATGGACGAGATCAAAAGATCGGTCCTGCGAAGCCCCGCCGATGTGCGGGGCTTTGCTGATTTTGATGGACCGCTTTACTACGCACCTACGGGTTTCATTGACCACGCCGATGATCCCAACACGCTTCCGCTGGCCGGATCGCGCCGCGGCTTTTCTGCGCTTGAGATCATCCGCCGCCGCGATGGTGGCGGGGCCGAAAGCATGATCCTGCCGCTGCTCGCCCTTGAAGGCTGGGTTCAGAACAGCGGACGTGTCGATGAAATCAACAATGTTCTGGATCGCCTGATGGCCAAACGTCCGGAATATGCCGGGCTTGATATGGCGACCTGCCATGTCATGGGCATCATCAATGTGACGCCCGACAGCTTTTCGGACGGTGGGGATTACAACACCACGTCCGATGCGGTTGCACGCGGTCGTGCCATGGCAAAGGCCGGGGCATCGATCCTTGATATCGGTGGCGAATCAACCCGTCCCGGTGCAGCCGATGTGTCCGAAGACGAGGAAATTAACCGTGTGGTTCCGGTCATTCGGGAACTCGCAGCCGACGGTCATGTGATTTCGATCGATACCCGTCATGCCTCGGTGATGGAGGCCGCACTCGAAGCCGGGGCCGCGATCATCAATGACGTTACCGGGCTGGAAGGCGACGAACGGTCAATGGAAGTCGCCGCCGCATCGGGCAAACCCGTCATGCTGATGCATATGCAGGGCGAACCGGGCACCATGCAGGCCGATCCGCAATATGATTGCGCGGTTCTTGATGTCTATGACTATCTGCTGGATCGTATCGAAAGCTGCGAACGGGCAGGGATTGCGCGCGAACGCATCTGTGTTGATCCGGGCATCGGTTTTGGCAAAACGTTGTCGCACAATCTTGAACTGCTGTCGCGTCTGGCAATCTTCCATGGTTTGGGCTGTCCGATCCTGTTGGGGACGTCGCGCAAATCCTTCATCGGCAAGATCGACCCTGATGCAGATCCCAAGCAGCGCCTTGGCGGATCTATTGCATCGGCGGTCAATGGCTGGCGCCACGGGGTTCAGATGATCCGCGTCCATGATGTTCAGGAAACGGTGCAGGCACTTTCAGTGTCCAGTTCTACCTCTATGGTATAGCCGATAAGACCTTTACACTCACTGGCTGTATAGCTTGTGATTTTTAACGTTTCGATTAAAAGGCAAGATCATTCAAAAGGTTGGGGACTTCTTACCCAACCTGATGTGGTCTTGCCTTTTTCTGTTTGGATTCTGGCATTTTCTGACCTTTGACGGTTGGGGCTTGCAGAATAGGGCACATCGTCACATACCAGATATTGAATGAATACAAGTGGCACAAAGCCACAACTCTTGGTTGGCACAAAAAAGCAAACGCGAAGGTCTTTGTATGAACGGAATTGGCGGCCTGACGCAGCCTGATTTCAGCAGCGTCACATCCGGCCGGGATGCTATGACACAGTGTGTATTTGTCGTTGAAGACAACACAGACCTGAACAAGGATCTGTGCGAGTATCTGGAAATGTGCGGGTTTGACGTCGTGGGATGTGAAACCGGCGCAGCCTTCTATCGTGCATTGGAAACCAAGCAACCCGACGCGGTCATTCTTGATATCATGTTGCCTGATGCGGATGGCTATGAACTGGCAAAACATGTCCGTAAAACGATTGATTGCGGGATCATGATGCTGACATCGCTTTCGGGCATGGATAATCATCTGACCGGTTACAAATCCGGCGCGGATGTCTACCTGACCAAAGACAGCCCGCTTTCCGTGATCGAAGCAGCCCTTAAACCGTTGATGCGCCGGACAACGCGCAGCGATGTCGACTCCGGTCCCGAACAGGCCGGACTTGAAGGCGGTTGGGTTCTCGACATGCTGAACTGGACTTTGCGCAATCCCAACGGGGATGAAGCAACCCTGACCGCGACTGAACGCACGATCATCAAATTGCTGATCGAAGCAAACGGTGCCTGGTTGACCCGCCCGGAAATCGTTATTGAACTTGGCAAGGCAGACACGGCGGAAAATTGCCGTAACCTTGATACCGCCATCCGTCGTGTCCGTCAGAAAATCCTCAAGGAAATCGGCGAAGAGCTGCCGGTCAGAACGGCCTATGGTCGCGGTTATGCCTTTACTTCGACCGCAATTGTTCAGGGTGCGGCTGACGCGTCCTGACTTTTCGGGCATATCGCCCCGTTCTGGCGTTCGATACCTTTTGCCCGATGCAGGTATTTTACTGTGCCGGACCTTTGGGGGTTGTTGCCAGCAGTGATGGCGGGGGATTGGAAGTAGCCCGTCTTACGGTTCGCCCGCGCCGGCTTCTTCACAGGGCAGCAACAGACAAAGCTCGATCCCCAAACGTCCCTGGTCACGCAATTTGATCGATCCGCCATGGGCATCGACGATGCGTTGGGAAATATGCAGGCCAAGGGCACTGCGCATGGATTTGGCTTCCATGTTCTGACGAAACAGCGCATCGCCGATCAATCTGATTTCGTCATCATTTAATTCCGGCCCGCTGCACGGAATGGCGATTTCAACCATTGCGCTGCTATGACGCACCACCTGGATGTGCAATGGCCGGCCATGGGCGAACCGGCGCGATGTTTCGATCAGATTGGTAATCGCAAGCCCGATCAGGGTTTCATCAATAAAGGCCTCGAATCCGTCCGTATCGTGGCAGGTCACAAAGATTTCCGCCCCTTCGCGGGTGGTGTTGGCAACGAAATCTTCCATGAACCGGTTAATCGCGACCAGTTCACGCGCCAGCGACAATTCCTGATTATCAATGCCATCCTTGCTCAGGAAAATATCAACCAGACGGGCAAGTTTGCGGGCCTGTAACTGGATCCGTTCCAAACGATCCATCACGTCACGCGTCCCGCCCTTAAGGCGCAGCATCAACATTTCGGCTGACCGCTGAATAACGGCAAGCGGGGTGCGGAATTCATGGGACAGCATGGAAATCAGTTTGCGCTGTTCTTCGACAAGCGTCGTGGTTTCCGATGCCTGCCGCGAAACCGACAGGCGCTCGCTGTTCATATGAAACAGCCGCACCGCCATCAAAATGCCCATGCCGACAAGATGCAGCACAAGGGTATATTGATGCAGCCCGATACGCAGCGGTGTTGCATCAATCCAGCCGCTATGAACAAGCTGAAGCGTGATCCCCGCTGCGGTCGGAATGGCCAGAACAACCAGATAGGCCCAGTTGAGCCAGGAACGGATATCCTCGATCAACCGTTTGACCAGAAACAGGCACATCATCGCCATGAACAGCGCATGACTGGGAACGACATAGGTCCCGAACCACGTGTAATAGCGCCCGCCACCAGTCAGGGTAAAGGCCAGGACAAACAGGGCATAACAACATGACAGCTTGAAAATCAGTGGATGGCGTTTTCGAATGTCGGTGATGTAAAGCCATAAAAACGCAATTGCCGCATGCGACAATATGTTGGTTTCACTCAACAGGAAATCATTGAGCCACGGTATTTCCGGGCTGATTTCGCTCAGGACCAGCCCGTTGACAATCGCAACCACGGCCCCGACCGTGACAATCCAGCAGCCATAAAGCGACACCACATAATCGCGCGCAATCAGACCGAACGTGAAATAGGCAATGCCAAGTGTCACCACCAGCCCGAAAAACACATTGGTCGTCAAATTCCGATAGGTCAGGGACGTGATCAGGGCGTTGCTGGGCCAAAGCTTCAATTGCATCATATTGGTGCTGTTGCTTTGCACCCGGATATACATCTCATACTGGCCAGATATCAGCGGCGGCAGGGCCGCAATATGGGTGCCGCCCTTGTACGGGCGGGCACTTGCCGGAATATTGTCACCAAGATTTACCGTCCAGACAGGCTGATCGTCGCCCTTGGCGAACAAAAACACATCAATGAAATCCAGATAGGTTGGCGCAAATTCAAAAAGTGCCTGATTGCTAACCGGCGCATCGATGGAAAGCGCCATCCGGTACCAGATGATATCCTGCGTATAGCCAAATGACGGGATATGTTCGGATTGCGCGAAACTCTGATCGGGCAGGGCAAGGATCTCGCGCAATGAACGATGGCGCGATTTGTCGACATAGGACCGGATAAACGGTGTCAGGTCGATTGCTGTTTCAAGACGCCCCGAAAGGACCGCCGCACCATTTTGGGATGCGGACCCGGTTTGCGCAAATGCGGATCCGGAGCCGCCGATAAATCCGCCTCCGATCCCGAAGGGCAGGGCGCAAGCAATCGCAAATATCACCGCACCAACCATCATCGCGACCTTGTGCAAGCGGTCCGACAGGTGACCTGGCATCATGGTTTTGCGCATGTTACCGGTCCTCCCCGCGGGATTTGGGGCGAAACTTGCCGGGAACGCCAAGATATATTTCGTTGGTGCGCGCAATCGTTGCTTCGTGGTTATAGGGGATCTTTAACAAAATGGTCGTGCCGCCGCGTTCACCGACACTGACCGATAATGTGCCCTCATGGGCTTCGACAATCTGGTTGGTGATATGAAGTCCCAGACCAACCCCCTGGGTGACCGAAGATTCCCGGCCACGATAAAACGCATTAAGCACATTGCTCAGATCTTCCGGGGGAATGCCCGGTCCTTCATCGAGGACCCGGATATAGACAAACCCGTTTGCCGCCCGGTTACACGCAATCCATACCGGTGATCCCGGTGCATATTTGCGGGCATTTTCAATCAGATTGACGATCGCCCGTTCCAGAAGAATGCGATCAACCTCGACAATTGCGAATTCCGAATTGATCAGATTGACGTTCTGTTCGGGGACTTCCCGGGTGCGCCGCGCGATCAGTTCGCTCAGGAAAAGGTCAATGGCGACCGGTTGGCGCGATGTCGTAAAGGTCGCGCTATCAAGTGTTTCCTTTGTCAGAAACGCATCAACCAGTCCCGATAACTGTCCGGCATTGCTGCGGATGGTGGCCAGCCGGGTATGGACCGCTTCCTGTTCGTCACGAAGATGCAGGCCAAGAATTTCCGCCGACCGCTGAATGATGGCAAGCGGGGTGCGGAATTCATGCGACAGCATGGTGATAAAGGTGCGCTGTTCCCCGGCAAGCTGATTGGCGCGCTGGCTGTTCTGAAATGCATCCAGGCGCCGGTTGGCAAGCGCATAGGTGCGATATCCCATGGCAAGGGCCACCATGACAAGATGCACCGTCGAACTTGCCGAATAGATATTGCCGGTAAAGGCATTGATCGGCACAAGCCCCATCAGCATCAACAAATGCACAATCACCGCAAGGGTCGGCACGCCAAGCGCCACCAGAAGGAAACTCAACCGCGCCAGGCGCTTCTCGCGATAGCCGATCATCACAAAATAGACCAGCAACACAATCAGCAAAAAGATGTCGGGAACGAAAAACAGTTTGGCAAAATAGATATAAAGATCGGATGTCGATGTCAGGAAACCGCACATCGCAACACCGGCAAAACACATCATCACCCGGTACAGAACCCGGTTGTGACGGTCCAGCTCGACAATCGATGCCCACATCGCAAGACTGGTTCCAAGCGCAAGTGCCGTCCCCGTTCCGGTAACGAAATCACTGGCAAGCGGCCAAAGATCTTTGAAAATCAGCTGCGCATAACCCGACGTGCCAAGATTGATCAAAAACAGCGAAAGAATATAGCCCGCATACCAGTTGATCGCGCGGTCACGGGTCAGAACCCCAAAGGTCAGATAAACCCCGAACGCCACCAGCAAAATGCCAAGATAACTGCCCTTGAGATAACTTTCAGAACCGGCATCGGCGATGACAACGGATTCTGGCGACAGCGTCACTTCGAAAACATGCGAACTGTTGGTTCTGACCGCCATCACCAGCCAGTAATGGCCCGGGCCCAATATGGGCCATTGCGCCATATGCTTTAACCCGGCAATCGCATCGGGCCCATTGGGGATGCGATCGCCAACGCGTCCCTCCCAGATGGTGCGACCGCTTTCTTCCGACAGCACATACATCTGGATGTCATTCAGATAGGTCGCGCCAACTTCAAGATAGGATAACGCCTTGCTGTCGCTGTCATCAGCCTCGACAAGGAATGATGCCCGATACCAGATTGTCCTGTCGGTATAGCCGGGACCTGGTGTGCCAAACACCTTTTCGAATTCGGAATCGGGAAGATTGACGACATCGGATGGAATGATGATCGACCGGTCGGTGATCATCCGTTCAAGAAACCGGTTCAGATTGACGGTGTTTTTCGGGCCATTGCCATCGAGAACAAAATGCTGGCGCAGTTCATGGGCATGGGATGGCGCTGTCCGGGAAACAAGCACACCGCAACCGATTGCCACGATCATCGCAAGCAATGCCAGATTTGTGCGGAAAACCCCCAAAATTCCCCCGGTTTCAAGCCTTTAAAACATGTCGCTTTGTGATAGCCGGTTTTTGCCATCAGGTCATTGCTTTTATCGGCCGACAAAGTACCGGGCGCGTTAACGGATTGGTGGGTGAGTTGGGCTAAAATGCGCGCTTGCCGAACACATTGAACAGTAGCATTGAAACGTCACTTTGATATAACCGGCAATCAGAATTCATAGGACGGGCATGACCGCCCGTTGAAGAAACAGAGAAAAGAAGCATGAGCCGCAAATATTTTGGTACCGATGGAATTCGTGGAACGGCCAATACGGCCCCGATGACTGCCGAAGTGGCACTTAAGGTCGGGATGGCAGCAGGCCATTATTTCACGCGCGGCAACCATCGCCACAAGGTCGTCATTGGCAAGGATACCCGCCTGTCGGGCTATATGCTTGAACCTGCACTTGTGGCCGGTTTTACGTCGATGGGGATGGATGTGATGCTGGTCGGGCCGATGCCGACGCCTGCGGTCGCCATGCTGACCAAATCCATGCGTGCCGATATCGGCGTCATGATCTCTGCTTCGCACAACCCGTTCCAGGATAACGGCATCAAGCTGTTCGGGCCGGATGGTTTCAAACTGTCCGACGAGGTCGAACTCGAACTCGAACAACTGATGGAAAGCGACCTTTCAAGCAAACTGGTACCGGCCAATGCCCTTGGTCGTGCCAAGCGTATTGATGATGCCCCGGGCCGCTATATCGAGGCGGTCAAATCTTCCTTGCCCGGTTCGGTGACGCTCGAAGGGCTGCGTATCGTCCTTGATTGCGCCCATGGTGCGGGCTATTCCGTCGCCCCCAAGGTTCTGCGCGAACTCGGCGCTGATGTGATTGAAATCGGCACCAGCCCGAATGGCCTGAACATCAATGACAAATGCGGTTCGACCTATACCAAAACCATGTGCGACCGCGTTCTGGCGGAAAAGGCCGATGTCGGGATTGCGCTGGATGGTGATGCCGACCGTGTTCAGATGTGCGACGAAAAAGGCCAGCTGATTGACGGGGACCAGTTGATGGGCCTTGTCACCACCCATTGGAAACGCACCGGACAGTTGCGCGGCAATGCGCTGGTGGCGACCGTGATGTCCAACCTTGGTCTTGAACGCTATCTCGAACGCAATGACGTGCGTTTGATCCGCACCAAGGTCGGCGACCGCTATGTGGTTGAACAGATGCGCGCGCTTGACTGCAATGTCGGCGGCGAACAGTCCGGCCATATCGTGCTGTCTGATTTTGCATCGACCGGCGATGGCCTGCTTGCTGCCCTTCAGGTGCTTGCCGTTCTTGCCAGCCGCGAAGGCCGCGTTTCGGAAATGAGCCGCGTGTTCGAACCGCTGCCGCAGATCCTTAAAAATGTGCGCTATTCGGCCGGTTCCGATCCGCTGTCGGACAGCAGCGTGATCGAAGCCATTTCCTCGGCCGAGAAGGCCTTTAATGGCGATGGCCGTGTTCTGATCCGCAAATCGGGGACCGAACCGCTGATCCGTGTCATGGCCGAAGGCGACGACGCCGCCAAGGTCGAAAAAATCGTCGACGGAATTGTGGCCCAGATCACCGCCGTTGCCGGCTAAGCCGTGACCGGTTGCCGGTTTGGCGTTAAACAGAACATCGTTTTGCACGGATAAAGGAAGTCGATCATGAAAGGTCGCGTCTTGATTATTGCCGGGTCCGATTGCTCGGGCGGGGCTGGTATTCAGGCTGATATCAAGTCGGTCACAGCACTTGGCGGCTATGCTGCGACGGCCATTACCGCGCTTACGGTGCAAAATACGACCGGAGTCTTCGACGTTCTGGGCATCGCACCGGAAATGATCGTCCATCAGGCAACGGTAACGATTGATGATATCGGTGCCGATGCGATCAAGACCGGGATGCTGCACTCTGTGCCGGTGATCAATGCGGTGGCGGAATTCATCAAGGAAAAAGCAGACGGGATTCCTGTGGTTGTCGATCCGGTGATGGTTTCACAAAGCGGTTCAAAACTGCTCGAAGATGATGCGGTTTCGGCATTGATCGAACAAATGATCCCGCTTGCAACGGTTCTGACACCAAATATTCCCGAAGCAGAAGTACTGTCAGGCATGAAAATCGCCGACGAAGGTGACATGATTGCTGCGGCGCACAAAATTGGCGATCTGGGCGCGCAGGCTGTCCTGATCAAAGGTGGTCACGCCGAAGGGGATAAAATCGTCGATATCTTGTGGCGCCGGGACGGTGATGTCGAAGGCTTCGAAGGTTCTCGCATTCCGTCTGAAAATAATCATGGTACGGGCTGCTCGCTTGCAAGTTCGATTGCAACCGGGCTGGCACAGGGCATGGGATTGAGTGATTCTGTTGCTCGCGCACGGGCTTATGTCCGCGAAGCCATCCGAACCGCACCAAATTACGGCAAAGGAAACGGTCCGCTAAACCATGCGCACCCTGTGACCGGATAGACATTTCTGTCAAACGTCGCCGGGTGCCATAAATTGGGACACTTGCGGTATGCCGGGAACTTCGTTTTTTCATCAGGCGCGAAACAATGCCTGGTCCAATCATCGTCTGTTTGGTGTGTGTCAAAAGCTCACACCGCGTGAACTCAACGCCAAACGGACACGTTTCACCCCTTCGATCCTCGAAGCCCTGAACCAGACCCTGACGGTCGACAGCTATTATCTTGATGCCTTGCTGGATGGCGGGCACGGGCAGGGGGACCTATATTCGGGCCGTATGACACCCTTTTCCGACATCGCCGGTCTGGCGGCGGCCCAACGCGATGCCGACCATAAACTGATGGCATTTTGTGATCAGCTCGGGGAAAAGGATGCGATGCGTGATGTTGAACTTGAACGTCGCAACAATGTGGTCACATATGAAACTGTTGCCGACATCCTGTCACATCTGTTTGTCTATCAAACCCATCAGCGCGGGCAGGTTCACATCCTGCTTGCAACCACGACACAGTCGCCACCACCAATGGATGATTACCATCTTGAATATGATGCCCCGTTTCCGGCAATCGATTTCACGTTGCTTCGCGGCAAAGGGGCCTGAAGGAAGAAGATGAATAAACGAATGCTACGTCGTGCGGTTCTTGCACTGGCGATTGCCGGTCTTGCTGTCGCAAGTTTTGGCAATCCTGAACGCCATATCGCCGACCTGTTCTGGTCTGATGATGCAGCACCTTGGGAAAATGTCACAGCTGTCTATACACCCGATCGGGCCGAACCGCGCAAAATCCAGATTACCGAGGCCGTCTTTGCCGATGTTGCGGCCTGCCGGGATCACGTGATGGAACTGGCAGCCGAAAAAGGCGACCCTGATCTTCAGAAAGGAAGCTTTGAATGCGCGGTCGGATTTTATCCCGATAAAAGTGCAGCGGAAGGCACTGTTTCGGGGGACTATCGCCTGATCATCCGCTAGTGCAGGTTCCGTTTGGATTGAAACGGAACCTGCTCAAGGTCGCGGGCCTTACAGCACGTACCAGAGAAGGGCCGGCAGGGCGATGGCGGCAAGGAAGCTTGAACTGATGACCACACCCGCGACTTCTTCGGGTTCGCGGTTGTAAAGCTGCGCAAAAAGATAACAGAAAACAGCAACCGGCATCGAGCATTGCAAAATTACAACGCCGCGCTCGATCCCGGTCAAACCCATGACTTCCGAAAGACCAACCCCAACCCCGAAACCCATGCCAAGGCGCAACAGGCTAAGCGCTGTGCTGCGTGCAAGGCTGACCGGGCGCAACTTGGCAAGCGATACGCCAAGGGTAAACAGCATCAATGGAATGGTCAGCTGCCCGATCAGGTTGGTGGTGTTGTAAAGCCATGCCGGAACGTCTGTATCGGTGGCAAGAAAGATGGTGGCGATCAGGGTTGCCGGAATGATCGGCATCTTAGCCAATGATTTCAGTGAAAAGCTGCCGGAAACAAAGGCGACCCCGATGGTCAGCTGAAGCACCACATAGGTCGCAAAAAACGCCACCGAAAGCGCCAGTCCCTCCTTGCCATAGGCCAGCATGCAAAGCGGCAAGCCGACATTGCCGACATTCGGCCAGGTCAGCGACTGCAAATATGTCCGCGGCGACAGCTTGAAAACCTTCAGGATCGGCCATCCGATCAGGGCAAAAAGAATATTGGCCGCAAGTGCTGCCGTCCCCATCAGGATCAGTGTATCCCCACCCAGTTCGACCGTTGCAAGGGCGGCAAATGTTAAACACGGTGTCGCAAAATAGGTGACGATGGATGTCACAAGATTGGTGTCAAAATGCTTGCCTGCACGGGCCCAGAAATAGCCAAGTCCAGCGGTGATAAAGACGGGCGCCAGAATGGCTAGGATATCGGCAAACATTGGATACGTGTTCCTGATCAGGTTCTTTTAACCAGAACCTGTCATGGCAGACGGTCTTCCTGCAAGTGAATAATGGTAATACCACTTTGTTTTTCGCGCTGCGGAATGCGGGGTGGCTTTTCCCGGCGATCTTGCCATATTGGCTTGGGGCTGAACTTGATTGACTGTTTAAAATGGGCTCAGGCCCCAAGCTTGCAGTATTGTTGCTTGCGGTATTGTTGCCCCAGATTGATTGCGTAAAAGGTTCCTGATGCAAAACCCTTCCGATGATCCTGTCAAACGTCACCTGATTGATCCGGCCCCGCGGTTTCGCGATCGCCGCAATCTGTTGCCGGCGGTTTTTCTGGATCGGGACGGCGTGATCAATGAAGAAGTTCATTACCTGTCACGCATCGAAGATTTGCGCCTGATTGATGGTGTCGCTGACGCCATTCGCAAACTGAACGATGCCGGCATTCCGGTGATCGTTGTGACCAACCAGTCCGGTGTTGCGCGCGGTTATATTACCGAAGACCAGCTTTTTGATATTAACAAGGCGATGGTTGCGATGCTTGCCGAACAACATGCATCCCTTCAGGGGATTTTCTATTCGCCCTATCACGAAAAGGGCGAAGGCGATTATCGTCGCGAAACGACCTGTCGCAAACCCGAACCGGGCATGTTGCTGGCCGCGGCCGATGAATTTGCGATTTCACTGCCTGACAGCGTGCTGGTAGGTGATCGCATCAATGATATCCGCGCCGGTCATGCCGCGGGGGCACGTGCCATCATGGTGCGAACCGGGCACGGGGCCAAGGAAACCAGACAACCGGAATCATCAGAAGCCGACTTCATCGCCGATGATCTGGCGGCTGCTGTTGATGAAATTCTGCGCTCGATGATCGTCCGTTAGGCCGCGTTCGCATTGTGCGATTGCCGATCCGGGCCTGCTATTTGGCCAGACACCAGTTTTGCCACATCTCGCGACAGGCTTCCTCGAACTCGCGGGCGACTGCCGGGCCGTGGAATGCCTTGCTGTTGCGGATGCGCTCGCGCATGTTTTCCCGGATGCTGGCCAGCGCCTTAAGGTCGGAACTCAGCATGATGCATTTATCGACATAGCCCTTTTCGGTCTGGGCACATAATGCTTCAAGCCCGATATCACCCAGCAATGCCAGTCCCATGCGGGATCCCGGCAAGTCGCTTGCAAGCGATACAAACGGCACCCCGAACCACAACATGTCAAAATAATTCTCGATCGAAATCGCCGGGAACGGCGCCAGTCCGATATCAATCTGAGCAAACAGGGCAGGGCGGTCTTCTTTGGCGACAGCCCCGGCAAGATCAAGCCGGTCGCGCTTGATCCCGGCCTGACGGGTACGGTCAAGAAACGTCTTGGCGGCATAACTGTCTTCAAGAACGTCGTCCTGGATGACAATGCGGCTGTTTTTGACCTTGTTCAGGATACGCGCAAAGCAATTGAGTGTTTCATCACTGATATTGGCAACCCGGTCGATGCAGCCAAACCGGATAATATCATCGCCCACCGCGGCAGGAAGCGGACTGACAGGAAGCGCGTCATCATATTCATCACGAAGATACGGCCCAAGTTCAAGCTTCTGCGGACGTTCGGAAAACAGCTTGTTGGCGGCAAGCTTGCCACTGAACATTTCCTTATGCCCGATCAGATAATCGATCTGGGCGATACCTGTTGTGATCGGCGACAGGCTGGCTTGAACCGGGGCGGCATAAAGCGCGAAAACCTCGATCGGTTGGGTCGGGTGAATGCCGCAAACATCAATCAGGATATCGACCTTGTCCTTGCGGATGCGGTCGGCAATTTGCATCGGGTCCTGCCCGAAAACCTCGCGCCAGCCATCTGCCATGACCTGCCAGGACCGGGTGACATCATCGGGGCGCGGCGTTGCGCAATACAGGAACAGTTCGATCTCGTGGCGGTTCAGATGACGTGCCAGCGGCCGCAAAAGCCCGTGGGTCGCGTGATCGCAAAAGAACGGCGACAGCCACCCGATGCGCAACCGCTTGTCGGCTTGTCTGATATTGGCAAAGCTGGGCTTGGCCGCAATCGGCATATGATGCTTTGCCCAGTTCTTGGCCGCCTTGGCGTGGTCTGTGCCGTCTGTTGATCCAAGTTTGGCCTTTGTTCGGACCAAAAGCGCATCCGCGGTCGCATCGTCCGGGTCCTTTGCCAGGATCCCTTCAAGAAGGGCGATGGTCTCAGTTAGGTCACCGCATTTCAGGGTAATATCGGCCAGAACCAGATCAATATCCGATGTTTGGGTGGCAAGCTGGCGCGCCGTTTTCAAAAGGGCGATTGCCTTGGCATATTGGCCCTGATGGGCAAGTGCCTGTCCAAGTCCGCGCAAACCGGGAACGAATTTGGCATTGATGCTCAGGGCACGCTGATAAAGTTCCTGTGCCGGTTTCGGATAGCCCAGCCGCAAATAGGCCCCGCCAACCCGGCAAATCAGGTCCGGTGAAATTCCGGCGGCCTGGGCGGCATGTTCAAGGGACGTCAGGGCGGCTTCTTCCTGGCCGAGTGCATGCAATGCATCCCCGAACAGAAGCAACCCTTCATAATGGTCGGGTTTCAGGCCCAGCAACCGCCCCAGAAGGTCGACCGCCTGACCAAGATGGCCGCGCGGTATCTCAAGACGCGCCAGATGATAAAGGGCGGTGGGGAAATCCCCGTGATAGCTGATGGCCTGCTTGAACTGATCGATGGCCTTTTCGATCTGTCCCGAACTTTCAAGCGCGATGGCATAATTGCACCGGGCGGCCGGATTGGCGCCAAAGCTCGACAAGCAGCTTTCAAACAGGTCAATCGCTTCGCCATGGCGGCCCTGTCCGGTCAGAAGGGTCGCCAGAAGATGCTCTGCCTCTGCATTGTTGGGCGCGATATCAAGAACCTGGCGATAGATCTTCTCGGCCTCGTCTGGCCGGTTCCCCTCATGCGCGCTAAGTCCGCGTCGCAACAATGTCTTGAGTTGGTCCGACATCTGGGTGCGCTTCTCCGCCTGATCTTCTCATTCCGAATGGATGACTGACCCCCGACATTAAAGGGTTACGGGACACCTTTAAAGTAGACAGTTCTGACACGCCATCAGTCGTTTGCCCAAAAGGCAAAAAAAGAACCCCGAACCGCTACAGGTCCGGGGTGAGAATGGGAGTGGGAGAATCGCCTGGCGGCGATAATCATCCACTAAGATATGGATTGTTCAGGTAAAGATCGCCTATCCAAGGGGATAGTATTCTTGGTATTTGGGATAGGTACTTCATAATGATGTAATGTAAATTGTGAACTGGGTCACAAAATTGGCCCTGATGGACGGTCAAGGCGCTTCGCGCCGGGGCGGGGCATTCCCGATCGGACGTTTCGGCGGGTCATTGCACTGTCCGATGTATCAATCGTACCAAATGTTCGGGTCTGGTGAAATTTTCAGGCAAAAAACTGTCAAAAAGCGCGAATACTGTGCTAGAACGCGAGTATATTAAAGAAACGTACCCCGCGAAAAAGAGAGGTTCCTTCCATGCCGGAATATCGGTCCCGTACAACAACCCATGGCCGCAACATGGCCGGTGCGCGCGGCCTTTGGCGCGCCACTGGTATGAAAGATGAAGACTTCGACAAGCCGATCATCGCGGTCGTCAACAGCTTCACCCAGTTCGTGCCCGGTCACGTCCATCTCAAGGATCTTGGCCAGATGGTCGCCCGCGAGATCGAGGCTGCTGGCGGTGTCGCCAAGGAATTCAACACCATTGCGGTCGATGATGGCATCGCGATGGGCCATGACGGCATGCTTTACAGCTTGCCGTCGCGCGAAATCATTGCCGATTCCGTTGAATATATGGTCAATGCCCATTGCGCCGATGCGATGGTGTGCATATCCAACTGTGACAAGATCACGCCCGGGATGCTGATGGCTGCAATGCGCCTGAATATTCCGGCGGTCTTTGTTTCCGGTGGCCCGATGGAGGCCGGCAAGGTCGTCCTGAATGGCGAAGAGCATCACCTTGATCTGGTTGATGCGATGGTTCAGGCCGCCGACCCGAAAATTTCCGATGAACAGGTCAAGACCGTTGAACGTTCTGCCTGCCCGACCTGCGGGTCATGCTCGGGCATGTTCACGGCCAACTCGATGAACTGCCTGGCCGAGGCCCTCGGCCTTGCATTGCCGGGTAACGGCTCGGTTCTGGCAACCCATGCCGCCCGTAAGGAGCTTTTCCTCGAAGCGGCCCGTACCTCGGTCAAGCTGGCACGTCGTTATTACGAAGAAGAAGACGTCACTGCGACCCCGCGCGGTATCGCCACGTTCGAGGCGTTTGAAAACGCCATGGCGCTTGACATCGCAATGGGCGGGTCGACCAACACGGTTCTCCACCTTCTGGCGATCGCCAAGGAAGCCGAAGTCAATTTCACCATGGCCGATATGGATCGCCTGTCGCGCAAGATCCCCTATCTGTCCAAGGTCGCGCCGAACCATCCGAAATTCCACATGGAAGACGTCCATCGTGCGGGTGGCATCATGCGCATTCTGGGTGAACTTGATCGTGCCGGGTTGCTGCATACCGATGTTTCAACCGTCCATACCAAAACCATGGCCGATGCCCTTGCAAAGTGGGACATCAAACGCACCACAAACGAGGCGGTCCATAAATTCTATCGCGCCATGCCCGGCGGCATCCCGACCCAGACCGCGTTCAGTCAGGAACGCTACTGGGATGACCTTGATCTCGATGAAAAGGAAGGCTGCGTTCGTGACGTTGCCCATGCCTATAGTCAGGATGGCGGTCTTGCAGTTCTGTTTGGCAACCTTGCGGTCAATGGCTGCATCGTCAAGACCGGTGGCGTGGATGAAAGCATCCTGAAATTCACCGGCCCGGCCGTGATTTGCGAAAGTCAGGACGAAGCCGTCGCCAAGGTTCTCGGTGGCGAGGTCAAGGAAGGCGATGTTGTCGTCATCCGTTACGAAGGCCCCAAAGGCGGTCCGGGCATGCAGGAAATGCTCTATCCGACCAGCTACCTGAAATCGATGGGGCTGGGCAAGGCCTGTGCGCTGATTACCGATGGTCGTTTCTCGGGCGGGACCTCCGGTCTTTCAATTGGTCACGTCTCCCCCGAAGCTGCGGCTGGTGGGGATATCGCGCTGGTCGAGCCGGGGGATATGATCGAAATCGACATTCCGAACCGCACGATCAAGATTGCTGTCGATGACGCAACCCTTGCCGCCCGCCGTCAGGCAATGGAAGCCAAGGGGCCAGAAGCATGGCGCCCGGCCAAACCGCGCAAACGCAAAGTCACAACCGCCCTTCGCGCCTATGCCGCCATGGCAACCAGTGCCGATCAGGGGGCCGTGCGTGACGTGACCCAGGTCGAATTCTGATCGATCCGGCATACGCCAAAGACATGAAAAAGGGCACCTTTCGGTGCCCTTTTTTTGTTTTGGTGCTTTGAGTGCTTTGGGCGCTGTTGATCAGGTCAGCGCCTTTTCCAGCGACAAACTGTCATATCCCAGCGCGTCGGCGACCGCCTGATAGGTAATCTTGCCGTTATGAACATTAAGGCCCGCGGCCAGATGCGGATCATCCTTGCAGGCCTGTTTCCATCCCTTGTTGGCCAGTGCCAGGGCAAAGGGCAGGGTGGCGTTGTTCAGCGCAAAGGTTGATGTGCGCGCAACTGCACCGGGCATGTTGGCAACGCAGTAATGCACCACGTCATCAACGATATAGGTCGGATCGGCATGGGTGGTGGCTTTGGATGTTTCAAAACATCCGCCCTGATCGATGGCGACATCGACAATCACCGAACCCGGCTTCATTTTTGCAAGCTGTTCGCGGCGGATCAGTTTCGGGGCTGCCGCACCGGGAATAAGAACCGCACCGACCACCATATCGGCATCAAAGACAAGCGCCTCTGTGTCGTCGATGGTGGCATATTGGGTTTTGATGCGCGGACCAAATACATCATCGATATAGGTCAGGCGTTTGACGTTTTTATCAAGAATGGTGACATCCGCCCCCATGCCCGCGGCAATGCGCGCGGCATTGGTACCAACAACACCGCCGCCAATTACCACAACCTTGGCCGGGGCAACGCCGGGCACACCGCCGAGCAGCATGCCCCGTCCGCCATTGGCCTTTTGCAGGGCGGCCGCACCCACCTGCGGGGCCATGCGTCCTGCGACTTCCGACATCGGTGCCAAAAGTGGCAACCCGCCATTTCGATCGGTCACGGTTTCGTAGGCAATCGCCGTGACACCCGACTTGATCAGGCCTGCGGTCTGATCCGGATCAGGCGCCAGATGCAAATAGGTGAACAGCAACTGGCCTTCGCGCAACTGCTCATATTCGACTTTTTGCGGTTCTTTGACCTTGATGACCATTTCGGCGGTGGCAAAAATCTCGGCGGCGGTACCGACAATTTCCGCACCGGCGGCGACATAATCCTCATCGCTGCAACCAATACCGGCGCCGGCCATGGTTTCGATCTTGACCGCATGGCCATGGGCGGTCAGTTCGCGGACTGAACTTGGCGTCAGTCCGACACGGTATTCGTGGTTTTTGATTTCCTTTGGAACACCAATCAGCATTTCGTTTTCTCCCGACGAAATAGGTGGCAATCGGGGTGTCTCACGGGATCGACCGGGGACGCCCGGGCGTTTTGCGCCCATTTTGTTATTGTTTGTGAATGATACCCTAAAAATAGGGCAATTAATCTTCATTTCTAGGGGGTGTTGGTGGTATCATTGCTAGATAATTTAAAAGAATGACCGAAATCTCGGAGGATTATTCAAATGCAGATGGATGAACGTGATCGCATGATCCTGCGTCTGTTGCAAAAAGACGGACGTATCAGCAATGCGGATCTGGCCGAAAAGGTAAACCTGTCCGCATCGGCCTGCCTGCGGCGCGTGCGCCTGCTTGAAGAAGCCGGTTTCATCGACCATTACACCATGCTTCTCAATCCGGCCCGTATTGGCAAACCGGGCAATGCGTTCGTCAATATCGCCATCACCCGCCAGACCCGCGAAGCCCTGGAAACCTTTGAAAAGGAAGTCCAGAAGGTGCCCGAGGTCGTCGAATGCTATCTTCTGGCCGGGCAAAGCGATTATCTGGTGCATGTCGTTTATAGCGACACCGCTGATTATGAACGCATCCACAGCGAAGTCCTGACCCAGCTTCCCGGTGTCGAACGTGTCCAGACGGTCATTACCCTTCGCGAAGTCAAACGCACAACCGAATTGCCGGTGTGATCGAATAGGCTAGAAACGGCAGATATTCTCGATGGCAAGCCAGTCGGCATAGGGAATGTCGACCTTGCCCGTCAACCGGGCTTCTTTGAACAGGGCAGATCGCCCGTCGGTATCGGGGTGGCTGCTTAAAAACTCCGGAATGGTGTTTTGCAAGCCATTTCTGGTGCGTTGACGGGACATCTTTTCCAGAAGCGCTGCCAGATCGTGGCTGGTGACCTTGGCCTTCCCCAAAAGATCAAGCGCATATAGATCGGCGTCATGTTCCATCTGGCGCGAATAACTGTGCTGAAACAGCAAATCAATCGGCGCGTCCAGCCCGCCACCAAACAGCCAGATCAGCTGGCCGAGCCCGATCCCGTAGAACATTTTCCTAAGCCCATGATGCATCTCGGTATGGCCGATCTCGTGGGCAAGGACGCCTGCCAGTCCTTCGGGTGATGTCGCCATCTGCAGCAGGTTGGAAAAAAGGACAATCTGGCCTCCGGGCAATGCGATTGCATTGGCCATATCGCTGCGTATCACTGTTATCTCGTAGGTATAGTCAAGATCGCCGGACTTGATCAGCTGATGCATGATCTGATCAAGACCGCGCATTGCATCGGCGTTTGGCACGCAAACAACTTCTTCGTCGTTCTCTTCGTTTTCAAGTGCGAAGGCTGAGATGATTTGATCGCGGGCGATCTCGCCAAGGCGGATTTCACTGTCGCGCGGATAAACGTTCGAAAGCAGTTCTGCCGTAATTGGCACCCCAAACCACACCAATAGTCCGATACAGGCAACCAGTGCAGAAATGCCTCCAATCAGAAGAGCCCGAAATTTTGATGACCCCTCGGCAACCGTTAATTTCGGGAACTGCCTGATCAGCGTGTCAGTGAACGGACCTTTATCAATAACGATCCGCACACCATCATCCGTGTGCGGGCGAAGGCGCACGGGTTGCATTCCGGTCGGCTTTTCACAAAGGACCAGATTGTCGATTTGGTATGATCGTCGGCGATCATCATCAAGTTCAACGATCAGGTGACGGTCAGCAATTGTGACCGCCACATGATGCGACGTTATTGACAGACCGTCGAAGAAACGTGCCTGTCCTTGCATGGGGTCGTCAGATTCCGCCAAGATCAAATGCCTCGGCAAGTCCTTCACCGGTCTTTGGTTCGCTACGTGCGACCTGCTGAACCGTGAAGCGATCAATTTCACCAGTCATTGTAATGGATGAAACCTTCGCGGCAATAAGCGGTTGCACAAACATCGGCAACAGGACGATTTGCTGAACCGGGCCAAGCAGGACCAGAAACAGGAACGTCATCGCAAAGACAAACGGCATGTTGGGGCCAGCATTGCCACTTGCAGCGATAGAAGCACCGATAACCATAGAAAAGATCATGACGATCAGTGCAAACAGGACCACCAAGGATATCAGCAAGACCGCATAGATCTTAAACAGCTTCTTCGGGGTAAGCTCCGACGAAAAGGCAAGGTTACCCAGTGATGTTTCACCGGTCGTATAGCGGAAGAACCAGGCCTGATACCGCGCGAATTGATAGGCTCCGAAACCAGCGCCGACAAGCCCGATCACAATGGCAAGTGGCAATAACACCTTCACCAGTGCCACAAATAACCCAAACGTGACCAGATAGGTCAGAAGTAAAATAAACCAGATAACAAGCCACTTCTTGAATGCGGGCGTGAACATGCCGCCAAAGGCCATCTTGGCATCGCCAAGCATCGTATGGTTGCGCTCATACTTCATTAGTTCGATGTCATAGTATGGTTTGCAGATACCGAGGGTAAGGCCGGTAAAGAAAAGGGAAACAAGCGCATTCCCTGCATACTTTAGCGATGATCCGCCAAGATGGCCGCGAATACCCCGCCACGATGTGCGCGACAGCCGGTATCTCTGTGCGCGGTACATGGCTATATGCATCAGGAAGATCAAAGGTATCCAGGTTGCAAGATCAATCGCGAAATTGATCCCGGCATTTCCAACCGGAACCTGCATGCGCGCATAAACGAAAAGGGCAATGAACGGGCCCGCACAGAGTGCGACAATCACAAAGCCCAGAAACAGTTCAAGCCCGCGTCCGGTATATTCAAGCCCATCACCGTCAATTCTGGTATGCGACCAGACATAACGACGTACCCGGGTCTTGGCCCAGAACCGAAAAATGCCCAGCGTCAAAATGGTCCAAAGGGCATTCCACATGGCAAGAGCCATGATCTTGTTCCATGTGCCGGTATATTCAAGTTTGTGATGTGTTTGATCCAAGGGTGGTTCAGAAAACACAACTTCGTTGTGATCTTCTGTTTCCGGAACATCACTTTGGTCATTGTCTCGATTCGTCATGAGCCCCTCGTGCCCTGTTTGCTTTTGCAAACGTGGTGAAGTGAAAAAGGCACCTGCTTGTGTCTCAGGTTGCTGATCTCCCCCGCACTAAGCTTTAGCGTGTAGTGAGCTCATGATCACTCACTCAAAAGGTTAGGTGAGATCGGAAATTGTACAATACGACTCGCCCAAAAACTGTACAGATTCGCGGAAAATGTTCAGAATTGCCAAGGTCGGTTGATTTATATGACTGCAATTCATCTAGTGGAAGAAGCTTTGCACAAGCAAAATCCCTGCTATTTCAAGGCGTCATCAAAATTGTCAATTTATTCTGGTTCCACGGTTTGACTTTTAGGTGAATTACAATGCAATAATATGCGCGGGGAAAAACGCTGGGGGAAGTTAACCAACATGGAACAAGAGAATCTTGTTCGTGCGCGTAGCCACGAACAGAAACTGAAACGCCGTGCAGATATTCTGGATGCTGCACGCGAGCTGTATCTGGAAGGCGATGGGACGTTGCCATCGGCTGCCGAGGTCGCCCGCAAGGCCAATCTGGCAAAAGGGACCCTCTATCTTTATTTCTCAAGCAAAGAAGCACTCTTCCTTGAAGTGCTGCGCCATTTTCAGAAAGGCTGGTTTGAGAACAATCTTGACGTCATTGATCAGGAAGCACTGCGACGGCCAGAGGAACGGGATTCAACCCGTGTGGCGCGCGAATTTGTGCAGTATCTCGTGAAAAACGAAAAGTTCCTGTATCTGGCGTCCTTGTCACAAGGTGTGCTGGAATCGGGATCGGACGATGAAATGGTCGTCGGCCACCGCCGTTTTCTGGCGTCAATGGTCAAACGTACGGCCGATGCCCTGGCCGAGCTTTACGAAATCACGCCGGACGATGCCAGCAAGCTGATGCGGTCATCCTATGCGCTGGTGATTGGCCTTTGGCAGATGTCGCAGCTGCCTGATCGCGTCAAAAAGCTGATGGAACAGAATGCGCTGACCAATCTGATCATTGATTTCGAAGAAGCTGCCGAAGAGGCTGTCGTGTCTTACTGGCAGGTGGCGGCACCTGGCATGAAATGCCGTGAAATGATGCGCCGTGCCGCATCTGGCGAGTGCTAGCACCGCGCACAGTGCGGTACAGATCGGACAGATCAGATAAATCGGATCACAATGCAAAACAGCGCCGGAATTTCTTCCGGCGCTGTTTTTGTTTGTAGCTTTGCAGGACCTGATGATCAGGTGGCCTCGGCACCGCCATTGGCGGCCCGGTTGCGCAGGCGTTCTGATCGCAGGATCAGGATGCTGGCAATCACAATCAGGATCGATACCGCCAGGATAATCAGCGTCGCAAGCGCGTTGATTTCCGGCGATACACCCAGACGCACCGATGAAAATACCTTCATCGGAAGGGTGGTCGAACCCGGCCCTGCGACAAAGCTTGCAATCACAAGATCATCAAGCGACAGCGTAAAGGACAGAAGCCACCCGGCCATCAATGCCGGAAGGATCATCGGAAGGGTAATCACGAAAAAGATCTTGCCCGGTTTGGCGCCAAGATCCATCGCCGCTTCCTCAACCGAAATGTCCATGCCTGACAGGCGCGATTGCACGACCACCGCGACATAGGCCGCGCAGAATGTCGTATGCGCAATCGTGATGGTCGAAAGCCCGCGTCCGGCCGGCCAGCCAATCAACTGTTCAAGGGTCACAAACAACAGCAAAAGCGACAGACCGGTAATGACTTCGGGCATGACAAGCGGGGCGGCAATCATGCCTGAAAACAGGGTTCGGCCCTTGAACCGGCCAAAGCGCGACATGACAAGCCCGGCCGGTGTGCCAAGTGCCAGCGCAAGCGTTGCAGACATCACTCCGATCCGCAGGCTGTTCCAGGCGGCATCGATCATGCCGTCATTGTTAAACAGCGACACATACCATTTGGTCGAAAACCCGGCCCAGACAGTAACCAGCTTGCCTTCGTTAAACGAATAGACAATGACCAGCAGGATCGGCACATACAAAAACGCAAAGCCGAAAACCAAAGCCGAAATCAGGAAGGTTGAACGTTTACCACTCATTGTTCGCGTTCCTCCTGCTTGGTCTGGATATGCTGGAACCACATGATTGGCACCACAAGGAAGATCAGCATCGCAATCGCCACCGCCGATGCAATCGGCCAGTCACGGTTGGCAAAGAATTCATTCCAAAGCGTTCGCCCGATCATAAGCGTATTCGGACCGCCCAGAAGTTCCGGAATAACGAATTCGCCAACAGCTGGAATAAACACCAGAAGCGACCCTGCCAGAATACCGGGCAGGGACAGCGGCAAGGTCACCTTCACAAAGGCCTGCCACGGTTTGCAGCCAAGATCCATCGCCGCTTCGATCAGGCTGATATCCATTTTCTCAAGCGTCGAATAAAGCGGCAGGATCATGAATGGCAGATAGGTATAAACAATGCCGACATAAACCGCGAACTCGGTCTGACGCATGATCAGCGGTTCGGTAATGATCCCCGTCCACATCAGGAATGCATTGATCAGACCTTCGCGGTCGAGAATGCCAATCCAGGCATAAACACGGATCAGAAAGCTGGTCCAGAACGGCAGGATCACCAGCATCAAAAGAACGCTGCGCATCGATCCGCGGGCGCGTGCAATCCCGTAGGCCATCGGATAACCGATCAAAAGGGTAATGATCGTGGAAATGGCGGCAATCCGGATCGAATTAAGATAGGCCGTGGCATACAGGCTGTCAGATAACAGGAACAGATAGTTCCCGAAATTAAGCGTGATCGTGACGCCTTCATCAATCCATGCAAACAGGGCGCTATAGGGCGGCTGTGCATATTCCGCCATTGAAAAACTGATCTTCAGAACGATCAGAAACGGCACAAGGAAGAACAGGAAAAGCCAGAAATAAGGGATCCCGATCACCAATACCCGGCCATGCTTGATCATCCAGCGGTCAAATTTTTGCTTGATGGTTAGCTTGTCACTGCTCATTTGTTCAGAACCGACGCAGCCCCGGCCTCCCACGATACCCACACGCTGTCTTCCCACGTATAGCGCGGTTCGATCTGGCGGGTGGAATTGGGCTCGGTGACCTTGATGCGTTTGCCGGTTTCAAGGCGCACGTGATAGGTCGAAATACCACCAAGATAACCGATCTCTTCGACCTTGCCCGACAGGCAGTTATATTTGGTGTCTTCCGGCGCATCCTTGGTCAGACGCAGGCGTTCCGGGCGCAGTGCCACCCAGAAAGTCATGCCTTCATGGCCCTGAACAGCGTGATCGATATAGATATCGCAATTGGCCTCGTCCGATTTGATGACCGCGTATTTTTCATCATCATCAACCAGAACGCCTTCGATCAGATTGACCTGGCCCAGGAAGTTCGCGGTATAGCGGCTGTTGGGATATTCATACAGCTCGAACGGGGTGCCGATCTGATTGATCACGCCTTCATTCATCACCGCGATACGTGATGCCATGGTCATGGCCTCTTCCTGGTCATGGGTCACCATGACAAAGGTCGTGCCGACTTTTTCCTGAATATTGACCAGTTCGAACTGGGTCTGTTCGCGCAGCTTCTTATCAAGCGCGCCCAGCGGTTCATCAAGCAAAAGCACCTTCGGGCGCTTGACCAGTGACCGTGCAAGGGCAACACGCTGGCGCTGACCACCGGAAAGCTGATGGGGTTTGCGTTTGGCAAATTTGGTCATTTGCACAAGGGCAAGCATATCAGCAACCTGCTCCTTGATCTCGGCGCGCGAAACGCCGTCCTGAACAAGGCCGAACGCCACATTCTGTTCAACACTCATATGCGGAAACAGCGCATAGGACTGGAACATCATATTTGTCGGGCGTTCATAGGCCGGGACGCCGGCCATATCGACACCATCAATGAAAATCTTGCCCGATGTGGGTTCTTCAAATCCGGCAAGCATACGCAGAAGTGTCGTTTTCCCGCAGCCCGAACCGCCCAGAAGGGCGAAAAGCTCGTGGCGATAAATATCAAGGGAAACGTCATCGACAGCGTAAAAGTCGCCGAATTTTTTGGTCACATTCTCGAAGCGGATATAGGGAACCGCATCTGGATTGTTCCAAGGTTGCGTCTTATGCACGTCCTCATGCGCGCGATCGAAAACCGCCTCAGGCACCAGCATTCTCCCCTTTTTCAGTGTCATGATGAACCGATTTGACCAGACGACAGTCCCTGATGATCTGCTGCGCAAGTTTTTGATTATTGCGTCGGCGCCGGGTGTCGGTTCGCTCTGATAACAGGATGAAGCAATTCTACAATCTGTAAAGAGGGGTGTGCGATATTTTGAACAACAAATATGATTTGCCGCCCAAAACGGCAGAAAATGGCCTTTGGGTGTTCAGAAAATGTGCATTCTTCGACCGCAGAGGACAGCGCGCGGACGGGCGGGGATTGTGTGACTGTCTTCACAGCTTTGCGAGTCACAGCGATGCCGGGGTGCGGGAGGTAGACGGCACGGGACATCTGGTACGGGGCGTCGCCGATAAGAAAAGGGCGCGATGAAAATCGCGCCCTTTGATGGTTCGAACTGTTTTGTTGTCCGATCATCAGGGGATGATCGCAACGACAGTCTTACTGACCGGTTTTAAGCTTGGTCCAAAGACGGGTACGGGTACGCAGTTCGCGCGAACCCGGTTCGACTTTCGAACGCAGACGTTCTTTGACTTCCTGCGGCGGGTAGATGCCCGGATCGTTCAGGAGTTCCTCGTCAACCAGTTCCATTGCCGCCAGGTTCGGGGTGGCATAGGCAACATAGTTGGCAATGTCGGCTTCAACGTCGGCACGCAGCACATAATCGATGAATTTGTGTGCCAGTTCCGCATTCGGCGCATCGGCCGGAATCATCATGGCATCAAACCAGATCAGGGTGCCTTCCTTGGGAATGACATACTTGATCTCGTTGCCGTTGCCGGCTTCTTCGGCGCGAAGGGCAGCCATGCCAACGTCACCCGACCAGCCAACAGAAACACAGGTGTTCCCGTTTGCAAGATCGTTGATGTATTGCGAACTGTGGAAATAGGTCACGTAAGGACGGATTTTTTCCAGCTCGGCAATCGCGGTTTCAATCGATTCTGCGGACGGTGCGCCGTCTTCCATATTGCCGAGATAGAAGTTGACCAGCGGCACAACCTCGCCCGGATCATCGAGAAGGCTCAGACCGCATTTCGACAGCGGCTCGGCATATTTCGGATCGAAAATCAGCGACCAGCTATCGACCGGTGCGTCGTCGCCAAGGACTTCCTTGACCTTCTCGACGTTATAGCCATAGCCGTTCGTACCCCAGAAATACGGAACGGCAAATTTGTTGTCTGGGTCGTATTTGGCCTGCTGTTTCAGGATGACCGGATCAAGATTGCCATAATTGGACAATTTCGATTTGTCGATTTCCTGGAAGATACCGGCCTTGATCAGGCGTTCGGCATCGGCAAGGGTCGGGACAACAATGTCATACCCGGAATTGCCTGCCAGCAGCTTTGCTTCGACAACCTGGTTGCTGTCATACACGTCGTAGTTAACCTTGATGCCGGTTTCTTTTTCGAAATTGGCAATGGTTTCTTCGCCGATATAATCCGACCAGTTATAGATGTTCAGAACATCTTCGGCCTGCGCCGCGCCGGCAAGGCCAACGGATGCAAGCACAACAAGGCTTGAAGATTTAAGAAGAGATTTCATTTCGCTGAGCCTCCCATGTGGCAGCGTTTGAAAAGTTTGGGCGTCCTGTTGTTTCATTCCCCCAGGACAAGAGGACACGTCCAATATCCTTCGAATGCATCAGGATATTGTCAAACACAAGATGGAAAATTGTGCATTTTTCGAATCAAGTGAAAATTTGGGCATTCGAGATGCAATAATCTTGCGCCGGGTTCAGGATCCCGGCGCAAAATTCGATCTTTGATTTTAAACGTTGAGCAACAGGTGCTCGCGTTCCCAGGCGCTGATCACGGTCTGATAGGCATCCCATTCCGCTTCCTTCACCGCCAGAACCGCAGCCGAGAATTCCTCGCCCAGAAGTTCTTTCAGCGGCTTGCAACGCTGGAATTTCGCCAGTGCCTCGTGGATATGACGGGGCAGGGAATGCGCCCGGTCATAGCCCGACCCTTCGATCGGTGACGTCGGTTCGACTTCTTCAAGAATACCCAGAAGACCACAGGCAAGGGACGCTGCCACTGCAAGATACGGGTTGGCATCGGCACCCGGAATGCGGTTTTCGATCCGGCGTGCGGCTGCCGGGCCATTGGGCTGACGCAGACCGACCGTTCGGTTATCAAGCGACCAGTGCATGTTGATCGGGGCATCCGACCAGGGCTGCAAACGGCGATAACTGTTCAGATTCGGTGCCAGAAGCGGCATGGCCGCAGGCAGATAACGCTGCAAGCCGCCAATATAGTTCAGGAACATCCTGGAGTTTTCGCCGTCATCATCGGCAAACAGGTTCTTGCCGGTATTGATATCGACAAGACTCTGATGAATATGCATCGCACTGCCCGGATGGTTGCCCATCGGTTTGGCCATGAAGGTACCATAGACTCCATGCTTGAGTGCGGTTTCGCGCAGCGTGCGCTTGAACAGGAACGACTGGTCGGCCAGTTCAAGCGGCTCACCATGGTTGAAGTTCATTTCAAGCTGGGCGGGACCGGATTCGTGGCTCATGGTATCGGCATCGATATCCATGGCTTCGCAATAGTCATAAAGATCTTCGATCAGCGGGTCGAACTCGTTGATCGCATCAATGCCAAACGCGTTCGATGCACGTTCCGGGCGGCCGGAACGGCCAATCGGCGGTTCAAGCGGGTTGTCCGGATCGGTGTTTTTCGCCACCAGATAAAATTCAAGTTCCGGGGCAATGACGGGTTTCATGCCGCGTTCTTCAAATGCCTTGAGAACACGTTTGAGAACCCCGCGCGGCGAGGTCGAAACTTCCTCGCCAGAGAAGTGATAGCAATCGCAGATGATCTGGGCAGTCGGCTCCTCGTACCACGGCACGACGCGGATGGTTTCCGGATCGGGAACCATGACGACGTCTTTTTCCGCCGGGTCAAGGAATGCATCGGTTTCTTCCGGATAGCCGCCGGTTACAGTCAGGCAGAAAATCGCCTCCGGGATGGCAAGGCTTTTGGCTTCCAGACCGCGCAGAAACTTCTGCGTCGGCAGAACCTTGCCCCGGGCCACCCCTGACATGTCCGGTACAATGCATTCGACTTCTTCGATTTTTCGCTCAGATAGCCACTTCTTGAGATCGGTGCTCATATGTAGTCGGGCGCTTTCACGCCAGTCCTTCAAAATTGCATTTTCTTGCGTTTTTCGGGCCATTCCCGACAAATTTCACAAGAAAGAATGTTGGTCTTCGAAGAGTTTTGTATTTTATTTTGTTATTGTTTTGGTTTTTCGAATTATAGTCGAAATATCGGTGTGATCGTCGAAGATATCAATTCATATCTCTGGAACGACCCCACCATATTGCGGTATAACTGCTCCAGATTATAAGGGCAGCGCTTGGACGCTGGTCAAGGAGGTATTATGAAAATCGAACATCCCTATCTTATGTTTCTTGGTGACGCGCCGGACGAACTGGCTGCAAAAACCGCAATCGGCATCAAGCAGTGGCGCCCGGAATGGTGCGTCGGTCAGCTCAGCCTGCCGGGCTGTCAGGCTGATCTCGGTCTGCAGGAAATGACGATCGCCGAAGCAAAGGCCGCTGGCGTCAAAACCCTGGTTCTTGGTGTTGCCAACCGTGGCGGCATTATCGGCCCGGCATGGATGGAAACCCTGCTTGCCGCAATTGATGCCGGCATGGATATCGCAAACGGTCTTCATACCCGTCTTTCGACGATTCCCGAGCTGGTCGAAGCAGCTGCCGCCAAGGGTGTAAAGCTGTTTGACGTTCGCCACTTCGATGGCAAGGTTCCGGTCGGCAACGGCGAAAAACGTTCCGGCAAGCGCGTGCTGGCAGTCGGTACCGACTGCTCGGTTGGTAAAATGTACACCACTCTTGCCATTGATGCCGAAATGAAAAAACGCGGCATGAAGTCCGACTTCCGCGCAACTGGCCAGACCGGCATCTTTATCGCTGGCGAAGGCATTTCGGTTGACGCGGTGATTTCCGACTTCATCTCCGGTGCGGTTGAAACCATTGCGCCGGCCAATGATGCCGATCACTGGGACGTTATCGAAGGGCAGGGCAGCCTGTTCCACGCTTCGTTCTCGGGTGTGACCATGGGCCTGATCCACGGCTCCCAGCCCGATGCGCTGGTTGTCTGTCATGAACCGACCCGTGCGCATATGCGTGGTCTTCCGGGCTACAAGCTTCCGGATCTCAAGACCTGCATGGATGTCAATCTGATGCATGCCAAACTGACCAACCCGAACTGTGTGGTTGTCGGTTTTGCCATCAACACCAAGGCGCTTGACGATGCCGCCGCGACCAAGCTTCTGGCCGATATCGAAGCCGAATTCGGTCTTCCGGCTGTTGACCCGGTCCGCACCGGCGTTGCGTCGATCGTCGACAAGCTTCAGGAGATTTAAGTTGCCTCAACTCACTGTGATTTCCGAAGTCTTCCCCCTTGCACAGGTTTTCAAAATCTCGCGGGGGGCCCGGACCGAGGCACATGTGGTCAAGGTGACCCTGACGGACGGCACCCATACGGGCTATGGGGAATGCGTTCCCTATGCCCGTTACGGGGAAACGGTCGATGGTGTCATTGCTGATATCAATGCCCAGGCCGATGCCCTGTCGCGCGGCATGACCCGCAAGGAGCTTCAGGATGCCATGAAGGCCGGCGCGGCACGCAATGCAGTTGATTGCGCCTATTGGGATCTCGAAGCCAAGCGGTTCGGCCGTCGTGTCTGGGAAATGATCGGGCACAAGGCACCGGAAGGTCTGGTAACGGCCGAAACGCTCAGCATCGATACCCCCGACAACATGCGCGAAGCAGCACGCAAAATCGCCCATGCGCCGTTGTTGAAGGTCAAGCTGAACGGGGAAAATGTTCTCGAATCCGTGCGTGCGGTTCGCGAAGGTGCCCCGACGGCCCGCATCATTGTCGATGCCAACGAAGCCTGGTCACTTGATCTGCTCGAAGATATCGGCGCCGAACTTGACGGGTTGGGAGTCGAAATGATCGAACAGCCGCTTCCTGCCGGTCAGGATGATGGTCTGATCGATATCGATTGCCCGGTTCTGCTATGTGCCGATGAGTCGGTTCATACGGTGGCAGACATTCCGCGTCTGGCCAATCTCTATGACATGATCAATATCAAGCTCGACAAGACCGGCGGCCTTACCGGCGCGCTCGAACTTGCCGAAGCAGCCTCCAAGGCAGGCATGCAAATTATGACCGGCTGCATGGTCGGGACATCGCTTGCAATGGCACCGGCCATGATCATCGGCGCAATGTCGCGCATTGTTGATCTTGATGGTCCGATCTGGATGGCTAAGGATCGCGACCACGCCCTGACCTTCAAAAACGGGGTGATGGGGCTTCCCGATCGTGCCCTTTGGGGCTGATGCCGATACGCGCGGGTCGGTGATCTGTGCGCATCCTGTCATCTGACTGATATGTTTCAAAAGGCCGCCCCGGCATTCGGGTGCGGCCTTTTTCTTTTGCGTAATATGACCGCAGGTCGAATTGCCTTTGCCGCCATTTTGAAAAAAGTTTCAGTTTTTTTAAAGTGATTCCAAAATTGAAACTTGAATAATTATCTTTTTTATCAATATGTTGCGCCACGGTTCTCGACGGTGTTGCAAAGATCGCTATGTCGTTTGGATACGACCACCTCCAATGGATAGTTGTATCTTTGGTTAAATAAGGGAACCATGATGGTCACATTCGGGGACAGGTAGGTCCCTGAAATTATTGAAGGTGGAGCTGTTCTGCGTGCTATCTGATCTCTTCAGAGATAGTAGGCGCACTGCCGGGTCTTTGCGGTGTTGCTATCGTGACTTCCTCTATACGCCAAGACATGCGGAATTATTGCATCTGCGGCGTAAGGAAACGATTCTGCTATCGGCGCGTTTCGCCGCCTTCTTTGTATTGGTGCTGATGCTGGCTGTCCCGTTCTGGGATGGTTCTCTTTCGATTGATATGTGGTCCTCACAGGTCTTTGTGATGCGGCTGCTGGTGTCCGGGGTGGCCTTGGCCGTCATCACCAACCGGGCGGTCAGTGCGCGCTTGCGTCGGCATTTTCCCTATTTGCCGATGTTGATGCTGATTGTTGCGGTCTGTCTGCTGACGGTATTTTGCGGCAATGATCTTCAGGCGACCGAACGCATGCATACCGCGCACAGTTTCCTGATGCTGGGGCTGGTGGTGATGATTGCGATCATGCCCGTGACCCTGGTCGAAGCAGTCATGCTGTGTGTGCCGATTCTCGGGCTTCTGGTGGTCGGGGGCTATGTCGACCTTGCCACCGGCATGATCCCGCTTGAATTGCTGTTGATGGTGCTGCTGCCGCTTGCGGTCTTTTCGGCACTGGTACAGCTCTATCGCACGATTGTCGCGGCCCAGGAAATCGCCATTGATCCTTTGACCGGCTGTTACACCCGTGCCTTTGGCATGGAAATGATCAAGGTCAGCTTTGATGGTGCCCTGCGCAAAAAGGTGCCCTATACGGTGGCCTTTATCGATCTTGATGATTTCAAACAGATCAATGACCGCTACGGGCATGACTATGGCGATCGCATTCTGGGCGAGGTCGGTGAAAATCTGGTTGCCCGGTTCCGGCGTTCCGATCTTGTCGTGCGCTGGGGTGGGGAGGAATTCCTGGTCCTGCTGCCCGAACTTGATCGTGCCCGCGCCGCCGAGGTCCTTGACCGTGTCATGGCACCGGGATTGGCCGCTCTTGAAAATGGTCAGGTCCAGAAAGCCAGCGTCGGTCTGTCCGAACGGATCGAAGATGCAATCGCCTTGCCGCAAAACCTGATCGAACTGGCCGACCGCCGCATGTATGAAGCCAAAAAACGCCGCGATCATGATGACATGATTGCAAACGGGCTGTCCGGGCGCCGTCACCCGACCCGCAAGCCTGCTGGCGCACCCTGCAGCGCCAATGTCCAGTCGGTTGACCGTACCCTGAATTGATCGGTCTGATCCTGTATGCCCTTTGCCAGCATCGGGTAAAGGACGGCGGCGGTACGTGCTCCTGTTCTTCAACTGACAATTTGCATCGGAAGCACCGCAGCTCCTTAAGTCCATGTCCGGGACTGTCTCTCTCTGCGCTTCACACCACGGGCCATGTTTCTGGCGCTTAACGTCAGATGCCTGTTTGTTGGCCGTCTCTCGGACGCTTGGCGCCGGAGCATCTGAGCACCAGCATCTGCCATCCATTGCCGGTTGGTTGCTCGGCGCGGGCCATCCAGTACGCTGCACTCACCTAAAGCACCCAATATCCGAAGCTCTCATAACCACTTCCGATTTGCGACGCCCTTCGCACGGTGGTTCAAGCGGGCTGTGGGGGTTCTCAAGCTTTGGCGGTGTGGCACATCGTTTGGTGCCCATGACGGTGTTTGCGGGCAGGCCATCAAATCGCGGGTTTTTATTTTCTTTTGTGATCGACTTTAATCACCGGTATTGGGGGAAAGAGTTCTGATGCAATCGACGCTTGCGTGCATCTCTCGGGCTTTCGGTCTGTGTTTGACGGGCGAAACGCCGTTTGATGTGCTTGTCCCGGGTGGTTTTCTCGCTTTCGGGGGTGATTTTCCCGAATCACCCGAACCGGGCAGGGGGATTGTGGGCGATTGATGCGATGGATTCGCATCGATTCTTTTTCCAGATTCGAAAATCCGCTTTTCTTTGGTGATCAAAAAATAGCCTCCCATATCGGAAATTCAGACCGATTGGCGGGCATTGTCATAAAATTGTGATGAAAAAATATGCATCGATATTTTTGACGAAAAAATAGTCAAAAAGCTATTGCGTCCTCCCCGTCAAATGGGTAATCTCCATTTGTGCGCTGCGGTAGGACGCAGTGCATTCCGGCGAGCGACTTGTCGCTCGTTTCTTGGACGTTTCCTCCCTAGACTTGGGCCGCTGTCACAGGCGGCCTTCTTTTTTGCCTGAATTCAGCCATTTAGGTTGATTTCGGCTGTCTCAATAATCCTGTTGATATGCGGTTTGAATTTATGCGCGGATTTTTGTGCGTTGCAAATCAACCACGCCGCGCCAGTATGCGCGGGGCTGATATTTCGGGGCACGATTGCCCTAATGGCTGCAATCGGTTCGGCTGACCCGGAATGTATTGAGATGTTTTTGACTGGTGACGTAGTTCTCGACAAATACGGCGCCGGCATTGACCAACAGTGCAATTTTCGGATCGCTGCATAAATAGGCCGCGATCTGATCATGTGAGTCTGCGGTAAAGGCAAAGGCGGGATCATAAACGATATAGGTCCGCTGAAGCTCGTTCCTGGCAGCTTTGATCATGACCAGGTCAACCGTTTCCCCCGTTGTGATCGGCAGCATCGGCTGAAGGTCGTTTGCGATCTTGCCAAGCTTCGCACTGAGCTGTTGCTGATCATCGATCGTAAAGGCGGATGTCTTGAAATTGAATGACGTATAGGCACCCAGCATCATGATCGCCAGTCCGATCATGATGCCTTTGCCGCCAGACAGCAGGGATGCCGAGCCGGATCTTATGATGCCTGGCCTTGTTCGCCCGCTTTTCAAAAGCAGATAAAGATTGAGAACCGGGATAAATCCCAGAATGGCCAGTTGCTTCTGCCCGCCGATATCAAGTGCCCGGGCAACCGAAAGGCGGGCAAGAACAAAGCCCGCCACCATGGCGACAAGTAGCGGATATACCGTGATCACCCAGTAAAGATTATGCTCGATCGCGGGCATGGTGAAAACATAGGCGACCCCGGAAAGCGCAATGGCAAATCCCAGAAGCGAAAGTCTGACAAAATACTGTGTTCGCGTGATCGATACGTTGTTTCTGCGCGACATCGCGCCAAGCAATCCGGCAGCGGCAAACATGCAGAAATTCACCGCACGGGCGGCCTGATCGGGCAGGCCGGCATAGCTGGTCGCAAGATCGTTCAGCATCTTATCGCTCTTTCCCCCGATTGCGGATCACGCGTCGGAGAATAAGAGCGTTTCAGGCCCCGCGGAACTAGCTGCAAGAGTAGGTTTTGCAGTTTATTTTAGAAAAATCGAATAATAAGTGTGTCGGGCTGGATATGTTCCCGGATCAGGCGCTTGATTCCGGAATTATTTCTCGCGCGAGGGGTTGTTTTGCGGGGTTGTGCCGTCGCCATCACCAAGGCCGCGCTGCATGATCACGCTATCGACCCAGCGGCCCAGCTTGAACCCGGCCGACTGAAGGGTTCCGGCAACCCTAAAGCCAAGCCGCGCATGAAGCCCGATCGATGCCACATTGGCACTATCGCCAATCACGGCCACCATCTGGCGGTAACCAAGGGCGGTACACCGTTTGATCAGTTCCGAAAGCAGGGCGCGCCCCGCACCCTTGCCGACAACATCGGGCGCGATATAGATCGTGTCTTCGACCGTAAAGCGATAGGCCGGGCGCGTTCTGTATGATCCGGCATAGGCAAAGCCTTCGACCCGGCCATCAAGTTCGGCGACAAGATAGGGCAGGCCGCGTTCGCGCACATGCTGCCAGCGTGATGTCAGTTCGGCAATTTCGGGTGCACGTTCTTCAAATGATGCCAGCCCGTGCAGGACGTGATGGCCATAGATTTCGGTAATGCGTTCGAAATCTTCGGGTTCGGCATCGCGGATCACCAGATCGTGCAAAACAACGCTGGTCGCAGTATCGGTCATTAAAACGGGTTCCCGTCGAGATCATGGAAGGCCGCAATCAGATTGGTCATCTGATCACGCAGAATGTCAAAGCCGCGATGCGGGGTGATTGTGGCTTCGTCCATGTAAAGCGCGCGTGACAGCTCGATCTGAAGACTGTGCACATGCTCTTCGGGGCGGCCGTAATGGCGCGTGCAATATCCCCCGGCATAGGGGTCATTATGCGCCGGGCCAAAGCCCATATTGCGAAGACAATCATCCACAAACCGCGTCAATGACGGGTGGCATGAACTTCCATAGCAATCGCCAAGCACCAGATCAACGCGGTTTTTCATGCTGTCGGTGGAATCACCGGGCATTGAATGGCAATCAATCAGAATGCAATAGCCGAAACTGTCGCGTGTCTGATCAATCAGTTTCTGCAACGCGCTGTGATAGGGCCGGTAATAGGTATCAATTCGCTCGAATGCTTCTTCGACGGGCAGGCGGCTTTTGTAAATCTCGACCCCGCCGCTGACCACGCGCGGGATCGATCCAAGCCCCGAAAGTGCGCGCATCGAATTGATTTCCGCATCATCGGGCAGATCGCCTTCGAACATGCGCGGATCAAGCTCCATCGCGGCCCTGTTCACATCGACATAGGCACGCGGAAATGTCGCGCATAAAAGCGGTGCGCCGAGTTTCGGGGCGGCTGTAAACAGCTGATCGACAAAGGCATCTTCCGATGCGCGCAGTTCGAACGATCCGATCCGCGCGCTTTCAATAAGGTCCTGGGGGTACTGGCGTCCTGAATGTGGGGATGCAAACACCACCGGCAATGTTTGCCGTGGTGGCAGGATAACAGTAGCTGGGCCGGTTGAGGTAATTTCCGAAGGCAACTGGTTCATTGTCGTGCGTAACGTCCATCCCTGGTAACAGTGTTCTTCAATATCCCGCGGTCCCCAAAACCATCCTGCACCCGATCAGGTGCAGCAGGCTTCCCTAGCATATGGTAATTGGAGCAGAATTGATGAAGATTTTTTGTCAAAAAACCATTTCTGGGGTTGCACCTTTGTCTGCCTTGGGCTAAATACCGCCTCGCCGACGCAAACGGCACGGACCAATCCTTTCACCCTGATCGGGGCGGTCTTTCAAAAGATGGATTTGCGGGCCTATAGCTCAGTTGGTTAGAGCGTTCGCTTGACATGCGAGAGGTCACAAGTTCGAGTCTTGTTAGGCCCACCATCTTTTGCACCCATAGGGGCCTATAGCTCAGTTGGTTAGAGCGTTCGCTTGACATGCGAGAGGTCACAAGTTCGAGTCTTGTTAGGCCCACCATTCCCACCCCGCCGGGTTGCCGCGCGGGGTTTTGTGTTTCTGGCCTGAATGATTATCGCATCTGCGCGATGCTTTTTCTGAACCGCATGGCGCTGAATGCGAAAAAGGCGCTGCCGATCACAAAGACCAAAAGAAATTCCGGCCACACCACATCAATGCCCGCTCCGCGAAACAGGATGGCTTGCGCGTATTTCACAAAATGGGTTGATGGCGCGATCTGCATGATGTTCTGAAGGGTTTCGGGCATGCTTTCAAGCGGGGTGGTGCCCCCCGAAAGCATCCGAAGCGGCAGGACGACCAGGATAAACAGCAACCCGAATTGCGGCATGGATCGCGTCATGGTCGCCAGGAAAATGCCAAGGGCAGTGGCAAAGAACAGATAAAGCACCGTACCGGCCATGAATAACAGTTTCGATCCGATCACCGGCACGCCAAGGATCAGCTCGACCACAAGGGTCAGCGACAGCGTGCTGGCAATCAGGATGACAAGCCCGTTGGCCCAGACCTTTGCCATCATGATTTCAAACGGATCAAGCGGCATGACCAGAAGGTGTTCGATCGTGCCATGTTCGCGTTCGCGAATAAGGGCCGCCCCCGAAAGAATGATCGACAGCATGGTAATGGCATTGATGATTTCCATGGTCGCGGTAAACCACGAACTGGTCGCATTCTGGTTATAGGCATAGCGCGTGACGATCTGTGCCGTGCTGTCGCCATTGGCCCCGGCATAGGCCGATTTGCCACCAAGCCAGGTTGATACTTCGCGCGATATGATATTGCTGACATATCCCTGGCCGATCCCGGCCTGCATCATTGCCGTGGCATCGATATTAAGCTGCACTTCCGGATTGCGTCCGCCAATCAGGTCGCGTTCGAATTGCGGCGGGATCACCAGTACAAAGGTGAATTCACCGCTATCCATTGCCGCATCAAGGTCGCGTTCCTCGATCTGGACCGGGTTCTGGAAAAATGGTGGCAGGAATGAATCACGGATGCGCAGAGAAAGCGCCGATCCGTCCTGATCGGAAATCGCGATCGACGCATGGTTAAGGTCATGGGAAAACCCGGTCGCCGCGTTATAGATCGCAAATGAAAACGCCCAGACAATCAGGATCATCAGAACGATGTCGCGTTTAAGGCTGTAAAGCTCCTTGATGCCAAGCCGATAGATATTGCTGATCCGTCTTGCCAACATCACTTAGGCCTCCTGCTTTTTCAAAAGCAGCATCGAAATCATGCTGAGTGCCGGGAAGAAGATCGCAAGCTTGATCAGTTCGGGATACAGCTCGGCAAAGCCAAGCGCCTTGGTAAAGGTGCCGACACTGATCGACATGAAATGCGATGTCGGGATGATGGTCGAAAGAACCGCCGGCGCGCCTTCCAGTGATGAAATCGGCTGCATCATTCCTGAAAACATCACCGATGGCACCATGGTAATGATTGCCGTGCCAAACAGGGCGGCAATCTGGGTGCTGGTAAAGGACGAAATCAAAAGACCAAGCCCCGTGGTCGAAATCACAAACAATGTTGCCCCAAGCAAAAGCGTCAATCCATTGCCGCGCAACGGCACCTCGAACCAGAACAGCGCCATGGCGCTCATCAGAACAAAGTTGATCAGGCCAAGCGCGATATAGGGCAACTGTTTGCCCAACAGAAACTCAAGCTTTGAAACCGGGGTGACATAAAGATTGGTGATCGATCCCAGTTCCTTTTCGCGCACCACGCCCACTGCCATCAGAACGGCCGGAATAAACATCAAAAGCAGGGCAATCACCGATGGCACCATGGCATAGATGCTTTTGAAATCTTGATTGTAGCGATACCGGGTTTCAATCTGGATCGGCAGGGATGATGTCGTGCTGCCATCCTCGCGGCGGGCTGTTTCGCTCAGATACCGTTGATGGATGCCTTCGACATAGCCATGAATGGTCTCGGCCCGGAACGGCATGGTGCCGTCAATAAAGGCCCCGATTTCCGGGCTGGCACCCCGGCCGACATCTCGCCCGAAACCGGGCGGGATTTCAATCGCCAGTGAAATGCTGCCCGACAACAACCGTGCTTCAAGATCGGCATTGCTGATCAGCGGTTCCTGTTCCCGGAAATAGCGCGATCCCGAAAGATTTTCGATATAGGTCCGGCTTTCCGGTGTCTGATCGCGATCCAGCACCGCATAGGTCAGGTTTTCAACATCAAACGTAATGCCATAACCAAAGACCGGCATCAGGATCGCCGTCCCGATCAGGGCAAACATCAGCCGGATCGGATCGCGGATCAGCTCCATGGTTTCGCGCAATGAATAGGCCCAAAGTCGACGCGGGCTGAATATCGATGCCTTTGCCGGTTTCCAGTGATCGGGTTGAATGTCATCGCCCGAAATCTGATCCGGGTCCGGTTCGGGGGCGGTTTCCTGTTCGCCGCTGGCCTCGACCAGATAACTGATAAAGGCTTCTTCAAGGGTGTCTGATCCGCGTCCCTTGGTAATCGCGTCGGGCGTGTCGCTGATCAACACCTTGCCGGCATGCATCAGTGAAATGCGATCGCACCGCTCCGCCTCATTCATGAAATGGGTGGAAATAAAGATCGTCACACCCTGCTTGCGCGAAAGTTCGACCAGCAATTCCCAGAACCCGTCGCGCGCCACCGGATCGACACCTGATGTCGGTTCATCAAGGATCAGGATTTCCGGATCATGAATGATCGCAACCGCCAGCGACAAGCGTTGCCGCACGCCAAGCGGAAGGCGCTCGGCCAGGTCATCGTGATATTCACCAAGCCCGAACCGTTCGGAAAGCGCGTCAATACGCGATTTGATCTGATCATCTGGCAGGTGAAAGAGCCGCGCATGCAGCTCAAGGTTCTGCATCACGGTCAGCTCGGAATAAAGCGAAAAGGCCTGGCTCATATAGCCAACCTTGCGGCGAAGCTCGATATCCTGTCCGTCGACCGGCTTGCCAAAAAGTTCTGCCGTGCCTTCGGTTGCTGCCAAAAGCCCGGTCAGCATCTTCATGGTCGTGGTTTTGCCGCAACCGTTCGAGCCCAGAAACCCGAAAATCTCGCCTTTCTCGATGCGGAAGCTGACATTGTCCACGGCGGTAAAACTGCCAAATCGCTGGGTCAGGTTTTCGGCAACAATGGCCGGTCTGTCGCCATGGCTGGTGCGCGGCGGAATGACCAGTTCATGATGCCCGCTGCGTTCTTCCTCGGGCAAAAGGGCGATAAAGGCCGCTTCAAGGTTATCCGTACCGGTCCGGCTCAGGATGTCATCGGCACAGCCGGTCGCAAGGATCTTGCCGTCATTCATCGCAATCAGATGGTCAAACCGGGCGGCTTCATCCATATAGGCGGTGGCGACAAGAACCGTCATCTCGCGCCGGGTTTCTCTGATTGCATCAATCAGTTGCCAGAATTGCCGTCGCGACAGGGGATCAACCCCGGTGGTCGGTTCATCCAAAATCAGGATATCGGGATCATGAATAAGCGCGCAACACAGGCCCAGCTTCTGCTTCATTCCGCCCGAAAGCTTTCCGGCGGGCCGTTCGGTAAAGGGTGCCAGTCCGGTCGCCTTGGTAAGGGACGCAATCCGCTCGTTGCGTTCTCGCTTGCCCTGGCCAAACAATCGACCAAAGAAATCAAGGTTCTCGCGGATTGTCAGATCCATATAAAGGTTCTTGCCAAGCCCTTGGGGCATATAGGCAATCCGGGGCAGGATATCGTTGCGGTGGCCGCGATCGGCCATTGATCCGCCCAATGTTTCAACCAACCCGTCCTGAACCTTGCGCGCGCCCGATATCAAGGCAAGGGCGGTCGATTTCCCCACACCATCCGGCCCGATAAAGCCCACGGTCTGTCCGGTCGGGATTTCCAGATCAATATGATCAAGCGCCGTGACCTTGCCATAGCGGTGGCACACATCTTTAAGCCGCACGGCATGATCAATGGCATGACCGACGCCCTGACCGACAGCGTGAACGGGCTTTGAGCCGGTGTCGGTCATTATTTCATGCTCTGGCGAAGGGTGGCGTCATCGGGCACATTTGGCGTGAATGCATCGGGCCAGTCCTGATGATCGGCCAGCATGATATAGGCCTCACCCGGAAGGCCCGTCTTGACCCGCTTGATATGTTCGGCAAGCAATTCCCGATCAATCCGCACCTTGACCCGGAACATCAGCTTGTCACGTTCGGACCGTGTTTCGACCTCGCGCGGGGTGAATTGCGCGTCATCGGCAACAAACGATACCTTGGCCGGGATCACAAAGCCCGGCGCGGCATCGAGCATGATGCGCGCCTCATTGCCAACAAAGGCCAGACCTGCCTGTCGCGTGGGCAGGAACACATTCATGTAAACATCGCTCAGATCAATCATCGTGATCACCGGCCCGCCGCCTGACAAAACCTCGCCCGGTTCGGCAAGGCGATATTGTACGCGCCCATCGCGCGGTGCTTTCAGGACTGAATCATCAATCTGGACCTGAATGCGTCTAAGTTCCGCTTCGGTCGCCTCGACATTGCGTTGCGCGCTCAAAAGCTTGGCCTGTGCGGCACTCAGGGCCGCCTGCGCAACATCCCGGTCGGCCCGGCGCTGATCGACCTGTTCGCGGGAAATGTTGTTGTTTTTCACCAGTTCATTGGCGCGCGCCAATTGCTGCTGGGCAAAGGAAAGCTCGCTTTGGCGCTGGATGATCAGGGCCTCGGCCTCGGCAATGCCCTGTTCGGCACCGGCAACTTCGGCCCGCGCACGCGCCTGACTGGCCATCAGTTCGGCGGTGTCCATGCGTGCCAGAACCTGACCGGCGCTGACCGTATCGCCCTCATCAACCAGAACCTCGTCGACCCGCCCGGCATATTTGGTTGCCACCCGGATTTCTTCGGCTTCAATGCGGCCATTGCCCGATGCGATAAAGTCGGGAAGCTCGGATTGCTGGGATTTCCAATAGGCAAAGCCGCCACCGGCAACTGCCACAATCACCACAAGAACAATCAGCACAGAACGCAGGTTCTTCATTCCATTCTCCGAGAAACGGGGCCAGGACAGGGGGCAAGGGATCTACAATCTCTAATCGTAATATCTGACCAGAGTTCGCTTACGCTTGCAATGTCCGATTTTCTGGAATGATCCTAAAGGGTTGTCACGTGCCGTTCTTTGATGTCGCGCAAACTGTTCGACGCTAAACCCAGTTCTCCAGCCGTAAGCCGTCGACCCGTTCAAATTCACGGATGTTGTTGGTGACAAGGATAAGGCCGTGACTGCGCGCATGACCGGCAATCATCATGTCATATGGCCCGATGACGTTGCCTTCGCGTTCAAGTGTGCTTCGGATATCGCCGTAATGACCGGCAGCATCGGTATCGAAATCAAGAACATTCAGGCGTGCAGCAAATTCTTCGATGGTGCGAAGGTTGCTTTCGGGTTTGGCCGATTTCATGGCGCCATAAATCAATTCTGCAAGTGTCACCGATGAAATTGCCATCGCACCGCTATGGGTGCGGAACTTCTCGCGGCAGGAGGCCGGGCGGTTCTTGATGACATAGATGCAGATATTGGTATCAAGCATGAACCGCAGCATTAAAACCCATCCCGTTCCTGCATGGCGGGCTGGTTGCGGTCTTCCATGAAATCGTCACTGACGGCATGACCATCAAAGAACGTATCCCAAAGATGGTCGCTTGGAACGATCACGCGAGTCACCCCGACCGAGATCACTTCAACCGTTTTCGTGCCTTCGGGAAAGGCAACATCCTTGGGCAGGCGCACGGCCTGCGTCTTGTTGTTCAGGAATACGGATGCTTGCGTCATGGTGACCTCCTGCAAGGATGGATCAGGGGGAGGGTATTGTCGGGATTTTGGATGTATATGTCAATTGTATATACTTGAATGATGCGGGTTAGGCCATCTCAAGATCAAACACCACCAACCCCGCCAAACCACCGTCAAGCATCCCGACCAGTTGCCCGCCAAGTTTCTGGTGTTCGGGATGTTCAAGATAGGCGTCGCGTGATGCGGCATCATCAAAGTCGATGCAGAACCCGTGGCGGAAGCCCTGTTCAAGCTTTTCCGGGCTGACCGATATGCCGCCGTCAAATCCCCGCATACCGGGAATAAGGGTGCCAAGATTGGCAAGGGCATCAAACAGGCATGTGATGTCATCCTGTTTGATGCCCGATTGGAATTTGACCAGAACAATATGGCGGATCATGACAAGACCTTTGTGAAGGTTGGCTTTGCCTGATTTCACCTTTGTTTCGTCCGGTCTGTCAACTGATGTGAACGTGATCAGCGACCCTGAAGGCTTGCCGCAATGCTGTCCCCGATAATCGAAATGCCCAGATCAAGTTCTTCTTCGGTAATGGTCAGCGGCGGGGCAATGCGGAATACACCGCCCATGCCCGGAAGCTTGACGATATTCATGCTAAGCCCGCGCTTGAACGCCTCACTCGCAATCGCGGCCCCCAGATCATGATCGGGCGCGCCGCCATCCTTTACGATCTCCATACCCAGCATAAGCCCGCGTCCGCGCACATCGCCAACGCACGCATACTGGTCTTTAAGCGCGGTCAACCCGTCAAACAGCCGTTTGCCCATCAAACCGGCCCGCGCCACAAGGTTTTCCTCGGCCACAACATCAAGAACCGTTACGCCAACCGCGGCGGGCATGGGGTCTGACACGTGGGTGGTATAGAACAGATAACCCTTTTCATGGGCGGCATCTTCGATTTCCGGCGTGGTCATCACGGCCGAAAGCGGCAATCCGGCCCCGATGGTTTTTGAAAGGGTGAGGATATCGGGCATCACGCCATCACGTTCAAAGGCAAACATGGTGCCGGTGCGGCCAATACCGGTCTGGGCCTCGTCCAGGATCAACAGCATCCCGCGCTCAACGCATTTCTGCTTGAGTGCGGCAAGATACCCTTTGGGAAGCTCCAGCATCCCGCCGCTGGATAAGATCGGCTCGGCGACGAATGCCGCAAGATTGTCGGTTGATTGCGCATCAATCAGGTTAAAGGCGTCATCAAGCTCGGTCTGCCAGTCAAGCGATCCGTCAGCATTTTTGAACCGCGGGCGAAACGCATTGGGGGCCGGAATGGCAAGCGATCCGACCGCCGCCGGGCCATATCCCTTGCGCCCCGCACTATAGGTCGCCGATGCCGCAACCCCGGTCATCCCGTGCCAGCTTTTGGAAAACGCCACAATTTCATGCTTGCCGGTCACAAGCTTTGCCATGCGAATGGCGGCTTCGTTGCTTTCGGCACCCGTTGACAGCAAAAGCACGCGATCAAGCCCCGGCGCAAGGGCGGCCAAACGTTCGGCCAGGGTCACCACCGGGCGGGTCAACATGCCGCTAAACAGGTGGACCACCGTTTCGACCTGACGCTGCACAGTCTCGACGATTTTCGGATGGCCATGGCCCAAAACCGCACTCATTTGCCCGGATGTAAAATCAAGGATCGGACGGTTGTCAGCATCATATACAAACGATCCCTTGGCACGTTCGATGATCGCTGGCTCGAACGTTCCGCCATAGCGGATCAGGTGTTTTTGGGCGGCATCCCAGAATTTCGGATCGGCATTGTTTGACATGGTTGGCTCCCTGCAAGGGTGTGTCTTTGATGGATACAGGGTATCGACTGTTGATATCTTCGTAAAATTGATAATGATGGCATTCCGGTATTGGAAAAATTGATACTACTTGGACGATGTCATGCAAACCCTGCTTGATCTTAAACTGCTGACGACCTTTGTGCGCGCCGCCCATTCCGGGACGCTCAGCGCCACCGCCCTTCAGGTCGGGCGCACCCAATCAACCGTCACCATGCAGATACAGCGTCTTGAAAATGCGCTGGGCCAGACGCTTTTTCATCGCAGCGGCAGTGGCGTTACCTTGACCGGAAGCGGCGAACGGTTCCTTGGTTATGCCGAACGGATTTTGAAATTGCATGACGAGGCGGTCTTTGCCTTTTCCGACCGGGGTTTGCGCGGATCGATGGTGTTTGGCTGTCCCGAGGATTACCTGATCGCCTTTTTCCCGGCCCTGCTTAAAAGCTTCGGGACGATCTACCCGGATGTCGAGATCAGGGTGGTTTCGGCCCCGACGCCGGAACTTCATAAAATGCTGCGTGCGCGTCAGATCGATCTGGCACTGGTCTCGATCGCCAACCCGGACGGGGAGCCCGATATCGCACGGACAGAACAACTGGCCTGGGTCGGTGCCAAGCCGACCCTTGATCTCCATGATTTCGGCACAGGGAGCGGAACCGGCACCGGGATCGGCGATGGATCGGGGGCAGGAGGCAGCCCGACAACCGCCCGAACCATCCCGCTGGCCTTGCCCGCATCAAATGCCCTTGATCACAAGGCCGCCTGTGATGCCATGAACGTAGCCCAAATCCCCTACAAGATTTCCTATGCCAGCAGCAGCCTGACCGGCCTGATCGCCGTGGCCCGTTCCGGTCTTGCCATCAGTGTGATGATGCAAAAGGCAGTGCCCAATGACCTGTATATCCTCAAGGCCCCGCTGCCAGCCTTACCCAAACTCGGCCTGAAAGTCATCGCAGGCGAGGGCACTCAAACCCCCGCCACAACCGCCTTCGCCGATCACGTCAAAAACATGCTGCCGTTTTTGTGATTTTTTCGGAAGGGCGGTCACCGAAGTCCGGCTGCCGCCCCAGTCCCCTAACGGCTTGTGAAAAGACCGAATCGACCCTAACCGCTTTGTCGCCGTCACATCAGCCAGCCACGCCAAATAATACGGCATTTACCCGCAAATTGGCACGATTGTGATTGAAATAGATGCCGACCTCGCTCTTTGGGGCCAGACCAAAAACGTCACCATCGCCAACGACATCATGCAACAGGGCTGCGACTAAAGCCCCTATGAAGGCCTGTGAAGTCAAAGGTTGGCCCGTCCACACCATCGTCCGCAGCGAAACCGTGGTCAAAGACGGGGAAGTTATGGGGCAAAAAATGGCGCGGCAAATTTTTGCTGAGGCAGAAGTCGAACTTGGTTGTGAAGTAGTTAAAGCTGACGGATTTTCTAGATTAATAGGTGGGGTGAAAACTATTAAAACCAAAGGCAGACTTGTCTGTTATTTGTTGATGGTTTTTTTTGATATGTGGCTACTTTTAAGTGTGCTTATAAGCTGAATGCTACAACAAGAGCTCGCATATGTCCGAAGTAAACCCGCGTATTCAAATTCTAAAAAGAGATGTTGAGCAGCAAGTTTTTAGGCCGTTACGAAATCACGGGTGGTCTACAGAATTTGTGCGTGAACATGATTATCACTCATCTCTTGAGTGCAGAGCTAGAAAACAGCAGAGAGTTTTTAACTTTGCTGTTCTGTATGGATCAGCTACGGATAATGACCACTATCTAAGCCTTTCCCGGGAGAACGAGAGAATTTTCTTCCATGGGCAAGAATATCAGTTAGAGGTTTTTGCGAGAAATGTTCCGGTTCCCGTTGGACCTTTGGAGGAATTTTTCCCCGTATTAGTTGAATTGAATAAAGAAATTGAGCCCGATAAAACTCCGACGAAGCAAAGGCCTCGAAAGCGCCGAATTAAACGAATTACCGATGAAAATCCTATAGGGGCTATCTTTTCTAGGTTGGAGCAATTCACTAGCGTGAAGTTGTGCGAAAAACTAGTAAGGCGACGGCTAGAGGAAGAGAATGTAGTCAAGGACGAAGAAGTCGTTCGGGCGAAAGCAGAAGGCGTGGCTTATTCGATGAGAAATGCCTTAGATTATTATAAGTCTACGTCGGGGAATTCTCTTAATAGCCGAATTTTAGGGCTGTACTACGGAACTCTATCCTTTGCTTTTTGCGAGATGCTTGCCTCTCCAAATGGGCCTGAAAGCCTAGATGATGTTGAGTCTATGACAAAATCTGGTCATGGTTTGTTTACGTTCTCAAGTGATCAGCACTCGATATCCGACTTGCATGTCGGAGTGCTGGCTAGTGGTTTTTTGCCTCAGTGGCTGAATTTTTTAGGGGTCGATACCAGTCGATTTCCAAGAAAAAAAGCGAAGAACATTGGGGATGTTTCTGATGATACTCGCCACATGAGTTGCACCTTTGGTCATCTGTTAGGATCTTTTCCCGAAATAGATGATCTGTATCATGAAGTGGTTGGTGGAGAACCAAGTTGGGTGCTCCCGCAGTTTGATCGACTAGGAAACACGTTTGGCTTATCGCGCTCGAAAACAAGAAGCATTGGTAGCACCTATTGCCAAATAGTTGATTATTCGGGGAAGATAACGCTGGAACGACTTAGCGCAGCCTGCCTTCCACTCGCTGAAATAACAGAGATAGTTGACGGCGAATGTCCACCCGGTGCGAAGGTTTATCGTGCTAGGGTTGACCATGTTGGGTATGACATTTGGTGGGAGGTCCTCCCAACGCACAGTTCTCCTAGCAAGAACAATAACAGCTTATTGTTGCCTTCGATTGCTGGATTGAGTGATTACAGAGTTTTAGCTTTGATTGGTTTATATGTTCTCTCGATAGCCGTTCGATACATGCCTAGTACTTGGAGGCAGGTAGAAGGCGGAAAAGAAGATGAATATCTTGCGATCATAAAGGCTCTGTTAGGGGTATGGGAGCGTGTAATCCCTGAGAAGTTCCTTGAGAGCATCGCTGATGAAAGGGTGTTAGCAGCTCAACCCGGAAGTTGGATGTGAAGTGTGCTTGATCAGGTTCGCATCTTTGGTGTGTAATCTTCTCAAGATGAACTTAACGCGCGTTCACAGCATTTGGCACGAGGCGGATTTCGTGGCCGTAAACGCCCTTCGTGTCGCAGGTGTGATTTATAGGTTTTCTTGTGATGAGGCATCAATTGATATATAATTAGTATATCATTTGATGTTCAGGAGGCTGTCATGACCTCAAGTCTTGCTCAAGCTGATCCCGTTCTTGATGCCGAGACCGGGTTCTGGAAAATGGTCGGGATTCCGCCGCGCGGGCCAGAGCTTCACGCTGCTTTGCAGCGGGGAATATCCTATGCCACCTATGGCAAGCTGGCGGCAGCGGCCGGACTTGACCGCAAGGAACTTGCAAAATATGTCGTCATTCCGATGGCAACATTACAGCGTCGTGCCAAGCTGGGGCGGTTCAAGGTCGAGGAAAGTGACCGGCTTTATCGCTTTGCCGAAATTCTCAAGGCTGCAACAGACCTGTTTGAAGGGGATGGCAAAGCTGCGCGAAGCTGGTTGCTTGAACCGGTGCAGGGACTGGGCGGGCTGCGTCCGGTCGAGATGGTTGCAACATCTGCCGGAACCGGCGCGGTTCTTGACCTGATCGGGCGTCTGGAACATGGCGTCTTTGCATGAGGGACATTACCGCCTTTCGTCTGGTCAAGCGAAAGTGGATGGCTGCGGCCTTTGATGGCGAAGGTGCGCGTCTTTATGGCGGGCGATGGAACAGTCGGGGACAACCGGCGATCTATCTGGCGGGGTCGCAATCGCTGGCATTGCTGGAAGTCATGGTGCATCTGAACGACTATCGGCTCCTTGGCAGTTATGTCATGTTCGCCCTTAACATCCCTTTGGCCGCGATTGAAGAATTGCCCGAAAACCTTGTTCCTGCGGACTGGCGGGCCGAACCGGCACCGCCTTCCACCGCAGGGGTAGGGGACGCATGGCTGAATGCAAAAAGCGCCTTGGCGCTTGCCGTACCAAGCGTGATCATCCCGCAGGAACGGAACTATCTGCTGAACCCCAATCACCCGATGTTCGAGGCGGTTGTACAAACTGCCAGCGAGGTTCAGTTTTCTGCCGATCCGAGGCTTTAACAATAAGGCCGGTTACCAAACAAAGGTCACGCCACAAGTTTCGCCAGATACTGCACCGGATGCTGCGGTTTCACACCTTCATAGCGTTTGACCTGACAGCGGCACGAATAGCCGGTCACCAGCATGTTTGCTGCCCCCGTCGCATCGACCTTCTTTTTCCAGCTAAGGTCATAGAGCTCGCGCGAGGTTTCCTGATGGCGGGTTTCGTGGCCGTAAACGCCCGCCATCCCACAACATCCGGTTTTCTCGGTTGTCAGTTTAAGGCCAAAGGCCTCAAAGATTTTCTGCCATTTGACGCCAACATCCGGGATCGATGTCTTTTCCGTGCAATGGGGGAACAGGCTTGCCGGGGTGTTGATGTTAACGGCGTTATCAATTTTCGGTGCGTTCAGGCGACCCTCATTGATTTCGGACGCCAGCCATTCATGGAACAGATGCACGCGGTAATCCGGCCGATCTGAAAGGCGCTGGGCATATTCCTGGCGATAGGTCAGGGTGACACTGGCCTCGATCCCGACCATGGCGACACCGGATTTAGCCATGCGGCCATAAACGATGTCGTTCTGTTTGGCCTGATAATCGAATTTCTTGAGGAAGCCTTTGACATGCATGGCCTTGCCGTTCGGGCGATAGGGCGGCACAAACACCCGGTATCCAAGGCGTTGCAGCAAGTCAACATGGGCAAGGAACACGTCGGTGTCATAATGCGTGGTAAAGCAGTCCTGCAAGACAATCACCGACCTGGCCTTTTCATCGGCACTCAGGCCATCAAGATCAGCCTGTCGGAACTTGCCGATGCCACGCGCACGTAGGCCTGATTTAAGGCCCCGGGTATCAAGTTTCGGCAAATCGGTCAGGCCGATGAAACGTTTGAAAATCCACGGCATTGGCGGGATTGATTGCAGGGCATTGAACAGGCCCGGCGCGCTTGCCAAAAGCGGGGCCATATATTCAAGTTTCGCAATCACATAATCCTTCAGCGGGCGCTTGTAGCGGGTGTGATAGGTCTCCAAAAACCGGGATTTCATTTCCGGGATATCGACCTTGACCGGGCATTGCCCTGCGCAGGCCTTGCACGACAGGCAACCGGCCATCGATTCATAGACATCGTGCGAGAAATCGCGCCCGTTGATCACCGCCAAATCCTGGTTCATCGGGTCGGTGCCGACCGAAAGCTGCCTGATCCATTCGCGCAGCATTCCCGCACGGCCCTTGGGCGAATGCACACGTGACCGGGTGACCTTATAGGACGGACACATGGCATCCATCAGGTCCCAGTTAAAGCATGCCCCGTTGCCATTGCACCGCGTCGCATTCAGGTATTCATCACGAAGCGCATCTTCGATCTGGCGGTCAAGCTGGCCTCGCATCGGGGCCTCGTCGATTGCCGTGATCGGGATGTCTTTGGAATAGGGGGATGCGATCTTGCCGGGGTTTAATTGTCCTTCCGGGTCAAAGGCTTCCTTGATGCGGCGAAGCACATCATAAAGTTCCGGTCCGAAATAGATCGGGCTGTATTCGCCGCGGAAACCCTTGCCATGTTCGCCCCAGATCAGGCCGTTATAGCGCTTGGTCAATTCGGCAACCGCGTCCGAGACCCGGCGCAGGCGCGCTTCGTCTTCTTCGTCGCACATATCAAGAAGCGGGCGCACATGCAGGCACCCGACATCGACATGGCCAAACATGCCGTAATCAAGGCCCTCGGCATCCAGAAGTGCGCGGAATTCGGCGATAAAATCGGCAAGGTTTTCGGGCGGTACGGCGGTATCTTCGACGAATGGTGTCGCGCGGCGTTTGCCTTCTAGATTGCCGAGCAACCCCACCGATTTCGCCCGAATTGACCAGATTGCGGCGATCTGGCCGGGGTCGGTGGCCTGCACAAAACCGATCGGGGCGTAAGCCGTGTCGGGATTGCCATCAAGATAGGCGCGCAATTCGTCCTGTTTGGCAGAAACTTCTTCGGGCGTTTCGCCAACAAATTCAACGACGTTAAAGCCGCGCGTGGCGATGGTACTGTTTTCCGTGCCCAAAAGCTTGCCCAGCATATGCCAGCTTTCATCCTGCTCGGCCAGTTTCATGACCTTGTCATCGATGCTTTCAATCGCCACAGGATCAAACTTTACAAGGGCTTGGACGTGACGAAGGGCGCTATCAAAACTGTCATACCGGACAACGGTGATCGCCTTGTGCTTGGGCAGGGGAATAACACGGAAGGTGATTTCCTTGACCATGCCAAGGCTACCCTCGGCCCCGGCAATCAGGAAGGAAAGGTTCATATCCCCTTGATCGGAAACGGCTTCCTTAAGGTTATAGCCTGTAAGCCCGCGGTTCATTTCCGGGAAGGTCGATTTGATCTGATCGCGACGCGGGGCGATTTCGTCATGGACCTTGCGATAAAGCGCGCCAACCCGGTCGTCGCGGGACATGATTTCCTCTGCTTTATCGGCACTTAGGGCGGATGTGCGGAAATCGGTGCCGTCAATCAGGACCGTGGTCATGTCATGGATATAGTGGCTTGTTTTGCCATAAATCCGCGATCCCTTGCCTGAGCTGTCTGATCCGATCATGCCGCCAACCGTGGCCCGGCTTGCGGTCGAAACAGCGGGCGGGAAGAAATAACCATGGGGTTTCAGCCAGGCATTAAGCTGATCAAGCACCACGCCCGGTTCAACATGAACCAGTCCCTTTTCCGCATCAAAACCCAGTATGTTATTGAGATATTTGGAAGTATCGAGAATGATGGTGTTGTTCAGCGACTGGCCATTGGTACCGGTGCCGCCGCCGCGCGGGGTGATTTTGACCTCGCTGAATGTTTCGCGACCGGCCATTTCCATGACGATATTGATGTCATCGCGGGTACGCGGCTGCAACACTGCACGCGGCATCACCTGATAGACGCTGTTGTCGGTCGCATGGATCAGGCGGGTCGGGAAATCGGCATGGATCTCGCCGCTAAATTTTCCTTCGGATTCAAGGGTTTTAAGGAAACTTAGCGTCAAACTGTCCAGCGACCGGTCCGGGGTCAGGCGGGGCAATTTGGCTATAACGCTTTTGGCGGCGGTCGCGGCGGGCATGGTGATCTCTCTGTCTGCGATCCCCCGGGCTGGATGCCGGCTTGGTTCCGGGTTTGATGCCAGTTCTGATAGCAAGTTTGATACCGGACTTGATATCGGATTTCATGGCGGATCTGGCACCGGGGCGGGATCGATGTCATGGCAATTTTCCCTATTTGACCCGATCAGGATTAATTGGACAAATTGAAAATTCCGAATGATTATTAGTTTTTGCCTAATAATCCCGACTGGAAAACCATGCTGCAAAGACCGACTTGCTGACATCTCCTGACAAAATTTTGGAATTCGGGCGTCATCGCCGGGAAACCGGAAGCCGTTTTTAGCCACAGCATCATTTATTTGTATGAGGATTTATTTTCGGGCTGTGAAATTTGCATCGGGCATCGATCAAAGGGTGTGGATGCGCAGCCGCCATAAAGTGTCTGTGTAAAGAAAAGTTTACAGCGCGTGGTGCTGTTTGGTTGAGCCGCGGTGGCGCGGTCTGTTCTGGCGTGAACCGTCCTAGCAACGGGGGCTGGTTTGATGGTGCCTGGCCTGATGGTGTTTGGTCCGGATTGGCCTGGACAGGGCTTGTTTGGTTCGTTTCGGTTCGGACAAGTTTGGTTTGGGCTGGTTGGCTCTGAGTTGGTCCGTTTCGGTGCGACCCGACCCGGCCCGGCCCAGCGCGCTATAGCCCGGTTTGGGCGGCCTTTGGTCGTCCGGGTGTCATGCGGATTGGGGATTTGGGGCATGGTTTCTGTGCCGGGGCATGAGCGGAAGGGCATGGGCGGAAGGGCGTGAGCCGAAGGTCTTCCGGAGCCTTGCAGAAGCGGTGCAATCGCCGGGTAGAAGTAGTGCAATCGCCGGGCAGAAGTCGTGCAGAAGCGCTGCAATAGCCAGGCGGAAGTCGTACAGTGACCGTGCAAAAGCCGTGCAGCACTCGGGTTGCAACTGTGCAGTGGCCGTGTTGGCGGCGTGCGGATGCAGATGTCGTGTTGAGATCATGTTGAAGCCGCTCGGAAGCCGTTCCCAAGCTGTGCTGAAGCCGTTGGAAAGAATGCAGAAGCTGTGTTGGAACTGTGCTGGAACTATGTAATGGATTGGGTGATTTGATTGGGCTGTGATGGCCGGTATTACCGGGTCATAAATGGCTGAAAAAAGGGGAAGTTTCGATGTTTTCATCGCTGAATATGCGCCATATGCGGTCCTTTGTGGCGGTGGCCGATCACGGGTCCTTTACGGCGGCGGCAGCCGTCCTTGGCGTCACCCCGCCCAGCCTGACCACAACCATTCGCCAGTTCGAGGATGTGACGGGGGCAGCGCTTTTTGATCGCACGACACGGCAAGTCACCCTGACCGATACGGGGGAGCGGTTTTTGCCGGTGGCCAAGCGGTTGATCGGTGATTTCGAGGAAGCCCTTGGCGATCTTGATGCGCTGTCCAAGGGGATTGGCGGGAAAATCACCATTGCGGCGGCCCCGTCGGTCCTGACCCGCATTCTGCCGGCCGTGATATCGCGCTTTGTGGTCGATCATCCCGATGCGCGCTTGCGCCTTGATGAAATGAATGCCGGGGAGGTCCATGCAGCCGTGGCGGCGAACGAGGCCGATTTCGGCATCGCCGGGGAGTGGGAGCCACTGCCCGATATTGCGTTCCGGCCGCTGTTTTCAGATCGGTTCGGGGTGCTGTGCCGGGCCGATCATGCCTTTGCCAAACACCCGTTCGTGACCTGGGCACAGCTTGCCGATCAGCCCTTTGTCGGGCTGGGCCCGGAATCCGGGACATCGGCGATGATGGCCGGGGTCAGCGGCGAGCCCCGGGGGGAGGGCACGGCAAAGGCGCCGCAATATAGCGGTTCGGATTTCACAAGTCCGGCCATCGAAGATGCCGCAAGGCTTGGCATCTCTGCGGCCAAAGGGGTGATGAAACAGGCCGAAAAGCTGGCGCGCGCACAGAATAAACTGACCGACCAGCGCACGGGACAAGCCGCGAAATCCGAAGCACGCGCAGGTGCGGGCGACGGTGCTTCGGCCATGCCGATCACCCTGCCTCGCCCGACGGTGGAGGCGTCCAATACCCTCACGCTGGCCGCCATGGTGGCCCAGGGGGTGGGGATCACGGTGCTGCCGGAACTGGCCGCCCGGGTATCGGACATGACGCGTGACAAGGGCCTTGTCTTCGTGCCGCTGTCCGCCCCGGTCCGTCAGCGCCATATCGGCATCATCACCCGCAAAAGCAAAAGCCTGTCGCCGATTGCCAGCCTGTTCCTGCATCAGGTCCGCGAACAGGCCGCAGGCCTTGATCTGCCAGCCGCACTGGAATGGTATTAAGGCAAGGGATACAGGAGGCAGCACCGATGCGAAAGGGGCGGGAGGCAGATTGCCCGGTGTCGAGTACTGAGTGCCTAGTGCCTAGTGCCCGGTGTCGGGTGTCGGGTCCTGAGTGCCAAGTGCCAAGTGCCTGGTGCTGCGTGTGTGATGGGGGCGGGCCTGGGCACATGCCAGTCCGCGCCGGGTGATAAGCTGGTCCTTGCCAGTGATGAGTTTGCGGTAACGGGCTCAGCGCGTCAAAATGGGCGTCAACAGAAGAAAAAATTGGCCCCTTGATGGATGAATTGCTGCGCGGGGCATCCGAGAAAAGGTGATCTTGGGCGCGGGGTGTTCCAGGCAGCTTTGCTTCGCTGCCAGCATCTTGCAGGTGCCGGCTGTCCCTGAACTGATATCCCCGGATTGGGGGAAGGGGTAATGCGATGTGCGGCTGGCGAGCTGGTCCTAGTGCTTCGTCGCCCCGAAACGCAGCCCGTCAATCATCAGTTCGAGCATACGATGCGTGTGTTCGGCGCCTTCGGTGCCGCCGACGGAGGCGAGGTTGCCGATGGCGCGGAGCAAGTCAAAGGCGTCAATATCACCACGGATTTCACCGGCCTTGGCCGCCGATTGCAGAAGGGATTGCAGGGTCGGTTCGAAATTGGCGCGGAAATAGGCGGGCAGGGCATCAAAGGCCGGATCGCCGGAATAGAGGGCCGCGGCCAATCCCTTCTTGGTGACGATGAACTGGCAATAGCGTTTCAGCCAGTGGGTCAGGGCATCACCCGGACCATATTGGCCGGTAAAGTCGGCCGCGGCTTTGACGCAGGCATCGACTTCGCGCTTGTAAACACCAACCACAAGGTCGCTGCGTTTGGGAAAACGACGATAAAGCGTTCCGACACCAACACCGGCCCTGGCGGCGATTTCACGCACCGGCGCATCCACCCCCGAGGTCGCAAAAATCTCCTTGGCGGCTTCAAGAAGCGCGTCCTCGTTGCGCAGGGCATCGGCACGGATGCTTTTTTTTTCGACGGCAGTATCGTCGGTCATCTCATTGTTTTCCAATAGCAAAATCGGGTTTTGACGCGCGGACGGAATCGTCGCGTCAAATTTTGCGCTTGATAAACGGAACAATGTTCCATATTTGCATTCGCATAAGCGGAACGTTGATCCATTTATGGGCCCACTTACGGGCCACAGCTTATCGGATCAATGTTCCGTTTCGGGATATATAGGTGAAACATCCGGTTTCGCCAATCGGAAAAGGATCTCAGCGATGAATAACCTGATTGATAAGGCCCGCCACATTCCGGTCAATGAGGCTGTTTCGACCATTTCGGTATGTCCGGTGATCCTGGCCGCACCCGGGCGGCCCAAGCCGATCGAAATGCGGGTGACGGCCCCGGCACAGGGGCGGGATTTGCCGATTATCCTGTTGTCGCACGGGCATGGTCCGTCGCTTTATATCCCGTCCAAGGATGGCTATGGGCCGCTTGCCAATTTCTATGCCGAGCACGGCTTTGTCGTGATCCAGCCGACCCATGGCAATTCCAAAGTCGCCGGGTTTGGCGCGGATGCGCCCGGCGCGCCGTTCTTTTGGCGATCGCGGGTCGAGGATTTCAAAAACATTCTCGATCATCTTGAGGATATCGAACGTGCCAGCCCTATTCTGGACGGGCGACTGGACCATGATCGGGTGGCGGCGGTCGGTCATTCGCTTGGCGGGCAGACGGTGGGCATGTTGCTGGGCGCGCGGCTGAGCGACAGTGCCGACCCGGATGCGCAGGATGTCAATCTGATCGAACCACGGATCAAGGCCGGGGTTCTTCTGGCGGCACCGGGCCGGGGTGGCGACAGCCTGAGCGATCATGCGCGCCGGAACTATACCGCGCTTAATCCCGATTTTTCGCATATGACGACGCGGACATTGGTGGTGGCGGGCGATCAGGATATCAATCCGAACCTGACCACGCGCGGGGCGGCCTGGCACACCGATCCGTTTCATCATGCGCCGGGCGGGGAGTTCTTGCTGACACTGATTGGTGGCAAACACGGGCTGGGCGGCATTGCCGGATATGATGCCAAGGAAACCGACGACGAAGACCCGGACCGCCTTGCCATCACCCAGCGCATGACATGGGCCTATCTGCGATCCGCGCTTTATGGTGGTGACCCGGCATGGGCAACCGCGTGCGCGGGGCTTGCGCAACATGCAGGCGAGTTGGCGTATGTTGAGGCGAAGCAAGCCGCAACGGAACCAACCCAATCAGGAGCCGTCGCCTGATCGCAGGATCATTGAGCCGCTTGGGCAGCCTGAGCTTCCTCAAGGGCCTTTTGGGCCTTGATGCGCTCGAGCAGGGCATTTAGCAGTTCTGTCTCGCTGTTGATTTGTGCGGTGCTTTCGCTTGTCGGGTCGGGTTGGCCTTCGGCGATCGCGGCCTGCAATGCGTTGCGTGCTTCGACCTCCTGTTTTTCAAGTTTCAGGTCTTCAAGTTCGGCAGTTCGACGAAGTTCCTTGAAGGCCAAGGCATTATCGACAGCGTCATCAAGAACACCGGCGATTTTCTCAAGGGATGCGCTTTTTTCTTCATAGCTGAATGTTTCCAGCATGCCCTTGTCTGAGAATGTCGCGGCCAGAACATTATCCTGCCCAACGCCATTTTTCAGAGGCAAGACAGCAAGAACACCAAGTTGCGGAACATCGAGAAACTCGTTCAAAAGCAGGCTGCCTTCGGGGATGCCCAGACAGGTTGAACTCAAAGCGGAACTTGTCATGCAAGAACGCAGATAGGCCTTCGCCGGGACACGATAATAGACGCCCTGTCTGTCAGAGCTGCATTCCCGATTACTGTCACTGCAATTTCCCGTCGTTGCGCCGGTGCTTGTTGCCTTTGATATTTCGGTGAGGACAGCAAGCTGCTCAGGCAGTTCAGCAAGGGATGTTGTGATCACTTGTGCCTTCAAATCGTCGTTTGCCAGCGTGAATGAACCATCCATTAAAAGCTTGGCAATCGGTGGCGCAGGCATGCGGGTTCGGGTTGACGTCTCGGTTCCTTGTTTCGGCCACGTGTCAGAAACCTTGATCGTCAAGGCAGCGTCTATTCTTGCCAGCAGTTTTTGAGTCCCGGCCAGTGCCTTTTCTGCATCACGGCTTTGTTTAAGGGCGGCCTCAAGCGCTGCGATTGCTTGATCACTTGGTTTGTCCGATGCCTTTACGTCCGCCCGTGCCTGCTCGAGTGCCTGTGTCGCTCCAAGCAATGTTCCTGTTTCTGTTTCCTGTTTTTCGGCGGTGTCATTCCGCTTGAGGACAAGTTGATGGGCGTAATCGGTACAAATAACGCCATTCGCGAAGGGTTGCGTGGCTTTGCCCAATGTCGTGAAGGTCGGAAGACCAGAGGCCAACTGGACGATTTTGAAGCCGGTTTTGATCGCAGACTTTGCTACCTCGGTGGTGCGATCCGTGACGCCTGCATTGATGTTTTTGAGTGTGCCGTTTTCGTGCAAATCCACTTTCAAAGTCGAGGTTTTGGTCGGACCTGACATGTCTTCATAGTTCAGGATATAGAGCTTGTCCGGGTCGGGAATGACCTTTTCTTCGGCAGTTTGTTTGATTTCGAAATCCGGGGCGAGCAATATTCTTCCTGCTTCAACGGGAATATTGGCAATGGAGAGGTCCGGGCAGCTTGTTAAGCGAAAGCTTGTTTCAAGCTTATATTGCGCCATGGGGAGGCTATAAAGAACGCCCCCTTGCAGTGCTTCTTTTCCGTCGTTGCTTACCAGACCTGATTTTAGCTCGGTGCAACCAGTGATGGTCGCGAGGCCCAGGAAGGCCGGAAGCATATATTTGAAGTGCTGTCGACCCAGGAGAGCCCCCTTTGCCGTCTGTTGCAATATTATATTAGTAACTTATGATGGTAAATTTATCAACCTAGGATTGTTATGGTCGTTCGTTGCAGGAGAGAAACTGGCAATTTGTGCCGGCTGCGACATATCATGATTGCGGGTTGTGTGATGTCAGGCAGGAGGCGGTATGAGAGCGAAGGGCGCGGATGCGGGGACGGATACGGAAACCGAAAAGGGGGCTGATGGCGGAGCTGATGCCGGGGGTGATGCGCGCATGGATGCCGGGGCTGCTCAGGGTGCCAGTGCGGGCAAAAAGCCGCGCAAGAATATCAGTCTTGCCCTTCAGGGGGGCGGGTCGCACGGGGCGTTTACATGGGGTGTTCTCGACCGGTTGCTTGAGGATGAGGAACTGAGCATCGAGGCGATTTCGGGGACCTCGGCCGGGGCGATGAATGCCGCTGTGGTGACGTCGGGGGTTGCCAGGGGCGGGTATGAAGGCGCACGGGCCGATCTTGAGACTTTTTGGCGGGCGGTGTCCGAAGCCGCGCGGTTCAGCCCGCTGCAACGCAGCCCGATTGATATTCTGTTTGGTAACTGGTCGCTTGAAAACTCGCTGGCCTATATGTGGCTGGATATGAGTGCCAAGATGTTTTCGCCCTATGACCTTAATCCGGCGGGGGATAATCCGCTGGCCGCGATCCTGACAGAGGTTGTGGATTTCAAGGCGTTGAACAGTAGCCCGGCCAAGCTTTTTATCACCGCCACCAATGTTGAAACCGGGCAGGGGCGGGTATTTCGCAATCCCGATATCACGGTTGATGTGTTGCTGGCATCGGCCTGTTTGCCAACGATTTACAAGGCGGTCGAGATTGATGGCGTGCCCTATTGGGATGGCGGTTATACCGGCAATCCGAGCCTTGGTCCGCTGGTGCTGGAATGCGGGTCCGATGATACGGTTCTGGTGCAGATCAATCCGGTCAGGCGACCAGGTGTGCCCAAAACGTCACGTGAAATTGCCAACCGGCTTAATGAGGTTTCATTTAACAGCAGCCTGATGAAAGAGCTGCGGATGATTTCGATCCTGCGCAAGGATGCGCCCGAACATATGTGCGAAGCCGCCAAATGGGGGGCGATGCGCATGCATTGTATCGCCAGTGAAGATATGCTCGATCTTGATCATTCCTCGAAACTCAATGCGGAATGGAGCTTCATGACCATGTTGCGCGATCTCGGGCGGGAGGCGGCAAGTGCGTTTCTGAGCCGCCATCGCCGTGATATCGGTGTCAGGCCGTCGCTTGATCTTGATCTGTTTGCGCCCGATTATACGTCCTGAGCCCCTCCGTTGGGCGATTGCACATTGCGCGTGCGGGGCGTAGGCTTGTTCGTCTGCACCAGATACATGGCGCCCGGAGATTGACAGGCCAGAGAAGGCCGTCATGAGACGGCAGTCCAAAGACAAACCGCCCGATAGAACCAACAAAGTGCGACCGGAAATGTCCAAAACCGAATTTGAGAAAATGCAGGCAGGGGAATGGTATAGCTGCCTTGATCCGGAGCTTTCGGCCCTGCGCCGCCGTGCGCTTGAAGCCAGCCACGAGCATAGCGTGCTGTCCCCGGCAGAGCGCGGCAATATCGGGCCGTCCTTGCGCGCCCTGTTTGCCGCCTGTGCCGATGATGTGCGGATCGAAGCGCGGTTTCATTGTGCCTATGGCATCAATATCCATCTTGGGCGTGATGTGTTTTTGAATGTCGGTTGCGTGATCCTTGATACCGCACCGGTCCATATCGGCGATCATTCGATGCTGGGCCCCAATGTGCAGATTTACTGTGCGGACCATCATCGTGATCCGCAATTGCGCAAGGAACATCTTGAAGTCGGAAAGCCGGTGACGATCGGGGAAAATGTGTGGATCGGTGGCGGCGCGATCATTCTGCCGGGTATTACCATCGGCAATGATGCGATTGTCGGGGCCGGGTCGGTGGTGACCCGCGACGTTGCGCCGGGAGCCACGGTTGTCGGTAATCCGGCACGGGCCATCGGGTGATCTTCGGATCATTTTGACTTTTCCCAAAAATCCCCCCCAAAAAAAAATGCGGCAGCCAGAAGGGGTTGAGGACCGGCCGCCGCAAGTTTGCAGTATGAGGGAAAGTTCGAATTCAGGCGATATCGTCAGACATCGGGCGGCGTTTGCGCCCGGTAATCATGGCGCGGATCAGGTTTTCGTGATGGCGCAGACTTGCCAGCAGCACACCGCCAATATGCAACAGCACAAGCGCAAGCAGGCCGTTGGCCAGAAATTCGTGAATATGTTCGAGGGCATCAGAGCCCCAGAAGGCATCGGTGGTGTAAAGCCAGCCGGTAAAGGCACAACCGCCCATGGCAAGCAGCAGGGCGATGATCATGGCTGCCCCGGCCGGATTATGGCCGATATAGCGGTGTTCACGACCGCGCGCGATATCGCCAAGATAGCCAAGTGTGGTTGCCGGGCCCTTGATGAACTGGGCAAAGCGGGCATAGTGCGTACCGACCAATCCCCAGACCAGACGCAGCGCAATCAGGCACCCGGCAGCATAACCGGCCCAGTGATGAAGGGCGTGCCATTCATCGGCCGTGATCCAGGCGATCAGGAAGCTTGTTGCCAATCCCCAGTGAAACAGGCGGATGAACGGATCCCAGACCTTGATCGACATGATGGTTCCTTTCAGACAGACAGAAAGCGTTTCCGGCGACGCGGGGGACTATTGGCGCCGCCAGAAACACCCGGATATGGCAACAACTGACTTTGGGGATCAGTCGTCTTCGCCATCCTGTTTGACGATCACGAAAGATGCCGGATCGAAATAGGCTTCGATTTTCTTGCCGTCGCTGTCGATGGCGTAAACTTCAAAGCAGCCTTCGTCTTCCTTGATCTTGCGCACGTCCCAGCCTTCGCCGGTCAGCTTGGCCTTGAGTTCATCGGTGGTTTTCCATTCCGATTTCGGAACCTTGCAGTAATCCTCGTCGGCAAAGGCCGCAGTCGAGGAAAGCGACGCGACCGCCCCGGCCAGAAGGGCCGTGATGGCAACGGCAAAAAGGGCAGTTGGGAAAACAGTTCTTTTCATGGGCATAATCCTTCATAACTGTGGGACGCGGATCCGGCAGAGGGAACGATGCAGGAATTCCGGCGGACGCAGGCGATGTGACGGACATTTCCGGGATGTGCCGTGTCAACGATGCGCCGAACAGGAACAAGAATGACGGTGTTTCCTGACAGCCAACTGAAGGCGCCATGTGCGTTGTTCAGGTTGCTGTCAGGACAGGGGCATAGCCAGACGGTTTGGTTCAATAACGGTCTGGTGCAGATATCGTGGATGGAAAATCGTTGCGAATTCTTCTGGTCGAAGACGAGATCATGCTGGGCGAGGCAGTGCGCGATCATTTGCTGGCCAGTGGCGAGGCGGTGGATCACAGCGAAAATGTCACCGATGCCGAGATCATGATGCGCACCACCAATTATGATGTGCTGTTGCTTGATCTTAATTTGCCAGATGGCAGCGGGCTTGATCTTTTGCGCGGGCTCAGGCGGCGCGGATCGGCCATTCCCTGTATCATCCTGACCGCCCAGGATCAGATTTCCGACCGGATTGCCGGGCTGAATGCCGGGGCGGATGATTATCTGGTCAAGCCGTTTGATCTGAATGAATTATCGGCCCGTCTGGCCGCGGTTGCGCGGCGTTATAGCGGCAATCCCAATCCGTTTGTCACCCTTGATAGCGGGGTCGAGGTTGACCTTGCCGGGCGGACGGTTCTGGTGGACGGGGTGCAGACCGATCTGACATCGCGCGAATGGGCGTTGCTTGACCAGATGGTGCGTCGCCCCGGTCAGACATTGTCAAAACGCCAGCTTGAAGAAGCGCTTTATGAATTCGGGGCGGAAATTGAAAGCAATACGGTTGAAGTCTATGTCAGCCGGGTGCGCCGCAAGCTTGGGCGCGATGTGATCAAGACCGTGCGCGGTGTGGGTTATCGGGTATAGGGCGGGGCCGGCATGATGAAAATCAAGCAGCAAAACAGCCTGCAATTCATCCTGACCAAGCGGCTGACGATCATTGTCGCGCTGTGCTGGATCGCGGGGTCGGTTCTTGCGGCCTATAGCATGTATCACGAACTTGAAGAGGCCGCCGATACCGGGCTTGTTGAAACCGCCCGGCGGGGTTCGACCCTTATGCGGTTTTATTTCGATGCCCATTGGGACGGATCATCCATGGTGGTGATGCCGACCCCCGCCGATCAAGTGGCAAGCACCGATAATGACGGGGACGAGGAAAATGTCGCCGATTACCTGCTTTATCAGTTGCGGGCGGCTAACGGGGATGTGCTGTTACGGTCGCATAATGCCATGGCCGCACCGTTTGCCGCCCCGGTAGCGGTCGGGTTTTATCAGGATGACGATTTCCGGATTTATACCGCCCGCAGTGGCGACGGGCAGCTTTACATGCAGGTGGCAGAGCCGCTTGAGCATCGCCACGAGGCAATTCTTGAAAGTGTGGCGGCACAGTTTTTGCCGATTGCGCTTCTGATCCCGGCGGTGATTATCGGGATCATCCTTGGCGTGCGTCAGGGGCTTAGGCCGGTACAGCGGGTGCGCGACGAGATCGAGGCGCGCGGCGAAGGCAACCTGACGCCGATTGAACAGGAAGAAGCCCCCGAAGAAATCACCACCATCGTATCGGCGGTCAACAGCCTGATGGGCAAGCTTGAGGCAGCGCTGAATGTCGAGCGCAGCTTTACCGCCAACAGCGCCCATGAATTGCGTACCCCGATTGCCGCAGCCCTGGCACAGACCCAGCGGCTTGTGCTTGAACTGCCCGAAGGGCATGAAAGCCGCAAGCGCGCCCTTCAGACCGAGGCATCGCTTAAACGGTTGTCGCGGCTGGCCGAAAAGCTTTTGCAGCTGGCGCGGGCCGAAGCGGGCGGCGGCTTTAGCCCGACCGGGCATGATCAGAAGCTTGGATCGACGCTTTTGCTGGTGATTGATGATCTGATGCGTGCGGGAATCGATGGTGGTGATATCGTCTATGACAGCGACGCGGTGGCAACGCTTGAGGCCAATATCGACCATGATGCCTTTGCCATCTGTTTGCGCAATCTGATTGAAAATGCGCTCAGGCACGGGGCAAAGGACCAGCCGGTCGAGATTACGGTCACAGATCGTCACATCATCCGGGTGGCCAATGGCGGACCGGCGATCGCCGCAGGCAATCTTGATGATCTTAAAACCCGGTTCAAACGATCCCATAACAGCGGGGACGGGGCGGGGCTTGGACTTGCCATCGTTGATGCGATTGTCCGCAATACACGGTCCGAGCTGAAGCTTTATTCGCCGCGTCCGGGCAAGACGGACGGTTTCATGGCGGAATTGATCCTGCATCAAAGCTGAACGCAAAAAGGCCGCCCGAAGGTGGCCTTTGCGTTATTGGTATCGTGATATCCGCGAAAAGCGCGCAAAGCGCGAAGATGGTGCGGGCTATTTGCCGACCCCGACCTTGATGGCCAGTTTGCGAAGCGGGCTGATGCGGTTGATTGCCGACAGGCCAGCCAGACGCAGGTCGCGCAACGGTTTGGGTTCAAGCATCGATGCGCGGTTCAGGATATCGATACCGCCGACCCGCATCACGGTTTTGGGCAACTGGCGGCGTTCATAGGATTTCAGAAGCGGGGTTTCGCCGATATCCTTGCCGTGCAGCTTGGCCTTTGCCATCAGTTCGGCCAGGGTTTCGATGTCATGCAGGCTCATATTCAGCCCTTGTGCGCCAATCGGCGGCACGACGTGGGCGGCCTCGGCGATCAGGGCAAGACGGGCGGCAATCAGACGGGTGGGGATCTGTGCGATCATTGGCCAGACCGCCCGCGGGGATGCCACGCTTAGCGGACCAAACAGGTTCATGGTGTCATGGGTGATTTCGGCGGACAGTGCATCGTCACTCATGGCATTAAGCTCATCGGCACGGGCCGCAGGCGTCATCCAGACCACGGACGAGCACGGTTTGCCATCAAGATCGGGCATCGGCACCAGTGTCAGCGGCCCGCCGGTGCGGTGGATTTCGGTCGAGATATTGTCATGCGGCTTGTCATGGGTGACGACAAAGACCAGCGCGCTTTGATCATAGGCCCAGCGTTTGTGTTTGATCCCGGCCATGTCGCGCAAGCTGGAATTGCGGCCATCGGCGGCGATCACGACTTTCGCCCGGACGGTTTCACCATCGGACAGTGTGACTTCGCCAAAACGCGCCGTGCTTTTGAAGCCGGTTACCGTGGTCGAAAACCGGAAATCGACATTTTCAAGTTCGGCCAGACGGGCCATCAGGGCAACGCGGGCCGCCTTGTTTGAAACGTTCCAGCCAAAAAATCCCTGTTTGGTTTCGGCCCCGTCAAAATCGGCGGTTTCGCGCGGTTGCCATTCGGAACCGCCGGCATCGACGATCCGCATGACGCGAAGCTCCGCCCCGGTCGGTTTGATCGCATCCCAGACACCGGCCTTTTTAAGGGTTTCGATGCCCGGCTCAAGAAAGGCGGTGGTCCGCAAATCCGTGCCTTCGCCAATGTCGGCGGGGGCCGGATCGACAATCACGATCTGATGTCCGTCGGCCGCAAACCGTGCGGCTGCACTCATTCCGGCGATCCCGCCACCAGCAATCAGAATATCGGTTTCGATCATGATCGGTCTTTCCTGTCTTCACGGCAAAATGCAACGGCCAAAGCCATACATTTGATGTCGGGCAATGTGCCCGTTTGGCGGACTATACGCAATTGTTTTGCCAAATGTCTTGATACAGATCGTCTTGCTATACGCATTGCACCCGCCATCCGATTGATCATGCAAGCAGCAGGCAGCAGAAAGGTGCAAGAGGCATCGTATCGGGGACGGGAGGTGTTTGGGGCGTCGGAGCAGGGGGCGAGCTGGTGGTGCTGTGTTGCCGTGGTGTTTTGGTGCCGTGATGTGGTGCTTGCAAGGGTAGGGTGACAGGAATTGCGGTGGCTCGGTATGGTTCAGGCCGTTCCGGGGGCATGTCACAGCAGGCATGTGGCGGGCGGGATTGCGCCGGAAGGGCGGATCGGGCATTTTGGGCGGGCGTTTGTTGCCACCACCTTTATGTGCAGGATATTTGCCATGCTCGCCTGGGTCTATTTGATGGGCGCGATCGGTCTTGAAGTGATCGGGACCGTGTCGCTTAAATTTTCCAACGGATTTACCGACCTGAAATTTTCGGTCCTGACACTTGTGATGTACGGGCTGAGCTTCTGGGTGCTGGCGCTGACCTTGAAGGTTTTGCCGATCAGCACGGCCTATGCGGTGTGGTCGGGGCTTGGTACGGCGGCCGTCGCGGTCATTGGCCTGGTGTTTTTCAAGGAGCCGATGACCGCCCTTAAGGGTGTTTTCCTGTTGATGATCATTGGCGGTGTGGTCGGATTAAAGGCGATCAGTTCGGAAAGCTAATCCCGAAACTGCATGCCGATCCGGGGCAGATCATTTTCGATGTCGCAATGAGCCGGATTCCAGCCAAGGTCGGTGACGGCCCTTGTCGCGGTCATGGTTTGATGGCGGGCAAGTCCCGCCGCCCAGCAGCCCAGTCGGGTCATTGCGGTTTGCACCGTGATCGCATCAATCTGGCAATCGGGCGTGCCGACATGGCGGGCGATCAGACCGGCCAGCGCACGGTTGGTCAGATCATTGATCGCAACCCCGAAATAGCTTGAACCGGGGGTGGCGTTGCCAAGGGCCAGACAATAAAGTTCGGCCAGATCATCGGCATGAACCATCGGCAGGGTCACATCGCCATCGCCAATCAGGGTGACGCGGCCCTTGGTACGTGCGGTATTCAGATCACGGCCAAGAAGCCCGTAATGCCCGTGCCGCCCGGTGGCATAGACACAGCCCGGGTGAATGACGATGCCGTGCAATCGTTCATCGCCCAGCACGCGATCAATGCCGGAGCACATCCATTGAAATTCGGGCAGCGGATCAAAGGGGCTGCCTTCATCGATTGACTGTCCGGGCGGCGTTTGCGCAAACAACCAGCTGCCACCGGTATAGAGGAAGCGCACAGGTCCGGGCATGGCGTGCATCGCCGGGATCAGGTGATCAAGCAGGGTGCGGTCGATATCGGTCATGGCATCGGAAAAATCGCAGGCCGCATGAATGACCGCATCAACGGGCGGCAGGGTCGCACACCAGCGGGCGGGATCGGTCAAATCACCATGGATCGGAACAGCCCCGACCGCGCGCAATCTGGTGCAGGCGGTTTCAGATCGGGCCAGCGCAAAGACCCGATATTGACGGGAAATCAGGGTGTCAACAAGTGCCGAGCCGATCAGTCCGGTTCCGCCGGTAATGAAAACACGCATCTGAAATTCCTTCCTGTGAGAACAGATTTGGCGATGGCCACAGGGGGTGTTTTCCGACCTCAACCACGATTGAGGTCAAGCGGTTTTATCGGGGTAATCAAAATCCGGGCAAACAAAAAAGCCGGGCATTTGCCCGGCTTTGGAATTGTGATCGGCGATTTGATCAGGCGACTTCGAAAATGCCGTCAATTTCAACCGCAACGCCAAGCGGAAGCGATGCCACGCCCACAGCGGAGCGGGCATGTTTGCCGACATCGCCAAATATTTCGACCATGGTGTCAGACGCGCCATTGACGACTTTGGGCTGATCGGTGAATTCCGGGGCGGAATTGACAAAGGCATTGAGTTTGACAACGCGGGTGACCTTATCAAGGTCGCCGATCGCAGCCTTGAGCTGGGCAATCAGGTTGAGCGCGCACAGGCGGGCGGCCTTTTGGCCGTCTTCGACCTGATAATCCTTGCCGAGTTTGCCGACAAATTTCAGTTCGCCATTTTCCATGGTGATCTGACCGGAAATGTGAACCAGATTGTTCGAGACAACATAGGGCACATAATTCGCAACCGGTGCGGTGGCATTGGGCAGGGTGATGCCAAGTTCGGCAAGACGTGCGTCGATTTTACCAGCCATGATTTCCATCCTTCAGACTGTGGTGGCACAGGGTCGGAACCCTCGTTTGAGGCAAACTTACCGATCCTGACCGCCGAACAAAACAGTTTCTTTTGGTTCGTCGGTCATCGGGGATTTATGACGATGGCGGGGATTGGGCATTGCTGCGGTGCCGCATTTCACCGATAGTTGAGAAAAATCAAATTGTGCCGGGCGGCAAAGCACCGCAAAACTGTATGCACAACAACCGGTGCCGGTGGCAGATGCCGGGCACATGTTTGGAATGAAACCAGTTCGCCAAAGGGGACTTCATGGCATTGCGCGACCAGATCGGAAATTTGCATGGCGGGTGGCTTGCCCTGATCGGGGTACTGGTGATTTGCCCGGATGCGCTGTTGATCCGGCTGATTGAAGTCGATGACATGACGGCGTCGTTCTGGCGTCTGGCATTGTTGAGTGTTGCGACCCTGATGCTGGCCTTGTGGAAAGGGCAGCGGCGCGGCGAAGGTGTTTTGCAATCGGTCACACCGGGCAGGGCCGAGATCCCGGCAGCCTTGTTTTATTGCGGGACGACGATCTTTTTCATTTTGTCGGTACGCAATACCGATGCGGCCAATACGCTGGTGATCATTGCCGCAACCCCGCTGATTGCCGGGGTGATGGGGGTCTTCATCTTCAAGCGCGGACAACCGATGCGGACCTGGGTGGCATCCTTTGTCGTGCTGGCGGCACTGGGCATGATTGTCGGGGCCGGGTTTGGCGGCAAGAATGCGCTTGGCGATCTTCTGGCGCTGGGAACGGCGACCTGTATGGCCGGGTTCTTCAACGTGATCGGGGCCAAGCCCGAAATCAATGAAATCAAGGCAATGTTGCTGGGCGCTGTTCTGGGGGCGGTGATTTTGCTGCCGACAGCGGAGCCGTTCACTGTGACCGGCATGGACTGGCTGTGGCTGGCGATGCTGGGCTTTTGGGTGTTGCCGGTATCGTTTCTGTTCATTTCGGCAGGGGCGCGCAAAATTCCGGCGGCCGAGGTTGGGCTGATCATGTTGAACGAGGCGATTTTCGGATCGTTTCTGGTGTGGCTGTTTATCGGTGAAGTACCAAGCAACACGACACTGATTTGCGGATCGGTGGTGATCGTGACACTGGTGTTTCACAGCTATCTTGGCATTCGTGAAGTGCGCCGGATGCGGGTTGGTGCATCGGCCTGACCGGGGCGGTTATTGCCAGCGCACATCTTTCAGGTTGCTGTCAGGTTGGGGCTTTAAATGTTGCGGGGTTGGTCAAGGACCAATCGCCCCGCAGGGCATCTGTTGAGGTGCGCTTTCTGCTGCGGGGTGGATGTGCCCAGATAGCAGGTAGGCCTTTATGCCCCGTTCCCGGTTCGTGCCGAAAATTCCACCGATTGATTATCGTATTGTTCTTGTTGTGCTGGCGGTCTTTTTCACGCTGGTTCTCAATGCCAGGGTGCTTGGTCATTTCTATGACATTCTGGGCGCGCTTGGCGCCTATGACCGCGGATTTGCGATCAGTGCGCCGTTTGTGCTGATTTTGGCATCGCTTGTGGTGTTTACGCCGTTTTCGTGGCGCTATCTGTTCAAGCCGTTTTTCGTGGTGCTGATCGCAACAAGTGCGCTTGCCCATTACGGGATGATGAAATACGGCATCGTGTTTGATCGCGGCATGATGGAAAACGTGATCGAAACCAACCAGCTTGAAGCGGCATCCTATTTCAGTGTGCCGGCCCTGTTGTGGTTTGTGGCAACCGGTATCGTGCCGATATGTGTTCTTTTGATCGTGCCGTTGCGCTATCCATCAACAGTGTTGCGCGGGGTCGGGCAGCGCATTGTCATGATGCTTGTGCCGCTGGTGTTGCTGGGCGGGATTGGCGGCCTTTATTTCAAGGATTACGCATCGGTCGGGCGCAATAACAAGGTGCTGGGCAAGGAGATCATCCCGTCAAATTTCATCACCGGGACGATCCAGCTGGTCAAGCGGCGCTATCTTTATGCCGATATGCCGTTTCGCAAGATCGGCGAGGATGCGCGTCTTGTCGCCGCACCGGGAAAGACCAAGCCGACATTGATGTTTCTGGTGATCGGGGAAACAGCGCGGGCTCAAAGTGTGGCGGCCAACGGGTATGATCGCCCGACATCGCCCTTTACCAGTCAGATTGACGGGCTTCTGGCCTTTCAGAATGTGCAGTCCTGTGGCACGGCGACCGCGGTTTCGGTTCCCTGCATGTTTTCACCGATGGATCATGCCAATTATGACGGTGAAATCGCGCGCCACAGCGAAAGCCTGATGGATGTGTTGCAGCGTGCCGGGGTCAAAGTTCTGTGGAAGGATAATGATGAAGGTTGCAAGGGGGTCTGTGACCGCATTCCGAGCATCGAGATTTCAGCCGATGCGTTTCCCGAAGAATGCGTTCTTGGCACCTGTTATGACGAGGTGATGTTGCGCAACCTTGATCAGCAGGTGGCAGATAAGCCGGTCGATCAGCTTATTGCCTTTCACCTGATGGGAAGCCACGGGCCGACCTATTACAAACGTTATCCCGAGGCCCATCGTGCCTTTGCGCCGGACTGCCCGCGCAGCGATATTGAAAATTGCAGCGCCAGCGAGCTGATCAATACCTATGACAATACAATCCGCTATACCGATTATGTGGTGGCGGAACTGGTGGCGAAGCTTAAATCCTATGAGGATCGCTATAACACCGTGTTGCTTTATGTGTCCGATCACGGGGAATCGCTTGGCGAGGGCGGGCTTTATCTGCATGGCGCGCCCTATATGCTGGCCCCGGATGAACAGACCCATGTGCCGATGATGATGTGGATGTCCGATGGATATCAGACCGCGCGCGCGGTCGGGCAGGAGTGCCTTGGTGATCAGGCGCAAAATGGCGCGTTTTCCCATGACAATCTGTTTTCAACCGTGCTTGGCGTCATGGGGGTCGAAACCGGGCTTTATCAGCCGGCCAAGGATATTCTGGCGCGCTGTGCCGCCAGCGATGCCGACATGGCAGGGCGGCGCGACGGGGCCGTTGAAGCGGCCCTTGCGACAGTGTCCGCGGCCGGTCCGCAACGGCAGTAAGGTGCCGGGACAAGGCCCGCAAGGAATTGACAGACGGGGCACTTCGTATTAGTTGAGTGAACTCAGTGAGTTTGCTTGATGAGTTGGAGGGCCCCGATGAGCATTCGGGCAACCAGACGTGAAGAAACCCGTCAGAAGATACTTGAGGCGGCGCGGGGCATCCTTGAAAGCGGTGATTTCGAGGAGGCATCGACGCGCGAAATCGCCAAGCGGGCCGGGGTCGCCGAAGGGACGATTTTTCATCACTTTTCGACCAAGGAAGAACTGATCATCAGCTGTGTGACCACGCAGCTGGCCGAAGCCATTGAAAAGGGTCTTTATACGATGGACCCGGAATGGTGCTTTGTGGATAAGCTGATGCATGTGGCGTCATACCGCTTTACCCAGATCGGCCTTCATCCGACACTTTGGAACGTGATCATGCGCCAGCTGACCTTTGCGCCGCGCAAGGGGGCGGTGCATGACATGATGCAGCGCAGCGGCCTGATCAAGGCGATTACCGACCTGATCGAAGAAGCGCAACTTTCGGGGGAATTGAACCCGGATCTGTCACCGACCCTGATCCGCAAAAGCCTGATGGCGCTGTTTCTGTTTACGATCCACGAACATATGAGCACGCAGAATTTCGACTGCGAAGATATGTGTGCGACGCTGCGCGAACTGATCGAGGTCCAGACAATCGGACTTTGGGCACGCAAACCCGAATGTGCGGCGTAACTGGACCTATTCCCCGATCAGATGCAGGATGACCTGGCGTCGATGCGGGGCGTGGCGATGTTCGAACAGATAGATGCCCTGCCAGGTGCCAAGCAGGGCAAAGCCATCGGCAACCGGGATGGTAAGGGACACGTCGGTCAGGGCCGATTTGATGTGGGCGGGCATGTCATCGGGGCCTTCGCAGGTATGGCGATAAAGGCTTGGATTTTCCTGAACCAGCCGGCCAAAGAATGTTTCCAGATCAAGACGCACATCGGGATCGGCATTTTCCTGAATGGTCAGGCTGGCCGATGTGTGGCGGACAAAGACCGTCAACTGCCCACGTGCAATGCCGGTCGAGGCGACCCATGATTGCACCTGATCGGTGATTTCAGTCAGTCCCTGGGTACTGGTTTTGATTTCAAGGGTGCATTGATCCTGACGCAGCATCATTTCATCTTGCCTGTCATTGACGGGAAATTGGCCTGGCGGTGATGGTAGAAGTGCGATCTGTTGCTGACAAGGGGGCTGTCATGTTTGTTGGCGGGTGCAGTGAAACTATCGCGTTTTCAGCATGTTATCCGTGCCACAATATTGCCACTTGACGCAAACGGCCGGTGTGAATAACGATCTGGGCGTTAACTTTCGACTGGAAAATCCGTTGCGTTTCATTTCCTGCATGCTTGTGATCCTGATCAGCCTGACAGTTCTGCTGTCTGGGCATGGCACCGTGCAGGCAGGTTCCGGTTCGTCCGGTGACGGGCACCATGTTGTGACGATCGATGTCACCAAACCGGTGTCCCATGATCCGCATTCATCCCATGCCGATATTTGTGGCATGACGGTGTGCGGTCCCTATGCCGAGGAACATGTCAGCACGGCATTGTTCATGCCGGTGGTGACGTCTGTGACCTATTGGGTGCAGGACCGTACCCTTGTTCCCGCCGAGGCGGATGGCAGCTACAAGCCGCCGCGCGCCTGAAAATAATCCCGTTTTAAAGAAAACGCCGTCGTTTGTTTGGCCCGTGTCTGTTTGACCAGTGTCGGGCAAAGCAGCAAGGTTTGCGCATGTCTTCATGCGGCGATGGCAATCATTCTGACGATTATTTTCAGGAGCATGATATGCCCAGTTTCAAGAAATCCCTTATCCGTCACATCGCGGCATCGACCGTTCTTTTGAGCACGCTTGCCGGTATGCAGGCCCCGGCCTTTGCCGGTGCAGGCCATAGCGGTGGTCATGGCGGGGCATCGACCGATATTGGTGCGCCCGGCCAGTTGTCCGATGTTCGCCGGACCATCCGGATCGTGATGGAAGACAATTTCTTTGATCAGGAAAAGATCATTGTGCGTGCGGGCGAAACCGTACGCTTCATGATCGAGAACAAGGGCGAATTCGTTCACGAATTCAATATCGGCACCGCAGCAATGCATGCAGACCATCAGAAGGAAATGTTCATGATGATGGAGCATGGCGCGCTTGAAGCCGACAAAATCAACATGGCGATGATGGAAATGGACATGGGCAACGGCATGACGATGAAGCATGACGATCCCAACAGTGTCCTGCTTGAGCCGGGCCAAAGTGCCGAAGTGATCTGGACATTCCCCAAGGACACCGAACTTGAATTCGCGTGCAATGTGCCGGGCCACTATGAAAGCGGCATGATGGGCAAAATCCGTCTTCAGTAATCATCATTGATGTGACCGGGGGCGTTCGGGATCGGCTTGTCTGCCATCCCGGGCGTCTGTCCGGCCTTTTCAGGTAATTTGAAATGAAACAACGAATTGTCTTACGCGCCCTGTTGGGTGCGCTGGGGACGGTTATGCTGTCTGCGCCCAGTTTTGCCGCGACCTATGATCTGACGGTCGACTATGTCGAGATCGATACCGGAACCATGAAAACGCGCGGCATCGGATATAACGGGTCATCGCCCGGGCCGACCTTGCGGTTCAAGGAAGGCGAAGACGTGGTGATCAATGTCACCAACAATCTCGAAGAAGCAACGTCGATCCACTGGCACGGGTTGATCCTGCCCTATCAGATGGACGGGGTGCCGGGCATCAGTTTCCCCGGCATCGAACCGGGCGAAACTTTTACCTATCGCATTCCGGTTTCACAAAGCGGCACCTACTGGTTTCACAGCCATTCGGGTTTTCAGGAACCCGACGGGGCCTATGGGTCGATCATTATCGAGCCGCAAAAGCGCGAACCGTTCAAATTTGACCGCGAATATGTGGTGGTTCTGAAAGACAAGCACCCGCATTCGGGCGAACGCATCCTGCGCAATCTGAAAATGATGCCTGATTATTACAACCGCAATCAGCGCAGCCTTGGCGATTTCATCATGGATGTGCGCAAGAACGGCCTGGGCGCGACACTTTCGGAGCGTGCCGACTGGGGCGCGATGCGCATGATGCCGACCGATATCGAGGATGTGCAGGGCTTTGTCGGCCTGATCAACGGCATGTCGCCCGACCAGAACTGGACGGGGGTGTTTCATCCCGAAGAACGGGTGCGGTTGCGGTTCATCAATGCATCGGCCATGACCTATTTCGATGTGCGGATCCCCGGACTTGAAATGACGGTGGTGCAGGCCGATGGCAATAATGTGCAGCCGGTAAAGGTTGATGAATTCCGCATTGCGGTTGCCGAAACCTATGACGTGATTGTCCAGCCCAAGGACGACAAGGCCTATGCGATCATGGCGGAATCAATGGGGCGTTCGGGATACGGATTTGGCACATTGGCCCCGCATGAGGGCATGCGTGCCGAAATGCCCGAATTGCGCAAGGAAGCACCGCTTCTGACCATGGCCGATATGGGCATGAACCATGGTGAGATGGGGCACGGTGATATGGGCCAAAGTGAGACGGGCAAAGGCGATATGGCCGGAATGGATCCTAGCACAGCACCATCGGGTAATGCGGCAATGGATCATGGATCGGCCGGGTCGATGCCAGGCATGGATCATTCCGGCATGACCGGCATGGACCATTCGAATATGACTGCCATGGACCATTCTAAAATGGCGGGCATGGACCATTCAAATATGGCGGGGATGGAGCATTCGGCGATGGCGATGGGCAATCGCGCCGATCCGTTTTATGCGGCGGGTAGCGGATTGACGCCCAAGGCGGCAAATGGCGGCAAGTTCCTGTCTTATGCCGATCTCAAGGCGCAAAAGCCGCTTTATGCCGACCGTCCGGCCACGCGCGAGATCGAGCTGCGCCTGACCGGGAATATGGAACGCTATAGCTGGTCGATCAATGGCGTGAAATACGAGGATGCCGAGCCGATCCGCCTGAAATACGGCGAACGGGTGCGGTTCAAGTTTGTCAATGAAACCATGATGTCGCACCCGATGCATCTGCATGGCATGTGGTCGATCCTTGATACCGGGCAGGGCAAATGGAACCCGGTCAAGCACACCATCAATATCAATCCCGGCACCACGGTCTATTCCGAGACCGAGGTCGATGAGCCCGGCCAATGGGCGTTTCATTGCCATCTGAGCTATCACATGGCGACGGGCATGTTCCGCAAGGTCGTGGTTGAAGGCGGTCCGGCGGTTGCGACACTGAAGAACGGGAATTGATCCATCATGAAACGATATGATCTGATGATGAAGGGCGGCTTTGTCGCCATGGTGATGGCCGCCGTTTCGGGCACCGGACAGGCCGCAGAAGGGCGGACCTATTACGGGTTCCAGGCCGAACAGTTTGAATATCGTCTTGGTGACGAGAATGAAAAACGGCTGGTCTGGGATGCGGATGCCTTTTGGGGAACGGACGAGCTCAAACTGCGCTGGCAGGGCGAGGGCGAACGCGACCTTGATGCCGATATCAATGAAGGGCTTGAAAACCGGTTGGTGCTGCAAACCCCGATCAGTGACTTTTTCGATGCCAAGGCGGGGGTCAGGCTCGATACCCCAACGGGCACTGATCGCTGGTACGGGACGATCGGGATCATGGGGCTTGCGCCGCAATGGATCGAAGTTGATGCCGATCTTTTTGTCAGCGAAACCGGGGATGGCAGCGCGCGGCTTGATCTTGAATATGAGGGGCTAATTACCAATCGCGTGATCCTGACCCCGTCGATTGAGCTGAATGCCGCCTTTTCCGAGGATCGGGAAATCGAAGTCGGCACTGGGATATCAAGTGCAGAGATCGGATTGCGGTTAAGCTACGATCTGATTGATCGCAGTGTCGCGCCCTATATCGGGGTGTCCTATGAACGCAAATTTGGCGATACCGCCGACTTTGCCAAGGAAGACGGCGAGGATTTCGAGGCGACCTATATCGTCACGGGGCTTCGGTTGATGTTCTAGAAACAAGGGCCGGGAGGACTTCCTTCCGGCCCTTTTTATATGTGAGGATCAGCAAGACCCGGCAGATCAGATGGGTAGCTTGATCAGGCCGCAATGCGGTCCTCGTTCGGTCCATAGAAACGAAGGGCCGTCATGGCAAGATTGCCAAATTCATAGCTGTCATGGATGACATCGGGGGCGAAATCATCGGATGCGGCGCCAAGGGCGACATAGAACGGCATCAGATGGTCGTCTTCGGGATGGGCCATGGCGGCATGGGGCGCAAGGCGGCGATAATCGAGCAGGGCGTCAATATCATGGGCCCTGACCCGGTCGATCATCCAGGTGGTGAATTCGATCGCCCAGGGATCAATCGGGCCTTCGTGACGATCAAGCGCACGCAGATTGTGGGTCATCGCCCCGCTTGCCACCACCAGCACGCCAAGATCGCGCAAACCGCGCAATTTTTTGCCCAGTTCAAAATGATCGGCCGGACCGCCATGGGCCAGCATGGAAAGCTGGAAAACCGGGATGTCGGCATCGGGCCTTGCAAGGATCAGTGGCATCCAGGCTCCGTGATCAAGACCGCGCGCATCGTCGGTGGCACAGCCGATCTGGTCGGCAATCTGCCGGGCCAGTGCCGGATCGCCAGCAACGTCATAGTGCAACTGATAAAGGGGCTGCGGGAAACCATAGAAATCGTGAATGGTTTCCTGACGCGCAGCGGTCGATATGGTCGGTTCAGCTGTTTGCCAGTGGGCGGAAACCATCAGGATGGCGCGCACGCCATCGGTATGACGGCCAAGATTGCCGACAAAGAAATCAAATGCCGGCGTGCTTTGGCGCGCCACCAGCATCGGCGAGCCGTGCGAAATAAAGATCGGGGCCAGATTATGCCGGTCTTGCGATACGGATTGATCCGGCCGGGACGGGGAGATCGCGGTGTCAGTCATGGCGGACTACCTTGGTCAGAATTGCATCATTTGCCATGACTATGCGCCGCTGCGGGCGGCAAGACCAGACCCGGTTTGGCAACAGTCTGTTGCCAAGGCCCGCGTTACAGTGGGGGGAGGGCCGAGGGCGATGGCAACAGGCTGTCGGGGGGGAGAATTAGCGACGGCGACCAAACAGCATCAGCAAGACACCGCCGACGATGCCGGCAATCCCGGCGATCAGATACCAGATGGTTTCATCGGTATAGCGACCAACCAGTGTTTCGGAAATCTGATCCACAGCACTTTCCGATGCGTTATAGCCCGTCACCAGAAGGCCAACGCCAATCACAAGGATAACAACGCCAAGAATGCGGCCAATCGACATGATGTTTGCTCCTGTTTTTTTTCGGTTCCGTTTGCCAGAACTTTTGAACAGGGTTGATAACGCGCAATCGGGAAGCTTGTTCCATGGATTGTTGTATCGGAATGATCAAGGTTGTTCAGTGTGCTGTGTCATTGATGCGCAAAATCATGCAGGTTGTGCATTTGAGCGCAAACATTGTGCTGCTTCTTCGCGGGAAATAAGGCCTTGGCCAAGCTTTTCCATCATTTCCACATATTCGTGATCTGATGCGCGGTTCAAATGCACGCCATTGTCGGCAAGAAACAAATCGGCGGTAAGCAGGGCCGTACGTTTGTTGCCGTCAACGAATGGGTGATTGCGGGCTATTCCCTCTGCGAAGCATGCAGCAAGGATGAAAATATCCGTCTCGCCATAGGCAAAAAGGTTTTTGGGGCGACCAAGTGCGGATTCAAGCAATGCTGCATCCCGCAGACCATAAGACCCGCCACCGATATCAATCATGAATTTGTGTACGGTTTCGACATCAAGTCGATTTGGCCATTTTGGCGGGATCACCGTCGCGCCAGTTCAATGATTGTTTCGCGGTGATAGTTAGCCCGTTCTTCGATCTGGCGACGGCGTTGCTCTGCCGGATCGGTTAGTGTTTCGGTCAGGCGACGATATTCTTCTGCGGATAACAGAACAAGGCGGTCGCGTTGATGGCTGGTGATAATCACCGGCTCATGCATGGCCGCATCACTGAATGTACCAATATTGTTTTTGAATTCTGTTGCCGAAACACGGGTCATTTTTATCTCCTGCAAGTCATCGCCATTATAGTCAAAATGTCCATTTTGTCCATTATTGTGACATCAGGAGATGTCTGGCAGGGTATCAACGACGTCACTGCTGGTGGTCAGTTGACAATATTCCGAGGCCAGAACGGCGGCATAAAGGTCAAACACATCCTGTGCCGGGAAGGTTTTGCCGTTGGCATCGGTCACATCGATTGCCGTGGTCGCATCGAGCGGCAACCAGTTTTCAAAGCCCAGACAATGGGCCATGCGGATGGTGACATCCATCGAGTTATGAATAACCACACCGGTAAAGATCAGGCGTTTGATCCCTTGATCGTGCAGGTGTTTTTCAAGCGTGGTGCCGACGAATGCGCAGTTTTGCTGCTTGGCGAAGACGGTTTCACCGGCAATGGGCGCGACTTCGTCCTTGAACGGCTGTCCGGGGCCGTTGACATAGAAGCTTGAAGCCGGATTGGCTTCTTCGTGGCGGATATGGATCACGGGCAGGTCGGCGGCGCGAAAGGTCGCGAGCAGTTTGGCAATCACATCGGCATAGCCGGGATTGTTTTTGGCATTCCATCGCGGATGATCCATTGCCTTTTGCACATCAAGAATGATCAGGGCGGTATCTTGGCCAAGCGTTGGAACGGGCATGGTGGTGTTTCCTTGTCTGACGGGCCGGGGCAAACCAAAAACGGCCGGGAAAATCCCGGCCGTTTTGCTGATCAGATCAGAAAGTCGTTCGGGCCGTAACCCTTAGGAGCAACCAGTGGTCGCGCCGCAAGAGTCGCATTTCAGGCAGGTGCCGTTACGCACCAGGGTGAAGTTGCCGCAATCGGGGCAACCGTCGCCTTCGTAGCCCTTCATGCGGGCTTCGCGAATTTTGTCCATCTTGTCATCGGTTTTGGCGATGACTTCTTCGCTTGCCGTCAGGATCGCAGAGGTCTGCGGTGCGGACGGGGTCGCGGTGGTTGCGGCACTTGCGGTGGTTTCATGGCTGTGATTGTGGCCATGACCGTCCGTGCCGGTGGACTTGACTTCGACAACGCGTTCTTCGGTCTGGGCGCCGCCATCGACAACATAGAGGTTGCGACGTACGAAGCCGCTTGATGCGACCTTGCGGATGGTTTCGATCGCCTGATCGCCGGCTTTCTGGGCGGTTTCGCCAAGATCACCTTCGGCGACACCTTCGCCAACGGCATCGGGAAGGATGTCGGACGGCTGAACGTGGGCAAGGTCGTTACGGCCAAGGTAAGAGATGGCGAGTTCGCGGAACATGTAATCAAGGATGGAGGTTGCCATCTTGATCGCATCGTTGCCCGAAACCATACCCGACGGTTCAAAACGGGTGAAGGTGAAGGCTTCGACATATTCTTCGAGCGGTACGCCATACTGAAGGCCGATGGAAACCGCGATTGCGAAGTTGTTCATCAACGAGCGGAAAGCAGCGCCTTCCTTGTGCATGTCGATGAAGATTTCGCCAAGCTTGCCGTCTTCATATTCACCGGTGCGCAGGTAAACCTTGTGACCGCCAACGGTGGCCTTCTGGGTGTAACCCTTGCGGCGACCCGGAAGCGAGCGACGCTCGCCGCGGATGACGCGTTCAATGATTTTTTCAACGATCTGTTCAGACACGGCCGTTGCCTTGGCAGCGGTCGGCTGATCGGCGTAATCGTCTTCTTCAACCAGGGCAGCGTTGAGCGGCTGGCTGAGTTTCGAGCCATCACGATACAGAGCGTTGGCTTTCAGACCCAGGCGCCAGGACAGCATATAGGCGTCCTTGCAATCCTGAATGTTAGCACTGCTCGGCATGTTGATGGTTTTGGAAATCGCACCCGAGATGAACGGCTGGGCTGCTGCCATCATGCGGATGTGGCTTTCAGCCGACAGGTAACGCTTGCCGATACGGCCGCACGGGTTTGCACAATCAAAGACCGGAAGGTCTTCGTCACGCAGATGCGGGGCACCTTCAAGGGTCATCGAACCGCAAACATAGGTGTTGGCTGCTTCGATCTGTTTCTTGTCGAAACCAAGAGCGGCAAGCATGTCAAAGTCCATAGAGTTGATGGCTTTGGCATCGAGGCCCAGGGTGTTGACGCAGAAATCATCGCCAAAGGTGTATTTGTTAAAGACGAACTTGATGTCGAATGCGTTTTTAAGCGCACCTTCAACCTTGGCAATGGCGTCGTCATCAAAGCCCTTGGCGCGCAGATCGTCATGGGAGACGGCTGGCGAACCAACGAGGGTTCCGTGACCAACCGCGTATTTTTCAATGTCGCGGATCTGGTTTTCGGTATAGCCAAGGGTCGCAAGCGCAACCGGAACGGTGCGGTTGATGATCTTGAAGTAACCGCCGCCAGCAAGCTTTTTGAACTTCACAAGGGCGAAGTCCGGCTCGATCCCGGTGGTGTCGCAATCCATGACCAGACCGATGGTGCCGGTCGGCGCAATAACGGTGGTCTGGGCGTTGCGGTAACCGTGCTTTTCACCCAGTTCCAGTGCCTTGTCCCATGCAGCACGCGCTGCAACCGGAAGATCGGCATAGGGGCTGTCAGCAGCAACCAGCGGAACCGGATTGATCGACAGGCCTTCGTAGCCTTCCTGTTCGCCATAAGCCGCACGGCGATGGTTGCGCATGACGCGCAGCATTTCATCGGCATTGTCGGCATAGCCCGGGAACGGACCCTGTTCGCCAGCCATTTCGGCCGAGGTCGCATAGGAAATACCACACATGATCGCGGTCAGGGACGCACCGATCGCACGGCCTTCGTCGCTGTCATAAGGGATGCCCATGCTCATCAGCAGGCCGCCAATGTTGGCATAGCCAAGGCCAAGGGTACGGTAACGATAGGACAGTTCGGCAATACGGTCGGACGGGAACTGTGCCATCAGAACCGAGATTTCCAGAACCACAGTCCACAGACGAACGGCATGTTCGTAGGCCTCGATATCAACGCCGCCATCATCGGAACGGAAGTTCATCAGGTTGAGCGATGCGAGGTTACATGCGGTGTCATCAAGGAACATGTATTCCGAGCACGGGTTGGACGCATTGATGCGACCCGAATTCGGGCAGGTGTGCCATTCGTTAATGGTGGTGTCGTACTGGATGCCTGGATCGGCACAGGCCCAGGCTGCTTCGCCAACCTTGTCCCACAATTCGCGGGCAGAGATGGTTTTTGCGACCTTGCCGTCGATACGACGGATCAGGTTCCAGTCACCGTTATCAAGAACAGCCTGAAGGAAGTCGTTCGACACACGAACAGAGTTGTTCGAGTTCTGACCCGAAACGGTCAGATATGCTTCGGAATCCCAGTCAGTGTCATAGGTCTTGAAGCTGATTTCGGTGAAGCCCTGACGGGCGAATTCGATGATCTTGTTGATATAGGAATCCGGGATCATCACAGCGCGGGCAGCAAGCACAGCTTCTTTGAGCTGCGGGTTGGCGCGCGGAATGAAACGGTCTTCCGAATCAGCGGCACCGTCCCAGTTGGTGCAGGCCGCAAGAACTGCGGTCAGGTGCTTCTCAGCAAGTTTGGAACCGGCAACAAGGGCTGCAACTTTCTGTTCTTCGACAACTTTCCAGTCGATATATTCTTCGATATCCGGATGGTCGATATCAACCACGACCATTTTGGCTGCACGGCGGGTGGTGCCACCCGACTTGATCGCGCCAGCAGCACGGTCACCGATTTTCAGGAAGCTCATCAGGCCCGAAGAACGACCGCCACCCGACAGGGTTTCGCCCGCACCGCGAACGTTCGAGAAGTTCGAACCGGTACCCGAACCGAATTTGAACAGACGGGCTTCACGGGTCCACAGATCCATGATGCCGCCTTCATTGACCAGGTCATCGGCAACCGACTGGATGAAGCAGGCATGGGGCTGCGGATGTTCATAGGCACTGGCCGATTTGGTCAGTTCGCCGGTTTTGAAATCAACATAGGAGTGACCCTGTGCCGGGCCGTCAATGCCATAGGCCCAATGCAGGCCGGTGTTGAACCACTGCGGAGAGTTCGGCGCACCCATCTGGTGGGAGAGCTGATAACGCATTTCATCAAAGAAGGCCTGCGCGTCAGATTCGGCGTCAAAATAGCCGCCTTTCCAACCCCAATAGGTCCAGGTGCCGGCAAGGCGATCAAAGACCTGGGTCGCGCTGGTTTCGCTGGTATAGCGTTTTTCAGCCGGCATTTTGTCAAGCTTGGCGGTGTCGGCAGTCTTGCGCCACAGCCAGGACGGGACGTCCTTTTCCTTGACCGGTTTGAGGGCAACCGGAACACCGGCCTTGCGGAAATATTTCTGAGCCAGAACGTCACTCGCCACCTGTGACCAGGAAGCGGGCATGTCGATGTCATTCATCGCAAAAACAACGGAACCATCCGGGTTTTTGATGACAGAAGATGACTTACGAAACTCGATGTCGGCGTAAGGGCTGACACCGTCCTGAGTGAACTTTCTGGTAATCCGCATGGTCTGCTCCGGTTTTGATCAGACGTGAGGGGGCGCTATCTGGTAATGCGCCAACATCGCCTGACTTTATATAGTTTGCTCATCGCTCTTGCGCTGCCCCAATACCCGATATTTTCCGGTGTTTTTGGCGCCTCGCATCTATCTGAATTCGGTGGTGTGGTCCCCCCTTGGAACCATCCGGTCCGTGGGGAAGACTATAATGGCAAAATTTCGCCACAGTCCACTAATCTTTGTGGTTGACAGCAATTTTTACCACAACATGTAGTGGGTCGATTGCTGTCTTGCTGATTCGATGCTGGTGGGATTCGTGTTAACAATCTCTGAATCAAGGCTAAGGGCCTGTAAAACTGCGGTTTCTGTTACCGCGAGATTGTGTGCCTGTCCTAAGACTCGGACTAGATGTTGTGTGGGAAGGATCGGTTTTCCCGAACACGAACCCAAGCTAACGCTGTTTGCGTTTCATTTCCAGTGCGAAGCTGAAAATGTGCCGTAACAATGATGTTCTTAGCACATGCGGCAATGATAACAGTTTGATATTTATATTAAAGTATTGATTTTATCGCAGGCGCAAATCCGCAGATATCAGCCAACAGCCCATACCATATATATGTGCGTGATTGTGGATAACCGGGTGGACAGACGCCCCAGATATATGCGGATCAATGAGTCGTTGCACTACAAGCAGTTGTGGGTTGTTTTGAACCGGTAAATATTTGTCAGACCGGGGTGGTTGTGTTGGATGCAACGCTGATTTCCCGTCGTGAAAATTGGCTAAGTTTGGGAGAGAGGGTGATTCGAGAGCCTGAACCCAAATCGGCACAGTATGGTGGCTTGGTTGTTCTCGATTTTGTGCGTGTTGACGTTTACGTAAAAGTAAAGCAGTATCGATGTATGTCTTTACAGGATGGGGCCTATTGTGGAAGCCAGAATTACGTCAGAAATTAGCGATAACATCTGCACGATCAGCATTAATCGTCCCGATAAACGCAACGCCCTTGATGGTGCAATGTTTGATGCATTGGCAAATGCGATGAACCGTGCAGATGCAGATACAAATGTGCATTGTGTCTTGTTGCAAGGAACAGGCCCACACTACAGCGCGGGTCATGACATCGCTGAATTTGCCAGATTGTGGCCGCAACCCGAAGACGGTTCGGTGCGTCGCTGTATTTCTGCCTTTGCCAAACAATCCAAGCCAATGGTTGCCGCCGTTACTGGTGCGGCTGTGGGATTTGGTGCCACCATGCTTTTGCACGCCGACTGGGTTGTGGCGGGTGAAAGTGCAGTTTTCAAATTTCCTTTCGCCGATTTGGGCATCGTCCCGGAAGCCGGGGCTACAGCACTATTAGCACGCAGAGTAGGGGACATCGTTGCCAGAGACTGGCTATTAAGTGCCCGTCGAATATCCGCAGACGAGGCTTTGCTCCATAGATTTGTCTCATGCGTAAAACCGGATGCCGATGTGCATTCCGTGGCCCGGGACTATGCCGTTTGCCTCGCCGGAAAACCTGCCGAGGCATTGCAAACCAGCCGTCGTCTGTTAAACGAAGGTTACGCCTTGTCGGCCAGCGAAGCCATTGAGAGGGAGGTTGTCTATCTCAATAGCTTGATCCCCGCTGTTGCGAAAGCATCCAGAGGAAAACCTTAAAGTTCTCTGGGCCAAACGTCACAATTTTCTCGCAACAATATTACTATCATCGACGGTTTGTTTCGGTTTGTTTGTGAGGACCGCAGCGTAGGCCGTGGAGCGGGTAAAAAGCAATTCGGATACGAGTTGGAATTGGCTGTGTGTTGAAACATTGACTTTCAAACCGCATCACGACATATAAGTCACTTGTTCGACAGGGTTCACACCGCATGACCCCTGTTCCGCCGGTTTCAGTCTGGCGGACAAACCAAATCTGGAGAGAGACCCAACATGGCCACCGTCGGCACCCGTATTTATACTGCGCTGTTTGGCAAGCGCGTTGGCGAAGACCGTTTCGGCAATGTCTATTACACCGAAAAGACTCCGGCCAAGGGCCGCCGCACCAAGCGCTGGGTGATCTACAAGGGCGTTGACGAAGGATCGAAAGTTCCGGCCGAATGGCATGCATGGCTGCATTATACCCTTGATGCGCCGCTGTCGGAAAAGGCCGAGGACCGTTATGACTGGCAGAAAGAGCATCTGCCGAACCTGACCGGGACCAAACACGCATATCGCCCGCAGGGCCACGAATATAGCGGTGGCAAGCGCGCGAAAGCGACCGGCGATTATCAGGCCTGGTCGCCGGAAGGCTGATCAGCCGGAAATTTGAAAATTCAGGCGGGCGCGGGGCAACTCGCGCCCGTTTTTGTTTCGGGGCCTGCTTTTTGTTTAAGTGGTTCTGTTTTGGGCGGTTGTGTTTTGGCGCTGTGCAATACAATATGCCAATCAAAGAGATACAGATCGGATAAGGTCCATGAGCAACAGACTGATTGAAACCCTTGCAGGTGCTGCGGTGATCGCAGTCGCGATCGGGTTTGCAGCATATTCATACAGCCGTGCGGGGATCGACACGGTAGAAGGGTATGAAATCAAAGCCAGCTTTAACCGTATTGATGGTCTGGTCGTGGGCAACGACGTGCGGATTTCCGGCGTGAAGGTTGGCAGCGTTACCGGACAGGAACTTGATCCCGATACCTATATGGCGGTTGTCAAAATGTCGGTGCGTGCGGACCTGTCGCTGCCGATGGATAGTTCGGCCAAGGTGGCATCGGATGGTCTTTTGGGCGGCAAGTTCGTTTCGATCGAGCCGGGCGGGGATATCGACATGATCCAGGCTGGTGGTGAAATCGAATACACGCAAGGGTCGGTCAATCTTGAAGATCTGATTGGTCAGGTTATTTATTCCTCGACCAGTAGCAGCGAATAGGCACAAGCACACCATATTGTGACGGGCTATTGTGACCAGTTCGGGAATGGTGCCCTTGCAACTCGCAGGGCAAGATCAAACCGGTCATGATTTTGCCGGTTTTGCCGGGCAGGGTGCCGGGCAATGGCAGCAAAATGGTCTGCTGTGCAAGAAATGTCGGAGCGTTCGATGAAGAAAACCGAACAGATGGAACATTTTCCAACCTGGCAGGCGACAGACGGGTCGCCTTTGTCCTGCGTGGAAAAGATCAAGGTTTTGAACGACAATTTCGGCGAATTGCGCGAGATGATGCAGGATGCGCTTGAAGATGCGCTTCTGATGGGCTGCGACGAGGAGCAATTCCGCAAGGTGATGCGCGATCTCGTGGCCGAATTGCACAATCCCTATGATACCAGCGACACACAGGACTGAATAACAAGATGAAACGATCTTTTGCGATTGCCGCGATCTGTTCGACATGTGCAATGATCGGAACGGCCTATGCCGCGCTTGATTATCGTCCGGCCCCGGTTGCCCAGCTTCAGGGGCTTGATAAAATTACCGCCCGCATTTCGACCTTTGAAGTGCCGGTCGGGCAGGTCGCCAGTTTCGGCACCCTGTCGATCCGGGTGGATGCCTGTTACCGGACCCCGCCCGAAGAACGCCCGGAAAGCGCGACCTTCCTTGAGATCGCCGATGTGCGCGATGATGGTAACGCGACGCGCCAACAGCTGTTTTCGGGATGGATGTTTGCATCAAGCCCCGGTCTTTCGGCACTTGAACATCCGGTTTACGATGTGTGGCTGAAAGAATGTCTTGATCCGGCCGATGCGGACGACTCCAAACCCGAAGCCGCACAGGGCAAACCGGCCCCCGAGCAGCCATAAAATAGCAGCCATAAAATCGCAGCTATAAGTTCGCAGCCTTAATATGGCAGCCATACAAGTATGGATGTAAGGCTGTCATCAGCCTTGTGCTCTCGGGCACTCGGGCAGTGGGCTCCTGATCCTGGGTTTTTTCCGTCATCTGTTTGGTGTCTTTAGGTGAATGTTTGATCGTTCACGGAACGGACCCAGTCGTGCCATTTTGACGGAATGCAGGGACAGGCCGTGACGATATGTGGTTTGCGGGCGGGATTGCGGTTTTTGGCGGTTTTGCACCATTTCAGGGTTGTGAATGCCGGGCGAACCAATATTTGATTGTTTGGATGTTGTCCCAAATATGGCAAAAACGCCGGATATTGTTTCCTGAATAGAAAATATATGTTGCCGCAGCACCGGCTTGAGAGCCGGTGGTTTGACTGTCATCCTCATGCCACAAGTTTTGCGACGCAGCATTGCGGATCGCGATCCGAAAATGAGGGAAATAGACAATGTTCAAAGCGATGAAAAAAGCCGGTCTTGCACTGGCACTTGCAACCGGTCTTTCGGCAGCTGCTTTTTCGGCACAGGCGGCAGAAAGCTATAAGCTTGATCCGACCCATACCAGCGTGATCTTTATTGTTAACCATCTTGGTTTTTCGAATTTCCAGGGCCGTTTTGCCGGTGTTTCGGGCGAACTGACCCTTGATCGTGAAAACCCGGCAGCATCGGCTGCGATCATCACGATCGACCTTAACCAGGTTGATAGCGGTGTCGAGGCGCTCGACAATCATATGAAAACCGCCGATTTCCTGAATGTTGAAAAATTCCCGACCGCGACGTTCAAAAGCACCTCGGTCGAGCTGGTTGGCGACAATGCAGCCAAAATCACCGGTGATCTGACCCTGCTTGGCGAAACCAAGCCGCTGGTTCTTGATGTTACCCTGACCGGTGAAGGCGATCATCCGATGACCGGCGATCATGTTGTCGGCTTTGGCGCGACCGGTACCGTGACCCGTTCGGAATATGGCATGAACTTCCTGGTTCCGGGCGTTGGCGATGACGTCGAATTGCAGATTTCTTCGGAATTCCTGAAGCAGAAATAAGCCGACTTTTTTTAAAGGAGAATGGCGGGTTTGGCATCACGGCCGACCTGCCATTTTCGTCTTCTGCGTGGAAGGGGATGGGTATGGCATTGCGTAGTCACCGCAACGGTTTTGGCAGCGTGACCAAAAGCCTGCACTGGATTGTTGCCGCACTGTTTATCGGTGTGTTTGCCATTGGCTGGTATATGGATTTCCTGCCGCTTGGCATGGCCAAACTTGAATGGATGTCACGGCACAAGTCGCTTGGTGTGACGATCCTGATGCTTGCGGTGTTGCGGATTATCTGGCGTTTGTCCGAACCGACGCCCGCGGCACTGGGCAAACATGCGATTGAACGGCTGGCGGCAAAGATCGGGCATCTTGGCCTGTATGGGGTGATGATTGCCATGCCGCTGACTGGCTGGATGATGTCGTCCGCGGCCAATTTCCCGGTCAGTGTTTTCGGACTGTTTACATTGCCAAACCTTGTCGCGCCGGATCAGGGGCTTTTTGAAAGTCTCAGGACTGCGCATTTCGTGTTGTCCTGGGTGATTGTTGCCCTGGTTGGCGGACATGTGTGTGCGGCCCTGAAACATCACTTTATTGATCGCGATGCCACATTGCGCCGGATGCTGCCGGCGTTTGGCGGCAATGACAATGCCGATATCGGCGCCAATACGACTGCCAAGGAGAATTCCTGATGGGTTTGACTTTCAAATCGACACTGATGCGTCCGCTTGCCGTCGCGTTCGTGACATCGCTTATGGTATTTGCCACCCCGGCAAAGGCCGCGGACCAGTGGACTGTTGACGACAGCCAAAGCACGATTGCCTTTACCGGAACGCAGCTTGGCGCGGGGTTTGACGGGGTGTTTGAAGATTTCACCGCAACCATTGCCTTTTCGCCAGACGATCTTGCCGGATCCTCGGTCGAGGTGCTGATTGATATTGCATCGGTCGATACCCAGAATGGTGACCGCGACAGTCAGATCGTTTCGCCCGACTGGTTTGATGCGGCACAATGGCCAACCGCCAAATTTGAAACCAAGTCGTTTTCCGAGATCGAGCCGGGCCGCTATCAGGCGGTCGCCGATCTGACGATCCGTGATGTGACGCGTGAAGTGACCTTGCCATTTGATCTTGTGATTACTGGCGATCAGGCCGAGGCAAAAGGCAGCGTCACTATCGCACGTACCGATTTTGGCGTCGGGCAGGGCCAGTGGGCCGATACCAGCCAGGTCGGCGATGATGTGACGATCAATATCACGATTGCGGCGTCGAAATAACGCGGCAGGCGCCAGCCCCCTGTCATGACGGCCGATGCGGTCGGGGATGCCGGGGCATAGCGTGAAGTTTCGGGCATCGGGCATCGGGGCTGGCCCGGAACTGCCAATAAAAAATTGCTGATGATGAAGGACGGAAAGGATGCTTTCCGTCCTTTGTTGTTTGTGGCGTTCGGAGGGGTGATGCCAGTGTGAATTTGCCAGCGTGAATGTGCCAGTGTGCCTGATGCTATGTGCCTGATGCTATGTGCCTGAAGCTGTGTGATGGGGCTGGCACGGGGGGCTATTTGGCCGGGATCAGCATGGCGCGCAGATGGGCGTGGTCACCGTTGAAATAGGTGCCGTCAACCTTGGTCGGTACGCCCGGCACGCTTAGTTCTTCGGTATATTGCCAGAAACTCCAACTGGCCCATTCCACCGGGATGGTTGGTTGATCAACGTCATATTCGGCAATCCATAGCTGATTGCCGGGAAAATGATCCTTCATGGCGTGTTCCCAGAATGTCGGGCCGGTATAGATGATCGGGCGACGGCCATAATGGGTTTCCAGTCTGGTCAGGAAGGTTTCGAACTGTTGATGCAGATCGCCCTTTACCGGCGGTTTGATCCGTTCGATATCAACAACCGGCGGCAGATCCCCCGGTTCAAGGGTGACATTTTTGATAAACCAGTCGGCCTGACCGGCACCGTCATCATTGGTTTCATAGAAATGATAGGCCCCGCGCAACAGCCCTGCCTTGCGGGCGGCGGCGAAATGGTCGGTGAAGGTCGGATCAAGATAATCCAGCCCGTCGGTGGCCTTTACAAAGGTGAAGGCAATGCCGTTATTTTGCACCTTCTGCCAGTCGATATCGCCATTGTGATGGGACGTATCAATGCCATGCAGGGACGGGTTCCGGTCATTGGCGCGAACATCAAGCGGATTGAAAGTCACAAGGAGTGCCGCAATCGCGATGCCCGATAAAACATGGCGAAATGCCGTGTTCAGACTGGTTGAAGGCGTCATGATATTCCGTCCTTCCGATGGCCAAGACCGCATGGCGGCCGGTCGATCAATGAACTGAAGTCGCACTCAGTGTAAATCCAAGACCACAATCAGGCCAGAGCCATATGGCGCATGGATCGGCGAACTGTTTGACCCAAAGGATGCGAGCCGTGTTTTGAGACGCGCCCGGAACGTCGGGGGCTTGTCAGGATGACGGGCGGCGATGTTCGGGGCGTGGTTGCGGGCGGGGCAGGTTTGGAACGCAGTTTGGGAAGCGGTCCGGAGGGCGGTAGACGGGAGCGGCCGGGGACGTGGCTAGAGACGTGGCCAGAAACGTGGCAAGAGACGGGGCCTGGGACGTGACAAGAGAAGCCGACCAGTGAAGGGACGATTGAAATGGCCAGAGACACAGCCTGATAAACAGCCAGGGCAACAGGTCCGGGGGCCGTCCGAAGCGTGATCCGAATTTTCGTTGGAGATGCCGTTGAAATGCGGTCAGACAAGCGGGTCAATACGCACGAAGCGGGCGGACAGGAAGACATGCCGGAGAGACAAAAATCCCCCGGTGGCGGGCACCGGGGGATGAAAGCGGGGGCGGAAATATCCGCAGGGATCAAAGCGCGGTTATTTGGTCGCGCTTTGACGCAGATCGGCCAGGAAGTTTTCGACCGCCTGATCAAGCGAGCGGGCTTCATCGACCAGTTTTTCGGCCGAATGGGCCAGCTGGCTGGTGCCGGAAGATACGCGCCCGGCATTTTCATTGACGGTTTCAATGCGCTGGGACACTTCGGCAGTGCCATCGGCAGCCTGCTGAACGTTGCGCGAAATTTCACCGATTGCGGCATGCTGTTCTTCAACAGCGGCGGCAATTGCGGTCGAACTGTCGGCAACGCGTGCGATGGTTTCGGAAATCAGACGGATGGCATCAACGGCCTCGCCGGTTTCATTCTGAACCGAGAGGATTTGCTGGTTGATTTCCTCGGTCGCCTTGGCGGTCTGATTGGCAAGGTTTTTGACCTCGCTTGCGACGACGGCGAAGCCTTTGCCGGCGTCACCGGCACGGGCCGCCTCAATCGTGGCGTTAAGAGCCAGCAGGTTGGTCTGTTCGGCAATGTCGCCGATCAGTTTTGCCACATCCCCGATTTTCTGGGCCGCATCGGCAAGGCCGGTAACGGTTTCGTTGGTGCGTGCGGCCTGTTCATTGGCCTGATTGGCAATGTCGGCCGACTGGGCGATCTGATGGGCGATTTCGTCGCTTGATGCGGTCAGTTCCTCGGTCGCGGCCGAAACGGTCTGAACGTTGGTTGACGTTTGGGTCGTAGCAGATGCCACAGCCGCAGACAGCTGGCTGTTGGTGTTGCTGGCTTCCTGCATCGAGGAGGTGGCCTGCTTCATCTCGGCGATCGAGGTCGAGATCGAGCGGATCAGGTTTTTGACGCGCTGTTCAAGGCTATCGGCCATATCGGTGATGTCCTTGCGGCGCTGTTTGTCCGCCTGGATTTCCAGCTGTTTCTGGCGATCCTGCAATTCGCGGTTTTCAAGCGCCTGCTGACGGAAGGACACGACAGTGCGTGCCATGTCGCCGACTTCGTCGCCACGGTCCTGACCTTCGATTTCGCCTTCGAGTTTGCCATTGGCGATTTCAGTCATACGGGTTGAGAGTTTATTCAGGCCAACTGTGATGTTGCGTCCGATCGCAAGAGATAGGGCAATCATCAGGGCAACAACGATCGCAATGAATACCATCACAAAAACGGCCTGTTCCCAGAAGGCGGCATCCACATCGTCAATATAGATCCCGGTGCCGATTGCATCACCCCATGGGAGCATAGCGGAATAAGAAAGCTTTTCGAAAAGTTTCTCCTCTGGTTCGCCGGGTTTTGGCCAGTAATAAGAGAAGAAACCGCCTTCCGGGTTTTGCGCCGCAGCCAAGAGGTCCTGCACGATGAAGTTGCCCGTAGGGTCTTTAACCTGGCTCATATCCGTGCCGTTAAGAGACGGTTTGGCGCCATGTAGCTTGTTGATGCCGTTTTTGTCATAGGCAAAGAAATAGCCCGTGCCGTCATCAAACCTTGCCGCGGTGCTCCAGCGATAGAACTCGGTTGTAGCTGCTTCCTGAGTGAGTTCACCAATGTTTACGCGGTCCTGATAGGACTGGGCCGCTGTTACCAGCATTGAAACAGTTGTCTGAATTTTGTCTTTGCGGTCTTCGAGCATCCCGCTGCGCAACGTTTGAAGTTCAAGTGCGGCAATCAAAAGCAAAGCGACAAGCGACAGTAGCGACAAGCTTGCAACCTTTTTACCGATCCTGATGTTTTGAAGCATGGTCTGTGTACCCGTTTTCTTGATTGTTTCCGTTTGAGCCACGGCAGGAAGCGATGCCGTTTAGAATTTTATTAATGTTATGGATAGGTTCTTATCTCGAAAGTATAGGGTGTGATGCGAAAATGCGCATCAGTTATTTGCGTGCCACGCGAGTTGTATGGTGTTGATCACAGGGGCTTTGTGCGGCCCGGTTGTTGAAATCACCGGCAAGACCCGCGCGATAACCGGGGATATGTTGGGGCTGTTTTCAATAAAAAAAGCACCTGACTGTCTAACAGCAGGTGCTTTTGCATTTTTTTGTGTTTTGAAGCGGTCTTAGCCGAGATGTTTGCGCAAAAATTCAAGCGCGAGACCCAGACCTTCTTCGTCGATACCATGTTGCAGGTTCGGCCGTTCATGCAACGAGACATCGATGCCGTTGGCGGCCAGGGTATCGCGTGCGATGCGCGATGCCTCGATCGGGACCACCGGATCGGCGGTGCCATGCACCAGCAGGACAGGCGGGCGCGATTTCAGATCGGTGGCAAAGGCGCCATCGCCCAGAAGTGCCCCGGAAAAACCGACCACACCGGCAAGCGGTTTGGTACGGCGCGGGGCGGTTTGCAGCGACATCATGGTGCCTTGCGAAAAGCCGACCAGTGCGATCCGGTCTTCGCCAATGCCATGGGTTTCCATGACATGATCAATGAAGTCATTGACGTAGGATGCGCTTTTATTGGCCCCTTCGGCCATGGCGGCAAGGGCACCGGACATGGTTTCGGGCGCACGGCGCAGGAATTCCGGATCATATTCGGCCAGGCTGAACCATTGGCGACCGAATGGCGACATTTCGCACGGGAACGGCGCATTGGGTGAATAGAAGCTGGTGTCAGGCAGGGCGCGCGCCAGATGCGGGGCCAGCCCGATCAGGTCGTTGCCATCCGCGCCATATCCGTGCAGCAGGATCACAACGCTTTTGGAGGTTCCCGAAGCCGCCGGCAGTGTCGGGCCAGACAATAGATGATCAGTGCTCATAATGACTTTCCTGAAAAATCCTTTTCCCCTGATTAGCAATGCAGACAGCTGACCACCAGTTATTTTTGCGATCCGGCACGCTGTCGGTCATGTGCAGGGCAAATATCGGGAAATCTTGCGGAATTCTTGGGCATGGAGGGCCAGCAGGCATGCAACTGGAAAGCTGACATATGGCGGACAAGTGGGCGGCACGGCAGAGGGTATGGCGGAAGAGCCGGAAGGGCGTAAACAGGATGATCTGCGCGGGCTGTCCCGCTTAAAGGTGCGGCAAGTTCGGCAAATTCAGCGAGTCAGCGGGGAAAGATGATCACTGTTTTACAAAGGCAGAGCGGATCAAACCGATCCCGGCTGCTGCGAACAGCCCGGCAACCGCGCCATCGATCCAGCGCCGGGTTTTGCGATAAAGCGCCATCGCCCCCGATGTCGAAAAGACCAGCGCATAGAGCATATAGATCGCAAGCCCCAGCACCATGCAGGTGCCGGTTGCCAGCATCACCTGGGCAGTAGACCCGCCATCATCAAGGCCAAGTGCCAGAACCGCCATCCAGGCAATCACGGCCTTGGGATTGGACAGGTTGAGAACCAGCCCGTGGCGGAAGCCGGGGTGACGCGTGGATTTGGGGGGCACAGACATATCGGCTTTGACCATGGCAGAACGGGCCGACATCCATGCCAGCCACAGAAGATAAGCCCCGCCGACCAGCTTCAGAACCGAGAGCGCGTAGCTTGATGCCTGAAGGATCGCGCCAAGACCGGTTGCCGCCACCAATCCCCAAAAGGCCAGTCCGAGCGCAAGTCCGGCCCCGAAAAGCAGGCCCGATTTTCGCCCGGAATGCATCGAGACCGTCGCAACGGCAAGGGTCGCCGGCCCCGGCGATGCCGCGGCAATGAAGAAGGCAATGGCAATGGTCAGAAGACTGGTGAGATCAAACATGCCGGTTTCCTTTGTGCTGGCAATAAAGTTGCACGGATCGGAAATTTTGCAAAGGCCGCAAAGGCGTGAGGGCAACGACCGGATGGTTGGAACCAGATCAAGCTGGTCATGGCAACAGGATGGATGATGACTGGTGATAAGGAACCGGGACCGTTTCGGGAAGATCGGGTTTCGCGTGCGCGAACCGGTCGGGATCATCAGCCTGTGGATAAGTGTGTGGATGGAAAGGCCGGTATAGGCGAATTTTTATAATTCCACCGCCATTTTTACGATCATCTGAAGAATGATCTATCCGTTGGTATCGGTTTTCGCAAAGTGACCTTTTTTCCAGTGTGGATATTGTGAAACTTTATTTGTCATTGAAAATCAAATGGTTGCGTCGATATTTTTACGCATTGGCGAATTTGGTATTCCGAAAATCGCGTCGGATGTCACAAAAATGAAATACGATTATTGCAAAATGATAGGTGCAAGGTCGGACAAAATTCAACGATGTGGATTTTTTGCCTGTGGTTGTCATGACAACCCGTCTTTTGTCTTGCCTTAATCTGTGCGACAAGAAATCTTCCGGTTGCCGGCACTGTTCGGCAAAACGCCCCAAATCAAGTCCAATTCCGAGGCCCAGATGAACCGCACGCGCCGCTGGTTCGGCAAGGGGGATCGACGTGTTCTGTCACTGACCCTGCCGATCATTTTGTCCAATGCCACAGTTCCGTTGCTTGGCGCGGTTGATACGGCAGTGGTCGGTCATCTTGACAGCCCGCACTATATTGGTGCGGTTGCGGTCGGGGCGCTGATTTTTTCCTATGTGTTCTGGAGTTTCGGTTTCCTGCGCATGGCGACCACCGGGCTTGCGGCACAGGCCTATGGCCGGCGTGATCCCAACGGGGTGCGGGCGGTGTTTGCGCGCGCGGCCCTGATCGCCATGACTGCCGGGCTTGCGGTGATGATATTGCAATGGCCGATCATCGAGCTTGCGATGTCATTGATTGCGCCAACACCGGCGGTCGAGGCGGCCGCACGGGACTATTTCCATGTGCGGATCTGGGCGTCACCGGCGACATTGATGCAATATTGCATGCTGGGATGGTTGCTTGCGATGCGCGACAGCCGGGCGGTGTTCATTTTCCAGGTGGTGCTGAACTCGCTGAACATCGTTCTTGATATCCTGTTTGTGCAAGGGTTCGGCTGGGACGTCAAAGGGGTGGCTGGCGCGACGGTGATTGCCGATTATTCCGGCGTGGTTCTGGGCTGGTTTTTGATGCAGCCGCACCTGAAACGTCTGGGTGGCACATGGCGCGGGATCGGGGTTCTTGATCGGGTGCAGCTTGCCAAGCTGATGAAGATCAATGGTGATATCTTTGTGCGCACCATGGCGCTGACATCGGCCTTTGCGCTGTTTACCAGTTTCTCGGCCCGATTTGGCGAGGTTACCCTTGCCGCGAATGCGGTGTTGCAGAACTTTTTGATGTTCGGGTCTTTTGCCCTTGATGGCTTTGCCCATGCCGCAGAAACCCTTGTCGGGCAGGCCTATGGGGCGGAGCGACGCAAACAGTTCCTGTGGGCGGTACGCAAGACCACGATCTGGGGGATTGTATCAGCGGTGTGTATGGCGGCGATCTTTGCCGTGACCGGCCCGTGGATCATTGATGCCCTGACCAGCATCCCCGAGGTGCGCGAGGCGTCCTATACCTATTTGCTATGGGCGGTCATTTTGCCGGTTACCGGGGTTCTGGGCTTTCAGTTTGACGGGGTGTTTCTGGGGGCGATGCAGACCAAGCACTGGCGAAACATGATGCTGGTATCGGTGGGGATTTATGCGCTGATGGCGTGGGGGGCTGTGGCGATGGACAGCAACCATTTGCTGTGGGCGGCGTTTAACGCCTTTTTCCTGTTGCGCGGTCTGACTCTGGCCGTTCTGTTCCCGACCATTATCCCGGATCGGCGGGTAAACTGATATTCACCGCTTTAGTTTTTAAATCTAATAGGTGTGATCGATTATGAAGTACCTATACCGGGGATTTAACTGCGATAAGGAACTGCTTCGAGCAATGGAAATTGCAGCGCCCAGTATGCCGATAGAGATGGCGCCTGAGTGCGGGACAGTCACCGAAGAAGACCGTTTTGGTGATAGGGTGCAATGCGGAGACCCTGATTTCTCTTCTGGTCATTCAATTAACAACTTGCTTCATGCGCATGAGTTTGGAGGTTGCGGACAGCCGACTTGTGGGCTCTCTACTTCTCCAAAATTTGATATTGCGAGGAAGTATGCGTTGCATTTGCCCGAAGGAGGTTATGCCTTTGGGACAGTTGTGACGATTTCGATTGAGAAGCTAATTGAAGCAGGGGCAACCATTTATCGGATCAATGAGTATGTTTCCCAACCTTCATTTCCTGAGGACGATGAACATTGGGTACACTTTGAAGGCCCGTTTCCACTTGACGCTATTGTCGAGCAAACAATTGTCCGGCCATGATCCAGATGCGGGGCCGGTGGCGGCGTAGGTAAAAGTGTACGGATCAGGATCAGTCGATGTCGGAAACCGGAAGGGTGGTGCTGTTTTTGACTTCATGCAGGGTGAAGCTTGATTTCATGTTGGCAACACCGGGAAGCTTCATCATCACTTCGGACAGGAAGCGCTGATAGGATGCGGGGTCGGGCACGACGATGCGCATCATGTAATCCTGATTGCCGACCATGGCATAGCAATCGACGATTTCCGGATGTTCCTGGACCGCGGTTTCAAAGCGGCGGAGCGACGGTTCGTCATGCTGGGTCAGGGAGACGGTGACAAAGACATTCACGCCAAGATGAAGATGTGCCGGATCAAGCAGGGCAACATATTTGCGGATCACGCCGCTTTCTTCGAGTTTGCGCAAACGCCGCAGACAGGGAGAAACAGACAGGCCGACCTTGTCAGCCAATTCGACCATCGAAATGCGACCGTCTTCCTGAATTTCACGAAGAATTTTGCGATCAATTGCGTCGAATCCGTTGCGCGCCATAGCGTGCCACACTCCTTTGGGTCATAAACAGCGGGCTACAATTTGCCAAATTTCAGGCCCGATGTAAGTATTTTCTGCTGCGCGATAAGCCATGACTTCGGGTTTCTGTCAATGATTGCGTGATCGCGCATCGCATTTTTTACGGGCTGTCTGTGTATATGACAAAGGTGAAAGAGCCAAAGCAGCCATCTGCTTGATGCTTGCAAGATCAGATGAATGCAAGTATGTCCTTCAGTTCCTTGAAATGCTTGGCATAGACGGGCCGGACTGCTCGCAGTTGCAGCGGAACTTATCATTGCCGTGCCCGGTCTGAACAGTATAGTATAATCGTACCAATTTACTTATTTTGATTGTGGTTATTCTCCTGATCCGACGCCGGGAGAGGTTGGCACGGCCAACCACGTTACTGAAAGGCATACAAGGTGGACGCTGCGCAAAATGCACCGGGATATAACCTGGTTACGATTGGCGAGCATAAAATCAATATCCGTCCGGCAGTCCTTGAAGATCTGCCAAATGTTGTCGATCTGGATGACCGGACAACAGGTTTGCGCAAGCCTGATTATTGGGACGATCTGTTTACCCGGTATGGCAACCGCAAGGATTCCCGATTTTTCCTGATTGCAGAAGAAGGCAGCACGCTTCTGGGCTGTATTTTCGGTGAAGTGCGGTCGTGGGAATTCAATTCCGTGCCATGTGGCTGGGTCGGTACCGTCAGTGTCGAGCCGGATCTGCGCATGGGCGGGATCGGCACCATTCTTTATAAGGAAATCTGCCGGTGTTTCCGCAAGGCCGGTGTGACCAAGGTCCGCACCATGATCCCGCGCGATGCCACCGACCTGATGTCATTCTTCCGATCCCAGGGCATGATGGCCGGACCGTTCATCCAGCTTGAGACCGATATGGAAGAGGGGGCCTAAGCCATGATGTCCTTGCAAAAGGCAACCCTGTTTGCCCTCTATGCCGTGCTTGAACTGGCCGAAGATACCGACCGTCAGCTTTCGGCGTCCGAAATTGCCGAACGGTACAATATTTCCACCAACCATCTGGCAAAGGTTCTGCGTGATCTTGGTCGGGCGGGGCTTGTTGAATCGGTGCGTGGTGCCGGGGGCGGATATCGTTTTTGTGGCAATGCCAAGCGCACGACGCTTCTTGATGTGGTGCAGCTGTTTGAGGAGGTCGGCACCGGCCCGTCCAACAGCATTGTGCAAAATACCAATGCCGGGGCGGCACTGTCGCTGGTGATGGACGAGATCGAGGAAATCACCCACGCGACGCTGTTGTCGATCACGATCGAAACGATGCTGAAGCTGATGCGTAAGCGTCGCCCGGAAAAACCGACATCAACCGGATTGTTCCGCGCGGTCTGATTACAGAAGCCGGGCACCGTTTCCAGACAGAAAAAAAGGCCGTCAGAATGTTCTGACGGCCTTTTGTTTGGGGATGTCGCAAGCCTAGCCTTCGCTGGTGGCCGGGGCAGCGGGTTCTGATGCTGGCGCGGTGCTTTCGGCGGTGTCGCTGCTGGCGGCCTTGGGGGCTGCTTTTTTGCGCGGGCGACGAGGGCTGCGTTTCTTTTCTGCGGTCTTGGCCGGGGCCGGTGCGGCGTCTGCTTCGACCGGGGTTTCGGTCTTGGCGTCAGCTTTGGCCTCTGCTTTGGCTTCTACCGGGGCGTCGATCGGTGCATCAACCGCAGTTGGTGCAGCTTCTTCTGCCGGCTTGTCATCGGTTTTCTTTTTCGCGCTACGACGCGGCGATTTGGCACGCGTGGTCTTTTCCGACTTGGCGTCAGACTTGGCGGCCGATTTCGTCGCGGTTTTGCGTTTGGTGGTCTTTTTCGGTGCTTCTTCTTCTGCCTCAGGCTTTTTGCCAAGGCTTGAAGCCGGAACCGCCGTCAGCAGGAAGGACGGAACATGATCGCCAAAACCGATGACCGGCTTGTCATCGCGGTCATCGCGATCGCGCCGGTGGTTGCGGTTATTGTTGCGATCACTGCGATCGTTTCGGTCATTGCGATCAAAGCGCTCATTGCTGCCCCTTGTGTCGCGGGCAGGGGCCTTGTTCTGATCGGCATCCTTGGCGGCGGCGGGCTGGGCCGGGGTTTCCGGCTGTGCCTTGGCGGTGTCGCCATTGCCACGGTCATTTGATTTTGCCGAACGGGCCGGTTTGTCATCACGCGTATTGGACTTGCGGCTTTTCTTGTTACGCCGTTTTTTGCCGGTGAAGTCCAGCTCAAGCGTTTCAATGCCGTCAAGTTCGGTCAGCGGAATGTCTTTGTTGATCGTCTTGTGGATGGCTGCGACCAGTTTGCCGTCTTCGGGCACGGCAAGGGTGAAGGCCTTGCCATCGCGGCCCGCACGACCGGTACGACCGGTACGGTGGACGTAATCTTCGGCGTTGAACGGAACGTCGAAGTTAAAGACGTGCGAAACATCGGCGATATCGATCCCGCGCGCAGCAACGTCAGAGCAGACCAGCAGGGTGATCTCGCCCGATTTAAACTTTGCCAGCGTTTCGGTACGTTCGCTTTGGGCCATGTCGCCATGCATGCGCCCGGCATTGAAGCCGTGCTTGGTCAGCGACTTGTAAAGGATATCAACGTCTTTTTTGCGGTTGCAGAACACAAAGGCGTTTTTGACATTTTCCTGGCGGATCAGCTGACGAAGTGCTTCGCGCTTGTCAAAGTCATCAAGGACCAGAAGTTTGTGTTCAACCGTTGCGGCCATGCTGGATGGCGGGGCGACGGTGATTTCCTTGGGATTGGACAGGAATTTGTCGGCAAGGCGACGGATTTCCTTGGGCATGGTCGCTGAGAAGAAAAGCGTCTGGCGCTGCTTGGGCAGCATATTGACGATCTTTTCGATGTCGGGGATGAAGCCCATGTCGAGCATACGGTCGGCTTCGTCAATCACCAGCAATTTGCAGTCAGACAGAAGCAGCTTGCCACGTTCAAAGGTATCGATCAGGCGGCCTGGCGTCGCGATGATGACATCTGCGCCCTTTTCCAGGATTTTGCCCTGTTCGGCGGCGGACTCGCCCCCGATGATCAATGCCTTCGACAGGGACATGTATTTGCCATAGGTGTCGAAGTTTGCCGCAACCTGGGTCGCAAGTTCGCGGGTCGGTTCCAGAATGATGGAACGCGGCATACGCATACGCGCGCGGCCGTGATGCAGGATATCAAGCATCGGCAGGGTGAAGCTGGCCGTTTTACCCGTGCCCGTCTGTGCACAGCCCAGAATGTCGCGTGCCATCAGCACCGACGGGATAGCTTGAGCCTGGATCGGGGTTGGGGTGTCGTAGCCGGCGTCTGCAACGGCTTTGAGGATATCTTCGCTCAGACCGAGATCGGCGAAATTCATATGGTTCGTTTTCCCGCAATAGAATGCGTTAAGTGAAGCGGATATGCAAAAATCAGTTTGGGTCGTAAAGCTAACCCTGAATTAAGTCAAGAAAAACGCCGCAAAATTCGCTTCGAAAACCGATAAACACCCTGTTGAGAGGCTTGTTTGCAACAATTTGGCAGCGTAACCTGTCAAAATAACAATCACACATGGGAGAAAAGCCGTGCTGATGGATGCGACACGCGCAAGTTTGCTGGTTATCGATGTTCAGGAAAAGCTTTATCCGGCTTGTCAGGAGCCCGAACAGATCATTGCCAATTGCTGTTTCCTGATCAAATGTGCCAACCGGCTTGGCGTGCCCGTGATCGTCACCGAACAATATCCCAAGGGGCTTGGCCATACGGCAAAACCCATTCTGGATCTGGTGGAAAAACCCGGTGATGTTGCCGATGGCGGCAATGTGGTTGCCAAGGTGGCGTTTTCGGCAATCCCGGCGGACGGCTTTATCGAAAAAATGGAAGAAAATCCGGGCCGTGACCAGGTGGTGGTGATCGGTATGGAAACCCATGTTTGTGTGCTTCAGACGGTGCTGGAGCTTCTTGAACGCGGACGCGAGGTCTATGTGGTTGCCGATGCGGTGACATCGCGCAGCACCCAGGACAAGATTTTCGGGCTTGAACGCATGCGCGATGCCGGGGCAAAGATCGTCACCCGCGAAAGCGTGATGTTTGAATGGCTGCGCGTTGCCGGCACCCCGGAATTCAAGGAATTAAGTGCGCTGATCAAATGACATCCGGACCGGATCAGGATTTCGGGCACGCCGGCATGGATGGCGTGCCCGTTGTGTTTTTATCAGGAATGCTGGCCGATCAGCGGATGTGGGAACCGGCAATTGCGGCCTATGGCCGGGTTGAAATGGACGGCAAACCTGCGATCCGTCCGGTTCATTTTGATCTGTTTGATCAGGACAGTGTGGCGGCGATGGCGCGCGCGGTTCTTGATGCTGCGCCAGACCGGTTTGCGCTGGTGGGGATGTCGATGGGCGGCTATGTCGCCTTTGAAATCCTGCGTCAGGCGAAAGCACGCGTCAGTCATCTGATGCTGGTTAATACCCGGGCAACAGCCGATACAGAGGCAGTCAAACGCCGTCGTGTCCTTCTTGCCCGGATTGCCGGGCGCGCGCAGCGTTTTGTCGGAATCAATGACACGCTGCTTGACGAGATGATCCATCCCGATAATCGCAGCAATGACGCCTTGATCCGGCTTTTGGGCAAAATGGCCGAGCAGGCCGGTGCGGAGGTCTTTCTGCGTCAAAGCATCGCGGTTGCCCATCGCCCCGACAGTCAGGGGACGCTTGCCAGGATTGATATCCCGAGCTGTGTGATGTCAGGCGAAGCCGATCAGGTGATCAGCCCGGAAAGCCACCGGGATATGGCAAGCCGGATTGCCGACGCAAATTATCACGAAGTCGCCGGGGCAGGGCATTATGTGCCGCTTGAACAGCCTGCGATTTTTGCCCGTGCTTTGGTTGACCTTCTTTTACGGTAGGGCGGCATTTTTATATGTTACGGGCAACCCATTCTTCGAGCGTTGCCCGGATCGACTGATCGGCTGGCTGTTCACGGGTGAAAGCCCACCATATATGTGCTCCTTGCCATATGCTGGCCATTTGCCAGCCAAGCTTTTTTCCCTCTTCGGGGTGGTCTGACAGGCGGCGGCCAAGGATTGCGGCAAGGTGATGTCCCCAAGCCGCGCCGCGTGCGCGAAGTTGCGGGTTGCAAATGTCTTCATGCAGAACCAGCAAGCCGTTGGTGCTGTCCCGGTCTGCCGTTTCCGGGGGCATCAGGCGCAGTAGAATTTCGATTGCGCCATTGGGGGCAAGTGCTTCTTCCTGATCCGCAGCATGCGTTTCAGAATCTAGGCGGTCCCAAGCCCGGAGCAATGTTGCAACGAGCAGAGCATCACGCGTGCCATAGCGTTGCACAAGTGTCGCCGGTGAGAGACCGCAGGCTTTTGATGCCCGGGCAAATGTCAGGTTTGACGGTCCGGTTTCAACCACGGTTTCAAAGATGGTGTCGAGCACCTGATCGTCGGGAATTGTCTTGTTTCTTGCCATGATTATTTATAAACGTATATTCATTTATAAATCAATGGAGATTTGGTCATGGCAAGAATTCTTGGGTATATCGCAACCAGTCTTGACGGGATGATCGCGGACAGAAATGACAATCTCGATTGGTTGTTTGCATATGACGGGATGGATCTTGGTGAATACGATTACAACAAGTTCATCAAGCGCATTCAAACCCTGGTGATGGGGCGGGCAACCTACGACTTTGTTGCACGCCAACCATCGGAATGGCCTTATCACGGAAAGCGGGTAATTGTGGTTACATCCCGTCCGATTGATAATCCTGTCGCGGATATTGACGTGCGAAGTGACGTTGACGCATTGATTGCCGAACTTCGTGCTTTTGATGATGGGGATGTCTGGATGCTGGGCGGTGGAAAGCTGCAAATGGCGTTCATTGAACGAGGTGCGCTTGACGAAATTGAAATTTACGTCATGCCCGAAATTCTGGGTGGGGGAAAACCGCTTTTCCCCCAGACAGGTTTTCGCAGCAGTCCGACATTGATCAGTACGCAAATGCTTGATCGCGGATGCGTGCGTTTGCATTACCGGTTCTCACCAACATGTTGATCGCTGACTGATTGTTTAGGCAGCCCGGATCAGCAAACCGTCTGGAACGGGCTGCAGAAACGGTCATCGTCATTGTTGCGGATATGGCGCGGGAACAGTTGGTAGCTTAGCGTGTCGGCATTGGCAAACAGCTGGCTTTCAAAGTTTTCAGGCACAAAACGCGCCCGGGTTTCAGAGATGACATTATCGCCGGAGCAAAAGCCGAACCGCACAATCAGGCGATCAGAAATGTGTTCCATGCCGCCGGTTTGCGGGTTGGTGCAGATCGCATCGCCAAAGGTGTTTTGCGACGGGTTGACCACAGCCACCAGCCGGTTTTCCGGTTTGATGGTTTCATTTGCCGAAATATCGGCGGGATCGGTGACAAAGCGCAGGCGCGGCGCAAAGCCGTGATTGGAAAGTGCATCGGTCCATGTTTTGGCCGGAAGGCTGTTGGCCGGATCAACGATTTCAAGCAGCATGACCTGACTTGGCGCGCCGGTGGTCTTGAAGCTGTGGACTTCGGTGACCTTGTAATTGGGCGCTTCGATCAGGGCGGCACTGCACCCGCCAAGCAAAAGCAACGCCGTGCCGGTCGCGGTCGGCAAAAAACGGGAAAATGCGCGCATGTTCATTGGACAAGTCCTTTGACAGCTTATCGGGCAAGATAGCCTATCACATTGCAGGCGTGATCACCCGGTCTGAAAGATATGACGGTCATTAAGGCGCGCTTTTGCGGCGATGCTGTGGCGGGGCCAATAAAAAACCCGGCACACTGGCCGGGTTTTTCGCAATCGGTTTGCCGATCAGACGTCGATATCTTCGACGAAGCGGGCATGTTCCTGAATGAACTGGAAACGCAGTTCCGGTTTCTTGCCCATCAGGCGGGTGACCAGGTCCTTGGTCTGGCCGCGTTCATCGGGTTCGGCCGCATCGGGCAGGGTGACACGCAGCAATGTCCGCTTTTTATGCGCCATCGTGGTTTCACGCAGCTGTTGCGGGGGCATTTCACCCAGACCTTTAAATCGGGAAATCTCGACCTTGTTCGGGTTCTTGAACTCGGTGCTCAGGATGACTTCCTTTTCGGCGTCATCCATCGCATAGATCGATTTTCCGCCCTGCGTCAGACGATAAAGCGGCGGCATCGCCAGATAGAGATGGCCGCTTTCGATCAGACCGGGCATTTCCTGATAGAAGAAGGTCATCAGAAGTGATGCGATATGCGCGCCGTCAACGTCAGCATCGGTCATGATGATGATGCGTTCGTAGCGCAGGTCATTGAGGCGGAAATCGGACCCGGAACCGCAGCCAAAGGCCTCGATCATGTCCTTGATTTCCTGGTTGGCCATCATCTTTTCGCGGGTGGCCGAGGCAACGTTCAGGATTTTACCGCGCAGCGGCAGGACGGCCTGTGTTTCACGGTCACGGGCCTGCTTGGCAGAACCACCTGCCGAGTCACCCTCGACCAGGAAGATTTCAGTGCCAGCGGCAATTGAGCGCGAGCAGTCGGCAAGTTTACCCGGCAGACGCAGGCGGCGGGTCGCCGACTGACGTTTGGTTTCCTTTTTCTCCTTGCGGCGCTGGCGTTCCTCGGCGCGCAGGATGATGCGTTCGAGCAGACGTTTGGCGTTTTCGGTGTCCCCTGTCAGCCAGTGGTCGAAATGGTCGCGGACCGCGGTTTCAACCAGTTTGGTAGCATTCTGGGTGCCGAGCTTTTCCTTGGTCTGACCCTGGAACTGCGGATCGGGAATAAAGACCGACAGCATGATGCAGCCGCCGCCAAACACGTCTTCGGCAGTGATGGCCGCGGCCTTTTTCTGACCGACCATGTCGCCATAGGCTTTGATTGCCTTGGTCAGGGCATAGCGGAAACCGGCCTCGTGCGTGCCGCCAAGCGGGGTCGGGACGGTGTTACAGTAAGAATGGAAATAGCCTTCGCCGCTTTCGGGCCAGCCAATTGCCCATTCAACACGTCCGGGACTGTCGGAAAATTTGGCTTCGCCGGCGAACGGGCGTTCGGTGACGAGTTCGCGGCCCTCAAGCGTCATTTCCAGATAGTCGAGAATCCCGTTCGGGAATTTCAGGACTTCCTGCTGCGGGGTCGGGTCATCACTTGTCAAAAGCGACGGATCAACCGACCAGCGGATTTCAACGCCCTTATAGAGATAGGCCTTGGACCGCGCCATGCGGAAGATGGTGCCCGGTTTGAGTTTGGCGCGGGCGCCAAAAATCTCGGGATCGGGTTTGAAAATGACCGTGGTGCCGCGGCGGTTATTGATCGCACCGCCATCCTGAAGCGGCATCTGCGGCACACCGCGGGAATATTCCTGGAATACCATTTTGCGATCGCGGCAGACCTCAACCCGGAATTTCTCGGTCAGGGCGTTCACGACAGACATACCCACGCCGTGCAAACCGCCCGATGTCTCATAGGCCTTGCCCGAAAACTTACCACCGGAATGCAGGGTGGTCAGAATGACTTCAAGGGCGGATTTGTCGGGGAACTTCGGATGCGGATCGGTCGGAATACCGCGGCCGTTATCGCGGACAAGTACGGTATTGTCCGGTTTCAGTTCCAGTTCGATCCAGTCCGCGTGGCCAGCGACCGCTTCGTCCATGGAGTTATCCAGGATCTCTGCGACCAGATGGTGCAGGGCCGCATCATCGGTGCCGCCGATATACATACCGGGGCGGCGACGCACAGGCTCCAGGCCTTCGAGAACCTCGATGTCCTTGGCGGAATAGGCTTTGTCTGTGGATTGGTTTGAATCTTCAAAAAGGTCGGTCATGCCCCGGAACGCAACTTCTTTTATTGTGTTAAAACAAGGTCCAACAACGCATATCTGTTGATCGATATTGAGCGTTGGATGCCTCGGCGCTAAACGAGTACCATATGTTCGATGGTTCGTGCCACATGTCGGTTAGCACGGACCATAAAAATGTGTTTTCAAGTCCAATGCAAGTGGTGGTCTTTGCCAAAGATCACATTTTTAAAGCTGCGGCGCAGAAAACCGAGACCGGGAGGTCCAATAAAAAAATATGCACGTCTTTTTTCAACGTGCCCGAAACAGGAGTGAGCCCGATGGCGACAGAGAATGAGCAAACACACGTCAGCGACAATACGATGCCGCGTGGCGATCTTTGTACCCGGACATTGGCAATGCCCGCCGATACAAACCCGAGCGGGGATATCTTTGGCGGCTGGCTGATGTCGCAGATGGATATTGCCGGGGGTGTTCTGGCAAGCCAGATCGCCGAAGGCCGAATTGCAACCGTCGCGGTTGACGGCATGACCTTCCTGCGTCCGGTTTATGTCGGTGATACGGTTTGCGTGTATGGCGATATCGAACGGATCGGCAATACATCAATCGTTCTGCATCTCGAAGCCTGGGTACTGCGCCGCAACCAGCCGCCACGCATCAAGGTCACCGAGGCCACCTTTACCTTTGTTGCCATCGACGCCGAAGGCCGCCCGCGTCCGGTACGCTCCGACGAAGCCAAGGTCTGAGCCAAAGCGCGCATTTCAGAAAACAAAGGCCCCGCCTGAGACACTCGGGCGGGGCTTTGTCATTTATGGCGACTGGCAGGGTCGCGAAGGCTGCTACCAGCTTGCCTTGGCAACACGGATGAAGTTTTCACCCATGATTTTATCGACATCATCGGTCGAATAGCCGGTTGCAATCAGGGCATCGGCAAGGGCAGGGAGTTTTTTCGGGTCAAATACCGCAGCACCGCCTGCGCCCGGGCCATAGCCGCTTGCGACCGGCCAGTAATAGGAACGGTCAACGCCATCGGGGAAGTCGTTGCAGCCGGCAACTTCGGGCATGGTATCAAGCCCGATGCCGACATGATCAACACCGACCAGATCGACCGCATATTTGATGTGGCGGATCATATCGGGGACTTCGGGGGCGTTGGGCGATTTGATGAAACGCTGGAAACCGCAAATGCCGATAACCCCGCCGGTATCGGCACAGGCCTTGATCTGTTCATCATCAACGCAGCGTTCATGACCGCCGAGAACCTTGGGATTGGCGTGGCTGAAGACCACCGGTTTGGATGATACCCGCATGATATCAAGCGAGCTTTGCCGTCCGGTATGGGAACAATCCATGATCATGCCATTGGCATTGACCGATTTGACCATTTCCACCCCAAGGTCGGTCAGGGGCATATCAACATCGTGACAGCCGCCCGCGACCGAGTTGTTGCGGTTATAGGCAAAGTGGATCTGCTTGACCCCCAGTCTGGCAAAGACAGGGATCATTGCGGGCATGTCTTGCAGCATGACCGAGCCTTCCAGATCGAAGCCGACGCCGAGCAGGCCTTTTTGCTTGGCGATGGCAAGATCGTCAAAGCTGTCGATCTGCATGTATTTGTCGGGATGGGCGGCGATCTTGGCGCGGAAGGCGGCAATGACGCGCAGAATGTGGGGGATGGTGTTCATGTCCATGCCGACATTGACACAGACATAATCCACGTTGCCCTTCACATATTCGTCCAGAAGGCTTTCGGGTGTTTTTTCATCCAAAGGCAGGCAGGCATGTGCATCCCAGGTAAAGCTGGGGCGATAGGTTGCCGGGCGCGATGGGTTGGTGGCAATCGTCATTCAAACAGGTTCCCGTTTCTTCGTTTGGTGTGGCGACGTGAAAGGGCGGATCAATCCCAATCGACAAAACTGTCAACCACAGCACGATCATAGCCGCCAGCAGCTTTGTAAAGCTGTTGGGAGTAGGGGTGTTCAAGCGACCCTTCGGCAAGTTGACCGGCGGTGGCGCGTTCGACAATGCGACCATGGTTCATGATGGCAATATCGTCACACATATGGGCCACAACCGCGAGATCGTGACTGACCATGATATAGGTCAGGCCCAGATCCCGGCGCAAACGGCTGAGAAGGTTAAGCACTTCGGCCTGAATGGACACATCAAGGGCCGATGTCGGTTCATCAAGCAACAGCACTTTGGGTTCAAGGATCAGCGCGCGGGCAATTGCCACGCGCTGACGTTGACCGCCGGAAAGCTGATGCGGGTAACGGAACCGGAAGGAGTTATCCAGACCGACCTGTTTAAGCGCCTCAACCACGCGGCTATCGGAATTGCCAAGACCGTGAATGTTGACCGGTTCGGTCAGGATGCGGTCAATGGTATGACGCGGATGGAGCGATCCGAACGGGTCCTGAAACACCATCTGGACAAGACGATAAAAGGCTTTGTCGCGGGTGGTGCCCAGTTCCTTGTTATTGACCAGAATATTGCCTTCCCAGTCGTCAACAAGGCCGGTAATGGTACGCAGGACCGTTGATTTTCCCGATCCGGATTCCCCGACCAGCCCGAATGATCCGTTTGCAGGCACAGAGATATCGACGTCCTTGAGAACGTGATGATCATCGAACCATGCGTTGAGTTTGCTGATTTCAATCATTGTGGTTCTTATCCTTCTGCCCAGCTTGCTTCGCGTTCAAGGATCGGCAGATCGGATTGATCGCCATCCATTTTCGGCAAGCAGTTCAAAAGGCCCTTGGTGTAGGGATGTTTGGCTTCGTGCAGGGCAGAAGCGGCCAGTTCTTCGACCACGTGGCCCTGATACATGACCAGAACCCGGTCGCAGAAGCTTGAGACCAGATGCAGGTCATGGCTGATGAAAATAAGGGCCATGCCGCGATCGCGCACCAGATCGTCAAGAATTGCCATTACCTGAAGCTGAACCGTGACATCAAGGGCCGATGTCGGTTCATCGGCAATGATCAGTTCGGGTTCGGGGATCAGCATCATGGCGATCATCACGCGCTGTCCCATGCCGCCCGAAACTTCGTGCGGATAGGAATTGAAGACGCGTTCGGGATCGCGGATTTTGACTGCTTCAAGCATATCAATGGCGCGATGACGGGCTTCTCTGGCGTTGACCTTGTGGTGTTCGCGATAGGCCTCGATGATCTGATCGCCAATGGTCATGACCGGGTTGAGCGAGTATTTCGGATCCTGCATGATCATGGAAATACGCGCGCCCCGCACCTTGCGCCATTGTTTGGGCGTCAGGTTGGCCAGGTCGACATCGTGGAATTTAAGCTCGTCTGCGGTGATGCGACCATTTGCCGCCGTCAGGCCAAGAATGGCCCGCCCGGTCTGGGACTTGCCCGAACCGGATTCCCCGACAATCCCGAGGCGTTCCCGCCCGAGGCTGAAGGACACACCGCGCACGGCATTGACCTCACCCTTGGGGGTGTTGAAGGTGACCTTGAGGTTTTTGACGTTCAAAAGGGGGTCGTTTGACATGATCAATCCCCTCCACGCGGATCAAGAACATCACGCAGGCCATCACCCAGAAGGTTGAAGCCAAGGCTGACGACGAAAATGGCAATACCGGGAACCGTGGCAACCCACCATTGTTCGAGCAGGAACTGACGACCGTCCGAGACCATCGCACCCCATTCGGGCATTGGCGGCTGTGCCCCAAGACCAAGGAAGCCAAGACCGGCGGCAATCAGGATCATGCCCGCCATATCAAGGGTAACGCGGACGACCAGCGAGCTCATGCACATCGGCATGATATGGCCGATGATCAGACCCATATTCGAGGTGCCCTGAAGGCGGGCGGCTTCGATGAAGTCGGATTTGCGCACCGTGATGGTTTCAGCACGTGCGATACGGGCATAGGGCGGCCAGGCGGTAATCGCAATTGCCAGAATGGCATTTTCAAGCCCCGGGCCAAGGGCCGAGACAAAGGCCAGTGCCAGGATCAGTTTTGGGAAGGCCAGAAAGATATCGGTGATGCGCATCAATGTCGCATCAACCCAGCCGCCAAAGAAACCGGCCGCGGTGCCGACCAGAAGGCCAAGCGGGGCGGCGGTAATGGCAACAAGGCCGACAATCAGCAGGGTATATTGCGCGCCGTAAATCAGACGCGACAGAATATCACGGCCCAGCTGATCGGTGCCGAACCAGTGATCGGCCCCGGGGGGCTGAATGCGGTTGGCAAGGTCGGCAGCAAGCGGATCATAGGGGGCCAGAAGGGGCGCAAAAATGGTGACAAGGATCAGGCCGATGACAATCGAAAGCCCGATCATGGCCAGCTTGTTTTCGGTGAATTTGATCCAGCCCAGCCACGCGCGGCCGCATTTTGCCTGAAGTCGCGAGCGGGGAGTATCGGAAGTCAGCCACTGTTTCAGGCCCGGTTTGGAGATGGTTGTTTGTGTATTCATGATTATCTCCGCGCTCTGGGATCGAGCAGGCGGTAAAGCACGTCAGACAGCATGTTCACGCCGATAAAGACCGCGCCAACGACAACCGTGCCGCCAAGAACCGCGTTCATATCGGCATTGAGCAGCGAGTTGGTGATGTAAAGACCAAGTCCCGGCCAGGCAAAGATGATTTCGGTCAGAACCGAACCTTCGAGCAGGTTGGCATAAGACAGCGCAATCACGGTCACCAGAGGCACCATGACATTGCCAAGCGCGTGACGCCAGATGATGCGATGTTCGGAAATGCCTTTGACCCGGGCGGTCAGGATATATTCCTGACTAAGCTGTTCGAGCATGAAGGACCGGGTCATGCGGGCAATATAGGCCAACGAGAAATAGGCAAGGATCGACGCGGGCAGAATGATATGGGATACCGCATTCCAGAACAGGTCCATGTCGCCTTCGATCAGGGTATCAATCAGCATCAGGCCGGTAGTTGGCTCGATAAAGTCGATATAAAAGGCGTCCAGACGTCCGGGGCCTGCGACCCAGTCGAGCTTCATGTAAAAGACCAGAAGCCCCATCAGACCGAGCCAGAAGATCGGCATGGAATAACCGGCAAGACCGATCACGCGTACGACATGGTCCGGCCATTTACCCTTGTTGATCGCGGCGAAAACGCCCGCGGGAATGCCAAGGGTAACACCAATGACGGTGGCAATGGTTGCCAGTTCCAGGGTCGCCGGGAAAACACGTTTAATGTCATCAAGGACGGCATTCGATGTCAAAACCGATTTGCCGAAATCCCCCTGCAGGACATTCGCAATATACATAAAGAATTGCTGCCAAAGCGGCAGATTGAGGCCCATTTCTTCGCGGACGCGGTCATAGACTTCCTGGGGGGCACGATCGCCGACTGCAGCCAGAACCGGATCGATGGGCAAAACGCGACCGATCAGGAAGGTGACAAGCAGCAGGCCGAAAAAGGTGATGGCGAGCGAGAAGACAATCCGCAGGAGGCTTCCTGCCTTGCCTGAAATGAGACGGGCGCGTTTGCGCCCGTCCCGTTGTTTGCGTGTAACAGCGGACATTACGACCGTTGTCTCCTTAGTCTTTGGTGACAAAACGATAGTAGTTGGTGTCGAATGACGGGCCGAGAACGAAGTTGTTCACGTTACCGCGCATGGACGCAATTTCAGTTTCCTGGAACATGATCACGAACGGACCATCAGCCAGAACTTTTTTCTGAAGTTCGATATACATCGCTTCGCGTTTCGCGTTGTCACGCTCAAGGATCGCGGCATCTGTTTCTTCGGTCAGGCTGCCGGGGTTCCAAGAGTTACGCCATGCCAGCGGCTTGGCCGATGCATCGTCGGAATTGTCCGGGTTCCAGGCAAAGGTGGATGCGTTGGTGTGCGGATCCTGATAATCCGGGCCCCAGCGACCGATATAGATATCGTGCTGGCGGGCGCGGTATTTGGTCAGGGTCTGTTTGTTGTCACCCGGAATGATTTCCAGATTGATGCCAGCCTGCGACCAGGTGGCCTGGATCGACTGGGCCATCGCCATAACAGCGGTCGTGTTACGGGTGTCCATGGTTACGGAAAAACCGTCAGCAAGGCCTGCTTCGGCAAGAAGCGATTTGGCTTTTTCGATATCGAGGCTGTAGGGGTTTTCGTTATAGGCGCCAAGGAAACCTTCGGGCAGGAATGCCTGATGGGTCTGAGCGCGACCAGCCATGATGGTTTCGGAAATACCCTTGTAATCGACGAGGTATTTCAGAGCTTCGCGGACTTTCGGCTTGGACAGATATTCGTTTTTCTGGGACAGGCCGAGATACCACAGAGCGCCTTTGCCCTTCGGCATGACTTTCAGATCTGCGTTGCCGGAAATGGCCGCAATCTGGTCAGCTTCAAGGTTGCGGGCGATATCAATGTCGCCTTTTTCAAGCAGGAGCTGCTGGGAGGCGGCTTCCTTGACGTTACGGATGATGACGCGCTTCATTGCTGGCGCGCCGTCCCAGTAATCTTCGTTGGCGGTCAGGCTAAGTGTTTCGCCCGGGGTCCATTTGTTCAGCTTGAACGGACCGGAACCGGCATAGTTGGTTTTCATCCATTCTGCGCCAAGGTCGCCATCGACTTCATGTTCGAGGACGAGTTTCTTGTCGACAACTGCACCAACGCCAGCGGTCAGGCAGTAGAGAACGAAGCTCGGCGCGTATGGCTGATCGACTTCCATCGAGAAGGTGTAGTCATCAATGACGCGGATCTTGTCCTTGACGTTTTCAGGCGTCAGGCCGAACTGGCCAAGAATGAATGCCGGTGAACCGTCAATCAGGATCACGCGCTGAAGCGAGAAGGCAGCGTCTTCTGCGGTCAGGTCATTGCCCGACGCGAATTTGATGCCTTTGCGGATGTGGAAGGTGAAGGTTTTGCCGTCTTCCGAAATGTCCCAGCTTTCTGCGACCTGACCGGAAATCTTTGAAACGTCTTCGTTGTCAAAGGTAATCAGACGGTCATAGGTGTTGCCTTCATATTCAAGGGCAGAAAACTCGAACATACCGGCAGGATCGAGTGTGATCATGTCGTCGATGGCGTTTGCCATCACAAGTGCGTTTTTCGGCGTTTCAGCCTGTGCCGCCAACGGCATGGTAGCGAGCGCGGTCCCCATGACCAGCCCTGCGATTAGTTTGCGCATGATGCGCCTCCCGTTTTGTTGTTGTGGGACTGCAGGCCAAGGCGAAGACCGATAGACAATCAAACAACAATCCGCAGGCGAGACGCCAATGGGTCAGCGCGACGGATCGCGGTCAATGCCTACAAGCCCAAAGTGGGGCGGCCTGCAAGTTTTTCGCTAAATGCCTGCGAAGCTGAGCATAATTTATACGATTAATCAATGACCAGACGGTCAGGATTGCCCCAAAACTGATCAATTCCGAAATTTGTTGCGGGATTTTCGTATAAAGGTTGAATTATTGCGCAGTTGTTACACGCAAATGTGGTTGTGACCGTCAGGATGGCGTCGGGGAGGTGGTTTTGCCCGCGATGCGGTGTGACCGCACAGCGAAAGCAAAGACGGAGAAAAAAGAGGAATAAAACAAAAAAGCACCAGCGGATAAACCGTGGTGCTTTTTTGAATGTCATTCCCATTGGGAGAGAATGGCGCGAGTGACGGGACTTGAACCCGCGGCCTCCGGCGTGACAGGCCGGCGCTCTAACCAACTGAGCTACACCCGCATGGTGTGTGGCGCGGTTTATATAAGGGGTGGTCCGGTCTGGCAAGGGCTTTTTGTCAGATTTTTCAAAGAAAAATAATGCCACCGGAAAGTGCCGTTTTGGCGCGGCTTTGAGCCGAAAACAAAAAAGCACCAGCGGATAAACCGTGGTGCTTTTTTGAATGTCATTCCCATTGGGAGGGAATGGCGCGAGTGACGGGACTTGAACCCGCGGCCTCCGGCGTGACAGGCCGGCGCTCTAACCAACTGAGCTACACCCGCATGGTGTGTGGCGCGGTTTATATAAGGGGCGGTTCAGTCTGGCAAGGGCTTTTTTGCAAAAAAAGGACAGTCGTATAAGACCGGCGATCCCGATCGGGAAAAAATGCCAGATATCAAAAGGTTGTGCGCGGTTTTATCAGCCCCGTCAGATGCCTGCTTATATGACCGATGGTGGCCGTCTGTACTGGGCCCAGACCCGATCAACGCGCAGTGCCAGGGCCAAGTCCGAAAAGTTGGCCAAAACAAACCCGGGGGCAGAAAAATCAAGATTGATGATCGTGATGGCGGCGGGAAATTGCCACTGGTCTGACCACCGGATGGTAAGGGGAGGTGGGAGCAGTGCGTTTGTATCGGGGATAAAAACAAAAAAGCACCAGCGGATGAACCGTGGTGCTTTTTTGAATGTCATTCCCATTGGGAGGGAATGGCGCGAGTGACGGGACTTGAACCCGCGGCCTCCGGCGTGACAGGCCGGCGCTCTAACCAACTGAGCTACACCCGCATGGTGTGTGGCGCGGTTTTTAGCAGCCACCCCATGGGGGCGCAAGCGGTTTTTGACCGGAATTTCAAATTTCTTTGTCGTTTCTTCTGTGGGTAGAAACCCGCCGTGATTGAGAAGCGTCAGGGTTCCGTTGTATCGGGCATTCCGGCATGCAGGCAGACGTCATGGTGCCGCGATACGGGGCGCAACGGACGGGATCAGGCAGGGATATTCGGATCGGGATCAGAAAGGCGGAAACGCAAACATGAAGGTTGCGTCTCCAGAAGCCTATTCGCGAGGCTGTTCGTAGCGTTCGGCGAGTTTGGTCAGGGCCGCAACAGTTGCCTGTTCAACGGTCGAGCCAAAGCCGGTCACGCGGCCCGCAAGAATGACATAGAGTGAGTCGATATGCAGCTGGATGACCAGCAGCTGTTTTTCATTGGCGGTGGTGCGGTCCGCCACGAAGTTTTCCATCGATTTGGCGATCTGCGTCATCAGCGGATACTGGAAGGTGCCACCAAGCGCCTTGACCGAATAGGCAAGGTCGGAGCTGGTCGCAACCGCATCCTGGCGTTTGGTTTTGTCGCCAAGCGCCTGAATGATCATGCGGCGGCAATCCATCAGATCCTTGCCGATATCACGCACAAAGGTTTCCGAGCTGCGCTGCACGACTTTTTCCAGCTCTTCGAGCTGTTCAGGCGACAGATTTATGTCAAAGCCCTTGACGAAGTTGACAGCCCGCCGCTTCAGGTCAGTCTGTGCGGGGATGATCTGAACATTCTTCTTTTTCATAGGCTCTTCCGGTTTCACGATTGCTCCGCTTCCCCAGTCATAATGGGTCATTCGTCAAGGCTCCTTCGGTCAGGGCCGTCGAACTGGACCTGTCTGCGGCGACGGTCGGGGCCGAAATACGTTCCGGTATTGATGAAACGTCTGGGCCGCGCGATCACCGACACCAGTCGGCTATAAAGTGCCTTGGCATTGAAGGGCTTGGCAAGAAATTCCGTAATGCCAAGGTCACGTGCAGTGGTCACGTAACGGTGTTCCGAATGTGCAGTCAGCATAATCACAGGAATGAACCTGTTGGGCGAATTGGTCGAATTGCGCATGACGTCAAGGAATTCAAGGCCATCCATGCCCCGGAGTCGCCATTCGCACACAACGATATCAATCTTTTCACTGCGCAGAACATCAAACGCGTCATTCGGTGTCTTTACGCGCTGAATGTGACTGGCGCCGAGATAGGCCAGCGTGTCGTACACTACTTGAGCTGAAATCTTGTCCCCGTCAACGATCAGAAAACTGATTTTACTAAAGTCGATTTTCGCGTTCATCCGGCCTCGTTTCCTGAGCATCATCACGAAATGCGTCGCTGTTCAGGGACCAACAGCAGCAAATCAATTCGGTTGCTGTTGTATAAACCCTTATACCTTTGTCTGGTTTCCAGCAAGGTCAAACCGCCCGTGAGAAGCCCCGAGAATCTGACAAATACTGACGCCGGACCAGCCGCTGGTTGTGAACAGAAAGCGCGATAGTCTTTTTTTTATTGGTGCTCGTACCCGAGTTGCACGCCCACCATATTGGGGGCTTTGGGCAATAGTAAAGGGGCTGATAGATTATTTCATCGGTTCGGTTGTGCCATCATCATCAATGACTTGCACGGCAACGCCGGATTCCTCGAACATCTCGGTCGAGATTTTCATATCCTGTTCCCAGCGTTCCAGAAAATCGGCGGTCAGTTTGGTTTTATCGACGAAAACCTCGGCGATGCCGGCCTGGATAATGGCGCGCGCACAGTCGCAACATGGAAAATGGGTCACATACAGCGAACAGCCATCAAGGGATGTGCCGGTATAGCTTGCATTATAAATGGCATTGCGTTCGGCATGTTCGGTATAGGCGTATTTTTCAGGACGCTGATGGCGGCTTTCGACTTCGTCATCGACGCCGCGCGGGAATCCGTTATAGCCGACTGCGCGGATTTCCTTTTTCGGGCCGATGACAACGGCACCGACCTGGGTGCTGCGGTCTTTTGACCAGTCTGCGATGTGGGCGGCGAGGCCCAGAAAACGGTGGTGCCATTTGCTCATCGAAAGAAGCCCTGTTTGCGTCACTGAAAAGCGGCAATCGACAGGTGATTGCCCATTGCCCGGATGCGTGTCCGGTTACCTTTTAAGAGGGGGCTTCTTGTAATTGTCCAGTGAAAAATCACATTTTTGTAAAGGCATTTAATGAAAAGCCCCTGTTCAAATAGGGGCTGATTGACTATTAAGGGGTTACCCCCAGAAAAAGATCAGGACGCCTTGACGCCTCGCCGCAGATGCAGGCCGAAGCGGCAGGGCTCACGTGTAAACCAAATAACAAGAGGTAGTAGCCGATGCGCCGTCAACGTAAGGCGAAAATCATCGCGACCCTGGGGCCGGCGAGTTCCAAGCCAGAAATCCTTGAGAAAATCGTAAAGTCGGGCGTCGATGTATTTCGCCTGAACTTTTCGCACGGGGAACACGCTGAACATCTGGCCCGGTTCGAAGCCATCCGCGCGGTCGAAGAAAAGCTCGGCCGTCCGATCGGAATTCTGATGGACCTTCAGGGGCCGAAGATCCGTGTTGGCACCTTTGCCGATGAAAAGGTCGAACTCGAAGCCGGCGATACCTTCACCTTTGATATGGAGAAGACCCCGGGCACCAATAAGCGCGTCTCCTTGCCGCATCCCGAGGTCTATGCCGCATTGAAGCCGGGTGCGAACCTGTTGCTTGACGATGGCAAGCTGCGCATGCGCGTTGAAAAATGCGATGACAAGTCAGCCGAATGTACCGTGATCACCGGTGGTCCGCTTTCGAACCGCAAGGGTGTCAATCTTCCCGATGTGATGTTGCCATTGTCGCCGCTGACCGAAAAGGACCGTGCCGATCTGGTATATGGTCTTGAGATGGGCGTTGATTTTGTCGCCCTGTCATTCGTGCAGCGCCCGGAAGATGTCGCCGAAGCCCGCAAGATCATTCAGGGTCGTGCCGCGATCGTTTCCAAGCTCGAAAAGCCACAGGCAATCGAGCATCTCGACGAGATCGTCGATCTGTCTGACATGGTGATGGTCGCCCGTGGTGACCTTGGCGTTGAATGCCCGCCCGAAGATGTGCCGATTCTGCAGAAACGCATCATCAAGGCCTGCCGCGAGGCCGGCAAGCCGGTGATTGTCGCGACCCAGATGCTTGATTCGATGGTATCCAACCCGGCACCGACCCGCGCCGAAGCATCCGACGTTGCCACCGCGATCTATGACGGTGCCGATGCCGTGATGCTGTCAGCAGAAAGTGCGGTTGGTAAATACCCGCTTGAAACCGTTTCGATCATGGACCGTATTCTGGTGCGTGTGGAACAGGACGAGCTGTATTTCCGCATGCGTGACGCCAACCGTCCGGATCCGGAACACAACGCACCGGATGCGATCAGTGCGGCGGCCCGTCAGGTGGCAAAAACCATCGGTTCCAAGGCGGTTGTCAACTATACCACGTCGGGTTCAACCGCATTCCGTGCCGCGCGTGAGCGTCCGGAAGTGCAGATCCTTGGCCTGACGCCGCGGATTCAGACCGCACGTCGTCTGGCGCTGTGCTGGGGCGTGCATCCGGTCTTTACCCGTGATGCGACCAACTTTGCCGAAATGGTCGGCATTGCCTGTGAAGTTGCCCAGCGCGAAGAATTCGCCGGACCGGGTGATTCTCTGGTGATTACCGCCGGTGTTCCGTTCGGCACCCCGGGGGCGACCAACATCCTGCGTATCGCATGGGTCAGCAACTGATCTGATATGATTTGATCCGGTAACGGATATCAAAACGGGCGGCCAGAACGGTCGCCCGTTTTTTTATGCCCGAAATTTCCAAACGTGTTGCAGTCAGGGGCTTGGCCCGGAATTGGAAAAAAAACCGCGATGCAGGGGCGGTCAGGGAACGAGGGCGAAGCGGACCGGGCAGGTGACCAAACCGGATAACTTTCAAGTAACTTCCGGGCAACTTCCGGGCGATGATCGGGGCGAATATCAGCGGTTTGTTTAGGGCGCTGTATTGTTAATGTTTTTTTGAGTCTTTCCGTCGATAGTCTAGAGGTAATCAAGGCTGTGTCTGATGGCATAGGTCCTTGATGTTGGGGATTTAAATTTAGACGTCTTGTCTGGTTGTTTATCACGGTCAGTTCTGGTTAAACTGTTCTGACAAAACATAAAAACGACGGGTATCTGCACTACTTGATGCCCGATCTGCCGCCAGGCAAGGGACCAGGGGAATTGCTGCGATAATGCTGAGTTGGATGTTCAATCGGCAGAAAAACACCGGCGACGGGGGGCTTGACGATAAAGCCACGGCGAAGTTGCGTGATCTTGCTGACACTGTCCGTACAGTCGCACCCGATGCTTTTTCGGCTGATGCAGGAAACGCACGTGGGCGGTCGATCCCGCGCAAGAATTCCAGCGAAGAAATTTCAGAACAGACAGCTCTTGAGCATGCGGCCCGTTTGTCGAACGAAATGGCCTATGCCGAAGAAGACGAAGACGCACCGGATTTTGACAGCGATGTTCGTATGGATGTTGCCCGCCGTTTGCGCCGTCATCTTAATGATGTCAGCCCTTCCGAACGCCTTGAAATGGTCGAGGAGTTTGTCGCTGCCATTGCCAATATGGGCGATTGCTATCGTCCGCAGGTTATCAATCTGATCGAGCAGGAACTGGGACATACGCCCTATATGACCCGTCAGGCGGCAAGCCGTCTGCGTCAGGATATCCAGGCGATTGGCCGTGTGTCGATTGGCGAATATATCGAACTTCTGAGTGATTCCGACTTCCTTGATATCATGCGCGGGCGCGGTGAATTTGTTCAGACCGCCGCAGAACGCGCACGCGAAGAACAGGAAGCCGCAGCCAAGGCGCGCCTGATCGAACAGCAGGCCGAAAAAGAAAAAAGCAGTCTTTTGAACCGGTTGCTGTCATCTGATGACGCGCCGCGCAACGTTGTTGCGATGACGCCGCATTTCACAGAACGCAAGGTTGCCAAACCCAAATCGCCGGAAGGGGATCTTTTGGGCGGGCAGAGCCGCATTTCGCGTCAGGCCCAGCGCCGTATCGCCCACTTCATCATGGCGTCGCTGTTTGATACCCTGGTTGAACAGGGGCGTATGCGCACCGAAGTTGCCCGCGCCTTGCGCCAGTCGGTTCGCCAGCGGATTGAAAAGGCACGGTTTGAAAACCGCATGCCGCTGCATCCGGCGGATGCCGGGATGCCGGTCGAGATTGCCGATGACGTGATGCTTGATCACGATCATGAAACGGCATCGAACCAGAAGATGACGATCGACCAGTATATTCTGGACGCGGTTTCGCGGAATGAAGATGCGCTGGTTGTGCAGTCACTGGCCCATTACGCGCAAATCCCGATCAGTGCGGTTTCCAAAATCCTTGATTCCGGAAGTGCGCGTGCGATCACGGCACTGGCATGGCGTGCGGGCATGACCGCCCCGTCATCGGTCGTGCTTCAGATCAGCAACGGTATCCCCGAAGCCAATATCGAAAGCCCGGCCGCCGGGGGACGTTATGCAATGGCATCGACCGATATGGATTGGTATATCGACTTCTTTAACGATACCAAGCCCGCCGCATCGGCATCACGCCCGCGGGCCGAAAAGGAGAGTGCGCAAGCACCGGCTGCGTCGAACAAACGCAATCCGAACCCGAATATTCGCCCACGGGCAGGCCGCAACAATGGCGGCCTTGAAGGGCTGGTCTCTGACAGGCGGCTCAGCAAGGGGCCCAAAGGGGACTGAGTGCCATGAGCAGCAATCACGGCATCTCATATGATGCGTTGAAATACGCGCTGACCATCAAGGAAAGCTATCAGAGTGGCGAGCCGCTGACAGTGACCGGGGCGGCGAAGCAACAACGTCTTTTGATGCCGGAACATTTGCTGAGCAATGATCTGGCCTTGATGCAATATGATGATCCGCTGGCGCTTGCTGTTATTGCGACCCGCGATCCGGAAAGCCCGATGGCGCTGGCCGCGGCGATCCGCATGGGGCCGCATGCAAAATGCAAGGAACTGATTACCGGCGTGTTTGAAGTGGTTTCGGATGCCACCAAACACGAACTGGTGGCCGATTGCGCCAAGCTTCTGACCAAGAACGCGTTCAGCCCCGAAGCCTTCCATCTGGTGCGGACCCGCGCATCCAACCATGTTGTCGAAATTCGCGAAGCATATCGCCGGGCGATGGCCGACAATCTGCGTGCGCTTCTGGATGGCAAAATGGCAGCACGCGAATTTGTCGAAGAATTCATCGAACTGGCATCGAACGGAAACCTGCGTATTGATATCTATCGCCGTCTGGTGATGAAGCTTATGCGGTCAGATGCGGTGCGTCCGAGCGTGAAATTCATGTTGCTGGAACGCCTTGACCGGTTCCCGCAGATGGTGAAGTTGCAGATTGTTAACGAGGTTAACTCTGCACCTGATACGGCGGAATATCAGACCCTGAAACAGGAACTGCGCTGGATCTACGAGACCAAGCAGAAACAGCAAACCCCGCAACCGATCAATGCCAGCAAGCCGCAGCCCAGTGCTGCTGATCTTGTGGCGCGATCCCAGATCGATTTCGGTGCCGCTGCGGGCATGCATCAGCGCAACAGCATCATAAAGCCGGCCGAGCCGACCCTGCGACGCAATGCCAACCCGTCAATCATGCGCAGCGGCGGGTTCAGCACGCGCGAACTTTCGTCCTGGCTGAACTAGCCAAGATCAGGTTTATCCCCACATCCACGCAAAATCCCATACCGATACATGGCCGAAGTCACGAGATGTGACGTCCAGGCGGGCGGGGAGCACTTATTTTATATTAGAGCCCCTGGTCTTTTGGTCTAGCTGACCAGGCGCGAGCGTGTCTGGGCTTCGTTAAGTGTGGTGTGCAGTCCGATCTGCTTTTCCAGATAGACCGTGCAAATGACCCGTAGCAGGGAAGCAAAATTCGGAATGTCGCCACGCTGTGCGACAACCTCGTCATAAATCTTGCCCAGAAATTGCGGGGTGCTGAAGCCTTCGCCCGCCGAAATTTCATCAAGAATCTGCCAGAAGCGCAATTCAAGACGCAGACTGGTGACAACGCCATTGATCCGCACGGACCGGCTGACACATTGATAGAGTTCGGGTTCGGTACCGGAATAGATTTGACACATGAGGACGGCCTTTCCTGCAATGCTGCCCGTTTTGCGTCCCGCGAAAAGGTGCCGGGCAGCTTATGGTCCGGGCCTGTTGCCAAGTCTGCGCAGACCCGTCAGTGCATGGTCAGGGAAAAATCGCCCAAGCGCAATCAGCGAATGGGCGATTGATCATCATAATTTTATGTCGGTCCCGAGGACGGCAAGGAAAGCTGCGAGCCATTTGGGGTGGGCCGGCCAGGCCGGTGCGGTGACAAGGTTGCCATCCGTGCAGGCATCATCAATCGCGATGTCGGCATAAATCCCGCCGCCAAGTTTGACTTCGGGGGCGCAGGCCGGATAGGCGGAAACCTTGCGGCCCTTGATGATATCAGCAGCCGCCAGAAGCTGTGCGCCATGACAAACAGCAGCAATCGGTTTGCCGGCATCGTTGAAATCGCGCACAAGCCGGATGACGTCTTCGTTCAGGCGAAGATATTCCGGCGCACGGCCACCGGGGATCAGAAGGGCGTCATAGTTTTCAGCACGCGCTGAAGCGAAATCGGCATTCAGTGCAAAGTTATGACCGCGCTTTTCGCTATAGGTCTGATCGCCTTCGAAATCGTGAATGGCGGTTGCCACGGTATCGCCAGCCTTCTTGTCGGGGCAGACAGCATCGACTTTGTGCCCGACCGCAAGCAGGGTCTGGAACGGGACCATGGTTTCATAATCTTCGGCGAAATCACCGGTGATCATCAAAATCTTTTTGGCAGACATGGTTTATATCCTCCCGGGCGTGTTGTGATTGTCGTTGAGGGATGGAAATCATACGCCTGCAAGTAGCCGGGCGGGTAACAGCGGGCTACTACATGCCCGGTGCAAAGGCCGTGGGGATGTATGGCGGGGGATATATAGCGGGCCGTGGGATTGCCACAGGAGTGCCGAGGGAAAGAGCAGGGGCGCAAGGAAGGTCCAAGTATGCGCGTTTGCGGTCGAGCTGGCAGGGGGCATGGCGTTCCTTCCTGTGCCTGTGCCTGTGCCTGTGCCTGTGCTCTGTAACCAGTGTTCAAGGCAGCGGGCGGTGCATCGGCCCAGGCCTTGAAAATTGCCATAAAAAAAAGAGGCCCGTTATCGGGGCCTCTTTCATGTGATCAAGGATCAGGAACCGGTCAGCTTTTGCTTTCGGGTGCCTTTTTCGCAGCGGTGGTTTTGGCCGCCGTGGTTTTGGTGGTCGATTTTGCAGCGGTTGAACGCGACCGGGTGGCCGGTTTCTTGGCCGGTGCCTTTGCAGCCGGTTTGGCTGCTGTTTTGGTCGCGGTGCTTGCGGTTTCCGAAGATTCGATGATGTGCAGGTCACGCTGCGGGAACGGAATCGAGAAGCCGGCAGCTTCAAGTTCGGTTTTCGATTTGCGTGTCAGGTCAAAGAAGGTCGGCCAGAATTCGGACGTTGCCACCCAGCCGCGTGCGGTCAGATCGACCGAGCTTTCGCCAAGGGTCGCGACGAAGCTCATCGGTTCCGGGTCCTTGAGAACGCGCGGATCGGATGCCACCAGGTTTTTCAGGAAATCAAGTGCCGCATCAACATCATCGTCATAGGCGATGCCGACCTTGATATCGAGACGACGGGTCGGGTTGCGCGAATAGTTTTTGATCGCGCTGTTCCAGATCTGCGAGTTCGGGGCAGAAATGAAAACACCGTCCGGCGTCTTGAGCAGGGTGGTGAACAGGGTGATTTCAACGACGGTACCGGAAATCGAACCGGCTTCGACGAATTCGTCAATCTTGAGCGGACGCAGGATCAGGATCATGACACCGGCGGCGATGTTTGACAGCGTGCCTTGCAATGCCAGACCGATTGCCAGACCGGCAGCACCGAGGACGGCGATGATGCTGGTTGTTTCCACACCAAAGTTCGAAAGAACCGCGACGAGGACGAATACCAGGATTGCGTAACGCACAATGCTTGCTGCCAGCGGCTTGAGAGTCGCATCGACAAATTTTGCATTTTTAAGCGAGTGGCGTACCAGTGCCGAGGCGCGTCCGGCAAGCCACCAGCCAACGGCTAGAATGACAATTGCGCCTAAAAGATCCATGCCAAAGCCGAGTGCGAACTGCTTTAGCATCAGTGTGATCTTGGATACATCGGTTTCAATCATTTCATCCTCGTGCGCTCAGTGTCATGGTTGTATTATTTGCTACTCATACATCAGTATGACACAATAAGAATTACAGGTTTATGTGTTCTTGAAAAGTGTGTAGCAAAACACAATTCTTTTTACACGTATGGAACAAATCGCGTTTTCGGTCGTTTTGAGACATAATCTCACCATCTTTGGTGATAAAGTATTTGCTGAATAACAACCTTAAGACAGGGGTAAGACATGCAGATTCGTCCGACTATTCTTTGTGCTCTTGGTGGCGTTGCGCTTCTGAGTGCGTGTAGCAGCGTAGACAATTCCGGGACTGCGGTTATGTATGGCGGTAACCCGCTGACATACAGCAATTCTGTATCATCTGCGATCTCTGGCACCGAGCCGACGACCGCATTCGGCAAGGCGCTGAAAGCCGAGTATATCGCTTATGCACAGCGTGAAGCCGACGAGTGGTACGACTTCTTTGATGCCGATTTCTTTGCGAAAAAGGCCGGAAAAGTAGCAAGCAACGAAACCATTCTTCCGGAAGATCCGGCAAACTGGCGTTTCTCGGCTGAAGAAATTGTACAGAAACGTGCAGTTCGTGACGAGCTGATCGGTTTGCTTGATGATGGCAAGCGCGAAGAAAAGCCTGACACAGCAGCAATTGCACAGGCCCGTTTCGATTGCTGGATCGAGGAAAGTGAAGAAGGCTGGCAGACCGAGCTGATCAGCCAGTGCTGGAAAGACTTCGAAGCTGCGATGGCAGAACTTCGTGCGGTAGAGCCGGCACCGGCTGCTGCGGCACCGGTTGCTGCGAAAGAAGCACGTCTGTTCACGATCTTCTTCGATTTCGACAGCGTTGCAATTACCCCGGTTTCGGAGCGCGTTCTTGATGCAGCGGCCGAACAGTGGGCAACTTCGATGGGTAATGTTGCGATCGTCGGTCACGCCGATGCATCGGGTTCGGCAGCCTATAACCTGAAACTGTCCGAACGTCGTGCGCAGGCTGCTCTGTCGCAGCTGACCGGTCGTGGTATCAAAGCTGACATGATCGAGAGCGACGCGGTTGGTGAAGGCGAACTTCTCATCCCGACTCCGGATGGTGTTCGTGAGCCGCGTAACCGTCGTGTGACGATTTCTGTCGACTAAGCTTCGACATTTACCAAATCTTTGGCAACGAGGTGGCATAATGCCACCTCGTTGTTTTTATATGTGCTTTTACCTGTGCCGAAGAATTTCGCAGGAATTACAGTTGAAATTCGGATTAATCTGCATAATCTCAGCGAAGTATTCCGACACGTATCAGTGAGAGGCGGGGACATATGCTAAAGGCCATTGCGGCGGTCTTTTCGCGACGCTCGGGGGGCGTGACACTTGCACTGGCGATTGCGTCAGCGGCAATTACACCGGCTGCGATGGCAGCGGATAAAACCCCAATCGTACCTTTTGAAAAGTTTTATGCTGATCAGCGGGGGGACGGAAAGTTGCTGCGCTTTAATGCGTTTTCCGGGGAAATTCCGGGGAAACGAATCAAGGCGCTGTTGCGATCGGGTCAGGTTGTTGGTGACCGCATCCTTCTTTCCGAAGATGTCGCGGTCTATTTCCCGGATGGCTATATCGTCCAGTCACAAGCCCGGTTCAGCAAATATATCCCCAAACCCAATGTCGTCCCCGGTACTGTTGCCAGCCGGGATCATCTGTCGGAAAATCCGCGTTACGCGCTGGTGGAACGTTTTGACACGATCCTTGGCCGTGAATGCGCCCGCACAGAATATGCCAACGGCTTTGCCGCATTGCGGATCAAGTCGGACGGGGTGGTGTCGCTGGTTCTCGAAACATCGGGGCTTTATGACCAGATCGTTGACGAACAGACCACGACCTATAGCGTGACCAGTGCCGTACAGCCGGTCTTTATCGGCAATCAGGGCCTGATGCCCGAACTGATGGCAAAATGCGGTCGCGGCTGATCGCGCATTTGTCTGACTGAATTGCAAAAGGCACCGGGTTCCGGTGCCTTTTTATTTTGGCGACTCGCCATCGCAAATTTTGAAAAATCGCCCGATCAGAACAGCCGGGGAATTTCGATGGCCGGGCAACGGTTCATCACGGCGACCATGCCATGATCGATTGCCCTGGACGCCGCATCGGGGTTCAGCACGCCAAGCTGCATCCAGACCGACTTGGCCTTGATTGCGATGGCTTCATCCACGACACCGGCGGCATCGTCGCTATTGCGGAAGATATCGACCATATCGACCGGCTCGGAAATGTCGGCAAGGGTGGCGACCACCGTCTGACCGTGAATTTCCCCGCCAGCCTGACCGGGATTGACCGGGATCACGTGATATCCGCGATCAAGCAGGAATTTCATCACCCGGTTTGACGGGCGATCAGGCTTGGGACTGGCGCCGACAAGGGCAATTGTTCTGGTCGTTTCCAGAAGCGATTTAAGGGCGGCATCATCCAGGTTTTCGAATTGGGGCATTTTGTTCAATCCATCAATTGTTCTTGGTTGATAGTTATATGATCGGCGATCCTGTGCAACTGTTTGGCGCAGGTCACGGGTTGAAAGGCGGGATCGCGGAAAGTTGATGGCGAGTTTAAATGACGCGGCACATTAAATGCGCTTTGAGTAGGTCAAGGCAGTGTCCGGCTTTGCCGGGATGCCGTGTTTGAATTTGGCGCGCGCGTGCGTGCGCTACAACACCATAGGCTTGACTGCATGTATCCATGGCTTGATCCGTCCGGACGGTTTTCCTTTTTCAAACTGGTGGTCTTTGTCGCGCTGCTTGTGCCCGGTGTGGTTTTGCTGTGGCCGGTGATTGTACAGGGCGGGGCGACGATCCCGGTCAAGGAAGCCATCCTGCAAAGTGGTGACTGGACGATCAGGGTCCTTTTGATATCGCTTTTGATCACGCCCTTGCGCCGGATTACGCGATTTTCAAAGCTGGTGCAGGTGCGCCGCCAGATCGGTGTTGCGGCTTTTTGTTACGGGATGGTTCATCTTGGGCTTTATGCCATCAGTCAGAACCTTGATCTTGGGCGGATCGCAAGCGAGATCGTCCTTCGGATTTATCTGACGATCGGGTTTGTCGCCCTGATCGGGCTTGCGATCCTTGCCGCGACCTCGACCAAGGCGGCAATGCGCCGGCTTGGTGCGAAATGGGCGCGTCTGCATAAGCTGGTTTATCCGATTGCGGTTCTGGGGGCGCTGCATTTCTTTATGCAGTCCAAGGTCGATGTCAGCGAAGCCACCCTGATGGCCGGGTTGTTTGTCGCCCTGATGCTGTATCGGTTTGCGCATTGGCGGGGCTGGTCATTGCGGTCGGCTGTGACGCTTGTTGTGATTGCGGTGATCGCTGGCCTTGCGACAGCGGGGATTGAATATGGCTGGTACGCGCTGGCGACCGGTATTCCGGCCGGGCGCGTGGTGGCGGCCAATCTTGAATGGATGTGGCCATTGCGCCCGGCATGGAATGTGTTACTGGCCGGTCTTGTGATGGTGGTGATTTACCCGTTCGGCCGCGATGGCGCGGGACGGGCGATGTTATCGGCGCTGATTGGTGCCGGTTCTAGACCGCAGCACTCGCGCGGCGGGTAAGGGCAGTCAGCAAGCCCGCACCAATCATCACCCCGCCACCAACCCGGGTCAGACGACGCATGGCATCAGGATGGCGGAACCGTTCACGCAGGGCGGCGGCCATCACCGCCCAGATCGCGACATTGATCGCAGCCAGAATGACAAAGGTTGCGGTCATGACGACGAACTGTGGCAAAACCGGGCTTCCGGCCGTGATGAATTGCGGCACAAAGGCAATGAAGAACACGATGCCCTTGGGATTAAGGGCGGTGACCACGTAGGCCTGAAGGAACATGCGCGACGGACGGTTGCGTTTGGCATCCGGGTTGTCCTGCAACGCGCCGGGATTATCGCGCCAAATCTTGATGCCCAGATAGACCAGATAGGCAGCGCCGCAGAATTTCAGGATGGTAAAGGCCTCGGCCGAGGTGGCAAGAAGCGCACCGGCCCCGGCCAGCGAAATGGTCATTGCAGTCAGATCGCCCAGGGCAACGCCGGGAACAGTCGCCCAGGCGGTTTGCCGTCCCTTGCTTAGGGCGTAGCTGACCACCAGCATGATGGTCGGGCCGGGAATGATCAGAATGACGGTGCAGGCAACGACAAAGGCAAGCCACATTTCAAACGGCATCGGAGTTACTCCATCAGGGCGTGACAGGTCGCCACCATCGCAGGAAACAATGCCGGGCAAACCCGACCTGGCACCCGGGCAAAACCGCGATGGCAGCAGATATATGAGCAAACGCAGAGTTCAGATGCGAATGCAACCCTTCAATCCGTCATCAGGCGGTCATTCATGGCGCCATGTCGGGTGGCGCTTTTCAACGAAGGCGCCGATGCCTTCGCGGGCGTCGTGTTTTTGCATGTTGGCGGTCATGACATCGGATGCATAGGCATATGCATCGGGCAGGGGCATTTCGATCTGTTTGTAAAATGCCTGTTTGCCAAGGCGCACGGTCATGCCGGATCTTGCGGCAATGCCCGCGGCAAGATCATCTGTTGCCGTTTCAAGATCATCATCATCAACCACATCCGATACAAGCCCCATCGCAAAGGCGGTGTCGGTCGGCACCGGATCGCCTGTCAGCAGCATGCGCATGGCGTGCTTGCGCGCGATATTGCGGCTCAGTGCGACCATCGGGGTCGAACAGAACAGACCGATATTGACCCCGGGGGTGGCAAATTTGGCCGAACGGGCCGCAACGGCAAGATCGCAGCTTGCCACCAGCTGACAGCCAGCCGCGGTTGCCATGCCGCGGACACGGGCAATGACCGGCTGGGGCAGGGTGACGATCCGCATCATCAGACGGCTGCATTGGGCAAACAGACTGGCATGCTGATCACAGTCGGTGATGCCGCCCATTTCCTTAAGATCGTGACCGGCACAAAAGACCGGGCCATCGGCGGCAAGAATAACGCACCGGATATCGGGGTTTTGGGCAATGTCGTCAAAGGCATCCTGAAGGGCGGACATCATCGCCGCTGACAGGGCGTTGCGCCGGGCGGGGTTGGACAGGACAAGGGTGACATACCCGTCGTGGTCATGGCGGGTCACCAGCGGAGATGACGGGGTGGCGGTGGTCATGGTGTTCCTCCTTGATGCGTGTGCGTGGCATCGTTTTTGATTTTCTTCTACTTGTGATCGTAGTAGAATTGCACGCATCGGGTCATCAATAAAACCGTTTACAAGCATCGGGATATTCGGTGTTTGAAGAATAAACCGAACGGTGAAAAACGCATGGTTGTGGATGAGTGACAGTCAAACGCGGCGTCCTGGTCGGGCGCCGAACCGGTTTGTTTCAGCGCGTAAATGGCAGGAAACGATAAAGTCGCAAAAGCCTGTCCGGGAAACGCCGATCAAACGGTTTGATCGCAAGGACGTAATGGAGCGCGATCTTGAACGGTATCGCGCCGAAGCGCGTGCGCGGTTGCTTCGCAACGGTTTTGACATCCCGCCCTTTTTGATGCCCAAGCCCAAAATCATCGATGATGACAGCGAAACCCCCGATCCCGAAACGGTCGAGGTCACGGAAACCCGTCCGCCCGCGATGCTGGGGCCTAAGCCGTCCCCGATGGTCAGCGACAAACAGATTGCCGCAGCCAGTGCCGCCAGTGCCGAGCGCGCACAAAATGCGACACGGCCCAAGCCCAGCCGCCATGTTCATGTGCAGAACGCCGCATCCGGTGCAGCAGCACTGCATGGAAACCCGGCCGCCCAGGCCAGCCACGAAGCCGCTCAGGCCGCCGCATTCGCCGAAGAAAAGACCGCGTATGACGAATATGTCGAAAGCCTGAATGGCGGGGCGACATTGCTTGATCGGGTGCGACAGACAGACGATGGTGACGCATCATCGGGCAATGACATTCAGGGGCGTGTTGACGACTTCAAGGAAAAGGAAGTCCGGCAGTCACGCATTGATTTGCCTGATAACACGGCCAACTGGGCCGCGCGCGGCGAGATGGACCGCAAGCGTCTGGAAATCCTTGAAAAACAGGAAAAGGCCAAGGCAAAAGCCGCGCGGTCAAAACGCAAGGCACGCGACCCCATCACCTGGGACAAGTTTCTGCCACGTGCCGCGGCCTATATGATTGCAGCGGTTGCCATCGGCTATGTGCTTGTTCTGACAGTCAGCGAGTTTTCGGCAATTTTGGGGAAATAGTCGGCTATTGTCGAACTGTTGCCGTAATCCCCATATAAGTATCAGGATAATCAGACGGTTCCGGCCCACAGGTTTTGTGCAGGCAGGCCGATTGGGACACAAAATCCATACACCTGAAAATCGGGGATCGGCCGGTGATATGCTGTTTGGGGCATGCTGTTTGGGGACAGCATCCGGATAACCGTCAGCCTTTGAAAAGGCAAAGCATCGGGACAGACGCGACAGACCATCAATGAGGGGGCCGTCATTTTCGTGATGCACAGCATCGCAGCATGAAAATGACCGGAATTTTCGACATACCCTTGTTGCAGGAGGCAGCGAGTGACGCTGTGAAATCGCCATGATGCGTGACGAAACCGGTCAGGAAGACCGCCGCCCTGTCTATCTTCCGGAGAACCGCCATCATTGGGCATCCAATGATGAGGTCGACAAACCTGTTGTGGATTTGTCGCGCGGGCCCGTCCGGGCAAGGTTCAAACATAAAGCAGCCTCGCAACCGCCGATGTCATCGGGTGAATGGATGCGACGCAAATTGCCGCATATCGGTGCGACGGCGATTGTCGCCATTGTTATCGGGGGTGTGGTGCTGGCCACATTTACCGATCTGGCATCGATCGTTTTGCGGTAATCGTGAACCCGTACCTGTACCGTGATATGGCCGGGTGTGAACCGGCTTTGCTGCGGGCGCGCCATTGTTGCCTGATCCAGGGACGTCAATAAACAGATGGCGATAAACAGATGGCGAAAAACACACGGTGACAAAATGGATCGCGGCAAACAGTCCGCATCCAATGGTGGGGAAGGGATGCAGAAACCGTAAAATATTGACGTTAACGTAAACGTTATGTCAGGCTGTCGATCTGGATCAATAATGCCAAAGCCAAACTGGCAATCTGGGGAGGTCTGCTGTCATGAACAATTCGCACGCCCGCACCGGGATCACCCCGGCTGATTTTGATGCCATCATGCGCGAAAAGGTGCCGTTTGTCGGCGATATGGGCGTTATCACCGAAAGTCTTGAAAATGACACGGCGGTCCTGCGGTTGCCGTTCAGGGAACGCTATTTGCGGCCCGGCAATGTGGTAACGGGCCCGGCGATTTTTGCTTTGGCCGATATTGCGCTTTATGCGGTGGCCTGGCTTGTGGTACCCAAGGCGGATCTGGCGGTAACGACCGAGGCGACGGTACATTTCCTGTCGGGGGCGAAGCCGGGCGACCTGATTGCCGAGGCCAAGATCCTTAAGGCGGGCAGGCGGCTTTTGATTGCGGAATGCCATATTCGATCAGCCGTTGATAACAGTCTTTGTGCGCATGTGATCGGGACATATGCCATGCCGCCGGCGGAAAAATAGCGCGAAATCGTGTGGTAAAATAATACCTCTTTGCGTAACTCATTGATTTACAATGAAATATTCCTGTTGTTTTCCTGTTGAATGCTGGCATAATGCGCCGACTTTCAACGAGGGAAGATTCCCTCCGTGAAACCCAGTTTTCGAGTATTGAAATAATGAAAACCTTCACTGCGACACCGAGCGACATCGAGCGCAAATGGTTCGTGGTCGACGCTGAAGACGTCGTCCTTGGCCGCCTTGCTGCTGTTGTTGCCAACCGTCTTCGTGGTAAACACAAAGCTATGTTTACCCCGCACATGGACTGTGGCGATCACATCGTCATCGTCAATGCCGAAAAAGTCAAACTGACCGGCCGTAAACTTCAGAACAAGAAGTTCTACTGGCACACCGGTTACCCGGGCGGCATCAAAGAACGCACCATGGACAAGCTCCTGAATGGTGAGCACCCGGAACGTGTGATCATCAAAGCTGTTGAGCGTATGATGTCCCGTGGTCCGCTGCGCAGCCAGGTTCTTTCCAAACTGCACGTCTATGCTGGTACCGAGCACCCGCATGAAGCTCAGAAGCCGGAAGTCCTCGACGTTGCGGCTATGAACGAAAAGAACAAGCGGAGTGGCAAATAATGGCCGACACCAAAACTCTTGAAGATCTCAAGGATCTGGCACAGGGCGGCGAAACCGCAGCTGCTGCTGAAGGCACCCTGCCGGAACCGAAGATCGACGCACAGGGCCGTTCCTATGCAACCGGTCGTCGTAAAAACGCAATTGCACGTGTCTGGATCAAGCCGGGCTCGGGTAAAGTCACCGTCAATGGCCGCGAGTTCGAAGACTACTTCGCACGTCCGGTTCTGCGCATGGTCATCAACCAGCCGTTCGGCGTAACCGATCGCAAAGATCAGTTCGACGTCGTTTGCACCGTATCGGGTGGCGGTCTGTCTGGTCAGGCAGGTGCGGTTCGTCATGGTATCTCCCGTGCACTGACCCTGTTCGAGCCGGCACTGCGTGGTTCGCTCAAAGCTGGCGGGTTCCTTACCCGTGACTCGCGTGCAGTCGAACGTAAAAAATACGGTCGCGCCAAAGCACGTCGTAGCTTCCAGTTCTCGAAACGTTAATACGTTTCCAGACATCTGGTACGATACAGTATTGGAAAAGCGCCACTTTCGAGTGGCGCTTTTTCTTTTGCGGGGCAAGGTGCCGATGCGATTGGTTCTCTGAACCTGCACAAAAAAGAAAACGGCGCTCTTTCCAAGGAAAGGCGCCGTTTTTTACGGGCGAATGGTGGGGAAGCTTGGTGCGTGCCCCAACAATCTTGTGCGTTACTGCCAGCGGTCCGAGAAATCGCGCGGGACCATCAGGATGTCACGATCAACCGTGTTGATGTCGGTGTGGCCACAGAATGCCATCGAGACTTCAAGTTCTTTGTGGATGAGTTCGAGGGCCTTGGTGACGCCTGCTTCGCCCATGGCCCCAAGGCCATAAACATAGGCGCGACCGATATAGGTGCCTTTCGCGCCAAGAGCCAATGCCTTGAGCACGTCCTGACCGGACCGAATGCCACTATCAAGATGGACTTCGATCTTGTCGCCAACGGCATCCATGATTTGCGGCAATGCGCGGATTGAAGACAGCGCACCGTCAAGCTGACGTCCGCCATGGTTCGAGACCACGATGGCATCAGCACCAACATTCAGGGCTTCGACCGCGTCGCGTGCATCAATGATCCCTTTGATGATCAGGGGACCATCCCACATCTTGCGGAATTCACGAATACGGTCCCAATCAAGAGAGTCATCAAATGCCTGGGCCGTCCAGTCGCCCAGTGACGACGGATCAGCAACGCCCTTGGCATGACCGACAATGTTGCCAAAGAAACGGCGTTTGGTGCCAAGCATGCCAAGACCCCATTGGACCTTGGTCATCATGTCGGCGACCGATTTGATGGTCAGCTTGGGCGGAGCAGACAGGCCGTTTTTCAAATCCTTGTGACGCTGACCCAGCATCTGAAGATCGACCGTGATGACAGCGGCCGAACATTTTGCGGCCTTGGCGCGGTCAAACAGGCGCTGCATGAAGTCATCATCTTTGAGCGTATAAACCTGCAACCAGAACGGCTTGGATGTGTTTTCGGCCACATCCTCGATCGAGCAGATCGACATGGTCGACAAGGTATAGGGCACGCCGAATTTTTCGGCCGCACGGGCGGCCTTGATTTCGCCATCGGCACACTGCATCCCGGTTAGTCCGACAGGGGCAAGGGCGACCGGCATGGAGACGTCCTGACCGATCATCTGGCTTTTGGTGGTGCGGCCCGACATGTCGATTGCGACGCGCTGACGCAGGTGGATATCCTGAAAATCGGTGGTGTTTTCGCGGAATGTCTGCTCGGTCCAGCTTCCGGATTCTGCGTAATCGTAAAACATGCGCGGGGTGCGCCGTTTATAGATACGTTTAAGGTCATCGACGCAGGTAATCACTGGCATGAGTTCAACTCCGAATAAGGTGCGCGTGGTAATGGTAATACCACTTTCCCAAGTTATCGCAAACCGAATTGAAAAACAGCCCCTTACTGACCATTTCCACATGCCGGAAACAGCGCGATGCGATCACGGGAAAAGAATTTTAAAAAGAAGGGTCGGAAATTGCGAAGTTTGTGATAAGAACAAGTTCAGGAACGATAATTTCCGATTTGCAAAGGATCACAAAATGGTTGGGAACATGCGACGAATTTTCAAAACATAGCTTTTTGAAACTCTGTTGGACATCCTTGCTGTTTGTGAAGGGCCGCTAATAGAGCGGTCTTTTTTTATGCCAATTCGAAATCCTGAAAATCCCAGTTAACCCCCAAAGAAAGGGACCACCGATATGCAGTACAGAAAGCTGCACGACGCCGATCTTGATGCCGCAACCGCATTTCTTGCCGACCATGCTGCGACCAGCATGATCCTGCGCGGAAATCTGCGAACTGCCGGTATCGAGCGACGCCGTCATCCGCTTTCTGGAAGCTGGTTCGGTGCTGTGGCAAATGATGGTGCGATCCAGGCCATCATTGCGCAGTTCGGCAATGGCAATGTCTTTGTCCAGGCAGCGGATAACCAAACGGTCCCGACCCAACTGACCGAAGCCTTTCTTGCCGATCCGTTGCGGCCCGTGGCCGGGGTATTCGGCGAGGCTGATCAGGCGGCGGATATGCTGGGCCAGCTTGGCCTTGCAGGCAGTGAATTTGCGATCAATGCATCGGATATTCTGTATGGGCTGGATCTTGCCAATCTGGTGGTGCCGGTCAATGCGCGGGCGGACGACTTTCAGATGGTTGATGCCGAAAAGGTTGAACGCAGCACATTGCTAAGCTGGCTGCGGGCCTATGAGATCGAGGCATTGGGGGCCGAAGACACCCCGGTTCTTGACAGCAAGGTCGCATCGCGACTGGTGCAGTCCCTTGATGCGCGCAATCTGTGGGCACTGATTGTTGAAGGAAAGGCGGTAAGCCTTTCGGGCTTTAACGCCCAACTGCCCGACATGGTACAGGTCGGACCGGTCTGGACACCGCTGGAATTCCGGTCAAACGGCTATGCCCGGATACTGGTTGCCAAAACACTTCTGGCCGCACGGGCACGCGGTGTAACCCGCGCCATCCTGTCCACAGACAGCGAAGCTGCGGCAAAGGCCTATGAGGCACTTGGTTTTGAGAAAATCGGGCGCTACCGCTTGGCGCTTCTGAAAAGCCCGGCTAAGCTGGCGGCGTAAAAGCGTTCATTTAACCGGATTGAGGTTTGCTCTGAAACGCGGGCTGACATCTTGTGCAATCTTAAGACCCTTCCTGCCAGCGACGATCATGTTGCTGGCAGGTGTTTTGCTTTTGTTGTCGGTCCAGAATAGGGCACAGGCCCAGGACCTGGCGCAGGTGTTATACCGGTTTGAAAACCGTGCTTTGACACTTGGCCGGTATGGGTCGGTGGCGACGTTTCAGCAGCGTTTGTTTGCCCAGGCTGCCAATTGTGCGGGAAAGCCTGCCAGCAGCTATGGCAAGGCGGACGGGATTGTCGGGGCAAAGACCCGACAGGCGATCATTGATCTGCAACCATGTCTGAATTCGGCGGTGCGTGCCGCGGTCGGGGCGGAGAGTTACGGGGCGATAACCACCGGGCTTTGGCGGCTGTTGATGCCTTCGCAAATAGCGCCGCCGGACGCGATCGAGCGGGCCAATCACCTGACGTTCGCACTGGAAGGCACGGATTACGACGTCATCCAGTTCAATTTTTGTCAGTCGCCCAATCCGCGCAGCGGCAAGCGGTTTCTTGAAGGGGATCCGTATTGCTTTACCAATGATCCGCGCGCCTATCTGACCTGGGGACCGCGCGGGGCAACTGCCGGGGCAGGCGCGGAAATCCAGCAGATCCTGTTTGCCGCCGAACGGGCCAATCCCGGCTTGTTGCGCAATGTGTTTGGTCCCTTTACCGAGGATATGCACAGACTGGCGCTTGGCAATAATGATGCGGCGTTTGATGTGCTGTGTGCGATCTGGGTCAATGATCGTGAGCGGGCCGATTTTACCCGGCGTTTTGCCGCCTATGGGGCGCGGCCCGAAGTGCAGGCGGCCTATCATCGGGTTTATGATGCGGCCAATGCCGATGGCGGGAAAATAGCGCGATTTTTCAAGTTATATAAATCAATAAAACCGGTGATAAAGCGCGACCCGACCGAGATTGATCTGGCCTTTTTCATCGATCGGGCGACCCATGGATCGGTACCGCCCGGCGACATCAGCAAGCTTGTCGATCAGATGACCAGGTTTGTGACCCGCACGCGCAATTTGCCAAGCCCCGGAAATCTGCGCAAGCAGCTTGCAGCCTGGCTTCCGAGCCATCACAAATATAATGACCGACTGGCCCGTGATGCGATCTTTTTGGTCGATGATCCCGAGGTGGTTGTTTCGGACGCCCATCGACGGATGTGGTTGCAACGATCCGGATTGAAGGCCAGTGACTTTGGCCTTTCCGATCAGCGCTTTGTCACCGATTACCCGGTCGCAGCACCCACCGGGTACGAGAAGATCGAGAAATTCTATACCGTTTTGCCGCAGGATAAACGCGCCTGTCCGTCAACAGTGCGCCGGGCGCGCAAGAAATAGGGCAGGGCCGAGCCCCTCATGTCAAAACCTCCATCTCAAAACCCTCATGTCAAAACTGCATGGGAATATTGCGGTTTCTCAGGGATATTTGTCGCCTAATTGCTTGCATCTGATGGGCTTGTTTGCCAACATCCGCACGTTATCAATACCTGCGCATTTGCAGGCATGGCTTTAGGAGCAAGATTTAAATGAGTGACGTGTCGGTTGACCAGAAGGTCAAAGTCGGAATTCTCGGTGCCAGTGGCTATACCGGGGCAGAGCTGGTTCGCATTCTTGCGCATCACGATGCCGCGGAAATTACCCTGTTGACCGCAGACCGACGCGCCGGCCGTCCGTTCGGGAAAGTTTTCCCGCATCTTGCCCATATCAAATTGCCGACCATGATTTCGATTGCCGAAGCAGACTGGTCGAGTGTGGATATGATTTTCTGTGCATTGCCCCATGGCACGACACAGGAAGTCATTGCCGGTCTTCCGGAACATGTGAAGGTGGTCGATCTTTCGGCTGATTTCCGTCTGTTTGATCCGGCGACCTACAAGGAATGGTATGGCGCGGAACATGCCGCACAGGATTTGCAGAAAGAAGTGGTCTATGGCCTGACCGAACTGCACCGCGACAAGATCAAAAAGGCCCGTGTGGTTGCCAATCCGGGGTGCTATCCGACCCCGGTGCAACTGGCATTGACGCCGCTTCTTGAAGGCAAGATGGTGCATGCTGATGACATCATCATTGATGCCAAATCCGGTGTGACCGGTGCCGGTCGTTCGCCAAAGGAAGGCACGCTTTATGCCGAGGTGACCGAAGGCATTCATGCCTATGGCACCGGCGGACATCGCCATGCCCCGGAAATCGAGCAGGGCCTGGCATGGGCATCGGGTCAGGATGTTGTGGTCAACTTTTCACCGCATCTGATGCCGATGAGCCGCGGTATCCTTGAATCCATCTATGTCAAAATGACCGATGGCACCACGGCCGAAGACATTCAGGCAGCCCTTGAAAAGCGTTATGCCGACGAGCCGTTTGTCCGTGTTCTGCCGTTCGGTGTCACGCCGCAAACCCGCCATGTACGTGGTTCGAACTATGTCCTGATGGGTGTCGTCAAGGACCGTGTGCCAGGCCGTGTGATTATTGTCGCGGTCGAAGACAACCTGGTCAAAGGCGCATCGGGTCAGGCCGTGCAGAACATGAACGTGATGCTCGGTCTTCCGGAAACCATGGGGCTTGAGATCGAACCGCTGTTCCCGTAAGCGACGGCTGGTTAGCGAGCTTTGAAATTGCAAAAGGCGCATCCATTCGGGTGCGCCTTTTTCGCTGTGTAAGGTTACGGGCGCATGGCGCGTTCAAGCACCTTGAATATTTTGGGATGCTGACATTGCGCGACGTTAAAGCGCATCAGATTGCCAGCCGATTGCGAAATGCTGAACACGTTGCCCGGTGCCAGAACCACACCATTGGCAAGGGCATTGCGCGCGGTTTGTGCGGCGTCGATCCCGTCGGGCAAAGCACACCACAGGAATATCCCCGGATCGGGTGTAATTACCGGGCGAATGCCAAGGGATGCCAGTTGTTTTGCGGTACCGGTCATAGCGTGCGACAGCCGGGTGCGCAATCCGTCCATGTGCTTGCGATAGGTACCGTCCTTCAAGACCAGATGGATCAGTTCGGGGGCAAGGTTGCTGCCGGAAAATCCGGTTGCGACCTTAAGATCGATCAGTTGGTCAATCCAGTCACTGCGACTGGCGATATAGCCACAGCGCAGGGATGCCGACAGGGTTTTTGAAAAGCTGCCGATATGAATGACCCGGTCCATGCCGCCAAGGGCGGCCAGGCGCGGGGCGGGTGTGGTCTCGAAATCCGCGAAAATGTCATCTTCGATGATAATCAGGTCATGCTGGTCGGCAATGTTCAAAATCCGATGCGCAGTTTGGGGGGACAGGGACGCGCCGGTCGGATTATGAATGCCGGAATTGGTGATATAAAGGCGCGGTTTATGGTCGGAAACGACACGGGCAAAGGTATCAATATCAGGCCCCGTCGGGGTGAAGGGGACGCTTATGATATTGGCGCGATGGGCACGCAACAGCGCACAGAAATTGAAATAGCACGGATCATCAACCAGAACCGTGTCACCCGGTTCAATCAGAAAGCGGCACAACATGTCGATTGCCTGGGTGCCGGATTCCGTCAGTAAAATCTGATCGGGGTCGGTCACGATGCCATGCCCGGCCAACCGCCGCGACAGCAATTGCCGCAAGGGCGCAAGCCCAAGCGGCGTGCCATATTCAACCAGAACATCGTCAGAAGCGCGTGCAAGGGTGCGCAAGGCGCGCCGGATTGATGTTTCGGGCATCCAGTCCGCGGGCAACCAGCCGCAGCCGGGTTTGAGCATGTCGGGTCTGGCATCAAGCGATTGTCGCGATACCCAAAACGGATCAACCGCCCGGTCAAGTTTGGGGCCGATCCGCGCGATCGAAAGCGGGGCGGTGTGTCCCGAAACGTAAAACCCCGAACCGCGGCGCGATTGAATGGTGCCGTCGGCGACCAGACGGTCATAGGCTTCGACCACGGTTGAATTGGAAACACCCATCTGACGCGCACAGGACCGGATAGAGGGCAACTTGTCCCCGGCAAGAAGATTGCGTGCCGAAATCCGGTCGCGAATGGATGCCATTACCTGTGAAACAAGCGTGCCATCCTGCACGATTTCAGACATGTGTGGCTGGGATTGAACGGTCACTGTATTGCCCTTGTATCCAGTACAGTTTGATAGTTTTGTACTGTATTGTGTCTGGCAAGTGTGACCAAGACAAGACAAAGATGTCGCCATCATTCAGATGGAGGATCTTGTGGCACAGGTAATAGCGCAATCGGTTTCCCGGACGCGTGCGGGCTGGTTCAGTGGCCTGATGGGGGTGGTGATCTTCAGCGGGTCGTTACCGGCAACACGGTTGGCGGTCATGGATTTTGATCCGGTCTTTGTTACGGTTGCACGCGCGGCAATTGCCGGGATTATTGCGGTTTTGATCCTGATGGGTTCAAGACCGGTGCGTCCGATACGATCGCAATGGGTCTCCTTGATGGTGGTTGCCGGGGGCGTGGTTGTCGGTTTTCCGCTTTTGACGGCATTGGCGCTTGAACATATCAGTTCGGCGCGATCGATTGTCTTTATCGGGCTTTTGCCATTGGCGACTGCGATTTTCGGGTTTTTGCGCGGTGGTGAAAGACCACGCGCCGTTTTCTGGCTTTTTTCCATTCTGGGAAGCGGGCTGGTGGCCGGATTTGCCGCAACAGGTAGCGAAGCGGGCGCGGTTTCGGGCGATCTATACATGCTGGGGGCAATTATCGTTTGCGGGCTTGGCTATGCCGAAGGTGGCAAGCTGTCACGACAGCTTGGTGGCTGGCAGGTTATTTGCTGGGCGCTGGTGATTTCGGTGGTGCCAATGGCGATTTTGTGCGCGGTGACGTTACCCGAACAGATGGGCGTGATTGGAATGCCTGCCTGGCTTGGGCTTGGCTATGTGTCGCTGTTTAGCATGCTGATCGGGTTTTTCTTCTGGTATCGCGGTCTGGCTTTGGGCGGGATTGCGACGGTCGGGCAATTACAGCTTTTGCAGCCCTTTATGGGCTTGATATTGGCCGCACTGATTTTGGCCGAACCGGTCAGCCCGGCGATGATCGGGGTGACGGTTGCGGTTGTTTTGTGTGTAGCGGGTGCGCGACGGTTTGCCTGACGGAAACGGATCGCAATGTCAGGGCAGGACGCCGCATTCCGGTTGCGGACCGGGGCCTACTGATTGGGTTGGGCGCTGTCTGATTGGGCCGATTGCGGGGTGTCTTCGGGGCTTTTGTCTGGCCAATAGAGTTTGTGCAAACTGGCGACAAAGCCTTCATCAAGCAGGTCCTGCATGATCTCGGCGATTTGATCGGCGCGTGACATCAGCGGGGATTTGCGCGAAACCGCCAAATGGATGTCATTGTTATGGCCTGATCGAAATGGTGCCTTGATGATGGTTTCTTCAAGATGGTTGCGGCGGATTTCAAAGTCGGCGTTGGAGTCCGAACCAACAATTGCATCAAGCCGGTTGGCGGTCAGCATGCGCAGCAAGATGGTTTCGCTGCCGGCTTCGAATTTGTCGAGGGACGTGTCGCTGTCAAACGGTTCGAAATAGCGCGAATCAACAACCGCGCCGACCGTCAGATTGCGAAGGTCGTTATATTCCTCGATCAGGACCGGGTTTTCGCGATTGATGTAAAAGACCGGGGTGACCTGACTATAGGGCGGCTTGATATAGTGGGCGAATTGCGCGCGTTCTTCGGTATAGGCAAAGCTTGTCAGAACGTCGATATCCCCGTCTTCAAGATTTTTAAGACAACGCGGCCAGGGGCAGGGATGCAGATCGAGCTGCAAGCCAAGCCGGTTGGCAATCGCAGCCAGAAGGGCAACGTCAATGCCATGACGTGAACCGTCTTCATCTTCGATCACGAAGGGTTCCCAAACCGAAAATGCCGCAATCAGCAAGCCGCTGTCTGTATGCTGGAATTGCCGTTCATGGGCGTGCGCCACGCCCGATGATAATGCCCCGCCAACCAAAAGCCCAAGGCACAGCACAGCCACAAACATGCCACGCGCCAAAGGCGGTGCGGCAGGCCGGGCTATTTTTGAGCGGGCGATTGATGCGATCATGAGCAAGATTTGTTACGACGGGGTTTCCTTCTATCCATGTTAGAATTTAAACTCTCAAATCAAGTGATGCTGTACCGGAAGTATCCTGCTTGCGGTTGGTTCGAGAGATGTGAACACCAGTTACGAAAGGTCATGTGACCATGCGTTTGTCCTATCGCGGGGTAAAGCCCACCATTGATGAAACAGCCTTTATTGCCCCGAATGCGACCATCATCGGTGATGTCGAAATCGGTGCAGAGACAGGCATCTGGTTTGGCTGTGTCATTCGCGGGGATGTTCACGAAATCCGTATCGGATCGCGCACCAATATTCAGGATCTGACCATGGTGCATGTCGCCAAGGGCAAGTTCGGGACCTATATCGGGGATGACGTGACCATCGGACATGCGGCGATTATTCATGCCTGCACGCTTGAAGATCGAAGCTTTGTCGGGATGGGGGCGACCGTGATGGATGGTTGCGTGATCGAGCAGGGCGGCATGCTGGGGGCCAATGCATTGCTCGCACCCGGTAAACGTATTCCGGCAGGCGAACTTTGGGCCGGTGTGCCTGCGCGCAAGGTGCGCGATCTGACACAGGAAGAAATCGAATTCTTCAAGGTGTCTGCCGATCGCTATGCCGATCTGGCTCAGGAATATGTCAAATCCATCCCCGAAGACCTGAAATAGGGTACGGGAATTTTCAGCAATATCTGCCCGCATATGTCTGTTTGGATATATCTGGGGGTTTCTGCGTAGTCCGGGTGAAGACGCTTGGACTGCGCAATATTTTTTTGCATCATGACCTTCAAGTGCGAAAAAGGGGAAGCGTTCGCAATAATCAAAAATGAAGGCATGTCCGATAACAAAACAAACGGGACATGCTGCGACGTGAAGAGGCGTGGGAAGATATGGCGGTTCGCCATTTGATGCCTGGCATCGCGATGTTGCTTGTGTCCTTGTTGGGCGGCATGCAGGCAAGTGTCGCGGAACCAATTACGGAATGTTCGCGGCCATTGGTGATCCGGGCATCGGAAACCTATAGCCCGTTCAGCATGAAAGATGTGAACGGCATGGCAACGGGCATTGATAACCAGTTCATTACCCGGATCTTACGTGAAACGGGATGCGATGTCCGGTTTGTCTTCATGCCCTGGAAACGGTCGCTTTATGCCATTGAGCATGGCGATATCGATATTCTGCCATCGGCGTCCTTTACCGCGGAGCGGGCAGAATATGGATTGTTTTCCGTGCCATACCGCAATGATGTCATCGGATTTACCGTTCGCAAAGGCGATGCAAGACGTATTCAGATTGAAGGTCTTGATGATATTGCCCGCCAAAACCTAGTGATTGGGCATGTGCGCGGGGCCTATCGCGGCGAAGATTTCAAAGCTTTCAGTGCGAAGGTGGAAAATGCCCCGTTTATCATGGATGTATCGATGGCCCCGCATGGCATGCAGCTTTTGATGGCGCGCCGGGTTGATCTGTTGCTTGGCATTCCGGCGGCCTATGTTGCGCAGGCAGACGAGCTTGGATTTGCCGGTGGTGTTGAAGAGCATCCGTTTATCCTGGCCAAGGAGCCGGTGCGTTTGATGTTCTCGGCCAAGACCATTGCCCCGGAACTTGCGCAAAAACTGTCAGAAGCGATCGAGCACGAAATCACCACCGACGGATATCAGCGCCTGTTTGGAAATCAAAGTGTTAGCACCAATTAGTTGATTTCGACCGACAGGTTTGTGATGCCCGCAAATGCGCGGGTGGATTGATCTGTATTGCGAAGGAGCCGGACTTGGTTTAGCAAGTCAGGACATTCGGATTTAACAGACAACCTGCCGCGCGCCACCACGCCCGGGCACAGGAAATGGACCGGGAATATGACACGTTGGCAGGCAAATGCCGTTATTGTTTTCGTTGCCCTGATCTGGGGCACGACCTTTGTTGTTCAGCACACCAGCATGGAAAATATCGGCCCGCAATATTTTACGGGCGTGCGTTTTTTGCTGGGGACACTGGCCGTTTTACCCTTTGCCCTGCGCGAGTTGCGCAAACTTGACCGCGCGGGCCGTCGGCTTGATCGGGTTGATATCCTTGGCATGATTGCCACGGGGATTTCGATGTATCTTGCCAGCATCTTCCAGCAGATCGGCATCATGGGCACCACGGTTACCAATGCAGCCTTCCTGACGGCATTTTATGTGCCCGCAGTACCGGTTCTGGCCTATGTGGTGTTTCGCAATCGACCGCACTGGTCGGTCTGGCCGGGCGGGGCGATGTGTGTTTATGGCACCTACCTTTTAAGTGGCGGGGATCTTTCGGGGCTTGGTACCGGTGATTTCTGGGTGATGGGCAGTGCGCTTTTCTGGGCGGTCCAGGTGGTGATGATCGGGGTGATGGTAACGCGCACCAATGCGCCGGCACTTGTTGCCGCGACCCAGTTCTTTATCACCGGCATTCTTGGCATGGCGATGGGGGCGGTAACCGAAACCTTCAGCTTTGCCGATATCTATAATGCCGGGTTTGAAATCCTGTATGCCGGGATCATGTCAGCCGGGATTGCCTTTACCCTTCAGGCCGTGGCCCAGAATTATACCGAGGCATCGGATGCAGCGATCATCATGAGTGCCGAGGCGGTCTTTGCGGCAATTGCCGGGGCATGGTTCCTTGGTGAACGTTTGGCACCGGCGGAATATGCCGGTTGTGGTGTGATTCTGGCGGCGATTATCGGGGTTCAGTTGTTGCCAATGATGCGCCGCCGCCCGTCTGTGGCGATCTGACCGATCCGTCTCACACCGGATTGATGCCAAATATCATCAATGGCGGCTCGGTTAACGGGCCGCCATTGACTTTTATCAAGGCAGGGTTCAAGTCTGTAGGCGTAAATGCGTTGCGTTCGCGATCATGCGGGCGGCCGTCATATACATTCATTTCCGTGATCAGATCAAAGTGCCTGCCATGCGTCACCACAACCGCCATTCGTTTCGTTTTGCATTGATCGTTTCTGCGATGAGTGTGGGTATCATTGTGCCGGTGTTGCAGGTGGCCGAGGCCCGGGCCGAGACCCCTGATGCGTTTTTGCATCGTCTGGCAGCACAGGGAAATATGCAGTCCGCATCCGGTGTCGGGGCGACAGAAATTGCGAATGCACCAAATTCCCCATTTGCTGACAAGGCGGAACTTGGCGAGGCGCTTTATTTCGACCCCAATCTTTCGGCCAATCGCACGCAGGCCTGTGCGAGCTGTCATGAGCCGTCCGCCGGGTTCAAGGATCCGCGCATTGACGTGGCAAATGGTGCCTTTTCACTGGGCGATGATGGCAAAAGCCTTGGCGATCGCAATGCGCCGATGGCGGCCTATGCGAAATTTTCCCCGACATTCCATGTACGTGATGACGGTGTCGCGGTGGGGGGGCAATTCTGGGACGGGCGTGCTGCGGACCTTGCCGAACAGGCGGGTGGGCCGCCGCTTAATCCCATTGAAATGGGCATGCCTGACAAGGCCAGTGTCGTTGCGCGCCTGATGGAGGATGAGGATTATGTCGCGGGCTTCAAGGCATTGTTTGGCGATGATGTCTGGTCAGACAGCGAGACGGCCTATGGCGCGATGACACAGGCGATTGCCGCCTTTGAACAGGGGGACGAATTCGCCCCGTTCGAATCCAAATATGACCGGTTCCTGCGCGGCGAATATAAAATGACCCCGCAGGAAGAGCTGGGTAGGGTTTTGTTCTTTTCGCAGCAATTTACCAATTGCAATACCTGCCACATGCTGAAAACCAGCCCGACGGCAGAAGGCGAAACCTTCACCAATTACGAGTTCCACAATATCGGTGTGCCGCGCAATGTCGCGACCCGCAAGGCCAATGCCAAGGATGTCAGCTTTACCGATAACGGGCTTTTGGATAATCCGGCGATTGATGACCCGGCCTATCGCGGCAAATACAAAACCCCGTCGCTGCGCAATGTCGCAGTGACGGGGCCTTATATGCATAATGGCGTGTTTGCCGATCTGGAAACCGTGGTGCGGTTCTATAACAAATATAACAGCAAGGCCAAAGCCAACCAGACCAACCCGGAAACCGGTCAGCCTTGGGGCGATGCCGAAGTGCCCGACACCATTTCGCTTAAGGAGCTGGAGCAGGGCGATGCCCTTGACAGCAAGCGGATCAAGGCCATCGTTGCCTTCCTTAAAACGCTGACCGATGCGCGTTATGAACCCTTGCTGACCGAGCAGGCCAAAGCCGCGAATTAGGATTTAAGCGTTTTGATCACAGCACTTTGGGCAAGGTCGCCAAGGCCATCCTTTGTAGCGGTTTCAAATATATTTGCCGCAGCCTGTCCGACCGGAACGGTCATGCCGAATTCCCTGGCCATGGTCAGGGCATAGGATGCGTCCTTGGCGCGAAGGGCGGTGGTGAAATGGATGCCTTCGTTATGATTGCCACTGATCATGCCGGGCATGGTCATCAGCCCGGATGCACTGGCATTGGCACCGATTGAAAATGTTTCGGCAACGGTTGCACCATCAAGCCCGGCTTTGCGGGCAACAGCCACAAGCTCGGCCGCGGCAGCGATATGAACTGCACCCAAAAGATTGTGCATCAGCTTATAAACCGTGCCCGATCCGACCGGACCGAAATGCACGGTGCGTTTTCCGGTATCGTCAAGGATCGGTTGGATACGGTTAAGGTCAGATGCCTCGGCCCCGATCAGAAAGATCGTGTTGCCCGCTTCGATATCAGAAGGAACGCCGGTAACCGGCGCATCGATATAGGTATGCCCGGCAGCCGAAACGGCCTTGGCCAGATCAAGCACAAAGGCATGTGAAAGGGTGGAACATTCAATGGCGACCGTCCCGGCATTCATGGCCGCAAGCGCGCCATTTTCACCAAGCCAGACGGCCCGTGCAGCATTGTCATCGGCCATGAACGAGATGACGGTATCCACACCATATGCTGCCTTGGCCGGCGTGGCACAGGCAACCGCCCCAAGCGCAACAAGCGGGTCAAGCTTGTCCGGGCTGCGGTTCCAGACCTGTATCCGGTAACCTTTTGAAAGCAGGAGTTTGATCATCGCCGATGCCATGCGCCCGGCCCCCAGAAAGCCGATTGTCTTGGTCATGGTGTTTCCCCGTCAAATGATTGATGTTTATCGTTATGGAATAAAAAACGCGGTCTAGCATTGCACAGACCGCGTTTTCAACAAAGTGCGATCTGCCGGTCAGGACAGGGTGACTTTCACATATTCACCGGGTGCCGGACCAAGCACCTTGAGCTTGCCATCACCTTCCTTGCGGGCGGGAACCTTGCCGCCTGAACGGCGGCTGATCCAGTTTTGCCAGTCGGTCCACCAGGAACCTTCATGCTGGGTGGCCTTTGCCATCCAGTCATCGGGATTGGCGGGGGTGCGGTTATAGGTCCAGTAGCAATATTTCTTGGCCGCCGGCGGGTTGACCACCCCTGCAATATGGCCCGATGCCGACAAGACGAATTTGACCTGACCGGACATAAGCTGTGTCCCGGCATAGGTTGCCTGCCACGGTGCGATATGGTCTTCGCGGGTCGACAGGAAATAGACCGGGATTTTGATATCGCGCAGGTCAATCGGTTCGCCAAGGATCGAAATACCGCCCGGTTCACGCAACAGGTTCTTGTTATACATGTTGCGCAGATAGAAGCTGTGCATTGCCTTGGGCATACGGGTGGAATCGGAATTCCAGTACAGAAGATCGAACGGGAAGGGATCCTTGCCCAGCATGTAGTTTGACACCACAAACGACCAGATCAGGTCATTGGCGCGCAGCATGTTGAACGACATCGACATGTCCCGGCCATCGAGATAGCCCTCCTTGGACATGTTGCGTTCAAGGCTTTCAATCTGTTCATCATCGACAAAGACCGAAAGTTCGCCCGGCTTTTCAAAATCGGTCAGGGTGGTAAAGAAGGTCGCCGATTTGATCCGTTCATCCCCGACCTTGGCCATATAGGCAAGGGTGGAGCTTAAAAGCGTCCCGCCAAGGCAATAGCCGATCGCGTTGATTTCGTTTTCGCCAGTGGCCTGTTCGATCATATCAAGGGCGGCAAGGATGCCTTCCTTGGCGTAATCTTCGAACGATTTTTCGGCCAGTTTGCTGTCGGGATTGACCCAGGACAGGACAAAGACCGTGTGCCCCTGATCGACAGCCCATTTGATAAAGGAATTTTCAGGACGCAGATCAAGAATATAGTATTTGTTGATCCATGGCGGCACGATCATCAGGGGGCGCTTGGCGACCTGATCGGTGCTGGGTTTATATTGCAGCAACTCCATCAAGGGGGTTCTGCCGATGACCGATCCCTCGGTGGTGGCGACATTTTCGCCGATCTTGAAGGCATCCAGATCGGTCATGCGGATCTGCAATTTGCCCTTGCCGCGTTCAAGGTCGCTTAAAAGGTTCTGCAATCCCTTAATCAGGTTTTCCCCGCCGGTTTCAATCGTGGTGCGCAGGACTTCGGGATTGGTCATCAGGAAGTTGGTCGGCGAAATCGCATCGACGAACTGCCGTGTATAGAATTCGACCTTCTGGGCGGTTTTTTCATCAAGCCCGTCCACTTCATGGACAAGGTTCTGCATCCATTGCGATGACAGCAAATAGGACTGCTTGATGAAATCAAACAGTTCATTGTTTTCCCATGCCTCGTCGCGGAAGCGCCGGTCGCCCTTTTGCGGGGTGACGACGGGCTCGGAGTCTTCGCCAAGCATGCGCAAGGTGGTGTTGTGCCAAAGGGTATAATATTGCTGCCAGAGTTCCATCTGGGCTTCGACCAGCTTGGCCGGGTTTTGCATCATCTGGGTGGTCAGTTCGGCGAATGCAGAACCGATATTCAGCGGGTCGGGGTCGGAAATTTCCGGGTCTTCTGCCTGTTTTGCAAGGAAGTCAGACACAAGTCGTTGACTTCTTTCGGCAATTTCTGCCATTGCTGCAGACAGCTTTTCGGGATCCGGGTGCGTGATTTCGGTTTCGATGGCCTGTTGATCGCTCATGGGGCATTCCCTTATGATACCGCCGCAGTTACCTTGTGACTTCAAAACGTTTTTGGGTTCTTTGCAATATCGCAAGACTTTTGACGTTTTATGTGTTCGGTATCTGAATGGCGCTCCGGGTTGAAACTCTGCTTGATCCCAAGCTTATCATGGTCTTAGCCTAGCGCGTCGCCAAGGGGTAGTACAAGAATTATAAGGTGACGTTTCTGCGGATATTTTCACGCAAAGGTCATCCAACTGAATTTGGAGCAGCGAAAACAAATGGGCGTTCTGAAATCGACGACAGGGCAGTGGTCGTGGCAGGAAACTGCAAGGGGGAAGCTGCGGATGGTTCTGCAGACCGGCTCTGCGCTGGCGGTTGTGCTGGCATTGGGCGCCTGTTCTTCTGTTCCTGACGCAATCAACCCGATCGAATGGGGGAAATCGGTCGGTGACATGTTTGACGGCGACGACGAAACCGCCGGTGCCAAATCCGAAGAACCGATTCCGGGCGAGGACGGGGAATACCCGAATCTTTCCGATACGCCGAGCAAGCCGATCGTTACCGGTGATGCCGAACGCGATGCGCTGATCGCGGGGCTTGCAGCTGATCGTGCCAATGCCCAATACACCCAGTCCGGCCGTCGTCAAAGCAGCCCGCCGGTCAATGCGCTTCAGTCCGCACCGCAGGTGCCGGTCGCACAGCCGGTCATTGAACCGGCACCGACCACCCCGGTTGCTGCAAGCGAAATGGCCGCACCAAGCGCGCCTGCGACAACGCGGGCTGTGACGTCGGCGCCAACGGGCTCTTCGATTGCCGATCAATGGAATGCCAAATCCCCGGTTTCCGGTCCGGTACCAACCCCGGAAGCCGCACCTGAACGTCCGGCGGTGGTTGCCGGTGCCGCGGCGGGCGGTGCTGCGGGCATGACCGCGGAAGAAGCCCGCGCACAGCAACTTGCGGCCTTTGAAGCAGCCCAGGCCAATCAGGGCGGTGGTGCTGAAACATCTTCGGCATCCGCGTCCGCACCAGCATCACAGGCCTCATCTGGCGATCCGGTGATGGATCAGTATCAGCGTCGTCTGGCCGAAGGGCAGGGCGTGTTCGCCAACGAACCGGCTGCTGTGGTCGATTCCGGGCAGGGCTTTGACTATTCGCTTTATGCCGATGACGGATCGGTTGTGGTTGATGAAAGCCAGTTTGGTGGCAGCCAGGCGGGATATGGCGAATCCGGTTCGGTTGATATGACCGTGACCAACGGGGCGCTTGCGGCCCGGCTTGGTGTTGGTTCTGTCGATCAGTTGCCGCCGGCCATCAATGGCATGCAGATCGCCCAGATCCAGTTTGGCCACGGTTCGACCAATCTGGGCGGATCGGATTATTCGGTTCTGCAACAGGTTGCCAATACCTGGCAGCAGACCGGTGGTGTGCTGCGCGTGATCGGCCATGCGTCGATGCGGACCGGCAATATGTCGCTTGAACATCATCTGGCGGTTAACCGCCGCGTTTCCGAAGGTCGCGCCGCAGCCGTGGTTTCGCGTCTGCTGTCGCTTGGCGTATCGCGCGAGGCAATCTTTGTCGGGGCGGACGGATCGGCTGATCCGCGTTACTACGAAGGTGTTCCGGCGGGCGAAGCCGGCAACCGCCGTGTTGAAATCTATCTCGATTACTGATCACGTGTCCCGGAACAACCGGGTGATCGTTTAATCAGACAGCGCGAAGGGAGCAATCCTTTCGCGCTGTTGTCGTTTCAAGACGGTTTCGCGCCCGGTTACCATCCATCCGCAAATAATCCTGATTTCCGGGAAAATCACCGAATTTGCGCCGCGGGCTTGCCGCAAATGCGAATTAACCATGGATCGTGCGCAATAATTCGTTGAGTCTGATTTCCATAAAAGGTACATCCTTCGAATTGTACGCCGCTCAGGGCCATTTTTTATGGCCTAAACGCAATTTTCGTGAATTCGAGGATGTGCTTTTCGCATAAAATTCGAAATTCGGCAATTTGATGAGGATATAGGATAATGTCCCAAGACTTCCACCGCATAAAACGTCTCCCGCCATATGTATTCGCAGAAGTAAATGCGATGAAAGCGGCGGCGCGGCGAGCGGGCGAGGACATTATCGATTTCGGCATGGGCAATCCGGACCCGGCCACCCCGCAGCATATTGTCGATAAACTGGTCGAAACGGTCCAGAACCCGCGCACCCATGGTTATTCGATGTCGCGCGGCATTCCGGGCCTGCGCAAGGCGCTGGCAGCCTATTACGATCGCCGGTTCGGTGTGGATATCGATCCGGAAACCGAAACGGTTGTGACCCTTGGTTCCAAGGAAGGTCTGGCCAACCTGGCCGCAGCGATCACCAGTCCGGGTGATATCTTCCTGGTGCCCAACCCGTCCTATCCGATCCATGCATTCGGTTTCATCATTGCCGGTGCGGCCCTGCGTCATATTCCGATCGGTCACGATGATCAGGGCACGTTCAGCACCGAAAGTTTCATGGAGCAGCTGCATCGCGCGGTCAAACACTCGGTCCCGAAACCAAGTGCGGTGGTCCTGAACTTCCCGGCCAACCCGACCGCACTTGTGGTTGATCTGGCATTTTATCAGGAAGTGGTCGATTTCTGCCGCAAGCATGAAATCTATGTGCTGTCTGATATTGCCTATTCCGAGATTTATTTTGATGGCAATCCGCCGCCCTCGATCCTTCAGTGCAAGGGGGCAAAGGACATTGCTGTCGAATTCTATTCGCTGTCGAAAACCTATTCGATGGCGGGCTGGCGTATCGGGTTTGCCACCGGCAACAAAAAGCTGATCAACGCGCTGACCCGGATCAAGTCATATCTTGATTATGGCGCCTTTACCCCGGTTCAGGTCGCGGCAACCGCGGCCCTTAACGGCCCGCAGGATTGTGTCGAGGAATTCCGCAACCTGTATCGTGAACGCCGCGACATCTTTATCGAAGGGGCGGCAAGTGCGGGCTGGAATATTCCGTCTCCGGCGGCAACCATGTTTGCTTGGGCCCCGATCCCGGACGCATTTGCCGAACTGGGATCGCTTGATTTTTCCAAGCTTCTTTTGCAGGAAGCAGGGGTGGCTGTGGCGCCGGGTCTTGGCTTTGGCGAATATGGTGATCGCCATGTTCGAATTGCGCTGGTGGAAAACAAACACCGCATCCGGCAGGCCAACCGGAACATCAAACAGTTCTTTGCCAAATGTCCGGATGCAAAATCTGCACGTGAACTGTTGAAGAAATCTTTCTGATATCCGATAAAGCATTCTGTGTTTCGCCCGGGACATGTCCCGGGCGTTGCTTTATCAGGACGCGTTGACCGTATGCGGTCATCTGCGCGCTTGCGCAAACAACCACGTGCTAAGGAGTTATCGTGAAAGACGTCGTCAAAATCGGTGTGGCAGGCCTGGGTACGGTCGGTGCCGGAACCGTTAAACTGCTGAGTGAACATCGCGACATTCTGGCTGACCGTTCGGGCACCCAGATCGTCGTCACAGCGGTATCGGCGCGTGATCGAACTCGTGATCGTGGTTTTTCGACCGAAGGTCTGACCTGGTACGACGACGCCCGTGATCTTGCTGCTGACAATGAAATCGACATTCTGGTCGAACTGATCGGCGGATCGGACGGCATTGCCTATGATGTCTGCAAGGCAGCCCTTGAAAATGGCAAGCATGTGGTGACTGCCAACAAGGCGCTGATCGCGCTTAAGGGTGTTGAATTGGCCCAGATTGCTGACGCCAATAATGTTACCATCGCCTATGAGGCCGCTGTTGCCGGTGGTATCCCGGTGATCAAGGCATTGCGCGAAGGTCTGGCCGGCAATGCGATTTCGCGTGTCACCGGTATTTTGAACGGCACGTGCAACTATATCCTGACCACCATGCGTGAACAGGGCCGCGACTTTGCCGACGTTCTGGCCGAGGCACAGAAACTTGGCTACGCCGAAGCAGACCCGACCTTTGACGTTGACGGTATTGATGCCGCGCACAAGCTGGCAATCCTTGCCAGCCTGGCATTCGGGGTCGAGGTCGATTTTGATGCGGTTGCTGTTGAAGGTATCCGCAGCGTTTCCGCCCTTGATATCCAGTTGGCCGAGGAACTTGGCTATCGCATCAAGCTGCTGGGCATTGCCAAACAGACGCCCGAAGGCATCGAACAGCGCGTTTCCCCGGTCATGGTGGATCGCGCAACCCAGATTTCCAAGGTTGAAGGCGTGTTTAACGCGGTTGCCCTTGAAGGGGACTATGTCGGTCCGGTGGTTCTTCAGGGCCGTGGTGCCGGTGAACGGCCGACCGCGTCGGCCGTGGTTGCCGATATCGTCGATATTGCTGCCGGGCGCAGCGCGCCGGTATTTGGCGTGCCGGCCGAACGACTTAAGAAAAATGTTCGTGCATCGCTCGAAAAGCATACCGGTGCCTATTACCTGCGTCTGATGGTGTGGGATCGCCCGGGTGTCATGGCCGAAGTAACCGCAACCCTTGCCAAGCATGGGGTGTCGATGGCCTCGATGATCCAACATGGTCGGGCCGAAACCGAAGGCGGTGTTGTGCCTGTAGTGATTGTCGCCCATGAAACCACCGAAGCTGCAATGTCGGGAGCGGTGAATGATATCGCCGCATTCGAAAGCAACTCGCAGCCGCCGGTATTGATGCGGATCGAAAGCTTCGCATCTTAACGGGAATATCACGATATACGCGCCTCGCACCTGTCATGATGCGGGGCGCTGTTGTAAAGTTTCGACGCAAAATCAACAAAATCAAAAAATAGAAGACAACAACGAGACAGGGCCCCCAGACCCTGCACACTAGACAAGGAAGACAAAATGGATCGAAATCTCGCGCTTGAAACGGTTCGCGTGACCGAGGCGGCTGCACTTGCGTGCTCCGGCCTTATGGGGCGTGGCGATGAAAAGGCAGCCGACCAGGCGGCTGTCGACGCGATGCGCAATGCGCTGAACAGCATGGATATCAAGGGTACGGTCGTGATCGGCGAAGGCGAACGCGACGAAGCACCGATGTTGTTCATCGGTGAAGAAGTCGGGTCGGGCAATGGTCCGGAAATCGACATTGCGCTTGATCCGCTTGAAGGCACCACCATCTGTGCGACCGGTGGTCCTAACTCTTTGGCGGTTGTTGCGATGGCCGAAAAGGGCGGCTTCCTGAATGCGCCCGATACCTATATGGACAAGATCGCGGTTGGCGGCGGACTTCCCGATGATGTGGTTGATCTTGACGCAACCCCGCTTGAGAACCTGAAAAGCCTTGCTTCTGCCAAGGGCTGTGATGTTGCCGATCTGGTTGTCTGCATTCTGGATCGTCCGCGCCACCAGGAAATCATTGCCAAAACCCGCGAAGCAGGTGCACGCATCATGCTGATCGGTGATGGGGATGTTGCCGGTGTGATTGCGACTTCGCAGAAAACCTCGGGCATTGATCTTTACATGGGGACAGGCGGCGCACCGGAAGGCGTTCTTGCCGCAGCAGCCCTTCGTTGCATTGGTGGCCAGTTCCAGGGGCGTCTTGTTTTCCGTAATGATGACGAAGTTGCCCGTGCCAAGAAATGGGGCATCGAAGATCTTAGCCGCAAATACAAACTGACCGAACTTGCCAAGGGCAATGTCATGTTTGCGGCAACCGGTGTCACCGATGGTGCGATGCTGCGCGGTGTGCGTCGTTTCGCCAATGGTGCGGAAACCGAAAGCATCGTGATGCGTTCGCAGTCGGGTACCGTGCGCTATGTCCGTGCCGTGCACGATTTCAGCCGGAAAATCTGGTACAAGTAAGTTGTGCAACCAAAGGTTTATGTTGCGCATATATATTCTATGTTTAAAGTCCCCGCTCAGTCGGGGACTTTTTCTTTGGTGCTGACATGATTACGAAGATTGCAATATATCTCGGGATGTCCGCATTGCATGCGGCTAGATTCCTGCCCAGCGTCATTATTTTTGCGCATTATTCTTGGGGACTGGCCGGTGCAGATGTGCCAACAGGCGTCATGTTGGGGATTTCCTATGTAGTGATAGCTTTGATAGCTATCTCTGTTCTGGACTTTTGGCTGTTTGCAATAAGTACCGTACTCTTTGTCGCCGCAGATTTGGCTTTGATGTGGGTGCTCGCCATGCTTGTTACCAAGGTGCTGTTTCAGTTTTCTTGGTCCCTGTATTTTTTCAACAGTTTTGCCTACTGGATGCTGCTGTATGGCCTTGGGCTGGGAATAATGCTGACGATGCGTAAATTCTTAGGGTTATCAAAGGCGATGTGAGTTTGCTGCTTGTATACCTGTCTGCGTTGCGCTAAACCCTGCGGCCCAATTCATTGACCAAGCGCCGGAGCCTGCCTGATGTCTGAAATTATCGCCCTTGATTTCGGTACGACCAATTCTGTTCTTGCGGTCGCAGACAGCGCAGGCAACGTGCAATCAGCCAAGTTTGACGTCGGTGCCAACAGCTTTGATACATACCGCACCATCCTTTATTTCTGGGAAGAGCAGGAACTTACCGCGCCGGGTGCACCGACCCATACCAAAAGCTGTTCCGGCCCGTTTGCAATTGCCGAATATCTTAAGGAAAGCCATGATTGCCGACTGATCCAGTCGATGAAATCCTATCTGGCGACCAAGGATTTTGAAGGTACGGACATTTTCGGGACGACCTATTCGATCGAAGATCTGATCGGAACGTTTCTTACGCAAATTCATCATTTCGCGCAGCACAGCCTTGGCTGGCTGGGGCATCGGGTGATTTCCGGACGTCCGGTTGCCTTTGCAGGCAACAATCCCGACAACGACTTTGCCGAAATGCGCCTGCGCGGTGCCTATGAGCAGGCCGGGTTTGATGTTGAGGCGATGGTGTATGAACCGCTTGCTGCATCCTATTATTACGGGCGCGAACTTGATAAACCCGAAACCGTTCTGGTGGCTGACTTTGGTGGTGGTACCAGTGACTTTTCGCTGATCCGCTTTACGCCGGGTCTTGGTATTCGCGGTGTACAGCCGCTTGCCCATACCGGTCTTGGCATTGCGGGTGACCGGTTTGACTATCGCATCATTCAAAAGGCCGTCTGGCCGCGCCTGGGCTTTGGCTCGGAATATAAATCTATGGGGGCGACCCTGCCGATCCCGCGGCAATATTACACGGCCTTTTCGCGCTGGCATGAACTTGCCATGATGAACCAGCCCAAAACGATCAATGAAATCAAAAGCCTGATCCGCTCGGCAACCCGGCCTGACGATATCGCAGATCTGGTCGCCATCATCGAAGATGAAATGGGCTTCCATCTTTATCAGACGGTGTCCAAGGCCAAGGCGGAACTCTCGGACAGTGACAGCACGATCCTGCAATTCTCCCACGGCGGGGTCGAGATCGAAGAAAAGCTGACCCGTGCCGATTTCGAAACCGCTATCGCACCCGATCTTGCCGAGATCGAACTGGCGGCCAAAGCCTGCCTTGAACAGTCCGGTATTGATGCAAAAGACGTCTCAAAGGTCTTTATGACCGGCGGTACATCCTATGTCCCGGCAGTTCGCAAAATCTTTGAAGACGGCTTTGGCAAGGACCGCATTGAAATCGGCCAGCCGTTCCTGTCGGTTGCGCACGGTCTTGCGCTGATTGCGGCGGATGAGGGGATTGTCTGATCAGCAGGCGAAATCCCCGCCACACATGACGTCAAGCAGCACGATCGCGCTTACCAGAAGCCCGATGGCAAGGCCGCTTAGGGCATAAAGCCAGATGCCAAGTGGGTGGCGCCGGAAAATCCATGGCAAAATGCCACCGACAAGGCACAGCACCGGAAAGGCCAGAACGCTGTAAAACAGCAGTTCGGTAAGAAGATTGTTCTCAGACCCGGGGGCGTCAAACATCATTGGTGAAAACATCACCAATGGCATCGACATGACGGCACCAAGCACGGACAGGATGGTCAATCCGATCCGCAGACCTTTTTTGTGGGGCATTGCTCGTATCCATTTTTTTTCGCTGTTGTCACAGTCTGCACAACTTTGAGTTGTCTGCAAGTGATCGTCGATCTGTGAACTTTTCCACGATGTGCAAACGCGCCTTCTTTTCGGTTTGGGAAATCGCACCTATCTTGAATCCATAAATGCCCGAACCGCAATGGAACAACGGGCGTGATGGTGTTCAGGGAGGAACGCACATGAATACCGAAAGTGATGCACATGTGATTGAACGGCTGACGGGGCAGATCCTGCCGGCTTTGCCGATGTCTGCGACCAATGACCAGATGGTCGATCTTTCAAGTCTTTCCGGGCGGACTGTTGTTTATGCCTATCCCCGCACGGCCGAACCGGGCGTGCCGTCACCGGATGGCTGGGATGAAATTCCCGGTGCCAAGGGCTGCACGCCGCAATCCTGTTCGTTCCGCGATCATGCGATCGAGTTGCGCGCGGTCGGTGTTGAAAATCTTTACGGGCTTTCGAGCCAGACAACGGACTATCAAAAAGAGGCTGCCGAACGGCTTCACCTGCCATTTGCACTGTTGTCCGATGCCGATCACCGGTTCAAGGAAGCCATGGCCATGCCCGATTTCGAAGCAGGCGGCATGCGGCTTTTCAAGCGCCTGACCATGGTGATTGATGATGGCAAGATCACCAGGGTTTTCTATCCGGTCGATGATCCGGCCGCCGATGCCGAAAACGTCCTGAAATGGTGCGGTGAAAACCCGCGCTGATGAAATCCGGTGCCCGGGAACGAAGTTTTCAGATCGGCAAATTATCCGGTTTAAGCTGGCCCGAGATTGCGCTATTTCATAGGGCATGACAGAGCACGCAAAAGAAACGACATTCATGGGCATCGAGCGATCCGTCACCGGAAAATGGTGGCGTGAGCGCGCAACGGATGAACGCCTGGCAACCACGATTTCGCAGCGCTTCGGGGTGCCGGAAATCGTGGGCCGGGTCATGGCAAATCGTGGCATCGGACTTGACGATGCCGAAAGTTTTCTGTCCCCGACATTGCGCGACCTGATGCCAGATCCATCGTCATTGCAAGACATGGACATGGCGGCATCACGCATCGCCGATGCCATCGAAAAGCGCGAGCAGATGGCGGTATTTGGTGATTATGACGTTGATGGTGCAACCAGTACCGCGCTTTTGAAACGTTTCTTCCGGGCGCTTGGCGCAGATGTGCCGGTGCATATTCCCGACCGCATGACCGAAGGATACGGCCCCAACGCCCCGGCATTGCTGGAACTGCAGCGCAAGGGTGCGAACCTTATCCTGACGGTCGATTGCGGGGTGACGGCCTATGGCCCGTTACAAGAGGCAAGGGACGCCGGGATCGAGGTCATTGTGGTTGACCATCACGCTGCCGAACCGGAATTGCCGCCCGCCGTCGCGGTGGTCAATCCGAACCGGCTTGATGATGAAAGCGGGCTTGGTCATTTGTGTGCAGCCGGTGTGGCGTTCCTGTTATGTGTGGCGATCCTGCGCGAATTGCGCAGTCGCGGCTGGCTTGAAAAGGCAGGGGTTCGGGCACCCGATTTGCGCAACTGGCTTGATCTGGTTGCGCTGGGAACCGTCTGTGATGTCGTGCCGTTGCGCGGGTTGAACCGGGCCTTTGTGACCCAGGGGCTCAAGGTCATGAAACATCGGTCCAATATCGGCATGACGTCACTTGCCGACATTGCCGGGGTCAATGAAACGCCCAGTGCCTATCATCTTGGTTATGTCCTGGGGCCGCGTGTGAATGCGGGCGGGCGTGTGGGCGAAAGTTTCCTTGGTACGACCTTGTTGTCGGGGGACAACCCGGCACAGGCGCAGGATATCGCGCGCAAGCTTGATGAATATAACCGTGAACGCAAGGCGATCGAGGATATTGTCCTTGATCAGGCAATCAGCGCGGTGGAAGGCCGGTCAAAAGTCGGGTCCATGGTGCTGGTGGGCGGCGAGGACTGGCATCCCGGCGTGATCGGGATCGTGGCCAGCCGTCTCAAGGATCGCTATCACGTGCCATCGCTGGTCATGGGACTGGTGGATGGTGTGTATAAGGGGTCGGGCCGATCTGTGCGCGGTATTGATCTTGGTGCGGCGATCATTGCTGCACGTCAGGCCGGGCTTCTGATCAACGGGGGCGGTCATGGCATGGCGGCGGGCTTTACGCTTGATCCGGAAAAGCAGGACGCGTTTGAAGCCTTCCTTGAAGAACGGTTCGCGAAAATCATCGAAGAAAACGATATTCGTCCCACCATCACGGTGGACGGGGCCCTGCATGCCCACGGGGCGACGATTGAACTGATTGATGCGCTTGAAAAGCTTGGTCCATTTGGTGCGGGCAATGCCGAGCCCCGATTTGCCTTTGTCGATTGTCGTGCGGTAAAGGCCGATGTGGTTGGCGCCGATCATGTGCGCTGTATTCTGGCCGGTGCCAATGGCAAGGGACGGCTTAAGGCGATTGCGTTCAGATGCCTTGATAATGACATGGGCCAGACATTGATCAAGCATGGCGGTCGGCCGTTGCATGTTCTGGGGCATCTGCGCCGCGATACATGGCAGGGCCGTGACGGCGTTCAGCTGATCATTGATGACGTGTCTTTGCTGGTCTGAAATCTTTCCGAGTTCGGGCGAAAACATCCGCAACGCGAAATCACCGGCGCGATGCCGGTGAATGCGTTCGCCTGTGATTAAGGGCAACTGTCGGAATTTGTTGCCGAATCCCGGCTGCGATGGCGGGCGATGATGGTCGAAATTGCTTCTGCAAGGATGTAACCGGAATCAATCGGGTGTCGATTTTTTTCGATCTTTTCGACGATCTCGTCATGGGCCTTGAGGATATCGAGCGCGATCTGCGCACCATTGTCGATGCCTTCGGCTGCCAGAAAACCGCTGATCATTGCCATCAGCATGTCCCGGTGAATAGTGTCGGGCGCAACAGATGATCCGGTGGGGTGGATATCGTCGGAAAGATCGGTTTTACCCTTTCCGGTTGCAATCCAGTTCAGATTGATGCCTTTTATCAGGGCCATTCGCGAAACGCCGACGAAGCGCGGCTCTGATTGTGCCTGGCACCAACGGTTCAATTGTTCGGGAATGACGCCTGCAATTTCGGCAGCATCCTTTTTACGGTCAAACAGGTTTACAACTTGACGGATACGTTCCCCCATTTCCGCATCCAGGACCGGAAGAGGCGTGGGGTGATTATGCTTCGTCATGCTGGGCACTGCAAATTTTGTTAGAATGAACTGGCAGCCCCGCAACCCAGGGATATTTGGTATATCGAATTTTTTTAGTTGAATGACGAAATTTTTCGTTGTAAATCTTGCTCATGTTCAACTTTAACTGTTCCTGCGCCAACTGCCTTCGGATATACGATTCGACTTTTCGGGCGTGATCATGTGACTGGGTCATCCCGTGAATATTGGAATATGGTTATATCAGTATAACCTTAGGCTTCTGGTGCGTTTATGGTTTTGAACGGGTTTGTGAAGCCCCGATCTGACTGATGTTTTCGGTCTGATGTCGCGGTTTCCTTTCCGGGTCAGTTTCCTGTCCATATTGAGTCTAGATATGAATGCGTCCACTGACAATCCAGATGTATGGTGTTTCTGGCGCGCAAATTGTTTGCCTGCTGGTTTTGTTGTGGGCAAATTTATCAAACGAAAACAATATTTTCTGCGAAACTGTCCGCAACGCAACCTTTGGCGGAACATTATATCTTTGCGGTATAGTCTCTGTGTTCGTCGATGGTCGCTTGTCCGGCGATTTTTTTGTTTTTTGACTGTTCTGGTTTGGTTGGGAACACCGGCACAGGCATCGCCGCAAGAGCCGCTTCAATTTGCCGCGGCACGCAATGTCAAAGTTTATACCGAAGATTTCGCACCGTTTAATTATGTCACGCCAAAAGGACTGGCCGGGGCAGGGGCGGAAATCGTGCGCGCCATGGCGGTTCTGGTCGGATATCAGTCCGGGTTTGAAGTTCTTCCGTGGAAGCGGGCATTGCAAATCGTCAAGACCGAACCGGACACGGCGCTGTTTTCCATTGTCCGGACCCCCGAACGCGAAGACGAATTCAAATGGGTCGGGCCGATTTTTATTACCCGCGGCTGGCTTTATCGCATGGCCGATAACAAAATCGATGTCAGCGATCTTTCCGATGCCAGAAAGGTCAGATCAATCGGTGTCCAGGCCGGCGGTGCGGCCGAACGCAGCCTGCGTGAAATGGGGTTTGAAAACCTTGAATCACTTTATACGCCCGGGAATGCTTTGCGCATGCTGTCCGAAGGGCGCATTGATCTGTGGGAAGCATCCGACATTGCCATGAATTTCCAGCGCGAGATGCTTGGTCTTGAAAAAGGATCGGTGGTTCCGACGGTCGAGCTGGGGCAATATGATATGTATCTTGCCTTTTCCAAAAGCACACCTGATGCGACGCTCGAACCATGGCGCAGGGCGCTTGAAATAGTGCAGGGCAGTGGCATGGCCGATGTTATTGCCCGGCAATACGGGCTTGGCGATCAGTCGGTCAATCTGACCGCGCGCACCGCCCAATAATTTCCATCAAATGATCCAATTGGCTGGCCGATAAGCTGTTGGCAAAACGGCTCGGCGAAAAGCACAAAACGTGTTTATCCGGGGCGCTGTGATGCAAAGGCTTGCTGTTCTGCGGTGATGGGATTATCCCAGATAACATCATGACAGAACACACAAAACAATCGCCCCACACTGCGCGTACCAGCCATTTCATTCTGGTGCTTGCGCCCATCCTTCTGGCTTTTTCATTAAGCCAGTTTTTCCGTTCGGCCCAGGCGCTTCTGGCCGAGCCGTTGCGTGTTGAACTTGCCATCACGCCCGAACAGCTTGGTCTGGTATCGGGCAGTTTCCATTTTGCCTTTGCACTGATGCAAATTCCGGTCGGCGTGATGCTGGACCGGTATGGTCCGCGTGTGACCAATGGGTTTCTGATGATGGCGACCGTGGTCGGGGTCATCATCTTTGCCAGCGCGCATAGTGTGCTCGGTCTGATGATCGGGCAGGCGATCATCGGCCTTGGCTGTTCGGCGGCATTTATGGCGGCACTGGTGCTGGCTGCGCGCTGGACCTCGCCGGAAAAATTTGCTGCGGCATCGGGACTTATTGTTTCCTTCAGCCTGTTGGGGGTTCTGGCATCGGCAACGCCGCTTGCCGCCCTGGTCGAGACCCATGGATGGCGGACGGTCTATTTCGGTCTGGCGGGGCTTAGCACGCTGGCCGTGATGCTTGATCTGTTATTTGTGCGCGATACACCGCCCGGTTATCAGGCTGACGATCAAAAAGGCGAAACCGTGTTTGAGGCCCTTAAGGGCATGGTTTCGGTCTGGAAGAATCGTCAGGTCTGGTTGTTGTCCGGGGTGGCGTTTTTCAGTTATCCGGCCATTTTGACCGTGCGCGGGCTTTGGGGCGGGCCGTATCTGCATGATGTGTTCGGATTAAGTGCGGTGGAAGTCGGCAATATCCTGTTGCTGATGACGATCGGCATGATCCTGGGACCGCCGACCTATGGCCAGCTGTCACGCAAGCTTCCGACAAAGACCCATGGTCTGATCGTGTTTGCCGTGTTGCTGGGGGCTGCGACGTGCCTGTTGCAGGCCTTTATCGGGCCGTGGGGCACGGGTATTGCCGCAGCACTGATGCTGCTGCACGGGTTCCTTGGATCAAGCGCGACGCTTAGTTATGCCGCATCCCGTCAGGCCGTGCCCGAACGGCAGATCGGGCGGGCATTGACCACCGTCAATCTTGCGACCTTTGCCGGGTTGTTCGTGCTTCAGGGGCTGGCCGGTCTGATCATCGGGCAATTCGAAGACGGCGCGCCGGACGGTTATCGATGGATGTTTGTCTTCCTTGGAATCGGCCTTGGCGCGGCGGGGATCAGTTTCTGGTTCGGGGCAAAACGCAAAAAGAGCTGATTTGAAATTATTTTTTCCATCCGCGCCGGTCTTGCAGGTGGGGACATATATCCTCATCTGCGAGAAGGATGGTTGAAATGAACCGTCAGGTTAAACAGTGAGGCCGGGTTTTTCCGGGATAGGGCGGTATATGGCCCTATTTTCGGTGGGGGATTAAAAAAAACGTCACAGGGGCGAAAAAGCCGCTTGACCTGACCCGACCCAATCGCTAAAAACCGGCCTCGTTAACGCGCTGCGTCCCCTTCGTCTAGAGGCCTAGGACACCGCCCTTTCACGGCGGCAACAGGGGTTCGAATCCCCTAGGGGACGCCACTCGTTAACAGACTGACTTCGATTGGTGCGTATGTGTCCCCTTCGTCTAGAGGCCTAGGACACCGCCCTTTCACGGCGGCAACAGGGGTTCGAATCCCCTAGGGGACGCCACCAACGAAACAGTCACGACATAAGCACTTTGTGCCTTGTGTCCCCTTCGTCTAGAGGCCTAGGACACCGCCCTTTCACGGCGGCAACAGGGGTTCGAATCCCCTAGGGGACGCCATTTTATAAAGATCAGTTCTTTATAAGCAGATGCTCGTCCGATATATCGGCGGGCATTTTTTGTTGCGTGACAGGATTTTCGACCCGCTTTGCCGCAATCGTGAAGACGGCGATAACACCGCCATCCGGGTTATGTTCCAGCCAGATATGTTCATCATCTTCCCAGCACAAATCACGACACAGGGTCAATCCGACCCCCGATCCCAGTTCGCCTGATGTGCCTTCGGCCGAGTTGAAGGGGGCATTGTTGTTGGCAAAATCGGCAATCATCTGATCACTGACGCCAGCCCCGCGGTCAACAACCCGGATATGGATCTTGTTTCCGATGGCAGATGACGACACGGAGATCGTGCTGCGCGGATTGGAATATTTGATCGCATTAACAATAAGATTGCGGCAGATCATCTGTGCGTGCGGCGCGATGCCAAATCCGACAAGTTTTTGTGGGCTATAGGCAACATTGATCGATTTGGTTTCCAGAAGCGGACGGGACACCTTGATCGTGGTTTCGATCAGATCGTCGATATCGATCTCGGTCTTTTCTGCCTTGCCGGCATCAAACAGGGTTCGACCCCAGATCAGCAGATCATCAAGAAAACGAAGCGTTTCGGACGTTGACGAATGCAACTGGCGAATATTGCCAAGTGCCTGTGCCTGATTGCCGGCAACCAGATCCTGCTGGGCCAAAAGCGACAAGCCTGCCAATCCCTGAAACGGGGTGCGAAGATCGTGGGCCAGAACCGTAAACAGGCGGTCCTTTGCCTTGGCCTCGGCGCGCAGGGATGTATTGAGCGCAATAATGATCATGGCGGTAAAGCCGACTGCGGTCAGCAAAAGGAACAGGATGATGTCAAGGAATGCAAACATATGAACGGTTGATGCGTTCATGAAATTGGCGATTTCCTGTTCGACCAGCCATGTATAGATCGCCCGAAAACAGTGAAAAATCCCGTGTGCCGCAAAGGTGATGGCAACGACCGATTCCGGGGCCGAACGTTGTCCTTTGCGCTGAAACCACAGAGCGCGGAACGATCCGAACGACATGATCGCCAAAGCAACGGAAATGACGATGACGCGTGCGGCAATGTCGGGGGCCACTTCGCAATAATAGGTAAAAAGCAGTGCGACCGTACTGATGATGGCCACAGCGGCCAGAATGTTTGGTTTGCGTTTGGTGTAGAATTCAACGCCAAACAATTCAGACTCCCATCCGAACGAATGCGGGCCGCCTGCTGTGTCGGGTCTGGGTGGCCGCGATTAAATAATTCTAAGTCAAAGTTTCTTCTGTTTTGCATTTTGGGTGGTAATGGCCGCATTACAACAACCAGAGAAATCAATTACAGCTTAAATGATGCAATTGTTCAGAACGGGAACCGTTTTTGGACCGGCTTGCGCTTATGCAGCCGAAACCGTCGGGTCAGGCTTTCGCGCAATTGTTCGGCAGTGGGCCGGGGCAATTCGATGGCCTTGCGCGGGCGGGGGGCATCGGTCAGGGTCTCTTGCGGGGCAGCGGGATTGTCCGGTGATGGCTGTTCGGCAAACAGGTCAACCGGGTCGGCCTGGTCTGCGGCAAACAGGTCGGCAACCCCGACACCCAGAAGCCGGTATTTCGTGCCGTCGACTTCCTTTTTCAGCAAGGTAAGTGCCGCATCAAGAATGACATCCTCGCGGATGGTCGGATATGTCAGGCGCATGTTGCGGGTACGGGTTTTGAAATCGGCCGATTTCAGTTTCAACACCACCGTATGACCGGCAATTTCCTTACGCGCAAGGTCGCTTGCCACGCGTGCGGTCAGGCGGGTGGCAATATCGGTAAGTTGTGCAAGATCGGCGATATCGTCATTGAATGTCGTTTCCGATGACAGGCTTTTGCGTTCGGTGCTTTGTTCAACCCGGCGATTGTCCTGCCCGCGCGAGAAATAATAGAACCGTTTGCCAATACTGCCATAGCGCCCCTGAAGGGCATGGATATCAAGTTCCTGAAACTGTCCGATCCGGGTGATGCCATCAAGATGGAGCTTGCGTTCCATGGCCGGGCCGACCCCCCACATCATGCGCACGGGCTTGTCGGCAAGAAAATCCACAGCTTCCTGCGCCCCGATCATGGAAAAACCGAATGGCTTGTTCAGGTCCGATGCGATCTTTGCCAGAAACTTGTTATAGGACAGCCCGATCGAAACCGTGATGCCGACTTCGTTGCGGATGGTGGATTGCAGTTCAATCAGGCATTCGGCCGCGGACTTGCCATGTGTTTCCTGTGCCGTGGTCAGATCCATGAAGGCTTCGTCAATCGAAAGCGGTTCGATATCGGGGGTAAGTGCGCGCATCATGTCGCGAATGCGATATCCTTCGCGTTGATATTTCTTCATATCAGGTGGCAGGAATATCCCGTCAGGGCACAATTCGCGCGCCTTGAAGGCGGGCATAGCCGAACGTACCCCGTATTTGCGCGCCACATAGCAACAGGTCGAAACAACCCCCCGATGTCCGCCGCCAATAATCACCGGCTGATCGGCCAGTTCGGGGCGGTCGCGCTTTTCGATCGAAGCATAAAACGCATCGCAATCAAGATGCCCGATCGACAGGTCTGGCAGTTCGCCATGGGCGATTGCGCGTTTGCACCCGCAAACCGGGCAGGGCACATAGGAGCCCGCACCGCTTTTGGGCAGTGGCCGGTCAATATGCAGTCGCCATTTGTGATGGCAGTCAGGGCAAAGCGCGTACAACATGCCTATTTGTACTTCTTTTGTTCCTTGGATGCCAAGGGCCGAAATGCGTAAAGCCACCCCAATCCCCAAGGTTCCTGTCAGCAACTGTCAGGAGGCCAAACAAAAAGCCGGGAAATTCCCGGCTTGTTTGCGGTGCCTTGGAAAAGGCAGGATTACTTTTGCTTTTGGGCGGCCTTCTGGGCGCGTTTTGCACGGCGCTGGCGGGCGATCATATTGTCGATATAGCGCCCCTGGAACAGGGTGATGCCCAGTGACTGACCGAATTTGATCGCAGTCGGCGTGTCACAACGGCACAGGATAACGCGTTCGCGGCCCGAGTTTTTAACAAGGGTATCCATTTCGCCGTATTTCTTGCGGATGACGTTGTCGGTCATTTCTTCGCGCCAGGCGACTTTGATGAAGTCTGCCTTCAGGCTTTTGCGATCGACAAAGGACAGCGATTCCACCGTCAGGTTATCGATCAGAATGCGATAACCGCGCTTGTGGAAGTCATCACGCACACTGAGATAGGTCTCAAGGTTTGAAAACAGATCGACCTGATTAAGCTCGATAATCACGTTGCCGGGCCACTTGCGCCGGACCGTCTCGTCAAACTTGTCAAAATCCTTGGAAGTCAGGGTGCCAAGATTGAGATTGATCGAGAACGAGCTTGCATGTGTCTTGAACGTCCGTTTGCACAAATAATTGAGCATCCGTTTATCGAGCACTTCTGTCATGTGCTGAAACAGCCAGCGGTTCGATGCCAGATCGATATTGGGCATCAAGGCATTGCGCAAATCCGCAATCGAGACAAAGAATTCGTCAAAGACCGGGTGCAGTTCCTTTGACCCGCCATGGGCAAAAACGCAAACCGGCTGTTGGCGGATATGTTCGGACAGATCGGCCGAATGGATTGTTTCTTCAAGCTGTGCCAGATTTTCCGCGTTGATTGGCTTAAGGGTTTCGTCCTTTTCGCGCTGCATCGCGGTGCGCATGTTGCTGCTTTGCTGCAACTTTTTTGCGCGCTCGTCGAGATGCTGGCACAGCAACAGGAATTCCTGGAATTCGGTATTGAGGTTGTACCAGGTGCAGAAACCGGTTTCTTCGCTTTCATCCTGGGACAGCGGGTCGTCACGGAAAAGATAACGCAATGTATCGACAGCCGGTTCGACATCGGCAATCGATTTGTCTTTCCAGACGAAAATCAGATCATTGTTGGTCAGGACAAAAATACGTCCGACATACAGTTTGACGTAACTTTCAAAGGTATTGGTCGCGACGCGAATATGATAGTCGCGGCGATGGAACGGTTTCATGCGTGACAGGTGAATATGCACGGCACGGTGCCCGTATTTACGGGTTTCAAGCCGTTGGACATAATCCAGCAACAGGTATTCCTGAAGGGCCTGTTGGCCAAATTGCTGCGGTTCGATCACGCGCGACCCCTGAAAGAGAAACTGTTTTTATCGTTACGGGTTGGTTGCATACACCCAAGAACGAAGTTTGATCAAATCATAATGTTCTGAAGCACAGGTTAATGGGGCGAACCATCATTATTTATATGAATTATAGATATAAAAGAGCAAGGGCATGATGCACTGCCAAACGGATTTAATCGGCAAACGGGATCAATGCTTTTGCAAGGCCGGGCAACAGTGATTGCCGCTTTAACGAATTCTTGGCAAGCAGGATGCAAAATCAATGTGATATGGGGAAATCATTGCCGGTTTTTCGCTGGTATTGGGCCAGATGTTGCCGCATGATTTCCAGGGACATGGTTTAGACAATAGGGGATTGGCGCCATGCAGGTATCCGCAAAGCGGACCGGGAACTGGCTGAAAATCGGCAAGGGGATTGCCGTGATCGGCATGGTTTCATGGGTGTCGGCCTGTGCGCCGCTGCTGGATCAGGACTTTTGGGACGAAGCGACGTCCTTTGCGGATGACAATTATACTGCCCTTGGCCTGCAGCAACTGGCGACGGGGGATTATGCATCTGCCGAGAAGCTGTTTGACGAAGCCTTGCGCAAAAATCCGCAAGACGGTCATGCGATGCTGTGGCGTTCGGTGCTTTATCAAAATACCAACCGCCCGGATCGTGCGCGTGATGGCTATGACACACTGATTGCCATGAACCCGCCGGGTACGGTTTTGATGTCAACCGCATCAGGCACACAGCCGCGCCCGTTGCGCGATGCCGCCGAATTCAACCTCAAACGGTTGCAACGCGGTCTTCCCGGATCGCTCAGCATCAATGATCAGATCGTTACCGGTCCGTCGGGGCTTGGCACAGGGGGCGGATCGGCGATGGCCGTGTCCCCGATGGCCGCCAATACCCAGCCGGTCATGACAAGTTCACCGACCCGCGCAATGGACATTCCGGCCGGTGCGGCACTGTCAGGTGGGGACGAGGCGATTGCAAAACGCTTTTCGATTTTGCGGAACCTGCAATCGACCGGCCTGATCACGCCCGAAGAATATTCTGCACGCCGTTCGGCCAATCTTGGTGCGTTGCTGCCCATGAGCCAGCCCGCACCATCGGCATTCCTGAACAATCCGCCGCCCGATGGATCACAGGTCGAGCAACGCCTTAATCAGTTAAACCGTGCACTTCAGATCGGGGCGATCACGGTGCAGGAACATGTGGCGGAACGCACCGCCATCCTTGATGCGTTGTTGCCGGCCCAACCGCGCCAGCGCGCCGTTCCGCCACCCGCCCCGCAGGGCCTGATGGATGCGGCCCGCCAGATCGCGCGGATCGAGGATCTGCAAGATATGAAACTGGTCACGCCGGACGAATTCAAACGTGAACGTGATGCGATCGAAGCGGCAATCGTCGAACCGGCCAAGGGCAATGTCGTGACCCTTAATTCCGGCGAACCGGTGCGCCGTGTGGCGACAGGCGAAAGCCGCCCGGTTCAGGCTGGCGAGGAAATGGCAAAGGCCGCCGCACCGGTTGCTGCGAGTGGCAGCAAGTCGGTGCATCTGGCATCGTATCGTAATGAAGGGCAGGTCGAACGCGGTTGGCAAATCCTGTCAGGCCGTTATGCACAGCTTGCACCGCTTCAGCATGGGGTGACCAGGGCCAGTATTCCGGGCAAGGGTACATTTTACCGCCTGATGGCAACGGGGCTAAGTGACAGTGCGGCCAACTCGCTTTGTGCGGAACTCAAACGTCGCGGGCAGTTCTGCGAAGTGAAGTAGGGCACATGGCATCACGGGCAAAATGCCCTATATACTGATCGAAATAACGCCGGTGGGGATGAACGTAACCACCGGCGTTGTTGTTTTTGGTCGACCTGTCGACGGGAAGGCACGGGCAAGATGATCTTTATCTTCAGTGATTTTGGTGTGAACGGTCCCTATAGCGGGACAATGCGTTCGGTCGTGATGCGCAATGCGCCTGATTGTGCTGTTTGTGATCTGATGGTTGATGCGCCGGACCGAAACCCCAAGGCATCAAGTTATCTTCTGGCGGCCCTTTGTCGTGAATTTCGTCGCGGTGATGTGGTTCTGGGTGTTGTTGATCCGGGGGTGGGCAGTGCACGCAGGGGGATCGTTGTCAGAGCAGACGGTGTGACATATGTCGGGCCTGATAACGGTCTGTTTGAAATGGTGATCCGCAAATCCGATGATGTTCAGCTGCGCTGTATCGACTGGCAGCCGGAAAACCTTTCGGCCAGTTTTCATGGTCGGGATATTTTCGCACCGGTCACGGCCTGTGTCGCCACCGGCCAGGAATTTGCCTGCCATGATCTGACCTTGGATCAGCGTTATGGTGATGCCATGGAATGGCCCGATGAACTTGATGAAGTCATTTACATTGATACATACGGTAATCTCATGACCGGACTTCGCGCATGCGGACCGGAAGATACGGTTGCTGTGAATGGTCAGGCTGTTCCAATGGCGCGTACATTTTCGGACGTGCCGGTTGGCAAGCCTTTCCACTATGGCAATTCGATCGGTTTATGTGAAATTGCCGTCAATTGCGGGCGGGCAGACCGGCTGTTTGATGCGGAGATCGGAACAAAGGTTTGCATCACACCGGCAAATTTGCGCAATCCCTGATTGGTTTGTGAAAATAAAATGCTATCTTTCAAGGATGTTACAGCATTGATCCGTATCGCACTGTCAACGGATGGACGGGGTCTTTTGAATGTCGATTGAGGTTAAATTCTGGGGAGTTCGCGGAAGCATTGCCTGTCCGTCGCCCGACCATGTGGTGTATGGCGGGAATACGAGCTGTCTGGAAATGCGGGTCGCGGGCAAGGTGCTGATCTTTGATGCCGGGACCGGCATTCGCAATCTTGGCAAGGACCTGATCCGGCGCAAGGTGACCGAAGCTACCATCTTTCTGACCCACACCCATTGGGATCATATCAACGGATTCCCGTTTTTCGTTCCGGCCTATAACCCGAAGGCGGCCTTTCATGTCATGGCCGGGCATTTGACCGACCAGGGCGGGGTTGAACGTGTGTTTTCCGCGCAAATGGCCAATCCGACTTTTCCGGTGCCGCTTTCGGCGATGCAGTCAAAACTGACATTCGAGGATTTTACTGTCGGTGATGATCTTCATCCGGGCGAGGGGATTGTTATTCGCACCGCACCGCTGCGCCATCCCAATGGTGCAACCGCATTTCGGGTCGAACATGGCGGACAGGCGGTTTGCTATGTCACCGATACCGAACATGAACCGGGAAAGCCTGATGAAATTATTCTCGATTTCATCCGGGATGCGGATTTGGTGATTTATGACAGCACTTACACCGACGAAGAATTCCCGCAAAAAATCGGGTGGGGGCATTCCACCTGGCAGGAAGGCATTCGTCTTTGTCGTGCGGCCAACGCGAAACGGCTGGCACTGTTCCATCATGATCCGGACCACAATGACGCCGTGATGAGCGCCATTGAACAACAGGCGAAATCAACCTGGTCCGGTGCCTTCGCTGCCCGTGACGAGATGGTGGTGGTGATCGAATAGGCTTGCTGGTTGCTGCCCGCCTGGGACGTCAGATGTTTCCTTGAACTATCAAGTCACCCGTGGAGCAAGCTGATGCCAGGCAGATCAGAACACCCGTGAATATTTCGGGAATACGCGGATTTCAATGCGGCGGTTTGCCTGACGGTTTTCTTCGATCGGGTTGCCGGCATCGTCATTGTTTGGCAGTTTGGGTTTGGTATCGCCATATGATATCGCCCGCATGCGTTTCTGGTCCGGGTCAACACCCAGTGCCCCGAAAAAGCGGACAACGGCGATGGCACGGCCCGCCGCCAATTCCCAGTTTGACGGAAAGCGCGGGGAGCTTATCGGGCTGTCATCGGTATGGCCGGTGACTTCGATCTGAAAGCCGAGATAGCGGGGTTCTTTTAAAAGATCCGCGACGTCTTTGAGGAACAGGACAGCATCCTTGGTCAGATTGGCCGATCCCGGCTGAAAGAAGGCGCCGCTTCCCATTTCCATCAGAATGCCTTCGTCGTCGGTCGATACATTGACCGCACTGTCCATGGCCATATTGAACACAACGTCCTTGAGATCGGTTTCAAGAACCTGAGTCGGCCGCACCACATCGCGTTTGCCGATCTGTTCGGCGATACCGGCCTGGACTTTTTCAAACACCGGCAATTCAACTTTGGAAAAGCTGACAAGCATGACAAAGAACGCCATCAAAAGAGTGATGGCATCGGCATAGGTGGCAAGCCAGTCTTCGTTGACTTCTTCTTCGACGGTGCGGGGGATACCCTTTCTGCGGCGGGCCATGGCAGATTTTCCTATTTCGCAGATTTGTCGATATTGAAGTGAATGGCCGGATCAAGGAACGAATTCATGCGATCCTGAATGGCGCGCGGGCCTTTGCGATCGGCCAGCATGATCAGACCTTCGGCAATCAGATAATTGCGAAACCGCATGATTTCTTCGCGCTGCTGAATTTTGCTGGCCGCGGGTAAAAAGAAAAATCGCGCAGCCACAATCCCGTAAAGCGTGGTGATCAGCGCAATGGCAAGCCCGGCGCCAAGCGATGTCGGGTCATCGGCCATTTTATCAAGCATGATCACAAGCCCGACCAATGTGCCGATCATGCCAAATGCCGGGGCGGCCGCCGCCATGCTTTTCAGGATCGAGACCGGCACAAGGTTGCGGCCAAAGGCATTATCAATGGCGTTGTGAAGCATTTCGGCGGTTTCATCACCGTTATAGCCGGTAATCACGACTTCCATCGCCCAGCCCAGAAACGGTTCATCCTTGGCGACCCGTTCGGCTTCCTGTTCAAGGGCGTTAATGCCCTTTTTCTGAAGAAGGTATCCCCATTTGACAACCCGGCCGACTTCACCGGTCAGTTGCCCGCGGCCCATTTGCGGAGCACGGAAAATCTTGAAGATCAGTTTAAGCGCCAACAGAACATAGCGCGCCTCATAGGCAATAAAGGTCGCGGCCAAGGTGCCGCCAACCACCATCAGCGCGCTCGAAAGGCTGACAAATACAAGGTAGTTGTCGGTCGAAATAAAGATCGATCCGACAAAAAGTCCAAGGCCAACCATTATGCCCAAAATCGTCGTAAACGACATTGTTCCCACAATCCCCCAAGCGTCGATCAGTCGATCTTTCGATCTGTCGAGCTGTCGTTTCCCCCGACGACCAACCGTATCGGGGTATTGTCGCGATCCTGCCCGTAATTATAATTATTCTATAATTTTTTACGTAAGAATAGGTCCATAAAAGCTTGAGGTCTGGTTAATTTCGAATTTAACAAAAATCTAATGCGGTGCGTTATGCCTTGGTTTCAATGGCTTGGGTAGATCGAAAAAGGATCTAAAACAGCGCAAAGACGGACCCGCACGGTTCGGAACAGTCATGAACAATCATGAACCGTTGCGGTGGACATAGTTTGAAATCAGCCGGGCGATCGTTTTGTCTTTTTCAAAATCGGTAATCGCGGCATTGACCTTGTCGATCAGATTGCGACAGGGCGACAATCTGGAAAAGGCCATATACATCTTTTCGGATTTTATCGGCGTGTTTGAAATGGTGATGTCGGTGCCAAGGGACGCGCGCCGTTCGGATCGTTGAAGGGTATAAAGCCCCTGGACACCATAATTTGCCCGTTTCCGGGCGATCATGTCGATCATCTGGTCGGTTGTATTGACCCGCATCATTGTCAGATGTTGTTCGATGAACTGATCAAAATCAGCCCCCCAACTGTCGCCGCGTGTGGTAACGCCGACCTTGCCGACAAGATCATACCAGTCGCGGAAATCAAATGCCGCATCGGCCATGGTAAACATGACAATCGGGTCTTCGGCATAGGGCAGGGTATAAAGATAACGGGCTTCGCGTTCCGGCGTCTTATAGATCGCCACCAGAAGATCAATATCCCCGTCCGTCAGGTTCTTTACCGCCCGTATCCACGGGCCGACATTTCGGATTTCAACGCGAACCCCGATTTTGCGGGCAATCAGACGGATCAGATCAATCGACGCCCCGCGAAAGGTTTCATGTTCGGTATAGTTGAAAGGCGGATAATCAATGTGGCCGGAAACAATCAGCTGATGGCAGCTTTTGCGCAACCGGTTATCCGACGCATACAGATCAGGCGCCCAAAGCAGCATGGTTGCCCATATCGCAATCAGCATGAACGAAAATCTGCGGGGCCGTCCCCGGTATGGTGTGCCAGATGCCGGAATGTTTTGCATAAATCTTCATTTTTGCCTGCAAGGGGCAAAATACAAGACTGGCGACAAAACAACCTGTGCGGGATGTTCTGTCGCCAGATGCATCACTATCGGAATGTATCCGTTTTGAAAACGGATGTCTGGGTCAGGTGGCCCGAATGTCGGCAAGGAAACGGTCAACTTCGGAGCGCAAATCATCAGACAGGGACCCAAGTTCACGCGCGACATCAAGAACCTGATGGGCGGCGTGATCGGTATCGGCAACGGTGTTGCTGACCTGTTCGATATTGCTGCTGACTTCCTGGGTGCCGATAGCGGCCTGTTCGACATTTCGCGCGATTTCGTCCGTGGCGTCGGCCTGTTCGCCGACCGCGGTTGAAATGGTATGGGCCATTTCGGTGATGCGCGAAATCACATCCGATATATCGGCCATGGAACTGACTGTTTTACCGGTTTCTTCCTGAATAGCAGTGATTTGATCGGCAATTTCGTTGGTGGCGCGGGCTGTCTGGTTGGCAAGGTTTTTGACCTCGGCTGCGACCACGGCAAAGCCCTTGCCGGCTTCACCAGCCCGGGCAGCCTCGATCGTCGCATTCAGTGCCAGAAGGTTTGTCTGCCCGGCGATGTCGCTGATCAGGGCGACGATTTCACCAATACGACCGGCAACTTCCGAAAGACCCTGAACCGTTTCCGATGATTGTTCGGCTTCGCGTGATGCCTCCGCGGCAACCCGGGTGGAGGCATCGGCCTGTTCGCCAATTTTGGAAATGGAAGAAGACAGATGGTCGGCCGCATCGGCGACGGTGCGCACATTTACCGTGGCCTGTTCGGAGGCGGCGGCAACCGTGGTTGCACTTTTGCTTGCGCGGTCGGCGGTTTCAACCAGACCATTGGCGGTGGTTTGCATTTTACCGGCCGAACTTGATACGGCACCGACAATCTTGGCAATGACGCCTTCGAAATTGCCGATATGCTGTTCAAGCTTTTTCATCCGTTCTTCACGCCGCTGGGAGGCGGCCTGTTGTTCGGCTTCCATCTGTTTTTTGGCAATGGCGTTGGTGCGGAATACCTCGACCGATTTGGCCATGCGTCCGATCTCGTCCCGGCGCGACAGGGCGTTGATGTCAAAATCGGTATTGCCCTGGGCAAGTTCGGTCATGTCCCGGCCAAGATCGGAAAGCGGTGCGGTTACGATCCGGGTCAGCAATATGCGCATGCCAATAATGGTGGCGATGGCAATGGCCAGACCGCCAAGAACGATGCCGATCAGAATTTTGTTGGTTTTTTCCTGTTCGGCGGCAACCGAAAGACTTGAAGACAGAACGGCAATCACGTCGCCTTTCTGGGCATCCATCGCGCCATGGCAACTAAAACAGACCTCGCGGTCGGCCCCCTTGGTTTCACCAAGGACAATCGGCATCGACATGCGATAGGTGCCGTTTTCGGTATAGCGCCCGATCAGTTTGCCTGTTTCGATGGCTTCGATATCAATGTCGTCGCGCGGGGTTTTGATCGGCTTGTCGCCGTATTCTTCCATATATGCCTGTGTCGTTGGTCCCCAGGCCGACCAAAGTTCACCGGGATAATCCGCATTGCGACTGTCAAACCAGTTATTGAAGACATGAATGCCGATGTCATCGACATCATCGGGGCGGGCCGCCATGACATTGACGATCAGCGCATGCAATGAGGTCAGTTCATTTTCGCTGAGCTGACGCAACTTGCTGTCCATCGCGTTTTCTTCAACCACGGTCATCATCAAAAGCGCAATGACAACGGTTGACGTCACGCCAAATGCCGATGCCCACATAAAGCGTTTGCGTATGCCCATTGCATTGAAGGCAGACAGAATTTTCATGTTCATTCCCCGGTGCGATGACGGAAACAGACACCTTGTTCGGCCGGTTTCGCATTGTCCTGAATAGTTGGAACAATGCATGATCGTCAAAGTCCCGCCTTGATATGACTCAAGTCATCAATGATATCGGGACGGTTCGGGGGCAACTCGATGCGCAATGGGTGCGCGATTGATCCCCGAGCAGACTGCACAGGGCTTGTTTTGATGTGATGGAAAAGGCATAAGCAGGCCAATAAGTTTCGCACCCAACCTACTGGAATGAACAGGACCGGCAGATGACGCTTTCCTATAGCGACACCCGCAAAAAGCTTGATCAGATCACCGCGGAAATGCTGGGTCTGATCCGTAAATACGATCTGGATGCCGCAAGCCCGTTTGACGTGATCGAAGTCGCACGCGCCAAGATTACCGATCAGAACGACTATATCCGTTTTCTTGAGCTGTCGCTCGAAGGGCGGATCTATGGCGAGTATGGCGATGCGCTGCAAAAGCAGATCGACGAAGAAGCCAAGGTACAGGCGGCAAAAACCGTAAACTGATACCCGTCGCGTTTGCTTGCGATCTAAAAAAAACATCCGGAACGGCCCGCTTTTCATCGCGAAAAGCGGGCCGTTTTTCAATTGGGGCAGTTTGTCACAAAATCTTCCTGATCTTGTCACCGTCATGCAGTTGAGTGGCCACGAACACCGGACTATATCGCTGCTGTAAAACGCGCATCGGCAAACGGTGCATTTCCTTCGCCGCAATGATGTGCGAATGCCTAACGAGCAACAGGATGGCTGACATGAAAAAGAGTTACGTCCAAACTCTGATGGAAGTCGAAAAAGTATTCGGTCAGATCAATGACCATGATTACCGTCTTTATCGTGCGGTCTGGGGCAATCGCCAGGCCGCCCAGACCGGACTGCCGCGCGGAACACGCGCGGAAATCAGCAAAAAGCTGGCAAATGATTTCGTCGCAATGCGAACGCAAAACCACCGTGCCCATGTACGTGCCCAGGGAGTTGCCCAAGGACGTGCAATGACACCGCACGCCGCCTGAACGCAATTTGGCGTTCCGGCCGTTGGTGCAGCTTTTTGATGAAGCTTGCCATTCCGGCAGCTTTCAGGCATCAAGTGTCGCCGTATGCGCAGCAAGCCCGGATATGACCGGGTTCTGTGTGCGCGATATGCGAACCAACTGAAAGCTGGCCGGAGTATCCCATGTCGATTAAGTCGTTGATCCGTACCATTCCTGATTACCCGAAAAAGGGGATCATGTTCCGCGACATCACGACCCTGTTTGAAGATGCCGACGGTCTGCGCGAAGTCATCGACAGCTTTGCCGCAGAATTTCAGGACAAGAAAATCGACATGATCGCCGGGATCGAAGCACGCGGCTTCGTCATTGGTCCGGCGGTGGCACTTGCTCTGGGCGTGGGGTTTGTCACCATCCGCAAACAGGGCAAATTGCCGGCCGAAACCATCGGTGTGGAATATGAACTGGAATACGGAACCGACGTGATTGAAATCCACAAGGATGCGATCAAGCCGGGCAGCCGTGTTCTTGTCATGGATGATCTGATTGCAACGGGCGGAACTGCGCTGGCGGCAATTGATCTGGTTGAAAAGGTTGGCGCAGAAGTTGCCGCCTGTGCCTTTATCATTGATCTGCCCGATCTGGGCGGGGCGCAAAAGATCCGTGATCGCGGTATCGAGGAATTCCATCTGGTCGAGTTCGAAGGCGACTGAACAGGCCCAGTACCGCCGGATCTTTGAAATTTCTGCCATTCCCCATTATATTGATGTATAATGCTTGGGTTGAATTGGTTCGCCGCCCTGCGGCAGGAAAGAGGAAATGATCACACCGCTCCAAACAGCACAGACAACCTCACAGGTCAGCCAGTATGGCCGACTTGCGGCTGCTGGTGCGCGCGGTGTGTCGACAGTTGATCGCAGTACGCAGATCGAAGAATCCTCTCAGCATTATTCCTATAACCCGGATGATGACGGCATTTTGTTCAATGCCTATATCGACGGCAAGAACAAGCGCCAGCCGGGGCAGGGCAACCCGGGAGATCACAAAGATCAGCGAACCGAACAGCGCGCATTGTCTGCCGCCCGGCGGGCAAGTGACCGCGAAGGTGCGATGGACGTCCAGTCTGATCAGGATTTTGCATCCATGCTTGATCCATCCATCCCCTTTGACCTGTCAGCCAATAGCGGCACGTCCTTTTATGCGCTGGTAAATGCGGTGGCGCATGGTGTTGGTGTGCGTGGTCGTCAGCTTGATGCATCGGTTTGACCCGGATTTGACCGGGGTGTTGGCGATCATCGCGGGGGCATATCTGCCTGCAAAATTTCCCCGATCGAAGTTGCCGGTGCTTGTTGCCATATGACATAGGCCTTATGATGGGGCATCTTCCCATCAGACCATCGGGCCAGGAATGCAGAACAAGCCGGTTCTCAACACAGTTTTCGAAGCAGCGTTCAGATTCATTGATCTTGCCCTGAACGATAACGAATATCTGCAACCGCAAAAATTGCACCGTTTGCTGTATCTGGCCCAGGCCTATTACGGGGCGAATTATCACGGCAATATGCTGATGCCTGCGATCTTCGTCGCCGAGGAATTCGGGCCGGTCGAACCCAACCTTTATGCGGTGATGGAAGAAAGCCGTCCTGATGTGCGGCTCAAACCGATTGACCCGAAAACGGCCCATTTCCTTGAAAGCATCTGGTCGCAATTTGGTCATCACACGGTCGAACATCTGAGCATGACGGTGCGCAACCATCCGCCCTTTACCAAGGCCTATAAGGAAGGGATCGGAACCATCATTCCATATACGGAGCTGGTGGAGTTTTATGCATCGGTCCGCAAAAGTGCCACCACGCCAGAGGCAAAGGAAGTCGTGCGCCCGCGTGTCATGCGATCGCACAAGGGCAAACCCGTGGCGACAACCGACTGGCTGCCACGGCGCATCAAGTAATCCCGATCAGGATACGGCATATCCGGATATCTGGCGGTAAACAGGCCGCTATCGGGATTATTGCCCGACTGTAAGATCAATGCACGGGTCCTTGTGGGCCATGTCATTGGTAAACCACATGAAATCGACATCATCCCGATTGCCGAACCGTTCGGCATAGTCCTGTGGTTTGGGGGGATTGTCGCTTGGATCGTCGACTTCGATCAGGCTGACGACTGCAATGTCATTGGCATCAAGACCGGGTTCGAACCGGCTGATATGCCAGGGAACAGCAATGGTGTGGCGCACATGCATGGCGCCCGCGATCAAAAATGCCCCGTCATGATCGGCGGTATTGGCGATATCGGTCATGGCGCGGGCAAGGGACGCATCACGGGCGAACTGAACCGTTGAAAAGCCACCCAGCATGCTTTTGGGCAGGGCGTTGCAATGGCTTTCGGCCATTTCAACACGGAACCGTTCCATAATCTCGTCGGGCATGTCGGGCAGCGAAAGCTTTGTCGCCAGTGTCGCAGGCAGTGCCGCCGTGCCCTCGGCAATAATTGGCCGCAAAAGATCATCTGGCAGATTGCCCGCCACCATCGTCAGGTCATGTGTCTTGGCGATTTCGGCGATCGGGGCATAGTCATGCCATGACGGCCAGCCGCGTTCTTCCCATTCCAGTGTCTGCCCAAGGTCGGAGACCGGAACTTCCTGCCAGCTTTGATCAAGAAGACCTTGCTGATCGCGGGTAAACATTTCCCAGACCACGGCCCTATGGCGTTGATCGGATTTTGTCAGCGCATCAATCAGTTGGGACTGGTGATGGTGATGGATCGGGTTGTCGTGTTTTTCACCGATCAGGATATATTTCCGGTCTGACAAACGACGCACAAGTTCATCAAACATGATGTATTCGCCAGCACGCCGATCAAAAATAAGACCGGGCGCAGGCGGCAGCGCATTGATGTCGGCGACATGATGGCTGCCGGTACCGGCTGGTATTTGTACCGGTGCTGGTTCCTGCGTCTGCGCGATGCTGTGCCTGGAAAAGACAAAGCTCCCTGCAATTGCGGCGATCACACCGGCATTGCGAAACAATGCATTTGCGTGAAGCCAGCGAAGAGGGAGCTTTGACATCGATCGTGAAATTCCAGATTGATAGATGGTTCGGTTTATTTGCTTAACCGCAATGCTGTTTCCAGGTCGTTAACAAGATCATCTGCATCCTCGATCCCGACCGAAAGGCGCAGCAAATCACCGGGAACCGGGCTTGTCGGGCCTTCGACCGAAGAACGATGTTCGATCAGGCTTTCGACACCGCCAAGTGACGTTGCCCGTTTGAAAAGTTTGCACCGGTTATGGAAATCAACCGCGCGCTTTTCGCCGCCCTTGACCCGGATCGACAGCATGCCGCCAAATCCACCCGTCATCTGTTTTGCCGCGATATCATGCCCGGCGTGGCTTGCAAGGCCCGGATACTGGACCTGTTCGACTTCGGGGTGGTTTTCGAAATGTTTGGCAATGGCCATCGCATTGGCCGATGCGCGTTCAACACGGATCGAAAGCGTGCGCAGCCCGCGCAGCAACAGCCATGTTTCAAACACACCAAGAACCGCACCGCCAGATGCATGCTGTTTGCACACACGTTGCCAGTATTCGCTGTCGGATGCCGTGGTCAGCGATCCGGCCAGAACGTCACTGTGACCATTGAGGTATTTGGTTGCCGAATGCATGACGATGTCGGCACCAAATTCAATCGGGCGGGTCAAAAGCGGGGTGGCAACGGTATTATCGACAACCACCTTTGCGCCGGCCTTGTGCGCCAGTTTGGCAACAGCCGCAATATCGGTGATCTGCCAGTCCGGGTTGGCCGGGGTTTCAAGCCACACCAGTTTGGTCTTGCCCGCAACAATATGCTTGTCCCAGTCCGCAATGTCGGCGTTATCGACAAAGTCAAAGGACAGACCGGCACGCACGCCACTGTCAAGCATGAAGCTGCGCAGCGCCCAATACATCACCTTGGGGGCGACAACATGATCGCCGGGGCTAAGGGCATGAAGACAGGCAACAGCCGCTGCCATGCCCGATGCAAACAGGCGGGTTTCGCTGCCACCTTCCAGGGTGCTTAATACTTGGCAGGCCTGATCATAGGTCGGGTTATCGGCGCGCGTATAGCAGCGCCCGTCATGATAGCTGAGATCGGTATTACGCTCGAACGTGGTTGACGGATAAAGCGGCGGTGTGACCGACTTGGTTGCATCATCAACCCAGCCCAGTGCCTGGGCGGTGATGGTGGCCGGTTTTTGGTTTTTTGCGTGATCAGACATGGTGGCTACCTGATTTTGTTGAGATTTATTGCCGCGCAACATAACGTGGTTCGCGCCACACACCAAACTGTAATCCAATCCAGAGGCCCCGACATGACCAATTACCCCGAAATCACCCTGCCAAAGGAATGCGACGTTGTCGTTATCGGTGGCGGAATCCATGGTTCTTCCAGCGCCTATTACCTGACCAAGGCGGGGATGAAGGTGGTTCTTCTGGAAAAGGATACGATTGCATCCCATCAGTCAGGCCGGGCGTGGGGATTTGTCCGTCAGCAGGGGCGCGATCCGGTTGAATTGCCGCTGATGATCGAATGCAACCGCATCTGGCAAGGACTGGAAAAGGAACTGAATGCCGATCTTGAATGGCGTCAGGGCGGGGTTCTGTTTGTGGCGCGCGATGACGCGGAAATGGCCGATTACGAACAATGGATCGAAGACGCCAAGGGCTTTGATATTGAAACCCGGGTGCTGTCACCAAAGGGTGTCGAGAACATCACACCGGGCATCACAACACCCGGTGTCGGGGGTATTTACACGCCATCGGACGGGCAGGCCGAACCGAAAAAAGCTGCACCGGCCATCGCCAGACGTGCCAGCGAAATGGGCGCGGTGATTGCCGAGGGATGCGGCGCGCTTTCGATTGAAACAACCGCGGGCGCGATCAGTTCGGTGGTTTCGGAAAAGGGCGAAATCAAATGCAAATATGTGATCTGTGCGGCCGGTGCCGCCACCCATAAATTCGTTGCCAAATTCGGCCGCCGACTGCCGCAGCAAACCACGCGTGGCACCGTGATCCGTACAACGCCCGTGCCCGATATCTCGGCTGCCGGGACGCTTGCTGCCGGTCTGGCCTTTCGACAGCGCACTGACGGGTCGATGAATATTGCCGATGAATTCATGACCGATATTGATCTGACCCTTGGCCGTTTCAAATATGCCAAGGCCTTTGCGCCGGGACTTTTTGATAACTGGGCGACTTTCAAGTTCCACTTTAACAAGCGGTTCTTTGATGATCTGGTCGATCGTCTGCCGGGATCAGAAGCATCGAAACAACCAATGATCGGACGGCGCACCAATCAGGCCGAACCCTATAAGGTGCGTGTCAGCAACGCCATGGCCAATCTGCAAAAGGTTTTCCCGCAAATCAAACAGGTCGGCATCGTTGATAAATGGGCCGGTGATATTGATGTCACCCCGGATGCCGTGCCGGTCATTGATCAGTTCGATAATCCCAAACACTTCTTTGTCGCCACCGGATTTTCGGGTCACGGATTTGCCATGGGGCCGGTGGTCGGCAAGGTTCTGGCAGACTGGATCACCACCGGTCAGCCATCAATTACCCTTGCGGGGATGGAGCTTTCGCGGTTTGAAGACGGTTCTGTCCGTCGTCCGCGCACGCGGGTCTAAATCCCGCATTATCAAAGTTTGGACGGGATGGTGTAAGCAACGTCACATCATCCCGTTATCTCTTCAGAATTTCCTTGCAGAACAAATGTAATGTTATAACGTATCTTTAATGGTGTGCAGGACGGCGTTTCCTTGCAGATCAGAAACGATGCGGATCGCCCGTCTCCCAATGGGTGGTCGTGGATCGGACGAAACCGGCAGCGTTTGCGCGCTGCCGGTTTTGTTTGTTATTCGGCGCTGATCGAATTGGCATGCGGTTCCGGGGCCGCCGTGGCCTGCTTGCCTGCAAAGAACCTGGTCGCGCCAATCGGCGGGGCAATAAAGTCATCATCGCCAAGACCCGCTTCCTTGCGGGCCGATGCCAGTCGCCTGGGCGGTTCATCAACCGGTTCGGCCGTCAGAACGAATGTCCCCCAATGGATGGCAAGTGCCTGTTTGACGCCCATTGCCTGCATGATCTGAACGGCTTCTTCGGGATTGCAGTGGGAATTGCGCATGAAATCGCGCGGATCATAGGCCCCGATCGGGATCAGGCCGAAATCAATCCCGCCATGCTGCTGGCCCAGTTCGCTAAACAGGGCCTCGTTCCAGCCGGTATCGCCGACAAAATAGAACCGGTAACCATCGGCGAATTCCAGAATATAGCCACCCCAAAGCATTTCCTTGCGGTCCTTGGTGGTGCGGCTTGACCAATGGTTGGACGGCACATGGGTGATTTTGACATCCCCGTGATGGTGGCTTTCATCCCAATCAAGTTCAACATAGCGATCAGGAGTGACGCCTGCCTTTTCCAGCAACGGTCCGTTTTTCAGCGGCAACACATAACGCGGTACATCGCCAAGAACGGTCAAGCTGGCAAGATCGAAATGGTCGTAATGATTGTGTGACAGCAACACCAGATCCAGCTTGGGCAACTGGTCGATGCTTAAGCCCGGCTGGCTGTATCGTTTCGGGCCCAGTCGCTTGAACGGTGATGCGCGGTCGGAAAAGACCGGATCGGTCAGGATATTAAGCCCGCCATATTGCACCAGAACCGTGGCATGACCGACCCAGGTGACCTGCAAACGGGTCGGGTCGGGATTTTGGATGGCCTCAAAATCAGGTGTTTCGGTCGCGATTTTGCCGATCTGATGCTTTGCCTTTGGCCAGTTATCCTTCCCAAAGAAGCGCCGGCGCAGGAACCGCCAGAACGACCGCTTGACCGGATCGGGCAGGGGATGGCGGTTTTCAAAACCGGTTTCGGTATGGTGATCGGGTCGGGATTGGGTTTGCACGCGTCTGTTCCTGCCATCAAAACAATCATGTGATTATGTCTGTCACAAGGTCTGGTGACCAGAAGGTAAACGCAAGTGCCAATGACACGCTTCGTGAGTGGTGTCGCATGAAAAAGGCCGGAACGCGGGGGACACGTTCCGGCCTTCCTGAAACTTCCGCATCCACCGGGAAAGCGCTGCGGAAGCAGGGGGGACTGAATTTTATTCAATCACCGTGGCATAGGTTTCAAGTGCCGGGCTTTCTGCAATCAGGCCCTGCTGCACCATGTAATCGGCAAAACGCGCATAGCGGTTTTTATCAAGGGCGGCCGGACGCAGGGCAAAGCGCGGCAATGTATCGGCCCATGCCTTGATGTTGAGTTCGTCATCAAGGTTCGGATAGGCCGCAATAAAGGCCTTCCAGCTGTCATCGGGATGGTTGATCAGGTACTGCACGCCTTCTTCAAGGGCGGCGAGCATACGGGCAAAGCGCGGATCATCGACCTTGTCATTGCGTACGGTCAGGATCAGCTCATCATAGGGCGGAACGCCTTCTTCCTCGACATAGAATGCCTTGCCCGGTTTGCCTTCGATTTCCATCTGGTTGAGCTCAAAGTTGCGATATCCGCCAATGATCGCGTCCACCTGGCCGGAATAAAGCGACGGCGACAGCGAGAAGTTCACATTGATCAGCTCTACATCATCCATCGACACACCGTGATTGCCCAGCATGGTGCCAAGCAGCGCATCTTCGAACCCGGCCAGCGAATAGCCGATTTTCTTGCCCTTAAGGTCCGCGATTTCCTTGATCGGGCCATCTTCCAAAACGATCAGGCTGTTAAGCGGGGTCGCAACCAGCGTCCCGATACGGGTCAGCGGCAATCCTTCGGCCGCCTGTACGTGAAGCTGGGGCTGATAATTGACCGCAACGTCGCCCTGACCGGCAGCAACAAGGCGCGGCGGGGCGGAAGGGTCGCTTGGTTCGATCAGTTCAACGTCAAGATCATGCTTGGCAAAGAAACCCTTTTCCTTGGCGACGATCAGCGGTGCGTGATCCGGGTTCACAAACCAGTCCAGCAGAATGACCAGCTTGTCGGCGGCAAAGGCCGTTGAGGACGTGCCAAGAACCATTGCGCCCAATGCGGTCGCGGTGATCATGGATTTAAGGCGTGACATGGATGAACCTCCGTAAGATGCGCCAAATTATTTGTATGAGGATTTAAACCGCGGCCGATTTGGCAGCGGGGAATTGTATTACCGAACCGGTTTCAGGCTGTCGGGCTGCCAGGGCAGGGCTGCGCGCAGGACGCGATCGACAATGAAATATTGCGTGATCGAAAAGGCGCACAGGATCAGAAGACAGGCAAAAACCATATCAATCTGAACCCGGGCATTGGCATGCAACATCAAATAGCCAAGCCCGTGACTGGACCCCACCCATTCCCCAATCACCGCGCCAATCGGGGCCACAGCGGTGGCAACCCGGAAACCCGATGCAAAGGCCGGAAGGGCAGCGGGCAGGCGGATATGGGTCAAAAGTCGCCAGCGACTGGCCCCCATGGTCCGTGCCAGATCAAGCCAGCCGCTTTCAGTGCGTGCCAACCCGTCAAAGAAGGCGACTGTCACCGGGAAGAAAATGATCAGGGCCGCCATGGCAATCTTGGATGCCAGACCAAAGCCCAGCCAAAGAACCAGAAGCGGTGCCAAGGCAAAGAACGGAATGGCCTGCGACACCAGAAGGATCGGCATCAACCAGAACCGGACCGGCGAAAACAGCGCCATCGGAATGGCGGCCAGCGTGCCGAGGGCCGCACCGGCAAACAGGCCAATCACCGTTTCGGCAATGGTATATTGCGCGTGATCAAGCAGCACATCATGCCGGGCAAACAGGGTGGCCCAGACATCTGCGGGCGTTGGCAGCATGTATTTCGGCGCACCGGTAATCAGAACCAGCGCCTGCCAAGTTGCAATCAGCGCAACCACAATGATCAAGGGCCGGGCAAGCATCAGCCAGCGGCGTTCTGTCAGCGGTTTTTTATGGGTATGAGGATTGTTTTGAAGGCTCATGACAAAGCCTCCGCCCCAAATCCGGGGGCAATATCGGCACCAAGTTGGCGCAGCAATTCGGCCTGCTGGGCCAAAATGGCGGGATCGGTGATGTTGCGCGGGCTTTGACCATCTGGCGTGATGGCATCGGCAAGGGTGGCCGGGGCACCCGACAGGACATGAACATGATCGCCAAGACGCAATGCTTCAAGCGGGTCGTGGGTTACCAGCAATACCGTCTTGCCGCGCAAAACCCGTGCGGCCAATTCCTGCAAACGTAATCGATTGACCGGATCAAGGGCTGAAAACGGTTCATCCATCAGGACAACCGGGCGGTCCTCCATCAGGGTGCGGGCAAGGGCGGCACGCTGTTTCATGCCCCCCGAAAGCTTTGCCGGGCGTAGGTGGGCTGCATCGGTCAAACCGACTTCGGCGATCAGGTGTTCGGCGCGCGCATGATCGGGACGTTCCCCGCGAAGGACCGCGCCAAGCTCGACATTCTCGCGCACGGTGCGCCAGGGCAAAAGCAAATCCTGCTGCGCCATATAGGCGATGCGGTTCTTAAGGATGCCGCCATCCGAACAGGTGATGTTACCGCTAACATCGCCTTCGACCAGACCGGCAAGGAAGCGCAAAAGCGTGCTTTTGCCAACGCCGCTGGGACCGAGCAAACAGGTAAAGCTTCCGGCCCGAAGGGTCAGATCAAGATCATCAAAAATATCAACGCCGCCAAATGCCACACGGGCACCCGACAGGTGGATATCGAAACTGGTTGGATTTTGCGCCTGCTGGGGCGCTTGTTCTGTGTCGCGCATTCGATCCTTCCTACGCCGGTCTTAACCGGTTCAGGTTCAAAGGGTCGTTCGGCAACACCGAACCTCTCAGCCGATTTACGATCGGCCCCCCCGGAGATGACGGGACTATGCGCAGTCAAAACGCGTCCGTCAAGTTTTGTGACAATTTGTGTCAGGCGCTGCGCGCGATAAAGAACGAAGATCGGTGTGTCAGATCGCTGTAATCAGGCCTTGCAGAATGGCGTGAATGCACGCAATGCTGTGGGGAGCCTGCCGTTGAAATTGACTGACATCTGTTGTGACCATCTTGCCCGAAACCCTTCCTGATTATCGTCGGGGTGACATAACCCCGCGCATGATTGCCGCCGAAATTTACCGCGGGTCCAGTTACGGGCCGAAACACCCATTGGCGATCCCGCGGGTGTCGCTGGTGGTCGATATGGTGCATGCGCTGGGCTGGGTGGATGAAAGCACCTATTTGACGGGGCCGGTGGCAACGCCCGATCAACTGGCGCGGTTTCATGACCCGGAATATGTCGATGCCGTCATGCAGGCCGAACGTGACCAGTCCCTTCCCGAGGAGGTCATGGTCCGGTTTGGTCTGGGTAAAAATGGCAATCCGATCTATCCGGAAATTTTCCGGCGTCCGGCGACTGCGGCCGGATCATCGATCCTGGCGGCGCAATTGATTGCCGATGGCGGCATCATCCATCATCCGGCCGGGGGGACGCACCACGGATTGCGCGACCGGGCATCGGGGTTTTGTTACTTCAACGACCCGGTTCTGGGGATTTATGCGCTTCTCGATTCGGGGCTGGATCGGGTGTTGTATGTTGATATTGACGCCCATCACGGGGATGGCGTGCAATATGCCTTTGCCGAAGATGACCGGGTTCTGACCGTTTCCATGCATCAGGAAGATTTATGGCCCAAGACCGGCGCGATTGATGACGTGGCCGGTGGCATGGCCCGCAACCTGCCCATGCCGGGCGGGATGAATGACGACGAGATGCGGTTCGTTCTTTTTGAATATTTGATTCCTCTTGCATTAAGTTTTGCACCACAAGCTATTGTTTTACAATGTGGATGTGATACTCTTGCCGAGGATCCGCTTTCAAAACAGCTTTTGGGCAATCAATCGATCTGGGAAGTCGTGGGGGCGATGACCAGATTGGCGCCAAGAAGTCTTGTTCTTGGCGGCGGAGGATATAGTCCATATGGGGTTGCGCGCTGTTGGTCCGGGGTGTGGGCGACCATTAACGGGATCGAAATACCACCTGTGTTACCCATCACAGCGGAAAATATCCTGCGTGTCATAAAATGGTCGCATAGTCGTGGCAGACAGCCGGCCAACGAGTTGTTTACAACTTTGGCGGATCCATGGCGGGGTGGCGCAATCCGGGACGAGGTCCGGGAACGCGTCAGAAGACTAAGAGGGTATGGGGTATGAAGTCGTTTATTCAGATGGCTTTGGTGGTGTGCTTTATCAGCGCAGCAGTGGTTGCGGGGCTTAATGCAAAGGCAACCGGATTTGAACGATCGCGCATTCTCGTCGATGGTGAGGTCTATAATGTCGAAATGGCCGTCACCCCGGAAGAACGATCGCGCGGCCTGATGTTCCGCACCGAAATGGCCAGTGATGCAGGGATGCTGTTTGATTTCGGCGGCGCACGTGACATTTCAATGTGGATGAAGAACACCTTCATTTCGCTTGATATGTTGTTCATTGATGCCAGTGGCACGATTGTCGGCATTGAAAAGCGCACGGTACCGCAATCGGAAACCATCATCCCGTCGCCAAAGCCGGTGCGCTTCGTGCTTGAGCTGAATGGTGGCTCGGCCGACAAGATGGGCTTTGAGGTTGGCGAAAAGGTAGAAGGCCTGCCGCGCTAGGGCGTTGTGGCCAACCCGCCCACAGTCAAAAGATCAATCAGCAATAGCAAGGCCGCAGACCATATCTGCGGCCTTTGGTTTTTGTGCATGTTTTTCGGAAAAAACGCATAATGCGGTCTTGCCCACCCGGCATTATGGTGCTAAATCCACATCCGCGTCGGGGAGTAGCGCAGTCTGGTAGCGTACCTGCTTTGGGAGCAGGGGGTCGCGAGTTCGAATCTCGCCTTCCCGACCATTTCCCTTTTTGTTGTCTGACGGTGATCCAACAGGATTTCCAATTCGCGACAAAAGGTGTAAAAGATGAAGTATTGGCAGGGGTTAGAGAGGCCCGTTAAACTGCCATATCCATCTTATCCCGACGGTCAAGACGAGGGTCCCGATGAAGGTCCGTGTTTATAAACCTGCCAAAAACGCCATGCAGTCCGGTCAGGCTGCGACCAAGCACTGGGTTATGGAATTTGAACCGGGTGCGAAAAAAGTCGCCGATCAGCTGATGGGGTGGATCGGATCAACCGATACCCGTGGCCAGGTCCGCATGTATTTCGATACCCTTGAAGAAGCCCAGGCCTTTGCCGCCAAGCACAAGCTGATCGCCGATATCGAACAGCCCAAGCCGCGCAAGGTCCAGATCAAGTCCTATGCCGACAATTTCGCGTTCAAACGCGTTGTCTGATTGCGGACTGGCTGTTACCGGCTGACCATACCATCGGGGCGGGCATCCGCCCCGTTTCGTCTGACAGGGGACGTTAAACTCTGCAAACATGCCGGGTAGGCGACCAATGCCATGCCCCGGGGGATAAGCAAACCACCCCCACCCAGCGGTCCCTTAGCTCAACTGGATAGAGCAACAGACTTCTAATCTGTAGGTTGCAGGTTCGAGTCCTGCAGGGATCGCCATTTTTTCTTTTTTATCAATATGTTATCCGGATGTTTCGACCTTTCCGTGCCAAGCCGCGCGCGTCCTGCGTCGTGACAGCAGCGGCGGTTTTACTTTTTCGGGCGGATGCGGTTGCGGATTTCAACGATGCGTTCAAGTGTGGCAAGCGGCTTGGCCGGATTGGCCGCAGCAAGACCGATCATCATGGTTTCAAGGCAGCACATCATGGGGGCGTGCAGGGCGACCTGATCGCTTTTGGAACGCGGCAGGACGATTGCGGCTTCGGCGATCTTGATCAGCGGGCTTTTGTCGGATGTGACAATCCCGATCAGGGGAACCGACAGGCGTTCGGCCTCGGCAACGGTGGCGCTGGCTTCGCGATGCAGGCGGCCATGACCGAGCATGACAATAACGTCGCCTGGTCCGACCTCGATCAATTGTTCGGCCAATGATATGCCGGTGCGGTTCAGTTCATAGGCGGGATAGCCGCTGCGGGAAAAAAGACGGGCGGCATAGGATGCGATGATGCCAGATGCCCCAATCCCCGATACACCGATCCGGTTGGCACCAGACAGCAGTTCGACCGCCTTGCGCATTCCGGCGCGGTTGTGGGGCTGGCCCAGTTCGCGCATGGCGTTAAGCTGATCTTCGACCATGAAATCGATGGCGGTATCGGCATCATTGGCGACATCCGATGTTGTCGACGCCATTTTTGCGGTTGGCGAATTGGTGGCGATAAAGAAACCTTCGATGGTTTCCTTAAGATCGCGAAGACCGGTAAAGCCGACCGCCTGAACAGTCCGGATCACCGTGGCATCGGATGTGTCGGTGATGTGGGCGATCTCAAGGGCCGATTGTGACAGGGTCGCGCTCAGATTATCGCGGATATATTCGGCAACCAGTTGCATGCTGGGGGACAGGCGGTCTGCGCGGGCATTGATGCGTTCGGCAAAACGATCAACGGGATTTTCAGTGAAGTTCTTGGACACGGGCTACTCCCGATTTGAAGAAGGATGCAACAGGCGGTGATGCCGGTGTAAGGCGGCGCACCGCATTCAGGGTTTCGGTGCGTTTTCCGGTGATTTGGTCGCGGGGCCGGATGGCGGTCGGAACCGGTCGGCAACAATGTGCGACGTGATCAGGGCGGTCATCATCGAAAGCGCGCCATAGGAATTCGAAATCGCGATTTCACGCGACACCAGGATATAGCGGCCGTCGCGGCAGGCCCGCAGGAAACGGCAGAAATCGGGAAAGATATCGTTCATTGCCCTGATTTCGGCCTTGGCGCCATTGTTGCGGTCATCGCGGAACGGATCGAATATGTAATCGGCATCAAGATCGGGAAGATATTCCGGGCTGACCTGAAGGCGACCGGAAGGGGCGATATTGTCAATCAGTGCGGGGAACTTGAACCCGGCATCGCGCAGCACCCGCCCCAGTGATCGATAGGTATGATAGATATTGATCTTGCCATTAAGGGGCTGAAGCACACTGACGGAGATGTCAGACGGGTTCAGATTGCGTTTCAGGGCGGCGATATTGGCCTGATAACGGGATTCTAGATATTTCAGGGCATCTTGCCGTCCGGTCAGTTCGGCGAGCTTTTGATAAACATGGGGGCCACCCAGCCGCGCGGCATCAAGTGAAACCGTCGGTGCAATTGCCTGAAGCGGTTCGATTGCACTGGCCCGGCCCGGGGCGGTAATGATCAGATCGGGCGCCAGGGCATTGATGGTTTCAAGATCAATCTCGGTCGATCCGATATAGCGGATGTCGGAATTGTCAAAATCCACCCCGGTCAAAAGCCGGGATGACCGCAAATATGGCGTCCCGTCAAGGCCGATACGTCCATGGCTGGCGATTGGAAAAACGCCAAGTTCAATCAGCGGAATGGTGACATCCACATCATATAGCGAAACGATCCGCGTCGGATGGTCCGGCACCTCGACATCCCGGCCAAGGTCATCGGTGAATGTTTTTGCCTGCACGGTCATGCCCCACAGAAGGACTGCGACGAAGGCGGCAATAGCGGCTTTGACCCGTCGGAATATGAAGTGAGGAGACAGGGGGCGCGGGGAAATGCGATGGCGCGCAACCGGGTGCTGATTGCATGAAAACACAACGGGTATTGCCATCAAAATCGTCCTAAAGTTCATCGCGGCGTTTCCAAAGCAGGATCAGAAGAACCGGCACACCAATCACGGCAAGAACAATGCCGGCTGGCAGTTGCAGGGGTAAAAACGCAACCCGGCCAATGGTATCGGATGCCAGCAACAACAGCCCGCCCACCAGAGCGCTGGCCGCAAGAACCGATGCCTGGCTTTGGTTGCCAATGACAAGTTTGCTCAGGTGCGGGGCAATCAGGCCGATAAAGCCGATCCCGCCAATGGTCGAGACACATGTTGCCGAAAGCATGGTTGCTGCCAGAAGCTGGATCGCCGACGTCCGGCCAAGCCGCACACCAAGTCCGGTGGCGGTCTGTGCGCCAAGGGACATGACATCAGATGCCCGTGCGCAGCCCAGAAGCAGCACAAAATTGACAAGCAGAAGTCCCGCTGCGACCGGGACGATGTCCCAGGTGGCGGATGCCAGACTGCCAGTAATCCAAAGAAGCAATGGCTGGGCGTCGCTGGCATCAAGCGACACAAGGATCATGGCCACCAGTGCCGATAAAAACCACGACAGCCCGATACCAATCAGTACAAAGCGCAGGTTCGAGGTCGATCGCGCGATGGCAACCGTCATTGCGGCCACCAGCAAACCGCCAATCGTGCCCAGTATCGGATATGAAATGGCGGGCAGGGACGGGCCAAACAGGGTCAGGCACAAAATGACCAGAATGGACCCTTCACGCACGCCAAGAAGCCCCGGATCCGCAAGACCATTGCGGGTCAGTGACTGCATCGATGCACCCGAAAGCCCCAGCATCGCCCCGCACAAAACGGCAAGAACAACCCGTGGCAGGCGCAGTTCTGTCAAGATCGCCTGTGCCGTGGGGGATAATGTCACATCCCCCGACATGACGGCGATCAGGCCAGCCGGCAGGATATCCTGACTGCCCAGTGTGATTGCCCAGAACACCCCGGTAATCAGGCCCGATGTTGCAAGGACAAGGATGACGGTGCGCACGATATGCAGGCGCATTTCAAGGCGGCCGATCCTGATCTGGCGATAGCCTGTGGCACGGGGCTGTTTGAATGGCATGGTCATCGCAGCGCCCTTGCCACCAGAATGATAAAGACCGGTGCGCCAACAAAGGCGGTGGCAAGTCCGGTAGGAATTTCATGGGGCAGCATCACAAGCCGGGCTGCCAGATCGGCAAGGGCCAGCAAACCCGCACCACCCAATGCGACAAGCGGTACGGATAATCGGTAATCGCTGACAAAGCGGCGCACCAGATTGGGCACAATCAACCCGACAAAGCCGATCGGACCTGCGATTGCGACCGCGATCCCGCAAAACAGGGCGGCGGCAATGATACCGATCAGGCGTACCCGCCGAACGGAAATGCCAAGTCCGGTTGCCACATCATCGCCAAGTGCCAGCGCATTCAGGCAGCTTGAAACATAAAGCGCGGCGATCACGGCTGGCGCCAGCAACCAGGAAGACGCGCAAAGGGTATCCATCCGGGCCCCGGCCAGATCCCCGACCATCCAAAGACGCACCTGATCAAGGGTGTCATCATCAAGAATAAGAATGGCCGATGTCACAGCCGATGCCAGCGCGGAAAAGGCAATGCCGCAAAAGGTGACCTTAAGCAACGTCATGCCCGATTTCCCGGCAGAGGCAAAAACAATCGTCGCCAGAAACAGCAAACCGCCACCGGTCGCGGCAATCAGCGGGCGGACAATGCCGTCGGTGGCAAGGCCCATTGGGGCTGCTGTTGCCACAACTACCGCAAGTGTCGCCCCGGCATTCAGTCCCAGAATATGGGGTTCACCCAGCGGGTTGCGCAAAAGCCCCTGTAACAACAGACCCGACAGGCCGAGACACGCACCGGTGATCAGGGCCGCGACAAGCCGTGGCATGCGAATGGTTTGAAGAACCCGGTGATCAAAACTGTCGGCATCAAAACCGTTTGCAAGGTCAAGCAGGCTGTCCAGCCCGATCAGACGCGGCCCGACCATAAGATAAAGTGTCGAAATCAGGACCAGCAGGGCGGCAAGGCCAAGAATCGGACGCGATGCCATATGGGCACCTGGCAGCCGTTCCGTTCTCACGGTGCACATCCGGCCGGGGTGGCATTTGATGGTGATGCGGATGGCAAAGGGGACTTGCCAGCGTTATGGCGCGGAATGAAAACCGGGATGCCGGAATCCGGATCCACCAGCCGGATGACGTCGGTGGAAAAAACATCTGAAATCAGGTTGGCTGAACAGGATTTCGGATCATCGATTGTGCAATGTATTTTGCCGTCTTTAAGGAAAATCAGGTGATCGGCATATTGCATGGCAAAGTTCAGGTCATGCAGAACGGTGACGATTGTCCGACCGTGGCTGCGACACAATTCGGCAATCAGTTTCATGACATCGACCTGATAACGCAGATCAAGATAGGTTGTCGGTTCATCAAGCAGGATGATGTCGGTTTCCTGTGCCAGTGCCATGGCGATAAAGCATCGCTGACGCTGGCCACCGGACAAGGCATTGACCGGTGTTTGAGCAAAGCTTGCGGTGTCGGTGATTTCCATCGCGTGATGGACGGCCTTTTCGTCGGCATTGCTCCATTGCCGGAAAAGTCCCTGATGGGGGTAGCGACCGCGCGACACCAGATCATAGACATTAAGGCTTTCGGGCAGGACCGGGCTTTGCGGCAGAATGCCCAGTTTGCGGGCGACATCGCGTGTGGGCAGGGTATGGATATCCTTGCCGGCAAGGTAAACCGTGCCCTTTGCCGGGGACATCAGACGCGACAAAGTCGAAAGCAATGTCGACTTGCCAGAACCGTTCGGCCCGACCAGAACCGTGAGCCGGTTTTGCGGAATGGACAATGATATATCGTGCAAAACCGGTGTTTCGCGGAATGCAGCATGCAGTTTTTCTGCTGCCAATGGGGCAACATCGCGTGATGGAGCGTCTTTGATCATCGGGTGAGTCTTTGCGATTCCGCAGATTCCAAAAGCAAATGAGAAACATTTGCGACTGTAGTAGTCAAGAAACCAACGGTTATATTTTTTCACTTTTTATCGAAAACAGGGGTGATTTAGCGGTTTTCGACCGGTGTTTAATGGCATAAAAAGGTCGGAAACAGGCCGGTTTTGTGGCAATGGGTGAAACTAGGGTTTGACTACTACATAAATGACAATGATAACCACTCTCAAAGTAATTAAGAATAATTATTAACTGGAATTGTGAGTGTGGTTAGAATGAAGGTGCAACATTGTAAATTCGGGGCCTTGTTGCTGGCGTCGGTATCGATAAGCGGGGTTATGGTCAACCATGCCCGTGCCGCGGGCGAACAAGAAGCCGGCAGCCAAATCCAGCAGGTCGCGCAAGCCCAGCCAACCCAAAAGCAGTCAACCGACGAGACTGCAACAGCGGTAACGACCCAGCCGGTCACCGTGACAGCAAGCCAGCGAAGCGGGGATGGCGACGATGCGGTTGACGGTTATCAGCCGGTCAGCACATCGGTGGCAACCCGGACCAAGACCCCGTTGATTGATGTGCCGCGGGTGGTCAATGTCGTCGGATCGCAGGTTATCGAAGATCAGGATGCGCGCAGCCTTGACGATGTTCTGGCCAATGTCAGCGGGGTGACGCAGACCAACACACTTGGCGCGACGCAGGATGCAATCATTCGCCGCGGATTTGGATCGAACCGTGATGATTCCATTCTGGTGAACGGGCTTAAGGTTGCCACGCCGCGCAGCTTCAACATCACGGCCGATCATGTCGAAGTGGTCAAGGGGCCGGCATCGACATTGTATGGCATTCTTGATCCCGGCGGGATGATCAATATCGTCACCAAGAAACCGCAATCCGAATTCGGTGGCGAGGTGAATACAAGCCTGACCAGTTTTGGCGGCGGCAATGCCGGGTTTGATGTGACCGGACCGCTGGTGGAAGACGGATCCCTGTCATTCCGGTTGCTTGGAGATTACGAGAAAACCGATTACTGGCGCAATTTCGGGGAAACCGAACGCCAGCAAATCGCACCGTCCCTTCGTTGGGAAGGCGATGAAACCGACATTACGCTAAGTTACTTCCACGAAAAATACAGTGTGCCGTTCGACCGCGGGACCATCTTTGATCTCAATACCGGCAAGGCGGTCAATGTTGATCCGGAAATTCGCTTTGACGAGCCCTATAACGTGACCAAGGGCAAGACCGATATGGTCCAGTTCGAAGTCAATCAGGATCTTGGCGATGCGTGGGAGCTTGGCTTTGATTACAGCTTCAGCCGTAACAAATATGCCGACAACCAGGCACGTGTGCGGTCCTATAATGCCAGCACCGGCGATGTGACCCGGCGCGCCGATGCGACACAGGATTCAACCCTGATCAAGCATTCCGTGCGTGCCGATCTGACTGGCGAGGTCGAGCTGGCCGGGCTGAAGAACGAGCTGCTGTTTGGCACGTCCTATGATTACAGTGATACGCTGCGTACGGATATGATCCGGTGTAGCAACGTCACCAATTTCAATATCTATAATCCGGTCTATGGCAATCTGGATGAATGTACGAACGTGTCGGCCAGCGACAGTGACCAGACCGAAACATTGTCGACCGTTTCGGCCTATGCGCGCGATGCCCTGCATCTGAATGACCAGTGGATCTTGGTCGGCGGGTTGCGTGTGCAATATTACGACATTCTGGCGGGCAAGGGACGGCCGTTTGTGACCAACACCGAACGTTATGGTCAGGAACTGATCCCCAATGGCGGTCTGGTATATAAGGTAACGCCGCAACTGTCGCTTTATACCAATGTTGCCAAGACCTTCCGTCCGCAATCCTCGATCGGCAGCTATGTCGGCAATATTGCCCCGGAAGAAGGTATTTCCTATGAAGTCGGCACGAAATACCAGGTCGCCAATGGTCTGACGACCAACATCGCCCTTTATACCAGCGAGAAAAACAACGTCGCCTATTCCGAAGATGTCGGTGGCGAAACCGTAGTCAAGGCGGCGGGAACCGTGCGTTCGCGCGGGCTTGAAATTGACGTGGCCGGGGCGCTTACCGAAAATCTCGACATTATTGCAAGCTATGGCTTTACCGATGCACGGGTGACAAAGGATCCCGAACTCAAGGGCAAGCGTCTTGCCAATGTGGCCCGCCATACCGGGTCGCTTTTCCTGGCCTATGATTTCGGGACTGCGGTGCCCGGTGCCAGCAACTTCCGCGCGGGCGGTGGTGTCCGTGCGGTCGGTGATCGTCCGGGGACCAACACCAATACCTATGATCTTCCGGCATATGCGGTTGCGGACATGTTTGCGTCCTACACGATTGATGCCAGCAACCCGATTACCTTCCAGCTCAATCTGAAAAACATCTTTGACGAGGTGTATTACACCTCCTCGATCGGCACCAACAATCTGGGCAACCAGATCGGGGAGCCGTTCCAGGCAATCCTGAGTGCCAAAGTCGAATTCTGACATTCGCACGCAAAAATCAGATTTCCAAAACGGGGCGTTCGCGCCCCGTTTTTGTTAAGTCGGGTAGGCGGCCAATGCCATGCCCCCGGGGGATAAGCAAGCCATCCGCACTGTGCTGTCCCTTAGCTCAACAGGGTAGAGCAACAGACTTCTAATCTGCAGTTTGTGGGGTCGTTTTCAGTCAAAGACAGAGTTAGTTGCTACTGTCACCGATTTATCAAGAATTGCGCGTATTTGTTTCGCTCAAAAATTAGCTCTTCCAAAGGTTCGTGTGCATGTTGAACCCACTCCTCTAGTGCATGCTGAGTGGATGACACTGCAGTGTAATCCATCCGCCCCCTAGTTACTGCAAAACGATATGTTTTCGGCAATACTGTTTGCTCATACGCGATGCGAGCGGCTTGTCGAAGTGAGGCAGGAAATCTGTGATTGCTATCTATGTTGAATAGGAGTGCAGTTTCGACTTTTCCTACAGCGTTTTCGACGGCTATGTTTGCTTTACCAGCACTTTCTGCATCATCAAATATAACTGAGCGAGACGAGTCCTCAACCGTACTTATTATCTCTTTTAATCGTTCGCTCAGCTCTTTTGTGAATGAGTCAATGTCAATCAACTCTAAATCCACGGCCGCTTTTCGTTGTGAAACGATTTGAGTTTGTGTTGCCCATACAACAGCTAAACCACCCGCCAATCCCAAAAGTCCTGCGGTCAAAGTTTCCCACTCTAATGATCTTATGCCATTGCAAAGTGAAGAACTGCATGAGGCCACATAAGTAGGGCCTTGCAAGCCGATCCAGACAGTGATTAAGGCTGAGATAACAGCAGAATAAAACGGTACTTTATATGTCACAGCGAACCTCCAATTCGGATGACAGAGGTTAGCTAAAGAAAGTTTGCAAGGCCATTGGCAACCTTAAATATGATCTATTTAAGGTTGGCGATTACCGTGCGGCCAAATACCGCCCCGGGCGATGGTTGAGCGCGATAATCAGGTTAAGGACCACTGCACCCAGGATCGAAAGCAGGACCTTGTCAAAGGGCAGAGTCAGAAACGCGATAACCAGGATCACCATATCGACGGCAAGCTGGAAGTAACCGGCGCGGATGCCGAAATGTTCCTGCAGATACAGGGCAAGGATATTGATCCCGCCAAGCCCCGCACGGTGGCGAAACAGCATGAGCAGGCCAATCCCCATCAGCGCACCGCCAGAGATTGCCGCATAGACCGGGTTGAGCATCTGAAAATCAACCAGCATCGGGGTCAGTTTTGAAAAACCCGATACAAGGCCGACCGCGATAAAGGTTTTGAGCGTGAAGGCAATGCCCATGCGCTTGAATGCCAGCCAATAGAAGGGCAGGTTGATCACAAAGAAAATCAGGCCAAAGGACAGCCCCGTCGCGTGTTCGATCAAAAGCGCCGCCCCGGCGGTACTGCCGGTAACCAGAACGCTTTCGCTATAAAGCGTCACGCCAAGCGATACCACCATTGTGCCAAGCAGCAAAGCCAGCACATCTTCGTAAAGGCGATGGGAAATATCGTCCTTTTTCGACGGCGCCTGTGTGGCGGTGGATACGTTGGTATCGGTCATGGATGCGTTGGTTTGGGCCATGTCGGACAACAGTCTTTTGTCTGATGAATAGGATCAATTTACGCTTTTTGCATGTGCGAAACAAGCTGGCGTTGCAATGCAATGTCAATTCGCCCGTTTTTGATATTGCCGTGCAGGCCAACGCAAAAGACCGGCCCGAAAGGAGCCGGTCTTGGCAAAATCATGCGCGTCATTGTGCGGAATGGTCCGCGCAACAGCGTTCCGATCAGGCGGCTTCGTCCCATTTCGGGGCAAAGGACGGGTCAATCATGCGGCCATCGGGTTTTGACAGATTGTTGATTGCCGCCATGTCTTCATCGGACAATTCAAAATCAAAGATATTGAAATTGGCGGCGGCATTTTTCGGAGAGCCCGATTTCGGGATCGCCATGACGCTGTCTTGCTGCATCAACCAGCGCAAGGTGACCTGAATGCCGGATTTGCCGTATTTCGCACCGATATCCTTAAGCACCGGGTCATGCAAAACCGTCCCGCGTGCAATCGGGCAATAGGCGGTCAGCAGCATGTCATGCGAACGCAGGTTTTCAAGCACCCGGGACTGATCAAGATAGGGGTGATATTCGACCTGGTTGACCGTCAGCGGAATGTTGCTGAGCGATACGGCCTTGTCGACCAAAGCCGTCGGGAAGTTTGAAATCCCGATCAGGCGCGTCATGCCAAGGTTTTTGACTTCGTTAAGGGCGGCCAGCGTTTCGGAAAGCGGGACTTCGTCGGTCGGCCAGTGCAAAAGCAGAAGATCGACATGGTCAAGATCAAGCTTGCGCAGGCTTTCAACGACCGACGTTTGCAAATCGCCGCTTTGGAACTTGTCGTACCAGACCTTGGTGGTCAGGAAATAGTCATCGCGCGCAAGACCCGATGCCTTAAGACCGCGACCAACGCCTTCTTCATTGTGATACATCTGGGCGGTATCAAAATGGCGATAGCCGATTTTGGCGGCCTCTGCGACCATTGTTGCCGCGTCATCATTATTGAGTTCGTATGTCCCAAATCCGAGGGCCGGAATTTCAATACCCTGCCAGTTCCGGTAAATCATGATGTGTTACCCCCTCTGTGTTTGATTGTTGTAATTGTGGCTGCTGTCATCGTCCTGTTCAAATGACGATCAGGTGTCAATTATGCGCTAACATGCGCCAGATTTAGTGCAATGCAACCAAACCGCAACCTGTACGGTTGGATGAAGTGCGCTGTTCAATGGGGAAGGACGTGCGACAGATGTCTTTGTGTCAAAAGACATTTTTGAAAAGAAAAAGGGCGACCGGGTATGTCGGGTCGCCCGAAGTTCAGGACTTAGAGTGAGGCTGTATCAAGCCAAGATCCAATCTGCACCTGAAACGGTTCGATATCCTTGATATGGCTCAAACCGGATCAACTTATGATGTTGGTGCTGTGTTCCCGGTTTCGCTGACCGCCGCATTGAGGTGATAAAGGGACTCCCGAATGACCTGGGGACCGAGATCCTTGGTGATGAAAACGATTTTTGATCGATGGTCATCACTGGGCCAGGCCGGAAGCGATGCGGGCGGATGGAAAACATGCTGGACGGCGTGAATGGCGACCGGGGCGTCTTCACCGACAAGGTTCAGGATGCCCTTGACGCGCAAAAGGCTTTCGCCGCGCATCTGGGTAAAAATCTCGGCCCAGGTGACAAAAGCATCCCAATGCAGCGGTTCGTCAAAGGTGATGCAGAATGACTGAATGTGATCGTCATGGCGGTTCACATCGTGGTCGTGACTATGATCATGACTGTGGCCGTGATGATCGTGACCGTGGTCATGTGCATCATCACGGGAATGGTCGTGATCGTGGCTGTGTTCATGGTCATGGGGCTCATCCCCGTGATGGTCATAGGCCTCGTCACGCAGCCATTTTTGCACATCCATGCTTTTGGTTTCGGGATCATAAAGGCCGGCGTTGAACAGTTTGGATACCGCGATATCGCCATTGATCACCTGATAGATCGGGGCGGCGGGGTTCAGGGCACGCAGGCGGGCTTCAAGGGCGGTGCGCGTCGTATCATCGGCCAAATCGGATTTGGTCATCAGGATACGGTCGGCGACGGCGGCCTGTTTGACGCTTTCGGGGTGCTGGTCAAGCTGCCCGGACCCATGGATGGCATCCACCGTGGTCACAACGCTATCAAGACGGAACTTGGTGGTCAGCAGCGGATCGGTCATCAGCGTATGAAGGATCGGTGCCGGGTCGGCAAGCCCCGTGGTTTCAATGATCACCCGGTCAAAGGCCGGGATTTCGCCACGCGTGCGTTTGACAAACAGATCGCGCAGACCCGAAATCAGATCACCGCGCACCGAACAGCAAATGCAGCCGGAATTCAGCAACACCACATCTTCGGAGACTTCGCGCACCAAAAGGTGATCCAGCCCGATTTCGCCAAATTCATTGATCAGGACGGCTGTACTGTCCATGCCGTCCTGGGTCAGAAGGGCATTCAGAAGGGTGGTCTTGCCGCTGCCCAGAAAGCCGGTAATGACGGTGGTGGCAATGCGTTCAAACTGTTCGTCGGAAATGGCCATGTCGTATATGTCTTGTTTTCTGTCTTATTTCTTGCCGTACAATTCATCGACCGAGACTTCCGGTTCGGAAATCACGACTTCCTGTCCATCGCGGGCGGCGAAATAAAAACAGTTGCGACGCCCCGTGTGGCAGGCAACGCCAAGCTGGTCGACCTGTACCAAGACGGTGTCCTGATCGCAGTCATAGCGGAAATCGACAAGTTTCTGCACCTGGCCGGAGCTTTCACCCTTGCGCCAGAGCTTGCCGCGTGACCGCGAGAAATAGCACACCCGACCGGTTTCAAGGGTTTCAAGCACCGCATCACGGTTCATCCACGCCATCATCAGGACTTCACCCGTGTCATGCTGCTGGGCGATTGCCGGGATCAGGCCGTTTTCATTGAATTTGAGTTTATCGGCAATTTGCGGGTTGGCAGCCGTCATGGGGATGCTCCGGTCGATGAAGGTTGACTTTTTATGTTCGGCACGTCAGAAAATGATATATTATAACATTTCATCAGATGCCATGGCTTTTTGGCGCTTTTGGGAAATCAATTGGATCAAAAGCGTTCAGCCAGCGAGACGAGATATCCAGATATGAGCGATCTTTTCCCGAAAAAGGGCCACGATCACGACAGATGTGTGCATAGCGCACTTGCGCAGGCTGAAAAAGTCTGTGATGCGGAAAATGCACGCTTTACCGATATGCGCCGCAAGGTCTTTACCTTGATCTGGCAATCGCACAAGGCCGTGACGGCTTATGAGCTGCTTGATGCGCTGACTGCCGAAGGGCAGCGCGTGCAGCCGCCAACGGTCTATCGGGCGCTGGAATTCCTGACCGAACTTGGTCTGGTGCATCGGATTGAATCGCTTAATGCCTATTTCGGCTGTGACCGGCCCGATTGTGAACATCTGGGGCAGTATTTCATCTGTACCGATTGTGGCCGTGTGGCCGAGGCCGTGAATGAAGACATGAGCAATGCCGTGCGCAAGGCCGCACGTGGTGTCGGCTTCACCATCGAAGCAACCACGGTCGAGATTAAGGGGCTGTGCCATGACTGCGCCACTCATTGAGGGGCGGGGGCTTACCCTGTCATTCGGGGGCGAGCGGGTTCTCGATCAGGTATCAATCTCCATCCGTGCAGGCGAAATCATTACCCTGATCGGGCCAAATGGTGCGGGCAAATCGACATTGGTCAAGACATTGCTGGGCTTGCAAAAGCCCGATAGCGGTGATGTCATCCGCAAACCGGGCCTTCGGGTGGGTTATGTTCCCCAGAAGCTTGCAATTGATCAGGTTTTACCGCTGACAGTGAAGCGTTTCCTGACCCTGACCCGGTCGGCAAGCCGTTCAGATTGTGAACAGGTCCTGGCACAGGTTGGTGCAACCCATGTGATCGATGCGCAAATGAGCAGCCTTTCCGGTGGCGAGGCGCAGCGTGTGATGCTGGCGCGGACCCTTTTGCTGCGTCCTGAATTGCTGGTACTTGATGAACCGACGCAGGGCGTCGATGTCAGCGGGCAGGCCGATTTGTATCGCCTGATTGATGAAATCCGCCGCGAACTTGATTGCGCGGTTCTGATGATTTCGCATGATTTGCATCTGGTGATGGCCAAGACCGATCAGGTGGTCTGTTTTAACCGTCATGTCTGTTGTTCGGGGCAGCCCGAAACCGTGCGCCAGCATCCGGAATACCGGTCGCTGTTTGGTGTGCGCGAAGCCGATGCAATCGGTATCTATACCCACGAGCATGATCATGAACATGACCTTTCCGGGCATGTTGTTGGCGGATGCGGGCATGACCATTCGCATGATCATTCCCATCACCATCACGACGACCATCGACACCACCACCATCATGGCGATGCACATGCGCACAAAGAGGCAGACACAGCAAAATGATTGATGATTTCCTTTTGCGGGCCATTGTTGGCGGTGTTCTTCTGGCTTGTGTTTGCGGTCCGTTCGGGGCGTTTATCGTCTGGCGGCGCATGGCGTTCTTTGGCGATATGCTGGCCCATTCGGCGTTGCTCGGGGTTGCGCTTGGCCTTCTGATCGGGGTGGATGTGCGGCTTGGCATGATTGCCACCTGTCTTGCCAGTGCTCTGCTTCTGGCCTATGGGCAGCGGCAATCAAAGATCGGCAGTGACACGGTTCTGGGCATGCTGGCCCATTCGACATTGGCGCTGGGCATGGTGGCGCTGGCCTTTGTCCAGGGTGTTGCAGTCGATATCATGGCCTATCTGTTTGGCGATATCCTTGCCATTACCATGGGCGATATCTGGCTTATGGCCGGTGGCGGGGCATTTGCCATTGCCGGTCTGATCTGGATGTGGCGGCCGTTGCTGGCATTGACAGTCAGTCCCGAAATTGCCGCGGCCGAAAGCATCCCGGTCGAACGGCTGCGCCTGATTTTCATGTTGCTGATGGCGCTTGTGATCGGTCTTGCGATCAAGATTGTCGGGGTGTTGCTGATCACGGCCCTTCTGATTGTCCCGGCCGCCAGTGCGCGGTTCTTTGCCAGAACCCCCGAACAGATGGCGATTGGAGCGGCATTGTTTGGTGCGGGTGCGGTTCTGGCGGGGATTGCCATGTCATGGCATGTGGATACGCCAGCGGGGCCCAGCATCGTTATTTCAGCGGCAGGTTTGTTTGTGATCAGTTCGATCGTGATGATGGGGTTGCGGCGTTCCTGAAATGCCATACCCGACAGAATTGGTTTTAAAGAAAACGGCGCGGAAGTTACCGCGCCGTTTGTTGTTTGGGGCAAACTTGCTTCAGGCGGATTTCAACCGTTCGAACCCGGCCTCAAGATCGGCGATCAGATCATCAGGGTCTTCCAGACCGATATGAAGGCGGATCAGTTGGCCGTCTTCGTCCCATTTGGTGGCGGTGCGGATTTTGGTCGGGTCCGATGGCAGGATCAGGCTTTCAAATCCGCCCCAGCTAAAGCCCATGCCAAACAGTTCCATATGATCGACCATATTGGCCAGTTGCGGCTTGGAAACCGGTTTCATCACAAAGGAAAACAGGCCGCAGGCGCCCGAAAAGTCGCGTTTCCAGATGGCATGGCCCGGATCATCGGGCAGGGCCGGGTGCAGAACGCGTTTGACTTCGGGGCGCGATTGCAACCAGTTGGCGACTTTAAGGCCGCTTTGATGATGCTGTTTCATGCGCACGCCAAGGGTGCGAAGACCGCGCTGTGCCAGATAGCAGTCATCAGGGCCAATCGCGTCACCGGAAATGATGATCTGTTTTTTGATGGTCAGAAGGTCTTCTTCGGTGGCGGTCGTAATGGTGCCCATCATGACATCCGAGTGGCCGACGATATATTTGGTGCCGGCCTGAACCGAAACATCGACCCCCAGTTCAAACGGACGGCACAGGATCGGAGACGCCCATGTGTTATCAAGCAGCACCTTGACGCCACGCGCATGGGCGGCATCGGCAATCGCCGGAATGTCCTGCATCTCGAAAGTCAGAGAGCCGGGGCTTTCACACCAGACAAGGGCGGTATTGTCGCGGATCAGACCGGCAATATCCGCCCCGATGGTCGGGTCATAATATTCGGTTTCAACCCCGAACTTCTTAAGGAAGGTATTGCACAGATTGCGAGTCGGATAATAGGTGCTGTCAGTGACCAGAATATGATCGCCCGGTTTGACAAAGGCCAAAATCGAATTGGTGATGGCAGCCACCCCCGATGACACACAAAGCGTGCCAAAGCCGCCTTCAAGTTCGGCAACCGCTTCTTCGAGCAAGAAGCGGGTCGGGGTGCCGTGACGGCCATAGGTGACTTTGCCCGGTGCAGACGCACCTGCCTTTTCCAGTTCGGCAAGGCTGTCAAACAGGATGGTCGATGCGTGCAATACAGGCGGGTTGACCACGCCGTGATACTGACTGGACCGGCGTCCGGCGTGAACCAGTCGGGTTGCCGTTTTCTTGGGGCTTTTGGCGGACATTGGTGGTGCATCTCCTTGATCGTCTGTCTGGCACATGGTCGTTTCATGCCGCTTTATTAGGGTTAAGACAAACCATCTTGGCGGGCGTCCTTCAAGGATTTTTGCGCAAAAGTCATTGTGAAATCAGTGATCCGGGTTATTTCTGTCAAATGCCTTGTTCGGGAAATCCTTCTGCCGGGGCATCAAATAACGATTTCAAATGGGGGCCCCGTGATCGATCTTCAGGATTTCCGTGCTGCGCGCCGCGCAATTTCAGACCATATGCGCTTGACGCCGGTTTTCGCGGCCGGAAGCTTTGCCGACAATACGGCTTTTGGCGGTGTTAAACATATGCCGGAGCTGTTCCTGAAGCTTGAAAACATGCAGGTCACCGGTTCTTTCAAGGCGCGTGGCGCCATGAATGCGGCACTTGCCCTTGATGCCGAAAAAAGATCGGTCGGGCTTTGCACGGCATCGGGTGGCAATCATGGCATGGGGGTGATCCATGCGGCGCGGACCCTTGGTGTGCCGGTCAAAATCTTTTTGCCAACCAATACCCCGAAGCCGAAAGTCGAAAAGCTGCGTGCACAGGGCGTTGATGTTGCCCTGATCGGGGCGGTCTGGGATGACGCCAACCGGGCCGCAATGGACCATGCGCGTGAAAGCGGCATGGCCTATATCCATCCCTTTGCCGATCCCAAAGTAATTGCAGGGCAGGGCACCATCGCGCTGGAGCTTCTTGAGCAGCAACCTGATCTTGATACGCTTGTGGTCGCAATTGGTGGCGGCGGGCTGATTTCCGGTGTTGCAACGGCGGCGCGCCTGTTGCGGCCATCGATCCGGGTGATCGGGGTGGAACCCACCGGGGCAGCCACCCTGTTTGAAAGCATCAAGGCCAACGAAGTCGTGACCTTGCCAAGCGTGAACACGGCGGCCACCAGTCTGGCACCGCGTCAGTCATCGGCACTGAATATCGACCTGATTGGCAAGAATGTCGATCGCATCGCCCTTGTCAGTGACGAGGAAATGCAAAAGGCGGCAAGCTGGCTTTGGAAGGATTTGGGGGTCGCAGTTGAACTTTCGGCTGCTGCCGGGATTGCCGCGATCATGACGGACCGTCTGGGGGTGGATGATCCGGGCCGGGTTGGTGTGATCATCTGTGGCACCGGAACCGACGGCATCAAGTAGGGCGAAATCGCCATATGCTGATCATGCGACGGGCAGGGTGTATCCTTGCCCGTTTTTGTTTGTGTGTTGGGCAAATAAAAAGGGATGAAACCGTTGGGCTTCATCCCTTTTTAAACCAGACGCCATCTGAAATCAGAAGGCGCGGAATTTTGTAGCGTCGCAAACCGCCAAAGAGCAAGAGCTCTCCGGGACGGAATTACATCTTCGGCTCGACCACCTGACGACCACGGTACATACCGGTGTTCGGGTCAATGTGGTGCGGGCGATGCAGTTCGCCGGTCTCTTTGTCTTCGCGGTACGAGCCCTTGGCGAGCTTGTCATGCGAGCGACGCATGCCCTGACGGGACTTGGTCACTTTTTTCTTTGGCACTGCCATGGGTCATCATCCTCTGGCTTGGGTAAACTCAGGCGCGCTTGTTACCTTGCGCGGTCGGGAAAGTCAACGACCAAAGTTCCAGAATCTGCATTATTTGCATTTTCCGGCCCACTTCCGGTATCAGGCGCGTCACCACCAGATTGGTCATCACGATCAACATGATGATCAATATGCGGGATCAGCCCGACATCGCGCGGATCGTCAACAATATCCGTTCGCTGGTCGTATACAACAAAGCCTGCCTTTTGGTAAGCCCCCAATGCACTTGGATGATCAAGTGTGCAGGTATTTACGGTAATCCGCGATGGTTTGAGGCTCCAGGCCGTGTCAATCGCCCAGTCCAGCAAGTATTTGCCAAAGCCTTTGCCGATGAATTCCGGGATCAGGCCCATATAATGAAGGTCAATGACCCCGTCATTTTCAAGGCCGGTCAGATCAAGCTCGCAATAGCCGGCCGGCACACCTGCAACATACAGCACATACACATGGGTATGCGGGCTTGCCAGGATCGGGGCAAGTTCATCATCGCTCATCAGGCGGCGTTGCCACCACAACCACGGTTCACCGACCGTATTATAAAGGTAGCGGTAAAATGACAATGTGGGGTCTTCGGCCCGGATGACCGCGACCTTGCCCGGCGGGATGATTGCCGGCGGGCGGTCAGGCGGGCTTTGCATTTCAAGGAAGCTTACAACAACTTCCAGCTTGCGCGGATTGGATGGGGTCATTGGTCTAAACTCTTGCGCATGATCATGTTTTGACTGTTGTCCGTTGTTTCCGGACGGGTGGCGTTGTCATGCCAGTCATAGCCGAGTTTGGCGTAAAAATCACCCGCTGTGGCATTTTCGATGGTGACGCGGACTTCTGACAGGCCGCTGGCGCGCAGGATATCCTCGGCCAGGGTAACAAGTTCGCGCCCGATGCCAAGGTTTTGCGCATCCGCCGCAATGGCCAGATAATGGATCCAGCCATGAAATTCATCATGACCGGTCATCATGGTGGCGATGATCTGGCGGTTTGTCGGGTGGCGGGCGATGATCAGGCTGCCATGATCGGCATTGATGCAGTTCTCGATATCTTGCCTGGCGTCGCGAATGGCAGGGATCAGGCCGGTTGCAATCCACAATGTGGTGATTGCGGCGATATCGTCGCGGGTCGGGGATTTAAGCTGCTCAAGAATGATGCCTGCTTCGTCACCGGGTGTTTTCCGACCGGGGTCGGGAAAGCCGGAACCAAATTGTGACGCAGCAGGCATATCAAACTCTCGATGCTTTAAATCTCGATACTTTAAATATGTGATCAACCCGACTGGTCGGGTTTGACCGGGCCGCAATCATGCAGGGCCGGTGGCAACCGGGCTGTCTTCGGTGGTGGCCCATTGCGCCCAGGAGCCGTCAAATACCGCGACCTGTTTGTTGGCGGCAATATAGGCACCCATGGCAAGAACGCAGGCGGTGACACCCGATCCGCAGGTGGTGACGATCGGCTTTTCCAGATCAACACCGGCATCTTCGAAGGCAGTGCGGATTTCGGCGGCATCTTTAAAGGTGCCATCCGCATTCAACAGCACATTGAAGGGCAGGTTGAAAGAGCCCGGAACATGGCCCGACTTGCCCCACGGGTCGGCAACTTCGCCACGGAACCGTTCGCCCGCACGGGCATCGACAAGCTGTTCACGCTTTGTCGTGACGTTTGACATCACCTGATCAATTTCACGCAACAGGAAGCTGTTGGCGCGTGCGGTAAAATGACGTTCGCGCGGCGGGGTTGGTGCATCGGTCACGGGATGGCCTTCAGCCAGCCATTTCGGCAGACCGCCATCCAGAACAACCACGTCATTATGGCCAAAGTGACGCAGCATCCACCAGGCCCGGCAAGCAGCAAGGGCAGAACCGGTTTGACCGTAAACAACGATCCGCACGCCGTCGCCAAGGCCAAGTTTGCGGACCTTGGCCGAAAACTTGATGGCATCAGGCATCATGTGCGGCAGTGGTGCACTGTCGTCAGCGGCAATTTCATCAATATCAAAAAAGACGGCGCCTGGAATGTGCCGGGTGTCATAAATTTCGCGGGCATTTTTATTGTCGGCTGGCATGTACCAGCTTGCATCCACGACGCGCACATCTGGTGCATCGAGGTGATCCGCCAGCCACTGGGTGGAAACCAGGGCGTCAGCCACATGGGCGGAAAGTGGGTTATTCATGGACAAGCTCCGGTTGGCAATGTGGTGGGTATTGCACGATCCCGGTTGGTCCCGGGATCATTATGTTATGGGGTCCTGATGGTCTTTGTGACTTCTTGTCGTTAAAATTCTAATGGCAAATTTGTAATGGCAGTAATGGCAACTGGCAACCGGCAGTCCTGCACCTTGGCGTGATTTTCGCCAAACTGTTGCCCTGATGCGCGCAATGACCCGATATTCTTGATGTCAGCTGGCGAAAACGATGTTGATCCGCCGGTTCTGACGGCCTTTCTTTTCGATCTTTGCCACAGAAACCGGGCCGATTTCCCCGGTTTTGCGCACATGGGTGCCGCCACAGGGCTGAAAATCGATGCCTTCGATCGTAACAGTACGGATCGAATTGCCATCCATGGGTGGTTGAACCGACATGGTGCGGACAAGTTCCGGGTTGGCTTTAAGTTCGGCCACACTGATTTCGCCGTCATAGACATCGGCATCGCGGGCAATCAGTTCGTTCAGTTTCTCGGTGATTTCATCCTTGTCGAGTGCGCTGTCAGGCAGATTGAAATCAAGGCGTGCCTTGTGGGCGGCGATATTGCCACCCGTAACGTCGCCTTCGATCACGGCACATAAAAGATGCAGGCAGGTGTGAAAGCGCATCAGTTTATGGCGGTGATCCCAATCAAGTTCGGTTGTGACGGCGTCACCAACGCCCGGAAGCGGATGGTTTTCATCGATGATGTGCAGGATGCGACCGGTTTCGCGGTCCTTGACGGTGGTAACGACCGGAAGAACATCCCCCGATGCGGTTTTCAAGGTGCCGATATCGCCAGTCTGGCCGCCTGCGGTGGCATAGAAAACGGTCTGATCAAGTTCGATACCGCGATCTGAAATGCTTTGGATGGTGGCATCGCAACTTCTGGCATAGGCATCTTCGCGAAACAAAAGGCGTGTCATGGTCTCGATCCCCTGGTGGTGGCGTTTCTGTGCCGATCTGCTTACGGGCCGGGGCAATTTCATGCACGAGATTGCGCATGGGAAATCGCACCAGGCGGTGCCGGTCGACAGTTTTGGCATGGTGGGCAATCGGCGGGGGTGTTGTCGAGATCAAATTTGCCACACCGGATTTTCCGGAATGTAGCTATTGATACGCAAAACAAAGATCAAAGGTTGCAATTTATACATTTTGTATGATATCTGGTTGGGTAAATCAGGAGTGGCAGCAACCTTGGCAGCAATAATTCACGTCAAACTTACGGGCGAGGGCGATTTCGGACCGGTGGATCTTGAATGTGCGATCCCGCCGGCACGGTTGCCTGTGGTTATGGCGGCCCTGTTCGGGCAGCCGGCACCGGCAATGGCGTCGACCGTACCCGGGATGCCCGCGGCGGTGCAGGGGATGACTGCGCCGGGTTCAATGGCAACCTCAACGGCAACCTCAATGGCAACCCCACCGGCAGCCCGGGCGGGGTCGGCTTCGGGGGCTGCTCCTGTTCCGGGATCCGCGTCGGGGGCCGTTGCGGCATCCGCGCCGGTATCCACCCCGGGGGCGGCTTTGGCTCATTCCGGCAATGCACGGTACGACGGTATTCCTGCCGGTTCTGATGGCGCATCCTTTGCTGATGGTGCATTCCCGGCCGGAACGAACGGGGCATCTGGTTCCCGTGCTGCTGATCCGGCATCGGTTGGGGTGGACGAGTATGGTGATCACCAGCAGCCTGGTCGGTTTGATGCCGGTTACAGGCTTGTGGCGTCGATGGATATTGATCCCGGTGCATTCATTACCAGTTTCATGGGGGCGCTGGGGGGTCTGGTCGGGCGTCTGCAACCGCGCGGTTTTGCCGAAACCATTCTGATTGCGGCGATCTGGCTGCATTATCGCGAAGGACGGGCCATTGTAACGCGCGATGATATTCGCCGTGTCTTGCGGCGTCAGGAACATCTTCGAATGCCGCGAAATTTCAGTCGTGATTTTCATGTTGCTGTGACGCGTGGCTATCTTGATCCGGTGGAAGGCGACGACGGTTTTGCTGTCTCGAAGGCTGGATATCAGTGGTTTCAAACGGAATGTCGAAAATGATACAAAATGTCGATAAATGTATTGACTATATGTATGGGTGATGTATCGTTTTTGCATTGGGACAGATAAAAACGGGTGGGACCAACAATGCGTGAATGGGAAGTCAGAACAAGCTGTCGTGTCTGGCGCGGGCGATATGTTATCCGCGGGGATGTTGACCGGATTGCCAACGACATTGTCGAACTTCAGCAAAACCGTTTCCCGGGTCTGGAAACCAGCAAGGTGTCGCTTCGGGTTGTGACCATGGCGGTCATGTCGGTTCTGGCCGAAGAATGCTGTGAAGACGGGGTGACGGCGGCAGAACTTTCATTTCTCTTGACCACCTGTCTGGGAATGCCGATTTCACCGGCCCGGATTGAAAGGGAAATGGAAGGCCTTTCTGGCCTTGTCTGGACCGGGGAGTGGGGTGGTGAGACCCTTTATGTCATGGAAAAGCGCGGTCTGCGCTTCTTTGAAACCGCACGTGATCTGGCGCTGACGGAAAATGGAAATCTCAGCCAGGATGATCTGAGCGCAGTTCAGGCCGCCGAAAAGTCGGACGACGTCGCACGCAAACCGATGATCAGTGCAACCATGATGAACAACAATCCGGCCCTGCATGCGCGCTATCGCGTTGTGAGCTAAGACTGGTTGTCAGCTGAGGCTGGCGACACAGGACAGTCCGTCGGTTTCGTCAGGTAATCACGCACCCGCCATTCTTTGGCGGGTGTTTTTGTTTCGGGGCGTGTGGCAAAACACGCTTGACCGATCCGGATTTGCGCCATATGCATTTGGGCATGGAAAACGTATTTGCACAGTTCAACTCGTATTATCCGCTGCACACATAGTGCGGCGCCTGTTGACGTGTTTTTATAAAACCAAGACCGGCTGCCCCAGGGCGGCCTTTGTTTTTTCCATAAACCGGTTTGCCCGAGGTGGCCCCACCATCAAGGAAAACCGACATGACGATATCCCAACCAGTTGACCAACCAGCTTCGCCGCAAAATGCCAGCGAGGTAACCCAGAACGGTTTTGCATCCGATGCGTTGCTTGCGTTGCATGCACGGGGCTTTATCCATCAATGCACATCCTTTGCCGGGCTGGATCGTATTCTTGCCGGTGAAGAGGCCGTGCCGGTTTACATCGGGTTTGATGCCACTGCTGATAGCCTGCATGTCGGGCACCTGTTGCCGATCATGACATTGCGCTGGTTGCAGCGCCACGGCCACAAGCCGATTGTGCTGGTGGGTGGTGGTACGACCCGCATCGGCGATCCCAGTTTCCGGTCCGAAGCCCGCCCGATCCTGAGCGACGATCAAATTGCCGCCAACATCAACGGCATTCGCAAGGTGTTTGGACGGTTCCTGCGTTTCGGGGACGGTCCGAGCGATGCGGTTCTGGTCAATAATGCCGACTGGCTTGATCAGCTTGGCTATGTTGACCTTTTGCGTGATATCGGGCGGCATTTCTCGGTCAACCGGATGCTGTCCTTTGACTCGGTGAAATCAAGGCTCGAACGACAGGAAAGCCTCAGCTTCCTTGAATTCAACTACATGATTTTGCAGGCGTTCGATTTCCTTGAACTGTCGCGTCGTTTCGGATGCCGAGCCCAGATGGGCGGGGGCGATCAATGGGCCAATATCATCAATGGTGTCGATCTGGTGCGCCGGGTTGATGGCAATGAAGTGTTTGGCATGACCGCACCGCTTCTGACCACCTCATCAGGTGTAAAGATGGGCAAAACTGCCGCCGGGGCCGTGTGGCTGAATGCCGATCGGTTGAGTGCCTTTGACTACTGGCAGTTCTGGCGCAATTGCGAGGATGGGGATGTCGGGCGGTTCCTGCGTCTGTTCACCGATCTGCCATTGCTTGATATCGAACAGCTTGAACAGCTTTCAGGCGCAGCAATCAACGAAGCCAAGATCGTTCTGGCCGATGAGGCAACCCGTCTGGCTCATGGCGAATTTGAACTCGAAGCCGTGAAGTCCGCCGCCAGTGGTGTGTTTGGGACCAATGGCGACCTCAATGGTTTGCCGACGCTGGAATTCACCGCCCATGCGCTTAAGGACGGCATCGGGATCTTGGCCCTGATTGTCATGGCCGGATTTGCCAAAACCAACAGCGAAGCCCGCCGTCTTGTCGAAGGCGGGGCAGTGCGGATTGACGACAAGCAAATCACAGACGCGGAACATCACATCCTTAATTACGCGTTTGATGATTGGGCGTTATTGCAGCTTTCCGTTGGCAAGAAACGCCATGCCGCGATCAAGCGCGTTGGATAACGGGGATGCGATGAACGTGCGATATATCACGGGCAGGTGTCAGAACAGCGACATCTGCCCGTCTGCGCTGGGGCGTTTGAAGCCGCTGCAATCAAGGTCAAGTGACCGGCCGGTAAGTCCATATTTCTTGCGGGCCAGGGCAAATCGGTGGGCAATCAAATCTGCGACCGGGCCGGTGCCGCGCATGCGATTGCCAAATTCCGACTGATATCGTTCGCCGCCGCGCATTTGACGGATTAGCGACATGACCCTGTCTTTGCGGTTCGGGTAATGGGCACTCAGCCATTCTTCAAACAGATCAGCGATTTCAAGCGGCAGGCGCAGGACGATATGGCTGATTGATGATGCGCCTGCATCGGCACAGGCCGCGGCGATTTTTTCGATTTCCATATCATTAAGCCCGGGAATGATCGGGGCGGCCAGCACGGTGACGGGGATGCCCGCATCCGAAAGCTTTCGGATGGCCTCAAGCCGGCGATGCGGGGCCGATGCGCGCGGTTCCAGCAAATTCGACAGCCGGTGATCAAGGCTTGTGACCGATACCGCGACCGACGCACGGTTCAAGTTTGCCATCGGTGCAATCAGATCGATGTCGCGCGTCACCAGTGCGCTTTTGGTGATCAGCGAAAAAGGATGCTGGCAATCGGCCAATACGCGGATGATATCGCGGGTCAGTTTCTTGTCGCGATCAACCGGCTGATAGGGATCGGTGCTGGTGCCGATCACAATCGGTTCGGGGTGATAGCTTTTTGAAGACAGTTGCTTTCGGAGCAAGCTGGCGGCTTCTGGCTTCCAGAACAGCTTGGTTTCAAAGTCCAGCCCCGGCGACAGGCCAAGATAGGCGTGTGTTGGTCGGGCAAAGCAATAGACACAGCCATGTTCACAGCCGCGATAAGGGTTGATCGACCGATCAAATGGCACATCCGGGCTTTGGTTCTTTGTAATGACAGACCGCGCACCATCGATACCAAGGGTGGTTTTGGTACGTGGGGCGTCCTGATCTTCCATCAATGTGCCCAGCCATCCATCATCAACCGCCTGATGGATGTGCCGTTCAAATCGCCCGTCAATATTGGAAACCGCACCGCGTCCCTTTTGTCCGCGGGCAGGCAAGATGTTCAGATCACATTGCGCGTTTGACCATCCATCATCAAAAATGACAGCGGGGCTGTGAGCATGGGGTTGGCTGATGTTGTTCTTCATATATCTACAATAAAGAACAAAAGAAGAACATTCAAGCCAAAGCCTATATGTCCGGGGTTATACAGTCTCAAGTTATGGACAGGCGCTGCCGTTTACCGCGGTGCCGTCTACCGTGACTGAGCCCTGAACGGTGGGAAGGGTTCCGCCGCCGTCACCACATGGGTTGATATTGTTGGTGGTGTTACCTGTCCCTGACAGGTTGTTTATGGTTGATGAGTTGGCGAAGAACACAAATCGCTTGTTGAAGCCTGATCCTGTTACGGAAAGCTCGTTGTCATCAATGCTGATGTTGGAATTGTTGCCGATAATCGCCAGGAACCGGGCACCATTTCCATCGGAGGTAACGGATGAAACATTATTCTTGATGGTCACATCCTGGCTGTCTCTGATTATGATAGCGCCTGCGGTTGAGTTGTCGTTCTGCGCTGTCAGGTTGTTGTTCCGAATAGTAACATTCTGCTTTCCTTCGATGTGGACGATGTATGCTGACCCGGTTGTGTTAACGTTCGCGGTTACACCAATCAGGCTGCTGTTATCGGCCATGTTAAAGAAACGTGCTCCACCACCGGCGCCGCCATTGCTGCCGCTGCCTGAGATTGATGCATCCGGAATGGTGACCGTAACCGATCGTCCTGTCGGGGTTTTGATGTCAAGTGCGCCACCCCCGACAATTGTTTGTCCACTCTGAACCGTTGTGACGGAATTGATTGCGGTGTAATTGCCGCTCAGGATCACGGTTGAATTGGCACCTGCATTGGCAATGTCAGTGGCAAAGTTCGCCGCCGATGTCGAGTTGCTGTTCAGAACTGTGATCGTTTCTCCGTCCGCAGTCTCGGTGATTTCACTTGCTTCTGAAAACTGTCCGGCCTGACTGACCACATCAATATCGCGAATGATGGGATCGCTCATGCGCCGTTCCATCGCGGTCAGGCGGGGCTTCGGCGTATCGCCGAAGCCATGCAACGGGATACGAAGGCGGAAGCTGGCAAAGCCCTGCGTACCCCGCGGGCTATCATGCTGAATTTCCGCCCCGAACGAGAAGCGTGACCCTTCCCACAAAAAGGGGACTTCATCAAAGGTCAGGTCCAGTCGCCCACGCGGACCCTGCACCGTATCAACACCGTCTTCCGTAAAACGATAACCACCGGCATAGGCCCGGAGTTGCTGTCCGGCATTAGCCTTAAATAACGGAATGCGCCAGCCAATTTCCCCGTCAAAGCCACGTAATGCACGTTCTTCACCTTGGTTGTACATCAAGGTGGTGCCACTCACATCAACAGTGCTCAGACTGTCTTCCATGTATTGTGTGGTGCCAATCGGGACATAGGCATTGGCGCGAAAATCCCAATCAAGCGACAGAGCCTCTGCGCCGAAGGTCAATTGGTTGAATTTGTTGCCATATGGGCTGTGGCGGCGGTCAAAATAGCCATAACCGCCAATGTTCCAGCCAGTATCAAGCATCTGACGGATGCCAAGACCAAAGTTTCCTTCGTGACTGTTATTGTCATCCATGCGGGCACGAATGCTGGTGAAGGTCAGGGTGTCATCGTCCTGCCAAAGCGGAATGAACAGGTCTGTTTCACCAAGATTGCGGTCGGTGCCTGCCTTGCCTTCAAGGTCGATGTGACCACCCCATTTGTCGGCCGTTTGTAACGCATCGGCATGGGCAACGGAGGATGCAATAAAGGTTGCAGCGAACAGGAATGCGGGGCGAATGATGTGGCTGGTGTGCATGTTCAATCTGGTCAGCAGGGCTCAGTGTGCTACAGCGGTTTGCTGATGCACTGATGAGGCGTTGGGATCTGTCAGCTCGTGGGGAAATTTGTGCCCCGGCGTGTATGGCTTTCTGCCAAATCACTTTTTGTTTGGAAAAACCGTAATGCTGCCAGCAGGGCGGGGCCAGTTCTATTCTTTATCATTTTTCCAAAAGTTATCATCTTCCCTGAACGGCAATGGGGCTGGTGTCAGGGAAAATGTCATGGTCACAATCATTTTCTTGCCGGAACACGGGGCGGAGCTATAGTCGAGATTCGCAAGCCACCCCGCGCAACCGCGACGCAAGGAGCCCCCCATGGATTGGACGCATATTTTAAGTTTTGCACTTGTTACATCGCTTCTGGTGATGTCGCCGGGCCCCAACGGGGTGCTGGTCGCCAAAACGGTTCCGACGTCGGGGCGTGCTGCCGGATTTGCCAATGTCGCCGGATTTGTCACGGCGTTTTACATTCACGGTACCTTATCGATATTGGGTATTTCGGTCATTCTGGTGCAATCGGCACAGGCTTTCATGATCGTCAAACTGCTGGGGGCGGCCTATCTGTGCTGGGTCGGGTTCAAGGCACTGCGCGAAGCATGGCGCGGGGTGAAAACGGTGCGGCCTGTCACGCCGGCAAAACGCAAGCGGACCCTGATCATGGCGTTTGGTGAAGGGTTCCTGACCAATGCGCTGAACCCGAAAGTGTCGATTTTCTATCTTGCGGCATTTCCGCAATTCATTCCGACCGGAGAAGGGGCGATTTCAGCAGCCTTCATGCTGGTCTGTGTCCATGCGGCGATCAATGCCGTATGGTTCGGGGCGATTATTCTGCTTCTGGCCAAACTGACCCGTTTTGCCGGGAGTGGCCGTTTTCAGCGGGTACTCAAGGCAACCACGGGGGCGGTATTCATCGCATTTGGGGTGAAGCTGGCGACATTCCGTCCATAAGAACGGATGCAGTTGTCATTCTGACCCGCCGGTTTTCAATCGGCGGGTTTGTTATTTGCGCACAATGATCAGGGCCATGACCGCGCAAAACAGGGCAAACAGGATATCGCTGGCAGCGATGCTGCCAATAACCATTGCCTCGAAGCTGGCAACCGGAAGAATGATTGATGCCAGAACCAGAAAGACCGGGTTAAACAGTTTCTGTTTCATGTCATGCGCCCCCGTACATGGTGGTAATCAGCAATATTCCAAGTGCCATAAACCCGCAAAGCGCGGTCAGGATCACGCCGGTTTTAAGGACAACCGACAACACCGGGCCTTCCTTGCCAGACAGGCCAACAGTTGAGCAGCCAACAAGAATTTTGGAAGGTGCCAGCATACTGCCAAGCGACGCCCCGGTTGCCTGGGCGGCAAGGATCAGGGCCGTGGAAAGCCCCGAAAGTTCGGCAGTGTGACGCTGGAACATGCCAAACACCACGTTGGAATTGTTGGTGCTGCCGGTCATGAAGGCACCAAGCGCGCCGATTGCCGGTGAAATCACCGGATAGGCGATGGCAAAGGCACCGGAAAAGATCGCGGCACCACCTTCGGCAAGGGCATAGGTCATGCCCGCATGATCCATGATGATGGCAAGTCCGATGACCGGCACCATGCCAATACTGGTCGGAAGGCCGCTTTTGAGCGTGCGTTGCCAGATCCGCTTGCCAATCCCGTCATCATAGCGACCGCGCAGCTTGAAAAAGGCAAAGCTGATGGCCGCAGTATAAAGCAGAAGCGCACCCGGATGGCCGAAAATGGCAATCGCCTTGGCGCTTTCCGCACCAATGGCCCAGCCAAGCGAAGTCGATGTTTCCGGGAAATCAAGGGTGAAGCGGACTTTGCCCAGGAAGTCCTCAACCCCCGGCGCAAAGGTCGCCACGGTCACCAGCACGATAAAGACCAGATAAGGTGTCAGCGCCTCGATCAATGGCATGTGGGCATGATCATCATGAACCTGCTCGGCGACATCATCGGGATGGGATTTCCAGAACCGGGTGACGATGATCGATGTTACAAGCCCCGCAATCCCGCCGGTCAATCCGCCAAGCGTCCATACACCGTAATTGGCCATGCAATATTGCACGACGCCCATCACGCCCGAAATCAGAACCAGCGGGACAATCCGCCGACGAATGGTGCGAAAACCGCCATCAAGCCACAAGACTGCCGCCCCGCAAGTAAAGCCGGACAGGCCAAGCAGGATCGCCGAATAATGGGTCAGTTCGGTGCCCGGAATACCCGTTACACCAATCAATGCTTCAAACGAAGTTGCCATATTGCCAAACAGCACCGACCAGCTATGACCGATCATGGGGGCAGCAACCGCCAGCACCGGCGAAAAGCCCATGCCCAAAAGCAATGGTGCGACCACGGCAATCGGAACGCCGAACCCAGCAACCCCTTGCAGGAAGCTTGCAAAAACATAGCCGAGAATAAGCAGTTGAAGCGGTCGATCATCGGTCAGTGAGCGGATGGCACGCCCGATGGTTTTGATCGCACCGGCTTCTTCGGCCGCGAAGTAAAGGATCAGGGCCGCCCAGACGATATAAAGGATATAAAGTGCCAGCATCACGCCCTTGGCCTGGGCGATGACGAGCATGTCGGTTGGTGCGCCAAAGAAAAACACGGCGATGACGGCGGTGACAAACCACGCAGCCGCGCCGGCACGCGCAGCCCCCCAGTTCATCTTGATCATCAGAAACAGGATGGTTGCGATCGGCAACGCGGCCAACAAAAAGTCGCTCATGGGTGGCGCACCATAACCTTTTGAAAAAATGGGGCTGCCGTCGATGACGTCGACGGGATGCGCATATTGTCCGAGCTATGATGCAAGCGCAAGTAGTGGAAATCTGGTATTTCGTATGATGAAATCAAAACGCCGGGTTCGGAAGGAGCCCGGCGTTTTGATGTGCTTGATCGCATTGCGTAAATTCGTGATCAGGCGCAGTCTTTGTTGTCGCCTTGTGCGTTCATTTCGCCAAACAGTTCGGCGGCAATGGCAAAGGATTTCTGACGCGCGGCCTGATCATAGATGTTGGCGGTAACCATGATTTCATCGGCCTTGGTCATATAGGCAAATTCGCGCAATTTCTTGCGAACCGTGTCACGCCCGCCAATTGCGGCATAACGCATGGCGTGATCAACGCCTGCTTTTTCAACCCGGTTCCAGATTTCGCTCATATCCTTGACCGGTTTGGGCAACTGACCCGGCGTGCCACGCCGCAGGTTCAGGAATTGCTGCTGCATCGAGGTCGCCAGATATTCGCCTTCCTCGTCGGTGTCAGCAGCAAAGAATCCCATGGCGGCAATGGCATAGGGCTTATCAAGCTGTTCGCTTGGCTCGAACCGGTGACGATAAAGCGACAGCGCATCCATCAGCATGTCAGGCGCAAAATGCGATGCAAAGGCAAAGGGCAGGCCAAGACGCGCGGCAAGATCAGCCGAAAACAGGCTGCTTCCCAAAAGCCACATCGGGACCTGGGATCCATAGCCCGGAACGGCGCGGATCGGCGGATTGCCTTCGAGCGGGGCGAGGAACGCCTGAACCTGCAATACATCCTGAATAAAGCGTTCTTCGGACCCGTGCATGTCACGGCGAAGGGCCGCGGCGGTGCGCTGATCCGTGCCCGGTGCGCGACCGATGCCCAGATCAATCCGCCCGGGATGCAGTGCATCAAGGGTTCCGAACTGTTCGGCAATCACCAGCGGCGCATGGTTGGGCAACATCACGCCACCCGAACCGACACGGATGGTTTTGGTGCCCGCCGCCACATGGGCCATCACGACCGAGGTCGCCGCACTGGCAATGCCGGGCATATTGTGATGTTCGGCCAGCCAATAGCGATGATAGCCAAGCTTTTCGGCATGTTGGGCAAGATCAAGTGTATTGCGAAGCGCATCAGAGGGATGTTCGCCCGCATTCACCGGGCAAAGATCAAGAAGGGAATATCGTAGCATCAGCCAGACTTTCGGTTTGGCGCCAACATCGCATTTGCGGGGCGCCTGATTTCACAGTTGGCATTAATCTAGCCCGAAATCATCGTCTTGCCAGTCCTGTTATGGCTCAATCCGCGTCGGGTTCGGAAAATGACCGATGGGCGGCAAGGGTGCGGCTGACGAAATTGCGAAGGGCGATGGAAATGTCGTTGCTGCGATAGGCCAGCGACAATTCGGCAATCGGGACTTCACCATCAATTTCGCGATAAACAACGCCATTGGCCTGAAGCTGTGTCATGGGTTTGGGCACCAGTGAAAAACCAAGTTCTGCCGCCACAAAGTTGATGACCGATCCAAGCTGCGGGGCGATCTGGCCCATTTGGGGTTCGAACCCGGCATTGCGGCATGCACTGACCACCTTGTCATAATGTGTCGGGCCGACATCGCGCGGGGTCAGGATCAGGGCATCATCGCGCAATTGAGAAAGTGAGACTTTATCACGTTTTGCCGCCGGATGCCCGGCAGGCAACACCACAACCATCGGACCGGACGAAATCACATGCAGACGAATGCCGTCATCGGCAATAGCATCCTGACGCAGGAAAACGGCATCAAGCTGTTCTTCCTTAAGCCGGGTGACAAGCTGGGCCGAGTTGCTTTCTTCCAGCGTCATTTCAACGGCCGGAAAGGCACGCCTGAAATCGCGAAAGACACCGGGAACCGACGGGCTGAAGGCCGCCGATGCGGTGAAGCCAACCCGGATGGTGCCGGTTTCACCGCGCCCGGCGCGACGGGCAGCACGAATGGCCCGTTCTGCCAGGTCGGGGAATTGAGCGACCACGTCATGGAATGCCGCCCCGGCCTCGGTCAGTTCGGCGCCATGGGGCACACGATGAAAAAGGGCGGTACCGATTTCGGTTTCAAGATCGCGGATCTGTTGACTAAGCGGGGGCTGACCGATGCCGATCCGCGCAGCTGCACGGGTAAAATTGCCTTCGCGGGCAACAGCCAGAAAGTAACGGATATGGCGCAGTTCCATTGGTGGTATATCCAAAACATATCAAAAATGACTGTTTCATATATTGGACGGATGGCGCGTGGAATGCAATCATAAGCACACCCCACGAACCCTTCCAAAAGAGGTCGCAAATGTCTGTTTCTCGGGATCAAAAACCTGAGCCACATTCAAACGTCGCTGCTGATACGGCGGATAATGACAGCACGTCCCCCCAATGTGCTGAAAGCCCGCTCGCGTCCACCAATGCGCAAATGTCATCCGAACCGGTCTGGATCAGTCCGGGATCGGCGGCATTCCGCCGTATCAGTGTTGCCCTTTTCCTTGCAGGCTATGCGACCTTTTCCCTGATCTATTGCGTGCAGCCGCTTTTGCCGGAACTGGCCAGTCATTTTGGTGTCGGACCGGCGGAAAGTTCATTGGCATTGTCACTGACGACCGGGTTTTTGGCCTTTGCCATTTTGTTGGCCGGTGCGGTATCAGAGGCCGCCGGGCGCAAACAATTGATGCTGGTGTCAATGTGTGTGGCATCGATACTGAACCTGATTGCGCCGTTTTTGTCAGACTGGCATGCCTTTCTGGTATTGCGCGCACTTGAGGGGCTTATTCTTGGAGGTGTGCCTGCGGTTGCCATGGCCTATCTGGCCGAAGAAATCGATCCCAAGGGGCTTGGCATGGCGATGGGCATCTATATCAGCGGAACCGCAATCGGGGGCTTGAGTGGCCGCGTTGTGATCGGTTTTTTGACCGACATGTTTGGCTGGCATACGGCCCTTGGTGCGATGGGGGCGTTCGGTTTGCTTGCGGCCCTTGGTTTTGCTGTTTTGTTGCCGGTATCGCGCAACTTTGTCCGGCGTCCGGGATTTCAGGTGCGCTATCACCTGCGGGCCTGGGGCGGGCATCTCAAACATGCGGGCCTGCCATATGTGTTTCTGATTGGCGCCTTTGCCATGGGGTGTTTTGTCACGGTATTTAACTATGTCGGGTTCCGGCTTTCTGATGAACCCTATAGCATGAGCCAAAGTCAGATCGGCCTGATCTTTGTTGTCTATCTGTGCGGGTCGGTGATGTCTTCGATTGCCGGGGCGCTTTCCGACCGGCTGGGCCGCGGGCCGGTGCTGGTGGTTGGTGTGCTGCTGGCCGGGCTTGGTGTTGTTCTGACCATGCTTGACAGTCTGGGCGGGATCATTGGCGGCATTGTGGTTTTGACCAGCGGCTTTTTCGTTGCCCATTCGATTGCCAGTGGCTGGGTCGGTCGTCTTGCCGAAACGTCAAAGGGCCATGCATCGTCGCTGTATCTTCTGGCATATTATCTGGGATCAAGCATCATGGGATCGGTTGGCGGATGGTTCTGGGATCACGGAGGATGGAACGCGGTGGCGGGATTTGCCGTGGCGTTGCTGTTCTGTGCATTACTATGCGGTATTCATCTGTGGCGGCTGGCCGCCAAGGCATCGGGTGATCGCGGTCAGGGTGCCGGTGGAAATGCCGTAAAGGGTGAACTGGTCGATGCGACCTGATGGCGGAAAAATTCGCGCACTTATAACAAAACCCCGCCGGATATTCTGGCGGGGTTTTGCGTTTCAGACATCAAATGGTCCTAGAGCCAGTCGGGGCTCGGCAAACCTTTTTCCTTAAGGAAAGTCGGGTTCCAGAGTTTGCTCTGATATCGGGTACCAAGATCACACAGAACAGTGACGATGGTTTTGCCCGGGCCGAGTTCACGGGCAAGCCGCACCGCACCGGCAATGTTGATCCCGGTCGAACCGCCCATGCACAGGCCTTCTTCCTTAAGCAGGTCAAAGACGATCGGCAGCATTTCCTCGTCGGAAATCTGGAACGGGTGGTCAATCTCGATGCCTTCAAGGTTCGCAGTGATGCGGCCCTGGCCGATCCCTTCGGAGATCGAGCTGCCTTCGGATTTCAGTTCGCCAAATTTATAGTGGCTGTAAAGAGCTGCACCCATCGGATCAGCAAGGCCGATCTGGATGTTCTTGTTGCGCTCTTTCAGGCCCATCGACACACCGGCAAGCGTGCCGCCGGTACCAACAGCACAGATAAAGCCATCAATCTTGCCATCGGTCTGTTCCCAGATTTCGGGGGCCGTGGTGTCGATATGACCCTGACGGTTGGCAACGTTGTCAAACTGGTTGGCCCAGATTGCGCCATTGGGTTCGGTTTTTGCCAGTTCTTCGGCCAGACGGCGCGATACGTGAACATAGTTGTTCTGATCGCGATAGGGGACGGCCGGAACTTCGCGCAGATCTGCACCCAGAAGACGCAGAAGATCTTTCTTTTCCTGGCTCTGGGTTTCCGGAATAACGATAACGGTGCGATAGCCAAGGGCATTGCCGACAACAGCAAGGCCGATACCGGTATTGCCGGCCGTACCTTCGACGATAACGCCGCCCGGTTTCAAAAGGCCGCGGGCCTCTGCGTCGCGGATGATGGCAAGAGCCGCACGGTCTTTGACAGAGCCGCCCGGGTTTGCGTATTCCGCCTTGCCAAGAATGGTGCAACCCGTCAGCTCGGAAACCTTTTTCAGTTTCACAAGCGGGGTGCGGCCAATGGCTTCGATGGTGCCATTGCGAATGTCCATGACAGACTCCAAACGTGGTGAGTTCAAAATTTGATTAGTTGTTGATTGGGGCTTTATTACACAAAAGTCAAGATGGTTTGAAAATTACAACGCAAAGTTTGTGTGAAATATATCATATCTCCGAATATCCGGAAAATCCCCTAGACGCCAGCTTCTCTGCGGATGCGGTCGCGATGAAGCATAAGCCATTGTACGGCAATCGTCGCTGTTGCATTGCAGAGTTGTCCATTCTGCAACATGGCAAAGCATTCATCGGCACTGACGGTAAAGACGCGAATGTCTTCGCCTTCTTCTGCAAGACCGTGAATGCCACCGGCTTTGGATGTATCGACCCGCCCGTAATACATGGTCACTGTCTCGCTTGAGCAGCCCGGCGTGACATAATATCGCGAAATCAGTTCAAGCGGGCCGATGATTTCACAACCGGCTTCTTCGATCGTTTCGCGGCGTGCGACGTCTTCTGCGTTTTCGCCGTCTTCGATAATGCCGGCAACAATTTCAGTCAGCCAGACCGGCATGTCGGGATAATGGTTTTGGACCGACAGGGTGCCGGGGCGAAACTGTTCGATCAGGACAACCTCGTCTCGCACCGGGTCATATGGCAGAAGTGCGACGGCATGACCGCGTTCAAGAACTTCGCGTTCAAGGACCGCGCTTTTGCCGCCATCGAATTTGTCATGTTGCAGCCGATAGACATCAAGTTTGAAATATCCATCCCAGCCGCGTTTTTGGTCAAGAATGTGAAATTGTCGTGGGCGTGCGTGTTTTTGTTCGGTCATTGTCCGTATATCAGGCTAAAGGGTGTACAATGTAAAAGGAGAGTGATCTAAGACAATCTAAACTCATGGTAATATTTTTTTATTCTTATGTATGTATTTGGTGAATCTCAAGGTGGTGGGCGGCCTGAACCTGCTGTTTGCGGGGTGTTCGTAGGGATAGGTAGGGCATCCCTCGGTTTTAATTATACCTGAACTGTTGTAGTATTTAAGGCACCAATCAAGCTGCATGGTGGCATATCGTGTGGTTTTGGATTTCAGGGTTTCGGGGGAAACAAGACGTTGATGCGGTTCGAGCCAACAGAAATCGCACGTCTGTATGGACGATCACGCGTAGGAGTTGTCGTACACAAGGACTTGCAGGCTGTGTATGTCAATGATGCCTATGCGAAGATGTTGGGGCGCCGTGATGTCCAGGATTTCATGAGCGAACCTGACATGCGTCAGTATATCCCGCCAAGTTTCCACCACGAAGCTGAAAAGCTGGCCGAAGGGTTCCAGGAAAGCAACGGATTTCACGGCTGGAAGAAGGTCTATAACATTCGTACCGACGGCACCCCGGTCTGGATGGAAATCAGCGACGAAACCGTGGAATGGGATCAGGGCAATGCGGTCCTGACCACAGCGCAAATGATCGACAATGGCACAACCGCCATGCAGGTTGATCACATGCTGGGGCGGTCCTTTATCGGGGTCATGGTTCATCGCAACATGACGGCATTATATGTCAATGATGCGTTCGCCCATCTGATGGGGGCGGAAAATGCCAGCAAATTCATGGAAAATCCCAATGTTTTGCGGTTTATCCCCGAACAAAACCGCCCGCGCGCCCTTAAACATGTTGCCGGTATCCTAAGCGGGGAACGTCACGGCGATCGTCACCGGGTACGCGACATTCTTGATGATGGCAGTTCCGTCTGGCGCGATCTGACGGACGAGCGCATTTTGTGGCACGATGGCAAGCCCGCTGTTTTGACGACAGCGCATGATGTGCGCGACGAAGTCGAAATGAATGACGAACTTGTGCGTGCAAAGGCAAGTCTTGAACATGCCGTGACCGAGGTGATCCGGCTTGTGCCATCGGCGGTGGCGATGCTTGACGAAGATTTGCATGTCATCAATCACAATTATGAATTTGCCAGGATGTTCGGTGTCCCCAATACCGATGGCGATGCACCGGCATTTGATATATCGGCACTTTATGAATGCTGTGCGCGGATGAAGCTGAACGGGCACGGTCATTCGACACTTGATGAAATGCAAACCCCGTCCGGGCGTTTGGCCGACATTCGTATGAATATGATGGATGGCGGCGGGATCATGGTGTCGGCGACCGATATCACCGATCACAAGCGCAAGGAGCAGATGCTTGATACCCTTGCATCAACCGATCCGCTGACACGTGCCCTTAACCGGCGCGGCTTTGAAATTGCGGTCAGTCGCCTGCGCGAAATTCGCCATCTTAAGGATAAAAGCTGGGTCTTTGGTCTGATCATTCTTGATCTGGATTATTTCAAGGACATCAACGACACATATGGACATGCGATTGGTGACCGGGTGCTTGAAAAGGTGGCCGAAACCCTGCGTCAGGCCCTGCGCGACGATGACCTTGTTGTGCGTCTCGGGGGTGAAGAATTTGCCGTTCTTTTGCCATCTGCAACAGCGGCGGTGACGAAACGGATCGGTGAACGTCTGTCAAATATGATCCGCGCGATTGAAGTTCCGGTATCCAAGGGCAGCAAGGAACTCGTCAAGGTGACGGCAAGTTTCGGGGCCACCGTTGGCGGTGAAGGCCGGCACAAGTCTGTTGATCTGGCCGATGCGATGGCACTGGCCGATGAAGCAATGTATGAGGCCAAGGATGCCGGCCGCGATCGCATGATTTTCAAAACCTTTGAACGTGATCCTGAAAACTAGGGGCTGTTTCGCGCAGCCGCCTTTGACGGCGGACTTGATCACGTGCGCGATTGGTGCTTTTTCTTTTCCAGCGACAGGTTGTTGCGATTTGACCCGTCCTATGGTGCCACACCATTGACGATCAGGAGAACGAAGCATGATTGTCCGTGCCATGACCCCGCAAGACGGGGCATCTGTGATCGAGATTTATGGGCGCGGGATCCGCACCGGAAACGCAACGTTTCAGGATCAGCCCGGGACATGGGATGATTGGGATAGCGGACATTTGAATGAATGCCGTCTGGTTGCTTGCGATCAAACGGACCGGGTTGTTGGCTGGGCCGGATTGTCCGGGGTTTCAAGTCGCTGTGTTTATCGCGGTGTTGCCGAAATATCGGTCTATGTCGATCCGGATGCTCAGGGAAAGGGGATCGGAACCGCGTTGCTTGGTGCCCTGATTGCAGCAAGCGAGGCCCAAGGTATCTGGTCGCTTGAGGCCGGTATTTTTCCGGAAAATATCGCAAGTATCGCACTTCATAAACGGCACGGATTTACCGAAGTCGGTTTGCGTCGCGGACTCGGCCGTATGGGATACGGTCCGATGGCCGGGCAGTGGCGCGATGTCATGCTGTTGCAACGGCGCAGCACGACGGTTGGTGTTGATTAGCACAGCAGCAATTTGCGCCAGACGCCGGGTTTGAGCCGTTTTCTGCGATGGGCCAAGGCCTTTTGCCGGTTTGGTTGCGCGTTGCGTAAAAACACGTAGATGCCCTTTAAATTCGGCCGGTGATAGGGTAATCAACAGTCAGAACCCGCGAAACCGCATAACCGACAATATTCAGTTCAAACACACTGAACAGATCAAACAGGAGAGCGCCACCGTGAACGAGATCAGCAAACTTGCGCCGGTCGCAATCTGGGAAAATTTCCAGAAACTTTGTGATACGCCACGCCCGTCAACCAAGGAAGAAGCAGTGCTTCGGCTGCTTGAAAAAATGGCGGATGACAAGGGGCTTTCGCATTTCCGTGACAGTGGCCAGAACCTTGTGATCAGTGTTCCGGCAACACCGGGTTACGAAGATCGCAAAATGACGATCCTTCAGGCGCATGTGGATATGGTCACCCAGGCCAATTCCGGTTCGACCCATAATTTTGACACGGACCCGATCCGGATGCAGATGGACGGGGACTGGATCACGGCCGACAACACCACCCTTGGTGCCGATAACGGTATTGGTGCTGCTGCCATGATGGGCTTCATGACCGAAGACGGGCTTGAGCACGGACCGCTTGAATTGCTGTTTACGGTCGACGAGGAGCGCGGCCTGACCGGTGCAATGAATCTGGAGCCGGGGCGTCTTAAGGGTGAAATCCTTCTGAACCTTGATACCGAAGATGAATATGAACTGTGTGTCGGGTGTGCCGGTGGGGGAGACCTTGTTGCGACCTTCAATTACAGCCCCGAAGCAATCGGTGCCGGATATGTGGCCCGCGACATTGCGCTGACCGGGCTTAAGGGAGGGCACTCAGGCATCGATATCATTCTTGGTCTGGGCAATGCCAACAAGCTGATGGCACGTTTCCTGCGCACGGCCATTCGCGATTTTGATGCCCGGATTGTCGCGGTCAATGCGGGTACGGCGCGAAATGCCATCCCGCGTGAATCCTTTGCCACCATTGTTCTGCCCGAAAGCAAGATTGGCGGATTTGATACCGCGCTTAAGGCATTTGCCGGCGATGTCCGTGATGAAATTGGCGCGATTGAGCCGAATTTCGCGATTGCATCGAAAGATGCCGATTTGCCGGAAACGGCAATGAGCGCAGCCGATTCAAAGAAATTCAACAATGCCTGTGTCGGTGCCCCCAATGGTGTCCAGGCCATGAGCACATCGGTTGAAGGGGTGGTTGAGACGTCGATCAACCTGGCGATCGTCAAGGTAGCGGACGGCACGGCCAAGGTGACCTTGTCTGCGCGCAGTTCGATCAATTCGGCCCGTGATGCCATTCGCGAAGCGGCAACTGCGGTATTTGAGCTGATCGGGGCGAATGTTGCGTGGGGGGATGCCTATCCGGGCTGGAAACCCAATGCCAATAGCGAAGTTGTCGAAATGATGAAGTCGGTGCATCGCGACCTGTTTGGCAAGGATCCGGAAATTCGCGTGATCCATGCCGGTCTTGAATGCGGTGTTCTTGGTGCGAAATACCCGCATTGGGACATGGTTTCGTTTGGCCCGACCATCAAGCGCGCGCACAGCCCGGATGAATGCGTCCATGTGCCCAGTGTCGCACGTTTCTGGGATTATCTTCTTGCGGCCTTGAAAGCGATCCCGACCAAGGGATAAGTGCCCGCCTGGGCGTAAACGGGACCTACAGATTAGAAGTCTGTTGTGCGACTGACCGGAATGTTTCGGTCAGTCGCATTTGTTTGTAGCACACCAGTTATCGCGCGCAGTCGATCCGTTGCCCGGAACCAGTGCATCAAGGTTCACAAAGCCGTTTTCGCCAATCGTGGTTTCAACCTCAATCCAGAAACCCTGACTGTCACCGGCAATATAAACCGTTTCAAAACGCGTCAGGCGGCGGATGATTTTGTTATTCACACTTGGCCCGTCGCGCATATTGAGAAGTTCGCGATCAACATAATAGGGATCGCGATCCTCACCGATCAGTTGTTTGACCTGCTTGGTGATCTGGCTGCCCTGTTTTGCCACCAGTTCGGGGATCTCGCGGGTGACAAATCCCTGACCCGGGCCAAATGCCAGAAGGCCTGCAAAAATCAGAACAAATAACGGGCTCAGATGCAAAAGTGCATCAAGCATCCCTGCGCGTTTCCATTCATCGCGGACACGCCGGGTTGGGCTGCCATCTTCAAGACGGCGCAAACTGGCACGGATTTGTTCGGCAAGAACCGATCTGTTGGTGCCGATGAAATCAAGCGCCTGCATCAATACTGCGCGGGCAAGCGGCTTGTTGCCGGCACGTTCAAAGGCATTGGCATGGGCAAACAGCATTTTGGCGTTGCCTTCGGGCGGGAAGGTGCCGCCGCGCATGTTGCCAAGAATGGCTTTCCATGCCGGGACGATGCTGCGCCATCCCCAGAATCCGCGAAGCCATGTAATGAAACTTGCCTTAAGCGCCATCCGCTTTGCCCCCTTGGGGGCCAGATTGGCGGTAAGCGTTTCGGTTTTGCAGGAATTCAGGAAACCGCGAACGATCTTGAATTCGACCTGTCTTGGCTGGGCCGAAACCACACCGGTTGCCGCACAGGCGATGAAGCCCTGGGCGTTGCTATCGGCTTTTTTGCGGTTATGGCGCCGGGCGCCGGGATGGATGTTGCTTTTGCGCGTGCCGGTTTTGGCCTGCTGTTCGCGATAGGCCTGATTGGCGCGGGCGGTTTTTTCGTCCGTACCGGTCTTGGTCTTTTCCTGTTTGCGACCGGTTCCGGCAAAGCCTTGTCTGGTGCGGTTTGCATTTTGCGCACCGGCTGCATTCGGGCCATAGCCGGATGCGGTTGGCTTTTCAGACGCGGCTGTTTTGCCCTTTGTGCCGTCATTAGGCCGACTGGTGTTGCTGCCCGACGGCTGTGCAGGGGGCTTGCGTTCACCAATCAGGATTTCATAGGCCTCGGTGATGTCTTTGAATTTTTCTTCGGCATCAAGATCGGTATTGCGGTCCGGATGATATTCAAATGCCAGTTTGCGATAGGCGAGCTTGATTTCCTTTGCGCTCGCGCCTGGCGCAATGTTCAGCATGCTGTAATAGATGCCAAGACGATCCTTGTTCATGTCTTATGTAGATTCCTGTCCTGACAAACGTTCCGGTGCGCGCGATCAGCCAGCGTGGATTTTACTGCCGGCGGTGACGGGTGCAATCATATGATTGAAATCTTAACACGTTGTCACTTTTGCCTATTTGTCATATTTTGCAAGAATCACGTAAGCGCGCATTTCGAATAAGCAGGTAGCCGTCTTGAAACTCAAATTTTGGCAACGCAAAGCCGACGATGACGGCGAACTGTCCGAAGATGGCGGGCAGGGGGCTGCGTCCGAATTCGAGATGCCGCCCGGGCATCATCTTGGCCTTGGGACCCGTTTGCGTGCCAAGTGGGAAGGCTATGACGACCCGGTTGAATATTATCTGCTTCAGCTTGAAATAGACGCCTATGCCGACTGGCTGCGCAAAATGCGTGTGTGGCTGGCGCGTCCGGTTGAACCGGAACTGGGCGAACTTGATCTTGATGACGAAATCGGGCGGTGGCCACCCGAGCGAATCAGGCTTTATGACAAGCTGTTTGATCACGGGATCATGATCCCGGGCGGGCATGATTACGCCCTTGAACTCGCAAAGCCGCTTGCGCTTGATGAAACACTCAGCTGTCTTGAAATCGGGGCAAAGCTTGGCGGGGTTGCGCGTGTTCTGGCGGACCGACTTGGCGTTTGGGTAACCGCCTATGAGCAGGATGGGGAACTGGCACTGTTGGGGATGGAGCGATCAGTTCATGCCGGTGTGCAGAAAAAGGTCCCCGTTCAGAAATTCGATCCCGAAAAACCCGAACTGCGCAAAGGCTATTTCAACGTCGTCTATTCGTTTGGCGAACTTTACAAGGTGCCGGGCAAAGAGACGTTTCTGGGCGAACTGGCCGGGACGTTGCGCGAACAGGGCCAGATTCTTTTGACCGACTATGTCCTGACCCGCGATCTTGACGAGGACGGGCTTGCGCAATGGGCCAAGCTCGAAGGGGATGATCTTTTCCCCTGGACTGCACAGGAATACAAATCCCGTCTGGGACAGCTCAAATTTGATATCCGCATCGCCAAGGATGAGTCGGAAACCCATCTTGTGCATATCAAACAGGCCTGGATGACCATGCTGTCGGATATTCAGAAAAGCGGTTTGGACCCCGATGTGATGGATTATCTGCTTCCAGAGATGGAAATGTGGATGAATCGCGTAAAAATGCTTGAAAATGGCTCGCTGGCCTTTTATCGGTTCTACGCAACGATCAACTGATCGCTCAGGTTTCAGACTGCTGCAGGCGACTTTGACGGGATTTGTTCCAATTTCTGTCGCCGCAACCTGTTTTTAGTGTTGACAGGGGCATGTCGTACTTCTATTTTCCGGCTTCCTCGAAGGGGCCAAGTTTCTAAGGTTTAAGATTATGAAGATCCGGAACTCATTGAAATCCGCGAAGCTGCGGGAAAAAGGCTGCCGTATCGTGCGCCGCCGTGGCCGCGTATACGTGATCAATAAAAAGAACCCGCGTTTCAAGGCACGCCAGGGTTAATTCCCGGTACCTTGTTCTCAAAGGTTTTACAAAACGCCGCATCGGTTCACCCAATGCGGCGTTTTGTTTTTTCATATTTGTCACGATGGCAAAATTAAAGGCGACCGCAGTTTCAATATTGCGGTCGCCTTTTTTATCGATGGTGTGTGGGGGCTGCTTACCCGTTTGTGGTGAACAGTTCGGTTTTGCTGTGACGGCCCCGCAACAGAACATCACCGGCCTTGACGACGCGGTTCGGATCGGTCAGCAGGTTGCGTGTGCTGTCTGAAATGAGAATGCGCGTGCCCAGTACCTTGTTTTCCTGTTCAAGGCGCGATGCGGTATTGACCGCATCCCCATGCACGGTAAAGGACAGGCGTGCCTTGGCCCCGACATTCCCGGCCACCATTGTTCCGGTATTCACCCCGCAGCGCACCTGAATGTTCAACCCTTCAAAGGTGCGGTTCGAGACTTCGTTTTGCAGGGCGATGGCGCTGTCGAGTGCGGCATCGGCGTGATGTTCAAGGTCATCAAACACGTTATAGACCGCAAGGATCGCATCCCCCTGAAACTGGGTGATGATGCCGCCATGTGATTCGATAATCTGCGTTGCGCAATCAAAGTAATCATTGAGCATTGCAATGATCTGGTTCGGATGCAGGCTTTCACACATGGATGTGAAATGGGCAATGTCGATGAACAGAACCGTTGCTTCGGATTGTTGCGGCGGCAGGACCCCGGAATCATTTCCCGATGCCAGAAGTTTTTTGGCAATCGATTGGGGCACGAATTTACCAAACAGGCTTGTGATGCGTTCGCGGTCATGAACCGCCATCATCATGTGATTGAACGATCGTGCCGCATCGTCATATTCACGGATACGGCTGCCCGACAGTTGCGGCACATCGATTGATGCGATGTCGTCATCTTCAAATGCGCGCGCGGCGGCTGCAAACCGGCGGATCGGTTTGGTGAATTGTTTGGACAGTATGATCGCAACAATAACAGCCAGAATGAACACCCCGCCACCCAGGATCGAGGCCAGAACAAGCCTGTCCCATTCATCGTCAAACAATTCTTCGGTGAAATGCATGCCGATGATGACCGGCGAGATCGGCGCATTAAGAACCTGACGGGTGACGATCAGATGGTATCTGCCATCAACTTCAAGCCCTGCCAGACGCAGCCCGGTATTCTGGCGGGCATCCTTTTCGTCGGTCCTGATGCGTTCGGACTTGCCGATATTGGCCAGAACCGGATCGCCGATATCATGGATGGTCGGCAATGGAATCGGGCTTCGGGCAATATCGGCCCCGTTGATCAGCTTGTTGGCGGTATTTTCACCCCAGTCGCGCAAATCGGGATGGGCCATCACGCGATTGCCACCGATCAGGATAAATGGCGTTCCGGGCAAATCTTCACGACCGCGAATCAGGCTTTCTGACAAATTGGACAGCGACAGATACTGTATGAAGGTACCAAGATAGTGCCCGTCATAAAAAAGCGGTACCCAGCTGGTCAGGACCGTGCGATTGAAATACGGATCCCAGCGCGGGAAACCGGTGCGGTTGGCGACCGGACCACGAATTTGCGCCAGTTCCGAAAACAGCATGTCATCCTGGGGCAGGGTGCGGCGTATTTCGCTCATATCATCGGGATTAAAGCCGATAAATTGCCGATCACCGGTTACCAGACCATAGGCCATCACATCCATATCCGCTGCCGCCAGCGCCCGCATGGCGTTGGTCCAGCCATACTGGAAGCTTGGATCAAGATTGCCATCGGCAACCTGTCGGGCGACCCAGTTGGACCGTTCGTCAACTTCGCTCATGCGTTCATGCATGGTGCGCTGAACCGATGTCAGGTCGATATCGGCCAGCATAACCCAAAGATTGCGGGTGTTTTCATAGGCCGTGCCAAGGCCGACATAAAGGGCAAGGCCAACGCCAAAGACACTGGTGCCGATAAAACTGGCAAGAAGAACAGAAAGGACAGAATATCTGCGTTTGGATGTCACTCGGTTTTCTTTCTGACAAGAGGTTCCCCAACCTCAACTGGCATCTTAGCGGCGATCGAACTTGGTTGAAAGGATGATTGAACTTGAAGTGCGTTTTATCCCGCTAAGCCCGCCGATCCGGTCAAGCACACCGTCGAGTTCTTCCGGTGTGTCGGCGGCAACTTCGGCAATCAGATCATATTCCCCCGATATCGCCAGACACCGAATGCAATGCGGTATTTTCTGCAAGGCACCGACCACGCCCGCAGACTGTTTTTGTTCAAGCTGGATCATGACTTCGGCCAAAAGAACCGGGCGTGCCGCATCACCAAGCTGCACCGTATAGCCGGTAATGGTTTGTGATTTTTCCAGCCGTTCGAGGCGTTCCTGAACGGCACTGCGCGACAGGCCGACTTCGCGTGCAAGGGCGGCAGTCGGAATGCGGGCATTTTCCTGCAATTTGGCGATCAGACGGCGATCGGTTTCATCAAGGCGACGTTTCATCGGTGATACCCATAAAAATGACGGGTTATTCAATTGTTTTGACAGTATTGCCGGGTTGCAAGCGTTAGTCCAGCGGCGGAGCATCAAGGGGTAAACAACAAAACGTTATCAGGGCAGCAACGACATCCATCGCAAAGGTGTCAGTTCAGTCGGGAGTGAGAGAAAATGAAAAAGATTTTGATTCTTGGTGCGGGCAAAATCGGCCGCATGGCGGCAGTCATGCTCAATGAAAGTGGCGACTATGCGGTGACGCTTGCCGATGCCAATGGCGAAATGCTTGAATTTTGTGCCCAGGATCATGCGGCAACCCTGATCAAGGTCGATGTTACCGATGAGGCCGCACTGACCGACGTGGCAACCGGGCACGACGCCATTTTGTCGACATGCCCGTTCTATCTTAATGTTGCGATTGCCCGCGTCGCACGCGCGGTTGGGGCATCCTATTTCGATGTGACCGAAGATGTCGAAACCACCCGTGCTATTCGTGAAATTTCCAAAGGTGCGGCTGGTGCGTTCGTACCGCAATGTGGTTTGGCGCCGGGATTCATTTCAATCGCCGCCCATGATCTGTTCAAACGGTTTGATACGGTTAAAAAGTTGCGCCTGCGCGTCGGTGCATTGCCGCAAAACCCGACCAACCGTTTGAAATATAACCTGACCTGGTCAACTGATGGCCTGATCAATGAATATCTTAATCCGTGCGAGGCGATCCTCAATGGCAAGCGTGTCGAAGTCTTGCCGCTTGAAGGTTATGAACGCTTCACCATTGATGGCACGGAATATGAGGCCTTCAACACATCGGGCGGGGTTGGGGCGCTTTGTGACATGCTCGAAGGCAAGGTGGATAACCTTGATTACAAGACCGTGCGGTATCCGGGGCATCAGGAAATCCTGAAAATCCTGATCGAAGATCTGCGTCTTGGCGAACGTCCCGACATGATGAAGGAAATCTTTGAAAATGCCCTGCCGGTAACCCAGCAGGATGTCATTGTAATCTTTGCCGATGCCGTCGGGACCCGCAATGGCGAGCTGTGCGAAGAAAACTTTATCCGCAAGGTGCATGGCACAGAAATCGGTGGCAAAAAATGGTCCGCGATCCAGATCACGACATCCGCGGGGCTTTGCGCAGTGATGGATATGGTGATGACGTCCAAATTGCCCGGTTCCGGTTATGTCCGGCAGGAAGAAGTCGGTCTGGATGATCTGCTTTCGAACCGGTTCGGGCGTTATTATGCCAACCGGGTATAGGGGCCGTTTCCGGTTTTGAGTGACGGCTTGAAGTGCCGTTTCAGGCGCAAAGATAACCGCGTGATGATTTTCCTGAAAAATCCCCCGACTGTAGTTCGGGGGATTTTTGTTTGTTTTCAGGTAATTATTTTAATCTTGTTTATTCCGACTTCAGAAAGTGACGCATATTCCTTAAACGCGTTACAGATTTGATCGGCCGGGCATGGTCAGGGCCGATTATTTGTGGCAAAGACGTGGTTTGTTAACGCTTGGCCCTTATGGTGGCCGGTAATCGCACTATTTATCGCAACAGGTATTCCTTGTCTGATTTTGACGCTCCTTACCGAACTGCGTTGGGCTTGTATGAAGCAGGCCAGCTGGCGGAGGCAGAAGAAGCCTGCCGCAAGCTGATCCATGCCTATCCACAAGCCGCAGAAGCCATGCATCTGGCTGGCCTGGTCGCAGCCCGACAGGGAAATCAAACTCTTGCGGCGGAACGGATGGGGCGGGCGGCAATAGCCGATGCCAACAGTGCGGAAATTCAACATGATCACGCGCAGGCCTTAAAGGCGATCGGCAAATTGCGCGAAGCTGTTGGCGCTTTCAAGCGGGCCATTCGGCTGTGTCCGGATGCACCGGCGCTATATTGCAATATCGCCAATACTTACCGGCAACTCGATGAATTGCAGGATGCGCGCGAAAATTATGAATACGCGCTGGAACTGGCCCCGGATATTGCCGAAATTCACGCCAACTATGCCGCATGTCTTTATGCGATGGGCGACATTCCCGGTGCCGAGACATCCTGTTTGACCGCCCTTAAAATGCGCGATGATATTGTCAATGCACTGGTGCTGATCGGCCAGATCCGGCTTGATCAGGGACGCACGGTATCGGCAAGCGAACCTTTGCGCCGCGCCCTGACGTTGGAGCCGGGAAACCAGCGTGCCCTGACTGCATATGGTGATGCCTTGTTCCGACTTGGCCAATTTGCCGGTGCACAGCATTGTTTGCGTCAGGTTCTTGCCCTTGATCCCGATGATGCCAAAGCACGGCGCACATTGGCGCGCCTTAACTTGCGGGTAGGACAGGGGACCGAGGCAATCGGTGCGCTTGAACCGCTTGTTGCGGCCAATCCGAATGATCCCCAATTGCTGCTGATGATGGGCGAGGCGCTAAGTCTTGTCGGCCGTCATAGCGAAGCCGTCGAACGGTTCGGGGCCGCCATCGGGGCTGGTGGCGGTGATGACGCGGTTTTCAGACTGGCTGTCGAACTTGCTGAAGAAGGCGACACTGCATCAGCCCAGTCTGTTTTGCAAAACGGTATCGACCGCAAAATCGCAGCCGGTGAAAACACCGCACTGTTTCGAACCGCACGTCGTTTGTTGTTTGCACCGGTTCCAACCAATATTGCGGCCCAGAATGACGAAGTCATTCGTGATCTGCTCGATGACACACTTGATGACGATGCCATTGAACCCGATTTGGCCTTTGTCGCATCCGATCGCATTGACCCGGCAATCCTGACGCGGTTCCCGCCGGTCTGGCGTGCGGCCCTGCGTCCGGAAGGTGACAAGCAGTTGCGCGCCGTCGGGCATTACTGGGAGCGGCTGGTTTCGGGCTATGATGTTCCCCATGTTGATCCCGGCAAACCCCGGCAAGGGGGCAAGATCCGCCTTGGGATCGTGTCGGCCAATATGTGTGATAACGGGATTGGTCGCTGGATTTTGGGGCTTGTTAATGCGATTGATCGTGACCGGTTTGATGTCACGGTGATCCGTCCGCCGACCGGCGAAGACGATATTACGTCGCGGATTGACGAACATGCCGATCTGGTCGTGCCCTTGCCGCTTGATCCGCTGCATTCGGCACGGGTGATTTCCGGGCTTGATCTTGATGTGTTGCATTATGCCGATCCGCAGGCCGATGCCTATACCATGTTGCTGGCAAGCTGGCGTCTGGCACCGGTGCAAATTTCCGGTGGCGGGATTGCCGCGACCAGTGGTCTTTCAAATATTGACTATCACCTGATCGCCGAAGACTGGGAAACGGCCGGCGGCGAAAAACGGTTCAGTGAAAAACTGATCCGGTTGCCGGGACTTTTTGTTAATGCGACACCGCCCGAAAATGTCGATATGACGCCGACGGAACTGCAACGGCTTTGGCGTTTGGCACAGGACAGAAACACCTATCTGTGTCCGCAGCCGCTTGATGTTTTGACGGCCGACTTTGATCCGCTGATTGCGGAAATCCTGCGTCTTGATGAAACGGCTGAGCTGTTGCTGATTGCACCGGAACGCGACAGCTGGGATGCGGCATGGGGACGACGTTTTGCCGTGAACTATGCCGATGTCGCCGGGCGCATGCGGTTTGTCAATGTGCGCAGCCGCGCCGATTTGCTGTCGCTGCTTTGCGCGGTGGATGTGGTTCTTGAAAGTCCGGCATGGAATGACGCAATGCTGGCCTTTGATTGCCTGGGTCTTGGTGTGCCGCTGGTGACATTGCCGGGCAGTGCCGCACGGTCGCGTCGCAGCCACACCTGTTACCGCCAGATATCGGTGTTTGATTGCGTCGCCTACCATTCCGCGGATTACGTTGATACCGCCCTGACACTCGCAACGGACAAACGCCGCCGATCCGTTGTCTCGCACGCAATCAAAAGCCGGTCACATATCCTGTTTGGCCAAAAATCATCCTTTGATGCCTATATGCAGTTCCTTGAGGAATGCATTGCCGTTCCGGCTGAAAACGTCGGATGAATTTACCGATCCACGACAGGCGCTGATAAATCAGCTTAACGCGTCAATGTCGGCTTCGGACAGTGCGGCGGGGACGATTGTCAGGGGCAGGCGGAGCTGGCCGACAGTGTCACTTTTGGTCAGTGCCGTGATCAGTGGCCCCGGGCCTTCGGATGTGGTGCCAGCGGCAAGAACAAGAATGGAAATCTGTTCTTCTTCTTCCAGAAGGTTCAGCAACTCGTCCTTGAGACGGCCTTCGCGAATGAACAGAAGCGGCATTGTGCCTGTTTGTTCATGCACATAGGCGGCAAGTTCATTGACCCGTGATTCGGCTTCTTCGCGGGCTTCTTCCTTCATCAGGTCACCAACCGCCATCCAGTGCTGGAATTCGGCCGGTTCAATGACGCTAAGCAGGGCAACGCGGCCGCCGGTATGTTGCGCGCGGCGGCATGCATAACGCAACGCCTTGGTCATTTCATCGCTGTCATCAATCACAACAAGAAATGTTCGGTTGGACGTGGCGCGGAGTTCCTGATCGGCATCGTATGACGTCATATGGGTTCTCTGAATAGTTTCCTGTGCCGGGTCTGATGCATGGTTGCGTGGGGCAATGGATCACCCGGATATTAGAGCATGTTGCATCAAGTGTGCCGTAAATCCGGCACGGTTTCCAAGTGGTTTTTATCGCAATCGGGAAAGTTTCATACTGTGCATGCGCACAATAAATCATGCTGCACATGCGTTGTTGCAGACCGTGAAAGTGCGGAGATGAGAATGCCCAAATCGGCGTTGGAGCAGGTGGAGCCGATGGAACCGCGAACTAGCGTTTGCGGAATGCCACACTGGCGATCCAGCCGGCAATGACGGCAATGATCACCGCAATAATGCCATAGAGCGCCGAATAGCGATGAGCGAATTCATAGACTTCGGCACTGACCCCGGTTTTGGAAACAACCAGCGGCGTGGTCTTTACACTGGCGATACGACCATCACGGATCAGATAGACATTGATCGTATATGTCCCGGTCGGGGTGTTGGCCGGGAAATGAATGTCGGTTCGAAACAGCTGGTTTGACAGGAAGCTGATTTTCGCGGGACGCTGGTTGAATAAACCGGCATTCTGCATGTTGCGAACCAGCGCATCGCGATAGACTTTCTGATCGGCATCAGGATTGTCGGACACGGCGATAAAACGCTGGTTGTCCAAGCCGATACGGTAATCCTGAAGAATGTTTTGCGGGGCGATGATATCCATCGGGCGATTGGACGCGCTGGCATAATAGGCCGGAACATTTTTATAGCGCGCGCTTTCAGCATTCACCCAGATGCCGACTTTACGTTCCTTGCGACGGACAACCATGTCCTGATCAGGGCCGCGCACGGTTACGATGACATCGCCTTCGTTCTGGACTGCGCCAAATAACAGCACATCAGTGCCGGTAAAGCCGGTGGTGATCGCCACCAGATGGTTTGACAAATCCACGACAAGCGGATCGGCCAAGGCGCGTTTCATTGGTGTGCTAGTCGCAATGACGGCGAATGCCGAAAGACAGATCGATGCGATAAACCGTGCCGATAGGGACATCACAGATCCCCCGGCATGATGGAATAAAGTTCGTCAGGCTCGATCACCAGATCAAACAGAAGTTTGAGGCATACCGACAAAACCAGCAGCCCCAGAAGCGCACGCAGGTGTTCCGCCTTGAGCCGCGCACCGAACTGGGCGCCGAACTGGGCGCCGATCACACCACCGATCAGAAGCAGGATGGCCAGTGCAACGTCAACCGTCTGGGTCTGAACCGATTGCAGGAAGGTAACGTTGGCCGTGACAAAGATGATCTGAAACAGCGATGTTCCGATCACAACCCCGGTCGGCATGCCCAGCAGATAAATCATCGCCGGAACCATGACAAAGCCGCCACCAACCCCCATCAGGGCGGTCAGCATGCCGACAAAGAACCCGACGGCCAGTGGCAAAAGCGCACTGATATACAGGCCCGAACGATAAAACCGCATCTTGAAGGGCAGGCCATGGATAAAGCTGTGCTGGTGCTTTTTCGATCGACGGATCGGGCCTTTGCGCCGGGTTCTGAAAATTGCCCGGGTTGCTTCAAGCAACATCATCCCGCCGATAATGCCAAGGAAGATGACATAGCAAAGAGAAATAACAAGGTCGATCTGACCCAGTGAACGCAACCAGGCAAAGACCCAGACACCAGCCGTCGACCCGACAATACCACCCGCCAGCAGCACAAGGCCCATCTTGATGTCAACATTGCCACGGCGCCAATGCGCAAACACGCCGGACACCGACGATGCGACAATCTGGTTCGCGGCTGTCGCCACAGATACAGCGGGGGGAATGCCATAAAAAATCAAAAGCGGGGTAATCAGAAAACCGCCGCCAACGCCGAACAGGCCGGACAAAAAGCCAACTCCGCCGCCCAGTCCCAAAATCAGAAATATATTTACCGATATTTCGGCAATAGGGAGATAGATTTGCATTGCGGGCAGGCTAACAGCGTTTGATTGATTGTTGTTTTTCAGTCTAACATATTGTGCAAATGCAACAATCGCCAATTGGCGCTATATCAGACCGATTTCCGATTTTTTTATAAGGTCGTTCATGTCGTCATCTTCAAGTGATAAATTTGATCTAATTCTCGATGCACGAGGATTGATTTGTCCCATGCCAGTGCTTAAGGCGAAGAAATCCCTGCGTGATGTGCCGGACGGGGGCGTTTTGAAAGTCCTGGCAACGGATCCCGGATCCGTTGCGGATATGAAGTCTTTTTGTGAAATGACCGGCAATCGTCTGATTTCTTCGGATCAGGAAGACGATGTCTTTATCTATTTCATTGAAAAAACGGTTTCCTGACAATGGGGTGATGGTATTGCCACCAAGCGCCACGTTCACATGCCACACCTGATTTACCCTGCCTTTTGAAAGAAATATCGATGACCAGGACTTCCAGCGATCTGGAATGGATTGTTTGCCATTTTGACGCGATGACGCCCCACCAGGTTCACAGTCTGCTGCAATTGCGTCAGCAGATTTTTATCATCGAACAGGACTGCATTTTTCCTGAAATTGATGGCCTTGATCCGCTCTGCACCCATCTTCTGGCTGTTGACAAGGCCACAAACGGGCGTGACGTTCTGGCCGCAGCACGCATTGTTGCGCCCGGTGTTGATCCGGGACATGCCGAACAGGGCGACCGTCCAGCCATCGGGCGGGTGGTCACAAGCGAAAAACTGCGCGGGCAGGGGATCGGGCGTACCCTTATGGCCCGTGCGATCGATGTTTGCGCGCAGGAATTCGGGGGCAAGCCGATCTATCTGAATGCGCAGCTTTACCTGAAGTCATTCTATCAAAGTCTTGGATTTGTTCAGTTTGGCAACGTCTATGAAGAAGACGGCATTCCCCATATCTGTATGGAACGCCCGGTCACGGACTAGGCGTCCCGATAATCAGATTATATGGAAATCAGCACCCGCAACGGGGTGATGTTAGCGCAGCCCGGTGGTCGCCATACCGGTAAAGAATTCAAGCTGCCAGTTCATGTCATCTTCGCTTAGCGGGTATTGGTTGCCGTTGCGTGGATTAAGGGTCTGGCTTGGCGGTACGTGACCAAGCTTGACCTGAATCTTCACCGCAAGATCAGCCGGCAGGCCGGCCTTCCATGCCAGTGAAACGACACCCTTTGCCGAATGTGTATTCAGAACCTTGGTTACGGCTTCTGGCGGAATACCGGCCAGAACCGCAAGCGATGCGCGGGCAAATTTGACGTCATTGGCCGCAAGGGCCTTGGCGACTTCCTTATCGGTCAGTTTTTTCTTTGCATGAAGGGCAAGGGCCTTTTCAAAGGCCGGTTCGCCGTCTTCTTCTGCTTCTTCGTTTGACGCGGCGTCGCTCGCAGAAGCCGGTTGGGCTTTTTCGCCTTTTTTGTTTTTGACCGATGGTGCGTTTTCGGCGGCGTCGTCGCGTTTTTCAAACTCGCCAGATGCGATACGGCGTTGAACCACTTCGCGAACGGCTTCAAGCTGATCTTTTTTAAGGTCCTTGCGCCGTTCCAGAACGCTGATCAGGTTTTCGGCGACAAATCGGGCAAGTTTCCCGGCTGCGGTCGGCGGCAGTTTCGGACGGTTGACCAGCGGCTGGTGCCATTCCGGATAATCCGGTGCACGGTCAATCAGCTGATCGAGCGTTTCTTCACGGATTTGTGCGGATTTGTTGCCAAGAAGGTGCGAAATCGCATCCTTGTCGCTGCTTGCAGCAATGGCATCGGCAAGCTTTTCGCCGACATTGCGCCGACGTGACACAAAGCTGAGCGCCCCGCGACCAGAACTGCCTTCAATAATTTCCAGAAGATCTTCTTCGGTCAGGACCGGGGAATACTGAAGGACAGGTCCGCAAACGACGCTTTCGGCATCGCGGGCAAGCTGCTGAATGATTGGTTGCGGGGCTTCGGCAATATCCTTGAGCGTCTCGGAAATGACCTGACGGACATGCACGGCCTGGTCACGTGCGAGCTTGTCGAGCGCCTCATAGGTCATGCGGCGCAATTTGTCGGTTTCGTTGGGGGTCAGACCCGCCGAAAGATGGGCGATTTTTTCAGCAAGGCTGCCACGGACGCTGTCATCGACGTCATCGGTCAGAAGGACATCGGCCTGAATCGGCGTTGCTTCGTTGGCCGCAATGTGACGACGCACCGAGGAATCATTATCAGATGCCAGGAAATACAGGATTTCGGGCCGGGTGTCATGGCGCTGGGCAAGTTTGCCGCGCACATTGGCATCCGGGCTGGCGGCCATTTCCTTGGCTTCGTCATAGGTGATCGGGGTTTCGCGCCGCTTGGTGAATACCCGCTGTAAAAATCCCTTCATCGGGCATTCCTCCTAATCTTCGATCTTTGCCGGCTCTTCCGAGCCGGGTGCGGCAGCGATGCCAAAGCGACCTTTTCCATGTTTCTTGACCTGATACATGGTTTGATCTGCGCGTTGTACAAGTTGCTGCAGGTTTTCTTTCGAACCTGGTTCATGAACAGCAATCCCGACCGATATTCCAAGCGGGTGATCCTTGTCGCCCGAATACTGGCCAAGGATCGCGCTTTCCTTCATCAACAGCCGTGCGCGTCCTGAAGCCGCGGAGACATCGGCACCTTCGAGCCACAGTACGAATTCGTCCCCGCCAAGACGGGCAATCAGATCGGCGGGGCGGACATTGTCCTGAAGAACACGGGTCAGGGCGAGGATGGCCTCGTCACCGGTCTGGTGACCGTGGATATCATTGACCATCTTGAAGTTGTCCATATCGACATACATCAAGGCAGCCGGGGCGCGTTCACGCTGAAGACGGCTGTGGCGTCGTTTGAGTTCCTCGAAGAATGCGCGACGGTTCAAAAGCCCGGTCATCCCATCGGTCCGTGACAGGGTCAGGATGCGTTCATGCTGGATGGCCTGTTCAATGGCAATGCCGACCTGATCGGATACTTCGGTCATGATGGCACGTTCGCCGTCAGTCGGTTCGGGGTGATCGGCGGAAAACAGGAAAATCACGGCGCCGTTGTTGCGCTGATGATAGTGGCAGCGCAGGGCATGAATACGATACTGGCCCATATGGGCATCAAAGGTATCGGTCGAATTTTGCAACTGGCTTAAGGCCTGTTTTGCAATGTGGCTGGCTTCGGGGTTTTCGTCGCCTGCTGCAATTTCAAGTTCATCTGTTTCATCATTGCGTTTGAAAATGATGCAGTTTGAACAGGCAAGGGCACGCGTGCTGGCCTCGGACGCGCCCTTAAGAACCAGAAGCGGATCGATTTCATCACGCATGGTCCGCACGATATAGGTCATGAGGCGGTCGCGGTTTCGCGCTGTTGCGACTTCGCTTTCGCGGCGGCGCTGTTCGGTAATGTCATGGGCAAGCCCGCGCGTCCCGGTCCAGCGTCCATCGCGCGAATAAACCGGGGTCGAGGATACCGAAAGACAGGCATCCTTGCCGTTGGACCGGCGGAACCAGACCGGAACATCGCGCACGGCCTTTTGGCTGCGAAACACATGCTCGCTGTCCTGATCGGCGGTATCGAGAAGAAAGTTTTGCGGAAACCGTCCGACGATATCATCGGCACGGTATCCCAGCGCACCGCGCGGCGACACGAAAATGAATTTCCCCGTGTCGTCGGTTTCCCATGCAAAGGCCGATGATACTTCGACAATGTCGCGGTATCGCTGGCGCGAATCAATCAATGCTTCGCGAAGGTTGCGATCCATACTGACATCACGCGGCAGGATCATCACCTGATTGTTGGTGGTCGGAAGGGCGGTCAGTTCGAGCGTCGCAGTGCCGCGCTGTACTTCAAATGTCATCATTTCGACGACCCCGCCCGGCGTGGTCAGGGTACGGCGGATCAACTGATAGATTTCAGGGAACAGCCCGTCACGGATGCCTTTGGCAAAGCCGACAGCATTTTTGTTGGCAAAAAGCGGCACACCATGTGAATCCATCACAATGACCGGTGCCTCGGCCTGTGCCATCACCTTGGGATCAAGGGTAAACACATCCGCATCATATCTGGTTAGATCATCTTGCGGGTCGGTTGCAGCGGTTCTGGCATCAACGGGGGCATCAACAGGATGGCGCGGCGTCATAGGCTTCCTCCTGTTGCAGTCGAAATGTTCAAATCATTTTCTCCGGCGTCGGTATCGCACTTGCCCGACTGCAGTTTTTCAAAACACGCTTTGCTGCTGATCGTAACGGGCGGGCCAAGGTGATAGCCTTGACCATAGTCAATGCCCAGATCACGGACCATCTCATAGCTGGCCTGATCATGGATCATTTCGGCGATGGTGTGGATGCCAAGATCATTGCAAAGAAGGGCCGTCGCCTTAAGGAAAGCACGTCCTTTGGGATTGGCAAGGGCGGTGCGCATGGCTCCGCCATCAAATTTAATGATATCGACGTCAAGCGCGCTCAGATATTCAAAGTTCGCAGCCCCGGCACCAAAATCATCAAGACAGATTTCATGGCCGCGTTCGCGCAGCACCTGCAAGCCGTTATTGACGTCATCAAGGGCACGAATGCGCGATGTTTCGGTTACTTCAAACAGCACCCGGTGCGGCGCGATGTCATAACGATCCAGCAATTCCGCCAGAGCCGGAAGGAAGCCCGCCTGTTCAAGTGAATGGCCCGAAAGGTTGACGGCAACCGGATGGGGGATGTTTTGTGCATTGTCGCGCAGATGATCAAGAACCTTGCCGCACATCGCCAGATCAAATTCGGTAATCAGGCCGGTGCCCTCGGCAAAATGGATGATCTGGTCAACCGCAAGTGGGCTGTTGCCAATGTTGAAGCGTGCAAGGGCCTCAAAATGATGCATTTCCTGACTGCGCAAATGGACAATCGGTTGCAGGGCGACGGCAAATGACCCGTTTTCGACAATTTCCCGAAAAGCGCGCACCGATTTCAGCGTTTCATTGATCAGATGCGGCAGGCTAGCCGAAAGACGCGCGGCAGTGACATCGTTCTGTGCCTTGCGCTGCATGCGATTAAGCGCATAGGCAACCGCGCGGGTAAGGTTGGTATCGCGATCATTTTCGTCATTGTCGGTATCGAAATGATGAATGTTGCGTGCACTTTCATAATCGCTGCCAAACAGGTCATTGGCGTTCTTTTGCCGGCTCGTCTTTTCGCCAGAACCGGGATTGTTGGTCAGGGATGCCAGTCCGCCACCGGCCGGAGCAGATGTCTCTTCCTGCGTCCCGCCGGTCACCGGTTCTTCAAGATCGGCACGAAGCGCACTGGCATAGGCAACAATCCGCCGTTCAAGTTCAATCATCGGCTCGTCAACCGGATGAATTTTTGCCGACCGGCCGGGGGCAACAAGGTCCGATGCACTTAGTGATGACAGCCGTTTGGCCCCGATGCCGATCAGGCGTGCCAGTTCATTGGTCGCCGCTGTTTCCGCCTGTGATCGCGATGCCGCAAGGTTTTCAAGAACCACCAGTGCTTCGCTGTGATACGACCCGGCATCCTTGTTGCTGAGAAGGGCGGTTTGCCGCGTTTCGGCCTGCTGATTCTGGCGGATGACCGCGTTTTGCAAAATGATGCGGTCAATCCCTGATCGTGCACGGGGACGAATGGCGCGATGACGGGCGGCGATGTAATAGCGGCTTGACGGATCGGCGATCATATAACCGCTTAGCGACAGCGGAACCGCTTCCTGAACGGGTTGATCATCGGCTTCGCAAAGCTGGAAATCCAGATCAAGTTCTTCAAGGCGTTTGAGCCCGTTGCTTGTATGCAGATAGGCACGCAGGAGCGGGCGTTCCGATTTGACGACAATTTTTTCAAGTGCCTCGCCAATCAGCCGGTCCGGCGTGCAGCCCAAAAGACTTTCGGTTGCACCGGCGACAAACAGGATATAGCCGTTTTCATCCACTTCCAGCAGCATGTCGGCCCAGCAAAACGCCATGGCGGCCAAAAGGTCCTGGTCATTTGTTTCCGCAGAATAGCTGGTGCTGTCTGTCATTTGTGAACCGTCATTCTCAAGCCGCCTGATCATTCTTGTTGCAGCATTTGCCGCCATTATCAGATAGCGATCTTACTAAGGATATGAAGGATTTGCACTTCATAAGCCAAAAAAAACGGGCAGCCACAAAAGATTGCCCCGATAGCGGGAAAAATCGGTCCCCGAGACAGCTGTAAAGTCGTGAAAAGACTGGAAAGAATGCAACAAGGCGCGGCTTAGGCCGCGTCGTTGTCTTTTTTGGACGGAATGGCTTTTTCACGTGCGGCATGCTTCTGGACATACATCGCCTGATCGGCGGCGCGAATCAGGTCCGAAATGTCACTTTTGGCATTATAAACCGTGTAGCCAAAGCTTGCCTTGATCGCCAATGCCTTTCCCTGCCAGATCAGCGGGAATCGCACGGTTGCCTGTTGAAGCTGTGCAATGCGTTTCTGGGCAGCTTCCGGGCTGCTTCCGGTCATCAGAATGGCGAATTCATCCCCGCCAAACCGTGCGACAAAGTCATCGGAACGGGTATGGGTGCGCAGATTCTGTCCGAAATGGCGCAAAACAGCATCACCGGCGGCATGACCATGTTCGTCATTGATTTCCTTGAATCCGTCAAGATCGGCAATCACCATCAGGCCGCGTTCGGCAGTGCGTGCCGCGCGTGCCAATGCTTCGCGGGTACGCCGCATGAAACCACGGCGGTTATAAAGGCCGGTCAACTCGTCGGTTTCGACCATCAGTTCAAGTTGACGAATGCGGTTCTGCTGCTGGTCCAGGCGGTTTTGCATATCACGCGCCAGATCAACAAGAGTCGACAGAGCATTACTTTGCTCGGTAACCTCACTGGCGCGATTGTTAATCGCGGTCTGCTGCTGAAAATCAGCGGCAAGTTCCATGAGCAATTCTATCTGCGACTTTTCCATGTGCCGTCTTGTAATCAATGACATTGGATGGTGAAACCCTTAAAAGGATGTCTATCGTTGTATCGTTGATCGCGTTACAAGAACCTTAACGTGGCACGAAAGAATTTGTGTCCAAAGAGAATCGTTCACGCACAGGAGAACGACCGATGCAAAACCGGTTGATGGTTGGGTTTACTAAGAAAATTGCGGTAATTGGCATTGCGCTGGCGCTGTCTGCATGCTCATTCCTGCAAAAAGATAATTTTACCGTTGTTGGTGAAATTACGGATCACGGCAACGAATGTGTGACTTTCCGTGCCGAAGATGGAACGCTTTATGCGCTTGCCAACAAGGCAAGCCGATTCCGTCCGGGGGACAAGGTCCGTGTAACCGGACATATGGCATTGATGACGACCTGTACCGAAGCAACGACCCTGATCGTTGACAAGATCGTCATGTTGTCGCCAGGAAACTGAGCCGCAAAAAAATCAGAATATTATGCCGACCATTGGTGCCTGCGATCGCTTTTGATCGCTCAGCGATGGGATGCAAAGCAATCGGTGCCGTCAGCTTTCAGCTGGCGGCATTGTTGTTTGGCGCCATCAAAGGTGGCAAAGCCGGTCAGTTGAAGCCGGTGATAAACCCCTTTGACGCCAAGATTGGCAGTGACGATCTGTTTGGTGTGCGATTTTGACAGGGTGGGGTAACGCACCAGGAAACTTGCCCAGTAACTTTCAGCTGAAATCGTGTCACGAAAAGCACCCAGCTGGATCAGATAACGCCCGTTTGGATCATGCTTTGCCGTTTCAGGCGGCGTCACGGTCGGTTGCGCGGCGCGTGTTGCAACAACCGTATCTGTAACCTGCTTTGCAGGAGCCGTCGTTGCTGTTTGGTGGCTGGTGGCCACAGGGGCGGGATTGGCGATGTTACTGGTTGCCGCCGGTGGTTTGGTCATGACGGTGTCGGGGGATGGCGTCGGCTTGTCGGGTATTTTGCGGACTGTCGCCGGGCGCGGTCTGCTTGGCGTTGTGCCGGTAAGTTCTTGATAATACTGATTGGCAAGTGACGGGATGTCCGCGTCATCAATGACGGTATCACTGGCCGGGATCGTTCCCGGAAGCAGGCTGAGCGGTTGATTACGCAAGACCGGTTGTGATGCATGGGCGGGGAGATCATTCGGGATGATGTCCGTCCCGGTTGGGAACTCGGTCATTTCGCTGGTTTGTGCTGCTACGTCGGAAATGACCGCGACATTCAAGGCCAGCAACGCAACCAGACCAATCAAAGAAAAAAGACCACCCCGCCGATCAAAATTGCCAGCAGCATGCGGCATGGCTGCCACATTGTCTGGCTGATCGTGGAGTGGTCCTTTCATTGTTACATCTCCGCGCGCGGGGGATAGGCATACCGGTCACGCAATATCTGGTCATTCCTGCGCAGACGTTCCATGGCTTTGCCATAGACGCTGTCTTCCGGATACTGGCTGTCCGGACGATCGCCGGATGGCATGCCGGTCAGAAGTTCGACCGCGTCATTGATGTGTTCGACAGTCCAGATATTGAACTTGCCCTGGCGGATTGCCTGAACGACTTCTTCGCGCAGGACCACATTTTCAGCATTGGCCTGCGGAATGATCACGCCTTGATCCCCGGTGAAGCCCTGATCGGCACAAATCCGATAGAACCCTTCGATCTTGTGCGAAATACCGCCAACCGGCTGCGCTTCGCCGAACTGGTTCATCGATCCGGTGATGCCGATATTCTGGCGCATCGGTACGTGCGAGATTGCCGATATGATGGCGCACAGTTCGGCCATAGAAGCCGAATCGCCTTCGATGCCGCCATAGTTCTGTTCGAACGTGACATTACAGGCAAAGGAAAGCGGGAAGTCCTGGGCAAAGCGCGATTTCAGGAAACCTTCAATCGTCATGACCGACTTCTGTTGCAGCGGACCGGACATATCGACCATGCGTTCGATATTGAGAACCCCGAGACTGCCGACATAAGACCGTGCCGACACACGGGCCGGAAGGCCAAACGCATGGTCGCCATAATCCAGGACGGTCAATGCATTGACCTGCCCAACAACCGCGCCATAGCTGTCAATCAGGATTTCACGGCGCTGAACCCGTTCGTGCGATTTGTCTTCCAGACGGGAATTACGGTGACGGCGTTCCTCAATGGCGCGTCTGACGTCGGCTGCACGGATGCTTTCGCGACCATCGGCCTTGGCAAGGGCGCCGGCCTCGATCGCGACATCTTCAACCCGTTCGATCTGGGCGGTCAGTTTGTCGCGTTCACCCGCCCAGCGCGCGGCCTGACCCAGAAGCTGGCGGATTGCACCGTTATCGACCGGAATGCCCGACCGGGCGAGGGCGGATTCGCGCAACAAGCCGGTATAGATCGATATGTTGCGGCCGGCGGCTGGCATATCCGCATCAATGTCGGCCTTGACCCTGAAATGGTTTCGAAAATCGACATCGAGTGAAAAGAACGTGTAATAGAATTTCGGCGCGCCAACGATCACGACCTTAAGATCAAGTGGGATCGGGCGCGGTTCGGGGGCACCGGCTGTCGGAGCGCCGCCCTTGTGGGTTTCCTCGATGCGGATTTCGCGGTCACGCAGGGCTGCCTTCAGGAACCCCCAGCATTCTTCATGTTCAAGCAGGCTTTCCGCACGCAGAACCAGAACGCCGCCATTGGCACGATGAAGCGCGCCCGGTTTGATCAGGCTGAAATGCGGATGCATGCCGCCGCCCATCGGGCGGTACTGAATTTGCCCGAAAAGATTGTCGTAGCTTGGGCTTGGCTCAAGAACGACATCGGGATGCGTATCGCGCGAATGGTCAATCAGAAGATTGACCGCATAGCGATCATCGACGGTTTCCGGGATCTTGCCATCGCCGCTTTCGATGGCGGGTTGATCGCTGGCTTCTTCGAACGCGTCGATATTATCAAGGATGTCTTTTTCAAGTGCTTCGAACCACGCCTTAAGACCCGGGCTTGTGAACTTGTCGCGCAGCTTTTTGATGCGCGGTTTCAAAACGACTTTGGCGGCACTGCGACGCAGGCTGTCGAGTGTATCGGCAATCTGTTCTTCAAGGTCGCGGGTCGAAAGAAGGGTTTTACGGGCTTCTTCGGCGACCTCTTCAAAGGCGTCTTCGGCCTCGTTTCGGCGTTCCTTGGGGATTTCATCAAGGGATACCGGTTCGCCGTCTTCGTTCAGGGCGACGATCATCACGCCTTTTTCGTTTTCCTGAACATCCAGTCCCCGTTCACGGGCATATTCACGCAGCGCATCGAATTTTTCGCGCAGCTGGGTACGGGCTTCTTCGGTCTGGGTCTGGGTTTCGGTCAGATGGGCCGGGGCGTTAAAGGCCGATGCAAATGCTTCGCGCAGATGGGAAATCAGGGTTTCCATCGCAGACAAAAGCTTGCGACCTTCACCCGCGGGCAGGGCATAGGGGCGCGGACGGTTGGTGCGCGAAAAGTTGTTCAGATAAACCCAGTCATCCGGGGCTGAACGTTCTTCCATGGCCTTGTTCAGATAATCAAGGGTCGCGGTCATGCGGCCCGCGCGATCCAGACCAAGAACAAAGATGTTAAAGCCCGGCTCGGACATGGAAAGTCCGAATTTCAGGGCCTCTGCGGCACGGTAGTGCGATGAAAAATCGAAGATTTTCGGATGCTGGTCTTTATGAGGGCTGCGAATACGGAAATGCGGAAAACCGCAATCTTCTGCGTCAAGGCGGGAAACTGGCATCTGCTGACTTTCTGCTGCCCAAGATAACAAATCATCGGGGCAATTTGCGCCCCGCAGCATATCTTGGAAGCAAGGCAATCACGTGGTCAAGCGTTGCGTGCGGAAATTGTTGAAATGGCGACAGGAAACCCGAAACCACCCGGCTGTTGCCGCGCGATAGTGCCGCCTGCAAACGTCATCAAAGCCATGTTGATGGAACAAGATCCGGTGTCCGGGCCCTAGATCACGGCAGCATTGCCGAAGTCGCTGCTTTTGAGCAGCCGGTCGACAATCTGTACGCCGCGGCGCAACCGTTCGGCGGATCGTTCAGCCCCGAAACACAAACGCAACCCGCGCGGCACATGACCAACGGAAAACTGTTGGGCTGCGGTCAAAAGAACACCGCTATTGGCGGCATTCATGACCAGTTCACCCGGATCAATATGATCGGGCAGTTCAAGCCAGATATGATAGTTGGTCGGGTGGAAGCGGACGTCATATCCCTTAAGGGTTCCAAGAATGACCGCCAGACGCTGGGCGGCTTCATTGCGGTGCCAGGCTTCGTATTGGGCAAGGCTGCCATCCATGATCATGCGGGTGACCAGTTCCAGATTGATGGTCGATACCATCCAGCAGGTCGATCGAATGGCGCTGGCCAGTTTGCCGATCATTTCGCCGGGTGCATGGATATAACCAACCCGCAAACCGCCGCCGATGCTTTTGGATACGCCATCAAGATAGATGCTGCGTTCCGGGGCAAAGCACGACAGGGGGGGCGGTGCGTCCGGATCAAGGAAATGGTAAATGCCGTCTTCAATCAGTGTCAGATCATATTTGCGCAGGATTTCGGCGATTTCGATCCGGCGTTGCTGATCCATGGTGCTGCACAGCGGATTATGCAGGGTCGGCATCAGGTAAATTGCGCGCGGACTTTGCGTGCGACAGATATTTTCAAGGGCCTCGGGAAGGATGCCCTGATCATCCATGGCGACACCGCGCAGGCGGAATTGCAGCAAATTGGCCAAACTGCGCAGGTTCGGATAGGTCAGTTCTTCGCATAAAACAAGATCGCCGGGACGAACTGTTGCCAGAAGCGATACGGTCATGCCGTGCTGGACACCCGCGGTCGGCAGGACGCGTTCGGGATTGTCATCAAGTCCAACCCGACCGGCGGCGTGGGCCATTGCTTCGCGCTGGTGGGCAACCCCGTATTCCGATTTATAGGACACCATATCGTCAATCGGCATGGTGCCGGCAATTTCAAGCAATGTCTGACGAATGTGACCTTCCTGCGGGGGCAGGGGGCAATTCATTCGAAAATTGATCGGCCCGGTGTCTTCGCTGTCATCAGCGGCACCATGGGCAAAGGCCGGTTTGCGGCCCATCTGGGCAAGGTTGTTGGTAAAGGCCATCGGGATGGGCGCAGTTGCGGCCATGTCGAGTTCGGACTGAATGTTATCAAGAACATAAGTCCCGCGTCCGACTTCGCCGGCGACAAGTCCCAATCTTTCCGCTTCGCGGTAGGACCGCGTAATCGTGCCGACTGTCACGCCCAGATGATAGGCAAGGTCGCGGTGGGTTGGCAGTCGGTCACCCGGTTTAAGGGAGCCATCCTTGACTGCTTCGCGAATGGCCTGCGCGATCTGTCGATAAACAGGACCGCCGGCTTCTGAAAGGTTGGGGAGCCACATTGTCATGGTGACAATGTTTAAATTGACACAATGACAATGTCAATGACAAAACAATATCGAGACAATTAACCGATAGGAGATGGAAATGGTAAATTGTAACGATACAATCCAGCTTCCCGATATTCATGTCACTGATCGCGCACTGACCAAGGGCAAGCAGGGCAACAAGCCTGTGACCTGGCGCGCGGCAATGGCTGGTATTGCAATCTCTGCTATCGAGTTTGTTGCACGTCTGCAATCGCGTGCGCGCAACCGTCATGCGATACAATTGCTTGACGATCATATGCTTAAGGATGTCGGGCTGTCGCGTGCAGACATTGACACCGAACTGTCGAAGCCATTCTGGAGCGGGTTACCACCGCGCGGCTAGCCACCCCGCGCGTGACGGAGGCGCGTGCTCCCATCGTGCCTCCGTCCGGTTCCGGGATCGATGTTCGGGTCAATTGTCTTTATCTGTCGAATTCAGGGATACAATGTGAATGTTCAGTCTGACCGAATTGCGTGATGCGGCCGCATTTGTTCATAATTTTGTTGCGCCGACCCCGACAATCCATTGGCCGCTTCTTGATCGGGCGACGGGATTGTCCCTGTATGTCAAACATGAAAACCATACCCGCCTGGGCGCGTTTAAAATTCGCGGTGGTTTGACCTTTTGCCGGTATCTGGGGCGGCTGCCGGATACTGCACGCGGTATTGTTTCGGCAACGCGGGGCAATCACGGACAAAGTCTTGCCCATGCGGCCAGTCGTTTCGGAATGGCGGCAACCATTGTCGTTCCGCACGGCAATTCTGTTGAAAAGAATGCGGCCATGCGCGCCTGGGGTGCCGAGGTGATCGAGCATGGCGACGATTTTCAGGCCGCAGCAGAATTTGCACATAGCTATGCCACAAGCGAAGGGGCGGTCATGGTTCCGCCTTTCCATCCGGAACTTGTGCGTGGTGTCGCTTCCTATGGTCTGGAATTGTTTGACGATATCAAGGGACTTGATCGCGTTTACGTTCCCGTCGGAATGGGATCGGGGATCTGTTCGCTGATTGCGGTGCGCGATGCGTTGGGCCTTGATACGGAAATTGTCGGGGTGGTTGCCTGTGGCGCAGATGCCGTGCGTCAGTCTTTTCTGGCCGGAAAGGTGATCAATACACCCGTTGCTGATACATTTGCCGATGGTGTGGCGTGTCGAAGCCCCGACCCCAGGGTGATTGAAATCATCACAAAGGGCGCAGCCGACATTGTTGCCGTCAGTGATGATCAGATCGCAGATGCCATGCGTCTTTATTTCAGTTGCTGTCACACGCTGGCCGAGGGGGCCGGTGCAGTGCCGCTGGCCGCGGCAATTGCCGAACGTGATCGCAATATTGGCAAAAAAGTCGCCCTTGTCCTGACCGGGGCCAATATCGATCGGGCCGACTTTGCCCGCATCCTTTCGGGAGACGAAAGATGACCTATCGTTCAAATCGTGCGCCACTCAGCCCCACTGAGGACGCGCGTCATCTCATGTTTGATGACCTTGAAAAGCTTGGCCGTATCCTGGTGGAAACCGGTGATGTTGCCCATGGCTTTATTCAGGGGGCGGATGACATGGATGTGACCTGTCGCGATTTCTCTGCTTTTGACCCCTCGCGCCCCTTATCAAGGCAGGGAAGCGGCACGCTTGATGCGTTGCGGGCAGCCAAGGAAGAAATTCTGCCGCTGCTCGCCGCATCAATCGGACCCCGTTATCTTGGATTTGTTACCGGCGGTACCACCCCGGCGGCCCTTGTCGGTGACTGGCTGGCATCCGCGGTCGATCAGAATGCGACCGGCCCGGAAGGATCGGTCAATGCCGCCGTCGAGGAACAGGTCATCAACTGGCTGTGTGATATCGGCAATCTGCCCCGAGACCGGTTTGATGGTGTGCTGACCACCGGGGCAACGGTTTCCAATCTTTTGGGATTGGTTACGGCCCGGCAATGGTGCGGCGTGCAGGTCGGTGTCAATATTGATGCGGATGGTGCGTCGGTTTTGCCCGATCTTGCGATCTTTGCGGCAAGTCCGCATGCGAGCATGATCAAGGACCTGTCGATAACCGGGATTGGTCGAAACAGTTTTATCAAGGTCGCCACACTCCCGGGGACCGAGGAAACCGACCTTTCTGACCTTAGGGCAAAGCTTGAAGCCAGCGACGCGCGCGCAAAGATTGTCATTGCCTCGGCGGGGACCGTCAATGCCACTGATTTTGATGACTTGAATGCGATTGCCGATTTGTGTGCGGCATTTGGGGCATGGTTGCATGTTGATGCCGCATTCGGTTTCTTTGCCGCACTTGATGATCGTAGGGCACATTTTCTGTCCGGTTTGGACCGTGCGGATTCCATAACGTCCGACGGGCATAAATGGCTGAATGTGCCCTATGATTGCGGGATATTCCTGACGCGGCATATTTCGGTATTGGAAACCTGCTGCCGTGCCTTTGCGCCGTATCTTGAGACCAAGGCAATCGGCAACAGCTATATCAATCGCGGCGTCGAAAATTCCCGGCGGTTTCGGGCCTTGCCGCTTTGGATGACGATGATGGCCTATGGCCTTGACGGAATGGCGGCGGTCATCCGGGCCAATTGCGATCAGGCGGCCGATCTGGCCATGTGGGTGCGCACGCATGAAAAACTTGAGTTGCTGCGCGAACCGAAACTCAATGTCACGATGTTCGCATCCGTTGGCAGCGATGATGATAATCGTGCCTTGCTTGACCGGATCAATGCGGGCGCGAAGACCTTTTTGACACCGACGATTTATGGCGGGCGGTTCGGGTTCCGCGCGGCCTTTTCAAACTGGCGGACGCAGGATCACGATCTTGCCATCGTCAAGCAAGCAATCGAGATGGCTCTTTGATCCGAATTTCTCTAGGTTCGGATAGCATGAAAAAAGCAGAACTTTCCGTCTTCAGGATACCAAGATATGACCACCCAGACTTTGCCGATCTATCAGATTGATGCCTTTACCGACATGCTGTTTGCCGGCAACCCGGCGGCGGTTGTTCCCTTGTCGGGTTGGCTTGCCGATGATGTTTTGCAGAAAATCGCCATGGAAAACAATCTGTCGGAAACCGCATTCTTTGTTCCGTGTGATGACAAGGATGAAGCCGATTTTCACATCCGCTGGTTTACCCCGGCGGTGGAGGTGCCGCTTTGCGGGCATGCAACCCTTGCCAGCGCGTTTGTGATTTTCAACCATCTTGGTTTCAAGTCGGATTTGCTCAAACTGCAAAGCAAAAGCGGTATTTTGACGGCCCGGCGCGATCATGATGCCATCGTCCTCGACTTTCCCAAACAACCGATCAAGGCCAATGAAATTCCGCAAGAAGTTCTGACGGCACTTGGCGGTGCCAAACCGGTTGAATCTTATGTCGTTGCCAGCCGTGATACCGACATTGTTGCCGTCTATGACAATGCAAAAATCGTGCGGGACATGGCGCCCGATATGTCGGTGCTTGGCCGCCTGACCGGACGCGGGGTGATCGTGACGGCACCGGGGGACAAGACCGGGCTTGATATGATTTCACGCTTTTTCGTGCCGGCGATCGGGATCAATGAGGACCCGGTGACGGGCTATATGCATTGTGTGGTGGCCCCTTATTGGTCGGACAAGCTTGGCCAGGCTGATGTCGTCGGATATCAGGCATCGGCACGCGGCGGGGTTGTTGCATGCAAGGTTGCGGGCGACCGGGTCGAGCTGAAGGGCGAGGCCGTCCTGTATCTTAAGGGTGAAATTGTTGTGCCGGCGTAAAATGCGGCATTCAGTTTCAAGGCACGGGGCGGGCAACAGGATTGTTGTCCGCTTTTTGTTTGCGAAAACCATATGGAAAACGGCCGTTTTTCATTGGACGGTTCGTACCGATTAATCCGCATTGAACCGCCGCGACGCAGTTTTTTTATTGACCGGCCCATAGGGCTTTCGTCTAAGTAAAGGCAAAATACGATGAATGCGGGCATGGCGCAGGGATAAAATTCCGTGCCTGAAACCGCAAAGGGTGCTGGTTTTACAGGGGTAGATTTATCGTGATCGAAAGTGTTGTCGCCAGTTCTGCGACGCCAATGCAGATGTGGGTGGTCCTGGCACTTGTTGCCGGGTCGCTTGTCCTGTACGGGCTTGAGCGCATTTCGCTTGAACTGACCAGCATGGCGCTGATTGCGACCCTGTTGCTGTTTTTCGAATTCTTCCCGTTGCTTGACGGCAATGGTGAAAACCTGCTGGGTGCGGACACGATTATGTCCGGCTTTGCCAACCCGGCATTATTGACGGTTCTGTCCCTGCTTGTTGTCGGGCAGGGGATGGTACTTACCGGTGGTGTCAGTTATATCGCCGGCCTGATCACCGAACATGGCGGCAAGAACGCAGCCGTTGCGATTTTTATCGGCCTGTTCGTGGTTATGCTGATGTCGGCATTCCTGAACAATACGCCGGTTGTTGTTATCTTTATCCCGATCATTCAGGCCCTGGCAGAGCGGATTGAACGTTCGCCAAGTGCGCTTATGATCCCGCTTTCCTATGCCGCCATTCTGGGCGGGATGACCACCCTGATCGGTTCGTCAACCAACCTTCTGGTTTCCAGCTCCCTGATCGAACTGGGCATGCCGGGGCTGGAATTCTTTGAATTCACGACGGTTGGCAGTGTCTTGGCGATTACCGGTTTTATCTATGTTCTGTTCATTGCGCCGCGCCTTTTGCCGGCCCTGGCATCGATGCGCAGCAAGCTTGCCAATCCGGACAGCAGCGGCAAACAGTTCATTGCCCAGATCACGGTCGGCCCGGCATCGCAAATGATCGGAACCCGTCCGGTTGCAGGCTTCTTCAAAAACCTGCCCAACATCACCATTCAAATGATCGTGCGTCGCGAACATGCCGAATTGCCGCCATTTGAAAGTGATATGGAAATTCAGGCGGGCGATGTTCTGGTCGTCGCTGCGACCCGAAAGGCCCTGACTGAGGCCCTTCAGAAGGACCCGGGGCTTCTGCATGCCGATGCTGCTGCCGTCAGTGGCGATGGCGAGGAAACGCCACAGAAATCGACCCAGCTTCTGGCCGAAGTGATGTTGCCGCCCGGTTCGCGTCTGATCGGGTTTAACCTTGAACAGATCGGTTTCCGCTATCAGTACAAATGTCTTGTTCTGGGCATTCAGCGCCGTTCGCGCATGATCCGTACCCAAATGACGGAAATCCGCCTTGAGGCCGGGGACGTCTTGCTGGTGCAGGGGCGTTCCGAAGATGTCGAGGCACTTCGTACCATTCGTGATGTGGTGTTGCTGGAATGGTCGACGCGCACCTTGCCGCGTCCGTTCCATGCTCGCCGCGCAGCAACCATTTTCCTTGGTGTGATTGCGCTTGCCGCGACCGGCATTGTTCCGATCATGGTTTCAAGCTTCATTGGTGCGGGGCTTATGATTGCATCCGGGGCGCTCAATTTGCGGCAGGCATCGCGCGCGATTGATCGCAAGATCGTGCTGCTGGTTGCAGCAGCATTGGCGTTGGGCAATGCGTTGCAATTGACTGGTGGGGCGGAATTCGTTGCCGATCAGTTGTTGACGGTGACACGCGGGGCCCCGGCACCGGTCATCCTGTCATTGTTCTTCCTGATTGTTGCGGCCTTTACCAATGTATTGTCGAACAATGCCTGTGCGGTTCTGTTTACGCCGATTGGAATCGGTATGGCCCAGCAACTTGGCGTGCCACCGCATGTCTTTGCAATTGCGGTGGTGATGGCCGCGAACTGTTCGTTTGCGTCGCCCGTTGGCTATCAAACCAACCTGCTTGTCATGGGGCCGGGGCATTACCGGTTTATCGATTTCCTTAAGGCCGGAACGCCGTTGATTGTGTTGTTGTGGATTGCATTCAGCCTGTTTGCGCCGTGGTATTACGACATCCCGTTTTGATCGGGTTTTGATCCCGTACGGGCAATCAGCCCATGATGATTTTCAGATAATGGCCAGCCATGCAAAATTGGCTGGCTTGTCTGTGTCGAAGGCGTTTGACTTTTGCCTTTGTGTCAATAGGATCAGCCCCCTAATTTGATCGGGAATGATCCGGCCGGATCGTTCCCGCTGCTCAGGAATATGCCGATGACCCAGACTGCCGAGAATACCGCTTTCGCAAAGCCCGCACTTCGCCCTGCAAGCCCGAACTTTTCGTCGGGTCCGTGCAAAAAGCGTCCGGGCTGGTCTGCATCTGCACTTGAAACGGAAATTCTTGGTCGTTCCCATCGCTCCAAACTGGGCAAACAGCGTCTTGAAGAAGTCATTGACCGTTCGCGCGCCGTTCTGAACCTGCCTGATGACTATCTGTTGGGCGTTGTTCCGGCATCCGATACCGGTGCGGTCGAGATGGCGCTTTGGTCGCTTTTGGGCGCGCGTGGTGTCGATATGCTGGCGTGGGAAAGTTTCGGCGCGACCTGGGTCACGGATGTGGTCAAGCAGCTTAAACTTGATGATGTCCGCACCCTTGATGCCGATTATGGCAAGCTGCCCGATCTTGGTTCTGTCGATTTTGATCGTGATGTTGTCTTTACCTGGAATGGCACGACCGCCGGTGTGCGTGTTCCAAATGGGGACTGGATCGCCGATGACCGCAAGGGCCTGACCATTTGTGATGCAACATCGGCGATTTTTGCCATGGAATTGCCGTGGGACAAGCTCGATGTCGTGACCTATAGCTGGCAGAAGGTTCTGGGCGGCGAGGGCGGTCATGGTGTGATCATCCTGAGCCCGCGGGCCGTTGCGCGCCTTGAAAGCCATACGCCGGCATGGCCGATGCCCAAAATCTTCCGCATGACCAAGGGTGGCAAGCTGATTGATGGCATTTTCCGCGGTGAAACGATCAATACTCCGTCGATGCTGGTTGTCGAAGATGCGATCGACGCCCTGAAATGGGCAGAAGACATTGGTGGCCTTGATGGTCTGTTGGCGCGTACCCGCGAAAACCGCGCCTATCTTGACGCCTGGCTTGCGACCAGTGACTGGGCTGCCGATCTTGCCGAAGACCCGGCAACCGCATCAAACACATCGATGTGCATCAAGATTGTCGATCCCTGGGCACTGGCATTGCCCGCAGATCAGCAGGCAGCACTTCCGAAAAAGATTTCCCAGCTGCTTGAAGCGGAAAATGTCGCCCTTGATATCAATGGCTATCGCGACGCGCCGGCTGGCCTGCGAATTTGGGGTGGTGCGACCGTGGAACCAAGCGATACCAAAGCACTTTTGCCGTGGCTTGATTGGGCTTATGCGGTGGTAAAAGCCGAATTTTCCGCTGCCTGAGAAACATTTCGTACGTATTATTTGCGTTTTTGGGGTTTTCCCCGTTGCCCTGTCCGGCACAACGCGGTAGTAACCGCTACCGGATAGTGAGCCTTGAGTAATCCTTGGGGCATTATCGAGCCTGATTGAATTTGCGCGCCTCGTCCGGGAAAGCACACAAAATGACCGAACTCGCCAGGAAAGCACTTTTGCCCGCCGGCCTGCAGGATGTCCTGCCGGGAACCGCTGCGCGGGAAGCCGAAATCCGCGAAAAGCTGATGGCCAGTCTGGCACATGCAGGCTATGACCGTGTGAAAACGCCGCTGGTCGAGTTTGAAGAAAGCCTGCTCGAAGGGGCAGCACCGGAACTGGCAACCCAGACCTTCCGTCTTATGGATCCTGAATCGCGCCGCATGATGGGGCTGCGTTCTGACATGACCCCGCAGGTCGGTCGTATTGCCGCCACCCGTCTTGGCGATGCGCCGCGGCCGTTGCGTTTGTCCTATTCCGGGGATGTGTTGCGGATCAAGGGATCGCACCTGCGCCCGGAACGTCAGTTCGCACAGGTTGGTGCGGAACTTATTGGCGTTTCGAGTGCCGCAGCCGATACCGAGATTGTTCTGCTGGCGCTTGAAGCACTTGAAACCATTGGTCTTGCCGATGTCTCGGTTGACCTGAACCTGCCGACATTGCCCGTACGCCTGTTTGATGCATTCGGTGTGTCGCGTGATGATCGCGAAGCCCTGACCGAGGCGCTTGAACGCCGCGATGTTGCGGCCCTTCGCGTGATGGATGGCAAGGTTACCGATGTGCTTGTTGCCTTGCTTGAGGCGGCCGGTCCGGCGACAACGGCGTTGCCAAAGCTTAAAAAGCTCGAACTGCCGTTGGGCGCATCCGAGGAGCTTTATCGTCTGATCGATGTTGCGGAACGCATTCTGGCATCCGATCTTGATGCAGCCCTGACCATTGATCCGGTTGAAATGGCCGGTTTCCGTTATCAGACCGGTGTCAGCTTTACCCTGTTTGCCCGCAATGTCCGTGGTGAGATCGGGCGTGGCGGCCGTTACCGGGCCGGTGGCGCATCGGGTGAAGCAGCGACCGGCATGTCGCTTTATATGGATAGTATTTTGCGTGGACTTCCGGATGCGAAACCGGTGGAACGGGTTTACCTTCCGCTTGGCACCCCGCAGCGAGAAGCCCGCAAATTGCGTGCCGAAGGCCATTACACGGTTGCTGCCCTTGAAGGTGCCGCCGAGGCCAAAACAGAAGACGGTGCGCGCGTCGAAGCGCGCCGCATGGGCTGTGATTACATTTATCTTGGCGGCCAGGTCGTGCCGCTGAACGCTTAGGGTCTGGACCCTAACTGAACGAACTTTTTATCGCGCAAGGAGTTTTGCGATGACCAATGTTGCCGTGATCGGTTCCCAGTGGGGGGACGAAGGTAAAGGCAAGATCGTCGACTGGCTGTCCGAACGGGCCGATGTCGTTGTGCGTTTCCAGGGTGGTCATAACGCCGGTCATACTTTGGTGATCGATGGCGTGACCTATAAACTCAGCCTGCTGCCGTCCGGCATTGTTCGCCAGAACAAGCTGTCTGTAATCGGCAACGGCGTTGTTGTTGATCCTTGGGCGTTGCTTGCCGAAATCGGCCGCCTGAAAGAGCAGGGCGTGGATATCACCCCGGAAAACCTGCGTCTGGCGGAAAACGCCTGCCTGATCCTGCCGCTGCATGGCAATCTGGATCGTGCACGCGAAGCAGCGGCATCGGGTGACAACAAGATCGGCACCACCGGTCGCGGTATCGGCCCGGCTTATGAAGACCGTGTTGGTCGTCGTGCGATCCGCGTTGGTGATCTGGCTGATGTTGATCTGCTTGAGGCAAAGGTTGAAAACCTTCTGACCCACCATAATGCGCTTCTGCGTGGTCTTGGTCAGCCGGAAGTCGACGGGGCAGAGCTTCTTGCCCAGCTTAAGGAAATCGCGCCGAAAATCCTGCCGTTCTCTGACACCGTCTGGAAATCGCTGAACCAGTTCAAGGAAGCTGGCAAGCGCATTCTGTTTGAAGGTGCCCAGGGCACGATGCTTGACATTGATCACGGTACTTATCCGTTCGTGACCTCGTCAAATACGGTATCTGGTCAGGCCGCTGCCGGTTCCGGCATGGGCCCGTCCGGTGTTGGTTATGTTCTTGGTATCACCAAGGCCTATACCACCCGTGTCGGCGAAGGTCCGTTCCCGTCCGAACTGTTTGACGCCGATGGCGAACGTCTTGGCGAACGTGGCCGTGAATTTGGCGTTGTGACCGGTCGTAAACGCCGTTGTGGCTGGTTTGATGCCGCCCTGGTGCGCCAGTCGGTCAAAGTCAACGGCATCACCGGTATCGCTCTGACCAAGCTTGACGTGCTTGACGGTTTTGATGAAATCAAGATCTGCACCGGCTATGACATTGACGGAAAGATCTATGATCATCTTCCGGCCAACCAGCGTCTTCAGGCCAAGGCAAAGCCGGTTTATGAAACCATCGAGGGCTGGTCTGAAACGACCATGGGTGCGCGCAGCTGGGCCGATCTTCCGGCAGCAGCCATCAAATATGTTCGCCGCATCGAAGAACTGATCGAAGCGCCGGTGGCATTGCTGTCAACCAGCCCGGAACGTGATGACACCATTCTGGTTCACGACCCGTTCAGCGCCTGATACAGGGTTTGTGCATCGCACAGCAAAAGCCACCAGTTCCGACTGGTGGCTTTTTTCGTTTTGTCTGAATGTGTTGTCGCATGCAGACCCGGTGTGCCGGTCTTATAACAGCTTGCTCGTGTGGCGTATCAGAAGTATCGTTTTATCAACCTTTTGACGGTAGCGTACTGGATGTCGCGTCAGGATGACGGTTCATCAGATCATGCGCGTCATCAAATAACGATAACTCGTAAAGAAATATCGGGATCATGGCAGAGCAAGCAGAAGACCAGGAACAGGAAGTTTCGAGCGGTGCTGCGCGAGAACCAGTGATGGATGCGCCGGGCGGCGGTGCGCCTGCGCCCGAAGAACCCGATGATGCCAATCCCGAAGCCGGTCCGGAAAATGTCGAGTTTTCAACCGGCGGCAAAAGCATCGAAATCGGCAATTTCCGGGTTTTTCTTGATCTGCGTATGCCGGAATTTGATATGGGCCCGTGCAAGGCCTATTCCGCTGATAATTTGCGCCGCGATGAAGGCAGTGCGTTTGCGGTTGTTGCCGATCCGGCCTTGCCAACCCGTCAGGAACATATCAACTTTCTGACCGGTATGCATATGGCAGGTCAGATTGACCTGCTTGACAGCGAGATTGCCTATTGGCCGCCATTCGGGCGCAACACCATGGTGTTGTTCTATGAAAAGCCCGCTGGCGGTCGTGTCGTCACTGGTGAAAGCAAAAAGGCGACCATCGACGAACACGAAATCGGCACAGTGGTCATCGAACCGCTTATGGGTGTGTTGCAGTCTTTTGGCGAAAAAAATCTGGCACATCGCAATATTCGTGCTGGCAACCTGTTTTATGCCGACCCGTTGCGCCAGAAAGTCGTTCTGGGGGATTGTGCTGCGACACCGCCGGGCTATGCCCAGCCGCTTGTCTATGAAACAACCGCCAGAATGAGCGCCGATGCCGCAGGTCGCGGATCGGGTACCATCATGGACGATCTGTATGCCCTGGGCATGACATTGGCGGAACTCGGGATCGGTCACCGACCGCTCAGCAAACTGGGCGATCAGGAGATCATGGATCTCAAACTGGCAAAGGGATCGTTTCAGGCAATTGCATCACAGGAAAGATTGCCACTGGTTCTGATCGAGCCAGTTCGCGGATTGCTTTGTGATGATCCCGAAGAACGCTGGGGCTTTGCCGAACTGAATGCATGGCTGGACGGTCGCCGGACCAAGCCGGTGCAGGCCAATAGCGAAAAACGCGCCGCACGATCCCAGAACCTGTCGGGGCGTGATTACTATACGGTGCGTTCCCTTGCCCAAGGAATGGCAAAGAACTGGGTCAGTGCACTTGCGCCATTGCGCGACGGCACGATCGAGATTTGGCTGCGGCGCGGTCTTGGCGACAATGATCGGGCCAAGGCCCTTGCAGATGCCATGCGGCAGTTGCAATGGGCAGGCGCGGACAAACGTGCGGCCGAGGATGTTCTGGTCGCGCGTGCTATCCTGATCATGGATCATCAGGGACCAGTCCGGTTCAAGGGCTTTTCGGCCATGGTCGATGGTCTTGGATATATGTTGTCCTATGACGTGCAGCATGGACGTGGCCCACAGAGATTTGCCGATGTGATCGTCCGCGATATCCCGGCTTACTGGTTTGGCCGCCAGGAAGGCTTCAGCCCGGAAATTCAAAAGCTTCAGCAGGTATATAAAAACCTGCGCTATTACGTTCAGCAACAAAGTGCAGGTTATGGCTATGAGCGTTGTCTTTACGCGCTTGTGCGTAACCAGCATTGCCTGAGCCCGATGATCGAACAGGAATATGTTGTTGAAATTTCGCAACTTCTTCCGGCGCTCGAAAAGGCAGCGGAAAGTGCGTCTGAAGACAGCTGGCCGGTGGATCGCCATATTGCTGCTTTCATCGCCACCCGTCTTGAAGATGATATCGAAGGCCAGTTGATGGCCATGCAAAACCCGTCTGACGAGGTCGAATACAGCCGCGCCATCATCAGTATGCTGGCGATTGTGCAATGGCGTCACGGACCGGACAATTTGCAAAATCTGTCGCACTGGGTGGCGCGGCTTATGGAACCGGCCATCAAGGTATTCCACAGCAAGGCGCGTCGGGAACGGGTTGAAACCGAAATCCCGAAACTGGCAAAGCGCGGCAATCTGGTGGAGCTTTACAACCTGATCAATGATGAACAGGAACGCCGCAAGGATCAATCCGAATTTGTCGAGGCCGTGGCTGAATATTCCGAAGCCGAAAGCGAGGTTTTCGACCTTGAATCTTCGGGGCCGGCACGATTGGAGCTTGCGGAAAAAGTCGGTCAGCAGGCCGCAGCATTCGCATCAACCATGATCGCGCTGCTGACGGTATCGGCACTGTTCTTGATGCATATCTTTTAAGGGATCGACATGGCAAAAGGTAAAAGCACCAAAAAGGGCGGCCGCAGCGCATTTTCCGGTTTGTCCGTGGTTGCATCTGCTGTGCTGCTATTCATGGTCGCCCTGCCGACCTTTGTGACATTGGTGGTCGGCTTGTTGCCGTCGCTGGTTGCGTTCATTTTTGATCGCAGCCCGGGTCGGACCATGGCGCGCTGTGTGTTTGGTCTGAATTTTTCCGGTGTCGCACCCTATATCCTTGAACTGTGGCAAGTGCCGTCGCAAACAGTGGGCGGTGCGACCCAGCAGATCTTTCAGCCACTGGCATTATCAATCATGTACGGGGCGGCGGGCCTTGGCTGGTTGCTGTATCTTGCGATGCCCCCGATCGTTGCCAATGTGCTTAATCTTTCTGCCCAGCGCCGGGTAGGGGAGCTTCGCAAAAAGCAGCGTGCCCTGATCAAAACCTGGGGCGACAGTCTGATCAAGGAAGTCGACCGGTCCGGGAACTGATCATGCCATGATGTTTTGATCCGATTTACATCATCGATGACATAAAAAACGGCGGACAATTTGTCCGCCGTAGTTCGTTGCAAGGGGGAAGAGGGCTGGTAAACACCCTTAGTGTGGCAGATCGCTGTGGATCGATTTGCGGACTTTTTCAAAGGCCCGGACTTCGATCTGCCGGATGCGTTCGCGTGAAATACCATAGGCGACACTGAGGTTTTCCAGAGTAACCGGACTTTCAAGCAGGCGACGCTGGGTCAGAATGTCACGCTCGCGATCGTTAAGATGCGACATGGCACTTTTAAGCATATTCATCCGTTGCAGGAATTCTTCACGTTTGCCGTAAAGGGTTTCCTGGTCTTCGTCGTCGCTTTCGATCCAGTCGACCCATTCACCATCGCCGTCAACACGGACAGGTGCATTGAGCGAATGATCAGGACCGGCAAGGCGACGGTTCATCATAATCACGTCATCTTCGGAAACATTCAGCTTGGTCGCGATGAGTTCGACCTGTTCTGGTAACAGATCCCCTTCATCAATCGCCTGCATCTGGCTTTTGAGTTTGCGAAGATTAAAGAACAATTTCTTCTGCGCGGCCGTGGTGCCCATTTTCACAAGCGACCAGGAATGCAGGATGTATTCCTGAATGGCTGCGCGGATCCACCACATGGCGTAGGTTGCAAGCCGGAAACCCTTGTCAGGGTCAAAACGTTTGACAGATTGCAGCAGGCCCACGTTGCCTTCGGATATCAATTCATTCAAAGGCAGACCATAGCCGCGATAGCTCATGGCAATCTTGGCAACCAGTCGCAGATGGCTTGTAATCAGTTTTTCCGCCGACTTGTCACAATCGCTGTCGCGGAAATTGCATGCGTACGTCGTTTCCTGTTCGGGGGTAAGCATCGGGTAACGTCGGATACGCTGCAAATATACAGTCAGACCATCCTGAGAGATTACTGGCAGAGCATTTCCCTGTTTCATTGAAGCCTCCCGTTATGCTTCGATCAAGTGCTGTTATCCCCTAGCACTGACTAAACCTTATACGAGGGTATTAGATGTCGTCAATTATTTTTTGACCATAAAGTTTAATCTATACTATCCCTTGGGATAGGTTCAGGCTCTCAATCAATGCGTTCAAGTCGTCGGGAAGGGGTGCTGTTGTCGATATATATTCCCCGGTGCGAGGGTGAATAAATCCCAGAGTTCTGGCGTGTAGAGCCTGTTTGTTGAATGCGTTCAGAAGTTCTTGCGTCTCCAAGTTGCACTTCTGTGAATTTTTATTCCTGCCGTAAACTGGATCACACACAAGTGAGTGGCCGATATGGGTCATATGCACCCGAATTTGGTGGGTTCGGCCGGTCGCAAGACGGCATTCAACCAGAGATGCTAACGAGTCGTCTCTGGACTGAAGTGTTTTGTAGTGGGTTAGTGCATATTTTCCGCCGGTTCTAAGAACCGTCATTTTCTTGCGGTTGCGCGGACTTCTGCCGATATTGCCTTCGATATCACCGGCAAGCGGACGCGGAACCCCCCACACAACCGCAAGGTACGCCCGATCGATATTTTCCTTATCCTCGGAAAACAGGGTCGAAAGGGCACGGTGGGCCGTATCGTTTTTGGCAACAACCATCGCACCGCTGGTATCCTTGTCCAGTCGGTGGACGATGCCGGGTCGCTTGACCCCGCCAATCCCCGAAAGACTATCGCCGCAATGGGCCAGAAGCGCATTGACCAGCGTGCCGCTTTCATTTCCGGCTGCCGGATGGACAACCATCCCCGCGGGTTTGTTGATTACCAGAAGGTCATCATCTTCATACAGGACATCAAGTTTGATGTTTTCGGCAATCGGCTCGGCCGGTTCGGCCGGCGGAATGACAAGTTCAAACACGTCATCCTGCTTGACCTTGGCCGACATCTTGCGCGCGACGTCACCATTCATGCGCAGATGACCATCTTCGATCAATGCCTTGATGCGGGATCGGGATTGATCCGGCCAGGCCACAGCCAGCACCTTGTCAAGGCGCGCACCTTCGTCCTGGGCCGTTGCAATATAGCGGAGTTGTTCTGGCATCTGGTCGCTACTGGTCATCAATGTCTTGCAGTCTGATTTCGATATGCAGTGTAACAGGTTATGCTTTGTGCTGGCAGCTTGTAGCTGTTTTATGCCCGATTGCAATGAAATGCCGTCATGGCACCGGGGATGAGGCCGGTTCGTTTACGCGCGGGAATACGGAAACCATCAAAAGGAGCGATCCAATACACAGGGCACGACAAAGGGCGCGGCCCGTTTATGTTGTGATCTTGCAATTGTCGGTGCTTGCAGCTATGGCCTTGGGATGTGTTTTGCGTGATCGGGGCAGTTGACCGGCCATGCTGATGTCAAACAGATGGGTTGGTTGGAAACAAGATGCGTGTAGTTAAGGCCTTGGTTGTGTTCATGGGGGTGCTGATCGTGATCGGCATCGGGCTTGTTGCCTATGGGCTGTCGCTTGATAAAAATGCCAAGGACGCAGATAGCACCGATACGGGGCAGGCGCCTTCGGTTCCGATCGCTGGCCTTGATAACGGCCAGCAGGTGGCGACCGGATTTTCCGGTGCACCCGTCATCCCGGATTTTGGTGACATCACTATCGATGTTGCACCTGGTGAAGTGCTGGTCGCTTATTCCGTTCAGGGAACACAGGCAATCCTGCATATCGAAGGCCCGGACGGACTTGGTGCGCGTCTTGTGATTGTGTCGCTGACCGATAAAAAGGTCCTTGGTCGTGTTATTTTGAATGCTGACGATCAATAGGATTCGTGCAGGCGATCAGACAGGGCAAACAGGATAGCGGCAGCATGACAAATCAGAAAGCCTGCGACACCGGCGATCATTCGGCTGTCATTCTGTCTGCTGACCTGCATCAGGAAATGTGCAATCTGGCTGCAATGCAATGGCCGGAAGAATGCTGTGGGCTGCTTGTTGCGGCAAAGCAGACACCAAACCGGATCCGTCGGGTGGTGGCAGCACGCAATGTTGCCGATGATCCGCTCAGGACCTTTGAAATTGATCCGCAAACCCTGATTGATACCTATCGTCTGGCCCGTCAAAGCGGTGACGAGGTGGTGGGCTGCTTTCATTCGCATCCAAATGGCAGTTTCTTGCCCTCAACAACGGATCGGGGGCGTGCCGATGTGGACGGTTTTTTGTGGCTGATAATTGCCACTGACAATTCCGGGGTTCTGGACAGCCGCATGTATCGCGCACACCATCAGAAGCCGACAAACGGGCAGGACGGCGATGTTATTCGCTATTTCCGGCGGTGTGTTCTGACGGACGGTAACCCGTCGTGATCACTGCAACCGGCAAAGTCAGCCGGTTTGGTTGATCAGATCGGCAACATTGTCGGGAATTGAGGTGTGCTTTTTCATCACGGTTTCGAGTGCCAGCACCAGTGCCAGTTCGACCTTGCCTTCCTTGCCCATCGATTTCAGGATCGAGAGTGATTTTTCGATACTAAATCGTGGCTTATAGGCACGTTCTTCAAGCAACGCCCCCATGATATCGCAAATCGTAAGAATACGCGTCAGATCGGGAATGGCGTCCGCCGTCAACCCATCGGGATAGCCGCTGCCATCAAGATATTCGTGATGGTGTCTGACACTATGAAGGACGGCAGGGTCAAGGTTGCCCTGTTCAGACAGCTTCTTGTACCCTTCGACAGGATGGCGTTTGATGATCTCGAACTCTTCGGGGGTAAGTTCCCCCGGCTTGTCGAGGATCGTGTCCGAAATCCAGATCTTGCCAATATCGTGCAGAAGCCCGGCCTCGGTCAACTTGGCGACGTCGGTTTTGCTCATGCCCGTACTTTGTGCAAAGGCACAGGCAATGCCGGTCACCAGCAAGATGTGCTGGAAAGTTGACTGGTGATAGACGCGCACCGTGCTTAGCCATTCCGAAATGCCCAGATCGGCAATGGCCGTTGCGATATTCTGGCCGGCCTCGTTGATCTGTTTCAGATCGACGGGCTGATTGCTGGTGATCTTGTCAAAGCTGTTCTGGATGGCTTTTGCTGCCAGCTGCGTGGTCGCGGTTGCGGTCTTGCCCGTCATGCCATAGGTCGTGCGACGGTCTTCGATATAAGTCGCCAGCGACTTTTCCGATAACGGCTTGAGAATGGTTTTGCGCGCGCCAAGTGCTGTGGCCTGCAACTCGTCTTGAAGGTTGCCCTTGCCGATTGCAATAATCTGGTCCGAGCCGCGTTCCGATACTTTGCGAAAGGCCCGAAGCCTGGCAATCATGTCCGGGTTCTGAAGATCGACATCTATGATCAGCGACATGATATCAGCCGGGATCGGCTTTGCCGGATCAAGCAGGCACAGATCAAACCCCATCAAGCTTTCCGGAAGCAAGTGACGGTGGTCCTGATCGCACAGGACGTGAATTATGTTTACGTTATTTTGCGGCACAGTCCCGACGCTTGCTCAATCTGTTCAAATCCCCTTCTTATCGAGTTAAAGTAGAAGAATGCGAAATTCAAGTCTTGGCTAGTCGTTGCGTTGTACCGACAGGGCGTCAAGAATCTGTTTTTTGCCAATGGTTCCGATGGGGTGATTGTCGTGGCCCGTTACCGTGATTGCGGTATCTGAGCCAAGTGCCACAGGCAGGATATCCTCAAGCCGGGTGTCGTAGCGTACCACATGCGCGGTTGAAAACCCGTCCGCGCCGGATGCCGGTTTAACCGGTTCCATGATGCTTCTGGCACGCAGGACCTTGCCCCGGTTCACATCCCGGGTAAAGGCCTGCACATAGGCGTCAGCCGGGTTAAGAACGATTTCTTCGGGTCGGCCGACCTGGATGAGTTTCCCGTCCTTGAGGATGGCAATCCGGTCACCGATTTTGAGTGCCTCGTCAAGGTCATGGGTGATGAAGACAATTGTCTTGTGCAGTTCCGCCTGAAGCTTCATCAACTCGTCCTGCATGTCCGATCTGATCAGGGGGTCAAGGGCGGAAAAGGCCTCGTCCATCAAAAGGACTTCCGGGTCGGTGGCGAGTGCCCGGGCAAGGCCAACACGCTGTTGCATGCCACCTGAAAGCTGATCGGGGAATTTGGCTTCGTACCCGGCAAGCCCGACGCGATCAATCCATTTGCTTGCGGCTGCTTCGCGGGTTTTGCGATCAGTGCCCTGGATTTCGAGCCCATAGGCGACATTGTCCATCACATTGCGATGGGGGAGTAAGCCGAACCGTTGAAACACCATGCCAAGCCGCTTGCGACGAAATGCATTCAGGGTCGGGATATCCATCGACAGAATATCTTCGCCGCCAAACGATACCTGGCCTGCGGTTGGATCAATCAGGCGATTAAGATGGCGGATCAATGTCGATTTTCCGGACCCCGAAAGTCCCATGACCACAAATGTTTCACCCTGTTCGATTGACAGGGATACATCATGAAGTCCCACCGTGTTGCCGGTCTTTGCGAGGATTTCCTCCTTGTCCGAACCGGCCTTTGCCAGTTCAAGTGCGGCATCCGGATCGGGGCCGAATATTTTGAAAATATTGCGTATTTCGATATAGCTCATTGCCCGTCCTCCGCGCTTGATGTGCGCTGGGATCGCTTGCCATAGGCCTGGCCGATCCGGTCAAAGACAACCGCCAGAAGCACAATCGCAATGCCTGCTTCCATGCCTGCGCCGACATCAAGGCGCTGGATACCCATCAGGACCTGTTCGCCAAGGCCGCGCGCGCCGATCATGGACGCAATCACGACCATGGAAATGGACATCATGGTTGTCTGGTTGATGCCCGCCATGATGTTGGGCAGGGCAAGCGGCAGCTGAACACCAAACAGGATCTGTTTGCGGCTGGCGCCGAACGAACGTGATGCTTCAAGAACTTCGGGATCGACCAGACGAATACCAAGATCGGTCAGACGAATGACCGGTGGTGCGGCATAGATCACGGTGGCCAGAATGGCCGGCACCTTGCCCAGCCCGAACAACATCAGGGCCGGGATCAGATACACAAAGCTTGGCATGGTCTGCATGGTATCCAGGACAGGCAGCATAATGGCCCGCAACCGGTTGGACATTGCCATTGCGATGCCGACCGGAACCCCGATAACGACCGAAAGCGAGGTCGCAACAATCATCAGGGCAAGGGTCTGCATCGCCTTGTCCCAAAGGCCCAGCGTGCCGATGACAAACATCGCGATCACAAGGCCGGCAACCAGCTTCCAGTTCTTGCTGGCATGCCAGGTGATGGCAGCAATCGCAATCAGTACCAGCCACCAAGGTGCACCACGCAGAAGCTGTTCCAGCCCAACCAGAATGGTCAACAAGCTGTCGGCAAAGGCCTCGAACGCTGTGCCATAATTGATAACCAGCCAATCAACGAACTGATTGACCCACTTGCCCAAAGGCACATTCAATTGTTCCGGAAACATGGCGACGGCAGGCCCGTGTTGCTCAAAAAATCAATGAGTTTGAAAGCCTAACAAGTTCGATCTTTACATGCGACTGTAAATCGAGCGACGCCTGACATCTCCTGACAGTTTTTGGTTGGTCCGCAAAAAAAAACACCCCGCAGAATTTGATCTGCGGGGTGTCTGGTCTTTCAAATCAGGCGGATGCCTGAAGGTACGGCTTGCCGGAATTACTTCGCAGCAGCGCGAGCTTCTTCAAGCCAGCCATCAAAGATTTCACGATGTGCCTTGATCCAGGCATCAGCATGACGGCCGATGTCTTCGGCGGACTTTTCACCATCGCGCATGCGCAGGTTCTGAGCCGAAATGTCGTTGGCCGAAACTTCCATGACTTCAAACAACTTGGCTGCTGCCGGGTTGGCTTCTGCCCATGCCTTGTTGGCGATGATCTGCTGGTTGTTGACCTGGAAACCGAAGTCCGAACCATCCGGAAGGGAGGTGTCGGCATCTTTACGTTCACCCGGAAGCGACGAGAACGGCACCTGCAGCCAGGTTACATCTTTGCCCGGAACCAGAACGCCCGAAACCCAGTACGGGGTCCAGGTGTAATACAGGATCGACTCACCGGCTTTGTAACGGGTGATGGTATCGGCGATGATGGCCGAATAGGAACCCTGATTGTGGGTTACGGTGTCACGAAGGCCGTATGCGTCAAGGTGATGTTCGATCACACCTTCACAGCCCCAGCCCGGGTTACAACCCGAAAGGTCGGCTTTGCCGTCGCCATTATTGTCGAACAGTTTGGCAATTTCCGGATCAGCAAGCTGGCTGACATTGGTGATGTTGTATTTGTCGGCGGTTTTCTTGTCGATCAGGTAGCCCTGAAGCGCGCCCGGCGAATATACGCCCTTGCGATAGATTTTCTCGTCACCACCAGCAGCCGTGTAGAAATCGGCATGAAGCGGGTTCCAGTGGTCAGCCAAGAAAGTTGCATCGCCGTTGCCGATGGCAACGTGACCGGCAGCATATTCGATTTCCTGGATCGGCTTGACGTCATAGCCCAGTTCTTCAAGTGCCTTCATGACCAGAAGGGTCTGGAAGGTTTCTTCGGCGATCGAGCTTTTGAGCGGCTGAACTTCGACGCCTTTGCCCGGCATATGATGATCGGCAAATGCAGCACCGGTCATCAGCATGGAGCCGGTAACGGCAATCGCAGCGCCGGTTGTCAGTTTTTTGAGGATCGTCATGAGCTTCTCCTGGTTTTAATGAGCCTCGGACAGTTTATCTGTCCCTGTTCTCCAAACTGACGGAACCGCTCCTGGTTCCGTCAGCTATCTCGTTGTTCGGTATTATTTCTTGCCAAGGATCGACCGTACGACAGCAGCAGGGCCGCTTTCATACCAGTGACGGGTTCCCTTGGATCGCTGGTCGCGGCCCAGCGCCTGGGTCATGCGGTCAAGGACAATCGCCAGAAGGACGATGCCAATGCCGCCAACCGTTGCCAGACCCATATCCAGTCGGCCGATGCCACGCAGGACCATCTGACCCAGACCGCCAACTGCAATCATCGAGGCAATCACAACCATCGACAGCGCCAGCATCAGCGTCTGGTTAACGCCAGCCATGATGGTCGGCATCGCAAGCGGGAGCTGAACCCGGAACAGAAGCTGTTTCGGGCTGGCACCAAATGAGCGCGCAGCTTCGACCAGATCACCGGGGACCTGTCGAATGCCAAGAATGGTCAGGCGGATCAGCGGCGGCAGGGCAAAGATGATGGTAACCACCACGCCCGGCACGTTGCCGATGCCAAACAGCATGACAATCGGCACCAGATAAACGAAGGCCGGTGTTGTCTGCATGGCATCAAGGATTGGACGCACGGCATTGGATGCACGTTCGTTACGCGCCAGCCAGATACCGGTCGGAAGGCCAATCACCACACAGAAAAAGACCGATGTGATGACAAGCGACAGCGTCACCATTGCTTCGGACCATGCACCGATCAGACCAACCGCAATCATCGATGCCAATGTCCCGATGGCAAGACGGCGTCCGGCAAGCTGCCAGGCAATCAGCGCCATGATGATGATGACAAGGATCGCCGGGGTTGCTTGCAGGCCGGCTTCAACACCGCTGAGAACCGCATCAATCGGCCAGCGAATGGCCTGGAAGACGCTTCGGAAATTCTCGACAATCCATTCAAGACCGTCATTGACCCAGCCATCAAGCGGGATCAGCGCATCCTGGAACGGGTGGAAAATATCAAAATGCTTTTCCGGGGCAGGGGCCGCGTTTGACAGCCAGTCAGACGATGCTGCGGCATCGCCACCGGTGCTGCCGCCCGGGCCGCTTGCCGCGGCATCCGGGCTTGCGCTTCCCCACGGGTTGCTGGTTGTGCTTGCCGCGGATGAACCCGCACTGTCAGCGGAGCCGGCCTCTGTGCTCTGGCCCCAAGGATTACTGGTATCAGCCATTGGTGCCGTCTCCTTCTCGGTCAAGGGTTGCCAACAGGTTGGCTTTCTTGATCACGCCCATGTATTTGCCGTCTTCTGCGATGACGGGAACACCGCATGGTGCATGCGCAACCGTCCCGATCAGATCGGAAAGCGGTGTGTCATGGGAAACCGGTTCGACATTTGGCAGGAAGGCTGCCGATAGTTTGTCCGCACCTGATTTGATGGCTTCGTCAAGGCTGTCGACAGAAATGATTCCATGGAAATCAAGCTTGTCACCGACGATATAGCCATATTCGCGGTCTTCATTACGCAGACGGTTAAGGGCGGTCTTAAGGCCAACGCCTTCGCGTTCGATAACCGTGACCTGACGTTTTGACGCAATGTCTTTGGCGCTCAGAATGGTGGAAACATCAACGCCGCGGAAGAACGATTTGACGTAGTCATTCGCCGGGTTATTTAGGATTTCTTCCGGGCTGCCGACCTGAACCACAATTCCGCCTTCCATAATGGCAATGCGGTCGCCAATGCGCATGGCTTCGTCAAGATCATGCGAAATGAAAATGATCGTGCGTTTGTGTTCACGCTGAAGCGTAAGCAGCTCGTCCTGCATTTCTGTCCGGATCAGCGGATCAAGTGCGGAAAATGCTTCGTCCATCAGCATGACTGCCGGGTCATTAGCCAGTGCGCGGGCAAGGCCGACGCGCTGCTGCATGCCGCCGGAAAGTTCATCCGGATAGGAATTGGCATGGGCTTTAAGGCCAACCTGATCAAGGGCGGCAAGGGCGCGTTCATGACGCTCTGCCTCGTCAACGCCGGCCAGTTCAAGGCCAAAGGCAGCATTATCAACGACCGACAGATGCGGCATCAGGGCAAATGACTGGAAAACCATGGCCATGTCGCTGCGGCGCAGGGCGCGCAATTCTTCGTCCGACATGGCGGCAATATCGACGCCATCATACAAAACCTGACCCGATGTCGGTTCAATAAGACGGTTCAAAAGCCGCACCAAGGTGGATTTGCCCGATCCTGACAGGCCCATCACCACAAAAATTTCACCTTCATGGACGGTGAAATTGGCGCCACAGACACCGACGGTCTGGCCGGTCTTGTCGAAAATTTCGTCCTTGTCGATACCGTCATTGATCATTTGCATGGCCTGATCAGGATGGTCGCCAAAGACTTTATAGAGGTCTTTTACAACGATTTTTTCGGTCATGAGCCCTTATCGAATTTTGGCGATGAACATCTTGAATCCCGCCAGGACAAAACGTTGGCGCGATCATGGTGCCCGTCGGATTTTTTCATTGTGAAACCCGCAATGCGCCTTTGGACCGGATGGCCGCCAGGCGCAGGTTCCCCCAAGTCTCGTTATATTCGTTAAGGCGATAGTTACAGCTCAAAACATTTGATGTCAAATTATAATGGCGTTAAGTTGGGCGCAACGAAGAACGGAAGGAGCCGCATCAAGATGGGGTCGGAACAGCCAAAGCGTAAGGAATTTCTCGATGTTCTTGTCGCATTGCGACAGATTATCCGAGCAACGGATCTTCATTCAAAACATGTGATGAAGGTTTGTGGTCTTACGGTTCCGCAGCTGGTTGTGTTGCTTGCGATCGAAGAACTTGGTGCGGTTACTGTGCGTGAAATATCTCGACACGTGTCACTTAGTCAGGCGACGGTAACCACAATTCTGAACCGTCTTGAAGAACGCGGCTTTATCGTGCGCACGCGCAACGCCAGCGACAAACGTGTCGTCAATAGCAGCCTGACCGACAAGGGGCGGGAAGTTCTGATCAATACGCCACCTTTGATGGATGGCCATTTTATGTTGCGCTATGAAATGCTTGATCTGGATGAACGCAAGCAGATCCTTGACTCGTTGCAGCATGTTGCCCGCTTGATGGATGCGACCGAAGTCGATCCAAGGCCGCCGACCCGGACAGATGGTTCTTCGCCTTATGGTGATTGATGGCCATTCACCAATGGCATACGGGCAGGCACGGCAGCAGATGGGCCAAGTATTTTATGTCCGCGTGCCCGGGTTCATTCAGTTCATTTTTCAGTTTCATCCAAATTCTGTTTCAGACGATCAAAAATTGCCTGAATTTGTTTCGGGCTTGCGCCGGTGAGGGTGGAACACTCGTTCGCATCGCAACCGGCTGCCATATAGTTTAATGCATTTGACACCGCGATCGCTTCGTCGCGTGTAAGCAACAGTGATATTTTGCTGTCATGGTCTGACATTTCGGGTTCCTTGCAGCTTTGATCTGTTTCGGTTTGTCATGCCCGGCTGCGTGCCGGGCATGATTATTAAAATCCAGTCCTGTCAGGTGTCATTTTTGCTGGTTGTAATAGGTAACGCCATCCGTGGGGCGAAATGCCGTGCCGCAATCACCTGCATTTGCATTGGTGATGATGATTGTGCCGGTACGGCTGTCCCAGTATGCCGCGCGGCTATTGGCAAGCGACTTGTTTTCGCTGGGCGCGTCCAGAATGCCCTCCAGGAAAGTGGCAAACTCGCCAGCACTGGCGATGGTGGCGTCCGGAAAAGCCAGATTGTCAATGACTTTTCCCTTAACAAATTCGTCCTTGTGTTTGGTATAGGCATGCCCGTTTGCGATCGTCGTGGCAAAGGCGGAATTGGTGGTGGCCGAGCAAGAAGCTGCATGCGATGGGGAAGGTACAACGACCGCACCAAGCGCAATCATGATTCCGGCCATGATCACGTGGCGCGCAAGACCACGCAAGGCATCAAAACGGATTTTCATCTCTGTTTCCTTTGGTTGTTTTCACTTGGAAAATGAGCTGAGTTAGCCCGTCAGGATGACGCCATGCCGGAATGGATGTGATGGCAGGGGCAGAATGCGCAAAAAATATGGGGCGGAAAATGATCCGCCCCATACATCAAAATCATTAGTTTACAGTGCCTTTTGCAAGGCTGCTTTGCACAGCAGCTTACAAAGCGGCCTCAACCCGGGCGGCGACCTTTTCCGGCACCCAGGCTTTCCAGACATCCGGTTTTTGTTTCAGGAAATAAAGTGCCGCGCCTTCGGGCTTTTCGTTGTTTTCCTGCATATAAGCCAGCATTTCCGAAACAAGTGCATTGCTGGTCTCATAATGGGTCAGGAACTCGATCAGTTTCGGCGCGGATTTCATGAAGTCGGAATTGACGCCGACCGTCACCGTGCTTTGCGGATATGCGGTTGCCTTCTTCGGGGAAGAATCGGTTTTCAGCGCATCAAAAATGGTCTGGTCATAGGCCGGTTCTTCGAGCCGGTAGCTGTCATAAAGCCCCATGACCCAGGTCGGTCCCCAGTAATAATAAAGTGCCGGTTTGCCGCGTTTATGCGCAGATGCGATTGCCGCGGAAAGTGCCGCACCGGTGCCGGGGCGGAAATTGGTAAAGCTGTCATCAAGCTGATAGGCCGAAAGCTTTGCCGAGTTGACCTTTTCACATACCCAACCCGACGGGCAGTTATAAAAGCGCCCTTTGCCGGGTTCTTCAGGGTCTTCGAACAAGGATGCATATTTCGGCAGATCATCAACCGATTTCAGATCCGGTGCCATCGGCTCGATCCCGCGTGCGGCATCGCCTTCGATCACATAGCGCGGGACAAACCATCCTTCGACAGCATCGTCAAAATTCACCCCGATCTGGCTGACGGTTCCGGCGGCCTCTGCCTTTTTCCAGGCATCGGCCACATTGTCGCGCCAGATTTCCATGACGACGTCAACATCGCCTTTGCCGGCACCGGTCAAAAGCGGAATGACATCACCGGGCAGGGCATCGGTTTTGCAGCCATACCCCTTTTCGATGATGAACCGTGCGACGGCATTGTGAAAAAGCGCACTGTCATAATTCAGGCCGGCAAACATGACGGGGCGGTCAATTTCGCATGTCACGTCCTGTGCCTGTGCGGTTGAAATGAATGTGGAAAATGCAAGGCCAGCGGCCATCAGCATTGCGGCTCCGGTAGGCAGGGTTTTCATCCTTCTGTCCCTTCGTGGTTGCGGTCCGGAATCGCATCAAATGCACTGCTTTTGCCCGATATTTGCGTGGCTCATCCTGGTAGGTCCCCCGATGAAGCCGACAGTGCCCCTGATACAGGTGGTTAAAGTCCCATGCGCAAGTTTAACCGGGCGCGCAAAATGGATGCAACCCCCGGTGCGTCAGTTAACCATGATGTGATCCCAGTCAGTTGCAGCCATGATGGCAGGTTGCTCCTGACAATGATGGCAGGAGATGTCAGCTATACTGAGTGGAATTCATGCCGATATTCCCGTGAAATCCGGTCTGCTTGCCGTTATGGTGGGCAAAACAAACCTGTGGGGCCCGTGATGATGCATTCCAGTCTGTTCGTCTTTGATATTGAAACCGTTCCCGACATTGATGTTTTGCCGCAACTGACCGGTGAAACGGCACCTGATCCGGAAACCGGGCGGAAGATGCTCGAAGATTATCATCTGGAAATCACCAGCGGTCGCAATGGGTTCCCCCGTCAACCGTTTCACAAGGTCGTTGCGATCAGCTTTCTGCGTGCAACCATCCAGCGCGATGGTGATCTAGAAATGTACGAGATCGAAGAATTGCGGTCCGGCGGGGATCTGACATCCGAGGAAAAGGATCTTGTGAACGGGTTCTTTGCCTATTGCGGAAAGCTTTATCCCAGACTGGTCAGCTTCAATGGCCGGGGGTTTGATTTGCCGGTTCTGAAATACCGCGCGATGAAGCATGGCGTTACGGCGCGCTGGCTGCATCAGGCATCGAACAAATGGGAAAACTATACATCCCGTTATGCACCGAACTGGCATTGTGACCTTGCCGAAGTACTGTCTGATTACGGTGCATCAGCCCGTACCAAGATGAATGAAGTATGTGCCGCACTGGATTTGCCGGGCAAGACCGGTGTTGATGGCAGCAAGGTTTCGGACATGTTTGACAATGGCGAGATCGATGGCATTCGCCGTTATTGTGAAACAGATGTGCTCAATACCTATTTGCTGTATCTGCGTCATGCCCTGCATACCGGACTGACCGATCATGACGGATACAATCACGCGATCAATCTGACGGTTGGCTGGCTTGAAGAACGGGCAGGGGACATTCCCGCCTATCAGGAATTTCTGGATGCATGGCGCGCCTCAAGCGGCGGGTCGTTCAACGTTCTCTAGGAGTTCAAGCATTCTTTCAACGCGGGGTGCGATGGAGTGATGTGAATCACACTGCGGGCGGCCTTAGGATGAAACCTTATTGAAATGATGGCGGATTGCTCTTAATTGCAAGCGCGGTTGCAAATTAATTGCAACTTCATGGGAGTTGAGACGTAATCACGTTCAATAGGGATCGTTCAGATGGAAATCAGGAAATTGATCGGTGGTGCCGTATTCGGTGCGACCACCTTTGCAGCAGCCATTGCCAGCGCACAGGAAGTGAATGTTTATTCCCTTCGCCAGGAATTCCTGGTCGAGCCGCTGTTTGAAAAATTCACCGAACAGACGGGCGTTAAGGTCAATGTGATCTTTGCGGAAAAAGGTCTGGTCGAACGTATCAAGCAGGAAGGGGCGAACAGCCCGGCCGACATTCTGATGACGGTCGACATCAGCCGCATTCAGCAGGCTGTTGATGCCGGCGTAACCGAAGCCGTTTCCAATGATGTCATCAATGGAAACATCCCGGCGCATCTGCGTGATCCCGAAGGTCACTGGTTCGCGCTGACCCAGCGTGGTCGTGCGATCTATGCGTCCAAGGACCGCGTGGCCGAAGGTGAAATCACCTCTTACGAAGATCTGGCAGACCCGAAATGGGAAGGCAAAATCTGCACCCGTTCCGGCACGCATGTTTATAACGTTGCGCTGTTTGCGTCGATGATTGCTGTTCATGGCGAAGAAAAAGCCAAAGAATGGCTCGAAGGTTTGAAAAACAACCTTGCCCGCAAGCCGCAGGGCAATGACCGCGCCCAGGTAAAGGCGATCAAGGAAGGCGTTTGTGACGTCGCGATCGGCAATACCTATTACTATGGCAAGATGCTCGACAACGAAGAGCAGCGCCCGTGGGCAGAGTCGGTCAATATCGTCTTCCCGAACCAGGCAGATCGTGGCATGTCGATGAACATCTCGGGCATGAGCCTGATCAAGGATGGCCCGAACCGCGAAAACGCCGTGAAGCTGATGGAATTCCTGACCGGCGATGTTGCTCAGCAAATCTATGCAGAGGTCAATTACGAATACCCCGTCAAGCCGGGTGTCGAATGGGCCGAGAACGTCAAATCCTGGGGCACCTTCAAGGCTGACGAACTGCCGCTTTCCGATATTGCACGTCTGAGCCCGGATGCGATCAAGCTGGTCGATACGGTCGGCTACAACGAATAGATCGCTGCTTCTGAAAGCAGAATTTTTGAAGGGATGGCACATTGCCATCCCTTTTTCATATTTGTGGTTAGGATGGCCAAAAAGCCGCATTTGTCCGCATGTCTGCCCTTTAACATCGAAAATCTGTGCTTTCGGGCTTGCAAGAACCGGGCTCTGGCCTTTAATTTCGCCGACGGCGAATACAAATCATTCCTAATTGCTGTTTGTTCGCACAGCACATCCACAAGAGGCATTCATGATTTTTCTGCGCAAAACGGTCTATGGTCTGGTCGCGGCGGCAATGGGACTTTCGATGGTTCAGGGCGCCAATGCAGCAGAAGAAGTCAATGTCTATTCGTTGCGACAGCCTTTCCTGATCGAACCGATGTTCAAGCGTTTTACCGAAGAAACCGGCATCCGGGTCAATACGCTGTTTTCGCAAAGTGGTCTGGTTGAACGGATCAAGCATGAAGGGCGCAACAGTCCTGCCGACCTGCTTCTGACGGTTGATATCGGTCGTATTCAGGATGCCGTTGATGCCGATATCGCCCAGCCACTGACAAGTGACGTACTCGAAGCAAACATCCCGGACCAGTTTCGCGATGAAAATGAATTGTGGGTCGGTCTGACGACCCGTGCGCGTGTGCTTTACACATCGCTTGACCGGGTCGCACCGGATGCGATTTCCACCTACGAGGAGCTGGCCGATCCGAAATGGAAAGGCCGGATTTGTGTGCGGTCGGGCATGCATGTTTACAACATCGCGCTGATCGCATCGATGATTGCCCATCACGGCGAAGAATATACGAAAACCTGGCTGACATCGGTGAAGGAAAATCTGGCGCGTAAGCCCCAGGGTGCCGACATCGACCAGATCGAGGCCGTCTCGCAGGGTGTATGTGATCTGGCGATCGGCAATTCCTATTATTACGGCAAGATGCTGGATGACCCGAACAAGGCCCCGGCAGCAAAACAGGTGCGCATTGTCTTCCCGAACCAGGGTGACCGGGGTACGCATGTCAATATTTCGGGGGTTGCCCTTATGAAACATGCCCCGAACAAGGAAAACGCCATCAAGCTGGTCGAGTTCCTGTCAGGCGATGAAGCCCAGCACATGTATGCCGACGTCAATTTCGAATATCCGGTGAAGCCGGGTGTGGCATGGTCGGAAATGGTGCGGTCCTGGGGCACCTTTACCCATGATGAACTGTCTTTGAACAAGATCGCCGAAAATCGTGGTGCGGCCATTCGTCTGATCGATGAAGTCGGCTTTAACGAATAAATTCATCACCCCATAACGCCCCTGTCTTCCGGATAGGGGCGGCGAGCTGGTTGGTATAATTGATTTGTCTGAATTGATTTCCCGGACACATTGGGCAACTATGTCCAGATTGATGTGGTTGGGGAACATGGCGCGGGTTGATGGCGGGCAGTTACGTTCAAAGGATGATTTTCGGATGTCTGCTGGCGTTGGGAATGGGCACATCCGCGCAGGCCGGCAATGAAGTCAATGTCTATACCGAACGCGAGCCGCAATTCATTCAGCCTGTCTTTGACCGCTTTACCAAAGCAACAGGAATTCGCGTTAACGTCCTGTATTCCCAAACAGATTTGGTTGACCGAATTCGACGCGAGCATGAATCAACCCCGGCCGATATCCTGATTGCTGTGAATGTTGGGCGCCTGGTCGAGGCGGCAAATGCCGATATCGCATCACCGATCACATCACCAATCGTCGATGAAAACATTCCCACGACATATCGCGATACCAACAATCTTTGGGTCGGGCTGACATCGCGGGCACGGGTATTGGTCACCCCGCGTCAGGCCGGAAACCAGATGCAAATCGAAAGTTACGAGGAACTGGCCAATCCGCAATGGCGAGGCAAGATCTGCATCCGGTCGGGATATCACGTCTATAATACCGGCCTTGTGGCATCGATGCTTGCGCATCACGGGCCGGAATATACCCGAAACTGGCTGCGCTATGTTAAGGGCAATCTGGCGCGCAAACCCCAGGGCGGCGATGCTGATCAGATTGCGGCGGTCGCACGTGGGGAATGCAGTGTCGCGATTGCAAATTCCTATTACTACGGAAAAATGCTGGATGATCCGGCCACGCGCAAGGATGCCAGCAGGGTCCAGATTGTCTTTCCAAATCAGAAATCCACTGGCACCCACGTCAATATCACCGGTGTGGTCTTGATGAAGCGGGCCCCGAACCGTGAAAATGCGCTGAAACTGATCGAATTCATGTCGAGCAACGAAATCCAGCACGTTTATGCCGCGGTCAATTTTGAATATCCGGTCGGGATCGTCTGGCCGGAAATGTTGCGTTCATGGGGTGAATTCACCTCTGAACATTTGCCTTTAACCGTCATTGCAGGCTATCAGGATTTGGCGAAACAGCTTCTTGATGAAGTGGCCTTTGACGACTGAGACGGAAACTGCCTTGAACAACGCATGCCACACGCCAAAGGACGAGGATATCCGTCCCGCCGCAGTTACTGAAACGTTTGATCCGATGCGTACGCCCAGCGGCAATCCTGCCATGCGCTGGTTGCCGCGCGGACAATCGGCTGTCTGGCTGATCGGGGCCTTTGTCATTGCGATGATGGTGGCAGCCCCGATTATCGCCGTGGCCTATCTGGCATTCTTCCCGACAGAGAATATCTGGCCGCATCTGGCATCGACCATGTTGCCGCGTTATGTCAAAAACACGGCCGTGCTGATGCTTGGTGTCGGTGTCGGTGTGACATTGCTTGGCGTTTCATCGGCCTGGGTTGTCACGATGTGCAAACTTCCGGGCAAGCGGTTCTTTGAATGGGCCATGCTTCTGCCGATGGCGGTGCCGGCCTATATCGTGGCCTATGTCTATACGGATTTGCTGGAATATGCCGGACCGGTGCAACGGTTGTTGCGTGATATTTTTGGTTGGTCATCAGCGGCAGATTACTGGTTCCCCGATATCCGTACCAAGGGCGGGGCGATCCTTGTTCTTAGTCTGACACTTTATCCCTATGTTTACATGCTCGCCCGCGCAGCGTTTCTGGCGCAGTCAATCTGCGTGATCGAAGCAGCCCGTGTTCTTGGCCGCAGCGCATGGAGCTCGTTTGTCACCGTTGCATTGCCATTGGCACGCCCGGCGATTGTTGTCGGTGTTGTCATTGCGCTGATGGAAACGCTGAACGATTTCGGCACCATTGATTTCTTTGCGGTGCATACCCTGACAGCCGGGGTGTTTAACGTATGGCTTGGCATGGGCAATGCGGGCGGTGCCGCCCAGATTGCCCTGACGATGCTGGCGGTGGTTATTGCGCTTCTGGTGATTGAACGCTATTCGCGCCGTCGCCAGCGCTTCCACGATACAACCAACCGGTACCAGGAACTGCCGGGCTACGATCTTGGACCGATGGCAAAAACCGGGGCGCTGGCAATCTGCATTTTGCCGATTGTGCTGGGCTTTGTCGTCCCGTCGATGGTGTTGATTTATTATTCGGTCGGCTATTTTGATCAAAGCTGGACGGCAGATTTCTTTGAATTTGCCGGTAACAGTCTGCTGGTGTCGGGGCTTGCCACGGCGTTGGCGGTTGGATGTGCATTGTTCATGGCCTATGCGTTGCGGTTATTCCCGCAACCGTTCCTGAAATTCTTCGTGCGGTTGTCATCTGTGGGCTATGCCGTGCCTGGCGCAGTTCTGGCGATCGGGGTTCTGATCCCGTTTGCGCGATTTGACAATGCGCTGGATGCGGTCATGCGCGACACGTTCGGGATTTCGACCGGTTTGTTGCTGAGCGGGACGGTGTTTGCGCTTGTTTTTGCCTATGCGGTGCGGTTCATGGCGGTGTCGTATGGTTCGATCGAAGCTGCCTTGGGCAAGGTGCGGCCAAGCATGGATGACGCAGCAAGGACCCTTGGCGAAAGTCCCTGGGGAACGCTCAAACGCATTCACTTTCCGATGGTGCGGGGCGGAATTCTGGCGGCATCTGTACTGGTGTTTGTCGATGGCATGAAAGAACTACCGGCAACATTGATTTTGCGGCCGTTCAATTTCGATACATTGGCAACCCATGTTTATCAGTTTGCCAAGGACGAGATGATCGAACAGGCTGCCCTTGGGGCCCTGACCATCGTTCTTGTCGGTGTGGTACCGGTGATCATGCTAAGCCGTGCCATCTCAAAATCCCGCCCGGGCCATGGTGGCGAGTCCTGAAATCCAAATCACGTCAACGCGGGCAGGTAACATAGATGCAAAATATCAAACCCGGACTGACACTGCTTTCCGATGCGCTTGAAATCGCATTTTCGGAGGTGCCGGTCGCACAACATGTCGAAGAACGCCCCCTGACGGACTGTTATGGTGCCGTCCTGCGCGAAGATGTGATGGCCGGTTTTTCTGTGCCATCGGTCGATAATTCAGCCATGGATGGATATGCCGTGCGCCTTGCCGATTTGGCGACGGTTGACGGAACGATGCCCGTTGTCGGGACGTCATTGGCTGGACATCCGTATTCGGGCACCGTACCAGAAGGAACGGCCATCCGGATTGCCACCGGGGCCGCCATTCCCGATGGGGCAGACTGCGTCATTATCCAGGAAAATGTCATCGCCGATCAGGATGAAACCGGCATCGAAATTGCCGGTGACGTGATTGCCCGGACCCGGCGTCATCAGAACATCCGCTGGGCGGGTGAAGATATCAAAAAAGGTGATGTTGTCCTGCGTGCCGGCATGGTCTTGCGCCCACAGGATATCGCGATTGCCGCCGGGCAGGGGCGTGCCAGTCTGAAAGTCGCCCGTCCGCTTCGTGTTGCGGTCTTTTCAACCGGGGACGAATTGGCAAAACCGGGGGATCCGCTTCCGCACGGGGGGATTTATGATTCCAACCGGTTTGCGATGATCGGCATGTTGCGCGACATCGGATGTCAGGTCACCGATCTTGGCCTGCTTGCGGATGATTTCGACGTGCTTGCCACCGCAATAGGAGACGCTGCCCAAAATCATGATGTTGTGATGACATCGGGCGGGGTGTCTGTGGGCAAGGCGGACTTGCTGAAACCGGTTGTCGACAAACTTGGTGAAATCACGGCCTGGAAGCTTGCCATCAAACCAGGAAAGCCGTTGATGCGTGGCCGGATTGGCAAATGCCTGGTCATCGGATTGCCGGGCAATCCTGTTTCGGTGCTGGTGTCCGGTCTGCTGTATGTTTTGCCACTGCTTCGTCATATGATGGGGGCTGAACGGTCGTGGAGCGAACCTGTGCGCATTCCGGTTCGCGCCGGTTTTGATTTTCAGCGTGGGACCGGACGTCGCGAATGGCTGCGTGCGAGACTGATACAGACTGATGACGGTGAATTCGAAGCGGTTGCCTTTTCTTCGACCAGTTCGGGGATGCTATCATCCATGGTGTGGGCAGAAGGCCTGATTGAAATCCCTGAAAATTGCGGCAAGCTGTGCAAGGGCGATCAGGTTTTGTATCTGCCGCTGCGTGGTTTGCAATAAAGCGTCCAATAAGTGATCCATATCATTGCAATGACAGGTTTATTCCTGAATCCTTGCAGCCTTGTTGACGTGCAGGAGGAACGGGAATGACCGTATCAGTTACGTTTTGTGGTGCCGCTGGCGGTGTGACCGGCTCGTGTTATCTGTTGCAGACCGACCATGGTCAGTTTCTTGTTGATTGCGGCATGTTCCAGGGCAGCAAAACTGTCCGCGAACTGAACTATGGACCGTTTCCGTTCAAGGCGTCCGACATTTCAGCCGTTTTGTTGACCCACGCCCATATCGATCATTCCGGGTTGTTGCCGAAACTGGTCAAGGCAGGCTTTGAAAACCACATTCTGGCGACGGAGCCGACCTGTGATCTTCTGACTTATATGTTGCCCGATTCCGGATATATTCAGGAAAGCGAGGTCGAACGCCTTAACCGCCGCAATGCGCGCCGTGGACGCCCGGAAGTAACCCCGATCTATACCCGCAAGGATGCCGAACAAACCTTGCAAAGGCTCAAACCCGTCGAATATCACGAATGGATTGATGTCATCGACGGTGTACGCGCCCGCTATTGGGATGCCGGGCATCTGCTGGGCTCGGCCTCGATCGAGGTTGAAGTCTCACCGGTTGGAAAGGAAACCAAACCGACCCGCATTCTGTTTTCTGGCGATATCGGTACCGGCGAAGCCGTGTTTAACGAGGCCCCCGAAGGCCCGTCTGATCTTGACTATCTGTTTGTCGAGACGACCTATGGTGATCGCAATCGCCCAAATGTCAGTGATGATGAACGCCGCGCCATGTTGGGCAAGGAAGTTCGTGATGCACTGAATGCCGGTGGCAACCTTGTCATTCCAAGCTTTGCCGTCGCCAGAACCCAGGAATTGCTGGTTGATCTTGCGCATCTGTTCAATCGCGGGCACTTGCCCGAGGCAAATGTCTTTGTCGACAGCCCGCTTGCGCAACATGCGACAGACGTCTTTGCCCGTCATCTCAGTCATGAAGATGCGCGTGCCCTTGAACATCCGAAATTCCATATGGTTCCCGATGTCGAAGCCAGCAAACAACTGGCACGGGTGACCAGCGGTGCGATCATTTTGTCGGCAAGCGGCATGTGTGATGCGGGTCGCATTCGCTATCATCTGAAAAACAATCTGTGGCGGGCCAACTGCACCGTCTTGCTGGTCGGCTTCCAGGCCGCAGGATCATTCGGGCGTGTCTTGCAGAAGGGGGCAAAACATGTCCGCATTCATGGCGACGAGATCGAGGTCCATGCCCGAATTCGCACGCTTGATGTCTATTCCGGTCACGCCGATCAGGACATGCTCTTGCGCTGGACCAAAGACAGACTACCTGTGGCCAAGCGCATTTTCCTTACCCATGGTGAAGAGGGCGCGCGAACTGCCTTCCAACAAGCGCTGATTGCCCATGACATACCTGTCGAAAAGATATCCCTGCCCATGCTTGATGAAACAGTGACCTTGCAAAAGGGCACCTTGCATGTGGTTCAGCACAAGCCGAGACTTTCGGGTGAAGAACTGTCGCGTGATGATTGGCATAACATGTATGCCGGGACCATCACCGCGCTTTCCGAGAAGTTGCAGTCACTTGGCACACCAGCCGAAAGGCAGAAGCTGCTCGAAAAAGTCTTGCGCGATATCGGGTCAGTGTGAGAGCAATTAGCTGGGAAAACAAAATGGCAAACCGGATTTGTACAAACGGATTTGCTTGCCAATAAGAGATATCCTGTCACCCTGTGAGGTGGAGAGACAGGATATTAAGGATCACTACGCAGACGGGCGGGTATATGTCTATCGTGGGGAACTCCGGGTATCGGGTTCTAATTTACAGTCATGATACGTTTGGGCTCGGCCATCTGCGCCGTTGCCGCACAATTGCGCATGCGCTTGTGTCACGTCGTGATGATGTTTCTGTTCTTATCCTGTCCGGATCACCGATCATTGGCAGTTTCGAATTCCGTTCGCGAGTCGACTTTGTCCGTATTCCCGGCGTGATCAAACTGTCGAACGGGGAATATACGTCCCTTAATCTGAATATCGACGTTGATCAGATCCTGGCGATGCGTGAATCGATCATTCAGCACACGGCCGATGTCTTCAATCCCGACATTTTCATCGTCGACAAGGAACCGCTTGGTCTTCGTGGTGAAGTGGAATCGACGCTTAAGATGTTGCGTCATCGACGGACCCGTCTGGTGATGGGCTTGCGTGATGTGATGGATGACCCGGCCAATCTGCGCGAAGAATGGGATCGCAAACAATGTGTTCCGGCGCTCGCCGATCTGTATGACGAAATCTGGGTCTATGGTTTGCAGGAAATCTGTAATCCGCTCGAAGGGATTGATTTGCCGCCGGGTGTTGAAAACAAGATGGCCTATACCGGATATCTGCCGCGTACTGCAACACGGCGCCCGACCCCGGAACATGGTGCGCTTGGTCTTGAAGAACCCTATTACCTGGTAACCACCGGTGGTGGCGGGGATGGTGTTAATCTGGTTGACTGGGTGATCAGTGCCTATGAAACTGACCCGACGATTGCTGTTCCATCGCTTGTTGTTCTGGGACCATTCATGGCGCCCGCAGAACAAAAGGCCTTCATGGAACGTGCCGAAAAGATTGAAAAGCTTTCGGTCATTACCTTTGATGCCAATGTCGAAATGCTGATGGATAAATCTGCCGGTGTCATTGCCATGGGCGGTTACAACACGTTTTGCGAAATCCTGTCCTTTGACAAGCCCGCGGTTATCGTGCCGCGCACAGTGCCGCGTCTGGAACAATATGTCCGCGCATCAGCTGCCGAAAAGCTCGGACTGGTCAAGATGCTGACCGAAGATGGCGGGCGCGATCCGCGTGAAATGGCCGATGCCCTTCACGGACTGATCCATCAGCCCAAACCGTCCCACGTCACGGTACCCAACCTTATGGGCGGGCTTGATCGGGTCGGGGATCTTGTTGATCGCTGGCTTCCGCCGCAAATGGCCGCCGAATAAGCATTTCCGGGAACAAAATTGATGACACGCGACAATCTTGCAATCGTGGTGAAGGGATATCCGCGATTGTCGGAAACCTTTATTGCGCAGGAAATTCTTGGCATTCAGCAGGCCGGTATTCCGTATCGCATCGTTTCATTGCGTCATCCGACCGACAAAAAACGCCATCCGATCAATGACCGGATCACCGGGGCTGTCGATTACCTTCCGGAATATGTTTATCAGGAACCGATGCGTGTTTTGCGTGCCTGGTTAAAGGCCCGCAAACTTCTGGGATATCGCCGGGCTTTCAATATCTGGTGGCAGGATTACCGTCGAGATCGCACGTCCAACCGTGCCAGGCGGTTCGCACAGGCAGTGGTCATGGCGGCCGAGCTGCCTGATGATGTGACGCGCATTTATGCGCATTTCCTGCATACCCCCGCATCGGTGGCCCGTTATTGCGCGATCATGCGCGGCTTGCCATGGTCATGTTCGGCACACGCCAAGGATATCTATACCAGTGAAGACTGGGACATGCGCGAAAAGCTGAGCGATATGGATTGGCTTGTGACCTGTACCAAGGCCAATGTTGATTATCTGCGTACGCTTGCCGAAGACCCGGACAAGGTGAACCTGCTTTATCATGGGCTTGATTTTTCGCGCTTCCCCGAAGAATTGCCAAACCGGCCGATGCGCGATGGCAGTGATCCGGAAAACCCGGTGACCATACTGTCGGTCGGTCGTCTGGTTGGCAAAAAGGGATATGACGATCTTTTGCGTGCGCTGGCAAAATTGCCAGCCGGCTTGCATTGGCGGTTCATCCATATCGGCGGTGGCAGTGACAGCAAATATAAACAGCTGGCCTCCGAACTTGGCATTGCGGCGAAATGTGACTGGCGTGGCCCACGCGACCAGAAGGAAGTCATCGCGGCTTGTCAGTCATCGGACCTTTTCGTGCTGGCCAGCCGCATTGAACAGGATGGTGATCGGGACGGCTTGCCCAACGTTCTGATGGAAGCCCAGCTTTGCGGCCTTGCCGCGGTGTCGACGGCAATTTCGGCCATTCCGGAACTGCTTGTTGATGGGGTGAATGGAAAACTTGTTCCGCAACGCAATCCAGATGCCCTGGCCGATGCCCTGCAAGTCGTCATCACCGATCCGGCGATGCGTGATGCCATGGGGCGCAAGGGCAATGAAATTGTGCGCCGCGACTTTTCATTTTATCGCGGCATGAAAGATCTGGCACATCGTTTCGGTGTGTCAGATCCGCTTGCCGGTGACGGTTCCCCGAATTCGGACATTCATCAACCCGCCGCCCAGTAGGAGGCACGCGTTTGCAGGTTGCCTTTTATGCACCGCTGAAACCAGTTGACCATCCGGTCCCGTCGGGTGATCGGCTTTTGGCGCGCCTGTTATGTGATGCGCTGCGCCATGCGGACATGAATGTCGATATTGCGGCGCGACTGCGCAGCCGGGTAGCGGATGGCAGTGTTCTGAAACAGGCCCGGCTTGCCGAACTTGGTACGAAACTGGCCGGGCGCCTGTTACGCCAATATCAATCTGGCTTTCGACCGCGTCCCGATATCTGGTTTACCTATCACCTGTATTACAAGGCCCCGGACTGGATCGGGCCGATTGTCGCCAGTGCCCTTGATATTCCCTATGTCGTGGCCGAGGCATCCTTTGCACCCAAACGTGCTGGTGGTCCCTGGGCGCAAAGTCATGCTGCGGTTGAAACCGCGTTGCGCCATAGTCGCGCGGTCTTTTCGCTTAACCGTTCAGACATGGTTTGCCTGCGCGATATTTGCCCCGACGAGGCCCTGCATTTCATTGCCCCGTTTACTCATGTTCAAAACTGGCAGATTTCCGACCGCCCACCGGTTGATCCCGCCTGTATTCGTCTTGTTACCACAGCGATGATGCGCGATGGCGACAAGCTTAGTTCATTTGACCTCCTTGCGCGGTCATTGGGGCGGTTGTTGCGTGATGGAATAGGGAACTGGCACCTGACCGTGATCGGGGATGGTCCGGCCCGCGACCGGGTCGAGGCGATGTTTGACCACGTCGGCATTACCCAAAGCTATGTCACGTTGGCTGGCCTGTGTGTGCCTGATCAGACACGCGACATTCTGGGGCAATCCGATCTTTTTGTCTGGCCGGCAATTAAAGAGGCTTTCGGGATGGCGATGCTCGAAGCACAAGCAGCAGGGTTGCCTGTGCTGGCCGGGGATGCCGGGGGTGTTTCGGGGATCGTTTCCAATGGTGTGACCGGCTGGCTGGTTCCGGTGGGGGACGAGGATGCCTTTACCGATCGGCTTGCGCAATGTCTTGGCACGGATATATCGGCCCTGCGGTCCTTTGGGGCGGCCGGGGCATCAAAGGCAATACAACATCACACAGTTTCAGCCGCATCGGACATTCTGGGCACGACATTGCGCGCGATTGTTGGTGATCATGCAGCGCAGGTCCCGGGAAAGGACGGCGCATGAAAACGGTTCGGTTCGCGTTGCTGCGTCACGGGGTTACGGACTGGAATGCCCAAAAACGTATTCAGGGCCATTCCGACATATCGCTTCGCTCTGAAACGGTCGCAGCCTATCTCGACAAAGCTTTACCCGAGTTATGGCAAAATGTTCCATGGTATTGCACACCACTGAAACGCACGCGTGAAACGGCCGATGCACTGGGCATCAAAACGGTCGATATCGCGCCGTCGCTGATCGAAATGAACTGGGGGTCATGGGAAGGGCGCAAACTTGCCGATTTGCGGACCGAACTGGGCGATGCCATGCGGGATAATGAAGACCGTGGCAGGGACTTCCGGCCCGAAGGGGGCGAAAGTCCGAGGGACGTCGTCAGGCGTGTGGAAGACTTCCTGAAATCCGGTTCAGATACGGTCTTTGGTGCTGTGACCCACAAGGGGGTTATTCGCGCGGTTTATGCCGCGGCCAAACCATGGAACATGATGGGGAAATGCCCGGACAAGCTCGATTGGGATTGCCTTCATGTTTTTGACTGGTCGGATCGTGACGGGTTTTCAATCTGCAATCTGAATGTGCCCCTGGTCGCGCGAACAAAGGAAACCTGATGGCGGACGTTTTTGTCTATGTGCAGCATCTTTTGGGGATTGGTCATGTTCGCCGGATGGCCCTGATCAACCGTGCGATCCGTTACCGCGGGCTTTCGGTTATGGTCGCAAGTGGCGGGGTTCCCGATGACGGACTTGATTTTGCAGCAGATCAGGTTGTGCAGCTATCGCCTTGCAAAGCAGCCGACAGCAGCTTTTCAATCCTTGTCGATCCCAAGGGCAATCGTCTTGGCGATGACTGGAAAGAAACGCGCAAGGCCGAATTGCTGACGGCGTTTGTCGATGCCAGACCCAAGCTGCTATTGGTCGAGATGTTCCCGTTTGGACGCCGGGCATTTCGATTTGAACTGATCCCGTTATTCGAGGCCGCAAAGGCCGCGGGCATTCCGGTTGTCTGTTCCGTGCGTGATCTTCTGGTCCGCAAAAAGGACCCGGCAAAAACGCAGTGGATGGCAACCATCGCCAGAAAGTACCTGACAAGGGTGCTGGTACATGGTGATCCGAACGTGTTTGATTTCGCACACAGCTTTGAATGTGCCGACCAGATTGCCGATTTGATCACCCATACCGGATACGTCGCAGCCGATCCCGGTATAAAAACAACTGCATTACGGTCGGGGGTTCTGGTATCTGCCGGCGGTGGTGCGGTTGGCGCGGAGCTGATTGAACTTGCCATTGCTGCCCGCCAGTATTCCGGGGCCTACGGGCAGGCGAAATGGGATATCGTTGCCGGACCGCATTTCCCGCCCGACCGGTTTGACATGATTGCATCAACGTTACCCGACGGGGTCGAACTTCATCGGTTTCTGCCAGATTTCCGTGAACGGATGGCAAAGGCCGCTGTATCGGTGTCACAAGCCGGATATAATACGCTGATGGATGTGCTGTCGACGGCGACACCGGCTGTTATGGTGCCGTTTGCAGATGGCGGTGAAAGCGAACAGACAGAGCGCGCAGAAATTCTTTCAAAAGAAGGGGTTATTTCCCTGCTTGATCTTGATGGCCTGTCTGCGCAATCATTGGCGAAATACATAGATCGCGCCAGCCAACCGGCAAATGTCAAAATTGCCCTGGATGGCGCGCAAAAAACTGCGGCAATTATCGCAGGGATGATTAAGGGGCAGGTATGAGCAGTTGGGATCATTTGCGCACGGAGCTTGATCTGTGGCAGGCCGCAGGGCGTGTTGCCACGGCTTGGTGGCGCGATGATGATGCCGTGACTGTGACCCCGGAACTCGAAACCCTTCTTTCGTTTGAACAGAATTACAAGGTGCCTTTGGCACTGGCGGTCATTCCCGCCAACCTGCAGGATGATCTGGTTGAACGGCTGGCCGAAACGCTTGATACCCGTGTTTTGCAGCATGGCTGGTCCCATCAGAACCACATGCCCGAAGGTCGCAAGAAACAGGAACTTGATGATGTTCGCGATATCGGTGCGGTGGTTGCGGACTTGCGACAGGGGTTTCACGTGCTGGAATCGCGGTTCGGAAACCGTTTTCTGCCGGTAATGGTGCCGCCATGGAACCGCATTGCAGATGATGTTGTGGCCGTGCTGCATTCACTTGGGTTTTGTGGGCTTAGCACCTTTAACCCGCGCAAAGTAGCCGAACCTGACAAGGGCCTGATACAGGTAAACACCCATGTCGATGTCATTGACTGGCGCGGGTCGCGCGGATTTGTCGGCGAAGACGCCGCCCTTGGCGCCATGGTGTCGCATCTGGCGGCCCGGCGAACAGGGCAGGTCGACAAGGCCGAGCCAACCGGCATTCTGACCCACCATCTTGTCCATGATCGCGCCACCACGAAGTTTCTCGATAATTTGTTTTCAATGGAACATTCAGCATTGAGCTGGCTTAGAATTCCTGGAGTATTTCCATGGCAATAAGGCCCAGAAATCATATCGAAGCGGAACCGGTGGACGCGCCAGAAGCGGCCCCGAATGTCGATCCTGTCAAACCGGCGGGTGTCGGTGACAGCGACGTTCAGATGATGTCCTATCCGCCCAAACTGATGGCACCGGATCTGGCAAAATCGATTGTCGGTTTGCTGATTTGCGGTGTGATCGCGCTGATCCCTGACATGCTTGAAATCATTCAGTGGACGGCGGCCGGGCTGGCATTGTTGTTTGTGTTCTATTTTGCGCGAACATTGATCCGGTTCCAGTCAAAGCTGTTTGTTTCGGAATATGGCATTCGTCTTTCAAGCCTTCGGGGCGGGACCGCTTTTGCCTGGCCGGAACTTTCGAAATTCCGTCTGCGTTATTTCAGCACCAAACGCGATGGCAACAAAGGCTGGTTTGAACTGACTCTTCATGCCGGTGAAACCATAATTGTCGCAGAATCAACACTGGACGGTTTTGATGATCTGCTTGAAATTTCACGGGATTGGGCGAAAGATAACCAACTTCTGGTCGATGATGTGACAAGAACAAACCTGATGCGCATGGATGAGGCCGAAACACTGGTTCAGGCCGCCGCAGCCGAGCGTACAAATGGTGGTGCCAAACGAACATGACTGACATTCTGCGTATCAAGGATCTGAAAGTTGAGTTTGTCTTGCCGCATATGCGCGTCAAGGCCGTCGAAAACGTTAGCTTTCGCATCGGTGCGCAAGAAACTGTCGCTTTGGTCGGGGAATCCGGTTCGGGCAAAAGCACGATCTCCCAGGCCATTATGGGACTGCTGCCCAAAACAGCGCAGATCACCAAAGGATCAATCATCTTTGCCGACCCGAAAAAGCCGGGGACGCGGGTTGATCTTGCCATGCTTGATCGTTCGGGCGCAGAAATGCGCGCGATCCGCGGTGGCCGTATTTCCATGATTTTTCAGGAACCGATGAGTTCGCTGTCACCGTTGCATACCATCGGTGACCAGATCTGCGAGGCCGTGCGCCTGCATCGCAAGGTCGGCCGGGCAGAGGCCAAAGAACTTGCTGTTGAAATGCTGACACTGATCGGCTTTCCCCATCCCAAGCGGGCCTTGAAAACATATCCGTTCGAACTGTCGGGTGGTTTGCGCCAACGCGCGATGATTGCCATGGCCATGGTGTGCCGTCCCGCACTTCTGGTTGCCGATGAACCGACAACCGCCCTTGATGTCACGATCCAGGCGCAAATTCTGCGACTGATCAAGGATGTGCAAAAAGAACTGCAAATGTCGGTTTTGCTGATCACCCATGATCTTGGCGTTGTGGCAAACATGGCGGACCGCATGGTGGTGGTCTATGACGGCCGCGTTGTTGAGTCCGGCAAAACCGATGATGTCTTTATCAATCCGGGGCATGCCTATACGCAATCGCTTCTGGCGGCTGTTCCGCATTTTGATATGGGGCCGGATGAACGGTTGCGTCCGCTTCGTGAAATCAAACCGAAAACCGGTAGTCTTCTTGCCGAAAGCAGCCAGCAAGAAAGCGCGCGTGATACATCCGATGTTCCGCCGTCACTGGCCCTGCATCCGGCGATGGCAAGTGAACCGGTTCTGTCGGTCCGCCATCTCAGCAAAAGCTTTACCACGCGAAAGGGCAACTGGATCAAGTCCGAACAACACCTGATCCCGGCTGTTGCGGATGTGTCGCTGACGGTCAATCGCGGGGAATGTGTCGGTCTGGTCGGTGAAAGCGGCTGTGGGAAGACAACGCTTTCAAAGCTGATCATGCGGGCAATGGACCCGGACGAAGGGTCCATTCTTTTCCGCGGTGAAAGCGGCCAGATGACCGAATTGACCGGACTTGATGAAGATCAGCTCAACCCGTATCGCAAACGGATACAATTCGTGTTTCAGGATCCGTTCGGGTCCCTTAATCCACGCATGACGGTTCAGGATATCATTACCGAACCGATGTTGATCCATGGGGTAGGCGATGCGGAATATCGCAAGAATATGGTCCTTGAACTGATGGATCTGGTCGGGCTTGATCCACGCTTTCTAAGTCGGTATCCGCACAGTTTTTCCGGCGGACAGCGCCAGCGTATCGGCATTGCCCGCGCGCTGAGCCTTAAACCCGATCTGTTGATTTTTGACGAACCGACATCCGCACTTGATGTATCGGTTCAGGCGCAAATTCTTAATCTTTTGAAAGATTTGCAGCGCGACCTTAATCTGACATATCTGTTTATTTCGCATAACCTTGCAGTTGTCGACTATATCGCGGACCGGATTGCGGTGATGTGTGCCGGGCGAATTGTTGAATCCGCACCGCGCGAACAGTTGTTCCGTAATCCGTTGCATCCCTATACGCAGGCCTTGCTCAATGCTGTGCCGTTTGCCGATCTGGAACATTTGCTTGATTTCGACAAAATCGTTGATGGCAAGGCATCCGATCCGGCACGCTGGCCTGCACCCTTTACGATCAATGACACCAGTGCACCCAAAATGATGCAATTTGCCGAAGACCATTTTGTGCGTGCCGAACGTGCCGATTTCACGGAGATCGCAATATGATCAAGCTTTGTGCCAGTTCAGCTGTATCAGCCCGCCGTCTGTTCGGTGGTCTGATGATGGGGATGGGGCTTGTCGGGACCAGCTTGTTGCCAACCGGCGCACAGGCAGAAGTCCCGTATTTCGAAGACGCGGTTGCCCAGGGCACCTTGCCACCAATGTTGCAGCGGCTTCCTGAGCATCCCAATGTCATTGATTTCGGTGCCGAAGGCAAAACAGTCGGAAAATATGGCGGTGAATTTGTCACCATCATGGGCCGGTCCAAGGATATCCGCATGGCGGTTGTTTATGGCTATGCGCGCTTGGTGGGCTATGACCAGGACCTGAACCTGCAACCCGATATTCTTGAGGCACTTGACGTTAACGAGGAGGGCAATGTTTTCACCCTTCATCTGCGCATGGGTCACAAATGGTCTGATGGTGCGCCCTTTACGGCCGAAGATTTCCGCTATTACTGGGAAGATATCGTCAATAATGATGAATTGTTCCCGGTCGGCCCGCCGCGCTTCCTGTTCGTTGGTGATGAACCGGCAAGTTTTGAAGTCATTGATGAATACACGGTGCGTTACAGCTGGTCGCGGCCCAACCCGTTCTTCCTGACCGAATTGGCAGCGACCCGTCCGCCATTCATCTACCGTCCGGCCCATTATCTTAAGCAGTTTCACGAAAAATACCGGGATGCGGCAGAACTGGACGCATTGGTGCAGGAACGTGGTCTGCGCAGCTGGGCGGTGTTGCATACCGACATGGACCGTCCCTACAAACTTTCAAATATCGACCGTCCGTCCCTCGAACCGTGGTTGATCACGACCGAGGAACCGTCCGACCGGTTCGTTTTTGTGCGCAACCCGTATTATCATCGTGTCGATCCCGAAGGGAACCAGTTGCCCTATATCGACCGGATGATCTTCAATATTTCCAATTCCAAACTGGTCCCGGCAAAGGTCGGTGCCGGTGAAGTCGATTTGCAAAGCCGCATTCTGTCGCTTAAGGACTATACGTTCCTTAAACAGTCCGAAGCCAAACAGAACTATCAGGTGCGTTTGTGGGATGTCGGGGCGGGGGCCTATGCCGCGCTTTATCCCAACCTGACATGCAGCGACCCGGTATGGCGCGATGTCATTCGCGATGTGCGGTTCCGCCGTGCGCTTTCGCTGGGCATCAACCGGACCGAAATCAACCGCGTTCTGTTCTTTGGTCTGGCACAGCCGACGAATAATACAGTTCTGCCCAAAAGCCCGCTTTTCAAACCGGAATATCGCGAAAACTTTATAAAATTCGACGTCAAGGCGGCAAACGCCCTGCTGGACGAAATGGGGCTGGACAAGCGCGACGGTGATGGCATCCGCTTGTTGCCTGATGGGCGTCCGATGGAAATCATTGTCGAAACCACCGGCGAAAATCCCGAACATGATGACATGCTTGAACTGATCGGTGACAGCTGGCGCAAGATCGGCGTTAAAATGTATATCAAGGGACTTCAACGCGAAGTCCTGCGTAACCGCGCCTATAGCGGCGAGACGATCATGTCGATCTTTAACGGTGTTGATAACGGTCTTGCCACCGCGAACTCGGTGCCGTCCGAATTCGTACCGGTACAGCAAGACAGCCTGCAATGGCCGAAATGGGGCCAGTACTATCAAACCAACGGCGAGGCCGGCGAAGCACCTGACATGCCGGCTGCTCGGGAATTGATGGACCTTTACAATAAATGGCAGTCCAGCAATGAAAAGGGCCGCAAGGAAGCCTGGCAGGGTATTCTGGATATCAATTCGGAAAACATGTTTTCAATCGGCCTGATCGGAAACGTGCCGCAGCCTGTCGTGGTCGACAAGGATCTGCGCAACGTACCGGAAAAAGGCATTCACAGTTGGGAACCGGGTGCATTCTTTGGCATGTATCGTCCAGACACATTCTGGTGGGACAGATAAGCCTGACATACTGATAACAAGACGTTTTGTTGCCAACGAGGGAAGGGCGCAAAACGACACGGGGGAGCGATTTCGCCGATGCTGACTTTTTTGGCAAGACGGCTTTTTGTAATGGTACCGACACTGATCCTGATCAGTGTGCTGGTATTCGTGATCATTCAGCTCCCGCCCGGGGATTTTCTGAGCACCTATCTCAATGAACTTCAGGCCCAGGGCGAGGCCGTCGATCCGGCAAAGATCGAATTTCTCAAACGGCAATACGGGCTCGATCAACCGATCTATGTGCAATATGCCGAATGGGCGTGGGGCTTGTTGCACGGTGATCTCGGCTTCTCGTTTGAATATAACCTTCCGGTAAGTGACGTGGTCGGCGACCGGTTGTGGTTGTCGATGGTGCTGAATTTCAGCACGGTCATTTTCATTTATATCGTAAGCTTCCCGATCGGGATCTATTCCGCGACCCGGCAATATAGCTGGGGCGATTATGGTTTTACCCTTTTGGGCTTCCTCGGCCTCGCAATGCCGAACTTCCTGTTTGCCCTGATCCTGCTTTATTACGCCAATGTGGTCTTCGGGACGTCGATCGGTGGTCTGATGGATCCGGAATTCATCAATCAGGGCTGGTCATTTGCCAAAATCATGTCCGTTGCCGAACATCTTTGGGCGCCGGTTGTGGTGATCGGCACATCGGGAACCGCATCGATGATCCGCCGGTTGCGTGCCAATCTGCTTGATGAACTCGGCAAACAATATGTCGTTACCGCCCATGCAAAGGGCCTTTCACCGACCAAGGTGTTGTTCAAATATCCGCTGCGCATGGCGCTTAACCCGTTCATTGCCGATATTGGCAATATCCTGCCACAGGTGGTGTCGGGCTCGGTCCTTGTATCGGTGGTGATGTCATTACCAACCACCGGGCCGATGTTGCTTGCCGCGCTGCAAAGTCAGGACATGTATCTGGCCGGGTCGTTCCTGATGTTTCTGGCGTTGCTGACCGTTGTTGGCATGTTCATTTCTGACGTATTGCTGGCCTGGCTTGATCCCCGCATTCGCTTGCAGGGAGGTGTCTCCAAATGACGACGGATGACAACAAGCGCAACGAACATTTTGTTGATACCGCGCCCTTTGATCCATGGGACCGCGAAGCTCTGACGCCGGAACAGGAAAAATACTATCTGGCATCGCAATGGCAATTGATGTGGTGGCGTCTTAAACGTCACCGTTTGGCGTATTTCTCGCTGATCATTCTGGCGATCATGTATGCCTCGGTGTTCATCGTGGAATTCATTGCCCCCTATGCGCAGGAAACGCGCAATTCGGAATTCATCCATCACCCGCCACAGGCGATCCACCTGTTCCATGACGGGGAGTTTATCGGGCCATTTACCTATGGCACGGATTTCTCGGTGAATATGGAAACACTGAAGCCGACCTATACGACCAATATGGACCGTGTTGATCCTGTCAGGTTCTTCTGTTCGGGGGATGAATATGAATTCTGGGGCATGGTGGATATGGATTTCCATTTCGTCTGTCCATCGGAAGACGGGACATTGTTCATCTTTGGAACGGACCGGCTTGGACGCGACATGTTTTCGCGCATGGTGTATGGCGCGCGCGTGTCGTTGACCATCGGACTGGTGGGGATTTCGGTCAGTTTCCTTCTGGGGATCCTGATTGGCGGTGCGGCTGGCTATTACGGGGGATGGGTGGATGCCACGGCACAGCGTGCCATTGAAGTCATCCGATCATTGCCCGAAATCCCGCTTTGGATGGCGTTGTCAGCGGCCTTGCCCGTAACCTGGAGCCCGATCCTGATCTATTTCGGGATCACCATCATTCTCGGACTGATTGACTGGACCGGGCTTGCACGTGCGGTACGTTCAAAACTTCTGGCACTGCGTGAAGAAGACTATGCCCTTGCCGCACGCTTGATGGGGGCCAAGCCCAAACGCATCATTGCCCGGCATCTGTTGCCGAATTTTGCAAGTCACCTGATTGCATCCGTGACGCTTTCAATTCCCAACATGATCCTTGGCGAAACCGCCCTCAGCTTCCTGGGGCTTGGCCTGCGTGCGCCGGTAACCAGTTGGGGCGTGCTTTTGAATGATGCCCAGAACATCAACGCCGTTGCCGTTTATCCGTGGCTGATGTTGCCCGTGGTCCCGGTGGTCATCGTTGTCCTGGCCTTCAACTTCCTTGGCGATGGCCTGCGCGATGCCGCGGATCCCTACAAGAACTAGGAAACCGCGACAATCGGGAACGACTTATAACATCAAAGGGCAGCCTGATCAGGCTGCCCTTTGATGTGTTCGGTGATATCTGTTTATCGTTTGCGCAGCCAAAGGCTGGTTTCATGTGCGCCGTCGGGCAGATGAATGCCATTGGCTATTGAATTTGTGACCAGATCATCAAGCCGGGTCGTGGCATAGGCGCTCGACCACATGATTTCAAAAGCACCGCCCGCCAGCAACGCAGCAACGCCCTGTTGTTCGTTATAGCCGCGCCATTGCCAGATTTCCGGATAGTCATCGGGCAGGGTGATGTCATGGATGTGAATGATCGTTCCGCTGGGCAGGATCGGAATAACCGATGAAAACAGCAAATCAACATCGGTGCCGGGCATCAGGATATGGCTGGAATCAATCGACAGGAAATCCGATCCGACAAGATCGTTAAACACGGTCTGGTCGGCTTTCTGGACAATGCTGCGTTCGATCGTGATCGGTAGTTTGGCGATGTCGGCGCGCGGGGCGGGGTCAATCGCGTGAAACTGTGTCGGAAGATCGCCATCCTTGATGGCCCGGTAATAAAACCGTGTCGAATGACCTGATCCGATTTCTATGATCCGGTTGGGACGAAATTCGCGGGTAAAGACATAGGCCATCATTCCGTCAAGGCGCGGAAACCAGCTTTGCTGCCAGCGTGGTTCAGGCGGGGAGGCATTGCCAAAGCTGGCAAAGGCATCCTGATAAAGCGCAGCCTTGGTCAGCCAGGCTTTCATGGTCGGGGCGGCCTGTTCCATCATGGCTTCAATCGCCGGATATGTCGGCCGTCCGACCGCTTTATGAGTTTCCGCGGCATAGCGATAAGGGATGAAATATCCCGCCGGTTCGGATCCGAAAAGCGTCTTCAAACCGAGTTTCCAACGGCGCATTCTGCGTGAGAACGGCATCGACGTCATATTGGCAGTCCTTATGGTCAAACGGTTTGAATAGGGATTGTGCTGTTATGTGGTGCGCAAGACATTAATCGCAAAACGTTTTGTCTTCACCACGCCAGCTTCGCACAAGCCAGAAGGCGAATACCAGCGCAATCCCCGAAAGACCAGCCATGAAGTAATAGGCATGTGAACCAAATTGCTCATAAAGCGGCCCGGATGCCCAGATGCTGCTGCCCAGAAAAACACCCATCGACAATGTCGCCATCAGGCTTTGTGCCGATGTGGCAAGCTGTTGCGGGATGGCACGCGCAATAAAGCTGACCGCTGCCAGATGGGTGATGCCAAATGTCATGGCATGAAGCGGCTGAACAAGCACGATCATCCAGACATTGTCGCTGGACCCCAAAACCGTCCAGCGCAGGATACCGGCCATCGCACCAAGCGAAAACAGAATGCCCGGATGGCGTCCGCGAACAAACCTGCCTGCAACCGCAAACAGGACAATCTCGGCAACCACGCCGATTGACCAGAACATGCCGATCATTTCATGCGAATAACCGACCGATTCCCAATGGACAGAGGCAAAACTGTAATAGGTCCCATGTGCCCCCTGTGCAAAGCCGATGCAGCCCAGATAAACCAGAAATACCGGTTTGCGTAGCAAATAGATTAGGGAAGATCCCGAACGCAACGGACGATCGGTCTGGGGATCGGGCATACGGGTGGTGATGACAAAATTGACAATGCCGGCAATGAACAGCATCCAGACGATCCATTGCGTCGATGTCCCGTCCAGAACCCAGCCGGCACCATATGACGCCACAATGAAGGCAAGTGACCCCCACAGGCGGACACGCCCGTAATCAAGTTCCCGTGCCTTGCATTCATGCACGGTAATGGTCGTGCCAAGCGGCAATAGCGGCGAAAAGGTAAAACCGATCACCACCGATAATGCGGCAAGCCACCAGAAATTGCTTGATACCGGGAAGGCCAGAATGGACAGCACATAAATGCCCGCCAGCCACAGCATTGGCGTTTTGCGATTGCCGGTGCGATCGGCACGCTGTGCGATCAGCGGGTCGGCAAATACCCGCACCCAGTTGGGCAGGGACAAAAGAATACCGATTTCACCGGCCGATAATCCCTGCGCCTTCAGCCATACCGGCCAATAGGGCAGGAACACCCCCTGAATCAAAAACAGGCCAGAAAAAAACAGGGCAAGCACGGTCGCTGTTTTCATGCGATCCGGGTCTTTTTGCGGGGCGGCGTTCATTGTGGTGGCTTGGTCATTCATGTTGTGATCTGGCGACGTTTCAGCCCGCGAATGACAAAGCGTGCCGGATGTATGGCATCCATCAGGGATTTTTCCAAAGGCAACGGCATGGCGCAAATCTCGCTGGCAAGAATTTCGGCGGCAAGCGGGGCACCAATCAGTCCACGCGCCCCGAACCCGGTACAGATATACACGTCTTTGTGGTAAGGCGCACGGATATATCGCGCGCCTTTTTTCCCTTTATCTATATCGTGATAGCACGAAAGATAGCGGTCAAAATCCGGTGCAGGCCCGATCAGCGGCAAGTGATCGGCTGTGGTGGTGCGGACCGCCGCCCGACCGTCAAGTGTCTTGTCCGACAAATGTTCAGACAGTGCTGGAAGGATTTTCGATAACTGATTAATATTAAATGCGTGATCTCTTTCGCGGATGTCTGTTTTGGCATCATCGCGCCCAAACGTTGCCCCGATCACGTGCATGCCGTCACGTTGGGGAGTGATATATCCCTTATAGCTTAGAACACAACGCATGTTAGCGCTAACATACGTTTCGGCCAATGCGTCGGCCGGGCAATAGGTAATCTGTCCGCGGACCGGGTTAAGGTGATCGGAAAGCCAGCTGGTCTGGGCAAGGTTTGCGGTTTCGAGGGCACCGGCGATCACTACCGTATCAAACGGACCAAATTCGCGGCCATCCTTGCTGCGCAGTCGCTTGCCATCCGGGCTATCAATGATTTCGGAAATACAGGTCGCAAGCTGACATTCGATATCTGCTGTCAGGGCGCGGACAAAAGATGGCGGATGGACCCATCCGGCAGAAGGATAGAACACCCCGTCCATCGGAACCGGAATGCCCAACATCTTGCTGGCTTCATCGCTAGTCATGGCCCGAACGAGATCGGGTTTGTCATGCAAGCGGGCGATCAGGCCGTCAAGACGTTCACGTTTGCGCGGACTGGTGGCAAGGTCCAGCACCCCGCAAAAATCGGCCTCGACCTTGCCCTGGTCAGCCAGGCGTTTGACCATGCGATGACTGAACCGATATCCGGCCTCGTAGAAACGGCCCATGATCGCATGATCAACCGTCAGATATGGTTCGAGCATCCCGATCGGATTACCCGATGCGGCTTGGGCAAGGTCGCGATGCTGTTCGAACAGAACCACCTTGCAGTCACGCTGATGCAGGGCATTCGCGCAGGCGGCCCCGGCCATGCCGCCGCCAATAACGGCAACGGCTTTTGCTTTGGTTTTGGTCACACCGGGCAGGTGAAACCACGGATCATCGGCAATTTCATAGCGGGCCTCATCATCGGCAAGTTCCGGTTGGCGGGCCGGAAGGTTTGCCGTGATCATGTCGCGCTTATAGGCAAAGCCTTTGCGTTTGCTGACCTCGAAACCGGAACCTTCCAGCCCGTCACGGGCAATACGGGCGGCCGTAAAGGTCGCAAGTGTCGCTCCGGCCGGGTTAGATGCCGCTGCCAGCGCCGAAAACAGGGATGGTTGCCACATATCGGGATTGCGCGACGGCGCAAAGCCGTCAAGAAACCAGCAATCAATTGCCCCGGAATATCCCGACCAGCAGTCGATCGCATCCCCGATCAAAAGCGTCAGGGAGATGGCGCCATCAGCAAGGATAAATCGGTGAATACCGGGCAGCATCGTTTCATGGGGCCAGACTTCGCCAAGTTGTTCTGACAAGTCTGCCAGTTCCGGCCAGCTTCGATGCGCGCGGATCATGTCATCGCGCGATAACGGGTATTTTTCGACCGAAACAAAGTGCAGGCGTTTGGACCGATCCGGATCCTGTGCCCAGCATTGCCACGCCGCCAGAAAATTCAGCCCGGTGCCAAATCCCGTTTCACCAATGGTAAAATTGTCTTTGCCTTGCCAGGCCGTCGGCAAATTGTTGCCATCGACGAATACATAATGTGTTTCAGCAAGCCCGTCTTTGGGATTGTAATAAACATCGCCAAAATGCGGGGAAAACGGGACATCGCCATCGCGCCAGGTTATCGCGCCGGCTTTGGCAGGGGCGTCATTTTCCCCGATGGCGTCATCGTCCCGTGCTGTCATGCAGACAGGGCCTCGTCATCACGTTCGGGCACCAGTGCCAGTGCTTCGCGCACGACTTCGGTTCCGGCACCTTTGCGATGGGCATTTTCGCTGAGATAACGACGCCATTGCTTGGCACCACGCATTTGCTGGAACAGGCCAAGCATGTGACGGGTGACATGACCAATGGTGGCATTTTCTTCGGTCAGATGTTGCTCGATATAGGGCAACATGGCTTCGACCACCTGATGACGGGTCAGCGGTTTGGCATCATCGCCATAAAAGCGACGGTCGACATCGGCCAGAATATAAGGGTTCTGATAGGCTTCGCGTCCGATCATCACACCATCAACATGTTTAAGGTGCTCTTCGGTTTCATCAAGCGTCTTGATGCCGCCATTGATCAGAATTTCGAGTTCCGGGAATTCCTGTTTAAGCTGATAGACCAACTCGTATTTCAGGGGCGGGACTTCGCGGTTTTCTTTGGGTGACAGACCTTTGAGCCAGGCCTTGCGGGCATGGACGATGAATGTTTTACACCCGGCATTGGCAACGGTTTCGGTGAACCGTTTAAGCGATGGATAGTCTTCCTGATCATCAATGCCGATCCGGTTTTTGACGGTAACCGGCGCGTCACTGGCAGCGATCATTGATTTGACGCAGTCGGCCACAATATCGGGTGTCCCCATCAGGCAAGCCCCGAACGCACCATTTTGCACCCGATCAGACGGGCAGCCGCAATTCAGATTAATCTCGTCATAGGCATATTGATTGGCAATGTCACAGGCACGTGCCAGATCATCCGGATCGCTGCCGCCAAGCTGAAGCGCAACCGGGTGTTCCGCCGCGTTATAGCGCAGATGCCGGTCAACGCCGCCATGAATGATCGCGCCTGTTGTGACCATTTCGGTGTAAAGCAACGTATGACGACTGATCTGGCGCAAGAAATAGCGATCATGCCGATCCGTCCAGTCCATCATCGGGGCGACGGAAATACGTCGATTAACAGTCATATGCCTACCGTTTGTGTTCAAAGCGGGTGAATGGGGTTGCCGTATTCCAAGCGCCGTCTTTATATAGGTTCAGGGATTAAGGGTCAAAACCGATTGAGCGATGCATGGCTGCATCCCGAGTTTGAAAATTAACAGGAATAGATATGGTCACGATTTACGGCATCAAGAATTGCGATACTGTCCGCAAAACCCTGAAATGGTTCGATGCACAAGGTGTTGAAAACAAATTGCATGATTTCCGTGCGGACGGCATTGATGCCAAAACCATCGAAGGATGGCTTGATGAAGTCGGTGGCGCGGTGCTGATCAATAAACGCGGGCCAAGTTATCGCAATCTGTCTGATGCCGATAAGGCAACGCTGGAGCAGGGCGGGGCAAAGGCCGCAGAAATTCTTGCTGCCAACCCGACTGTGATCAAGCGACCGGTCGTTGATTTCGGCGCGACCCGTTCGGTCGCCTATGATGAAAAACGCTGGACGGAACTGGCGGGCCTTTAAGGGTGTCTGACATGACAAAGCCGGTTATTCGTGGCGTGATCTTTGATTGCGACGGTGTTCTTGTGGACACGGAAACACTTGCCTGTCGTGTTCTGACCGAACAGCTGTGTGAATATGGCTGCGATATGGACATGACAAAGACCCATGATCTTTTCATCGGCGGGACGCTTGCGATGGTGCCCCCGAAAATGAAGGAACTGTTTGACATCACCTTGCCAGAAGACTGGCTTGCGGAATGTTATGAACGGACCTTTGTGGCGTTTCGCAATGATCTCGAACCGTTTGCCGATCTGGGACCGATCCTTGATCTTCTTGATCACCACGGCATTCCCATGGCGGTTGGCAGCAACGGCCCCCATAACAAGATGGATGTTTCATTGGGCAAGGTCGGGATCAAGGATCGCTTCGGGGATCGGATCTGTTCGGCCCATGACGTCAAAAATGCCAAACCGCATCCGGACGTCTATTTGCTGGCGGCGGAAAGAATGGGACTCCCGATCACGGACTGCGTGGTCGTTGATGACAGCCAGAACGGGGTCCGGGCAGGCGTGGCATCGGGGGCAACAACCGTCGGGTTGGTTGACATCACACCGGCACAGTATCTGCGTGATGCCGGTGCGCATTTCATTGCCAATGATCACAAGGATTTGCACAGCCTGTTTGAAAGCTGGATCACAGCAGCCTGAATAACCGCCGATCACGGCAAAGATAAAAGGGCGGAACAGCGTCACGGCTGTTCCGCCCTTTTTGTTGCATGGTGTTTTGCTACGCGTGTTTGGTCTAATTCCCGATAACCAGTCCTTCGCGGCGCGGATCGGCGCCGCCGATCAATGTATCTTCGGTGATCATGATGGCGTGAATGCCGGAATTAAGGTCCTGGATACTGGTCTTAAAGCCCATTGACTCCAACTCGGGGGCAAGTGATATGGCGGGTGTGCCCGCCTCGACATCAAATGTGCCAAACCGGTTGACCAGATGGGGCATGTTGATGGCTTCTTGCGGGGACATGTTCCAATCAATCATTGCGATGAGTGACTGGGCGACATACCCGATAATGCGCGACCCGCCTGGGGAGCCGACGGCAATGAACGGTTTGTCATCTTTCATCACGATGGTCGGGGCCATGGACGATCGCGGGCGTTTGCCCGGTTCTAGCCGGTTGGCGATGGGAACGCCGTCCTTGTGCGTGCGGAATGAAAAATCGGTCAACTCGTTATTGAGCATGAAGCCGTTCACCATAAGCCGCGAACCAAAGCCATTTTCGATGGTTGTTGTCATCGAAACGACATTGCCATAGCTGTCCACAATCGAAAAATGGCTGGTACTCGGGAACTCGATGGCCTCATCATCGGCAAGCTTCATCGCATGGTTAAAGGATGGAAAACCGGCTTCGACGTTATCAAGGGCACGTGTGCCGGTAAGCAATTTGGACCGTTCACCAAGATAGTCCTTACCCAGCAATCCGCTTAACGGCATCGGGACAAAATCGATATCGGCCATATACCGGCCGCGATCGGCAAAGGCCAGCCGCGATGCATCCCCGATCAGGCGCCAGCTTTCAGCCGCATTCGGGCCAAGCGTTGCGATGTCATATGGCTCGATCAGGCCAAGGATTTGTCCGACCGTAAGTGCGCCTGACGATGGCGGGCCCATGCCACAAACGTCATAGCCGCGATATTCGGCACAGACCGGTTGACGTTCCTTGACCTGGTAATTGGCAAAGTCGCGCATGGATAAAACGCCGGGGTTCCAGGTCGCACCTTTGATTTTGGCAACAATGTCCCGTGCGATGGACCCGTAATAGAAGTTTTCAGTGCCATGTTGGGCTAGATCGCGCAATGTGGCCGCATAATCCGGATTGCGCAGGGTCGTCCCGGCCGCAATCGGGGTGCCATTGCTGCTAAAGAAATAATTCCGTGCCGTCGGGTCGCGCGACAATTTTTCCTGATCTGCCGCGATCAATGACGCCAGGCGTTCGGAAACCGCAAATCCGGCATCCGCACGTGCGATGGCTGGCGACAGGACGACCGGCCAGTCAAGTTGCCCCCATTTTTCATGGGCCGTTTTCAGTAATGCCGGGGTGCCCGGTGTTCCAACGGACCGGCCACCGACAACCGCGTCATAGAATTTAAGCGGTTCGCCATTGTCATCCTGAAACAGGGTGGGGGTCGCATCAAGCGGGGCGGTTTCACGGCCATCAAGGGTGGTGAGGGTGCCGCTTTGCGCGTCGAAGTAAACAAGAAACGCCCCGCCACCAAGGCCGGACGACTGTGGTTCAACAAGGCCCAGCATCGTTTGGACAGCAACCATGGCATCAATGGCATTGCCGCCCTGTTGCAGAATATCTGCACCAGCCTTTGCGGCATGCGGATTGGCTGCCGAAACCATCCAGTGTCGGGCGTGAATGTCTGTGCGCGGGGCGGATGTGGCGGTACCGTTTTCCGGGGCAACGGCATCGGTGGCCTGTTGGGCTGTTGCCGATGTGCTGATCGTGCCTGCGATCCCCGCCATTGCAATGACGGGAAGGATCCGGATCAATGGGAAAAGACTGTTCATGTGGGGCATGTCACCAACCTTTGTTCTGGCTAAGGTGAACATGCTCCCAGAAAATGTCTGTGATTTAAAGCCATCGTTTTGCAGCAGATCAAAAGTTCAACCACAAATGATCGATGATCATGCTGCGCTTTTGTTGCCCTTGGTGCGCTGCTGGGTCACCAGCTTGACCTGAAGCCATTCAAGCATCGTCTCGGCAACCTTTTCCCAGTTTTTATCAAGCATCATGGCGTGGTGAATATCATCAACCAGCGCATAGTCGGCGTGATATTTCCTGGCAGTGTGGTGGATCAGTTCGCTTTGAATGATTTCATCATCATGGGCCCCGATCACCAGCATTGCCGGTGCGTAGTCGGCGGTCAGGAAAATCGGATTGGCGCCCATCATATCAAGAAGTGCGCGCTGACTTTCCGTTTCCAGACGCCCGAAATAGATCATGCCTTCGTCTTCGGCGATGTCGGGCGACAACATGGCGCGACCCAGTCGTTCGCGCAAAAATGTGTGCGGGCCGATTGCCTGAAGCCAGGCCATCTGAAAATAAAGATCGGGCTGGGCCATCGCCATCATGGCATTACTGGCCAGAAGGCCTTCGGGCGGGACCGATGCCATCAGAATGGCAGCTTCGGCAGTGTGCTGTTCCAGATATTTCTGAATGATATAGCCACCCATTGAATGGCCGATCAGAACCGGCGTCTGTCCCAGTGTGTCGACAACTTCTTCCAGATCCTCGACATAATCATCAATCGAGGCAAGACTGCGCAATTGTCGTCCGCCACTGCCACCGTGACCTCTGAGTGAAAAGGATACGGTTTCAAATCCCTTGTCGGCAAACCAGTTCAGGAAATGCTCGTTCCAGCACCAGGCACCGGTGAAGGCCCCGTGCACGAAGACAAGCGGGTGTTTGCTTTTGGGTTTGCCCGTCGGACTGCGGCGGAAAATTTCCAGTTCTGGACTCATGCTGGGTCTCCTAAAGGAAACAGGACCAATATGTGATGAAGTCGTATGGGAAATTCTGCAAACATGTTCGCACATGCAGCATGGTCATGTCTATCGGGATGTGCTGATTTACATCTTGTTGCAATAGATTGTCAGTGCCTGGTTGTTTGCTTATGATTGTGTACGGGACAGTGGAAGTATCAAGAGGGGCAGCGTCACAGTTGCCAATTCGAATAACAACAACAGCGCAACATAAAGCATGGGTTCATGACCAAATTATCTGTCGTTGGCATTTTTGCTAACCTCGACGAAGACGCACTTGGGGACGTTGAACGTCACATCAATCGCAAAACATATGCAGCCGGTGCCCAGATCATCGAGCCCGAAGCAGACAGTTCAGACGTCTATCTGATTTTGTCGGGCCGTGTACGGATCGTGAATTATTCCCTGTCGGGGCGTGAAATCACGCTTGAGGAAATCGGTGCTGGCGGTTGTGTCGGTCAATTATCCGCGATTGACGGGGAACCCAGATCTGCCTGTGTTTTTGCCGTGGATGATACGGATGTCGGGATTTTGAGCCCCGCGAACTTTGAAAAAGTTGTCAAAAGTCATCCGTCTGTGGCCTGGAATGTGATCAGCGAACTGGCGCGGATTGTACGCACATCAACACGACGGATTGTCGATGTCAGCACGCTTGGTGCAAACGAACGGGTCATTGCCGAAATCCTGCGCCGGGCGCAGCAGGTTTGCGATGACAAGGGGGCGGCAACCTTGTCGCCAGTGCCGGTGCATTCCGAGGTGGCCGGTCGTGTAAGCACGTCGCGCGAAACCGTTGCGCGCGTGATGGGAAGTCTTGGCCGCAAGGGGCTGGTCAACAAGATTGACAGCGGATTGCATGTTCCAGATGTCCGTCGCCTTGAAGAATTCCTGAGCGAGTCCATTCACTGATCGTCTTATGGATCGTCGGTAAAATTGCCAAAAACGCTGTTTCTGCTCGGAAATGTCACAAAATGAACGATTTTTCGATCAGTTGTGATGGCTGTCACAGAAATAGCGAGTATGCGCAGGTAGTAATAATCTTGTGACGGGCATTTCGATGGTCCGGCACATCTCCCCCAAGAGAGTTTACTGGCCGTACTTTTTAGTACGGCCATTTTTTTTGCGTTTTCGCATGGCGATGGTGCGGATGCCTTTGTAATCTGACGCGATTATTCAGCATCATTAACGCAAAAGGATGGCAGGAATGCGGTTATCGGTTGTGATGGCGGGGCTAAACGGGGCGATGGCGGTTGCCCTTGGTGCCTTTGCGGCCCACGGGATGGCAGGGACGGATATGGAATATGCGCGAAGCCTGGTTGATAAGGGCGCGCATTATCAGCTTGTTCATGGGGTTGCGCTGGCTGCGATTGCAGGCCTTGTGCATCATGTCCCTGACGAAAAACTTTTGCGTATTGCGGCTTATGCGATGCTGGCTGGCATCCTGTTTTTCTGCGGATCGCTTTATGTCATCGCCTTTAGCGGCATTTCCGCGTTTGGGGCAATTGCACTGATTGGCGGTGTATCGTTCATTGCAGGCTGGCTTGCGCTTGCGGCGGCGGGGTATCGCCGGTTTGCATAGCCAGGGCGGGGATGCCATGCCCGATCCGTCGGGCTGGCGTTTTGGTCTGAAGCCTGGAAATAAAAAAAAAGACGTGACCCGAAGGGCACGTCTTTTTTAAATCGTCCAAGTACTCCGGTTCCGAAGAACCTGATTACTTCATTTTCGCTTCTTTGAACACGACGTGCTTACGCACGACCGGGTCGTACTTGCGAAACTGGAATTTCTCGGTGGTATTCCGCGGGTTCTTCTTAACAACATAGAAGTAACCGGTGTCTGCGGTGCTTACCAACTTTACGAGGATCGAAGCGGGCTTCGCCATGTCTCTGCATCCTGTGTTCAGGTGTATCTCAGGCGGCGGAACATAAAGGTTATCGCCAGAGTGTCAAGCCATTTTGGCAAAAAAGAATGCATTTTTAATGCGCATCGAAAGTATCGGCGATTTCCTGTTGTCCGACAAAGGCGAGATTCTTGTAATCAGGGCTGTTTTTCAGCAATTCCAATGCAACTTTGATGTCAAATTCGTCATTGTTGCTGTGGGCCGGGCAGACGCTTCGAAGTTCCCGGCGGCTTTTTTCATCCCGATAATCAAGGGTGCGCCATTTGGTCAGCATGCTGGCCGTCTGATCACGCTGTGACAGGGCGGTTGAAACCCGGTGAACCGGGGTATCATTATCATTCGATTGCGTGCAGATCGCCGGGAACAGTCCGATTCTGTCAAATGTATAGCCCGACGGGGCCGTCATCCGCGACCAGGTAAAGGTCAAGGTGCCATGGTTGGGCAAATCATTGATTGCCTGAACCGATCCTTTGCCAAAGCTGGTGGATCCGACAAGCACAGCACGATTGCGATCCTGCAGGGCCGCGGCAACCAGTTCGGCCGATGATGCGGTACGCCCGTCAATGAGGACAATCAGCGGTGCCCCCCTGGTCAGGTCGCTATTGCCGGCCCGGAACGTATGGCGGGCGGCCATGACGCGCGAAAATGTGTTGCCTATCGGGCCGTTTTCAAGGAACAGGTCGGCCACAGCGACCCCCTGTTGCAGTAAACCGCCACGATTGCCCCGCAAATCAAGGATAACCCCCTTAAGTCCGCCATCATAAAGTTGCGCCTTAAGGATGTTGTCGCCCAATGTGCTTGCGGTTGCACTGTTGAAGCTGGTGATGCGGGCAATCAGGATATTGTCGCGGGTTTCGGCAAAAACAGTCCGGTCAATGACACGTTCGCGCATGATTTCAACCGGGACAATTGCCCGATTGTCGGCCTTGTTGATGTCGATGGTTACCCGTGTGCCTTCTTCGCCATGAAGAAGATCGGCGGTATAGGTGCTGGTCTTGCCATACATGTCTTCGCCATTGACCGCGACAATCTGATCCCCGGGATGCAGTCCGGCCTTGGCCGCCGGGCTTTCAGGATGCACCAGTTTCACCACCGGATAGCCGTCACCGCCGATAACGCGAATGCCGATGCCGATATATCCGTCACGCCGGTTGCGCGCCGTTTCGGCCTGTTTGGGGCCTTCATAGCGGCTGTAACGGTCTAGGTTGCGAATGGCGCCACTGACCAAGGCGGCCTGAACATCAAGGGTATCGCTATTACGCAGCACCGGTGAATAGGCCCGATAGGTGCCAAGCCCGCGCAGGGTGATTTCAGACCAGATCTGGTTGCCTTCGACACTTGTCTGATCGTAGTTGGTCTGCGGAAGGGCGATGGTTTGTACCGTCTTGCCGTCATATTGCAAGACCAGGTCATCCGGGGTGATATCGACCCGGATGTTGTCATCGATTTCAGACAGGCCATCAAGGGTGTTGACCAGAATCTGATCGCGGCTGATCGGATCAATATACCGGGTAGCGACAAGATCGATTGTCTGGGTAACCAGTTCGCGGGTTTGCGGATCATCCGGGGCGGTAATCCCGGCAACCTGCGGGGTGCCACAAGCCGCCTGTAAAAGGCAAAGCCCAAGCGTAGCCCCGATACGCCGCCAATGGCGCAAGCTGGTCTTAAGACAAAGGTCTTCAATGCTGGGGCGGCCAATCGTGACCAAGGGAAACATCCGACTAATTTTGGAAATCCAAGTTGCTTATTCTAAAGGAAAATGTGCCTGATAGCCAATGACTATCCTTTGATGCGCATGGCCCACTGGGTGCCAAGTACCGCGCCTTTGATAAAGGGCAGGAAACCAAGGCACAGCAACACGGTCGCCGGCAGCCAGATCGACATTTGCATCCAAAGCGACGGCTTGATTGTTTGCTCCATCATCAGAACGCCGGGCACAACGATATGTCCGACCAGAAAGATGGTGAAATAGGGCGGTGCATCGTCACAGCGATATTCACCAATCGGGTGACTGCAAACATCACATGCCGGTCGCAGCTTGAGGTATCCGCCAAATGCAAGCCCGTGGCCGCAATTGGGGCACTTGCGCCGGAACCCGCGCCGAAGACCAAGCAGCAACCGCTTGCCGCTATCGGTCGGGCCGGAAAGGCTATCTTCGGTATGGGGCGGGGGCGTCATATCGCGAAGGGGATCGTTCTGATCGTTGTGGGGCATCGTCATGGGGCGCTTAACTCCTGTTTCTTTTCTGCCCGCACTTGATCCAAAGGGCAAAAAGGGGCATTGAAACGGTATGCCATCATCATGATGTTCAATAGCGCAAGCAAGTAAAATCGACCCGTTCTAATCACCCTATGGGCGACTTTGCGATTGTAAAGCATAATTGAATACCTGCTAAAGGAGTGCCCAATGGGAAATGCGGACGATATCGTTGCCAGTCTGAAACAGGACTTCATTGAGGACACAATTGAACGTGTTGACCGGATTGAAACAACGATTGATCGTATCGCCGGCGGGATGGATGAAGCGGGGCCGGGCATCGCGGAAATTCGCCGCGAAGCCCATACCGTCAAGGGTTTGGCCGGATCATTCGGGTTTCCACTTGTTGGCGCAATTGCCCATCGCATGGAAGATTACATCGCCGAGCTGACCAAGATCGATGATCTGGAAGCCGCATCCCTTGTCGATTTCACCAGCTGGATTCGCGAAATCATCGAAAGCGGCACCAATCCGCAGGCCGAGGAAGAAACTCGCATCCTGCGTTCTTTGCCGACCCGCACGGTAAAAAGTGATGAAAAGGCCGAAAAATCCCACAACGGATCGGCGCAGGACAAGGAAATCCTGCTTGTGACCGCAACGGCTGTTCAGGCCCATTTTCTTCAGCGCGAATTGCGCGAACAGGGGTTCCGCACCATCACCGCGCGCACCGCTGTCGAGGCCTTTGAAACAGTTGTTCAGTCCCATCCCGATGCGATCATCACCGCGGCTGTTCTTGACGGGCTGAGTGGCATTGAACTGATCCGTGCCTTGGCAGCGATGAAGACGTTGGCGGATAAAAAACTGGGCCTTCTGACAAGTTTTGATGCATCGCATCCTGATCTGGACGGGTTGCCGGGCAATGTCGCGATCATCAATAATCGTGGCAAACAGACATCCGAGCATCTGGCGAAATTCATCGCGACCATGATGTAACTGGCGTAATTTATTGTTTTTATTGCACAAAGGGCGGCCAGATGGCCGCCCTTTGTTTGTTTGCGTGTTTGTTCACGGGGGTTTTTATTACGACTTGTCGTCGCGTTTGGCAGTGTTGCGGGTGACGCGGTTTGACGCGACCAGCTTGCGTTGCTTTTTGGGCGTCGTTTTCTTTTTGCCCTTTGACTTGGTCGCAGACGTGCCACCAGGGCCCTTGCCATCGCGCGGGCCGGAACGGAAGCCGGGTTTGCTGCCATGACGGTGGCTGCGGTCCCCGGGGCTGCTGCCCCGACGTTTGCCCTGGCCTTTGCGCCCACGTGGCCGTTCGACCAGATCGCGGGCGGTGATGTCGGCATGTTCGGCCAGTCGCAATGCCAAAGACCCGGTTGCGGCATCGGCATCGGCGATGCGGACCACAACGCTATCACCCAACTGGAACTTCTTGCCGCGATTTTGCCCGACCAGTGCGTGGCTTGCGGCATCATGGATGTAATAGTCATCGGGCAGGGTGGAAATCGGCACCAAGCCGTCTGCCCCGGTTTCATTGAGCGAAATGAACAGACCAAAATGCGTGACCCCGGAAATCTTGCCCGGGAATTCGGCACCAACCTTGTCAGACATATAGGCCGCGACATACCGGTCGACCGCATCGCGTTCGGCCATTGCCGCCCGGCGTTCCGTGCCGGAAATGTCTTCGCCGATCTGCTCGAACCGTTCACCATCTTCGGGCGGAAGGCCGCCTTCACCCAGCTTCAAACCGGCAATCAGCGCGCGATGGACCAGAAGGTCGGCATAACGGCGGATCGGTGATGTGAAATGGGCATATTTCTTCAATGCCAGGCCAAAGTGCCCGATATTATCGGGGCTATACATCGCCTGTGACTGGCTGCGCAGAACGACCGTGTTGATCAGCTCTGCCTCGGGCGTGTCCTTGGCCAGTTCCAGAATGCGGTTAAAGTCCCGCGGACGCAGAACCGATGCCTTGTTCAACTGATACCCGGCCCCTTCAAGGAATTCGCGCAGGGCTTCAAGCTTTTCCTCGCTCGGGGCATCGTGGATACGATACATGCAAGGCTGCTTGATGCGTTCAAGTTCCTCGGCTGCACAAACGTTGGCAGCAATCATGAATTCTTCGATCAGCTTGTGGCTGTCAAAGCGCGCACGCGGGGCAATTGCGACGATCTGGCCCTGATCATTCAGCTCAATCTTGCGTTCGGGAACATCAAGTTCCAGAACACCACGTTTTTTACGCGCTTCAAGGAAAGCGTGGAAAGCGCCATAAAGCGGCTTGATGATCGTGTCGACCAGCGGCCCTGTGGTGTCATCGGGCTGACCATCCATGGCGCGCTGCACCTGATCATAGGTCAGGCGCGCCGCAGAACGCATCATGCCGCGACAGAACTTGTGACGCAGCTTGTGCCCGTGCTTGTCGAGCCACATCTCGACCGCCATACAGCCGCGATCTTCATGGGGAACCAGCGAACACCAGCCATTTGACAGCTCAAACGGCAACATCGGGACGACACGGTCCGGGAAATAGCAACTGTTGCCGCGTTTCACCGCTTCGCGGTCAAGCGCGTCGCCCGGGCGCACATACCAGGACACGTCGGCAATCGCGACCATGATGTGCCAGCCGCCTTCATTGGCGGGATCGGGGTCGGCTTCGGCCCAGACGGCATCATCAAAATCACGCGCGTCGGCACCATCAATGGTCACCAGCGGGATATCGCGAAGGTCGGTACGTTTGCCAAGCGGCGTGGCCTTTGATTCCCGTGCCTGAAGTTCGACTTCCGGCGGGAATTCAAACGGAATGCCACGCGCATGGATCGACACAAGGCTGATCGATTTCGGTTCGTTGATATTGCCAAGAACCTCGGTGATCCGGCCCTTGCGCAATCCGAAATGCTTGCCCGGCAGGATTTCCGTCAAAACCAGCGATCCGGCTTCAAGATCGGGATGATCATCAAGCGGTACCGCGATTTCGCCGCTATCCTTGCGATCCGTGGGCACAACGCGGCCTTCGCGTTCATTGGGGCGGTAAAGTCCCAAAACGCGCTGTGGGCCGCTTCCAAGGACCCGCATGATGCTGGCTTCGTAGGTTTGCTTGCCGGTATAGCGCAGCTTGGCCAGGATCTTGTCACCGATGCCAGGCGCACTTGGCCCGCCACGGCGGATCGATTTGACGACAATCTGGGGCGGTTCGTAGTCATGTTTCCAGACATTCGGCTTGGCCAGAACCTCGCCATCATCGTCGATGCCGGTGATTTCAAGCACCTCGACCGGGGGCAGGCGGTCGGGTTTGTCAAACCGTCTGCGTCCCTTGACGACATCGCCACCGATTTTCAGTTCCTTTAGGATCTTTTTAAGCTCGATCTTCGCTGCACCCTTGATGTTAAAGGCGCGCGCAATTTCGCGCTTGCCCACCGGGGTGGGGCTCATATCGATGAATTCGATGATTTCTTCCCGGGTCGGGAAGTGTTTTTTGTCTTCTGTATCGTTCGCCAACTTCGCGGCGTCCTTTCACTTAATTTCCACTGAAAAGGAAAGCGGCAGATTAATCTGCCGCCGCCTTTTTCGTGGTTGTCTTCTTTGCTGCGGTTTTCTTCGCAGCCGTTTTCTTTTTCGCGGGGGCTTTTTTCTTTGCCGTCGCGGTTTTGGTTGCCGTTTTCTTGGTCGCGGCTTTTGATGTTTTGCCCGACTTGGCTTCCTTTTCCTTGATGGCCTTTATCGCCATCTCAAGGGTGATGTCATCGCGTTCAACATCGCGGATATTGGCGATGGTCTTTTTGTGTTTCACAAACGGACCCCAACGACCAACTGCGACAAAGATCGGTTCGTTGTCATCGGGATGTTTGCCGATTTCCTTGCCGGCTTTTTCGCGCTTGTCCGCAATCAGGGCGATGGCCCGGTTTTCACCAATGGTCAGCACGTCATCATCGGCCTTAAGAGACGCAAAGATGCTGCCGGCCTGAACATAGGGACCAAAACGTCCGATATTGGCTTTCATTTCCTCGCCGGTATCGGGGTAAATCCCGACCACGCGCGGAAGTGTCAGAAGCTCTTCGGCCTTGGTCAGGTCAACGACCGATGGTTCCAGTCCCTTGGGAAGGGAGGTACGTTTCGGTTTGACCTTTTTGGGTTTGCCGTTCTTGCCTTCGACTTCTTCTTCTTCACCAAGCTGAACATAAACCCCGTACGGGCCTTTGCGCAGGGTGATTTCCTTGCCGGTTTCCTTGTCGATGCCCAGAACCTTGGGTCCGGCATCAAGTTCGGAATCATTGCCATTTTCATTGGCAACCAGCGGCCGGGTGAAGTTGCAGTCCGGATAGTTCGAACATCCCAGGAATGCGCCGAACTTGCCCAGCTTCAAGCTCAGAGTGCCATCAGAACATTTTGGGCATTTATGCGGATCGGTGCCGTCTTCACGCGGCGGGAACAGATAATTTTCAAGCATCACCTGAAGCGCATCAAGCACATCGGTGATTTTCAGTTCCTTGGCCTCGTCGACATTGCCCTTGAACGATTTCCAGAAGTCACGAAGCACTTCTTTCCAGGCAAGGTTGCCGGTCGAGATTTCATCAAGCTGGTTTTCAAGATCCGCGGTGAAGTTGTACTGAACATAGCGTTCAAAGAACTTCGACAGAAACGCGGTGACAAGGCGACCACGGTCCTGTGCGACAAAGCGGCGCCGTTCAAGCAATACATAGTTGCGATCCTGAAGAACCGAAATGATCGATGCATAGGTCGACGGACGGCCGATGCCAAGTTCTTCCATCTTCTTGACCAGGCTCGCCTCGGTATATCGGGGCGGGGGCTGGGTGAAGTGCTGGTCGATGCTGACTTTGCCAAGGTTGGGTTTCTGACCTTCCTTGAGCGGCGGCAGACGACGATCATTTTCGTCCTCGGCCTCGTCATCCTTGCCTTCCTGATACAGTTTCAGGAAGCCGTCAAATTTCACAACCGAGCCGTTGGCGCGCAGAACAACATGATTGTCATTCGATGACAGGTCGACTGCAACCTGATCAAAGCGGGCGTCTTCCATCTGGCAGGCAACGGTACGTTTCCAGATCAGGGTGTAAAGTGCCAGCTGGTCCTTATCAAGGTGGCGTGCCACCTGATCGGGGCGACGGAACAGATCGGTCGGACGTACCGCTTCGTGGGCTTCCTGTGCGTTCTTTGCCTTGTTGGCAAAGCTGCGCGCACTGGCCGGAAGGTAGGCATCCCCGTAATCCTTGCCAATAAGGCGGCGTGCAGCAGCCAATGCTTCCTGCGAAAGAACCACGGCATCGGTACGCATATAGGTGATCAGACCAACAGTTTCACCGCCGATATCAACCCCTTCATACAGGCGCTGGGCGAGCTGCATGGTGCGTTTTGCCCCAAAGCCAAGCTTGCGCGATGCTTCCTGTTGCAGGGTCGATGTGGTGAAAGGCGGCTGCGGACGACGTTTGACGTCCTTGCGCTCGACCTTGGAGACCGCGTAGCTTCTGCTTTCGACCTTTTCCTTGGCGATCTTGGCGGCGTCTTCGTTGCCAAGCGCCAGTTTATCAAGCTTTTCGCCGTTCAGATGCGTCAGGCGCGCGGTAAAGTTGCCTTCCGGAACAGCAAATCCGGCTTCAAGCGACCAGTATTCGTCGGGCTTGAAGGCCTCGATCTCGATTTCACGTTCGCAAATCAGACGCAGGGCAACCGATTGCACACGACCAGCCGAACGCGAACCCGGAAGTTTGCGCCACAGAACCGGCGACAGGTTGAAGCCCACAAGATAATCAAGTGCACGACGCGCCAGATAGGCATCAACCAGTTCCTGATTGAGTTCACGCGGATTGGCGATGGCGTCCGTGACGGCCTTCTTGGTGATCTCGTGAAACACGACGCGGTGCACATCACGCCCGCGGAGCAATTTTTTCTGCTCGAGAACTTCAAGAATATGCCACGAAATCGCTTCCCCTTCGCGATCCGGGTCAGTCGCGAGATAGATGGTGTCGGAGTCACGGGCCGCTGCGGCAATCTCGCGGATCTGTTTTTCCGATCGTCCATCCGTTTCCCAGACCATCGAAAAATCATTATCGGTATCGACTGATCCGTCCTTGGACGGCAGATCGCGGATGTGACCGAAAGAGGCCAGCACCTTATAATCATCACCGAGATATTTGTTGATCGTCTTGGCTTTGGCCGGGGATTCGACGATGACAAGATTCATTACGTTTTTCGTGTCCGGTTCTTGCGCCCGAAGGCGATATTTATGTTGTGCTTCAATTAACCCGAATGCGAGACGCACATATATATAGTGTGTCTGTATTTCAAATCAGATTGCGCAAATTGCGGCAAATCACAACAATATTTGTCACGCCGAAATCCGACGCGACTCTCATTTGGCGATACGCGATACCCTATTTCCGGGGTGACGTTCAACCCTTCCTGCAAGTTCGAGTTCAATCAAAATTGTTGAAACTCGGTTTGCCGACAGCTTTGACGTGCGGATAAGTTCGTCAATCAGAAGGGGCGAAGTCGACAGCAAATCAATCACTTTGTCATTGTCATCAATATCGGTTCCGTCATTGGCATGCGTCGCGGTTTCCTGCGCGTTTGCAATGTCCTGATGCCCCTGTTTTGCGCCGGAAAATTCGGCGTCATGTTCAAGGGATCTGATAATGTCATCATAAGTGCCCTGTATGTGATCGGGCTCACTGTTGCGACCGTCTGTGTTGAATTGATGAAAACTTTCAAAAAGCTGTGTGTTTTTTTCTGCCGACCTCACGGCATCAAGAATCACATCCGCAGAGTCGCATAAAATTGCACCATCCCGGATCAGACTGTTTGGTCCGGCCGCCCGCGGGTCGGTCGGTGAACCGGGAACAGCAAAAACATCGCGCCCCTGATCGGCGGCAAAGCGCGCGGTAATCAGCGACCCGGAATTGCGCCCGGCCTCTATGACGACGGTGCCGTGTGCAAGGCCCGATATGATCCGGTTGCGCCGCGGGAAATGGCGTGCTTGCGGTTTAAGGCCCGGCGGCATTTCCGATATCACCAGACCATCCTGACAAAGCTGTTCATAAAGCGCGCGATGTTCGCGCGGATAAATGACATCAACACCCCCGCCAAGGACCGCAATTGTACCGCCGCCCGTTTTGCCACCCGTGGTTCGGGCGGCATTGAGTGCGGCCTCGTGTGCGGCCCCGTCAATGCCGCGTGCCATTCCCGATGCCACGACATATCCGGCCGATACCAGTTCGTGACTTATTTTGCGTGCAAAACCGCACCCATTGGCAGATGCATTGCGCGCACCAACAATCCCGATCGCAGATTGCGCCAAAAGTTCCAGGCGACCGATGGCATAAAAATAGGGCGGGGCATCTTCAATGCGGGCCAAAAGGGCGGGATATTCCGGGTCGCCAAAAATCACCGGTTTTGCGTGACTTTGTTTTGCCAGTTCGATTTCGGCAACCGTGTCATCGCGACTGGCAAGGGTGATTTTGCGAACAGTACCCGAATGACGGCCAATGTCGGGCAGTGCGTCGATGGCATTGCGTGCAGACCCGAACCGGTCAAGCAATTTGCGAAATGTCACCGGGCCAATATTGGTGCTGCGCGCAAGCCGCATACGGGCAAGGCGTTCGGATTGTGCCAATCGTGCCGGTTGTTGATCGCTAAAATGCATAACGCCCGGATTGTGATCATCCGGGCGTTGTTTCGTCAAGTTATTCAAAAGAAAGGAACGGGATCAGACCGTCTGGCTATCTTGTTCTGCTTCTTTCTTTTTCTGGCCAATCTTGGGTTCTTCACCCCGAAGCAGACGACCGATATTGGCGTGATGCGCAGCCCAGACAATCACAGCCAGAAATACCCCAAGCCATCCGGCACCCTGATCATTGGCGATGAAGAAGGCGGCAAGCGGGGCGGCGATCATTGCAATCAATGCCGACAGGGACGAAATGCGGAAAATCAGCGCCATGACAAGCCACGTCAAAGCAGCACACAGACCCATTATCCAGTTAACAGCCGCAAGGGTGCCAAGCGTCGTTGCAACGCCTTTACCGCCCTTGAAGCGCAGCCAGACCGGGAACATGTGGCCGATAACCGCAGCACCGCCGGCAAAGATACCCTGTTCAACGCCCGAAAGATGGGTAAAGAGCAGGGCGGCAAACGCGCCTTTGCCCGCATCCCCGATCAGGGTCAGGAACGCCAGTCCCTTGCGCCCGGTGCGAAGCACGTTGGTTGCACCGATATTGCCCGAACCGATCTTGCGGATATCACCAAGGCCGGCCATCCGGGTCAAAACCAGACCGAACGGGATCGAGCCAAGCAAATAGCCGCAAACCGTCGCAATTTGCAGGGACATCAACATGGCTTTGTAGCCTTCATCGAGTGCCTGTTCCATATCAGGAGCCTTCCGTGAAAACTTCGCGGCCATCAATCAGGGTCCGCAAAACGCGGCCCTGTGTCAGGCGACCGTCAAAAGGTGAGTTCTTTGATTTCGAATGGAACTGATACGGATCGATTTTCCACGGACGATCCGGATCAAACACCACCAGATCCGCCGCCGTTCCCTCGGCAAGGGTTCCGGCACCCTTGATGCGGACAAGATCCGCCGGAACGCGTGTCAGTTTGGTGATGACATCAAGCAACGACATATGGCCGTTGTGATAAAGTTCAAGCGAAATGGGCAGAAGCGTTTCAAAACCAACTGCACCCGCCGCCGCCTGTGCGAAAGGCAGGCGCTTTGAGTCCGCATCTTGCGGATTGTGATCGGATGCAATGGCGTCAATGGTGCCATCTGCCAGACCGGCCACGATCGCCTGACGGTCATCTTCTGATCGCAGGGGCGGGGACAATTTGGCAAATGTCCGGTAATCGGACACCGAATTCTCGTTCAACGCGAAATAGGGCGGTGCCGTATCGCAGGTTACTTTCAGGCCGCGTTTCTTGGCCTTGCGAATGACCTCAACCGACTCCCCGGTCGAGATATGGGCAAAATGAAGCCGCCCGCCAGTCATTTCCGCCAAACGCAAATCACGTTCGATCTGCATGACTTCGGCCAGCGGTGAAACCCCTGAAAGACCCAGACGGGTGGCAAGTTCGCCACTGTTCATTGATGCGCCCTTGGACAATTCCGGCTCTTCCGGATGCTGGACGATCATGCCGTCAAAGAAGGTGGAATATGAAAGTGCCTGGCGCAGCAGGCGGGTACTGGCGATTGTTTTGACACCATCACAGAACGCGACCGCACCTGCCTGATGCAGAAGGCCCATTTCGGTGATTTCCTTGCCTTCGATGCCTTTGGAAACCGCACCATAGACAAACACCTTGGCCAGGCCGACCTTGCGCGCGCGTCGTGCAATGAATTCGACACCGGCAACATCATCAATGACCGGATCGGTATTGGGCAGGGCGATGATGGTGGTCACCCCGCCAATGGCCGCAGATTTGCCAGCCGTTTCAATCGTTTCCTGATGCTCGAAACCCGGTTCACGCAGCTGGGCACGCATGTCCACCAGACCCGGGGCAAGGCAAGCACCGCCAAGGTCAATGATTTCAAATCCTTCAGGAACGGTGTCCTTGGTGACTTCCGCGCCGGATTTGGCAATCGTGTCATCCTGGATCAGTAGGCCGCCCATGCCATCAGTCTGTGCGACCGGGTCGATCAGACGGGCATTGATAAAGGCCTTTTTACCTGCGCCTTTGGCGCGAATGGCGGGGCTCATGCCTGACCTCCCATCTTTCTGTGGTTCTGGACAAGCAATTCCAGCGCAGCCATGCGAACGGCAACACCCATTTCGACCTGTTCACGAATGACCGATCGTTCAACGTCATCGGCGACTTCGCTGTCGATTTCCACGCCACGGTTCATCGGGCCGGGATGCATGATCAGGGCGTCGGGTTTGGCATTGGCAAGCTTGGCGCGATCAAGGCCATGGAAATGGAAATATTCGCGGACGGACGGGATAAAGCTTCCTTCCATGCGTTCAAGCTGAAGGCGCAGCATCATGACGATGTCGCAGTCTTTCAAACCTTCTTCCATGTCGTGGAAAATCTCGACGCCCATGCGATCGATCTTTGACGGTATCAGGGTCGGCGGGGCTACAAGCCGTACCCGCGACCCCATGGTATTGAGAAGCAGGATGTTTGACCGGGCAACACGCGAATGGGCGATATCGCCGCAGATCGCAACATTCAGACGGTGCAAGCGTCCCTTATGACGGCGGATGGTCAGGGCATCAAGCAGGGCCTGTGTCGGGTGTTCATGGCGACCATCCCCGGCATTGAGAACCGCACAATTGACCTTTTCACTCAGCAACTTGACCGCGCCACTATCGGCATGGCGAACCACAAGGGCATCCGGGTTCATCGCATTGAGCGTCATGGCGGTGTCAATCAGGGTTTCACCCTTTTTGACCGAACTGGTGCCCACCGTCATGTTGATGACATCCGCACCAAGCCGTTTGGCGGCAAGTTCGAATGACGTCAATGTACGGGTGGAGTTTTCGTAAAACAGATTTACAATCGTGGCACCGGCCAGAATATTGCTGGTCTTGTCAGCAGAGCGGTTCTTTTCCGCGTAATGCTGTGCCCGATCAAGAATAAGGGTGATTTCCCCGGGGGTGAGACCCTCTATACCGAGGAGGTGTGGGTGCGGATAGTGATCCGCCGCTGGTCCCATGACGCTCATGGCGTTGCACATTTCCCTTGGATGGTCTGGAAAAAATTTCGCGCGGAGCATAACGAATTGCCCGTGTGACGAAAAGGTAAATATTCCAAAGAATGGTGTGATTTCATGCGGAAAACCTGACTGTCCGGTCAGGTTTTCCGGGAGATTTTCATGGTCGCTGGATCAAACCACATGCATCAGAACCGCAATGATCGGCATGGTGATGATCGCGGCAAGGGTGTGGACTGTGATGATACTGGCCATCATCTGTGCATCACCGCCCATCAGGCGCGCCAGGACATAGGCACTGGCTGAACAGGGAAGGGCGGCATAAAACACCACAGCCGCACTTTCGATCCCCGGCAACCCGAGCGCCAGACAAAGTCCGGCTGCAATGGCCGGGCTGGCAACCAGTTTGCCAATGGTTGAAATGCCGACCGGAAAACCGGCATTGCGTGCGGCCTTAAGATCAAGGCCGGCCCCGACAGCAAGCAACCCGATGGGCAGGGCCGAGCGGCCAAGAACTTCAAGAAACGGGCCAATCACCGGGGGCAGGCCAATTCCGGCGACATTAAACAGACTGCCCAGAACGCAGGCGACCAGAAGCGGGTTCTTTGCAACATCACGAAGCAGCGACAGCAAACCCGGTTTGCGGTCATTTTCCCCCCAATGGGCACAGGCCAGAACCGATATGACATTGACCGTCGGAACAACCAGCGCGACACAAAGTGCGGTTACCGTCAGTCCAGCCGTTCCCAAAAGGGCGGCTGCAACAGCAAGCCCGATATAGGTGTTGGGGCGGATCGCCCCCTGAACCAGGGATGAAAATGCCGCGGGACTGACCTTCAGAACCGGTTTCAGAACCATGATCAGGATGGAGCAAATCGCAACAGTTCCCAGCATCGCACTGGCAATCCCCAGTAACGGCAAACTGCCGAGATCTGCCTTGGCAGTGTTGGAAAACAGCAGGGCCGGGAACGTCACGAAATAGGTCAGCTTTTCCGCGCCGGGCCAGAATGCGTCAGGCAGGAACTGACGTTGGCGCAGGCCATAGCCCAGAACAATCAGGGCGAATGTCGGCAGCAGGGCGGAAAGAATGGCGATCATGAACGGACCTTTTGAACGAAAAGCACAGGTCATGCTTTGGCGCAATGCGCCGGGTGACCCCGTATGTTGTCGGACAAAAATGTAATCACTGCAAGCGATTGAATTGTGCCGTGCGCCAGCTGACTTTAATTCAGCTAAATGGGAGTTGTTCTTTGTTGCCAAAGCATAATGTGATAGTCAGCACATCTATAAGAGTGCGGCAGCGATAAACTGAATTCAATCTAAAGCTGTCCGGACCGCCACCAATGCCACGAGGGGACGCCATGTCGCGCGCGATTGATCATCTTGTTCTGTGTGTGAATGATCTTGAAGCGGCAATTGCTGCTTATTCCCAGCTTGGATTTAAAGTAACGCCGCGTGCAACCCATCCGTTTGGAACGGGCAATGCGCTGATCCAGCTTGACGGCATGTATATCGAATTGCTTGCTGTTGTTGATCCGGACAAGATTACCGAAACCGATCTGTCTGTGCCGTTTTCATTTCCGATCTATAACCGGGATTATCTGCGCCATCGCCAGGGCATGTCGATGCTTGCCCTTCAGTCGCGCGATGCCGAAAAGGATCGTGAGGAATTCATTGCGGCCGGGGCAGCTGTTCCGTCGGTATTTCATTTTGAACGCGATGCGTTAACCCCGTCGGGCGATACGGTGGGCGTTGCCTTTTCACTGGCCTTTGCCAACCACCCGTTGCTCCGCCATGCGGTGTCGTTTGTTTGCCAGCATCGCCATCCGCCACAGAATTTCTATTTCCCGGAATATCAATCCCATCCCAACGGTGCCAAGGCGATCGGCAAGGTCGTGCTTAGTCACTGGGCGGCGGACGCCGTGCGCGATTTTTACGAGGCCATCGGGATCGATCATCTGGTCGACGCCCTTCACAGTGACGAGCTAATTGCCAAATACGGTTTTGATGATGCCGATTTTCCGACGGACGGTTTTGCCGGGTTCGAATTGATTGTCGATGATCTGTCCCGAATTTCCGAAGCTGTACTGTCACTTGGCGCGGTTCAGAAAAAAGGCCAGATTATCCTGCCGCCATCGAAGTTCTTTGGCGTGATGGTCGTCATCAAGTCGAAATGACGTAGAAAAAAAAAGCTGCCGGGCGAACCTGGCAGCTTTTTGATCTTGTTGTGTGACCGATCTTAAATCAGTCTTCGTCTTCATCGAACGCGTCTTCGTCGGGTTCGGCATTTTCGCCGGGGTCGGTGTGACGGTTAAGATGGTCCAGCGCGCCCTGAAGAATATAGGCCGCCGCCGTTTTATCGACGACTTCCGCGCGACGTTTGCGGGTCATGTCGACTTCTTCAATCAGGATACGTTCAACCGCATTGGTCGAAAGACGTTCGTCCCACATCAGAACCGGAAGATCGATGTATTTTTCCATCTCGTCGACAAAGGCATACACACGGTGGCATGCCTTGCCGATCGAACCGTCAAGTTCACGCGGGAAGCCGATGATGATGCCGCCGACATTCTGTTTGTCGATGATCGATGACAGCTGTGCGATATCGCGGGTGAATTTCTTCCGCGAGATCAGCTCATAAGGTGAAGCGATCTGCAGCCCGACATCTGAAAGGGCCACGCCAATGGTTTTGGTGCCAAGGTCCAGGCCCAAAACGCGCGCTGCTGGTGGTAAGAACCGCAGCAATTCCTGAGTATCATTGCAAATCATGGCGACCTTATAGGCGTGTTGATTGGAAAACACCAGCCGAATTGCCGCGATGGCAATGCAATTCAGACATGCCTTATTGTAACGTCATTTGGTGCTGCTTGCGGGCATTTTTATCGCCAGATCGCGCCCGGATGAACAATGATCGCCGATGTCGCGCATTTAGGGCATTTGCGGCCCTTGCGATAGGGGCGGCGGGGTGCTAGTTTCCGCGCTGTAATTCAAGTTCTGGCAGATTTCGTATCTGCCGGGTTTTTTGTCATTCCTTAAGAGAGACTTTCATCCATGTCGTCTTTGGATAAGGAAACAGTTCGCCGTATTGCCTATCTGTCACGTATCAACGTGTCCGAAGAAGGCCTGTCCGAACTGGCGGGAGATTTGACCCGTATCCTCGATTTCGTCGAGGAACTGCAAGAAGTTGATGTCGAGGGTTGCGAACCGCTGACCTCGGTTGCCGATCTTACCCTGCCGCTGCGCAAGGATGAAGTCACCGATGGCAACATCCAGCAAAAAGTGCTGTCGAATGCACCGATGACCGATGCTGGCTGTTTTGTTGTGCCCAAGGTGGTTGAATAATGACTGATCTGACAAAGCTGACACTTGCAGAAGCCCGCGACGGGCTTGCAAAGGGTGAATATACCTCGGTCGAACTGACCGAAGCGCACCTGAAATCGATGGAAGCACATCGCAATCTGAACGCTTACATCACCGAAACCCCGGAAAAGGCCATCGAAATGGCCAAGGCATCCGATGCCAAGCGCGCCAAGGGCGAAGCTGGAAAAATGGAAGGCCTGCCGATTGCGGTCAAGGATCTGTTCTGCACCGAAGGTGTCCAGACCACGGCGGCGTCGCATATCCTCGAAGGGTTCAAACCGGAATATGAATCCACGGTCACCAGCAAGCTGTTTGAAAACGGCGCGGTGATGCTGGGCAAGGCCAACCTTGATGAATTTGCCATGGGGTCGTCAAATACGTCTTCCTATTACGGCAATGCAATCAACCCGTGGAAGGGCAAGGACGGCAAGGACCTGGTTCCCGGTGGTTCGTCGGGCGGTTCTGCGGCTGCTGTTGCTGCCAACATGGCGCTTGCGGCAACCGGTACCGATACCGGTGGTTCGATCCGCCAGCCGGCATCCTATTGCGGTATTGTCGGCTTGAAGCCGACTTATGGCCGTTGCTCGCGCTGGGGTATTGTTGCCTTTGCAAGTTCGCTTGATCAGGCCGGCCCGATGACCAAAACCGTTCGCGACGCGGCAATCATGCTGGGTTCGATGGCCGGTCACGATGCCAAGGACAGCACGTCTGCGCCAATGGCGGTTCCTGATTTCGAAGCTGCCCTGACGGGTGACATTCGCGGCATGAAAATCGGTATTCCGAAAGAATACCGTGTTGATGGCATGCCCGAAGAAATCAGCAAGCTGTGGGACGATGGTGTTGCCATGCTGCGCGATGCGGGTGCAGAAGTGGTCGATGTGACCCTGCCGCACACCAAATATGCGCTTGGCACCTATTATATCGTCGCCCCGGCAGAAGCATCTTCGAACCTCGCACGTTATGACGGTCTGCGTTATGGCCAGCGTGTCATGGATGAAGGCGACAGCCTTGATGACATGTATATGAAGTCGCGCGCCGCCGGTTTCGGCAAGGAAGTCCAGCGCCGCATCATGATCGGCACCTATGTGCTGTCGGCTGGCTACTATGACGCCTATTACAACAAGGCGCTCAAAGTCCGTCGGCGCATTTACGAAGACTTCGCCAATGCCTTTGGCACGGTTGACACCATTCTGGCGCCGACCGCACCGTCGGCCGCGTTCGCCATCGGTGAAAATGAAGGCGATCCGGTCAAGATGTATCTGAACGACGTCTTCACCGTTCCGGCAAGCCTTGCAGGTCTTCCGGGCCTGTCGCTTCCGACCGGTCTGTCGTCCGAAGGACTTCCGCTTGGCCTGCAGCTGATTGGCAAGCCGTTTGATGAAGAAACCGTTCTGCGTGTCGGTGGTGTGCTTGAAAGTGCCGCCAACTTCACCGCAAAACCGTCCGGGCTGGAGGGTTAATCCATGAGCTATGTGATTGAAGGTTCGACCGGCCCGTGGGAAATCGTTGTCGGTCTGGAAGTTCACTGTCAGGTGATTTCCGAGTCCAAACTGTTTTCCGGTGCATCGACCAAGTTCGGGAACGAACCGAACACCAATGTCAGCCTTGTTGATGCGGCGATGCCGGGGATGCTTCCGGTTGTAAATGCCCAGTGCGTGCGTCAGGCTGTTAAAACCGGTCTGGGTCTTAAGGCCAAGATCAACAAGGAAAGCGTTTTTGCCCGCAAAAACTATTTCTATGCCGATCTGCCGCAGGGCTATCAAATTTCGCAGTTTGACAAACCGATTGTCGGCGAAGGCACGATCATTCTTGATATGCCCGATGGTTCGACCAAGTCGGTTGGCATCGAACGTCTGCATCTTGAACAGGATGCCGGCAAGTCAATGCATGATCAGGACCCGAAATATTCGCATATCGATCTTAACCGTTCGGGCGTGGCGCTGATGGAAATCGTGTCCATGCCAGATATCCGGACCCCGGAAGAAGCCGGTGCATACCTGACCAAGCTGCGTGCGATTGTGCGTTATCTTGGTACCTGTGACGGCAACATGAACGAAGGTTCGATGCGTTGCGATGCCAACGTTTCGGTCCGTCGTCCGGGCGAGCCGTTCGGCACCCGTTGCGAGATCAAAAACGTCAACTCCATCCGTTTCGTGATGCAGGCGATCGAGATCGAAGCAAAACGCCAGGTCGAAGTTCTGGAAGCCGGCGGTGAAATCGTTCAGGAAACCCGCCTGTATGATCAGCGTCTGGGTGAAACCCGTTCGATGCGTTCCAAGGAAATGGCACATGATTATCGCTATTTCCCGGATCCGGATCTGCTGCCGCTTGTCTTCGATGATGCTTTCATCTCGGAAATCGAAAAAGAGCTCCCGGAACTCCCGGACGAGAAAAAAGCCCGCTTCATGCGTGAAAACGGCCTGTCGGCATATGATGCCGGTGTTCTCGTTGCGGAAAAAGAAAAGGCTGATTACTACGAAATCGTCGCCAAGGGCCGTGACGGCAAACTGGCTGCGAACTGGGTGATCACCAACCTGTTTGGCGCGCTGAACAAGGCAGAAGTCGGCATCGCGGACAGCCCGGTTTCGGCTGAAAACCTCGGCAAGCTGATCGATCTGATTTCCAATGACACCATTTCGGGCCGTATCGCCAAGGATGTCTTTGAAATCATGATCGAAACCGGTGATGATCCTGAAAAGATCGTCGAGGAAAAAGGTCTTAAGCAGATCACCGATACCGGTGCCATCGAAGGGGCGATTGACGAAGTCATCGCAGCCAACCCCGACAAGGTACAGGAAATCCGTGATGGCAAAGACCGCATGCTGGGCTGGTTCGTTGGTCAGGTCATGAAGGCCACCGGCGGCAAAGCCAACCCGGGCATGGTCAACAAGCTGCTGCGTGACAAGATCCTTGGCTGATTAATCATCAGACCATTGAAAAAGCCGCCCTGATCGGGCGGCTTTTTTTGTATGAGGAATGCCGGGGCCTGTCGCGGTGCGCTCATGGTGATAATGCTGCCAGGGGCGCGTATTGGTCCGTCCAGCAACATGCTGCATCATTCATACCCGCGGTGATCGGGCCGGTTGGCGATGAGTAAATAAAAAAGCCGCCTGTATCATGATTATACAGGCGGCCTTGACGTTCGGGTGGGGGGAGACACGAACGTTGATGGTATGATCAGCTGGTCACGGACGCGGGATAACCTGCATCGGTGATCGCTGCGATCAGGGCGTTAACATCCGCGGTGCCGGAAACGGCAAGTTCACCAGATTCCAGATCAACCTTTGCGCTTTCAACGCCACTGACCTTGGTGGCGGCTGCGGTCACTGCATTGGCGCAGTGGCCACAGCTCATTTTTTCGACCTTCAGTTTTACCATTTGAATACTCCATAAAACCGGTATCTATGCCTGCAGTATGAAGGTTCCAGTAGATGGAAGGTCAAGCAGTTTTATGCGGACAAAAGTTTGATAACTTCGTCTGCGGTTGCGTCGCTTGATGCCGGGTTCTGTCCGGTCACAAGTTTGCCGTCAACCACAGCAAATGGCGCCCACATTTCACCACGTTCATAGGTGCCGCCATGCTTCTTGAATTCGTCTTCAATCGACAGCGGAACCACCTTTTCAAGGCCGACAGCCTTTTCTTCGTCATTGGTAAAGCCGGTGACACGTTTGCCCGCAACAAGCGGCTTGCCATCAGCTGTTTTGGCATTCACCAACGCAGCAGGGCCGTGGCAAACAGCGGCGACCGGTTTGTTCTGTGCGACAAATGCTTCGATCAGGGCAATTGATTTTGCATCGGTTGCAAGATCCCAAAGCGGACCATGCCCACCCGGATAGAACAATGCATCAAAATCATCTGCCTTAAGGCCGTCAAGCGTGACAGTGTTTTCAAAGGCCTGTTTGGCGGCCGCATCTTTTTCAAAGCGTTCGGTCGCCTCGGTCAGGGCATCGGGTACCAGACTGTTGGGGTCAAGTGGCGGTTTGCCGCCTTTGGGCGATGCCAGAGTGATTTCCGCACCGGCATCGAGAAAACGGAAATAGGGGGCTGCAAGTTCTTCTAGCCAGATACCGGTCTTGTGGCCCGTATCACCCATGCGGTCGTGCGACGTCGTAATCATCAAAATACGCATCAAATCCTCCATGCGCTGATTTCATTTGCCTTGATCGTAACTGGCTGACAAAATTTGCGTAAGCGTGAATTATTGGACAGATTGTCAAATTAATTGAGCATATAAAATGTCGGCACTTGATGAAGTCAGAGCAATGATGATCTTTGCCCGCGTGGTCGAGGAGGGCGGGTTTTCCGCCGCTGCGCGCAAGATGGGGCTTAGTCGCGCGGCCATTTCACATCAGATCCGCCAGCTTGAAGCCAAACTTGGCGTGCCGTTGCTGCGCCGAAGTACTCGCACATTCAGCATCACGGATGCCGGTGAACGGTATTACGACAGTTGTCGCACCATCATGTTGGAGGCCGAAGCGGCCCGCAAACGGGTCGAGGAATTGCGTGATGAACCTGTTGGCAAGATTTCAATCACGTCTTCGGTACATCTTGGCAATTTGCGGATCGTTCCGATTTTGAACCGGTTCCGCCGGACATATCCCAGCGTCGCAATTGATGTGCATCTGAGTGACGATGTTGTTGATTTGATTGGAATGGGTATGGATATCGGCATCAGGTCAGGACCGCTGAAAAGTTCCGATCTCAAAAGCTTCAAGCTTTATCAAACACGTCGCATTGTCTGCGCCAGTCCGGACTATCTTGATCGCGCGGGGCATCCGGAAAAGATTGACGATCTCGCCCTGCATGATTGGGTGATGTATAGCCGCATCCCGGAAACCCTGACCATGACTTGCAACGGTACAGAACAGAAAGTCCGGGTCAACGGTCATGTCCGCGTTGATAATGCCACGGCGCGGTTACAGTTCCTTCGGGGCGGGCACGGCATGGCTGTTGTACCGCAATGTGATGTTCAGGATGATATTGAGCGCGGTGATCTGGTCCGAATTCTTCCTGACTGTATTCTGCCGGATTTGCAGGTTTATGCCGTTTATCCGGCCGGTGTAACGCGCAGCGCCAAAGTACAGGCATTGCTGGAATTCATGCGCCGTGAATTGCGTGACATCGATATTTCACGGAATGGATGACGCAGCAATCATCGCCATATTGATCAATTGTGCCTGATCGGCTATGTCCCATTGACGACTTTCGGGGGGATCCATGGCCAATCTGTTTTTCTATTACTCGTCCATGAATGCGGGCAAATCGACCACGCTGCTTCAGGCAAGCTTCAATTACCGCGAACGGGGTATGGAAACGCTGTTGCTGACGGTTGCCTTTGACGACCGTTTTGGCGAGGGCAAGATTGCGTCACGCATCGGTCTGGAAGCCCCGGCACTTCTGTTTGATGGCCAAACCGACATGTGTGCGCTGATCCTTGGGGAAATGAAAAAGGGCAAGGTCGATTGCGTCCTGATTGACGAGGCCCAGTTCCTGAGCAAGGAACAGGTGTGGCAACTTTCCGATATCGCGGACAAGCATGGTGTTCCGGTACTTTGCTATGGCATTCGCACCGACTTCCAGGGGCAGTTGTTCGAAGGCTCCAAATGGTTGCTGGCCTGGGCGGACAAGCTTAATGAGCTCAAAACCATCTGCCATTGCGGTCGTAAAGCCGGCATGGTGTTGCGTGTTGATGAAAATGGCGACCCGGTCCGTGAAGGGGCGCAGGTCGAAATCGGCGGCAATGACCGATATGTCCCGGTATGCCGCCGCCATTTCAAGGACGCCATGGGCCAGTGAGGCCAGAATAATGGTTTCTGGTCCAGTGGCACGCGCTTACGCAAGGATGGCGCTGATTTCCGGTGCAAGCAGGCTATAGGCAACAAGCCACATCACCGCACAGGTGATTGCGTCGACAATTTTCCAGGTGATTGGACGCGCGACATAGGGGGCAAGCCACGCAGCCCCAAGCGCGATCGAAAAGAACCAGACGAAACTGGCACTCATGGCGCCAAGGGCAAAGCCAAGCCGTTCATCCGCCGGATATTGGCCGCCGATCCCGCCCAGCATCACCACAGTATCAAGATACACATGCGGGTTAAGAAGCGTCACGGCGAGTGTCGTTGAAAGTACTGCCTTCCAGCCCTTCTTTGATCTGGTGTCATCTGACAGCGTTTCGGTTTCAAACAACCGCCGAAACGCGCCGATACCGTACCAGATCAAAAAGGCACCGCCGCCCCAGGCCGCAATTTTGGTCAGGAGCGGGTAGGCCGCAATAAGTGTTCCCAACCCGGCCACGCCCGCCGCAATCAGCATCGCATCACACAGCGCACAGACCAGCGCAACCATCAACGGATGGTTGCGCCGCAATCCCTGTCCCAAAACAAATGCGTTCTGGGCACCAATCGCGATAATCAATCCGCCGCCAAGGCCAAATCCGGTTGCGTAAGTCAAAAGCATGTCGGTGTTCCTGTTTGAAGTGATGGCCCACTGATATCAATTTCACAAAATAAGAAAATCGAATTATGATTAAGTGCCATTAGAAAAAATTATGGGTCAGGCATGCTTGATTACAAACTGTTGCAGGCCAGCGCCGAAGTCATCCGCCATGGCAGCTTTGAAAAGGCCGCCCGTGATCTTGGGCTGACACAATCTGCTGTGTCTCAGCGCGTCAAACTTCTTGAGGAACGTTTGGGGCAGCCGGTCATCATTCGGGCAAAGCCGATTGCCGCCACGGCCGCAGGGCAAAGATTGCTTCAGCATTATCAAAGTGTTCGGTTGCTTGAACAGGAACTGCTTGATGAAATGCCCGACATTCAAAGTGATGGCGGCTATGGTCAGGTCGCGCTCGCGGTCAATGCCGACAGTCTGGCAACCTGGTTTGTCGATGTCCCTAAATATCTGTTTGATCAGCTTGGGCTTCTTGTGCATTTGAAGGTGGGGGATGAATCGCTTAATCACAGCGCGCTTCAGGATGGCACCGTGCTTGGCGCGGTTGATATGCGTTCAACACCGATCCAGGGATGCCGGGTACGTCCGCTGGGGATGATGCGCTATGTCATGGTCGTTTCGCCGGAATTCAATGCGCGCCATTTTGCAAATGGCGTGACGGCAGATGCATTGCGATCCTGTCCGGCCGTCAATTTTTCCGAACATGACGAACTGCAAAACCAGTTTCTTAAGCAATATTTCGGCTTGAATCCCGGTGAATTCCCGGCCCACACCATTCCGAGTTCACAAGGCTTTGTCACGGTCGCGGAACAGGGTATTGCCTATGCCGTTGTTGAACAACATCAGGCAGAGGAAGCATTGCGAACCGGTCGTCTGATCCGTCCATGCCCGTTTGAAATTGACCGGCCGCTATATTGGCACCACAAAACCATCCAAAGCCGTTTGCTTGATCAGGTCAATGAGATCGTGCTTTCACAAGCCCGCCGTTTTTTGCCCAAAATTACGACATAACAACAAGATAGCGGATAGTGTTCGGTACGTCTGTTCACGGATCATGTGATCGTGGCGACACCGATGCGGTTTGACTTCATGTCAAAAGTGTCGCTTACTTTGATGGACGAGCCATCATGGATAACGGTTTGTTTCAACAGGAAAACCATGTCGCGTCGATTGATTGCGTGTGAGCATTGCGACTATCTCCATGTCGAGGAAGACATCCCGGCAGGCAGTGTGGCGTGTTGTGTGCGTTGTGGCTCACCGCTTTATTCCGCGGAACAAAACCGGTTCGACAAACCCCTGGCATTGGCGGTGACGGCACTCATTCTTTTTGCAATCGCCAACACCTTTCCGGTTTTGACGTTTGGCATGGAAGGCCGGGTTGAAACCAATACACTGGCAAGCGGGGTGGTAACATTCTGGCAGGAAGGGTTTCCGTTCCTTGCCTTTATGGTGGCCGTGACATCAATCATCGCACCGTTGCTTTTGATTGCGGCGCATATTTATGTGTTGTTGCCGATCTGGCGAGGAACCAGTTGGCCCGGGATGAAACGGGTATGGCGTGTTCTTGCCGTGGTACGTCCATGGTCGATGCTTGATGTTTTTCTGATCGGGTTGCTGGTGGCATTGACCAAGCTGACCGACTTTGCCCAGGTGATTGCTGGCCCGGCCTTTTTTGCGATTTGCTGTCTGATCCCGACCGTTCTGTTGATGAATGTGACGCTTGATACGCGTGCGGTCTGGCGGCGCATTGCCCCGTCGTCATTGCGCTATCTCGATCAGGATGATTTGCGCGAAAGCACCATGCCAATGTCGGGGGCGGTTGCGCGAAAGCACGGGTTGCTGAGTTGCCATACCTGCGCGATGGTGGTCATCGAACAGGAAAATGGGCCAACGAAATGCCCGCGTTGCGGCGATGTTGTGCATCAGCGCAAGGCAAGAAGCCTGTCACGTGCCTGGGCGCTTTTGCTGGCGGCGGTGATCCTTTATGTGCCGGCAAATGTGTTTCCGATCATGCAGGTGACCTATCTTGGCCGGTCCGAAGCCGATACCATTCTGTCTGGTGTCGCGGCATTGACAGCAGCCGGGGAATGGCCAATCGCCATTGTGGTCTTTACCGCCAGTATTCTGGTGCCGATCGTCAAGATCGTGCTTCTGGGATGGGTGTATTTGGCAACCTATCTTGGTCTTGCCGGACCGCTTCGTGAACGCACCCTTATTTACCGGGTGACAGAGCTGGTCGGGCGATGGTCGATGGTTGATGTATTTATGGTTTCGATCTTGGCCGCGCTTGTGAAGCTGGGCAATATCGCATCGGTTCATCCCGGATTTGGCGCCGTTGCATTTTGTGGTGTGGTTATTTTGACCATGTTATCAGCAATGGCCTTCGATCCGCGGCTGATTTGGGATCGTGCGGAATTGAAGGCGCTGAAATCGCGATCCGATACAGGTTTTGAACGGAACCAAGTTGAAAAACAGGGGACGCCGTCATGATTGACGAACATTCGACTTCATCAGATCCGCGACCCGGATCGCCGGATGTCAAAAAGGGATGGGGGCGTTTTTCCATCGTCTGGCTTGTGCCGTTGGTGGCGTTGATCATCGGGGGCTGGCTGTTGTGGCGCGATGTCATGTCAAAGGGGCCGGAAATCACCGTTACCTTTGAATCGGCCGAAGGCATCGCCGCAGGAAAGACTGCCGTTCGCTACCGCGATGTTGATGTCGGGCAGGTGGTCGAAATCGATCTTGCCGAAGACCTTGATCACGTGCGTCTGACCATTCGCATGGATGCCGACCTTGGTGACTATCTGACCGACAAAACGCGTTTCTGGGTGGTTCGACCGCGGGTGACCGTGCGCGGGATTACCGGTCTCGATACCATTGTGTCGGGGGCCTATATCGAAGTCGTCCCCGACAAGACCGGCAAAAAACAACGCGATTTCGTTGGCGAGGAAGAACCACAGATCATTCATGACGAAGAAGACGGAACGCGCTTTGTGCTCAAGGCTGACGAGCTTGGCTCATTGGGGACCGGTACGCCGGTTCTGCTGCGCGGTATAGAAGTCGGTGAAGTTCTTGATACTGAACTGACCGAGGATGCAAGCGGTGTGACCATCCCGATCTTTGTACGCAAACCGTTTGATGCCCTGGTCAAGCGCGATACACGTTTCTGGGATTCAAGTGGTATTGCGCTTGATCTCAATTCCGGGGGCTTGTCGGTTCGTGCGCAGTCGGTGCGTTCTGTTCTGGCCGGCGGGATCAATTTCTATACGCCAAATGACAGCACGAATGATGATATGGCGTCTGCTGATACGGTCTTTCGCCTGCATCCAAGTTTGGAAAAGGCCGAACTGCTGGCCCAGGGATACAGTCAGGAATATATCCTTTATTTCGATTCTTCGGTGCGTGGCCTGTCGCGCGGGGCGCCGGTTGAATTCAATGGTATCCGGGTCGGAACGGTCGAAAGTGTCGATCTGGAATATGTTGTGAACCGCAATATTTTCCGGGTTCCGGTTCTGGTTACGATTGAGCCAGAACGCGTGCGACTGGTTGGTGGTGATCTTGGCACCCGTGATCCGCAGGCAACAATTGAAACGCTTGTCGCCAATGGTTTGCGCGCCCGTCTTAAAACCGGAAGCTTTATCACAGGGCAACTGTTTGTTGATCTGGCAATGAACCCGGTTTCGCCCGCCCGTTATCTCGGCGACGGGCAGGGGCCGTATCCGGAATTGCCGACCTTGCCGCAAAAACTTGACGAAATCGCCAATTCGCTGACCAGCTTGCTTGAAAAGGTCGAAACCTTCCCGATCGAGGAAATCGGCATTCGCCTTTTGGGGACGGTTGAAGGCATGGAAAATATCGTCACTTCGCCAGCACTAAGTGATGCGATGACCAACCTTAAACAGGCAGCGGCAGGTGTGAGCAGTCTGGTCAACAACCTTGATACCAGTGTTCTGCCGGCAACCCAGACCGCCCTTGATACCGCGCGCGAGGCATTGGGCGGGGTGCGCGATGTGACGGCCCCGACATCGCCCGTGCGATACAATCTGGAACAGGCGCTTAAGGAACTGAGTGCCACAGCACGGTCATTGCGGGATCTGACCGAGTTCCTTGAACAGAACCCAAGTGCGCTGATCCTTGGAAAAAGTGGCCCGAAGGAGGATGAATGATGCGACAGATAATCCGGATGCAGACGCGTAGATATCTGTTGTTGCTTGTCGCACCGCTGCTTGTTGCTTGCGCATCGCAATCGGGAACAGATCGCTATTATCTGCTGTCTTCAATGATGCAGCAAACGGCTGATCGTTCCGCGCAGGCACCGGTTGTCGGTGTCGGGCCGGTGACCATTCCAAGCCACCTGGACCGGTCAACGATTGTCACACGCAGCAGTGCCAACCGGCTGGAAGTCAATGCCGGTCATCGCTGGGCTGAACCGCTTGATGAAAACATCAACCGGGTTCTGATGGACAATCTTGATCGAACCGGGCGCGCGTCGCGGCTTGAAACATTCCCCTGGACATCCCGTGACGGTGTGGTGTGGCAGATCGTTCTTGATATTGACCGGTTCGAACGCCAGGCCGATGGCAATGTTGTTCTGGTGGCACGCTGGAAACTGGTGCATTTCGAAGACGGCGCCATTGTGCAGTCGGCAAAATATAACAAGATCAGCAAACCGGCCGACACCACAATCGAAAGCACCGTTGTGGCCATGAGCACGTTGCTTTCAGACATGACCGGCGAGATCGCAAGTCATATTCCCTAATCTATACAATGGGTTATGCGCACGTTATGCGTGTGAATTCGCATCCCGGCATAACGGGACGATGCCGTGGATTTCAGGGCCGTTAAGGCATTGAAGGGCAACGGAAAGCGCAGTTATTGTAAAAGTTGTTGATCAACCTATTGTTTTCATACCCCGAATGGACTTATAAAGAAGATACAAATATAAAAAACGGGACACGCGCCTGACTGATTACCGGCAAGTAAATGCCGCCCAAACAGGAAGTTAGGGAGCCAGAGCGCATCATGTCGGATACGACATTTGAAGTATTGGTTCAGCGGGGGGATCGCTGGATCATCCACTCGACATTTGACGTCGAAAAAGAAGCGGTTTCAGAAGCGGAAAAGGTTCTGAAAACCAAAGTGTCTGCCGTACGCGTGGTCCGTAACTGGGAACGCGGCGATGGTCGTCATGTTGAAAAGGTTCTTCTGGAAAAAGAAGGTGCAGGTGACAGCGAAGAAGAAGACGTCCGTGTTTCTTCGATCGATGAAGCGCCGCTTTGCGAGACCGACAACGACCTTTTGCAGAAAGAAAGCCGCGCAACCATCAACCGGTTGCTGCGCAAATATTTCGAACAGGAAATTCTGACTCCTTGCGAGGTAATGTATAATTACCAGAACCTCCGCAAGTTGATGTTCCATGACACCTTGATGCCGACGGCTGTCGACAAGGTTGCCGGTTTGCATGCCAAGGCGACCGATGGCGACCATATCGAGGCGATGAATAACCTTCATGGCGCGATCGAACAATTGTCTGCGCGCGCCCGCGAAGTTGAAAAGGTTGATCTGCCGGCATTCGAAGACGCCACCATCTCGGAAGTGCGCGACGAAATCCGTCGTCTTAACCTGGCCGAAGATACTGATTTCCTGACGATGGTAGCGCTAACACGCGTTCTGTCATCAACCCGCAACTGGGTCGGGAAGCTTGATCTTGCCCTGAAGGTCAAGGGCGACGAAAAAGACGAAGCCGCCCGCAAGATGCTTGATGACGTGATTGCCGATATTCTCGGATCACCGGTCGCGCTTAAGGAATTGCTGGGAAGTTCACGCAGCTTTGGCGAGGCGGTGACGCTTCATATCGATCTGGCTCTTGGTCGTGCAAAAGGCAATCGCGGGGCAGCGGACGATATTCTTGAACTCTTGAACCCGTTATTCGGATCCGGGCTGCTGTCGACCAGTCAGGAAGCGATGTTTGATTACGTCGTACGCGAATTGCGCAGTGCCAACAACCTGACCCGCCATGAAAGTGATCCCGATCCGCTGATTGGTATTCTTGATCGTCTGATCACGGAGCGCGGCGTTGTTTATGGCACTCCGATGGTCGAAGCCATCGCAGAACGCGGTGCGCGGCTGCGCAATGTTGGGGGTCCACGCGCCCTGATCGAAGGTGTTGCCGAAATCAACGGCCGCCTGATCCCCAACTATCGCAAGCTGACCTGGCTGATTGCGGTGGCCAATAGCGGCATCGTCGAAGATTTCGCAGACGAGCTGTATGTCATGATGCAGGACGCGGTAAAGGATATGCGGGCCTTGCGGGCCTTCTGTGATCCGGAATCCAAGCCGCGCGACAAGATGGCAACGGTCAAGCATATGAATGACCTGCTCAGCGAAAGCAATCTGCCCGAGGAACAGAAAACCCAGATTGGTGCCAAGCTTGATGATGGACTGGCAGAATATCTGGTGCGTGAAAAGGTGATCGAGCGGATTGATAATCCGTCTCTGCACCTGCGTAAGCGTGCCTATATGCTTGTGCAATTCTGTTCCAGCGGTGTCCTGATCGAAGGTAAATCGGCGGCAATGGCCCGCAAAAGGGTGGTTGGATATCTGAAACAGCCCAACTTTACCGACAAGCTGGTTGATGACATCAAGGATATGACCGCTAAGGAAGGCACAATCCGCGATTTTTATGCATTGCTGCAAAGAAGCGGGTTCTGACCGCCAGCCCACTGCGTTCCTGATCTGATTGCAAACACCCCGCGATGCCATTTGGCAAAATTCGTGGGGTGTTTGTCATTGTTGCCAAAGCCTGTTTGCGGCATGCTTGGATCAATCCAGCGAGGTGTCCGCATGTCAGTATCCAAAACAGCCGCAAAATCAGAAACCCCAAGACGATTGATCGTCTGCCATGCCTATGATCGGGTGATGAGCCTCGATGTCGTCGGGCCACTTCAGGTTTTTGGTTCCGCCAATGACGAATTGACCCGAACCGGGCGGGCAGCAGGATATGACGTGCTTGTCACAGCCACCCGGTCAGGTCCGGTCAGGACGTCCTGCGGGGTGCAGCTTTATGCCGATTGTGGCTGGCAGGATCTTGATCTTTCGACAGTTGATACGTTGTTGGTGCCCGGTGGGGACGGGGTTGCGCGTTTTTTTGATGATCATGATTTTCTTGAATGGCTCTGTACTGCGGAAAAAGTCATTCCGCGCCTTGGATCTGTTTGTTCAGGCGCACTGATCCTGGCCGAGGCCGGGCTTCTGGACGGGCGCATGGCGACAACGCACTGGTCGCGCTGTGATCAGATGATCCGTGATTATCCGGCCATTCATCTGATGGCCGATCGACTGCACAGTTATGATCCGACCGGATATGACGGTGACCCGCATGTCTTTACATCGGCCGGGGTGACGGCGGGCATTGATCTTGCCCTTGCAATTGTCGAGGCCGATTACGGTCGGGCGCTGGCGTTATCGGTTGCGCGGCGGCTTGTGATGTTTCTGAAACGGCCGGGCGGGCAGGCACAATTCAGTGCCTATCTGACGCCGGAAGGCGGGGCGACCACCCGCTTGGCCGGGTTGCTGGAATGGTTGCCGGGAAATCTGGCCGAAGATTTGTCGCTTGAAACGCTGGCCGGTCGGGCGGGTATGACACCGCGAACCTTTTCACGGGTCTTTAGCCGTGACCTCGGAATGAGCCCGGCACGCTATGTCGAACGTATCCGGGTCGAAGCCGCACGTGCCTTGCTGCAAGATGACGGGATTACAGTATCGCGGGTCGCCGAATTGTGCGGTTTCAGGCATCCGGAAACCTTGCGCCGGGCCTTTCAGCGGCATCTGTCGGTCAGCCCGCAGGAATATGCCGAACGGTTCGCCCGAAAACCGTATGCGGGCGCAATCTAGCCCGCACGGTACCGGCATCAGGCAGATTGCCTGATCAATTCAACACAGTTTGATTTTTTCGGAGTTGGCAACATGTTGTTACTGACCAACGGCGCGGTGCGTCTGCTGTTTATTGCACAGGCCCTTTACTGGTCCTGTTCGTTGATCGGAATTACCCTGACCGCGCTTGTCGGGGTGTCGCTTGCGCCAAGTGCCGGGCTTGCGACATTGCCGCTTGGTGTTTTGATGCTTGGCAATCTCATATCGGTTCATCCGCTTGCCATGGTGATGCAACGGCGCGGCCGGCGTGTCGGCCTTTTTCTTGGCGCGCTTTGTGGTGTGGCGGGCGGGTTGCTTCTGGCGGCCGGTATTTATATCGGGCAGTTCTGGTTGGTGGCATTGGCACCCTTGTTGATTGGCACCTATCAGGCATCGGCCATGTATTATCGCTATGCCGCGATCGAGGCCGTCGATAAAACGCAAAGTGGCCGTGCGTCGGCACTGGTTGTCGGGGGTGGTGTTCTGGCCGCACTTGTTGCGCCGGAAATCGCCGGGTTCAGCCGTGATTTCCTGCCAGTACCGTTTGCCGGTGCCTATGTCGCACTGGCCGGTTTGGCAGCGATGGCAGCGATCATAACGATCATGTTGCCCGATGGCGGCATTCCGGCGCGATCCGGTTCAAGCTGGACCGTAATGGCCACACTTTTGCGGCGACCGGTAATCCGCGGGTCCATTGCCGTCAGTGCGGCCGGACACGGGATCATGATCCTTGTCATGACGGCAACGCCACTTGCGATGAAATATTGCGGGTTTGATATTGATGTATCGGCCAACGTCATCCGTTGGCATCTGATTGGCATGTTCCTGCCAGCCTTTGTCGCAGGCCCGATGATTGACCGGTTCGGCGCGCATCGGGTGGCATCCCTTGGGGTTGGCATCTTGCTGATCAGTGTCGGTTTTGCTGTGACGGACATATCAGTTGAAGCGTTTCTGATTAGTTCATTCCTGCTTGGGATTGGTTGGAACATGATGTTGCTGGCAGGGACGACCATGCTTGGTGCGGGACATGATCCATCCGAACGAGGACATGCGCAAAGCCTGATGGAACTTGGCAACAGCATCACGGCAACTGCGGCCTCGATCGCCAGTGGCGCCCTGATCGCCGGGGCAGGGTGGATTCCGGTGAATTACGGCGTGGTGCCCGTTCTTTTGGTTGCGATGATTTTGATGTGGCGCGGACTGGTCGCACAGCGATCAGCCGCACAGGCCGGGGCATGAAAAAGATAAAAGGAACCGCCGGTCATGACGACCGGCGGTGAAGTTGCGGGGCAAACGGGGAGTTTCGCCCCGGCGCGACTGAAAAACTCAATCGTTCCGCGCCGGATCACGTTATGCAACGATGCTGTCCGGCCAATAAAAAACCGGCCATCAGGCCGGTTGTGATTCAAACGATGCGGCGTTGCCGGCAACGAATTCCTTGATCTTCTGCAAAACAAATTCGCGAGAGCTGTTTTCACGGGTACGGAACAGCACTTCGCGATCCTGAATGACCAGGCCCATATAGACCGGATCGTTATGACCTTCCTTGATCAATTTCAGGGCGCGGAGGGTATGCCCGAAATCATCGGTGCTTTGATAGATGGTGCGCATCTTTCTCCAACCAGCATTTGTGTCGGGTGACAGTGTGAGACCAATCGACCAAGGCTTTATGACAGCTGTTTTTTTCCAGCCGATGACAGCTTTATGATGGTTTGAAGACAGTTTTGCCCATCAACCAGAAAATTTCATGGGCAGGGCGGTCAAAAAGCTGCTGGTTTTATTTGGAAGGCCTGTTAAAAATAAAACGTCATCAAGGCCGGTTTCGGGCATTGACATGCGCCATGACGGTGTTTAAGAAAGGCGTCGTTCCGCAGGGAACACCAAAGACATACAGGGCAAATGGCCGAGTGGCTGAAGGCGCTCCCCTGCTAAGGGAGTATAGGGTGACAAGCCCTATCGAGGGTTCGAATCCCTCTTTGCCCGCCATTGATCAAAGCACCCCAAAAGGGTGCTTTTTTCTTTTTCCCGATGGCAGAAAACCCCAATCAAAATCGTTATTCTGTTGTGCGGATCTCGTAAACGGGTCCGCAATCAATATGTTTTGATAAACGAAGTGCCACAGTGATTGAGGGTGAAATGTCTGAACAGCGCCATATCCCGGTATTTTCCACGATTGTATTGCTTGCAATGACTGCGATCCTTTTGCCGGTTTCGATGGCCCAATCACATACGGCAGCCGGTCTGCATCAGCATGAACCTGTCGAAATCGCACAGGGTGGTGGCGTTTTCTCGGACGAAGAACGTCAGATCATTCGCGAAGTGCTTGATATCGCAACAGGCGAAGACAGTGATCGCAACAATGGTTCCAAAGGTGGCAAAGGCGATAAAGGAAAAGGCAACAAGGGCCTTCCGCCAGGCATTGCGATGAAGCTTGAGCGGGGCGGTACGTTGCCGCCGGGCATTGCAAAGCGTGATTTGCCAGCGAACCTTGCATCAAAGCTGCCAAATCGCACGGATGGCGCAGTCCGCCAGAGTATCGGTGATGACGTGGTTCTGATTGAGCGGGGAACCAACCTTATTCTTGATATTATCCGCGACGTGGCACGTAACCGGTAGGTCGTCAAATCAGAAAAAAAAACGCGGCGAATAATATCGCCGCGCATGTCGTTTTGGCCTTGTTGATCCGCGATCAGATCAATCAGGTAAAGGCATTGAAGGTAATGATGGTCTGGGTGTCCTTGATGTTGGGCAGCTTGTGGATCTGTTCATTCACATAGCGCCCGATATCCTGTTCGTCTTCGACATAGACCTTGACCAGAAGTTCAAACGGGCCGGAGATCGAATAGACTTCCGACACACCTTCGACTTCTTCCACAAGGTCTGCGGCCACGTCATAGGCTTTGCCAAGTTCACATTTTACGAAAATGAAGAACGGATGCATCGGAACGGCTCCAGTTTGAATTTGAATTTCAGACAAGCTACCCGGCTTGGACCGACCTTGCAATCACCTAGCAGCGATCACGCGGGCGTCCTCGAAACGGACAGCCCCTAAAGAGATGTTTTGCGTGCCTGCGCAGCCCGGCTTGAAACCGCGTCCTGTGTCAGGTTCCAGACCGTCGTGCCGTCGGTTTCCGCAGTCAGGCTTGCCATGGCAAGGCCCGACGCAATCGCGGCATCAAAGCTGGTGCCCGGTTTGGCATAGGATGCCAGAAACCCGGAATAGAAGGCATCACCCGCACCATTTACATCACGCACCCGGGTCGGAAGCGGGGACCAGAAAGACGTTTCAAGTCCGGTTGATGAAACAACGCCGGTCGCGCCAAGAGTGATAATAACATCGGGGACACCTTTGCCCCGCAAAAGTTCAATGGCGGTTTTGGCCTGGCTTTTGTCGTTGATTTCAATGCCGGTCAGAATTTGTGCTTCGGCGCGGTTGGTAATCAACAGATCAAGCTTGCCCAGCACATCCTTGAAACGCACCGCCTTGCTTGGGGAAACAGTGGCAGCACACATCTTTGCCGTGCCCTTGTTTTCAGCCAGCCAGGCAATGGTTTGCGCAGGCAGGTTGGCATCAATCAACCACCATGGCCATGCCTGAAAATTCGAAAGATGCGATGCCAGACGATCAATCGTCAGAAGGTCATACACCTCGGCATCCATCATGCCCATCGCGAGTTCACCGGTTTCATCCAGAACCGCGGTGTAGCCCGCTGTATGCTTGCCTTCGAGCTTGATCATCCGTCGCGTATCGATGCCAAGATCGGCAAGGGCTGCGATAACCTGTTCGCCATCACCGTCATCACCAACCGCGCCAAGCATCGCAACATTGTTGCCAAGCAAGCGCAAATGAACGGCGATGTTGCGGGCAACGCCACCGGGCTTGCGATGCAGGGTGCGAACCGGGTTCGACGCAGCCGGAATATAATGGCCGGTACATTGCAGGGTACGGTCAAAATGAGCCGCGCCAAAGCAAAGGATATTGGCAGTCGGAGTGATCACGTTATGTCGCTCTTTGTGTGGGCATGTCACGATTGGTGACTGTCATAAGCTGCGACAGGTTGCCAAGGCAAGAAAAACAAAAAGGGCGACCCGTGTGGGCCGCCCTTTGCATTCACGATGTGTATTCCCGATCAGATGAAGCAGTTTACTTCATGATGATGCGGTCTTTGGGCATCGGGGTCATTGGCGAATTCATCCCGATATAGTCGGCAACAGCCTGTTCAAGGTTCGGACCGAAGTCATAAACATCGGTGGCATTGTCACGGAACAGGGCATAACCATCGCCGCCATTGCGCATGAAGTCATTGGAAACAACGCCGTATGTCTTGTTCATATCAATCGGAACGAAGGTGTCGCCTTCGGCGACCATGACATTTGAAACACGCGACCCGACTGGCTGCGACAGGTCGAGATCAAATTTAAGGCCGGCCACCTGCGGGAACTGGCCTTTATCCTCGTCAACTTTGGAAACGCCGTGTTCAAGGGATGCAACAACGTCCTTGCCCGACAGCTTGAATGTTGCCAGCGCATTCTGGAACGGCAAAACGGTCAGCACTTCGCCCATGGTGACAGTGCCTTCATCGATGCTGGCGCGGATACCGCCCCCATTCTGAATGGCGATCTGATAACCGTCACCGGCCTTCCAAAGCATGGCGTCCGCCACAAGGGAGCCCATTGAACATTCCATATGGCGGCATGTTTCACGCGATCCGTCCGCAGCCGTGGTAAAGCTGCCGACTTCGATGTTGCGAACGGCATCGACTTTCTGGCTGGCCTCGGCAATGACTGCCAGAACGTCTTCGGCGGGTTTGACGCTGGCATCAAGGGCGATCGGATTGCCGGACCAGGCGGTCGCAACACCGTTATCGTCAAAGGTTACATTCAACTCGCCAAGATAGCGGCTATAGGCATAGGCCTGCACGACCAGAACAGGTTTGCCATCCGGTGCGGTTTCAACAACCGGGTAGGGGTAATTGGCCTTTTCATCGGTGTTTGAAAACAGCTGGTTGTCGTGACCGCCAACAATGACGTCAATGCCACTGACAGCGCGTGCGAGTTCAAAATCCTTGTAGGATCCCGAATGGCTCATGACGATGATTTTATTGACACCTTTAAGACGCAGACGCGCAACGGAATAGCGCAGGGCCATTTCGGAATCTGTGATGGCGACCTTGTCACCCGGGCTTGATATATCCGGTGTTTCTTCGGTCGTGATGCCGATCAGGCCGATTTTTTCGCCGCCAAGTTCGATAATGGTATCGGGTGCGATTTCATCTTTGAGGCTGGATGCCGCTGTCGGGTGGACGTTGGCAGACAGCACCGGAATTTTGCTGGCTTTGATGAAGGCTTCGAGAACTTCGGGGCCGTCATCAAATTCGTGGTTGCCGATGGTCATGGCGTCATAGCCGGCCATTTCCATCAGTTGTGCGGTCAGTTTGCCTTTGTAGGTCGAATAGTAAAGTGATCCCTGGAACTGGTCGCCGCCATCAAGGGCCAGCACATTGCCGCCCTGGGCCTTGGCATCGCGGATGGCCGTGGCAAGACGGGCATATCCGCCAAAGCATTTGCCTTCGGCATCGTCTTCGGCCTTACAGGTATTGTTGTATTTGGTTACCGATTCAACGCGATCATGGACGTCGTTGGTGTGAAGAATGCGCAAGTCGTAATCCGCCAACGCGCTTCCTGCACCAAGGGTCAGCATGGTGCAGGCCGACAGCAACCCTGCAATCTTGTATTTCATTACTATTCTCCAGCAAATAGGCACCTTTCCTGTCCCTCACGGGAAAGGGTGCTACGACAGATCAAAGATATCGGGAGTAAAGCGTTCCCCAACACGGGATGGTAGCATCAAATTCATAGGGACGGTATGCCCGGTTGATTACGGCGCTGTGAAAGTTTGATCATCGCGCAATGTGAATGGCACCAAATATCACCGTTTTGTAGAATCGGGCAGACTGCAAATCGGGTAGGGGAAGGCGATTTTGCAACAAATTCACAGTCGGGATTATTAAGACTGGCAAGAAAATATATTGCACAGAAATTCGCCAGACGAATTGGCGGTTGGATCATAAAACTAAGGGAAACCCCGCAGAAACCGGATTGAGGGGTTGATTTGGTTCCGCCGAATTTTGACCGGCTGGACAGCTTTTGTCTTTCCCTTGCATGGTCTGCTATTTACAGGGCACTATATTTTGTAGTTACCATACGCGTTCGCACCATAAACATGCGGACAGCTAAGGTTGAGGGACCGTAGTCGTCCCGATATGGTGTGATCATGTGTTTTCGATGAGGGAGTTCCCCCGGTTAAGGGCACCGGCGGGAAGAATAATCAGAATTCAAGCAATGAAGGGCATCGGAATGAAAAAGCTTCTGACCTCGGTGGTCGCGGCTGTCGCCTGCTATGCGGGTGTCGCTTCGGCTGCAGAAATCAAACCGGCAGTGGTCTATGACCTGGGTGGCCGTTTTGACCGTTCGTTTAACCAGGGCGCATATAACGGCGCAGAAAAATACAAAGAAGACACCGGTACCGAGTATCGTGACTTCGAAATCCAGAACGATTCCCAGCGCGAACAGGCAATGCGGAACTTTGCACGTCGTGGCATGAACCCGATCGTTGCTATTGGTTTCTCGCAGGCATCCGCGCTTGAAAAAGTTGCCAAAGAATTCCCGGACACCAAGTTCACCATCGTTGACATGGTTGTCGATCTTCCGAACGTTCAGTCCGTTGTGTTCAAGGAACATGAAGGTTCGTTCCTGGTTGGTGTTCTTGCCGCAATGGCATCTGAAACCCACAAGGTCGGCTTTGTTGGCGGTATGGACATTCCGCTGATCCGCAAATTTGCCTGCGGTTATGTTCAGGGCGTCAAATACGCAGATCCGAGCGCAGAAGTTTTCCAGAACATGACCGGCACCACCGGTGCGGCCTGGAACGACCCGGTAAAGGGTGGCGAACTTGCCAAGTCGCAGTTTGACCGTGGCGCTGATGTTGTTTACCACGCTGCCGGTGGTACGGGCGTTGGTGTTCTTCAGGCGGCTGCCGATGCCGGCAAACTGGGTATTGGCGTTGACTCCAACCAGAATGCCCTGCATCCGGGTTCGGTTCTGACATCGATGCTCAAGCGCGTTGACGTTGCTGTTTACGAAGCATTCGCTGCTGCGGCCGGTGACAACTGGCAGCCGGGTCTGACCATTCTGGGTCTGGCCGAGGGCGGTGTTGACTGGGCTCTTGATGAAAACAACGAGAAGCTCATTACCGCTGAAATGAAAGATGCCGTTGCCAAGGCGAAGGAAGCAATCACTTCCGGCAGCCTTGAAGTTCATGACTACATGAGCGACAGCGCCTGCCCGCAATAAGGCAGTCTTGAAGCAAACCGGGGATTTGTAGTGTCGGATACGATGCATCAAATGCACGGCACCGGGGAAACCGGTGCCGTGCAACCCGCTATTGAACTGCGTGGCATTGACAAGCGGTTCGGAGCGGTACACGCGAACAAGGAAATCGATCTTAAGGTCGATAAGGGAACGATCCACGGTATCGTGGGTGAGAATGGCGCAGGCAAATCGACCCTGATGAGCATTCTGTACGGCTTTTATCAAGCCGATGCGGGAACCATCCATGTCGACGGCAAATTGTGCGATATCAAAGGTTCCGAAGATGCCATCGCCGCAGGGATTGGCATGGTCCACCAGCATTTCATGCTGGTTGAGACATTTTCGGTTCTTGAAAACGTAATTCTCGGTGTTGAAGGTGGTGCAGTTCTGCGCGACGGTGTTGACCGTGCCCGCGAAGAACTTCAACGTCTTGAGCGTGAATATTCGCTAGACATTGACCCGGACGCCATTGTCGGCGATCTGTCGGTCGGTCTTCAGCAGCGTGTTGAAATTCTCAAGGCCCTGTTCCGCGGGGCCGAAATCCTGATTTTGGACGAACCGACCGGGGTTCTGACCCCGCAAGAAGCAGATCATCTGTTCCGTATTCTTGAAACCCTCAAAGAGCAGGGCAAGACGGTTGTTCTGATTACGCACAAGTTGCGTGAAATCATGGCTGCAACGGACAATGTTTCCGTCATGCGCCAGGGGGCGATGGTTGCCCATCGCAAAACCGCCGATACCAGTCCGGAAGAACTTTCCGAATTGATGGTCGGTCGCAAGGTGTTGCTGCGTCTGGAAAAAGAACAGGCACAGCCCAAAGATACCGTTCTTAAGGTCGAAAACCTTTGCGTGGACAATGCCCAGGGCGTGCGCAAGGTAAAGAATGCCAGCTTTGACATTCGTGCGGGTGAAATCGTCGGCATTGCCGGGGTTTCCGGCAACGGTCAGAGCGAGCTGCTTGAAGCACTTGGCGGCATTCGTGCGGCCAGCGAAGGTGTTGTTGAACTTAACGGTCAGGATGTTACGCCGGGCAAGGGGGTTGATGCCGCCGAGTTGCGTCGTCGCGGTGTGGCACATGTACCCGAAGACCGCCATCGCATGGCAATGGTAACCGCATTTTCCGCCAAAGAAGCAGCCATTCTGGGCTACGAGGATGATCCGGCCTATCAGAAGGGTGTGTTCCTTGACTGGCATGCGATTTCCGATGCGACCGCAAAAATGATGTCGGAATTTGACGTGCGCCCGGATAATCCGGACCTCAAGGCTGCCAATTTTTCCGGTGGTAACCAGCAGAAGCTTGTTCTGGCGCGCGAAATCATGCGCGACCCGGAATTGCTTTTGGTCGGGCAGCCGACCCGTGGTGTCGATATCGGGGCCATCGAATTCATCCATAAACGAATTGTCGCCATGCGGGACGCGGGCAAAGCCGTCCTGCTGGTGTCCGTGGAGCTTGACGAAATCATGTCGCTTGCCGACCGTATTCTGGTGATGTGCGATGGCGTGATCATCGGCGAAGTTGCTGCATCTGATGCGAATGAACGGGTGCTTGGTCTGATGATGGCCGGTGTTGATCCGAGTGAAGCCAAAGCCGTGGAGGGACAGTCATGAGTACGACCGTCCAGTTGCCGCGTTGGATTGATGTGGGGGCATTGCCGCTCCTCAACCTTTTGCTGGCGCTTGTTGTTTCGGGTCTTGTGGTTCTTGCGATTGGCGAGAACCCGGCAGAAGTGGTGGAAATCCTGCTTTATGGCGCGTTCGGCTATGAAGAAGCATGGGGTTACACCCTTTATTACACCACGAACTTTATCTTTACCGGGCTTGCCTTTGCGGTCGCATTCCATTGCGGGCTGTTCAATATCGGTGCCGAAGGCCAGGCCTATGTCGGTGGTCTTGGGGTGACGCTTGCCGCGCTGTATCTTGATTTCCTGCCTTTTCCGATCATGCTTGTGGTCGGAATGCTTGCAGCGATGATCTTTGGTGCCGCCTGGGCCTATATCCCGGCCTATTTGCAGGCCCGCCGCGGATCGCACATCGTGATCACCACGATCATGTTCAACTTCATTGCATCATCGCTGATGGTGTATTTGCTGGTGAATGTGTTGCGTCCCGAAGGATCAATGACCCCGGAAAGCGAACAGATCGCCGAAAATCTGCGTTTGCCCTTCATCCATGACATTGCAGGCGCGCTCGGCATCGAGATGGCGTCAAGCCCGCTTAACCTGTCCTTTGTCTATGCGATTTTGGCCAGTGTGATGGTCTGGCTGTTCATCTGGCATACCCGGTGGGGATATGCGATCAGAACGGTTGGTGCCAATGCGGTTGCCGCGACCTATGCCGGGATTGAGCCGGGCCGGTTTATCATTATTGCGATGATGATTTCAGGCGCACTTGCATCCTTTATGGCGCTAAACGAGATCATGGGGGTTCAGCACCGTTTGCTGATCGACTTTACCGCCGGTTACGGTTTTGTCGGGATTGCTGTGGCGCTTATGGGCCGCAACCATCCGTTCGGTATTTTCCTGGCCGCGTTGTTGTTTGGCATGCTGTATCAGGGCGGGGCAGAGCTTTCGTTTGAAATTCCAACCATTTCCAATGACATGGTGGTGGTTATTCAGGGCTTGGTGATCCTGTTTACCGGGGCGATGGAACATATGTTCCGTCCGCGCGTGACCAAGATGTACACCGCGTGGCGCTTACGCCGTGACGCCCAGGAGGCCGTGTGATGGAAAATTTCGAACTCGTCATTCTGTTGCTTGATGCGACGCTTCGTACATCAACACCCCTTATCCTTGCGGCACTTGCCGGCATGTTTTCCGAACGTTCGGGCACCATCAATCTGGCCCTTGAAGGCATGATGCTTGGCGGGGCGTTCTCGGCGGCGGCTGTGGCCTTTTACATGGATGATCCGTGGATCGGTCTTCTGGCCGCAATTGCCACGACGATCGGGTTGTCATTGCTTCATGGATTTGCCTGTATCACCCATAAGGGCAACCAGGTCGTATCAGGCATGGCGATCAATATTCTGATGTCGGGTTTGACGGCACTGGTCGGGATTGCCCTGTTTGCACAAGGCGGCAAAACGCCGGCACTTGACAAAGCAGCCCGTTTCCAGCCGATCACCTTGCCCGGTGCCGAGGCCGTCAAGGATGTTCCGATCATCGGACCGATCTATTTCGAGCTTCTGAGCGGGCATAACATTCTGGTCTATATCGCGTTTCTTGCCGTGCCGGCAGCATGGTGGGTGATGTATCGCACGCGATTTGGTCTGCGCCTGCGGGCAGTCGGGGAAAACCCGGGTGCGGTTGATACAGCAGGTATCGGCGTGGTGGCCATGCGCTATCGCGCAGTGATTTGCAGTGGTGTGCTTGTTGGCATGTCGGGGGCGTATCTTTCGACCGCGCAGGGGGCATCATTCCTTCAGGACATGACAGCAGGCAAAGGCTATATCGCGCTTGCTGCCATGGTGTTTGGCAAGTGGCGACCGTTCCCGGCACTTGCGGCCTGTTTGCTGTTTGGTTTCCTTGATGCGGCAGCAACCCGCTTGCAGGGTGTTGTTCTTCCGGTGATTGGCGAAGTCCCGGTTCAGCTTGTGCAGGCGTTGCCCTATGTGCTGACGGTGATTTTGCTGGCCGGCTTTATCGGACGGGCCATTCCGCCCAAGGCGCTTGGCCGTCCGTATGTAAAGGAACGCTAAGTCTGATCCGGTCCGGTTGCGCAAGATAGGCCGTCGGATCGGACTTTCTTGCGATTTCCGCTGCAAGAATTTTAATCATGACTACATGTCAACCGATGCTGTCCCGTTCGGGGCGGTGTGGAATTTCAAACAGGATTACGTAAATGGGCGAGATGAAAAAGGCACCGCGCGATCTGATTGACGCTGCATTGGCGGCGCGCGACAAGGCCTATGCGCCTTATTCAAAATTTCATGTCGGTGCCGCATTGCGTACAGCCGAGGGCAAAGTCATTGCCGGCTGCAATGTTGAAAATGCAGCCTATCCCGAAGGCGTCTGTGCCGAAGCAGGGGCGATTTCGGCAATGGTCTTGGCGGGCGAAACCAAATTCGACGAAATCGTGGTTGTCGGTCTTGGTGATGTTGCCTGCACACCTTGTGGTGGCTGCCGTCAGAAAATTCGCGAATTTACCGGTTCTGATGCAACGATCTTTATCATCAATGATGCCGGTGAAACGCTTTTGACCTTGTCGCGTGAAGAACTGATTCCACATTCCTTTGGTCCGGAGAACCTCAAATGAGCAACCTAAAAGCTGCATTGGACGTGATCGCCGCAAAGGCACCCGGCTTCAAGGCCGAGGTGGCACTGGTACTTGGAAGTGGTCTTGGCGGGGTTGTTGATGCCGTCAGCGAAGCAATCCGTATTTCCTATGAAGATTTGCCCGGTTTTCCGCGCCCGACCGTTGTCGGACATGGCGGGACGCTGGTGCTTGGCCGGATTGGTGGTGTTTCGGTCGCGGTGATGCAGGGACGGGCGCATTATTACGAACATGGTCGTTCCGATTTGATGGCAGAACCGCTTGAAACCATGCGGGAACTGGGGGCCGAGCGCCTTATTCTGACCAATGCTGCCGGATCGTTGCTGCCCGAAGCCGTTCCGGGCAGTCTGATGCTGATTACCGATCATATCAGCCTGTTTGGGCCGAACCCGCTGATTGGCTATCACGGGAATGACCGCTTTGTCGGTATGGATGTGCCTTATGATCCGGAAATCGGTTCGGGTCTTCATGACACGGCGGCCAAACTGGGGATCAAGCTGTTTGAAGGGACCTATTGCTGGTGCACGGGGCCAAGCTTTGAAACCCCGGCTGAAATCCGTGCGCTCAAGACCCTTGGGGCGGATGCGGTCGGGATGTCGACCGTTCCGGAAAACATTCTTGCGCGTCGCCTTGGCTTCAAGGTGGCGGCAATTTCAAATATCACAAACCTTGCCGCGGGCATGAGCGCAACACCGCTGAGCCACGAGCAGACACTTGAAATGTCCAAAACAGGATCTGCCAATCTTATCAAGATCTTGCTTCAGTATTTTTCAGGTGCTGCCTAAGCGCGGCCAAGACCGGAAAACGGTCTGAGACAGTAACGACAAGCGCGCAGGAGACAGCTGATGCTGCCGCAGGAAATTATTCGCCGCAAACGCGAAGGCGAAGTTCTTACAGACGCAGAAATTGCCTTTTTCGTCAAAGGCATCACCGATGACAGCATTAGCGAGGGTCAGGTTGCTGCCCTTGCCATGGCTGTGTTTTTCAATGGCATGACCATGGACGAACGTGCCGCACTTACCCGCAACATGCGTGACAGTGGCACCGTCCTTGACTGGAAGGCGCTCGGACTTGACGGACCGGTGGTTGACAAACATTCGACCGGTGGGGTCGGTGACAAGGTCAGCCTGATGCTGGGACCGATTGTCGGGGCATGTGGTGCATTTGTTCCGATGATTTCGGGCCGTGGACTTGGTCACACGGGTGGAACACTTGATAAATTTGATTCCATCCCCGGATACCGCACCACGCCGACCCTTGAAGAATTCGCCAAAGTGACCCGTGAGGTCGGGTGTGCGATCATTGGTCAGACGTCGGACCTTGCGCCGGCCGATAAACGTTTTTATGGCATCCGCGACGTAACGGCGACGGTCGAAAGCATTCCGCTGATTACGGCATCCATCCTGTCAAAGAAACTGGCCGCCGGGCTTGATTCCCTGGTGATGGATGTGAAATTCGGGTCGGGTGCGTTCATGAATGAATATGATCGCGCGCGTGAACTGGCACAAAGCATCACCGAAGTCGCCACCCGCAATGGCGTTCCGACAGTCGCCCTGTTGACTGATATGGAACAGGTGTTGGGCGATACGGTCGGCAATGCGCTTGAAATGGTTGAGGCGATCGATTTCCTGACCGGCAAGCATCAGGAACAGCGTGTCTATGATGTGACCATGGCGCTGGCAGCCGAAATGCTGGCGGTCAGTGGTGTTGCCACCGATGTGTCCGAAGGTCTGCGTCAGGCGACAGACGCGCTTGAAAGCGGCAAGGCGGCCGAGGTCTTTGGCAAAATGGTTGCCAGCCTGGGCGGTCCGAACGACTTTGTCGAAAAACATGCCAACTATCTTGAAGCAGCCCCGATGACCAATGCCATCAACGCGGCCAAGACCGGTCGTGTCCTGTCGATGGATGCCCGCAAGGTTGGCCTGGCACTTGTCGCACTTAAGGGCGGGCGGACACGTGCCGATCAGAAGATTGATTTCGCCGTCGGCTTTACCGATTTCATCAAGGTCGGCCAGCCGGTTTCAGCAGAAACCCCCCTGTGTGTCGCGCATACCCGTGATCAGGCGCAACTGGACGAGGCGACCGCATTGCTGCGTGAAGCCATCGTGATTGGCGATGGTGACGTTGCCCCGACCGGGTCGGAACCCGCGGTGCGCGAACGCATTGTGGCCAGCCTTAAGGGCTAAAACATCAGCGCATGATCTGTGAAAAAGGAAAGCCGGGACTGCCCCGGCTTTTTTTTATTGTGTTGCAGATGCCCTGATCATGGCGGCGGCCTTTTCGGCGATCATGATGGTTGGCGAATTTGTGTTGCCTGACACAATGGTCGGCATGATGGACGCATCGGCAATGCGCAAACCGTCAAGACCGCGCAGTCGCAATTCCGGATCAACAACCGATGCCGGATCCGCCCCCATCCGACATGTCCCCACCGGATGGAAAATGGTCGTGCCGATATCACCGGCGGCACGTATCAGGTCTTCTTCGCTATCATAGGCGGGGCCGGGTTTGAATTCTTCGGGGGCATAGGGTGCCAGTGCCGGCTGGCTTGCAATTTTGCGCGTCAGGCGGATGGAATCTGCGGCAACCTTTTTATCGGCATCCGCGGACAGGTAATTTGGCGCTATGGCAGGTTGCTCGGTGTGATCCGGGCTGGTGATATGGATGCTGCCCCGGCTTTGCGGGCGAAGATTGCAGACACTGGCAGTAAAGGCCGGGAACGGGTGAACCGGTTCGCCGAATTTCTCAAGCGACAGCGGCTGCACATGATATTGCAAATTGGGCGTTTCAAACGAGGCGTCAGACCTCGTAAAAATGCCCAGCTGGCTTGGTGCCATCGACATCGGGCCGGACTGGTTGAACAGATATTCCAGCGCGATGCTTGCCTTGCCAAACAGGTTGCTGGCCTTTTCATTCAGGGTTCGAATGCCGCTTACCTTGAATGCACAGCGCAGTTGCAGGTGATCCTGAAGGTTTTCACCGACCTGCGGGCTGTCGACAGCCTGTTCAATGCCATGTTGCTGAAGAATGTCACCACGCCCGATCCCGGAAAGTTCAAGAATTTGCGGGGATCCGACAGAGCCGGCAGACAGAACGGTTTCGCGATTGGAATAGACCGTTTCGATGTTGCCGCCGCGTTCATATTCAACACCGGTGACACGTCCATCAGCAATGATCAGCCGACGGACATGGGCGTTGGTGCGGACTTCAAGATTTTTACGATCAAGGGCAGGGCGCAAAAACGCCTTTGATGTGTTCCAGCGAATACCGCGTTTCTGGTTCACATCGAAATAGGATGATCCTTCGTTGGTGCCACGATTGAAGTCGGCAACCTTGGGAATGCCGGCCTGTTCGGCGGCATCCTGAAAGGCTTCGAGGATTTCCCAGCGCACGCGGGCCTGTTCGACCCGCCATTCGCCGCCTTCGCCGTGCAATTCATCAGCACCGCGGTAATAATCTTCGGATTTCTTGAAAAAGGGCAGTACATCGTCCCAGCCCCAATTTGAACAACCCGATTGGCGCCACTGGTCATAATCATTGGCCTGACCACGCATATAGATCATGCCATTGATCGATGAACAGCCGCCCAGAACCTTGCCGCGCGGATAGCCAAGTGATCGGCCATTCAGCCCCGGTTCGCGGACGGTGTTGAAACACCAGTCCACGTTCGGGTTGCCAATGCAGTAAAGGTAACCGACCGGGATGTGAATCCAGGGATTGCGATCCTTGCCGCCAGCTTCAAGCAACAGGATGCTTGCATCAGCCATCTCCGAAAGACGGTTTGCCAATGTGCACCCGGCCGATCCCGCACCGATAATGATGTAGTCGAATTTTTGCTCCATGCGCCTGATACTCTATTTGGGGGATTTCAGGCCCAGCTTTACAGCCAGGTTTGACGCATTAAATTCGCCGACAATCCCGCGACGGAACAATAATACGCAGACGATGAAAATAAGGCCGGTCAGAACGGTGACCGGGAAGCCAGTGGTCGAGAGGTAGTTTTGGACTGTTACCACAAAGGCCGCGCCAAAAATCGGGCCAAATATGGTACCAATTCCACCCAGCAATGTCATAAGGATCACTTCACCCGACATCTGCCAGGCAACATCGGTCAGGGTGGCAAACTGGAAAACCAATGCCTTAAGACCACCAGCCAGACCGGCAAGTGCAGCAGACATTACAAAGGCACCCAGTTTGTAAAGATTGACCGAATAACCAAGCGAAATTGCACGATTTTCATTTTCCCGAATGGACCGAAGTATCATGCCAAACGGGGAATGAACGATCCGCCAGACGGCAAAAACACCAAGAACGAAGACGCCAAGAACAAAGAAATACATGTTCAAAGGCTCGTTAAGATCGATGAAACCAAGAAGATGTCCGCGCGGAACCCCTTGAAGCCCGTCCTCACCTTTGGTGAATTCAGCCTGAAGGCAGAAGAAGAAGAACATTTGCGACAATGCCAGGGTGATCATGGCGAAATAGATACCTTGGCGGCGAATGGCGAAGAATCCAATCACCAGACCCATGACAGCGGCACCGGCCACACCAAGCAGAATTCCGGCTTCCGGTGAAAATCCCCATTCCTTGACAGCATGGGCGGAGAAATAGGCGGCACCACCAAAGAAGGCGGCATGGCCAAAGGAAAGAAGCCCCGTAAAGCCCAGCAGAAGGTTAAAGGCGCTGGCAAACAGTGCAAAGCACAACACCTTCATCAGGAAAACCGGATACAACACGAAGGGCGCAAATATCAGCGCGATCAGCAGCGCGATGATAAGCGCAATCTGGACGCGGTTTGCAGTCTGATTGCGTGTTTCGGAGGTCATACTAATTTCAGTCATATCAAGCATCCCGACCAAACAGACCCGCAGGCCGGATCAACAGTACAATGGCCATGATCACGAAGATCACGATGTTGGAGGCTTCCGGATAGAATACTTTGGTCAGGCCTTCCAGAATGCCGAGCATATAGCCCGTAACAATCGCCCCCATAATCGATCCCATGCCGCCGACAACAACGATGGCAAAAACCACAATAATAAGGTTTGAACCCATCAGCGGGCTGACCTGATAGATCGGTGCCGCCATGATGCCTGCAAGTGCCGCCAGCCCGGCGCCAAGCCCGTAGGTCAGCGTCAGCAGGAACGGGACATTGATGCCGAAAGATTGCACAAGCGTCGGGTTCTCGGTTGCGGCACGCAAATAGGAACCAAGCTTTGTCTTCTCAATTAGCAGCCAGGTACCGATACAAACGATCAGCGAAGCAACAACAACCCAACCGCGGTAAATCGGCAAATACATGAAGCCAAGATTTACCCCGCCCGACAGCAATTCGGGTGTCTCGTAGGGTTGGCCGGATGTTCCATAGAAATAGCGGAAGCTGCCTTCTATCACGAGCGCAAGGCCAAATGTAAACAGCAGGCCGTACAAATGATCCAGGTTGTAGAGACGCCGCAAAGCAAACCGTTCAATGACGATCCCGGTCAAGCCAACAATCACCGGCGCCAGCAAAAGGGCAAACCAGTAATTGACGCCGACCCATGACAGCAGAAGAAAACCTGCGAAAGCGCCCATCATGTATTGTGCGCCATGCGCGAAATTGATGACACGCAAAAGGCCAAAAATAATCGCCAGCCCAAGACTGAGCATGGCATAGAACGAACCATTGATCAGGCCGATCAGAAGCTGACCGAGAAACGCCTGAATTGGAATACCAAAAATCATAATCACGGCGTCATACTCCCAGAACTTCGTGCAGGGTTTCCATTTTCGCGGGCAGTTCCGCCAAATCAAAACCGTCTGTCACTTTCCCGTGATCCATAACGTAGAAGCGGTCGGCAATCTTGCTTGCAAAACGGAAGTTCTGTTCAACGAGCAAAATGGTCATGCCACGCGCTTTTAGGGTTTGCAGCACTTCTCCGATGCGTTGAACGATTACCGGTGCGAGACCTTCGGTCGGTTCATCAAGCAACAGCATCTTGACGCCAGTACGCAGCATGCGTGCCATGGCAAGCATCTGTTGTTCACCACCGGAAAGCTTGGTTCCCTGACTGTTACGTCTTTCCTTAAGGTTCGGGAAAAGCTGATAGATTTCCTCGACCGTCATTCCGGTATTCGAAACGACAGGGGGCAGCATAAGATTTTCCTCAACACTGAGAGTCGAGAAAATTCCCCGTTCTTCCGGGACAAAGCCAATACCCACCCGTGCAGTATGATGAAGCGGGCGGTTCATAAGGTCGGTACCGTCAAAGCTGATGGTGCCGGTACGTTTGCGCAGAATGCCGACGATTGAACGCAAGGTGGTTGTCTTACCCATGCCGTTGCGCCCAAGTATCGTGACGGTTTCGCCTTCACGGACTTCCAGATTTACACCATGCAGGATGTGACTTTCATCGTACCAGGCATTGAGATCCCGAACGGAGAGAAGAGTTTTATCAGTCATGGTCCGTCCCCATGTAGGCGATCTTGACTTGCTCGTCATTGCTTACGGTGGCGTAGTCGCCCTCTGCCAGAATTTCACCGCGTTGCAGGACGGTGATGTGGTCACACAGGTCAGACACAACATTCAGGTTATGCTCGACCATCAGGACGGCCCGCGTTTTTGCAACTTCTCTTATGAGTTCTGCGACCATTCCGACATCTTCGCCGCCCATACCGGCCATTGGTTCGTCAAGAAGGAGAACCTTCGGATCAAGTGCCAGCGTGGTCGCGATTTCAAGCACACGCTTGCGTCCATAGGACAGGTCCGCGGCAAGACTGTTGCACTGATTTTGCAAACCGACCGAGGTCAGAAGTTCCATCGCCCGATCATTTAGAACATCGAGTTTGGACAAAGGCAGCCAGAACTGTGTCGACAAATTACCCGGGCGCTGAAGGGCGACGCGTATATTTTCCAGTACCGTCAAATGAGGGAAAATTGCCGAAATCTGGAAAGATCGCACCAATCCCATGCGCGCTACGCGCGCAGGCGCGGTCTTGGTAATGTCCTGACCAAGCAGGGTGATCTTGCCGCTGGTAGGCTGCAGGAATTTTGTCAGAAGATTGAATACGGTGGTTTTGCCTGCGCCATTTGGTCCAATCAGCGCATGCACTTTGGCGTGATGAACGTCGATATTGACGTTGTTGACCGCAGTAAAGCCGCCAAAATCGCGACGAAGGTCACGAGCGGAAAGAACCACTCGTGACTTTGTCTCGTTTTGCTGGCTACCGGGTTTCGTGTGAAATTCGGTTGCCGTCATGGTCTTATTTCGATGCCAGGCTGCAACCGCTTTCGGCCGGATCGATGAAGGCCTTGTTGCCAGGAACGGTATCAAGGATGTTGTAGTAGTCCCAGTCACCCGTCATTTGGTCTGGCGATTTTACTTCCATCAGATACATGTCGTAAATCATGCGGCCGTTGGCGCCGACCTTGCCATTGTTGGCAAAAACGTCATTGACCGGCATTTCATGCAGGGCCTTGGCGACAGCTTCGGTTTCGTCAGTGCCGGTTTTATCAATGGCCTTGAGATACTGAAGAACTGCCGAATAGGTGCCAGCCTGAATCATGTTTGGCATACGACCCGTGCGGTCAAAGAAGCGTTTGCCAAATTCGCGGGTTTCGTCATTACGATCCCAATAGAAACCCTCGGTCAGGGTCAGCCCCTGGGATGCCTTGGCGCCCAGACCATGGACTTCTGCAAGCGTAAAGAGCAAGGCAGCCAGTCGCTGGCCGCTCTGTACAATACCGAATTCCGATGCCTGTTTGATCGCGTTGGCGGTATCAAGACCGGCATTGGCAAGGCCAATAACTTTTGCCCCGGATGCCTGTGCCTGAAGCAGGAAGGAAGAATAGTCGTTCGTTCCAAGAGGATGACGGACTGAACCCGATACGGTACCGCCGCTTTCCTTTACAAAGTTACCGGTCTGTTCTTCGAGTGAATAGCCAAACGCGTAATCGGCAGTAAGAAAGAACCAGCTGTCTCCACCGTTATTGACCAGTGCGCCGCCGGTGCCAACAGCAAGTGCGTGCGTGTCATATGCCCAGTGGAAACCGTATGGGGAACATTGTTCGCCTGTCAGTGCCGTTGTTGCAGCACCGGTAACGATATCGATCTTTTTCTTTTCTTTTGAAATGCCTTGCACGGCAAGTGCGACCGAAGACGTCGTCAATTCCATGATGGCATCAACTTGGTCCTGATCATACCATTGACGTGCAATGTTGGCCGCGACATCAGGCTTGTTCTGATGGTCAGCTGTAATGACTTCAACCGGCTTTCCCTGAACGGTGCCGCCGAAATCTTCAACGGCCATTTTGGCTGCTTCGAATGACCAGACACCGCCGAAGTCGGCATAGACGCCCGACTGATCATTGAGAATGCCGATTTTGACGACGTCATCTGAAATCTCGGCATGGGCGGGCAGTGCAGCGGCTGCTGCCATAATTGCAACCGATGCAATCGTGAACTTCTTCATCTAGATTCCTCCCTGATGGAATGAAGTATCCGTCGTCAAGAATGAGACAACGGACTGTAGGACGTTGTTTGACTGCACATTTTTGTTATGGGTGGGCGCAAGTGAAATGTGTCAGTCAAGTATCTGAATTATTGGTATTTTTTGTTAGTTTGATTTGGTTATTCAGAACTTTGAATTACGATAACATTGACCAAAACACCTTCAAATATATAATTTTGGACAATGATTGTACAAAAATGAACAGGTCGGTGGATGCGTCAATTCTCCTGGGATGATTTGCAGTATTTTCTCGCAGTTGCACAAGAGGGCAAGCTGTCTGCGGCGGCACGCCGGTTGCGCACCAGCCACGTAACGGTTGCCCGGCGCATTGACCGCCTTGAAGAAGGCATCGGCGCCAAATTGTTTCAACGAAGCGGAACGGGCTATACCCTGACTTTCATGGGGGAAAAGCTGATGGAGCCGGCCCGGGCGATGTCGATTGAAGCCGACAAGATGCTTGGTGTCGTCGGCGAGGGTACAATACCGCTAAGCGGGGTAATCCGGCTAAGTGTTCCGGAAGGATTCGGGAGTTTCTTCATAGCAGACAGGCTTCCGCACTTCGCGTCGCAACATCCGAACCTGACCATTGAAATGGTCAATATTCAGCAAATTGTTTCTCTGTCCCGGCGCGAAGCGGACATTTCGATTTCGCTTAATACGCCAAAGGCGGGGGCATACTATTTTGAAAAGATCTGCAGCTATATACTCTATATCTACGCATCCAAGGATTACCTGAAACAGCACGGCAAAATCGAACGAAGATCGGATTTGGCGAAGCATCCTTTTATTGGCTATATCGAAGACATGATCTTTACACCCGAACTGAACTATTTGGGTGAGATCGTCCCCGGATTGCGGCCATCCTATCAGACGTCAAGCGTGTTTGCTCAGGCCAAGGCATGTCGTGCGGGTTACGGGTTATGTGTCCTGCCATATTATATGGGCAACATGTTTGATGACCTTGTTGCGGTGATGCCCCACAGCATTCCAATCCATCGTGACTATTTTCTGGTGTGTCACAATGACGTAATTGACGCGGCGCGTATTCGACCACTCATCGATTTTATTCGGGCTGAAACAGCAAAATCGAATGACTGGTTTGCCGGTTTCCCTAGCCAATTTGTGTAACCGAATGCCCTGGACTTGAAAAATTGCGACTGAATTTGCACAACTGCGCTTGCAAGACAGGAAAATTCACCGCATTTTGATCGGTAACGAAAATTTGCCCGCCAATATGAAAATCAGAAAATATCAGGAGAGAACGGCATGGGAAAACTGGATCGGCGGCGTCGTGAGATACTCGAACTTGTGGCGTCCAACAGCTTTATGACGATTGATTCCCTTGCTGAACATTTTTCCGTAACCCCGCAAACCATCCGTCGAGACATCAACGAGATGGCCGAAGAGGGGCTGATTGCGCGTTATCACGGCGGCGCGGCAAGCGTGTCCACGACCGAGAATACAGCCTATCAGGACCGTCAGGTTCTCAATCTTGGCAGTAAACGCGAAATTGCGAAACTGGTTGCCGAACATATTCCCGAAGGTGCATCGCTCTTTATCAATATCGGCACCACCAACGAGGAAGTGGCCCATGCGCTTTCGGGTCACAAAAGCCTTAAAATCATCACCAACAATCTGCATGTCGCGGAAATTTGCGCCGCCAATCAGGGGTTTGAGGTGATCATTGCCGGCGGTGTTGTGCGCCAGCGTGACTTTGGCGTGATCGGTGAGGCAACGATAGACTTCATCAACCAGTTCAAGGTCGATTACGCGATTATCGGCATTTCCGGTGTGGATGAAGACGGCAGTTTGATGGATTTCGATTATCGGGAAGTGCGGGTTGCCCGCGCGATCATTTCCAATGCGCGTCAGACATTCCTGTGTACCGATGCATCGAAATTCGGGCGGCGCGCCATGGTGCGTTTGGGGCACCTGTCCGAAATTGATGCCCTGTTTACCGATCGCCATCCCGGGCCAATCTGGTCGGATGTGATCCGTGAAGCCGATGTGTCGGTCTATACCGCAAACTGATCAACAGCCTGAATTGACGTCCGGTCTGAGCGGTGCGTGAATTGGTGTGTGGCAGGGACGGGATCAGGCGAAGATGCCGTCTTCGCGTTTGCCAGTCCGCATGGTGATCGGGCCTTGCGATGAACCATCAAGCATTTGGGTCAGATGGGCGTTGTGGGCATCGTCAATATCGTCCGTCTTGCCGGACCAATAGACTTTGCCATCATGCATCATCATCAGGTTTTGATACCGGGTGCGGGCGATTTGCATATCGTTGGTGATCGAAATGACGGTGGTGCCGCGCTGTGTCGCGATCTTTGAAATCATCAGTTCGATATGGTTCGACAAAACCGGATCAAGCCCCGCAGTCGGATTATCAAGCAACAGAAGTTCCGGATCGGTTGAGATTGCGCGCGCAATTCCGACGCGCTTTTGCATGCCACCCGACAGATCGCTTGGCGTCAGTTCCGCACTTTCTTCGGCCAGCCCGACAAGTCCAAGCAACTCGACAGCCCGTTCTTTGGCGGCCTTGCGGCTGAGTGTGCCCAGTTCAATCTGACGAAAACAGATATTTTCCCAGACCGTCAGGCTGTCAAACAGGGCGTTTTGTTGAAACAGCATGCCAATCTTTGCTGCCCATTTCGGTCGCTCGGGGGCGTTGGTATCGCTGACATCATCCTGATCAAGGTAAATGGCACCTTCATCGGCACCATATATGCCCACGAGGCATTTCATCAAAACACTTTTCCCGGCCGCGGACGGCCCGATAATCGCCAGTGTTTCGCCCCGCGAAAGGGTCAGATCGACATTGTTGACGGCAACCACAGACCCGAAGCGTTTGGTAAGTTTTTCAACGGCAACGAAGGCCGTGCTGTCCGAATGAGAAGATGCAGCTTGGGTCATTGAAATTCCGGTTGTGATCCAGTTTGCGCAGAGTTTCGGCAATTGGCGGGCAGGGGGCAAGCATCAATTTCACAAAAATGAAAACGGCCCCGATCGGGGCCGTTTTGCATAAGGTCGTGAAGTCTGAAAATCCGCTTAGTGCGAAAGAATCTGGCTGAGGAACAGCTTGGTACGTTCGCTTTTCGGATTGTCGAAGAATTCATGCGGACCAGCCATTTCAATGATCTGGCCGGCATCCATAAAGATCACGCGATCGGCGACCTCTTTGGCAAAGCCCATTTCGTGGGTCACGCACAGCATGGTCATGCCTTCTTTCGCAAGTTCGACCATAACGTCGAGAACTTCCTTGACCATTTCCGGGTCAAGGGCCGAGGTCGGCTCATCAAACAGCATGATTTTCGGCTGCATGCAGAGCGAACGGGCAATGGCCACACGCTGCTGCTGGCCACCGGAAAGCTGACCCGGATATTTGTGGGCCTGCTCGGCGATGCGGACACGCTCAAGATAGTGCATGGCCAGATCATTGGCTTCTTTCTTGGGCATCTTGCGAACCCAGATCGGCGCCAGTGTCAGGTTTTCAAGCACAGTCATGTGCGGGAACAGGTTGAAGTGCTGGAACACCATGCATACTTCGCGACGAACGGCTTCGATGTTTTTGACATCGTCACCCAGAAGGATGCCATCCACGGTGATTTCGCCGGTCTGATAGGTTTCCAGACGGTTCATCGTGCGGATCAGTGTCGATTTACCCGAACCCGACGGGCCACAGATAACGATACGCTCACCCTTGCGAACGGTAAGGTCAATATCCCGCAGAACGTGGAAATTGCCGTACCATTTGTTCATCTTGTTGACGACGATGACATCTTCCTCGCTCGGAGAAGGCACAGCGCCGGTAGTGGTTTCAGTTGCTACAGTCATTGTTCTTTCCTCACTCCTTACCTGCGTTCGCCTTTGCGAAGCTCTTTTTCAAGATAGGCGGAATATTTCGCCATCGAGAAACAGATCAGGAAGAAAATTGCCGCGGCGAAGGCATAACCTTCGACGTAATACTTGGTCCAGGCCGGGTCACTGCGCAGTGCCAGCTTCACGGTGCCAAGGAAGTCAAACAGGCCGATAATCACGACCAGCGTGGTATCCTTGAACATCGAAATAAAGCTGTTCACGGTTGGCGGAATAACCAGACGCAGTGCCTGCGGCAGGATGATCAGGCGCATGGACTGCCAATAGGACAGTGCAAGGCTGTCACCTGCTTCAAACTGGCCACGCGGAACGGCCTGCAAACCACCACGGAATACCTCGGCAAGGTAGGCGGCGGTAAACAGGATGATACCGATCTGTGCACGCAGCAACTTGTCGATGGTAACCCCATCGGGCAGGAACAGCGGGAACATGACCGATGCCATGAACAGAACCGTAATCAGCGGCACACCACGAATGACTTCGATATAGACCACGGACATGGTTTTGATGGCCGGCATGTGCGACTGGCGACCCAGTGCAAGAAGCAAACCGAACGGAAAGGCAAAGATCACGCCGATCGATGACAGGATCAGGGTCAGCGGCAGGCCGCCCCAATAGCTGTTCTGGACATAGGTAAGACCCAGAACACCGCCCCACATCAGAATGGCAATGATCGGTACACCGATTACCCACATCGGGATGATCGCCTTGCGCAGGCCGGGATACTTAACCGCGCCAAGGCTGCCGCAGATGATGCCCATCAAAATGATCATGGCCAGCAGCGGGCGCCACTGTTCATCATACGGGTAGGTGCCAAACAGGATCAGCCGCAAGTTGGCATTCACAAAGCCCCAGCAGGCACCGCTGACTTCTTTGCAGCCCTCGATGGTTGGTTCCAGAGTTGCGTTGACAATGCCCCATTCAATGATCGGCGGGATCAACCACAGCAGAAAGGCGATCGCGCCAATCGTCAGGATTGAATTGAACCAGCCGTCAAACAGGTTCTTCTTCGACCAGGAAACGGCACGTTCGGCAAAGGTGCCGGTAGGAAGAGGAGGTGATTTTGCGTTATCGGACATATTACCTCTCCACCAGTGCCATTTTCTTGTTGAACCAGTTCATAAAGAGCGAGGTCAACAAGGACAAACCAAGATAGATCGACATGAAGATCGAGATGGCCTCGATCGCCTGACCTGTCTGGTTCATGGTCGTGTTGGAAACAGAAACCAGATCCGGATAACCAACCGCAACCGCAAGCGAGCTGTTTTTGGTCAGGTTCAGATACTGGTTGGTGAGCGGCGGGATCGCAACGCGCATGGATTGCGGCAGGATCACTTTGCGAAGGGCGACAGAACGCTTGATGCCAAGGCTGTCGGCCGCTTCCCACTGGCCACTCGGAACAGCCTGGATACCGGAACGGACAACCTCGGCAACATAGGTCGAGGTATAGACAGTCAGGCCGATCAGAACCGCCAGGAATTCCGGCGAAATGTTATAACCGCCACGAATGTTGAAGCCTTTGAGTTCCGGCATGCTCATTTCGGTCGGTGCACCACCTGCCAGATAGGCAAGCAAGACAAGACCGACAAAAATGCCAAGACCGGTCAGGAACATCGGGAATGGTTGCCCGGTTGCGTCCTGACGTTTCTTCGCCCAGCGTTTGATGAAGAAGATCGCAACAAGTGCGATGATCGCGGCAATTCCCATCAGGGTATAGGCCGTATCAGCCACCGGAACCGGCATATACATGCCGCGCGACGTGAAAAGCACACCCGGAAGAGGTTCCAGGGCATCACGCGGGTGGGGGAACGCCCCGGGGATCAGCGCGTACCAGAAGAACAGCTGAAGCAGGACCGGGATGTTACGGAAGGTTTCAACGTAAACCGTTGCCAGTTTCCGTACGATCCAGTTTGACGACAGGCGTGCGACGCCAAAAATCGTCCCAATGATCGTGCAAAGAACGATGCCAAGCACCGAGACCTTTACGGTGTTGAGAAGACCGACGACCAGTGCTGTCGCGTAATTGCTTTTGGCACTGTAATCAATCATGGTCTCGCTGATCTCGAAGGATGCTTCAAGATCAAGGAACCCGTAGCCGGTAGAGATGTTCTGCTGAGCGAGGTTGTACAGGGTGTTCGACACCAGGTACCAACCAGCCAGAATGATAAGACCGATCGCGACGATCTGGTAAAGCACGGCGCGAACGTTCTCGTCATTCAGGTAATCGACGAGGCTCTTGGAGCGAACATCCCCCTGGGCATTTTGAGGCTTACTCATATGACCCTCAGGTGTAGATTGTATCCAAAATCAGTAGCCACCTAACGAAAAGCTCCGCCCATGCGTTCAGGCAGTGGGGCGGAGCTTCGTAGGTTTTAGCGTACGGTTGCTATCGTATTAGCGAACCGGCCATGCGTACTGCAGGCCACCATCGGTCCACAGAGCGTTCAGACCACGCTCGAGGCCAAGCTTGGCGGTAACGTTTTTCTCGTAGCTTTCGCCGTAGTTACCAACGTTCTTGATGATGCGGTAAGCCCACTCTTCGTCAAGACCAAGAGCTTCGCCCATGCCCGGCGATACGCCCAGCAGACGCTGGATGCCCGGGTTGGTGCTGTTTGCTTTCATGTCGTCAACATTTTCCATGGTGACGCCAAGTTCTTCTGCTTCGACCATTGCGGTCAGCGCCCAACGAGCTACGTCCGACCACTGTTCGTCACCCTGGGCGACAACCGGGCCAAGCGGCTCTTTGGAGATGATTTCCGGAAGGATCATGTAATCATCCGGGTTTTCCGCCATGGTGGTGCGGATCGAAGCAAGACCCGAAGCATCCGTGGTGTAAACGTCGCAACGGCCCGAGAAGAAGGCTGCGGTTGCTTCGTTGATGTTTTCGATAACGACCGGCTCGAAGCTCATGCCTTTCGCGCGGAAGTAATCAGCCAGGTTCAGCTCGGTCGTGGTGCCCGGCTCAACGCAGACGGTTGCGCCGTCAAGCTCGGTCGCGCTTTTAACGCCAAGAGCTTTCGGGATCAGGAAGCCCTGACCGTCATAGTAGTTGATGCCGACAAAGGTCAGACCCAGTTTCGCGTCACGAGTGGTGGTTGCCGTGGTGTTACGCGACAGAATGTCGATTTCACCAGACTGCAGAGCGGTGAAACGCTGTGCGGCGGTCAGCGGGGTGTACTGAACGCTGTTTGCGTCACCGAGAACTGCTGCTGCAATTGCACGGCAAACATCAACGTCAATGCCTTCCCACTTACCTTCGGCATTGGCAGCGGAGAAACCCGGAAGACCGGTGTTCACGCCACACTGAACGAAACCTTTGGCCTTAATGCCGTCAAGCACGGCACCAGCCTGTGCATTCTGCGCGGCAACGGCTGCAACGGTCATTGCGCCTGCGGCAAGGATCGTTTTGATTTTCATAGATGAGCTCCCTTATTAGCAAAGCATTGTTTTTAGCTTTTGTACCACCCTGGATACGCGATGTAGCATATCCATCTATCCAAATAGATTGGATTGCCAAATTAAGAAATTTTAGGCCGCTATGTGTCAAGTGCGAAAAATTTTATACTGGTCGGGCCAAAGCCGATTTGGTCGGAAAATCGCCGGTTTTTGGCTGTTGGTCGCGGTATGAATGTTTGAACTTCTATAAATGGCGAATTGAGAATTATCTGTTATATCAGTAATTTAACGGATGAATTGACAGTGCAAGGGGATGCTTTTGCAGATTGCACGAACTTTTTTCGCGCAGAATGAACAACTGTTCAAAAAAAGGTCAATATTTCACCCTGTGTAAAAATGATGCACTTCGCGGTGCGGAATCGGACGGGAATGACTCCGGCTTCTTTCCGCCGGGGCCGCGTGACGCCGCAAAAGAAAAACACCTCCTGACCGGATGATCAGGAGGTGTTGCGCGATTATTTCTTGAGTTCACCAAGATTGGAGAACAGCTCGAGCGCTGTGGGATTTGCTAGAGCTTCCTGATTTTTGACCGGGCGCCCGTGAACCACATCACGCACCGCAAGTTCGGTGATCTTGCCCGATTTGGTGCGCGGAATATCGGCAACGGCAATCACCTTTGCCGGAACATGGCGCGGGGTACAGTTGTTGCGGATCTGCTTTTTGATCTTGTCGATCAGAGCTGCATCCAATTCGTAATTATCGCGCAGCACAACAAACAGAATGACCCTTACGTCATTATCCCAGTCCTGACCGATGACAATCGATTCCTGAATCTCAGGAAGCTTTTCGACCTGGCGATAGATTTCCGCTGTACCGATACGCACACCGCCCGGATTTAGCGTCGCGTCCGAGCGGCCATAGATAACCATGCCGCCTTCGTCGTCGAGTTCGACATAATCGCCGTGGCACCAGATATTCTCGAACCGGTCAAAATAAGCGGCGTGATAGCGTGATCCGTCCGGATCGTTCCAGAAGCCGACCGGCATGGACGGGAAGGGTTTGGTGCAGACCAGTTCGCCTTTCTCGTTGCGAACGGCTTTGCCGTCATCGTTAAAGACGTCCACAGCAACCCCAAGGGCACGGGTCTGGATGACGCCGCGTTTGACTGGCAGAACCGGTGATGCCAGCACGAAACAGCCAAGGATGTCGGTGCCCCCCGAAATTGACGCCAGATGAATGTCTTCCTTGATGTCGCGGTAAACGTAATCAAAGCTTTCAGGTGCCAGCGGCGAGCCTGTCGATGTCATCGCACGTACGGTTGACAGATCGTGGGTCGCACTCGGTTTGAGTTCCGCCTTGGCCAAGGCATCAATATATTTGGCAGATGTCCCGAACAGGGTCATGCCTTCTGCATCGGCATAGTCAAACAGGATGTTGCCGCTGGGATAGAAGGGCGATCCATCATACAGCAGCAGCGTTGCCCCGGCAGCCAGACCGGCCATCAGCCAGTTCCACATCATCCAGCCGCAGGTGGTGAAATAGAATACCCGATCGCCCGGTGCCACGTCACAATGCAGGACATGTTCGGAGACCTGTTTCAACAAGGTCCCGCCGGTGCCATGGACAATGCATTTCGGTTTGCCCGTTGTTCCCGACGAGAACATGACATAAAGCGGATGATTGAATTCAACCTGTTCAAAGGTGATCTTTGCGCCTTCGAACGGAGCGATGAAATCATCATACGTAACCGCGTTGCGAATGCCGGTGCTGTCAGTGCCATCAAAGGCATATTTGACGATGACGACCTTTTTCAGGCTGTCGATCCGGTCAACAACATCGCGGACCTTTTCGCGGATGTCATGCTGTTTGCCATTATAATGGTATCCATCGACCGTGATCATCACAGTCGGTTCGATCTGGCCGAAGCGATCAACAACGCCCTGAACGCCAAAGTCGGGGGAGGCGGAAGACCAGGTTGCCCCGATGGCGGCCGTTGCAAGCAGCGCGATTACGGTTTCGCCCATATTGGGCATATAGCCGCAGACGCGATCGCCTTTGCCGACACCTTCGGCGCGAAGGGCCTGTGAAAAGCGCGATACGGCGATATTGAGGTCCGCCCATGACAAACGTGTTTTTACCTTGTCCTCGCCCCAGAAAACCAGGGCATCGGTATTGTCATCGCGAACCAGAAGGTTTTCCGCAAAATTCAGGCGTGCATCGGGGAAAAACTGTGCGCCGGGCATTTTGTTGCCGTCAATCAGGACGCGCTCACCCCAGGTTTCAGCTTTAAGATCAGTATATTCAATCAGGGCAGGCCAGAACTTTTCAGCCTGGTCCACAGACCAGTCATAAAGCGCCGTGAAGCTTTGGAGATTCAGACCGTGTTTATCGTTAACCCAGCGGCGAAAGCTGGTGACATTTGCGTTTTCAACGCGTTCCGTCGTCGGTTTCCAAAGCACGTCGCTCATGATGGGGCCTCTGTTTCCTGCCTGTTTGTGATTGTTTGATAGCGTCCAAATGGGGCGCTAATTTGGTATCTTCATACCGTTTTTCTACGGTGAAAAATGTCGGGCGGCAAGCAGAGTAACGGCGATGTCCAATATTGGTAATACCAATTATGTCAAAAATCCTACAGTATAAGATTGGGAGATGTTGATAATGGTTTGATAAATATTGATTTTCGTGGAAATCATTAGAAGTAAAAAATCTTTGTCGGGATTGGTGATTATTTGCGCGGTTTGCTAATTAAATGACAAAAATCAATGTGATTTTGGTCGATCATGATTCGGCGCACGTAATCAAAATGACGGTTATTGTGAAAAGGCTTGCACATCAAATGCGGCGTACTAGTTTGATCTGGCCACAAAAAAAGTCGGGAGGTCAGTTTGGCCGGGATAGATGAAAGCAAGCCGTTCGTATCGATCAACATTGCCGTTTTAACGGTCAGTGATACGCGAACGGCCGCGAATGACACATCGGGTGATGTTCTTGTCAGTCGCATCGAAGAAAACGGTCATCGCGTGTTTGATCGGAAAATCTTGCCAGATGATCAGGGCGCATTGCGCGACCAATTGGCAAACTGGTGCGAGAACCCGGAAATTGATGTGATCATCACGACGGGTGGCACGGGTGTCACCGGGCGTGACGTTACGGTCGAAGCCCATCGTGCCCTTTACGAAAAGGAAATCCCGGGTTTTGGGGAACTGTTCCGCTGGATTTCGTTCCAGAAGATCGGGACATCAACCGTGCAATCCCGGGCAACAGCCGGGGTGTGCAAGGGCACCTATATGTTCGCGCTGCCGGGCTCGACCGGTGCTTGCAAGGATGCGTGGGATGAAATCCTGACCTATCAACTCGATATTCGTCATCGCCCCTGCAATTTCGTCGAATTGATGCCGCGTCTTACCGAACGTTGAAGATCGCGCCAAAGGGGCTGCTTAACGGCCCTTGGATTTCTTTTCATCACTGACCTAACCTGTCTTAGGGAAATTCCATGGATTTCATCACAGATCCGTTCTTTTATGCGGTCGCAGTGCCGGCTGTTCTGATTGCCGGGGTCTCAAAAAGCGGATTTGGTGGCGGGTTGGGGGTGGTTGCCGTGCCATTGATGGCATTGGCCGTATCGCCACAAGCCGCAGCAGCAATCATGTTGCCGATCCTGTGTTTGATGGATGTTGCCAATGTCTGGGCCTATCGCAATCGGTGGGACCGGCGCAACATGCTTATTCTGGTGCCCGCAGCACTTGTCGGGATACTGGTTGGTGTCTTGACCTTCAGCTATCTGAGTGTGGCGGCTGTCAAACTGATCATCGCACTGATTGCCATTGTCTTTACCCTTGATCACTGGCTGCGTGGAAAGAAAGCAGGCGACACACCAAAAGAAGCAACCTGGGGAAAAGGATCGGTCCTGGGGAGCCTTGCGGGGTTCACAAGCTTTGTCGCCCACGCGGGCGGGCCGCCGGTTTCGGTCTTTTTGCTGCCGCAGCGGATGGACAAGTCGATTTTTGTCGGCACCACGGTGATGTTTTTCATCGTCGTCAATTACGTCAAACTCGTACCGTACTGGTTCCTGGGCCAGTTCAGCAGTGCAAACCTTGGAACGTCAGCCGTGCTGATACCTGTTGCATTGTTCGGCACCTGGGTGGGGCTGTGGGCGCATGACAAGGTGAATGTCGTCCTGTTTTACAGGGTTTGCTACGCATTGCTGTTCCTGACCGGGATCAAGCTGCTTTGGGATGCGGTCGTTCTGTTTTCGGCGTGATGTACCAATCACCGATGTCTGAACTGAAATTTTGCGGGCATCGATTGCGATGTCCGCATTTTTAATGGGCGGACCATTGCAAAGTGGTTCATGCTTGCCCGCGTTCGGCAAACCATATAGCGATACAGTCAATTTGTTGATAAATTGTCATTAAGTGACTTTTGTGCGCGAGGTGCCCGAACGTGGAACTGATACTGGCCAAACTGAGTGTCTCGGTTGGAATGGTTCTTGGTCTGTCCTTTCTGGCAGAACGCGCAGGGCCGCGTGCCGCAGGTATCCTGTCGGGTTATCCGTTGGGGACAGCAATTTTGCTTTATTTCATCGCAGTAGAGCAGGGCATTGCCTTCGCCAGTGAAAGTGCCGTTTATGCGATGCCGGGGCTGATTGCCACGCTGGCATTTCTGTATGGCTATTTTCACGCATCATGTCGCTTGGTGCGTTTGCCCGTGATCCCGCAGATTGTGCTAAGTTCGCTTGCGGCGTTTGCTGTGTATCTTGCGGTGTCGTGGTTGTTCCAATTGACATCAATGACCCTGACGCAGGCTGCGATCATTTTGCTGTTTGCGATTTTTGCCGCTCTCGTCCTGTTTCGGAAAATCGAGAATGTCAAAATTCTCAACCGGGTGCGGGTCACCAAACGCGTTATCCTGTTCCGGGCCGGACTGGCGTCGGTGATCGTGCTGATTATCAGTGGTCTTGCAGCGTGGATTGGCCCACGGTGGTCAGGGTTGCTTTCGGGTTTTCCGGTTGCGCTTTATCCGACAATGATCATTTTGCATTTCAGTTACGGGGCGGCACCTGTTCATACGCTGGTGCGGAATTTCCCGCGCGGCATGGGGGCACTTTGGACATATATCCTGGCCGTATCGCTGAGCTATCCTGTGCTTGGGCTGAATGTCGGGACGCTGGTTTCGTTTGCAGCAGCAACGGTTTACCTCGTTGCATATTCCACTTTCGTTTGGATGAAGCAAAAGTCCGTGCGCCCATTAGAATGATCCCATAATATCACTGGCAATGGTGAAATAGCGGTCCGTTAAACGGACCAGTTCAGGGAGACGTATCTGCATGCAGCAGGTTCAATCACTGGTCAGGGCGTTAAGCATCCTTAATGCGCTTGCAGAAAGCGATGATGGCATGACGCTGACCGAAATTGCGCAACAGGTGAAGTTGCCTCCATCAACCGCCCACAGGTTGCTGACGACCATGCAACACGAACGCTATGTGTCGTTTGATGGCGAACGGACATTGTGGTTTGTCGGTGTTCAGGCCTTCAGTGTGGGGAATGCATTCACGAAAAACCGCAATCTGAGCCAGATTGCCCGTCCCTATATGCGGGCATTGATGGAAGATAGCGGTGAAACAGTTAATCTGGCCGTGGCCGACGGTGGGGAGGTCATTTTCCTGTCACAGGTCGAATGCCGCAAAATGATGCGCGCACTGGTCACGCCGGGACGCCGCGCATTGATGCATTGTTCCGGTGTTGGCAAGGCGCTGTTGGCGTTCCTGCCGGAATCCGAACTGAAATCCGTCGTTGCCAAGCATGGATTGCCAAAAATCACGGAACGGACACTGGTTTCGACCGGTGCACTTGAAAAGGATCTGGAACGTGCCCGCCAGCGCGGTTATGCCCTTGATGACGAGGAACATGCCGTTGGCCTGCGATGTGTCGCAGGGGTGGTTCGCGATGAAACCGGAAGTCCGATCGCAGCGCTTTCCCTGTCAGGGCCGGCTGCACGTATTCCAAACGATCACATCGAACAACTTGGTCTTAAGGTTCGGCGTGTTTGTGCTGATCTCAGCCGTGAATATGGCGGGAAACCGGTATAAACCGGCACACCCCGCCGAATATTCAACTATTCGGTACGTGAACGATTGTTTGTCGCAAAGCGGAAGGTGTTCCTTCCGCTTTTTTTCGCGGCATACATTGCATCATCCGCCGCGGCAATCAATTCATCGACGGTCTCGCCGTGATCGGGATAAAGCGCGATGCCAATGGATGCTGTCACCGTATAGGGCGACAGGTCATCACCAAATTCAATGGCGCTGCCCGATAGGGCGGTTTGCAGTTTGCGCGCAACAAGTTCGGCGTCTTCGGGCGTCTCGGTGCCGGGCAGAATAATGGTGAATTCATCACCGCCGATGCGAGCAACGGTATCGACATTGCGCAATGTGCCGGTCAGTCGCTTGGCAATTTCATCAAGTGCCTTGTCGCCTGTGGAATGACCGCCGGTATCATTCAGCGACTTGAATTCGTCAATATCGATGAACATCAGGGCAAAGCATTCGCGCCGTCGCTTTGACAGTTTGATCGCAAAGTTCAGCCGGTCCATGAACAAATAGCGGTTCGGAAGGGATGTCAGCGCATCATGATTGGCCTGGAAACGAATTTGTTCCTCTGTGAATTTGCGGTCCGAGATATTGGTAAAGCTGGTCAGCCGCAAAGTCTGGCCTTGGACAAAGACGTTTCTGCCATTGATTTCACAGGGAAACTTGCTGCCATCCTTGCAAACAGCAATCGCCTCGTATGGCTTGTCATATCCCGAGCGGATATTGGCCATGACAAGCGGCAAGGTTTCGCTTGAGATAATGTCCGCTGCACTCAGCAACAGAAGTTCGGACCGATCATAACCGAACATGCGTTCGGCGGCATTATTGGTATCGATGCATTTCCCGCCGTCATGCAGAAAGATTGCTTCGTTGCTCAGGGTTTCAAGGATCTTGAGCCGTTCTTCGCTTTCCTGGCGGCGGTTGCGTTCTTCGACCAGTTCGGTGATGTCCCAGATGATGCAATCGATCTGACAATCCGGGGTGATTGGCGGTAAGGCACGCATTTGAATACGCACCCAGCGTTGTTCACCGTGATTGGTTTTTACAGACATTTCGGTTGTTTGAATTTCGCCTTTGGCCTCGATTGCCGCCTGGCGAAGGTTCATCAGGGCTTCATGATCAAAAATCTGGTTGCGTAGGCTGTCCGTAATTGATGCACCGGCCCAGTCAAGACCCTGGTCCGATGCAAATTCGATCTTGCCGAATTCATCAATGCGGAACACCAGCCCGGGCAGGCGGGCAAAGAACCGCTGTCGTGATTTGGCGTTTCGGCGCACCATGAAATGCACGATCGCAAGCAATCCGGCGACGGACAGGAAAAAGACAAGTGATGTCGAAAGCGGGGGAAATGTCGCGTCACTATCGGTCAGGGCAAGGGCATATTCAATGCCGCCGCATAACCAAAGTCCCAGTAGCCACCAGGATATATGCAGGCCGATAAAGTATCGGTCTTTCAAAAACGGACCCGGCATATCTCTTTGTATATCCTTTGCCTACCAATCAAGCCAAAGAATATACCGGTCATGAAATATGACAAGCATCTGGTTTGTCGATAGACGACGCGATGCGGTCCGTTTTTGAAGACAGGTCAAATTCGGCTTTTACATACCGGGGCAGGAAACCCCGGTGCCGCCCAGTCCGCAATATCCATCGGGATTTTTGTGCAGATACTGCTGATGGAAATCTTCGGCGTAATAGAAGGTCGGCGCATCGGAAATTTCGGTGGTGATCCCGCCCTGACCAGCGGTATCAAGGGCCGCGTGATATGCATCGCGCGATGCAATTGCCGCTGCTTTTTGATCGGGGTTGGTCGTGTAGATCACTGAACGATACTGTGTGCCGATGTCATTGCCCTGACGCATGCCCTGGGTCGGGTCATGATTTTCCCAAAACAGCTTCAGCAGTTTCTGATAGGAAATCACAGCCGGGTCGAAAACAACCATCACAACTTCGGCATGGCCGGTCATGCCGCTGCAAACTTCGCGGTATGTCGGATTGCGGGTATAGCCGCCGGCATAGCCAACAGTGGTGGTCCAGACGCCGTCCGCTTTCCAGAACAGGCGCTCGGCCCCCCAAAAACATCCCATGCCAAAGACAGCAACTTCGAGATTGTCGGGGAAGGGACCCACCATCGGGTTTCCGGTCACAACGTTACGTTCTGCGACGGCAATGGCATCGTCGCGACCGGGCAATGCGGTATCTGCGGATGGCATTTGTGCCTTGTCTGTTTTAAGGGCGGAAAGCATGTCTTTCACCTGATGAGTTTGGAATTTCTGACTGCAATTTAACCCAGTGCACGACAATAGCAATTCCCCTGTTGATCAAATGTCTTTGAACATTCTTTTGGTGGGGCACTACAGGCCATAGATAATGCGCGCAACAAAGCGGTTGTCGGGAAACAAGGTTTCGTCGTGCGAAGACTGTCGAATTTGAAATCAATGGTTTTGATCCTGATCGGGGGGCTTTGTTTGTTGATCGGATTGGTGTTTTTGCCATTGCCGCCGCCATTTTTCGGCATGGTGTTCATTGCCCTGGGTCTGCCATTGCTGGCGGCCGGTTCAAAACGAACCCGCCGCCTGATCCAGCATCTGCGATGGCGGTATTATCGACATAATGCAAAAATCGAATATCTGCTGGCGCGCTTGCCGGGCTTTTTGCGCCGTCACGGCCACAAGACGCGGCCAGATGTGCTGGTGCGACTCAATAAAAAGCGTTAGGCAAGGTTGCGCCGGTGATTGCAAAGCGGGCGACTATCTCAACCATGGCGTCAAAGCGGGCGCGGGATATCAGCGTTCCACACGGCGGATCAGGCAATCAACGCCGACTGATTTAAGCTGGTTACAGGCTTGGGCGGCCTCTGACTGACGCGGATATGTTCCGGTCAGAAGACGGAAAAGCAAACCCTTGCCCTCAATTGCGATACTGACGACCTCATGATCGGCGTTTGTCAGCATTCCCCGAGATGAATCCTGAAATTTCGGCCAAGCATCTTCGGCACGACCGCGCGACCGGTATGCTGCCAACTGAACAGCATAATAGGGGGCTGACCGGGTTTCAGACGAGGCCGCCGGTGCAGATGTCGAAGCGGGAGCAGGTGCGGTTTTTTCCGCAACACTTGGTGTGCTGCGCGGCGCGGGCGCCGACGCCGGCGTGGATTGCGATGCCATCGGCAGCTCGATCATCGTGCTTGATGGTTCGCGATCAATGATTTCGAGTTCCCCTTGCTCAACCGGCCGGGAATTGGTGGCAACAACTGCACCCTGATGGTCGACATCGGCCGCGGTTCCGGCAATTGTCGGGGCCTCGGTCACCGGGGTTTTGACTGTTTTTGGGCTTGCCGCAGGCATCTGTTCCTTAGCAGGTGCCGGTTGCGCGGGGATGACCGGTATAATCGTTGGCTGCGAAGCCGCTGTTGCCGGTGCCGCCACGGTGCCCGGACTTGTCATGGCGGCCGATGGCGTTGATGTGGTTTGCGGTTGTGATACGCGGCGTTCAACCCGGGTGAGCTGGGCCGTGTTTTCACTGACCGGCATGTCCATGCGTTCGATCGGCTTGGTGCTGTCTTCGGGTTCGGCGGTTACAACGCCACCGGTTTCATAGAAACGACGATCACGCTCCACCTTGGGCGGATCGGGAAGATCAGGGCCCGGTGCGACGGTTGCTGCCGCCACGACCGATTCAATTTCGCTTGAACGGGCAAATTGCGGGGCAATCTCATCAAGTGCAACCAATCGACGCTGGGCGAGGGCGTTGACATTGCCGGTCAGCTTGATGCCCTGACCACAATCAAGATTGATTTTGTTTTCAGGCGGGGATGCTGTCAGCCAGACATACAATTTACGCGCATTTTCGTAATTTCCATTGATGTCATAGGCAATGGCCTGCATCAGGTTTTCTTGCGGGGTGCGCGTAAGCGAAATCTCGGTAGCAGCGATATGCGATACTTCGGCGGGCGTGGTCTTGCCGAAAAACAATCCGCATGCTGCCCGGCTCAAGTCATTGCCGGTTTGCGAATTGTCTGTCGCAGGGCTGTCAACCGATGATGGCTGTATTGCTGAGACATCGCTTGATGAAGTTCCAAACCACAGCCCGGAAAAATCATCGGTGCTGCAGGCACCAAGAAGCGGCAATAGTGCTGCGGCGGCAAACCAGCCCTTTTTAAGCGGGGCGTTCTTTTTTCTTGTCGCAGCTCTGATTTTCACGCTTCACCTGATGATCATATTATCAACGTAAGTTATAGCCAGCAGGAAGACCCGGAGCAACTGTTACAAGCCGCCCCGGTGCTGTCAAGCATCCAGAAAAATCAGAAGGATATGGCGCCCCATCTGTAAGATTGGGCTGATCTGCCTGCCGTGGTTCTATCGGGAAATCAGCGGGACCATGATGCCGATCAAAAGGACAAGCACGGTAATCGCGATAACGATGTTGATTACGCTTTTGGAAGCCTGGTTTGCTGTTTCGCGCGATATGCCGGGATTGGCCTTGCGCGCACGCGCGCCCGATCCCCCGGAACTGCCAGATGCACTTTCCGCAGTCAGGATTTTGATAACCTGTTTTTTGTCCTTGCGGCTGGCCTGGTCGTATTTGCTTTCGACAATCCGTACTTCGGTATTGTTCTTGTTTGTCAGAGCTTCTTTTGCCGAATTAAGCGCCGCCCCATAATCGGAAACCGTCTGCAAATCCATCTGCTGCCCGGTCGCACGGACGCAAACGACGGTGTAGCTTTTGCGCATAATTGCGTCAGACATATCTTTAATCACTCTTCAAACGTCAGCCTTGCGGCGACATATGACCTCTTCAGGCGTAAATAAAAAGATATCCTAACGAATAGGGCGGGCTATTTTTCCGAATGATGGTTGAAATGGCGGCGCAGAAATCCGATCAGTTGGCGATTTTGCCTGCCAGTTCCTTGTATTCTGGGCAATCTGTTCCGCAAATCTGTTCAAGTCGCGCCAGGTTTTCCTGTGCGAGTTCCGGTTTGCCGGTTTTAAGGAATAGCTCGCCCTGATATTCCAGCGCACCTACATGTTCCGGGTTGATCATAAGCGCGCGTTCATAATTTTGCCCGGCGCTGTCATAGTCGCCCAGATTGCGCTGGCTATAGGCAAGGTAATTATACAGATCGGCATTATCCGGATCGTCTTTGAGCATGGTTTCGATCTTGTCGACGGCCATATCATACATGCCGGTATCGACCAGTTCGGAAACGGCAGACAAATCGGTGCCGTCAGACGTCCAGGTGTTTGAGCTTCCCATGGCAAGGGCGCTTGTGGTTGTCGCCCCGGTCAAAAACACAAACATCGCACATGACGAGATGATTTTAGGTGTTTTACCCTTGCGGTTCATCGTCATACCTTTCATTGATCAACATATGGCATCAACAGGTGCGTTGGGACGCGTCAACTTGTGATTTATCACAATCACCGGGTTGTCGTAATCACTTGTTGGTGAAGAATATGTCAATGAAAGGGCGTGTCATTGGGAATTGTTGAAACACTTGCTCTAAGCATGGGCGGTGCTTGGGCCAGCGGCGTCAATCTGTACGGGACAGTGGTTGTTCTGGGGATGATGGATAATTTCGGCTTTATCGATCTTCCACCCGATTTACAGATTTTGGCCAGCTGGTGGGTGCTGGCAATTGCGATCTTCCTGTATCTGATCGAATTCGTTGCCGACAAAATTCCTGTTGTTGACAGTCTTTGGGACGCCCTGCACACCTTTATCCGTATTCCGGCCGGTGCCTTGCTGGCCGCCGGTGCCGTAAGCGGACTTGATCTTGGACTGGGGGATGAAGCCCAAACCGTTGTCAGCCTTCTTGTTGGTGGAACCATCGCAGCCGGAAGCCATTTCACAAAGGCCGGAAGCCGTGCGGCGATCAATACATCACCTGAACCGGTGACCAACAGTGTGGCGTCTGTGACCGAAGATATTGCCGTGTTCGGCGCCCTTTACACCGTGGTGTTCCATCCGGTTGTGTTCTTTGTGTTGCTGGCGGTTTTTGTATTGCTGTTGATCTGGCTGGTGCCAAAAATCTGGCGTTTCATTGGCGACGTATTTGGCAATGCGCGCCATCCGGCCGCCGCATACGGGCAGGCACGAGCTCATCATGGCGGTGCAAACAGTGGACAGTTCGGCAAAATCAGTTTGTCCGGCACCCGGGAAAACACCCAGCTGCCCAAGAACGACCCGAAATTGCCACCACAATAAAGCGCACGTCATCACCATCGGAACCAAAAAAGCCCGCAAGCATATGCCTGCGGGCTTTTTATTTGGTCGTTCGGGCAGAAACCGTTCCTAGAACTCTGCCTCGATCACGCGATCACGGATTTCAGTTGCCATCGCGTTGGCAAGTTCTTCAATGCCAAAGGTCTTCTGGTGTTTGAAGCCGATGCGGCGCACAGAAGCAGTTTTTTCTTCTGCTTCGCGTTTGCCAAGCGCCAGGATCATCGGAACCTTGGCGTGACTGTGTTCGCGGACCTTGTAGTTGATCTTCTCGTTACGAAGATCAAGTTCAACATTCAGGCCCTTGGCTTCAAGTGCGGCTTTGACCTCGTGGGCGTAATCGTCGGCTTCGTTGGTGATCGAACAGATCACTGCATGAACCGGTGACAGCCACAGCGGCAGGCGACCGGCATAGTTTTCGATCAGAATGCCGATGAAGCGTTCAAGGGATCCAAGGATTGCACGGTGCAGCATGACCGGGCGATGCTTTTCGCCGTCTTCACCCATATAGGACGCATCAAGACGTTCCGGCAGAACAAAGTCGGCCTGAAGCGTGCCGCACTGCCAGTCACGACCGATGGCATCACGCAGAACAAATTCAAGCTTCGGCCCATAGAACGCGCCTTCGCCCGGGTTGATTTCAAGCGCAAGACCGGCTTCTTCGGCCGCTTCGCGAAGGGCGGCTTCTGCCTTGTCCCAGATTTCATCGGAACCGGCACGAACTTCCGGACGGTCCGAGAATTTGACAAGAATGTCGGTGAAGCCGAAATCCTTGTAAACGGACTTCAGAAGGTCACAGAAAATCTTGGTTTCCGAGACAATCTGATCTTCGGTACAGAAGATATGCGCGTCATCCTGAATGAACTGGCGTACACGCATGATGCCATGCAGGCCGCCGGACGGCTCGTTCCGGTGACAGCAACCGAATTCTGCCATACGCAGCGGCAAGTCACGATAAGACTTGCTGCCCAGACGGAAAATCTGAACATGGCACGGGCAGTTCATCGGCTTAAGGGCCAGAACTTTTTCGGGATCATCTTCATCCGGGGTGGTGGTGAACATGTTCTCGCGGAACTTTTCCCAGTGGCCGGATTTTTCCCAAAGCACACGGTCGACAAGCTGCGGCGTGCGCACTTCCTGATATCCTGCATCGTCAAGACGATCACGGATATAGTTTTCGACCTTGCGATAAAGCTTCAGCCCCTTGTCATGCCAGAAGACTGACCCTTGGGCCTCTTCCTGCATGTGGAACAGGTCCATTTCGCGGCCAAGGCGACGGTGATCACGCTTTTCGGCTTCTTCAAGCATGTGCAGATACGCATCAAGGTCTTCCTTGCTTTCCCAGCAAGTGCCATAGATGCGCTGAAGCATCTCGTTATCCGAGTTGCCGCGCCAATAGGCACCGGCAACCTTCATCAGTTTGAAGGCTTTGCCGATTTTGCCGGTCGACGGTGCGTGCGGACCACGGCACAGATCAATGAAGTCACCCTGGCGATAGCAGGTGATCGTCTCGGTTTCCGGAAGATCACGGATGATCTCGGCTTTGTACTTTTCACCCTTATCAAGGAAGAACTTGATCGCCTCGTTACGATCCCAGACTTCGCGAACAATCGGTTCGTTCCGTTCGATGATCTTGTGCATCTGCTTTTCGATCTTGACCAGATCGTCGGGCGTGAACGGGGTCGCGCGTGCAAAGTCGTAATAGAAACCGTTTTCGATGGACGGGCCGATGGTGACCTGCGTGTCAGGATAAAGTTCCTGGACAGCTTCGGCCATCACATGGGCGCAGTCGTGACGGATCAGCGGCAGAACTTCGTCATGGCCCTTGGTCACGATTTCGATAGTCGCGTCAGTGTCAATCTCGCGCGAAAGGTCGCGTACTTCACCGTTAACGATGATGGCAAAGGATTTCTTTGCCAGCGAAGAACTGATGCTTTTTGCGACATCAAAACCCGATACAGGGCCGTCAAATTCGCGTACGGCGCCATCGGGAAGGGTCAGGGCAATCATGGTTGGCTCAACTCTGCTTTATCTGCGGGCATAATTCAGTAATGCACATATACGACCCGCATGTTTACGCGGGGTAAAGGCACAAGAAAAGGAATTTCAGGATGAGGTCAAGTTCGCTCTTTGAAAAAAGCGACTTTCGGGACAGCACAAATCACCGTGTCACCATGATGGTGTCCGGAGATTGTGTTGGTGATCAAGTTTTTCTCGGCCATGCCGTGCATTGATACTATCCCGTTGCGTGAAGAGCCAATATAACAGTTGAGACCTTAAGGGCAAGGCTCAACCACATGACAATGGCCGATATTCCGGACTTCATTGCAGTGATCTGGGTGCCTTGTCGCAATTTAGAAAATAATGGCGCCACCATCGCCAAAATCGGGAGCCCCACATGTCCAACCCGGAAGTCCGCCGGAACATCATGTTCCTTAGTTTATGCGTCGCACTTTCTGCCAGTGCGATGTCGCTGATCTTCACTGTTGCCGCGGTGATCGGGTATTCGCTGGCGACAGACAAGTCACTTTCGACCTTGCCGGTGGCCTTCATGATGATCGCCATGATGGCGATGACAGCACCATCGGCCATGGTGATGGCGAAATTCGGACGCCGGTTCGGCTTCTGGATGGGGGCCGGGATTGCAATGATGGGCGCGGTTTCCGGCATGGGGGCCGTTTATTACGGCAATTTCTGGCTGCTATGTGTGGCCTGTGCCTGTATCGGGGCAGGCAATGCGATCGCCATGCAATACCGGTTCGCCGCCGCCGAATCAGCACCGGCAGAATTCCGTGCGCGCGCCATTTCCTATACCATGCTGGGTGGGCTTGCATCGGCATTTATCGGACCGAATTTGGCAAGTTTCGCGCGTAACTGGTTTGAAACTTTACCTTTTCTCGGAACGTTCGTTGCGCTGATTGGTTTGCAAATCCTGTTGGTGATTGCGATCGGACAGCTTCGTCTCCCCGATATGCGCGGCCGTGTTCATGATGAACCGGCCCGGCCGCTGAAAACCGTTTTGGGGCAGCCCGCCGTAATGGTGGCGATTTTTGCAGGCGCGCTTGGCTATGCCGTCATGAGCTTTGTGATGACAGCAACGCCACTGGCGATCCTTGATTGTGATTATGCGTTCGGGGATGCGGCATTCATCATTCAATGGCACGTGGTCGGGATGTACGCGCCGGGATTCTTTACAGGCAATCTGATCAAGCGGTTCGGGGCGTTGAAAATCATTCAGGTGGGCGCACTTCTGAACTTTGCCTGTCTGGCGGTCGGTTTGTCGGGTCAGGACCTGATGGGGAATTTCTGGGTGTCGCTGGTTCTGTTGGGGATTGCCTGGAACTTCATGTTTGTCGGGGCAACGACCTTCCTGACCGAAAATTATCGCCCCTCCGAGCAGGCGCGGGTTCAGGCAATCAATGAATTCGCAGTGTTTGGCACGGTTGCTGTGGCTTCCCTGTCAGCCGGATCGATCTATGCAGGATCTGGCTGGGTGACGCTGCTATACAGTGCAGCAGTACCCGTTGGACTGGTATTGGTGATTGTTGCCGGATATGCCATCCGGCGCAAAACCCAGACGGCGTGATGCACCGATCAATGACAAAAGGGCCGCGATTGCGGCCCTTTTTCGTCACGGGTTTTGTGCGGCGATTTTGGCGGGTCTCAATGATGTCCGGTCAGAATTTCCAGCGCATGCGAGCGGAATTCGCGATTGTAAAGAACCAGCGTCACCCAGGTCGCACAAATGATGAAAGCAACCGGATGATAAAACCACGCCAGGGCCGACAGGGCGAAAAAGTATGCGCGGATGCCACGGTTGAAGTTGTGGGCAGACATCATGCTCATGCGTGATGCACGCGCGGCTGCACGCGCAGCATCCGGTTCGCTTGGGTCCGGGGCGGCACCGATCAGGATCGAACAATAGTTCGACAGTCGGAATGCCCAGGTGAACTTGAAAAAGGCATAGATGAAAATCACGATCAGCAACACCACCTTGCATTCCCAGACGCCAGGCGTGGTAATCGCGGCAAAGGGCAGGGCAGCGACCGTTTCGATGGCCTTGTCAGTATAGCCAAGTAACGCGACAAGACCGATCAGCACCAGAATGGTGGTTGATGAAAAGAAACTGATACCGGTAATCAGGTTGCCGGCGATCGATGTGTCAACCATCCGGATATTGCGTTTGAGCATCTGTTCCATCCAGCGATGGCGATTGCGCGCCATATGGGCAGATATGGAATTGCGTCGACGCGGACCGGAATCGGCAAAGATCGTGTAACCGATCCACCATGAAAGAGCCCAGCAAATTGCGACGATATCGATGACGTTGAATGCGGGCATTGAATGGTCCATGCGTGTTATGCCGAAGGTTCAGGCGGGTTTGGAATTGTTTTATATCCTACTGACATTGCGTTATTCTTCGCAATCCTCTTTCCATGGCCCTATATCGTCGAAATGTGGATCCTGCATAGCTGATCATCTTGTCGCCAGCGCGGGTTGAGTTTTCCATCAATCCAGAGTATCAGCAGCGCAAATTTTCATTGGAGACCGACATGAGCGATCTTGAAAACGATCTTGGCGAAGATATCGACTTCGAAGAATTCGAAGCCCACACCGAAAAATTGCTGGAAGAAGGTCGTACCAAAGACGATCTGTTCGAATTTGTCGGCTTTATGAATATCAATGAAGTCGGCACGCATATGATTGCGGCTGAAATGGTTCTGGACGAAGACGCCATCGACCAGATGAGCGAGAACCTGCGCAAGCTTGATATCGATCTGTCACCGCTGGGCGAGTTGACCGGCGGCCTTAAAGGCGGCGAAGACGTCAAACGTGCACTGGGTGCCTTGTTCCTGGAACTGGTTGAGCTTTGTGAACTTGATGAAGATGACGAAGACGCCGGCGAGCTTTCCGAAGAAGCACTTCTTCTGTTGAACTTCATCAAACGGTTCAATCCGCAAATGCGTCGCCTGACGGTTGCGCTGACCGATACCGACGATGATGATGTGTCGTGCGAGTATGAAGTGACCAACTGGTAAGCTGGTACTTGCCGATCAGGCAGATAATCATGTAGGCAAAAGGCGGGGAACCAACCCTGCCTTTTTCTTTTATGGAGCCATCATTGTGCCTGCCACCATGCCGATCAATGCGACCAAGCGATTGCAGACCTATCACGACCGTCATGCGCGCGGGCTAGAACCCTTTGAAGATGCCGCATTGTTGCGCGACTGGATTTCCGGTCATGGCGACCAGTTTCATTCTGTTGTGGAATGCGATCTGAAACGTTGCCCGAAGATCGTTTATGATTTTTCAGCAAACGGTGATGTGGTGATCGGCGGCACGAGCGACCCGGCACGTCAGACAGAAATCATGTGGCAACAACTGGCCGCGGCAGACGCGCCGGTCGGGATCGGTCGATATCGCGAAGACCGTGTCTGTTATCAATCCGAACAGTTCAAAAACGACGGTGAAGCCCGAAGCCAGCATCTGGGAATTGATCTGTTTGCGGCCGCCTATACGCCGGTCTTTGCCCCGCTTGATGGCGTCGTGCACAGCTTTGCAGACAACAATTTGCATCTTGATTACGGGCCGACCATCATTTTGCAACATGAACCGGCGGATGGTGTGCGCTTTTACACCCTGTATGGTCATCTGAGCAGACCGTCCCTTGAAGGACTTTATAAAGGCAAGGAAATCCGCGCCGGCGAGCTGTTCTGCCGGTTTGGCGATTTTCCGATCAATGGTGACTGGATTCCGCATCTGCATTTTCAGATCATTTTTGACATGCTGGGGCGGGAAGGGGACTATTTCGGGGCGGCAAAACCATCGGAATGGGATATCTGGACAAGCATTTGCCCGGACCCGAACCTGATGTTGCAGATGCCTGAAAATGTTGTCGCCAGCCGGGATGGAAAATAGATGCAGCCACGTTTGAAAGCAGGACTTTGGGTTCGTGGCCAGATTGCCATTTGCCAGTCAAACCTGATTACGGCCATGGTGCTCCATAAGGGCAATGAGGATGCGGGGGCGGTTCTCCTGAAGCTGAATCGGTTCGATGCCGGATGTTTCGTCTATTCCCGGGTTACGACACTGGACGGCGATCTTGGCTGGATGCTGGTTGCAGGCGGTCCAGATGGCGGGCGTGAAACCGAATTTGCCTGTGATACCTATTGGCGCAAGCAGATCGACTTTGACCGCGATGTCTGGGTTCTCGAAATCGAAGACCATAAAGGCCAATACGAACTTGATGCACCCGTCGTTGATTATTAGAGCGACGGATCGTCAGTCCCGGTAAAGGTTTGCCACAATACCGATTCACCAAAAGAAAAAGGCTGGCAACAATGTGCCAGCCTTTGTTCTGATCGCAGCGCGGGATCAGGCGGTGCGCTGAAGCAGGTGGTAACCGAAATCGGTTTCAACCACGTCAGAGGTCGCACCGACATCCATGCTGAATGCAGCTGCATCGAATTCCGGAACCATCATGCCACGGCCAAAGAAGCCAAGATCGCCGCCCTGCTGGCCGGACGGGCAATCGGAATTAGCTTTTGCCAGTTCTGCAAAATCGGAACCGTTTGCGATCTGGTCTTTAAGGGCATTGATTTCGTTCAATGCTTCTTCTTTGGTGCGGGTGGCGGTCGAACGTGCCGAACCGGCATACATCAGAAGAATGTGCGACGCGCGAACTTGTTCACTCATAACTGGTCCTTTCTTCCGCCAAGGCTTGCGCCAGACGGATTTTCTGCAAGATTAGAAGTTTATGGATAAAGCCAAGGGTCCAAATCCATGCACAGTCGTATACACCTGTACATGGGCTTGGGCCCTAGACATTGTCCATGCCTTGTGGCTTGTTACGACAAATTGAACCGAGATGAAAGAGAAGAGGCAGATTGATGCTTGCTGTTGTGTCCCCGGCCAAGAAGCTGGATTTCGAAACGGACGTGCCGGAAATGGCCGTTTCCCAACCGGCGTTTCTCGATGACACGGAAGAATTGATTGAAGTTGCACGGAAAAAAAGCCGTGGCGATTTGATGAAGCTGATGGGGATCAGTGAAAACCTTGCGGATCTGAATTATCAGCGCTTCCAGCATTTTTCACGGCCTTTTGATCGCAGCAACGCGAAACCAGCGATCTTTGCCTTTCGTGGTGATACCTATGTTGGTCTTGATGCCGACACCATGAAGGATGCCGATATCGACTGGGCCGAAGACCATTTTCGGATGCTGTCGGGGCTTTATGGTCTGTTGAAGCCGCGTGATCTGATGCAGCCTTATCGCCTTGAAATGGGCACACGGCTTGAAAATCCGCGTGGCAAGGACCTTTATGCGTTCTGGGGTGACAAGATCGCCAAGGAGATCAACAAGCTTACCGAAGGCCACAAGGACCGCAGCCTGATCAATCTGGCATCCAACGAATATTTCAAGTCGGTCAAGACCAAGCTGCTTGATGGACCGGTCATCACACCGGTCTTCAAGGAAGTCAAAGGCGGGGCTGCCAAGGTTGTCGGCTTCTCAGCGAAGCGTGCGCGTGGCATGATGGCGCGTTACATGATCGACAATCGACTGGAAAACCCGCAAGACCTTAAGAAATTCAATGTTGACGGTTATTGCTACCAGGATGACCTGTCAAACGAGACGGAGTGGGTCTTTACCCGCGTCCATGACCAGTAACGACAACTTTTTCGGTGAGTACGTATGACCGACGAGCATCTTGAACAGCTCGAGGAAGAAAATCATTTACCCGAATCTCATCCGTTTTCCGGGTATTTGAGAACGTTCTTTCGGGGGCCGGGCCGTTCACGCAGCCTGACGCGCGAAGAGGCATTTGATGCCTTTTCAATGATCCTGCGCGATGAGGTCGAGCCGATCCAGCTTGGCGCGTTTTTGCTTATGCTGCGCTATCGGGCGGAAACGCCGGAAGAACTCGCAGGCATGATCGAAGCCGTGCGCAAAGCCGCAAGGCTTGATGCGGATGATGGACAGGACACCAACCCGGTGGGCCGCCCGATGCTTGACTGGCCGTCATATGCGGCTGGTCGAACCCGTGGTCTGCCGTGGTTTGTATTGTCGGCACATTTGATATCGCAGAACGGTGTTCCGGTTCTGATGCACGGCTATAACTCGCATCTGGTCAATGGTCTTGGAGCCGAGGCCGCGATCAAGGCGCTTAAGCTGCCGATCGCGATGTCAGCCGAAGAAGCCCGTTCGGATATTGCCGCAAAGGGGTTTGCTTATTTGCCGCTGCGCCATATGCATCCGAAATTGCAGGAGCTGATCGGGTTGCGGTCGCTTTTGGGGCTGCGCAGCCCGGTGAATACCCTGTTGCGGTTGCTAAACCCGTTACAGGCACGGGCCGCGTTCCTGGGGGTGTTTCATCCGGCATTTCTGGATGTGCATCGCGAAACCGGAAAGCTTCTTGAGCTGCCGCGAATTGGCGTGATCAAGGGCGGGGGCGGCGAAGCAGAACGCACACCATTCAAACATGTTGATCTTCGGATGCTTGATAACGGCGAGCTTTGCGACGTCCGGTGGCCGGCACTTTTGCCAAAAACCGAAAAAGAAATCGACGATCAAAGCCCGGTGACCCTCAAACACTTCCTTGCCGTTTGGCGGGGCGAGGTCGAGGATGCCCCCGCCGAAGCCAGGATCAAGGGCAGTGCAGCGATGGCGGCATTCCTTGCGGGCAAAGCCGATTATATGGACGAAGCCGAATCCCTGGTGCAGGGATGGTGGGATAATCGCGATCGCGATATCGGTTGATATCGCGTTTTCGCATTGAATGATTTTATGAAAGCGGGACGGATTGCCGTCCCGCTTTTCGTTCTAGAATGATGAGCCGGGTTCTTTGAGAAACGCGATTTCTTCTGGTGTGGATGTCCGGCCAAGAATGTCATTGCGATGCGGATAACGCCCGAACCGGTCGATGATTGTCTTGTGTTTGATTTCAAAGCCGTAATTGTGTTCAAGCCCGGGCTGATCAAACAGGGTCATGGCAATTTCATGGATCAATTCGGATTCTGAATGCATATAGGGCATATACAGAAACGCCCGCTGTTCTGGTGATCCAAGTTCCTTGTCCTTGCCCAAGGATACGGCTTCCTGTGCGAGAACAAGCGCGATCGGATCGGCAGCAAATGATTGCGGCGTGTCGCGATACATGTTCCGCGAAAACTGATCCAGAACGATGATTTCGGCAAGGCGCCCCGATGCGGTGTTGCGCCAGGTGAAAAGTTCACCGGCAAGGGCCGCGGCATGAATGTCGGAAAATCGTTCGGCAATGTGGGTGTCAAGTGCAGTATCCTTGATAAACCATTGCTTTTGTTCAAGTTCCTTGAACCAGAAGTCCAGGACTGTTTCAGCAGCCATCATTTCCACCCCATCCCATGTAAGGCCAATCGCAATATTGTGCGATGTGTTTGCTGATCTTTGCCGGGGGAAGGGCGAAGGTCAAGCAATGGCGCGAAAAGATAATCCGTTCGGATGCGGGCAAAGAGTTGACAGGTGTTTGCCGCCCATGGAATATGAACGCGTCTTGGGTGTTGATCCATTGGATCGGCTTAAAAGGGAACGTGGTGCGTTACGACAATGCCACGGCTGCCCCCGCAACTGTAAGTGGTCCGAGCATTACCTATGCCACTGGTGATAAACCGGGAAGGCGTAATGCTTTTGAAACCATGAGCCAGGAGACCTGCCTTTGACTGCCGGACACGGCTTGTCCGGTACTGAACTGTTGGACGCCGGGGTGAGCGTCAGGTTGCAGGGAAAAGGCGGTCTCGTCGTGAAACCGGTATCTTGCTTCCAGCCATCCTATCGTTCTTGATCCTAACTCTGTGCGTCGGGAAACTTTTCTGACGCGCATCGTTCGTGAAAAGAGACGATTACATGTTTAAAACTCTTGGCAAGCTTGCGATTGCAAGTGCCTGTTTCGCGTTTGCGTCACAAAGTGCGCATGCCCATTTTCAATTGGCCTATACACCGGAAGTCAATGTGACCGCCCCCGGCGAACTGCCGGTGAAACTGATATTCTGGCATCCGTTCGAAAACGGACATGTCATGGATATGAAAAAGCCGGTGGCGTTTTACGCAATCCATCGCGGTGATAAAATTGATTTATCTTCAACGCTTTCTGAGGTGACCTTCACAGGGAAGGAGAATGCAGCCAAGGCGTATGACGGTACTTTGACCCTTAAGCGCAGTGGCGATTACGTGATGGTGGTGGTGCCCGAACCCTATTACGAAGAAAGCGAAGATATCTTCATTCAGCAGATCACCAAGTCCTATGTGAACCGCAACGAAATCCCGACCGACTGGATGGAGGCACAGGGACTTGTGACCGAAATTCTGCCGTTAAACCGGCCGACCAACATTGTCGCAGGTTCGACCTTTACCGGTCGGGTGCTGAGCAACGGTGAACCGGTATCCGGGGTCGAAGTTGAAATCGAATATATGGCAGCCGAACCCGATATGGACCGTAACGCGCCCAAGGAACCGACAGCAGGACCGATGCCTGGTGGGGCAATTGTCGCGATTACCGATGCCAACGGGTATTTCACGTTCGGGATCCCCAAGGCCGGATTTTGGGGGTTTGCGGCCCTTGGTAGTGGGCCGGACAAAGAATTTCAGGGAAAAGAGCTTTCACAGGATGCAGTCCTGTGGGTTCGCGCCTATGATGTGCAATAGGCTTGGGGACAAAGTAGATGCATATTGTTGACGGGGCACTGGCCCCAGAGGTGCTGATTGGCGGTGGCGTGCTTGTAGTCGCGGGGCTTGGCCTTGGATTGCGCAAACTGCCAATCGATAAAATTCCGGCGACGGGGGTGTTATCGGCGACGTTCTTCGTCGCCTCCCTGATCCACGTGCCGGTCGGTCCGTCGAGCGTGCATTTGATCATGAGTGGTCTGGCCGGGCTTGTGCTTGGCTGGACCGCATTCCCGGCACTTTTTGTCGGGCTTTTGTTGCAGGCCATCTTTTTCGGATTTGGCGGTTTGACTGTATTGGGGGTCAATACCGTCAATATTGCGTTTCCGGCGGTGATTGCCGGTTTCCTGTTTCGCGGATTGGTGTCGCGAAGCAATCCAACCTTTGCGGCAATCTGGGGGGGATGTGCCGGTGCGCTTTCAATTGCGCTGACCACCTTGTTCGTGGCCATTTCCCTTGGCCTGAGCGGGGAAGGGTTTGTACCGGCGGCCAAGCTTGTTTTCTTTGCCCATATTCCAATCATGGCGGTCGAAGGTCTGGTGTCTGCAGCAGCGGTTTATCTGATCGTGAAGGTCAAACCGGCCTTGCTGATGGCCGATGCCCAGATCAGCCGATATGACGCACAAAACCCCGCGATCCTGGCCGAACAGGTGAACGAGGCCAACAATGGCTAAGCTTGCAACGGGGGTGTTTCTGGCAGGCCTTCTGTTCGGAATGCAGGCCGCCCAGGCCCATAAGGTGATTGCATCGGTTTTTCCAAGCGGCACAGCTGTCGAAGGAGAAATCGGGTTTTCCAATGGCGATATGGCTGCGGACACGCTGGTTGAAGTTTTTGACCAGCAGGGAAACAAGATCGATGAAATCAGAACGGATTCTGACGGTTTCTTTGTCTATACGCCAAGCCGGAAAGTTGACCTTGTCTTTCGGGCCGATCTGGGGGCAGGGCATGTTGCAGAAGCCAGTTTTGATATTACCGACCTGACGGGAATTGCAGGGGCAGGCAGCATTGCCGCAGTTTCTTCGGATGATAGCGCTAACATCACTGTGGATGGGGCAGTTGTCGCGGATAATGCAACCAAAACTGCAATTACCCGCGAACAGGAAGAAGTTATTGCCGCGATCGTTCGCGATGAATTGCGCCCATTGCGTCGGGAAATTACCGCCTATAAGGAAAAGAACGATCTTCAATCGATTCTGGGCGGTATAGGTTATATATTCGGGTTCTTCGGGATTGCCTATTATCTGGCAGCAAGACGTTTGAGAGCCAAAGCAACCAAATCATGAGCCATCTTTTCGGGCATGACCAACCATTAAGCGTTCAGGGAGGCGGGCAACGACCGTCTTCCTTTGTCGGATCGTTTGATCCGCGTGTTCGGGTGGTGGCGGCCGGTCTGTTTTCGGTGATGGTCGTTTCCCTGCATCAGATCGAATTCGCGCTTGCTGCCTTTTTTGTGGCAGTGGCGACAATGTTCATGACTGATTTGCCTTTGCGTCTGACCCTGAAACGTATGGCAGCGATGGACGGGTTCATCATCGTGATGCTGGTGATGTTGCCATTCACAACACCGGGAACCGCCATGTTTACCGTCCTGGGTGCCGAGGCCAGCAAGGAAGGATTGCAACATGCGGTCCTGATCGGCATTCGCGCCAATGCGGTTGTTTTGATGATGCTTAGCCTGCTTGCCGGGTTAACGCCGGTGGGACTTGGGCATACATTATACCGGCTACGTTGCCCAGCAGCCCTGGTGCATCTGATGATGTTTACGGTGCGCTATATTTCGGTTCTTCACGATGAATATCATCGATTGCGCATGGCCATGAAATTGCGTGGCTTCAAGGCGCGCAACAGCATCCATACCTATCGGTCGCTGGGGTATCTTTTCGGGATGTTGCTTGTCAGGTCTCTTGAACGTGCCGAACGGGTTCTTGAGGCCATGAAATGCCGCGGATTTAGTGGCCATTTCCCGATGATTGATCATCTTGTGTTCCGGCAACGTGATGCCTTTTTCGGGGCTGGGGTTCTGATGCTGGTTTCCGCGCTTGTTATTCTGGATCGTTTTTATGTCGTCGCTTATTGAACTAAACGATATTTCATACGGATACCGCGCCGGGCAAAATGTTTTGGACCGGGTCAGTCTGTCGCTTGAGGCCAATGAACGATTGTTCATTACCGGTCCGAATGGGGCTGGCAAAAGCACGCTGTTGCGCATTCTGGTCGGTCTTATCAAACCGTTTGGCGGCGAAATCAGGGCGTTTGGAACGCCGCGTGTAACGGATAAGGATTTCCATGATCTGCGTTGTCGGGTCGGGTTTATTGTCCAGGACCCCGATGATCAGCTGTTTTGTCCGACAGTGGTCGAAGATATCGCCTTTGGCCCGCTTAATCTTGGGGCCAGCCGCGAAGATGCACTGGCGATTGTTGACGAGGTTCTTGATCAACTTCATCTCAGACATTTGCGCGAACGCATCACCCACGAGCTTTCAGGCGGGGAAAAGCGGCTGGTTTCTGTGGCGGCGGTTCTAGCCATGAAGCCTGATGTTCTTTTGCTTGATGAGCCGACGAACGCGCTGGACGAAGAAAACCTTCACCGGCTTGAGGAGATATTGCTGGAACTGCCGCAAGCCATGATTCTGGTGTCGCATGACCCGCATTTTCGCCGGAAACTGGCCACCCGGACGTTGGAGTTGCGCGCCGGGAAAATGTCGCAGGCCAAGGAACTTGCACCCAAAAAATGTACCGCATCCGATCGTGCCCGGCAAAATGCCAAGGCCGATGATCATTCGTTTGAAACCCTTTGACGGTTTAAGATAGGGTGTAAGGCGACACACAGCCCGGATGCCCCAACATGTCGCCATTTTCCATTTCGGCCTTTCGACATCTTTTTGCTGCCCAGATCACGTCCCTGATCGGGACCGGATTAACCACGGTGGCCCTGTCACTTCTGGCGTTCGATCTGGCCGGGGCGGATGCGGGACGGGTATTGGGATCCGTTCTGGTTTTGAAGATGGTCGCGTATCTGGTGATCGCCCCGATTGCCGGTGGGATGGCGCATTTGTTGCCACGGCGAACATGGCTTGTCGGGCTTGATATTTTGCGTGCGGCAATTGTTCTGTGTTTGCCCTTTGTCGATCAGATCTGGCAGATTTTTGTTCTGGTCTTTGTGGTCAATGCCGCGTCCGCCGCATTCACACCGGTCTTTCAGGCCATTATCCCGGAAATTCTCGAAGACGAGAAATCCTATACCAAGGGCCTTTCCTATGCCCGGTTGGCCTATGATCTGGAAAACCTGATCAGTCCGGCACTTGCAGCCGCCTTGTTGTTCGTCTGGTCGTTTGACAGCCTGTTTATCGTCAATAGCCTGACATTTGCACTTTCGGCCACTCTGATTGTGACAACAACAGTGCCGCGCGCCGCCGCAACGGATCGCGAAGGCGGCATTTACGCCAATACGCGGTTTGGGGTGGTGGCATATCTTAAAACACCAAGGCTACGCGGACTTCTGGCCGTTCATTTTGCAGTTTCCTGTGTCGGGGCGATGATCATCGTCAATACGGTTGTTTTGACGCGGTCGATCCTTGGTGGGTCTGAAATCCTGACCACGGTGTTTCTTGCCTGTGCCGGTGGTGGATCAATGATTGCGGCATTCGTCATGCCCAAGATCATTGATACAGTGGGGGAGCGTCGATTGATGATGGCCGGAATTGTTGCCGCATCCCTGGCAATGGTGGCAGGTGCCGTGATCATGGGGGCGGGCATTCGCGATGTTGCCGCCTTTGCATTGCTTTGGGTGTTTGCCGGGGCCGGAACCACATTTGCGCAGACGCCCGGTGGTCGGTTGGTGCAACGGTCAGCCGGTGCGGGGGATCGTTCCGCATTTTTTGCCGCCAATTTTGCACTGTCCCACGGTGGATGGTTGATTGCATATGGGGTAATCGGATGGATTGGCAGTCTGGCCGATATTTCTGTGGCGTTCTGGGTGTCGGGCGGGCTTGCATTTTGCGGTGCTGTGATGGCGCGCGTTCTTTGGCCCAAACAAGACCAGCTTGAACTTCAGCACAGCCATCCCGGTTTCTGGCATGAACATCCCCACGATCATGCCGATGAACACCATGGACATGTCCATCTCGCCGAAGCAGCCGCGACGTCATCGAGGATGTCATCGAACCGTGCAAAGCATCATGATGACGGTCATCAGCACGCAGAAGAAGACCGGTCAATACACCGGCACCGCCATTATCATCCGCCGGTCAGCCACAAACATCGTTTCGTGATTGACAGCCACCATACCCGTTGGCCGGTGGAAAGCGGTGAAATGGTCTGATTGCGGTTGCTAGACAGATGTCTGTTTACGGGCGCGGACCCACGCCAAGATTCCGAAAATACCAATAATCACACCGATGCCGCCCATGATATCGGACATACGAACATCATTGCGATAGGCGTTTACTTCCTCGCGAAGCGGGCCGATCTGTCGTGCGACGGCATGATTGATCAAGCTGGTCAATTCGTCGCGCGTCAGGGCCTTTAGCCCGATGGGGGCGGTTGCCGAAGATGAAGGCGTGGTCATGGTCGGGGCGACCGCGGCATCGGGGGTGTTGTCGTTCACAAAGCGTGCCGTAATGTCCGATGCATTTTTCGCGGGTGGAAGGTTTTCGGAAAACTCGTCTTCGGTCAGGGTGAATGCGGCGATATGACCATCGCCGGTATTGGCCTGAACCACGTAGGGCGTCCGGTGGCTGACGCGGATAGCAAAGGCACCGTTTTGGTCAGTGCGGGCCGCCGCCACAACCGCGCCATCATCGGCATGAAGTTCAATTTCAGCAGCACGGGCGCGCGTTCCGCCAGTGAAATAGACATATCCTTCAATCGTGTCGCCGGTGCTTATAGCAAAGACATTAAGGTTGTGGGCCTGTGCGGCAGAAACGCCAAAAGCACAGAAAAGCAAAATGAAAAAACCAAAGCTGCGCGAACGACTTGTCATGGGGGCAGGCCAATCGATTAAGGATGAATGCAATTTCAATAGCAGAACTTACGAACGGGTAAGTGGACCGGACCACTTGCCTGTTGGGTTCAGTTCATCTGATCGGTTTTGACCCACAGAACGCCGCCGCGTTCGACCGGGATCTGGATGCCGCTGTCAGGTGCGGTCATTGTGCCGTCTTCGATCAAGGCTGCAAACACCCACCAACCTTCCTTGGGCATTGCATAATGGAAGATGCCATTGGCATCAGCCTTGATGACCTGTGTGGCAAAAGTCGGGTTGGGAAGGGTGATGCTGCCGTCATTGGCATATTCAACTTCAACTTCGGCAAAGGGGACAGGATCGCCATTGTGGCGGACCATTCCGGAAAAGATATTGCCGGTCCAGATGCCGTACGGGCGGGTAAGGGGTTCTATTTCCACCGGGAACCCGACCATTTGGTCCCAGTCTTCACCGGAATCATAGGCGTCAATGATGGTTTTGGTGTACTGGATGATGAACTTGCCTTCGGCCGGTTCAAAATACGGCACCGGTTCAAGATAGAAGGCATATCCACCCGGTGCCTTCAAGGTGACTTCGGCGTTGAAAGCCGATTTTCCATCCACTGTTTTGGCTTCAAGACTTTGGCGCAAATCGATCTTTTGGTCGTTGTATTGCATGCCAAACTGAACTGGTGGTGCCATTTCCATTGCCGGACCATTGGTCATCGGATGGGTAAATGTCAGATCAAACTTTACTGTGCGGCCGGTATCCTGATCGACCACATTGGTTGACGGAACCATCTTTTGGAAATGTGCCGATGCAGATGATGCGACGATTGATGTGAGAAGCAGTGACAATGATGCCTTTGAAAGCAATCGGGAGGCGAGGGACATTGCAAAGTCCTTTGTTGGAAAAATCAATATCGTCGTCAATCTGACGCATGGCGATGCACTGATTTAGAATATTTCATACGAAATTGCAAAAACGTATGACGTTTTATTTGCCGCCATCAGGCCTGCATCGCAGATCGCGGCGCCGAACCAGCGTCACGAACAGCCCGGTTCCCCGTCAATTCATCGATCCAAAACAGATACTTGGACAAATACGCTTTTGATGTATCGTTGAGCGACACAACAAAAAAACAGGGGCAAACGCATGGAAGTTATCTACGTATCGCACGATGGCGGGACGCACTGGATTGATGCAAAGCAGCGAGAAACCAAAACGCTTGAGGTCGCCATCAGTCAAAGCCAGCCCGGACACCTTATCCGGTTGATTGCCGGGACATACAATATAAGTCAGCCATTGCGTTTGCCGCGTAGTGGTACAGCTGACCAGCCGATTGTTATTCGTGGCGATAGTGGTGTGGTACTGGATGGCAACAGGGGCCCGGATGCGACCGTTTCGGCGACCAATCCGGGCGCGTCGCGGTTTGCAGTCTTCCAACTGATCAATGTTGATCATATCCGCATCGAAGAAATTGTGATCCGGCGTGCGTGGCCATCAGCCGTTTATATTGAAAACAGCTGTGACCTTTCATTTACCGGACTTGATATTTCCGATGGGACCTATGCGTTTTATGCCAATGGTCCGCGCACCGAACGTATCCGTATCCGGGCCTGTCGATGGGTTCAGGATGTTGCGATCTGGCGCACCATTCGCTGGGACGAAATCCATGACGGCAAAGATGAAGACGGCAATTTGATCAAGGTGCCGTATCGGTATCTTAACGGTGCATTTTTCGGATCGGATGATATTGCAGGCGATGTCGAGATTTCAAATAACGACATTCGCGACTGTTATAACGGCATCAGGATGGATGTGTCGGCGGACAATGTTGGTGCGCCTGTCGGCACGTTTAATCGCGATGTTCGCATTCTCGATAACCGGTTTAGCTATATACGTGATAATCCCGTGGAGCCCGAAGCGATCGCCGTCGGGTGGTGGATTGGCCGAAACCGGTTCTTTAATTGCCACAAGCTGTTTTCCCAGGACGGGGTCAGGGGTGGTTTCTGGTATTACTTTGGCAATATTTGCTGGTTTGACAGCCGCCCGGGACCCGAGGGGGACGAATATAACGGCGGTGCAGTTTTCAAGCTGGGCAAAGGTGGAAGCGTACCGCAGCCCGACTATGTTTCGGCCTGTCTGCACAACAGTTTCTTCCTGCGACAGAAATACATCAAAAAGGGCACCACACGTGGCTTGATCAATGCGCGCAACGCGATTGACCATGCGGACCCAACCGCCTTGCCCGATCAGATGATGCCGCTTGATCAGTCCTTTCTGGGTAAGCAGGAAGATCTTCAATTGTCGGCAAGTCCACCATTGCCGGTTCGGTTCGAAGGTGATCTGGCCAACCATCCGACCTATCCAGCAGTATTCGATCCCTATGACGGGGTGCTTCATGATCCAAGACCAGCCGAAGGCCCGTTATTTGAAAACAGCTTGGCGGGGCAATTCGATTTGGCCGAGTGTCATCGGGTTCCGTATTCCTGCGGGTTGGAAATCCCGTTGCCGGATGGGACTACGTGGCATAGTCCGCGCGCGTATTGGCCCGGAGCGATTACAAACGGGCGTGTGATATTCGGGCCGGAATATGTGCCGGTGGATCTTGAATATGTTCGATCCTTGCCGATCCCGGGATAACGCACGACGTCATCGTTATCATTGGAATGGCATGTTTCGAGTTTACGTATGCGTAAATATGTTGACTGGAATGTCGGAATGTTGCGATGTTGGCATATTGCAGTCAACAAACAAGAAAAACCATGAACGACAAGCTTTACAGCATTACTGAACTGGCCGAAGAGTTCGACATTACGCCACGCGCCATCAGGTTTTACGAAACCAAGAACCTGCTCGCACCGCAACGGGCCGGGGCGACGCGTGTCTATAATTATCGTGACCGGGCGCGGCTGATGCTTGTCCTTCGCGGCAAACGTCTTGGATTCTCGTTGGAAGATATCAAGGAATATATTGATCTCTATGATGCGGATCGCACCCGGACCGAGCAACTTGCACATTTGATGCTTGTCGGGCGGCGCAGGATTGCCGAACTCGAACAGCAACTTGAAGATGTTCAGACCACGCTTGCAGAGCTTCGTAAAATCGAAGGCGAGGCTGTCGAAAGCCTGCGTGAAAAGGGTATTGATCCGGAAAAGGCGGTCGCAGACATCAAGGCCAAACTGGTTGCCGAGGGCGCCTGACAAATCCGGTGACAGATGAAAAAAAAAGCCCGGCTATAGATGCCGGGCTTTTTTGTTTGTGGTCAGATCATCATTCCGCATCACGCTGAAGCGGCAGGGTGACTTCAAATACATCCTCATCAGGGATGTATTTGCGGCTAAATCCAAGCTTTTCACAAAGTGTCAGCATGCGCCGGTTGCTTGGCAGAACCTGGCCGATAAAGGTTTCGGTTCCTTTGCGTCGGCAATAGGCGATCATTTGTTCCATCAGAACCCGACCCAGTCCGCGCCCCTTGATATCGGAGCGGACCATAATGGCATATTCGGCATGTTCATTATTCGGGTCGATCACGACCTGAACGATGCCATGTATTTGCCCCTGTTCAGGTCCATCGGGCACCACGGCAAGGAAGGCCATGTCCCGGTCGTAATCAAGCTGGGTCTGACGGGCCATTTCGGAATGGGGAAGTTCACGCACAGAGCCAAAGAACCGGAAATGGATATCTTCCGGGGTCAGGCGCGACATGAACTCGTAATGGGCTGGCTCGTCTTCAGGTTTGATCGGGCGCAGAAGATAGGTCGTGCCATCATCCATCACCAGTTCCTGTTTCAGGTGCCTTGGATAAGGATGAATGGCAAGGCGTTTGTCATCGCTTACGACTTTCGGGGTTACCTTGATGCGGGCATCAAGGGCAATGACACCGTGCTGATCGGCAAGAAGCGGGTTCATATCAAGCTCAACCACTTCGCCAAGATGCACCACCAATTGCGACAGCCGCACCAGCGTCATGTAAAGGTCTTCCAGATTGACCGGCGGGACGTCCCGATAACCTTTTAGAAGCTTGTAGATGCGGGTGCCTTCGACCAGTTCGCGGGCGAGCTTCATGTTCAGCGGGGGCAGGGCCATGGCGCGGTCACGGACCACTTCGACCTCGACACCGCCATGACCAAACAGGATGACCGGACCGAAAATCGGATCGGTGGTCATGCCGACAATCAGTTCGCGTGCCCCGGCACGGGTGACCATTTCCTGAATGGTAAAGCCGCGTAGGCGCGCCTTTGGGAACTTTTGGGCGATGGTGCGCTGCATCTTGGTCGCAGCGGCACGAACCTCGTCACTGCTGTCAAGATTAAGGACAACGCCGCCAACGTCTGACTTGTGGCTGATATCATCAGACAGAATCTTAAGAGCGATCGGATAGCCGATATCGTCGGCGGTACGAACGGCTTCTTCGACGTCACTTGCCGCAATCGTTTTGACCGTATTGATCCCATAGCATTCCAGAACGGCTTTTGCTTCCGGTTCGGTCAGCATGTCACGCCCGGCGTGAATGGCGCTATGAATGATGCTGCGTGCCTTGTCGGTTTGGGGCGTGTAATCGCGCGGAACGGATGGCGGTGTTTCCATCAGCAGGTCCTGCAATTTGCGATAATTGACCATATGCTGAAATGCAGCGACCGCATTTTCCGGCGTGCGATAGGTTGGAATGCCCGCTGCATAGAACATGTTCCGGGCTTCTGCGACGGTGGCTTCGCCGACCCAGTTGGTCAGGATGTTCTTTTTGCTGTCCTTGATCTTGTCAATCACGCCGCGCGCGACTTCGACCGGATCGGTAATGGCGGTTGGTGCGTGCATGACAAGCAAGCTGTCGATATTGCTGTCGGTCAGAACTGCTTCGATGGCCTTGGCATAACGTTCACCGGGGGCATCACCGATAATGTCCACCGGGTTGGCGCGTGACCATGTCGGGGGCAGGACCTTGTCGAGTTCGGCGATTGTGCTGTCGTCAAGCTGGGCCAGATGTCCCTGTCGTTCGATCAGGGCATCAACGGCAAGAACGCCGATACCGCCGCCATTGGTGACGATGCCAAGCTTGTCACCACGGAACGGACGCATGCGCGACAGGGTTTCCGCCGCCGAAAACATTTCGCTAACGGTATAAACGCGCAGCACGCCAGCCCGTTTGATAGCGGCATCAAATACATCATCGGCGCCGGCCAGCGCACCGGTATGCGATGCCGCAGCAGCCGCACCCTCGGCAAAGCGGCCGGACTTGATGCACAGGATCGGCTTGTTACGCGATGCTGCGCGGGCAGCCGAAATAAAGCTACGGCGTTCATGGATGGATTCGATATAAAGCATGATCGCGCGGGTGTTGGGATCAGACCCGAGATAGTCGATCACATCCCCGAAATCGACATCATCACATTCGCCAAGCGATATAAAGTGCGAGAACCCGATTCCGCGTGCCGCGGCCCAGTCGAGAACCGCCGTACATAACGCGCCGGATTGCGAGACAAAGGCAATTTTGCCACTGCCGATATTCTGGTGGCTGAAACTGGCATTCAATCCGATGCCCGGTACCATCAATCCAAGACAGTTCGGTCCAAGAAGGCGCATCTTGCGTTGGGCGGCGATATCGAGCATCGCCTGTTTGACTGTGCGTTTGTCATCGTACTGTTCGGCGCCAAGGCCCGCGGTCAGAACAATGGCCGCCAGGCAGCCTTTTTCCGCAAGGCATTCCATGACCGGAACAACCGCCTTGGGTGGAACACAGATCACGGCCAGTTCGGGCACAACCGGAAGGCTGTTGACGTCAGGATAGGCAAGTACGCCACCGATCGACTGGCTGCGCGGATTGACCGGCATGATCGGCCCGTCAAATCCCCCTGCAAGCAGGTTTCGCATCAGAACATGGCCAACCGAATGGGGGCGGTTGGATGCACCAATCACGGCGACCGATTTGGGTTTGAACAGATGATCCAGATTAATTGTGCTCATCGCCGGATTCCCGCGTTTTGATGTGGGCTTGTATGGTGGCAGCGTCATCGGTCCGCACATTGCCGTGCGGGCAGGGCAGTCAATAGCCACGCATGAAGTTGCGCGATGTTAAGTCAGCACTGATTATATTGATTTGCTGTGCATCAATAAAGCACTGAGGCCACGAAGTTTTTATGGCAAGCGTGGCGCGCTTTTCCAGCATCGGTTCAATTACGGCAAATCGGCGCCGGACGGGGCCTGATATTAATGAAGATGACCGTGGTGATCGTCATCGTCATAGCGTTCGGAATCTTCGATCCATTGTTCGACTTCGCCAGCCGATGTCATTGCCAGCGCAATTTCCAGATCATTCTGGACATGGGCCAGGCTATCGAACATCGGGCACCAGCCAAATGCCTGAATGCGGGGGTCCGTGGTCGATGAAATGGTGAAAAGATCGCCGTCAATCGGGTGCACCATGCCGTGAATGACTTCATTTTCACCGGTGATCAGCCAGCCGCGTGTTTCGCCGGAAAGAGTGGCCAGCTTTACTTCGCGCAATTCAATTTTGACGGTTTTCATGATGCGGTGCCTCAATCTGCGACGTATCAAAAACAAAAGGGACCGAACATAATGTTCGGTCCCTTTTTAATTGGCTCCGGCAGCAGGACTCGAACCTGCGACCCAATGATTAACAGTCATTTGCTCTACCAACTGAGCTATGCCGGATCAGGCGTTGCGCTCCGTCCGAAGCGCGTGGAGGGTGTATAATCAAACGGCCCGAACGCCGCAAGACCTTTTTTACGAAAAAAAGACCAAAATTTCGTCTTTTTGGCATTGGAATGCCGTTGTGCGACTGTGGGTTAACCACCATGCGAAGTTAATCGCAAAAAGGTTGGTGCGCGGTCACAAAAGGCGGTGGCTGAATATGTGGAATTTCACATCAATACGGAACAGGAAACCGCATCCATCATCCATGGATAGTCAAAAGGCGCTGGGTGACCGACGGTCGCAATTGGCAGGTGCCACGGTGCAGGAAGATCGGGAAGGGTACAAAGCAAAAACCCCCGGAACAGAGTTCCAGGGGTTTATGGCTCCGGCAGCAGGACTCGAACCTGCGACCCAATGATTAACAGTCATTTGCTCTACCAACTGAGCTATGCCGGATCAGTGGAGGCGCGAGCCGGAATCGAACCGGCGTGCAAGGATTTGCAGTCCTCTGCGTAACCACTCCGCCATCGCGCCTTCGCGTTGGCTGGAGCGGTGTATAGCCTCATAGAATACGACCCGTCAAGCACCCAATTTTACATTTTTTAAACAGCGGCTTGATTATCCGCCTGAAAGTAGACGAACCGCCCGAGAAATGATCCCGGGCGGTTCGATATTCGTAGGCGACATACCTTGAAAGGGCACGTTATTCGGCGGTCTTCTTGCCAAATTTGCGTTCAATCCACGGGGCGATTTTTTCTTCGCGGATCTTGCTGGGAGCAAAATCAAGGTTGGCAATCGTATCAAGGACGTGTTCGACCTTGAACGGCAAGGTCGCATTCGGACCTTCGATCATGATTTCACCGCTTGCACCTTCCGGGATCGGTTCTGCGAGCGATACTTTCACCCCGCCGACCGAAAGGTCGATGGTCTGTCCGCGGACCGATTTGCCGCCGATTTTGACCGTGACAGCCAACTGGACATCATATCGCGGATCTTTGCGACGGTTGACTTCCGGGGTGGCTGTACGAACGATTCGAACAAGGCTGGCGCGGAGTTCGGCGATGCTTTCGTCGACTTCCTCGGCGATTTTGTTCATCTGTGCTGCACGTTCGAGGTTGTCTTGTGCCTCGGATGCGACATGACCGATTTTTTCGGTCACCTCGTTTGAGGCCTCGGCAGTCTGAACGACGTTTCGGGCAATTTCCTGGGTTGCGTCATCCTGCTGGCGGACATTGACGGCAACGTTGGATGCAACTTCGTCCACGCGGCGGATGCTTGCTGTCATTTGCTGAACTGTCGAGACGACAGAGCTGGTGACATTCTGGATTTCACCAAGCTGGCGCGAGATTTCCTCGGTCGATTTGGATGTCTGGTTTGCAAGGTTTTTGACTTCCTGTGCAACCACGGCAAAGCCTTTGCCTGCGTCACCGGCACGTGCGGCTTCGATCGTCGCGTTCAAAGCCAGCAGGTTGGTCTGGGCTGCGATATCGCTGATAAGTTCGGCGACCTCGCCAATCTTGCTGACACTGTCCTGAAGCGAATTAACCGTGTGTTCAGCACTTTCACCGGCCTGGTTGGCTTCGGCGGTCAGTGTCGTGGCTTCTTCGATCTGACGGGTGATTTCGCGGATCGATGCGGCCAGTTCCTCGGATGCGCCCGACACGGTTTCGGCGTTGGCCAGAGCCTCGTGTGCGGCTGCGGCCACACTTTCCGAGTTTTCGGAAACGCGTTCGGAGGATCCGGCCATCTCACCGGCTGCCGAATTCAGGCGATGCGTCTGGTCAATGATAGACTGAACGACTTTCTGAAGTTCCTGTTCGACCGTTTCCGCCAACCCGCGCAGGGCGCCAACACGTTGGGAATTCGCCTTTGCTTCGTTTTCTTCACGTTCGAGTTTCGCATAGCAGAGCCTTGCATGAAGGCCACGAAGCTGTTGAATCGCCGGTTTGAAGTCCGTCACCTTTGGCATGTTGATGACATAGCTGGTGTCGTTGGCTTCAATCGCGTTGAAATGGGTTTCCATCTGTTTAAGCGGTTGCGTCAGGCGACGCGTCATCCAGACGCCATAGGCAATGGTCAAGGCAACCGCAGCAATGAAAATGGCAATTTCGAAGATCACGGCCTTCAGGAAGGCGCCTTCGGCACTGGCGATACGTTGACTTGCGACTTCGTTCTGAACAACCGTCAGGGTAATGACCTGTTGCATCACCGGATCAAGATTTTGATAAAGCTCGTCGGTGACCAGTGCATCAAGTGCGGCCATGTCCTTGGCGACCATAGCCTGACGCAGGCGATCCATCACCCCGTTGGCAGCGGGGAGAAGTTTCTGGATTTCTTGCACAACCGGGGCCTCACGCGGGCCCAGCTCACGCTTTACATAGGTCTCAAGGTTTTCGTTGATTCGCGCTTTGGCTGTGTCGATGCTTTCAATGGCTTGCTGCCAGTCCATGCTGCCGGCGCGGACCTTGTGAGACGCATCAATCACTGACATGGAATAGTCTGATGAAATCTGTTTGAGCAAACGCAACGGTTTGACCCGGTTTTCATACAGGTTTTCCAGATTCTTTTCGGTCTGATATTCGGCGTACAAGCCATACCCGCTAAGCAACATCATCAGCAGGATCATTGTCGCGAATGCCGCAGTCAGGCTGCCCCGGATGCTTGACATAAAGCCCGGTGTTTTTGCCTTGTGGGTGATCTCGCCATATTCAAGCGAGACATCCTTGGCCTTTCCGGCCCGCATATTGGTATAGACGCGTTCGGCTGTTTTCTTTTCTTCATCCGTCGGCTTTGTCCGGATAGAGATAAAACCTGCGATTTTTCCGTTTTCGACCGTTGGCGTGACATTGGCGCGCACCCAGTAATGGTCGCCGTTCTTTGCCCGGTTTTTGACAAGTCCCTGCCAGGGCAAGCCGGCCTTGATCGTCTGCCACAGATTTGCAAAAGCCTCTTTGGGCATGTCGCTATGACGGACAATATTATGGGGGGAGCCAAGCAGTTCTTCCTCGGTAAAGCCGCTGATCTCGACGAAGGACTTGTTGGTAAAGGTAATTTTCCCGCCGGAATCGGTTTTTGAGACAAGGATATCCTTGTCCTTCATCAGAACTTCGCGGTTGGTTACCGGTCCATTGTCACGCATTGTATTCCCCTGGATGTCACAAGTAAGTTCAGTTGGGTCATGTCCGACTGGAAATCGGGTTGCACTTGATCAGAGGGCAGGGGCAGCTCATCGGCGAAGTGGCGCTTTGAGGTTATCCTTGTCCCACTTTGGCATATGTTTACGTGCGATCTTTGCTTTTCAAGTAACGGTTGCGCATATTTTCGCGTAATTCGTACTGTAAAAATGCCGTGTAAATGTTTGAGATGCATCAAATAACAAGGTGACGCTTGCACTTTTGCCAGGTTTTGAACGGGCAAAATGCTGGTTTAAAATTGCGCCGGATTTTTGCATTTGACCGAACTGCGGGTGGATGACGGGTGGAAATGGTCAATCATTTAGCGCGGTCAATGCGTTAAAATCCAAGTCACACATTGATCCGATGTTGTCAGGTGCTTATGTGCTGACTATAAACAGGGCAATTACCGCAACCGTCTTTGGGGACAAAAAGGATTGTTGCGGTTTCTTTCTCGCGAGAATTTTCAGGTCAGATAATCATGGATTACCAAATCGCGCGCCATAACATGGTGGAAAATCAGGTTCGGACCAACAAGGTTACCGATCCGCTGGTCATCGCTGCGATGGAGGAAGTTCCGCGCGAACTGTTCCTGCCTGAAGGCAAACGCGGCATTGCATATGTTGATGAAGATATCCCGGTTGGCGATGGTCGCTTTGCCATGGAGCCGATGGTCATTGCCCGTTTGATGCAGAGCGCACAAATCGCGGAAACGGATGTGGCCCTCGTGATCGGGGCAGGTTTCGGATATGGCAGCGCACTGATTTCGCGCGTCGCAGAAACCGTGGTTGCCGTTGAAAGCAACAAGGAAATGTCCGCAGCAGCCGAAGCCGCGTTCCAGAAGGTCAACTATGACAACGTAATCGTCGTCGAAGGTGATCTTGCCGCAGGCTACGCCAAGCAGGCGCCGTATAACGTGATCATTTTCGATGGTGCTGTTAGCGAAGTGCCGACAGGCATTCTTGACCAGGTTGCAGAAGGTGGTCGTCTTCTGGCGGTTGTCCGCGAAGCAGGCAAGGTCGGTGTCGCACGTCTGTATGAGCGCGAAAACGGCGTTATCGGTCATCGTGATCTGTTCGATGCAAACATTCCGTATCTTCCGGGCTTTGAACCGGCGGAAAGCTTTGTATTTTGATTCTTGAAATTGCCCGGTTCATGCCGGGCATTTCTTTTTTACGCATATCGAACATATCCAACTGATCAGGGTTTCATGGTTCAGGAACTTTCATGCCGCGATTTGGCGGAACAGCTCGATCAGAAGAAGCCGATTATACTTCTGGATGTGCGTGAAGACTGGGAAGTCGAAATCTGTATGATCGGGGACTCCTTGCATATTCCCTTGTCGGAATTGCCGGGGAGACGGGCGGAATTGCCAGATGATAAACCAATTGCGATCATCTGCCACCATGGGGTGCGCAGTCGCCATGCGGGAATTTTCCTTGAAGAATATGGATTTAAAGATGTTTTTAATGTTACTGGCGGTATAGATGTCTGGGCGCTTGAAGTTGCGCCGGATATGACACGCTACGATTGATTGCCGTAACGACCGGAAAACGGGGCGAATACTTTTTTGGGTTCCAAATGCCTCTTTTCTTGGAAAATTTTGTTTCCGTCGTTACCATACGTGAAACTGCGCCGGGGTCGGGACTTGGTGTAGGATTTTACAAGGGTAGATAAATGATAAAACGGTTCTTGCTGACCTGCAGTATTCTGGCGACCGGCGGATTGGTCGCTGGTGGCGCATCTGCAGAAAGTCTTGAGGACGCTCTCATCAAGGCATATCAGAGCAACCCGACACTCGAAGCGGGTCGTGCGTCTTTGCGTTCGACTGACGAAGAAATTTCGGCAGCGCTGTCAAACTGGCGTCCGAGTGTTACGCTTTCTGGTGATGCCGGTTTCCGTGAATACAATACCGAAGTCAACGGATCGGAAACGGAAAACAGTCTGACACCCTATACTGTTGGTCTGAACGTTACCCAGCCGCTGTATCGTGGTGGTCGTACGACGGCCCAGACCGAACGCGCAGAAGCCCGTATCAAGGCAGCGCGTGCGGCACTTCGTTCTACCGAACAGGATGTGATGTTGCAGGTCGCGACAGCCTATTTCAACGTTCTGCGTGACACGGCCGTTGTGGAACTGAACCAGAACAACGTTCGCGTGCTTGAGCGTCAGCTTGAAGCAACCCGCGACCGTTTTGCTGTTGGTGAAGTAACCCGTACGGACGTCTCGCAGGCCGAGGCGCGCCTTGCCGGTGCGAAGGCCGATCTGATTTCAGCCCAGGGTGCACTTGCCAATACGCGTGCACAGTATGAGCGACTGGTCGGCAATCCGCCGACCGATCTTGAGATTCCGAACCCGCTTGCAGGTCTTCCGACCAGTGTGGCCGATGTTCTGTCGATCGCACAGGGTCAGCATCCGGACGTATTGCAGGCACTTTATACCGAAGAAGCAGCCCAGTCGGACATACGTCTGAATGAAGGGTCGCTTTATCCGGAAGTAAACCTGTCGGCAGGTGTCGAACGTGCCCATGAAGGGTCGACCGAAGATTTCACTGCCGATAGCGCCGATATCATCGCATCGGTATCCGTGCCGCTTTATCAGAAGGGCGCTGTTTTCTCTGGCGTTCGTGCTGCCAAGCAGACCGCAGGTCAGGCGCGGATCCAGGTTGATGAAGCACGCCGTGCTGTGATTGAAAATGCAACCAGTGCCTGGGAAACCCTTGTGACGGCACGTGCAAGCATTGAGTCCCAGCAGGCGCAGGTATCTTCGGCGGAAGTCGCCCTGGACGGTGTTCAGCGTGAAGCATCTGTCGGTTCGCGTACTGTTCTTGATGTCCTTGATCAGGAACAGGAACTGTTGCAGGCACGTGTCGATCTTGTCGGGTCGCGCCGTGATGCGGCAGTCGCCGAATTCCAGGTCAAGGCCGCAATGGGCGCGCTTAATGCGCAGGTCCTCGGCCTGCCGGTCGAAGTTTACGACACTGAGTCCAACTACAATAAAGTCAAGGACCAGTGGTGGGGAACAGACTGACCTTTTGAATGTTCAGGGCAGGGTGGTCGTCATCCTGTCCTGAGCGCGCTTTCGGATCGGTCTGGTTAAATGACACTAGTGCGGAATTTTAATTATGAGTGACGGGCAACAAGAACCTTCAATGGAGGATATCCTCCAGTCCATCCGCAAGATTCTTGCTGATGAGGGGGACGAAGAAAAACAGGAAGCCGCTCCTGAACCCGAACCGACGCCAGAACCCGAGCCGGAACCTGAGCCCGAGCCAGAACCCGAGCCGGAACCGGAAGAAGAAATTGACGAACTCGTTCTTGACGATGAACCCGAAGAACTTGAGTTCGACGATGAACCGGAAGAGCTTGAACTCGACGAGCCTGAAGAAGAGCTCGAACTTGATGACATGCTCGATTTCGATGAGACTCCGCTTGAGGATGACCCGGAACCGTTAGAAGACGAATTCGACGAGCCGGAACCGGAACCCGAGCCTGAACCGGCGATGCCGGCACTTTATGACGATGATGATGACGAACCGCTGATTTCGAACATGACGGAATCTTCGGCGACCGGCACCATCTCGGAACTGGCGCAAGCTGTTGCAAAGAAACGCGCAGTTGCGCTTGGCATCAATGCAGGACATGCCACCCTTGAAGATCTGGTACGTGATATGTTGCGTCCGTTGCTTAAGGAATGGCTTGACGAAAACCTGCCCTATATGATCGAACGCCTTGTGAAGAAGGAAATCGAGCGGATTGTGAACCGCGCCGAAGACCTGTAGGCGAGCCGATAGTTGATTTGAAGCGGCGCGCCCGGGGTGCGCCGCTTTTTCTTTGTATGATTGATTAAACCCGCAGCGGATCAAAAGACCATGTTGGAGAAGACCTACAGCCCGGCCGAAGTGGAAGGCAGACTTTACGATAAATGGGAAAAATCGGGGGCCTTTGCCTGCGATACGGCGTCAAGCGCCAATCCCTATGTCATCATGATGCCGCCGCCCAACGTGACCGGCAGCCTCCATATGGGGCATGCGCTTACTTTCACGCTTCAGGATATTCTGATCCGATACAACCGGATGAATGGCAAGGATACCCTTTGGCAGCCCGGCACCGACCATGCCGGCATCGCGACACAGATGGTCGTTGAACGCCAGTTGGGTGAACAGAATGTCACGCGCCATGACCTTGGCCGCGAAAAATTCGTGGAAAAGGTGTGGGAGTGGAAAGAAAAATCAGGCGGGACAATTACCAATCAGTTGCGTCGTCTCGGCGCATCCCCCGATTGGGACCGAGAACGGTTCACCATGGACGAAGGCCTTTCGGCAGCGGTCCGTAAGGTGTTCGTTACCCTGCACAAGCAAGGTCTGATTTACCGTGACAAACGTCTGGTCAACTGGGACCCGAAACTGCTAACCGCAATTTCGGATCTTGAAGTTGTGCAGAAAGAGGTCAAAGGCCATTACTGGCACTTCAAATATCCGATCGAAGGCCGCGACGGCGAATTCATCACCGTTGCCACCACACGCCCGGAAACCATGCTTGGCGATACCGGTGTAGCAGTTCATCCTGATGATGAGCGTTACAAGGACCTGATCGGGCAGTATTGCATTCTGCCGATCGTCGGACGTCGCATCAAAATCGTGGCCGATGAATATGCAGATCCGGAAAAAGGGTCGGGTGCGGTGAAAATCACCCCGGCGCACGATTTCAATGACTTTGAAGTCGGTAAACGTGGTGGTCTTGATCAGATCAATATCATGGATGACCATGCGCGCATCAATGACAATGCGCCGGAAGAATACCGTGGTCTTGACCGGTTCGAAGCCCGCAAGCAGATCGTGGCCAAGATGGATGAACTGGGTCTTCTTGAGAAAATCGAAGATACCGTTCACATGGTTCCCTATGGTGATCGTTCCAACGTTGTGATCGAGCCGTATCTGACCGATCAGTGGTTCGTGAATGCCGAAGTGCTGGCAAAACCGGCGACCGAGGCGGTCGAAGACGGTCGGATCCGCTTTGTTCCGAAAAACTGGGAAAACACCTATTTCGAGTGGATGCGCAACATCCAGCCATGGTGCATTTCCCGTCAGCTTTGGTGGGGGCATCGCATCCCGGCCTGGTTCGGTCCGGATGGCGAGATTTTCGTCGAGGAAACCGAAGAAGAAGCAATTGCCGCAGCCAAAGCACATTACGGTAAGGATGTCGAACTGACGCAGGAAACCGACGTTCTTGATACGTGGTTCTCATCTGCCTTGTGGCCGTTTTCGACCCTTGGATGGCCGGAAAAGACCCCGGAACTTGGCAAATACTATCCGGGTGATGTTCTGGTTACCGGGTTTGACATCATCTTCTTCTGGGTTGCCCGCATGATCATGATGGGCATGCATTTCATGGACGGTAAAATCCCGTTCAAGGATATTTATATCCATGCGCTGGTCCGTGATGAAAACGGGCAGAAGATGTCAAAATCCAAGGGCAATGTGATCGACCCGCTGGAAATCATCGACGAGTATGGTTGTGATGCGCTGCGCTTTACCCTGACCGCGCTTGCGGCACAGGGCCGTGACATCAAGCTTGCGGCATCACGCGTTGAAGGGTATCGCAACTTCGCGACCAAGCTATGGAACGCGGCGCGCTTTGCGGAAATGAACGAATGCAAGCCGGTCGAAGGCTTTGACCCGGCATCGGTCAAATCCACCCTTGCGCGCTGGATTGTCGGAAAAACCGTCGAGGCCGCCAAGGCTGTCGGGACGGGGATTGAGACCTATCGCTTCAACGATGCGGCAAGCAGCGCCTACCAGTTCGTTTGGGGTTCATTCTGTGACTGGTATCTGGAACTGGCAAAGCCGGTTCTGATGGGACAGGACGAGGAAGCCAAAGCAGAAATCCGTGCCGTTACTGCATGGGTTCTTGATCAGATCCTTCTGATCTTGCATCCGGTAATGCCCTATATCACCGAGGAACTTTGGGAAAAGATTTCCGAGAACCGCAGCAAGATGCTGATTTCGGAAAGCTATCCGCAATTCGATGAATCCTTGATTGATCGCGCGGCCGAAGCCGAGGTTGATCTTGCAATTCGTCTGATTGGCAACATTCGTGGTGTTCGTTCTGAAATGAATGTTCCGCCGGCGGCAGAAGTGCCGATCTATCTTGTTGATGCGACCGACGCGATGAAAGCGGCAGTCACCGCACAGGAAGCACAGGTCAAACGTCTGGCACGTGTCGCCGATATTGCCTTTAAGGGGCAGGGCGATGTCCAAGTCATCGCCAAAGGCGCAATTCAGACCGTTGTCGACGGTGTTGCGGTCTTCGTTTCGGTTGCTGACTTTATCGATGTCGCGGCGGAAAAATCGCGTCTCGAAAAGGAAATGCAGGACAAAACGAAGTACATCAAGGCACAGGAAGGCAAACTGTCGAACGAGAAATTCGTCAGCCGCGCGCCTGAACATATCGTTGCGACCGAAAAGGCCAAACTTGAGGAAGCCCGCGATACTCTGGCAAAACTGACAGAGGCCTATGACCGGATTGCTTCGATGTAATCATGCGATTTTGTTGAATGTCAAAGGCCAGCCACAGCGGTTGGCCTTTTTCATTTGGGACCGCTGTTTAATCGAAAGTGACGCAAATTTTTCACCGGACGGGATGCGAATCGCGTAAATTTCCATTCCCTGCCGCGTGCCGGAATTGATGCCCGACCATTTGCCGGACATTGATCGTATTTCCCGAACGAATGCGTTTTGAATGCTGATTGAAGAATGCCCCTATATTGAGCCTGTCGATGCTTATGGTGCGTTTGCGCCTTATGCGGACAGTCATTTCCTTGATTCTGCTGATCGGGATCGCTTTTCCTATATCGTTGTGTCGCCGCTTCATAAGCTGACGGCGAAAAATGGTCAGGTCACCCTGGACGGGTTTCCGTTTCCCGGAAATCCGTTTGATGTGCTGGGGGACCTTCTGGCGCGTTATCCGCAAACCAGACGTGATGATTTGCCACCGTTTCAGGGTGGTGCCGTCGGATATTTCGGATATGAGCTGGCCCATCAGACCGAAATCCTCCCCAAGGCCGCCGATGACTGGCTGGGCATGCCTGATATGGCGATCGGCATCTATGATCTTGTGATTGCCTTTGATCAGGAAGATCGCAAGATGTGGCTGATTTCAACGGGTATTCCGGAACGTATCGGGGCGGCACGCGCGCAACGTGCAGAAGAACGCATGGGGTTGCTGCGCAAATATTTGCGTCTTGCCAGACCGCTGCATGAAAGCCCGGGTGTTCCGCATGCGCCAGCGATCCGGAAATGGACGTCAAATTTTGACCGCACAGGGTTTGAAACCAGTGTGCAAAAGGTCATTGATTACATCTTTGCTGGCGACATTTTCCAGGCAAACCTGTCGCAAAGCATCCGGGCGGAATATCCGCGCGATGCGGTCCCTGAACGGTTCGGGCTTTATCGGCGGCTGCGCGATATCAGTTCCGCGCCATTTGGGGCCTTTTTGAATTTTGGTGAATTTGCAGTTCTGTCGAACTCGCCGGAACGGTTCCTTAAAGTAGCCGAAGGGCAGGTTGAAACCAAACCTATCAAGGGAACGCGGCCACGCGGAGAAACTCCGCTCAGCGATGCGGAACTTGCACAGCAATTAATGCGATCCCCAAAGGACCGCGCAGAAAACATTATGATCGTTGACCTTTTGCGAAACGATCTGTCAAAGGTCTGCAAACCGCATTCCGTTCATACGCCAGCAATCTGTGCCTTGGAAAGTTATGCGAACGTGCATCACCTTGTTTCGACGGTCACCGGTGAATTGCGTGACGGCAAAACAGCAGTGGACCTTTTGAAGGCAAGTTTCCCGGGCGGATCGATCACGGGTGCCCCGAAAATCCGGGCAATGGAAATTATCACCGAACTGGAACAGACAACGCGCGGGGCCTATTGCGGTGCGATCGGATTTATCGGGTTTGATGGCAGCATGGATACAAATATCGCCATTCGTTCGCTATGTGTGAATGGCGGGCGCATGGCATTCAATGTTGGCGGCGGCATTGTTGCTGATAGTGATCCGGCGCTTGAATATGAAGAAACACTGGTCAAGGCGACCAAGATGTTCGAGCTGTTCGGGATCGATGGGCAGGATGTCGTGTCATGATCCTTCTGATTGATAATTACGATTCATTTGTTTTCAATCTGGCCCGCTATATCGAGGAACTCGGTCACAATGTCATTGTGGTCCGTAACGATGAAATTGGTCCAAACCAGGTCCGCAAACTGCATCCCGACGCCATCATCTTTTCGCCCGGACCATGTGGCCCGGATGAAGCAGGCAACAGCCTGACACTGATTGATACCCTGAAATCGGAATATCCGATGTTGGGCGTCTGTCTTGGGCACCAGTCAATCGCCCAGGTTTTTGGCGGCAAGGTCAAACGTGCCAAGCGCCCCGTGCACGGAATGACATCTGAAATCCATCACAGTGGTACGGAATTGTTTTCGGGATTAAAGAATCCTTTGCAAGTAACGCGTTATCACTCCTTAATCGTTGAATTGCCTGAAGATGGAAGTCTGATTGAACTGGCCCGTGGCCCCGAAGGTGAAATCATGGCGTTTGCACATAAAGATTTTCCGTTGTTTGGTGTACAGTTCCATCCGGAAGCCGTATTGACCGAGCAAGGACATGATTTGTTGGCAAACTTCCTGAAGCGGGCTTCTTCATAAGGCACAAAAACAGAAGGGACGGCGTGATGCAGGTATGGATGAACGGGAGCTTTCGTGACCTTGACGAGGCATCTATCCCGGTAACGGATCGCGGATTTTTGCTGGGTGACGGTTTTTTTGAAACCATGCGTGCCCACGAAGGCAAGATCGCCTGGATCGATGCCCATATGGAGCGTTTGGACTATCACGCCGAACAAATCGAGTTTCCGGTTGATCTGTTGCCGGCAACCGATGAAGTGGCAAATGTGGTTTCCACCCTGTTTGAACAGATTCATCGCAAGGATGCGGTCGTGCGCCTGACGGTGTCGCGCGGTTCCGGGGAACGGGGGCTTTTGCCGCCGGCCGATCCGGATCCGACCATCCTGATTACCGTTTCACCGTTTGAACCCGTCGAACCGGCGGTCGGGATGAAGCTGTTTACATCCCAGAAAGTACGTCGGAACGCACATTCGGTTGCGGGCGGGATCAAAAGCATCAATTACCTTGATAACATTGCAGCCAAACAGGAAGCGCAATCATATGGCGGTGACGATGCCCTGATTTTGTCTTCGGACGGCAATGTTGCCGAAACAACGATTGCCAATATTTTCGGGATCAAGGGTGAAACTCTTTGGACACCGGATGAAGATACCGGAATTCTGTGCGGGCTGGCGCGTGATTTCATTTTGGAATGGGCCGAAGAAACCGGCCGAGACGTTGAATTTGAAGCCAAAACACCCGATATGCTCAAAGAATTCGATGCTATTTTTACAGCGAATGCCCTTCAGGGATTGCGGGTTGTTGATATGGTGGACGGTCTTGTGATCGGTGTACCGGCAATGACATTCTTTGCAGAACTTGCTCAAACGGTGGAAACATCGCTATGCGAAAGTATAGTTCTTTAGGGTAAATTAACCCTGCATCTGCATGATCATGGGCAATGACCTGTTACAGGATTGCCTATGACCGCCCAAACCACAAAACCCGCACTGACACTTAACCGGTTTATCGAAGGACTGCGCAAAAACGCGGCCAATGGTAAAACGCCGCATTTGGGTGTTCTGAACATCCCGCCAGACTTGCGTCTTGGGGCCGAAGATTATCAGGCAATCAGCCGTGATGCTTTTCACCACTTGCCGGAAAATACACAGATCCACCGTCTTGAAAACGGGATGGTGGCCTGTGTGCGCGGCACGAAATGGACAGAAGACGATTCCAGTTTTGTCGAGCATGTCCGCGAAACACTTGAAGAAGTGATCGAACGACAAGGCCTTGGCACGATTCCCAAAAATCTGTGGAGCCGTTTTCGTTGGCCCGAAGATGACGAACGACTTGGCCAATTGCTTGGTATTCCGTTATCAGAACGGCTGATGGGGGATGGCTGGGCGCGTTTCGATATGTCAGAAATGCTGCGCGGCGCGATCACTACAGAAGCCGTGTTTGACTCCTGCCGGCGTCAAGCGATCCTGAGTTTCGATGACACCCGTCGGCAGATCCTTGGTCATGAAATCTATTGTTCGCTTGATTATTTACGCCAACACCACCTTGCCAGCTTTTTGCTTGAAGGGCCGGGCGAACTTGAAATCCTGTCGCGGGTACTCGATGAAAAAGTAATGGAAGTGACGCGGACGATCGCGCCGTCGATCCTGCCCGACAAGCTGCATCTTAACATGCGGGTGCAAACTGTTTTGAGCGACACTTTTGCCGAATTCGTCAATCATGACGATGGCAAGCTGATCAAAAACATGGCGATCGAATTTTCGATGGAAAACGCCATTGCCAACTGGTGGGAATTTGAAGATGCCTGTGAATTCCTGCATTCGTCGGGGATCGAGGTCGGACTGGATCGGATCACATTGCCTGCGTTGGAGTTTCTGTCACCGCGCAAGATGAATGTCGATTTCATCAAGGTGATCTGGGATCAGAACATCATCGGATCACGGCGTACAGAAGTCGCCGAACGTCTGCGTGAATTTGCGAGCCTGTTTGTCGAAAGAAGTCTTGTTCTGACACGATGTGACAGCCGGACGGCCTTGCGCATGGGACGAAGTCTTGGCGTTGAAGTGTTCCAGGGCAGCTACATTGATGCGATGCTGGGATCCTATTTGCACCGGGAATGCAAATCAAAACGGCGGTCAACCGACAAACGTTGTGCGGTATGTCAGTGGGCGCCACGCGAAGCGCGCAAGAATGGCTGCAACTTCCATTTCCGAAGCGGAAAACGGCTTGCCGAGGTTTAAATCAAAGATTTCCATCGCTTTTTAGATGTTTGACAACCGCGTGGTGCTTTCATAAAGTGCCCGCAGCTGATCAATCATGATTGGCTATGTCGTTAAAACACGGCGCTTATTCTCAGGGCAGGGTGTAAATCCCGACCGGCGGTAATCCAGATTTCTGGGAAGCCCGCGAGCGCCCGACGATCACACGATCTTCGGGGTCAGCAGATCCGGTGAAATTCCGGGGCCGACGGTAATAGTCCGGATGGGAGAGGATAAAGCGTGACGTACAGGGCAAGAACGCATTTGCGTGACTGTTTTGGCGTCTGCCTGCGACCGCGATGTGGCGATTTGTCATAAAGCGGGCCTTTCTTTGTTGCCCTGGTTCGTAAGCCCCATCCGTAGAGGACGGTTATGAATCAGAGTATTGAACCACAATCAGGTCTTTCGATCTTTGGCGATCCGCATGAACGCATGGAACGTGCGCTTGCTGATTTGCGTGAAGGCAAGGGCGTTCTGGTTGTCGATGATGAAGATCGCGAAAATGAAGGCGATCTTATCTTTTCCGCAGAAAATCTGACCAATGAACAGATGGCGATGCTTATTCGCGATTGCAGCGGCATTGTTTGCCTGTGCCTGACCGATGAAAAGGCAACGGCGCTTGATCTGCCACCGATGGTCGCGACCAATACATCAAGCATGGGAACGGGCTTTACCGTTACCATCGAAGCCAAAGTCGGGGTCACCACCGGTGTGTCGGCGGCCGATCGCGTGACCACGGTCAAGACCGCCATTGCCGATGATGCAAAGCCGTCTGATCTTGCGCGTCCGGGGCATGTTTTCCCGCTGCGTGCGCGTGCCGGTGGTGTTCTAGAACGGCGCGGCCATACCGAGGGAACGGTCGATCTGATGCGCCTGGCAGGTTTGAAGCCGGCCGGCGTTCTTTGCGAAGTCACCAATCCGGACGGCACCATGGCGCGTCTTCCTGAGCTGATCGAATATGCCCGGTCCCATGACCTGGTTGTGATCAGTATCGAAGACATTGTTGCATACCGCACCGCGATGCAGCAGGCCGCAGAATAAACTGCACAAGAAACCCGTTTCGGGCTTAGAGCCAGATACAAAAAGGGCAGCGTGAAGTACGCTGCCCTTTGATTTTTCGGGGGTATATTCCCCGCGATCAGTCATCAATCATGCACCAGACCGGGGTGTGGTCGGATGCCTTTTCCTTGCCGCGCGGGTCGCGGTCAATATCAGACGCGCTCAGGCGATCAGCGGCAGCCGGGGTCAGCAACAGGTGGTCAATGCGAAGACCATTATCCTTGTTCCAGGCACCCGCACGGTAGTCCCACCAGCTATACTGGTGTCCTTTCGGGTTGAATGTCCGGAAAGCGTCGGTAAAGCCCATATTCATCATCGTGCGCAGTCGTTTGCGTTCAACAGTGGTGCAAAGGACGGTTTCGCGCAATTTGATCGGATCGTAAACGTCGGCATCATCCGGTGCGATATTGTAGTCGCCTCCCATGACGGCGGCTTCGCCACTGGCGCGGATTTTTTCAAACCGCTTGATCAGTCGATCGAGGAAGTTGAGCTTGTAATCAAATTTCTCATCCCCGACTGCGGTTCCCATCGGGACATAAATGGATGCCACCCGAACAGGGCGGGGCGCACAAACAGTGGCTTCGATATAGCGCGCCTGTTCGTCATCATCATTGCCCGGAAGACCGCGTTCGACATCCTCGATCGGATATTTCGACAGAATGGCAACCCCGTTATAGGTCTTTTGGCCATGGATCGCGATGTTGTAACCAAGATCTTCGATCTCCATCGCCGGAAAGGCTTCATCAACTGTCTTGGTTTCCTGCAACAGAACAATGTCGGGTTTGGCGTCTTGCAACCACTCGATGATATTGGGCAAGCGAGCCTTGATTGAATTGACATTCCATGTGGCGATTTTCATGCGTGCCTCAGTTGTTTTTTCTGAACCTTCAAGGCCCCGTTAACCGGGAGCCTTGAAGCATTTGGTCCAAACTATGTCAACCTTTGGCGACAATTCCTAGAACCGAATAGTCCCCATGACAGACGCATAACCGCTGATCTGGTCTTCAAAGTTGACTCGTGCCGTGCCTCCGTCTGCGCCGCTTGGTGTCCAGTAGCTGGCAACGCTGGAATCGTATTCAGCCCCGATATTAAAGTTTAAGGCCATCGAACCGGTATGAGCCGTTACGCCCAAGGCTATGCCGCTAAGCAGGGCAATCGTATGGTCTGAATCCGATACAGAGGTTCTCCAGCCTGAGCCGTCACAGACACCGAACAGGTCGGTCGAGAAACCATCGCCGCAATCAGAGGCGTTCAGTTTGGCCTTGCGATAGCTTGCCCCGACAAAACCGGAAAGTCCAAGGTCAAGCCAGGATGTTGCCGTGTAGTTAACGGCACTGCCTATGCGTGTTTTGAAGCCGTCAGTATCAAAATCAAAATTCTGGGTAACCAGATCGTTTCGCACAGGAATGAATTCCCGTGTATCGACTTCAGAGGAAGCATTTTCGTATCCGATAGCCAGCAGCGGCGTAATCGTAAGGCTTTCCGACAAAATGCGATCCGCCGCAACGATGATCTCGAAGGATCTGTCTTTCTGATCAATATCTATAAATGTGTTGTGGATACGGTCTGCGAAGTTCTGATTGACGGCATTTGTGCCATTGACCGCAGATTGGCCTGTGTTGCCCGACGCAAAGGTCTTGCCAAATACGGTTTCAGAATCATCTCCGCTGAGATAATGTCCCTTGATCATGGCACGCGGATTTTGACCGATAATATCGGTAAGTCCGTTTTCGGGCAGATAAAATCCAGCCTCGATTTGTGGGCCGGTTAAAATCATCATCTCGTCATAGTCTATGTAATACTGGGAATCTGATGTCGGGCTGCTCTGTCCGGCAGACAGATTGGAATAGTTACCGTGATAATTTGGGGCGTTGTAAAACTTGCTGGTGGCTCCAACCGAACCGAAAAATAGTGAAGAGTTGTCGGGTTTTTGCAGAATGGATGAGCCGAGCAGGCTTGATTCCGCATAAGCGTGTGATGACAACGAAATAATTGCAGTTGCAACTGCAACAGCGGGTTTCCAAGATTGCATTTTGACTACTCATTAAAATCATAGCGTGTATGTATGGTGGCGGAAAGTTTGTAGTCGAGAAGCCAAAGTAATTGCAATTACAATACTTTGAAAATTTCTGACATTTTCTGTCATCGAAATAAAAAACGGGGCCTGCATGAAGCGGGCCCCGTCTAAGGGGTAAATTCAATCGCGGTTGAATCAAATCGAGAAACTTGATCCGCAGCCGCAAGACGATGTGGCGTTCGGGTTGTTCACACGGAAAGCTGACCCGACCATTTCACGGACGAAATCGATTTCAGCACCGCCCAGAAGATCAAGCGATACTTCGTCAATTACCATTTTTGCACCGTAATTTTCGAAGATGCAGTCTTCGTCCGTGGTGTCAGAGTCCAGCGAGAACTCATACTGAAAACCACTGCAACCGCCGCCAGAAACCTGCAAGCGCAGCATGGTGTTTGCCGCACCTTCCGATGCGATCAGTTCCTGAATACGTTTCGCAGCACTTTCAGTCATTTGAACTTGCCGTGAAGCTTCGGTCATTCAACACTCCTTGGTCTTAGACCTGCCCGCAGACGGGCAGGAATAGTTCCGATCTTATGGCGTTATAATAGCACGGTCAGATCGCAGTATTTAAGTCACTATTTAGCGCGCATGGCTGAAATGTCAAAACCTGTAATCACTCTAATCAAGGGTGACTTGCGTTTTGGGGCGAAATGGCTCAAAACAGGCGCCAGTCAAAAGGCCCACTGGGTCAAAACCAGAAAATGCAAAGTTCAAAGTCATGAATGTTTTCAGCCTGTTGAAAAGCGACATCGAGAACCAGATTCTCGCCCTTGAAAAAGATGGTGTTCTTCCCGCCGGAAGCGACACTTCTCGTGTGACGGTGGAACCGCCGCGCGATGCGTCTCATGGGGATGCGGCCACCAATGCCGCCATGTTGCTGTCAAAGGCCGCTGGTATGAAACCGCGCGATCTTGCTGAAAAGCTTGCTGAAAAATTGCGCGAGATCGACCACATCGAAAATGTCGAAATCGCCGGGCCGGGCTTTATCAACCTGCGAATGGCGGACCGCTTTTGGTTGTCACAGGTTTCCAAGGTGCTCGAGCTCGGGACAGCGTATGGTCAGAGTGACCTGGGCAAAGGCGAAAAGATCAATGTCGAATATGTTTCGGCAAACCCGACCGGGCCGATGCATGTCGGTCATTGCCGTGGCGCTGTTGTGGGTGACGTTCTGGCAAACCTGCTGGCCAAGGCCGGCTATGCAGTCACCAAGGAATATTACACCAACGATGCTGGCGCACAGGTTGACGTTCTTGCCCGCTCCCTGCATCTGCGTTATCGCGAGGCGCTTGGCGAAGATATCGGCGAAATCCCGCAAGGCCTGTATCCGGGCGACTACCTGGTCGAGCCGGGCCAGAAAATGGCAAAGCGTGATGGCGACAAGTGGGTAAATGCACCCGAAGAAGAATGGCTTGAGGAATTCCGCGCTTTTGCCATCGTCGAAATGATGGCCCTGATCAAGGAAGACCTGCGTCTTCTTGGCGTTTCTCATGACGTGTTCACATCCGAGGATGGGTTGGTTAAAGCCGGCAAGGTTCAGGCGGCTTTCGAACATCTTGAGAAAAAAGGCGACATCTATGTCGGTGTTCTTGAACCGCCGAAAGGCAAGAAACCCGACGATTGGGAACCGCGTCCGCAGACATTGTTCCGCGCGACCGATTTTGGGGATGATGTTGACCGTCCGCTTAAAAAGTCGGATGGCAGCTGGACCTATTTTGCATCTGACATTGCCTATCACTTTGACAAGTATGAGCGCGGCTTCAACCTGATGATCGACATTTTCGGTGCCGATCACGGTGGCTATGTCAAACGCATGAAGGCGGCAACCAAGGCGATCACCGGTGGCGAGGGCGACCTTGATGTCAAACTGTGTCAGTTGGTCAGTCTGTTTGATAACGGCGAGCCGGTAAAAATGTCAAAACGTGCCGGCACGTTTGTCACCCTGCGTGACGTTGTCGAACGCGTTGGCAAGGATGTCGTACGGTTCATCATGCTGACCCGTAAAAACGATGCCGCACTTGAATTCGACTTTGCCAAGGTGACCGAGCAGTCAAAAGACAACCCGGTATTCTATGTGCAATATGCCCACGCGCGGGTGAATTCGGTGTTCCGTCAGGCTGCCGAAGCATTCCCGGATCAGGACTTCTCGCCGGAATCCTTGATCAATGCGGATCTGAGCCAGCTTTCCAGTGACGAAGAAAAACTTCTGGTCCGTCGTATGGCGGAATGGCCGCGTATTGTTGAACAGGCTGCCGTCGCGCACGAGCCGCATCGAATTGCCTTTTTCCTGACAGAAATTGCAGCAGAATTCCATGCATTGTGGAACAAGGGACGTGACAATACGGCGCTGCGCTTCATCGTTGCGGATGATCTGGCAGCGACTCTGGCACGTCTTGCAATGATCCGTGCGGTTGCGACCGTGATCGCATCGGGTCTTGAGGTGCTTGGCGTTAAGCCTGTCGAGGAGATGTAAGATATGAACGAAGAACACGGCCGTGGCCTCCATGCAGAACGCGCACCCCACTATCGGGCTGAAAAGCCAGCGCGCAAAAGCATGCTAAAAGGGGCGATTACCGTGTTCTTCGGTCTGGCTGTGGTGGCAGGCGGGCTTGGCGGTGCCGGGTACTGGTTCTATCACCAAGGGCAGCCGATCCAGGATGATGGCAAATTGCCAATCCTTTTGCCGGATCCGTCGCCGATCAAAATCCGCCCCGATGATCCCGGGGGGATGGAAGTGCCACATCGCAACACCACGGTTTATGATCAACTCAATGACGTTGATCCCGATGCGAATGTGGTTTTGCAGGAACTTCCCGATATGCCGCGTGCACCGGAAGTCACGCGATCCCAGCCGGCGACCGGTGAGACCGTTAAGGACCCCGTCGCCGACAATGCGCAATCAGAGACGGGCGAGGGTGGCGATAGCCCGACTGTCGAAGGGAACGCAGTGTCTGCGTCCAAGGACGCAGCGCAAACAAATGATGCCCCCGCAGCAGAGCAAAGCGTAAGTGCGCCAGAAATTTCCGAGCCGGAATTGACAGATGCGCAAAAGGCAATCGCCGCAGCAACCGCGCGCGAAACCAAAGCAGCACCTGCCAAACCAGCGTCTGGCGACACGCCAGCATCGGCAAACGCGGTTTCGACGAATGATTTTCGCATTCAACTGGTTTCGGTGCGCGATGAAAATGGCGCGGCTGCCGAATGGAAAAGATTATCATCGAAAAACAAAGACTTGCTTGGTAGTCTTCAGATGTTCGTGCAGCGTACGGATCTTGGTGACAAGGGCGTATTCTATCGCTTGCAGGCAGGGCCATTGGCCGATGCAGCTGCGGCAGAAAAGCTGTGTGGTGATCTGAAACAACGCAATGTGGGGTGCCTCATTGTCCGGCCTTGAAGTCAAAAAACCGCGCGCCTGTATTCTGGGCGTTGCCGGAACCGAGTTAAGCAACTGGGAAAAGGGATTCTTCCGTGAAGCTGATCCCTATGGCTTTATTCTGTTTGCCCGCAATGTCGAAGATCGCAACCAGATCCGTGCTTTGACGTCTGCATTGCGGGATACGGTTGGAAACAGCAATATTCCGATCTTTGTCGATCAGGAAGGCGGGCGTGTCATGCGCCTGAAGCCGCCACATTGGCGCAAAATACCCGCGGCTGGTGTGTTTGGAGAACTTTTTGATCGAAACCCCGAAGACGCGCGCGAGGCGGCCTATATCAATGCACGTTTGATGGCAATGGATCTGCGGGAAGCTGGCTTTAACACAACCTGTGCACCGGTTCTTGATTTGCGGTTCCCTGGCATGAGTGACGTTGTCGGCGACCGGTCTTACGGCGCAGATGTTGCAAAGGTGGTTGCACTGGCCAGTGCGGTTGCGGCAGGTTTGCTTGACGGTGCAATCGCGCCCGTAATTAAACATATTCCCGGACATGGTCGGGCCGCTGTTGACAGCCACAAGGACCTGCCGGTCGTATCGGCATCGCACGACACCCTAAGCCAGCTTGATTTCGCGCCGTTCGTACAGATGAAAGATGTGTTGGCGGCCATGTCGGCGCATTTGCTGTTTACAGCGATCGACGATCAGCGACCGGGGACCGTTTCCCCGAAGGTCATCAATGATGTCATCAGAACCGAAATCGGGTTTGAAAATCTGTTGATCAGCGATGATTTGTCAATGGAGGCCCTTGGCGGGTCGATTGCCAGCCGCACCCATGAATGTCTGCATGCCGGATGTGATATTGCGCTTCATTGCAACGGCAAACGGACCGAGATGGAAGAAGTGGTTTCCATGGCACCGCTGCTGTCCGGTGCGGGATTGGTTCGTGCGCAAACATTTACCAACCAGATTGCCGCATTCAAACCCGACGTGCCGTCATCGACACAGGTGATGGATTGGCGGGTCCGGTTGGCGGACTTGCTTGCACCGGTTTGGCAGGCCGAGGACACAGCCAAGTGAACGACATTGTTGAATTGATTGTATCGGCATCAACCTGGGTCATTCCGGTTTTGCTGGCGGTGACGTTGCACGAGGCCGCACACGGGTTTGCCGCCAAGCTGTTCGGGGATGATACCGCGCAGCGGATGGGACGGCTTAGCCTGAACCCGATCCGCCATATTGATCCGGTCGGCACCATTTTGATCCCGGGGCTTTTATTGATAACGGCCGCACCATTCCTGTTTGGCTATGCCAAGCCGGTTCCGGTGGCATTTCATCGTCTGCACCCACAACGGCTTGGCATCATTGGCGTGGCGGTTGCCGGTCCGGCAACGAATGTGTTGCTTGCCATTGTCTCGATCCTTCTTCTGGTGTGGTTGCCCGACTTTTCGCCATCAATCAATCAATGGCTTGGTACCACGCTTAACCAATCGATTTGGCTGAACTGCATTTTGGCGGTTTTCAATATGTTGCCGATCCCGCCGCTTGATGGCGGGCGGGTTCTGACGGCGATTTCCCCGATGCCGGTTGCACGGGTCTTGGCGCGTATGGAAAAAACCGGCATGATCATTTTGATCGGCTTGGTCTTTTTGCTGCCATACGTGACCAGCAAGCTTGGGGTTGACCTGCCGATTTTTCAGTGGCTGGTGCTTGAACCGGCCAATGCGCTGGTGCGGCTTCTGGCAAATATTTTCGCCTGATACGGTATCAGCGAAGGACAGGGGACAGTCAGGGACAGATGGCAGACCAATTCGAATTGGAAATCCCGGACGAGGTGTTTGACAAGAAGCCCGTCGATGAAGACGGGCCGAGCCTTGCCGAACGCCTGATCCTTGATCTTGATGGGTTTGAAGGCCCGCTTGATGTTCTGCTTGAACTTGCACGCGATCAGAAAGTCGACATCATCAAGATTTCGATCCTTGCGCTGGCCGAACAATATCTTGAATTTATCAGAACCGCACAGGGTTTGCGTCTTGAACTGGCGGCAGACTATCTGGTGATGGCGGCCTGGCTTGCCTATCTGAAATCGCGGTTGCTGCTGCCCAAGCAGGAAAATGATGACGAAGAGCTTAGTGCCGAAGAAATGGCAGAGCTCCTTGCCTTCCAGCTCAAACGGCTTGAGGCCATGAAGGCCGCGGGCGAAAAGTTGCTTGAACGTCCAAACCTTGGCCGTGACTTTTTCGCGCGCGGCGCCCCCGAAGAAGTGCGGGTCACTACGGCATCTGTCTATGACGCGTCGCTTTATGATCTGTTGAAGTCATATGCCCGCATCATGCTGACATCCGAAAGCAAGACACTCGAAATCGAGGCATTCGACCTTTATGCGATGGATGATGCCATTCAGCGCCTGCGTGATCTGTTTGGTCGACGCGTCGTGCCGACATGGACCAAATTGCTTGAATTCATGCCACGCGGCCTCGGATCGCCCTTGAAGGCGCGATCGGCACTGGCCGCGCATTTTGTCGCCAGCCTTGAAATGTGCCGCGATGGCGAACTTGAAATTTCACAAGAAGAAGTCTTCGGGCCGATTTTGTTGCGCTCGCCGCAAAAGCGCCGTGACGGGGATATGGACAGACCAATTGCGTCAGACGACGATTTGATTCGGGATTGAGGGGCAGGGATATTTGATGAGCAATGACGCACAGCTTGAAATCCAGGGCGTGGAAACAGCACCCGACATTGATTTCCAACATGTCCGTATTGTCGAGGCCGTCCTGTTTGCATCAGCCGACCCGGTCAGCGAACGCGTGATTGCCGCCCGACTGCCAGAAGGCACGGACGTATCGGCCATTCTGGCGACCTTGTCGGAAACCTATGCTGCGCGGGGGATTAACCTTAATCGTATCGGCGAAAAATGGGCATTCAGAACCGCCGTCGATCTTGCCGGTGACCTTCATATTGAAGTCGAAAAAGCCAAAAAAATGACGCGCGCGACGCTCGAGACGCTGGCGATCATCGCCTATCACGAGCCGGTAACCCGTTCGGAAATCGAAGAAATTCGTGGCGTCGCCTTGTCCAAGGGCACGCTTGATATCTTGCTTGAAGCGCGCTGGATCCGTCCGCGGGGGCGTAAACGCGTGCCGGGCCGTCCGGTTCTGTGGGCGACAACTGATGATTTTCTTGATCATTTTGGTCTGGAAAGTCGCGATGATCTGCCGGGCCTTGCCGATCTCAAGGCTGCCGGGTTGCTTGACAGCCGTCCGGGTATGGGACGTTACGGTGCAAGCTCTGATGACGATGTATTGCCAGAACTGGTCGATGATGGCGAAGTGACCGATGCGGTCGTCGAGGAGGCGCTTACGACGCGCAACCTCGAAGATCTTGATGAAACGATTTATTCCGACAATCCCAACCTGCTTGATGATGCGGAACGTTCAGCCACCAAGTCACCTGCTGCTGATGATGTTGATTCGCCGGATGATGATCGGAATTGATCCATCTGCTTGCATCCTGCGGGCGGGGACCTTAAATTTCAGAAAGATTTCGCCAATCATTTGCATCTTTGGATGCATGGCCACTGCAACAAGAAGAGAATTTGAATGACCGACGGCCTTAAGATGTCGAACGTCTCGCACATGTTCGGGAAAAACCGGGTATTGCGGGATATCAGTTTCGATGTCGCCCCTGGGGAATTAGTCTGTCTGCTGGGACCGTCGGGCTGTGGGAAAACGACCGCACTTCGACTTGCCGCCGGACTTGAAAAATTACAGGTCGGCGAGATTTCGGTCAGTGATCAGGTGGTTGCACGCCCCGGTGAATATGTCGAACCCGAAAAGCGCGGGGTTGGTATGGTCTTTCAGGATTACGCGCTGTTTCCCCATTTGAATGTTGCGAAAAACATCGCCTTTGGTTTGCGTCATTTTTCCGAACAGGATCGGTCGACTGCTGTCAAAAGGGCGCTTGATCAGGTCGGTATGTCCGACTACGAACATACCTTCCCGCATGAATTGTCAGGTGGTCAACAGCAACGCATTGCGCTGGCGCGGGCGTTGGCACCCACACCGCGCATCATGTTGCTTGATGAACCGTTTTCCGGACTCGATGTCGCGCGTCGTGCTGACTTGCGCGATACCACACTGCACGTTTTGAAAAATGCCGGCATTGCGACGGTGATGGTCACCCATGATCCGCAGGAAGCCATGTATATGGCGGACCGCATCATCATCATGAATGAAGGTCAAATTATGCAGGACGGAACGCCGGAAACCCTTTATTTCCGTCCTGAAAGCCGGTTTGTCGCGTCCTTCTTTGGTGAAGTGAACCATTTTCCGTCCGTTGTTGCCAATGGCAGTGTGAAAACCCCGGTCGGGGTGCTTGATGATGTCGGCCTTGCGGATGGTACGGATGTTGATGTGCTGATCCGGCCCGAAGGGCTTCATATCGGTGATGCGGTCAACGGTCATGACATTCTGGCCAATGTTGATGCCGTGCGCGCCCTTGGCGAGGTCAATCTGATGCACCTTACCCTTCATTCCGGCGGTCATATCCATGCCCGCGTGCCGCGGCGTTTTTCGACATTAAATCAGAAATCTGTCGCTATAACGCTTGATCCCGAGATGACCTTCGTGTTTCCTATGTCGTGATAAGACGAACTGCCGGGTTGACAAAAATCAAGGCAGGCTGTCGGATCAGGTATAATTAACAGGTGTATGTGATCACGGTTATTAACCCAACCGTCGCATTGCACAGTGGGGGGCTTTCTGCCATTATCCGAGCATATCGCCGGAAGGCAGAATGGATCTTTGGAGATTGAAGTTATGGGTATTGGCGTTTGGCAAATCGTTCTGATTCTTGCGATTGTCCTGATCATCTTCGGTGCTGGTAAATTGCCGAAAGTGATGGGTGACATGGGCAAAGGCATCAAGAGCTTCAAAGCGGGCATCAACGAAAAAGAAGAAGATGCAGCCGCATCGGCCAAGACCATTGAAAACACGACCTCTGCATCGGTTTCATCCGAGAGCAAAGACAAGGATTCCGTGAAATCCTGATCGTCTGTCGGATTTCCTTCAGATAGGCGTGTCAAATGTTTGATATCGGCTGGACCGAAATGGCTCTTGTGGCCGTCGTCGCGTTGTTCGTCGTCGGCCCCAAAGAGCTTCCTCATCTTCTTTACAAGTTGGCGGGCTACTGGAAAAAAGTGCGTGGCATGGCGCGCGAGTTCCAAAGTGGCATTGATGACATCATCCGCGAGGCCGAACTCGATGATCTGCGCAAGCAGGTCAGCAGTGCGCCGACCAGTGGATCCGACTTCCTGGAAAAAAGCATTGGCGCTCCCAAAGGCGACGAGAAGGCAAAAGACACCAAGGCAAAACCGGCCGATGCCAAGGCAGACACAAAGTCTGAACCCAAAGCGGAAGCCGAAAAGCCTGTTGCCAAATCTGCGGCTGGAGAGAGCAAAAAGAACGACCACCCGGAGAGCCAGGCGTGAACATGCAATCGCATGACAAACAGATGCCAATCATGGAGCATCTGATAGAGCTGCGGAACCGCCTGACTTGGGCGGTTCTGGCTTTGTTTATTACCTTTGCGGTTTGCTATTATTTCGTCGAGGACATTTACGGTTTCCTCGTCAGGCCACTGGCAAACGAGATGGGCCCGGATCGCCGCATGATCTATACGGCGCTGACAGAAGTGTTCTTCACCTATGTCAAAGTGTCCTTCTTTGCGGCCTGTTTTGTTTCTGCACCGGTATTTCTGGGGCAGTTGTGGGCCTTTGTCGCCCCGGGGCTTTATAAAAACGAACGGTCGGCATTTTTGCCGTTCCTGTTTGCGACCCCGGTTCTGTTCCTGATGGGCGGGGCGCTTGTTTATTACTTCATCATGCCGCTTGCCTGGAAATTCTTCCTGAGTTTCGAGCATGCGGGTGACGGATCGGGACTTGCCATTCAGCTTGAAGCCAAGGTGGGCGAGTATCTGTCCCTGGTCATGAAGCTAATTTTTGCGTTCGGACTTTGCTTCCAGTTGCCTGTTTTGCTTACGCTTATGGCACGCGCGGGCATTGTTACGGCCGACGGACTGGCACGGCGGCGCAAATATGCGGTTGTGATCGCGTTTGTGTTTGCGGCAATTTTGACGCCGCCTGATCTGATTTCCCAGGTTGGTCTCGGCATTCCGATCATTATTCTTTATGAAATTTCGATCGTCATGGCGCGAATTTCCGAGCGCAAGAAGCGTCAGGCGGCCGAAGACGAAGATGACGATGAAGATGATCCGTCAGAAGACGAGACGTCCGAAAATGCGCAAGAAGGCGCGGATGACAATGTGGATGAGCAGGCGGCCGCCGCGGCATCTTATGATGACGGCCAGGCATCCTTGACAGACACGTCATCAGCCAAGCCTTCCTCCCAAATTGCGGGACCATCGCAACGCGATGATGGTGAAGACGATTTCAATAACGCGCGCTAGTTGGAATTGTGACCCCGAAACGTCTGATTTGGTGGGGTGGACCTTGTGTTCACCCCATCGTATAAAGCCACAAATATTTGACTGACAGGGTGCTGTTCGATGCACGACATTAAATGGATTCGGGAAAATCCCGAGGCTTTTGACGCAGCAATGGCTGCACGCAAACAGGAAATTACCGCAGAACGTCTGATGAATATCGACGTCGAGCGCCGCAAACTGATGACAGAACATCAGGAAATGCTGGCGCGCCGCAAGGCCATTTCCGGCGAGATCGGCATGCTTCGCAAGAAAGGTGAGAATGCCGACGACCTGATGGCCGAAATGGGCACGCTCAAAGACAAGATCAAGGAAGCCGAAGACGGGCAGGCCGCCCTGAACGAGCAACTTGATCTGTTACTGTCATCCTTTGCCAATATTCTTGATCCGGAAGTACCGGTTGGCGATGACGAAGATGACAATGTCGAAGTGAATCGCTGGGGCACACCGGCAGAATTCGAGTTCAAGCCGCTTGAGCATTTCGAAATTGGCGAAAAGCTTGGCATGATGGACTTCGAAACCGCAGCCAAACTGTCGGGTTCGCGATTTGTCATTTTGCGTGGCGGTCTGGCAAAGCTTGAACGTGCTTTGGCACAATTCATGATCGACCTTCACACCACCGAACACGGTTACGAAGAAACCGTAACGCCGATGCTGGTGCGTGATGACGCGATGTTCGGCACCGGACAGTTGCCGAAATTCGCCGAGGATTCGTTTAAAACCACCAATGATTACTGGCTGATTCCTACATCGGAAGTCACCCTGACCAATCAGGTTGCCGGCGACATCATTGATCAGGCAAAATTGCCGCTACGCTATACCGCGCTGACGCAATGCTTCCGTTCCGAAGCCGGGTCTGCTGGCCGTGATACGCGTGGCATGATCCGTCAGCATCAGTTTTCAAAGGTCGAAATGGTTTCGATCGTCGAGGCAGAAAAGTCTGACGAGGAACTGACCCGCAAGACACGCTGTGCGGAAACCGTCCTTGAACGCCTTGGTCTGCCGTACCGTACGGTCATCCTGTGCACCGGCGATATCGGGTTCTCGGCATGCAAGACCTATGACATTGAAGTCTGGTTGCCGGGGCAGGGACGTTATCGCGAAATTTCGTCATGTTCGAACACCCGTGACTTTCAGGCTCGCCGCATGAATGCCCGCTATCGTGCCGCTGGTGACAAGAAAACCCAGTTTGTCCATACACTGAACGGTTCTGGGCTTGCGGTTGGACGTTGCCTGATTGCAGTGATGGAAAACTATCAGCAGGCAGACGGTTCGATCCGGGTTCCGGACGCGCTCAAGCCCTATATGGGCGGTCTCGAGGTTATTTCCCCGCGCTAAGGCAAAACCGGCATGATTGATCTGACCAACGCACGTATCCTGATCAGCAATGATGACGGCATTGATGCACCGGGGATCAAGCTGCTTGAACGTCTTGCGCGGGAATTCTCTGATGACGTCTGGGTCATCGCTCCGTCAATCGAGCAAAGCGGCGCAGGTCATTCATTGACCCTGCGCCGTCCTTTGCGCATTCACAAGCGCGATGAACGCCATTTTGCCGTCGATGGCACGCCGACAGACTGCGTTCTTCTGGGCTTGCAGCAGGTAATGCGTGACAGCCCGCCAGACATTGTTCTTTCCGGTATTAACCGCGGCGGAAACCTTGGCGAAGATGTGACCTATTCGGGGACCGTCGCAGCCGCGATGGAAGCCACATTGCTGAATGTTCCGGCCATTGCATTTTCCCAGTATTTTTCCGGCGAGATGATCGACTGGACCACTGCGGAAAAATATCTGAAGGATGTTGCGGCAACACTGGTCAAAAATACCTGGCCCAAAGGTGTGCTGATCAACGTCAACTTCCCCGAGCACGAAGCACCCGGCGGTGCTTCGGTCAAGATTTCCAAGCAGGGACAGCGCAAGATCGGCGATCATATTGCCGAGCGTCTTGATCCGCGTGGTGAACCATATTACTGGATCGGTGCCATCCGGTCGGAATTGCCGGAAGATCCGTCTGCTGATCTGCGCGTTATTGAACAGGGCAATATTTCGGTCACCCCGATCAGCCTTGATTTCACCCATTACGAGACTTTTGACAACCTGACGAAAGCTTTCCCGTGAACGAGCCGGTCATTACACGTGAATCAAAAATAGCCGATTTGCTTCAGACGCTTCGCCATGACGGCATTCATGACGAGGCAGTTTTGCGTGCATTGGCGGAAGTCCCGCGCGAGTCATTTGTTGCCGAGCCGTTTGTTGATCGTGCTTGGGAAAATGTGGCTCTTCCGATCAGCAAGGGCCAAACGATTTCGCAGCCCTACATCGTGGCACTGATGACCCAGGCGCTTGAGCTTAATGACCGTATGAAGGTTCTTGAAGTTGGCACCGGATCCGGATACCAGGCCGCCATTCTGGCCAAGCTGGCGCGCCGTGTTTATACACTTGAACGGCACAAACCGCTTTTGCGTCAGGCAGAAGAACAGTTCCGTGCGCTTGGCTTGCACACCATTTCCACTCTTCATGGTGACGGGGGACTTGGCTGGAAAAACCAGGCACCGTTTGATCGTATCATTGTCACGGCTGCGGCCCAGGATGTGCCGCCGGTATTGGTTGATCAGCTTGCGGTTGGCGGGATCATGGTGGTGCCAGTGGGTGAAGTGTCACATACGCAGCTGCTATTGCGTGTGTTGCGCACCCCAAGCGGGGTTGAAGTCACCGAATTGATGCCGGTGCGCTTTGTCCCGATGTTGCCCGGCACAGAAGAATTCTAGACCAAATTCACCGAATATCGGGTCAAATCGCAAGCTTGCTTACCGATTGTTAACGGCTGTTCGCAGACAATCGTTAACATGATGGAAAATTGTGTCAAATTTGCTGTTCATAGCGGAAAACGACTGCTGCTTGTCTGTGCGACAAGCGCGGCGCTGAGTGGCTGTTTGCTGAATTCCGTCCCTGTGCCGGTGGTTTATGGCGACGGGGCAAGCTACAGCCCCTATAGCATGCCCAAACTCCAAAACGGAGAACGGGTGATTACTGTGGAACCCGGCGATACGGTATCCGAACTGGCAACACGGTATCGCACGGACTTTACTCAGTTTGCTGCCCGGAACAACCTTAGAAAACCCTATGTCATCTATCCGGGCCAGCGACTTGTATTGCCGCCATGGACGCCAGATTATGACAGTTCGCCCCCAACCAGCGTCGCATCACGCACATCGACTTCGTCGCCGACGAAAACAGTAACGATTGGCGGTCAAAGACAGGTGGTCAGAATCCCGCTTGAAAAAGACACTTCGTCCTCAGCAACACGATCGACTGTTCAAACACAGGTGGCCCGTGTCGCTCCGAGAGAAGGCGGGAATATTCCAACACCCGGGATCAAGCCGCAAGACTTTGCTGCGGATGCACAGCGTGAAATCGCATCCACACGCAGCTGGGTAACAGACACCCGACCGACACCGGTTGCCGGTGAAGGAAGCGACACCCGCAAGAATGTGGTGATTGCCGAGCCGGCCGATCGCAAAGGCTTCATCTGGCCAGTGCAAGGGAAGGTGGTCCTGAAATACGGGGCCGGTACGGGGGGCCTGTTTAATGACGGGATCAACATTCAGGCCAATCGCGGAACACCGATCCTTGCAGCCGAAAATGGTGTTGTGACCTATGTCGGGAATGAGTTGCGCGGTTTCGGGAACCTGATCCTGATCAAGCATGCCGACAATTTTGTTACGGCCTATGCCCATACCGAAAACCCGCTGGTGGCGCGCGGCGATGTTGTTGAACGTGGGCAGCGGATCTCAAGTGTCGGCACAACCGGCGCTGTGACATTCCCGCAGCTTCATTTTGAAGTCCGCAACGGGCGCAAGTCATCAGACCCGTTGAAATATCTGCCAAGTGTCATGGTTTCCAGATAGCAAAACACCCGGACAAAGATCCGGGTGTTTTTTTTTTGATGTGGCGCCAACGCGCTTGTGCACCGGCTTAATCGAGCGACTTGCCAAGTTCGCCGGCAATTTCCTGAATAAACTGCCAGGCAACGCGGCCCGAACGGCTGCCACGGGTAACGGTCCATTCCTTGGCCCGTGCGTGCAGTTCTTCAACCGGCATATCGAGGTTGAATTCCTTTGCGTAGCCTTCGATGATTTCGAAATAGACGTCCTGGGAAATGTTGTGGAAGCCAAGCCACAGACCAAAGCGGTCCGACAGTGAAACCTTTTCCTCAACCGCTTCGGACGGGTTGATCGCGGTTGAACGTTCATTTTCAATCATGTCACGGGCCATAAGGTGACGGCGGTTTGACGTGGCATAGAAAATAACGTTCTTGGGACGGCCTTCAATTCCGCCTTCAAGCACGGCTTTCAGCGACTTGTAGCTTTCATCCTGCATATCGAATGACAGGTCATCACAAAACAGGATCGTGCGGCGGCCACTTTGTTCAAGAATGTGAAGCAAGTCGGGCAGGCTGGGAATGTCTTCACGATGAATTTCCACCAGGGCCAAGGCGGCCGGACGTTCTGCGTTGATTTTAGCGTGCATCGCCTTGACGATGGAGCTTTTGCCCGTGCCGCGTGCGCCCCACAACAGGGCGTTGTTGGCTGGTAATCCGTCCGCAAAACGTTTCGTGTTGTTATACAGGATTTCCTTTTGCTGGCCGATGCCTTGCAGCAGCTCGATATCGATACGGTTGACGTTGCGCACCGGCTGCAAATAGCCGGTTTCGGCCTGCCATACAAAGGCGTCCGCCGCGCTCAGGTCATTTTCGGTTCGTGCAGGTGGGGCCATGCGTTCAAGTGCTGTTGCAATACGTTCAAGCGTTGGCAGCAACTTATCGAAATCCGTACTCATCGAAGCCTCTTGGATGTTTGTTGTTTTTGGTGACACAAGGGACTGCGGAAAACCGGTTGCCGAAACGAATGACACGACACCAAGCCCGCACGTTACGTAGGGCAGGTCGCGCCATGACCCGTTCAAGACGGGTGATCATTTCAGTCCTTGCATTAAATACAGACCCTGTTGGCGGGAAAACTAGCATACCGACTGCCAAATGGAACAGCTTGTTACGGTCAGACCCATTCGGGATCGAGGTGATCCAAACCACATGTTTTCCAATTTTCCGCCTTTATATCCGGTTCTTCCTTGCTTTGGCGTTGTACGCCGTTATATTCCGGCAGTTGATATTTTTTGTTCTGAGGAATTAGGAGTTCCTAATGTTTATTTCGACGGCTTACGCTCAGGCCGCTGGTGGTGCAGATGGTGCAGGCGCACTGATGCAGTTCGCACCGCTTATCCTGATTTTCGTTGTTTTCTATTTCCTGCTCATCCGTCCTCAGCAGAAAAAACAGAAAGAACATAAAGCAATGCTCGAGGCGATCCGCCGTGGCGACAAAATCGTCACCGCAGGTGGCCTGATCGGCACCGTTGCCAAAGTTGTTGGTGATGACGAGTTGTCCGTCGAGATTGCCGAAGGCGTAAAAGTCAAAGTGGCACGCGGCATGGTTTCGACAGTTCTGTCGAAAACCGAACCGGCCAAGAACGACGCCAAAGATGAAGAAAAAGAAGAAGAGACCAAAAAAGACTGATCTCTTCGCGCTAAGTGAGGCGGGGCACATGGCTCCGCCTTCTTGCATTTTACCGGTGGCCTGAAGCGGTACAAAATACCCGTTGTTCCAAGAACCTTGGAACCAGACCAAGGTTGACCCAGACAGATCCGGTCAAAGAACACATGCTTTATTTTACCAAATGGAAAGCAGCACTGGTCCTTCTGGTGTGTGCTTTGGGCGTGATATACGCCGCGCCAAACTTCCTGCCGTCGGGAACATTCCCGACCGAGGCAAGCTATTTGCCCGGCAAGCAGATTAATCTTGGCCTCGACCTTCGTGGCGGCTCGCATATGCTGCTTGAAGTCGATACGGACAGTGTCCTGCGTGAACGTTATGACGCACTTGCCGATACGATCCGCACCGACCTGCGCCAGGAACAGATCCGCAACCGCCCGCGCGAAGCGACCGCTAACGGTGCCGAGATCACCATCCTCAAGCCTGAAGATGTTGAAAAAGCCCGCGAGATCGCCCGCGCAGCAGAACCCAATACGGAGCTGAGCGGCGAGGGGAACAACATCCACGTCACCTATAACGTCGTTGCCCGCAAGGAATTGATCGACCGTGCCATTGCGCAGTCACTTGAAGTGGTGCGTCGCCGTGTTGACGAACTTGGTACGACGGAACCGTCGATCCAGCGTCAGGGCGAAAATCGCATTGTTGTTCAGGTGCCCGGTCTTGATGACCCGTCGCGGTTGCGTGCGATCCTTGGCCGTACCGCCAAGATGAACTTCCATCTTGTGAATAACGAGAAAACGGCTGCTGAAGCCCGTGCAACCGGTCTTCCGCCGGGAACCATGATCCTGCCGGCTGCTGATGCGTCGGACAAGGCCGCGGGCATCCGCGAATATCTGATTGATCGTCGTATTGTCGTATCCGGGGACAATCTTGTTGATTCCCAGCCGACCTTCAGTGACGGTCGTCCTGTTGTATCGTTCCGCTTTGATGCGGCCGGTGGCGCCCGTTTCGGCGATGTCACCAGCAAGAATGCCGGGCGTGGCCTGGCAATCGTTCTGGATGGTGAAGTGATTTCCGCGCCGCGGATCAATGAACCGATCCTGGGCGGCAACGGCATCATCACCGGACAATTCAGCGTGCAGGAAGCCAACGATCTTTCGCTGCTGCTGCGCGCTGGTGCATTGCCGGCCCCAATGCAGATCCTTGAAGAACGTTCTGTCGGTCCAGGCCTTGGTCAGGATTCAGTTGAAGCTGGCGAAATCGCTGCTGTTCTTGGTCTGGTGTTTGTTATTGCCTTCATGGTGATCAGCTATGGACGTTTTGGCATCTATGCCGACATCGCCCTGATGATGAACCTGATCCTTGTTTTGGCGGTGATGTCTGTCTTGCAGGCAACACTGACGCTGCCGGGGATTGCAGGTATCGTTCTGACGGTCGGTATGGCGGTTGATGCCAACGTTCTGATCTTTGAACGTATTCGCGAAGAACGCCGTAATGGCCGAACGATCATCAATTCGATTGATGCCGGTTATCGCAGTGCCATGTCGACCATTCTTGATGCGAACATCACGACGCTGATTGCGGCCCTGGTGCTGTTCAGCTTCGGCTCTGGCCCGATCAAGGGCTTTGCCGTGACGCTGGCCATCGGGATCATTACGTCGATGTTCTCGGCGATCTGGCTGACCCGTTTGATGATTTCCGTCTGGGTCAAGCGCAGCCGCCCGACGGAACTGGTACTTTGAGGAAGGGAACAGGGAAGATATGAAACCTTTGCATCTTATCCCGGATGACGTGAACATCCCGTTCCTCAAATTCCGGAAAATCTTTTACATCGTATCGATGGTGCTGGTTCTTGCATCGGCGGCACTGTTTGCGACCAAAGGCCTTAATTTCGGGATCGATTTCCGCGGGGGTATCCTGGTCGAGATCAAGACCGAAGGCCCAGCAGACATTAGCGGTTTGCGCGACAAGTTGGGCAGTCTTGGTCTTGGCGATGTCTCGATCCAGGAATTTGGGGCGGCTGACGACGTGTTGATCCAGCTCCAGCGTCAGGATGGTGATGAAAAGGCCCAGATGGCCGCATTGGCGAAAGTTACAGAAGCCCTTGGCGAAAATGTAACCATCCGTCGAAGCGAGCTCGTCGGCCCGAAAGTCGGTGACGAACTCAAGGAGGCCGGATTCTATTCGGTTGTGATCTCGCTTCTGCTGATCATGATCTATATCTGGTTCCGGTTTGAATGGCAGTTTGCCGTGGCGTCCGTTGTTGCGCTTTTGCATGACGTCGTGATCACGGTTGGCTTCTTTGTGATCACTGGTGTGCAGTTTGATCTGGCAACGCTGGCGGCGGTTTTGACGGTTGCAGGTTATTCGATCAACGATACGGTCGTTGTGTTTGACCGCATCCGTGAATATCTGCGCAAGTTCCGCAAAATGGAAATCCCGGATCTGCTTGATCTTTCGATCAACTCGACATTGTCGCGTACGACCATGACGTCGTTCACGACCTTGTTGGCGCTGATTGCGTTGTTTGCCTTTGGCGGCGAGGCGATCCGCGGTTTCACCATGGCGCTGATCTTTGGCATCGTGATCGGGACCTATTCATCGATCTGTGTGGCATCGCCGCTTCTGATTGTGTTGCGTCTCAAACGGAAAATTCCGGAAGCCGAAGAAGGTCAGGAAGCAAAAGCCTGATCGCTGATCGGATGATCTAGAATTTGCAAGAAGGCCGGGGATGTGCGAAAACGCCCCGGCCTTTTTCTTTTGGCTTTCTGCCTGAACCGGGTGGAAAACTGCGCACCAGACCATATGAGGATTGCCATGTCACTTGAAGTCAGCCCACTTGTTGCCGAAGGTCGCAATCTGGTGTCGAGTTACGGTGACGGTCTGTTCCGCTTTGGCGAAGAAACCGTCAATGGGTCGGTCTTGCTGTTTCCGGAATCGATCTATTCCTGGAATGTCAAATCCATGGACGATATCACGGTCGACTCATTCGCCCGCGTGATCGAAAAAGCAGACGAGATCGAAATTCTGCTGCTTGGTATGGGCAGCCGCCTGATGCCGGTGCCATTGGCGTGGCGCCACGCATTGAAGGAACATGGCATTGTGATCGAACCGATGGATACCGGTGCTGCATGCCGGACCTATAACGTTCTTGTCGCCGAAGCACGCCGCGTCGCCGCAGCCTTGATTGCGGTTTGATCAAGGCTAGCCGCGCAGATAGTACTGCAACTGATGGCGAACCTGCTTTACGCTGGCAAATATTGCAGCAGGGCCCGGTGCATAACCGGCCGGGAACGATTCCCCGCACAGAAACAGGTTCTTCCACGGCAATCGCAAACGATCACGTAAAGCCGCATGGCCCGGTGTGAATTCCGGGAAGGGGGCCTCGGCATCGATGAAGCTGAATTTCGGATGGTCGATCCCGTCAGCATTGCGAGACCGTGCTTGCAGATCGACATTGAGATATTGATTGCATAACCACAGACATCTTTGCCAGACCCGGGCAACAATCTGATCAGTGGTGCCGTCGGTCGGCATGTGAAAGCTGCTATTGAGGCTGACCTGCACGTGGCGGCGATGACAGTAGATTGCCCGGACAAGGTCGTCACTGACCAGAAGGCAACTTGGTTCGGCAAATGGCCGTCGCATTTCAAAGGCAACGGTCTGACGGCGGGCAGGGGCTGGTGGAATGCCGATATCAGGCACCGCATCGCAAAGCGGCCGTGGATGCAGCGCCAGCACAACGGCGTCACCTGGCTTCAGAACCACCTGAATATCATCATTAAACAGCAAGTCTGTTGCGAACTCCGATGTACTGTCAATGTCACCAAGTTTTGTGCGTGCCATCACTGTGCCACCCGCGGCAACAAATCGTTCGCGCAAGGTCGGAAGGGCAATGTCATTCAGGATGATCGGATCAATGGCCGAGAATACCGGTTCATGTGACTTTGAAAACAATGCGGATATTTTCGGAACAAGAACACGTGCCAACAGGGCGCGTGAACACCGGTGCGCCGGGATCGAAAACAATGTTTCCGCCAACACCGCCAATGCATCGCGATGGTATGTGCCGGGCTGGTTGGCCTGTTCGTCACTATCGAAGTCACCCGAAGACAAAACGTTATCAACCCGGCTTTCTTCACTGGCAAAGCGTTGCCGCGACAAACCCAGGGCAGTATAGGCGCGCGCGACAAAGCCAAGTCGTCGGGCAACAAGGGCACGCGCGATACCGTGATCAAGTGAAATAACGGCTGGTTTGCGCCGGCCTCGTTTAAGTCCGATCACGCAATGGGCTGGCCGGATCAGCTTTTTGGGAATTTCCGGGAAACCGGCAAAATAATCGGCAGCCAGTCCTTCGGGGTCATAGAAAATCTCGGGTTCAGCAGTTTTGTGGTTTTCAGGGGCGGTTTGCATGCCACGCGTCCAACGGCTTTCAAACGGCTCGCCTTCGTCATAAAGGACGACTTCTGCACCATCTTCTGCCATCCGGGTTGCCAATGCCGCCCCGGCAAGGCCGCCGCCAACAACGTGAACTTTCCCAGACGTGAAGGATGCCATATGCCTGCGCCACTTTAATTGTTATACAAGGCCAGAATTAACTGGTTTGCACGTTATCGTGTCATTCGGTCTGACAAAATAACCTTAACAGCAGAACAGCTTACAAGCCATGGATGAAATTTCAAACGAACTGGACAGCCTGAACACCGAAGTCATCGACCAAATGAACAGTTGGGTCGATCTGCTTGGCGGCGGCGAAGTCGGACGGCTTGTTGGTGCGGTTTTGGTCCTGTTCGTATTCTTTGTGTTCAAGCGCGTTCTGGTGCGCGGGGTACTTGGCGTTTTGAGACGCATCGCGCATCAAACCGAACGCAGCATGATTGCAAATGTCCTTGATGCCTTTGCCTTGCCGCTTCAGGTGCTGGTGATGTTGCTTGGCGCGTATTTCGCCGTGGAGCTTCTGGACCTGCCGGTGGCGATTGATGCGCCCCTGATCGAGGCAGTCCATATCGCAGCAATGTTTTGCGTGTTCTGGGCCCTGTTTCGGGCTGTCGAACCGGTTGCGGTGTCACTTAACAGCCTGATCGGGCGGTTTGGTGCGGGTCTTGGTGACGACTTGCGGCAATTCTTTATCCGCGGGGTCAAAACGCTGATCGTTGTGATCGGCTTCGTTATCTTCCTTGAAGGGTGGGGAATTGATGTTTCGGCCTTTCTGGGCGGGCTTGGCCTTGCCGGGATGGCTGTGGCGCTGGCGGCCAAAGATTCGGTTGCCAACATCTTTGGCGGCCTGACGATCTTTGCGGACAATCTTTACAAGCGCGGTGACTGGATTGAAACGCCCCATTTCGAAGGAACGGTCGAGGAGGTGGGCCTCAGGGCGACCAAGGTCCGGACCTTTGCCAAGGCGCTTGTTACCATGCCGAATGCCCAGATTGTGGACTCACCCGTGATCAACTGGTCACGCATGACCCATCGTCGCATTAAAATGGTCATCGGACTGGAATACCGCACAACAGCCAAACAGATGGAACAGATTGTTGAAAAGCTGCGTGACTTTCTGAAAAATGACGACGACGTCGCACAGACGAATGTCGCGCAGATGGTTCATTTGTCCGATTTCGGTGCAAGCTCGATCAATATTGATCTGTATTACTTTACGAAGACCACTGACTGGGTTACATGGCGTGAAATTCGTAACCGCCACATCATCGCATTCAAGCGCATCGTCGAGGAAGAAGACGCTGCCTTTGCCTTCCCATCCCAATCGCTTTATGTCGAAAGCCTTCCTGATAACCTTGTCGACACCAAAAACGATCAGCGACCCGCACGTCAGATCGGATAAACAGAATGACTGATACGCCAAAATTATCACATTGTGCAGACTATACGCGCCGCCACGACCGCGACCGTTTTCTGTGTGCCCTGTTTGCGGCACCGGAAAAGCGCGAAGACCTTTTCACCCTTTATGCCTTCAATCAGGAAGTTTCGAAAACCCGTGAAATGGTCAGTGAGATCATGCTGGGCCATATCCGCCTGCAATGGTGGCGCGATACGCTTTCGGAAATCGCCGAAGGCAAGGTCCGAAAGCATGAGGTCGTCGAACCGCTGGCAAATCTGGTGCAAACCGGGGCTTTGTCCGTCGACGATCTGGAAACCGTTGTGGCCGCACGTGAATTCGATCTAGAGGATCGCCAACCGGCAGATCAGGCAGAGCTTGACCGATATATTGATCAAACATCGGGTCAGATGGCGGTTCTTGCAGCACGTATACTGGGTGTTACGGATGAAGCGGGCCAGCAGGCTGTGCGCCTTGCCGGCAACGCTTACGGGTTGGTCGGGATTATGCGCGCCATGGTGTTTCACGGGCGCGCCAAACGTCTTTATCTGCCGAAGGACCGGATGGAACACCACAATGTCGTACAAAGTGACATTTTCGAATTTCGTAAGAAGGATGAAGTTCGCAATCTGACCCGTGAACTGGCCGAACTTGCGCAAAGCCGCATCAAAGAAGCACGCAAACATCGCCGCGCTGTTCCAAAGGGCGCACATGCCGCAGTCCTGCCGACTGTGCTGGCCGATGGATATTTGCGCAAACTTGCCAAGGCGAAATTCGATCCGTTCTCGGCCGAATTTGGTTTGGCGCGCCCGGCCAGTGTCCGTCTGATGGTGAGTGGTCTGTTGAAACGATATTAGGTTTCATCGGACAGACTGGATATTGCAAAAATATCATCTACATTAACGATAAAGGATAAGACAGGTTTGTTCTGTCCGTGCTAGCGTGATTAACGCGTTGATTTCGCGGCGTAACGTTCAGTAGCCACCCAGAATGAGGGCTCATATGGCATATCCGCATTCCAGACCCGGACGTGATTGGCTGACCCGGCTGATGCTGGCCGGGGTGATTTGCCTGATGGGATTTTTGCCATCAATTGGCCAGGCCGCCAGCATTGACCCGTTTGTCGGGGTCTATCACGGGGTGACCATTGAACATGCCGAAGGTGAGCTGCAGGCACGTGATCTTGACGTTACAATCGCCAAGACAGAACGCGGTTTCAACGTTGATTGGGCGACTGTCATCCACAAGGCCGATGGCCGCGAAAAGAACGTATCACTAAGCATCGAGTTTTATTCGACCGAACGTCCCGACATTTATGGCAGTGCCATGCGTTCGGGATTGTTCGGGAAACGCATTCCCAATGACCCGTTAAAGGGCGAGCCGTTCTTTTGGGCCCGTATCGTTGACAAGACCTTGACCATACACGCCCTTTATATCACGGACGAGGGCGGCTACGAGATGCAGGTCTATGAACGGAAACTTGACGAAGACGGCAATATGGATCTGATTTTCCGGCGGTTCCGCGATGGCGAGCAAATCCGCGATGTTACCGGGAAACTGACCCGTCAGAAGAAAAGCTACTAGTCGCGCATTGCACTGGTGCCAATGAAAAAGCCGCATCCGAAGATGCGGCTTTTGTCATATCAGGCGGCGTTGATCGCACTTAGCCATTCATCAAACAGCGGAATGGCACGATCTGTATAAAGCTTTTTGCGGTCGCGGCCCTTGACCCGTTTGGTCAGCTCCAGATCAGGGAACAGACCAAAATTGACATTCATCGGCTGGAAGGTGCTTTCATCGGCACCACCGGTAATGTGGTTCAGAAGGGCGCCCATCGCGGTCGCCAGCGGCGGGGTGGGGATGGCAACACCGGCTTTTTCCGCAGCTGTGAACCGACCAACCATCAAACCGACTGCAGCACTTTCAACATAGCCTTCGCAACCGGTAATCTGACCGGCAAATCGCAGATCAGGACGGGCTTTAAGACGCAGTGTTGCATCAAGCAAACGCGGTGAATTCAGGAACGTATTGCGATGAATGCCGCCAAGGCGGGCAAACTCGGCATTTTCCAGCCCCGGAATGGTGCGGAAAACGTCGATCTGTGCACCGTATTTCAGTTTGGTCTGGAAACCGACCATATTGTAAAGCGTACCAAGGGCATTATCCTGACGAAGCTGAACAATCGCGCGTGGCTTTACAGTCGGGTTGTGCGGGTTGGTCAGTCCTACCGGCTTCATCGGCCCGTGGCGCAAGGTTTCACGACCGCGTTCGGCCATGACTTCAATCGGAAGACAGCCGTCGAAATAGGGCGTGTCTTTTTCCCATTCCTTGAATTCGGTTTTCTCGCCTTCGATCAGGGCGTCGATAAAGCGGTTATATTCGTCCGCATCCATCGGGCAGTTAATGTAATCCTTGCCGTCGCCCTTGTCATATCGCGACTGGAACCAGGCCTTGTCGAAATCGATGCTTTCCTTATAGACAATCGGTGCAATCGCATCAAAGAAGGCCAGGCTTTCTTCGCCGGTAACCTTGCGGATAGCGTCGGCCAGCGCACCAGATGTCAGGGGACCGGTGGCAATGATGGTCTGTTCCCATTCCTCGGGGGGAAGACCATCAATCTCGCCGCGCTCCATTGTGATCAACGGATGGTTTTCAAGCGCATCGGTGACCGCCTGCGAAAAACCTTCGCGATCAACGGCAAGGGCACCGCCAGCGGGGACTTTGTGCTGATCGGCACACCGCATGATGATCGAACCCGCACGGCGCATTTCGTCATGGATCAGGCCGACGGCATTATATTCCTTGTCATCGGACCGGAACGAGTTTGAACAGACGAGTTCGGCGCATTTGTCGGTATGGTGCGCGTCTGTCGGGCGAACCGGGCGCATTTCATGCAGAACCACCGGCACACCGGCCTCGGCCAGTTGCCAGGCGGCTTCACTGCCCGCCAGACCGGCGCCAATGATATGAACAGGTTTCACCGTATTCACGTGTGCGAACTCCTCGCGAAGAATGTGTTTGAATGCTTGGCACACACATAGCGGTGCATGGGGGAAGATTTCAAGTGATTTGCGCCATATTGCCCGTGGGCTTTGTGCATGCAGGCATGAATAATTCACAAAGCCACATCTTCCCCGTCATAAATGCCAGACCCGTTCTGTCAAACATATGTGAAACTGGGGCCAACATGAGCTACCCGCATCACCCATATGGATACGAACCCACACATTGCCCGGTTATCGGTCTGGTGCCACGGCGGCGCCCCGTCATCATTGATGACAAGGACAGATGCGACGCGCAGGACAATGAAAAGCCTGATAACAGTGAACGCAGGGTCGGTTTTCCATTCGGCGGCTTTAATGACGGCAATTTCACCGCCACCGACATCGAAAGCATGATCGAATATGTGGTTGCAACACGTCAGGGATGGCGCGCATCCCTTGTTACACGGGCGTTTTTGCGTTGGTGGCGCAATGAAGACGAAACCCTTGATGATCCCGGCCGGGAGCGCAAGCAGTCAGATGCGATTTTGATGCTTCTTGCACTTAACCAGGGCCGTGACGGGTTCGTTCATGGCTATTTGCATGATCTGCAGGACGAGGCCAAAGAACACCCGAAACCGTCATCACCGCAAACAACCCTGCAAAAGGCATTCAACAAAAGTCTGCGTATTGCCGCACTGGCACTTGCCCTGTCGCCGATCGTATTGATTTTTGCGGTGCTGCTGTTTGTTCAGATTGACACCATCATCAGTACCGGAAACGGCAAGCTTTTCGGGTTCAGCTATGATCTTTTGTTCTTTGTTGGCAGCTTTGGCGCGATCGGGGCTCTGACCAGCATGATGATGCGGCTTGGCAAACAGACACCATGGGCCGAGATGGAGCCATCATCGGTCTTTTTCAATTTTCTGTTCCGTCCATGCATGGGATTTTGTTTCGCCCTGATTGTGCTTTTCGCGCTGCGGGCAGGGATGTTGCCCATTCCGCTTGACGATTTGCATAATCTTGACGACCTCGACCAGATCAGCAGTTCGTCACCGGCCGGACGGCAACTGTCAATCGTTCTGGTTTTTGCGTTTCTGTCCGGGTTTAGTGAACGACTAAGCACTGCACTTGTGCGGCGGGTCGAAAACCGGGTGGCAAGCAACAGTTAGGACAAAGATACCTGCTCATACAGGGTCCAAAAGAAAAGAGGCACGAACATCATAGAAAATGTTCGTGCCTCTCTTTGTATCGTGGCGGCTTTTGTAACGGCGGTTGGTGAAAGCAGCCCTTTGGTTATTCAAGCCCTAAATGCCGTTTAAGATAGCGCCCGGTATAGCTTCGCTCATTGGCCATGATGGCTTCGGGCGTGCCGGTGCCGACCAGTTGTCCACCACCGTCGCCCCCTTCGGGACCAATATCAATGATCCAGTCGGCAGTCTTGATGACATCAAGGTTGTGTTCGATCACAACGACGGTGTTGCCCTGGTCAACAAGGGTATGAAGGACCTCAAGCAATTTGCGGATATCATGGAAATGAAGACCGGTGGTCGGTTCATCCAGAATATAGATTGTCCGCCCGGTCGCCCGTTTTGACAGTTCCTTGGCAAGCTTCACGCGCTGCGCTTCACCGCCCGAAAGGGTTGTGGCCTGTTGGCCCAGATGGATATAGGACAGACCAACCTGTTTAAGGGTTTCCATCTTGTCACGGATCGATGGGACGGCCTTGAAGAAGTCCGCGCCTTCTTCCACCGTCATATCAAGAACATCAGATATCGATTTGCCTTTAAAAGATATTTCCAGCGTTTCGCGGTTGTATCTTTTGCCCTTGCACTGATCACACGTGACATAAACGTCGGGCAGGAAGTGCATTTCGATTTTGATGACACCGTCACCCTGACAGGCTTCGCAACGACCACCTTTGACGTTGAATGAAAAACGTCCGGGCTTGTAACCGCGGGTCTTGGCTTCCGGCAGTTGGGCAAACCAGTCACGGATCGGGGTAAAGGCACCGGTATAGGTCACCGGGTTCGAACGCGGGGTTCGCCCGATCGGGCTTTGGTCGATATCAATGATCTTGTCGATCAGCTCGATCCCGGTAATTGCATCATGTGCCCCGGGATGATGGCGGGCATTATGCATCCGCTTTGCCAGCGCCTTATATAGCGTTTCGATGACAAGACTGGATTTCCCGCCACCTGACACGCCGGTAACACAGATGAACTTGCCCAATGGGAAGTCGACATCAATGCCCTGAAGGTTGTTGGCTTTGGCCCCCTTGATCGTGATGGACTTGCCGTTGCCTTTGCGACGTTCCTTTGGAACGGCAATCTGTTCAAGACCAACCAGATACTTGCCGGTCAGGCTTTCGGGGTTTTGCTGAATTTCTTCCGGGGTGCCCTGGGCAACGATGCGTCCGCCATGAATACCGGCACCCGGGCCCATATCAATCACATAATCCGCCGCACGAATGGCGTCTTCATCATGTTCAACGACCAGAACCGTATTCCCGAGATCACGCAACCGCTTAAGTGTATCGAGCAGGCGGTCATTGTCGCGCTGATGCAGACCAATGGACGGTTCATCCAGCACATACAGAACACCGGTCAAACCCGACCCGATTTGCGACGCCAGACGGATACGTTGGCTTTCACCACCCGAAAGGGTGCCTGATGTGCGCGACATGGAAAGATAATCAAGCCCGACATCGCGCAGGAAGCGCAAGCGGTCATTAATTTCGCGCAGAATACGGCGCGCGATTTCGGTTTCCTTTTCGTTCAGCTTGCCTTCAAGGGCGATGAACCAGTCACCTGCTTTGGCAATTGAAAGATCCGTCACCTGCGAGATGTCGCAACCATCGACTTTGACAGCCAATGCTTCGGGCTTCAGACGTTTACCCGCACAGGTTGGGCAATGCGACACCATCTGATATTTGGCCAGTTCATCGCGGGCCCACTGACTGTCTGTCTCGCGCCAGCGCCGCGCCATGTTCGGAATGACACCTTCGAACGGGCGCGAAACCTTGTAACTGCGCGATCCATCGTCATAGGTGACAGTGACTTCTTCGTCACCCGACCCATGCAGGATGATGTCTTGCGCCGTTTTGGGCAATTTTTCCCAGGCAACATTGGTTTTAAAGCCGAAATGCTTTGCGACTGATTTCAGGGTCTGCAGGTAATATTTCGACGTGGTGCTGGCCCATGGTGCGACCGCCCCATCTTCAAGCGTCTTGCTTTCATCGGGAACAACCAGCATCGGATCAAACTCCATCTGGGTTCCCAAACCGTCACAGGCCGGGCAGGCGCCAAACGGGTTGTTGAATGAAAACAGACGCGGTTCGATTTCCTCGATCGTGAAGCCGGAAACCGGGCAGGCGAATTTTGCCGAGAATACGGTTGTTTCGCCGGTTTTGGCATCTTCGGTAAGAACAATGCCGTCAGTCAGTTCAAGAGCGGTTTCAAAACTGTCGGCCAGGCGGGTTGCGATGCCGTCTTTCACGATCAACCGATCGACAACAACAGAAATGTCGTGCTTCAGCTTTTTATTCAGTTCCGGCGCATCATCGATGTCATACATTTCGCCGTCAATTTTGACGCGCTGGAACCCGCGCGAGCGCAAATCACGCAGTTCTTTTTTGTATTCACCCTTACGACCACGGACGATCGGCGCCAAAAGATACAACCGTGTTCCTTCTTCCATTTCCATCACACGGTCGACCATCTGCGACACGGTCTGACTGACAATCGGAAGGCCGGTCGCCGGCGAATAGGGGATGCCGATACGCGCCCAAAGCAAGCGCATATAGTCATAAATCTCGGTCACGGTCCCCACGGTCGAACGCGGGTTACGCGACGTGGTTTTTTGTTCGATGGAAATGGCCGGCGACAGACCATCGATATATTCGACATCCGGCTTTTGCATCAGTTCAAGGAACTGACGGGCATATGCAGACAGGCTTTCGACATAGCGACGCTGGCCTTCGGCATAGATCGTATCGAACGCAAGCGAACTTTTACCCGATCCCGACAGGCCGGTAATGACCACCAGTGAATCGCGGGGCAATTCAACATCAATGTTCTGAAGATTGTGTTCTTTCGCACCGCGAACCGAAATTTTCGTCAGCATGTCGGGCCTTTTGTTCCTGAATTGTTCGGAAAGTGTATAGAGGACGCAAACACTATACGCAAGCGCACCCCTGACAGTTCCTGTCAGTATTTGTCAGGAGACTGACATTACACAATCGCCGCACCCAAAAATGCATGAAAAAACCCGCCGAACAAGTCCGGCGGGTTTCATAAATCCTGTGACCCAACGGGTCAGACAAAGCAAAAGATGGCTTAGCCTTTGGTCACGGAACGACCGGTGGCACCAAGATCCTTGAAGGCTTCTTCGAGGCGCGCTGCCATCGACAGTTCAGCTTCGCGGATCCAGACACGCGGGTCGTAATTTTTCTTGTAGGGTTTGTCCGTTTCCGGATCGACCTGGTATTTGAAAGCACGTGCATTTGCTTCAACATACTCACCGACCGGACGGGCATAGGCAAACTGGGTATCGGTGTCGATATTCATCTTGAAGACGCCATAGTCGACGGCTTCTTCGATTTTTTCTTTTTCCGAACCCGAACCGCCATGGAACACGAAGTCCAGCGGACGGTCATCAAGACCATGCTTCTCGGCGACAAACTTCTGGCTTTCCAAAAGGATTTCCGGACGCAGTTTGACGTTACCCGGCTTGTAGACGCCGTGGACGTTACCAAATGCAGCTGCGACCGAGAAATGGCCAAGCGGCGAAAGGCGACGATAGGCTTCTTCGACTTCTTCCGGACGGGTGTAAAGACGCGGGTCGATCTCGTCACTTGAAGTATCAAGTTCGTGACCGATTCCGTCTTCTTCGCCACCGGTTACACCCAGTTCGATTTCCAGGCTCATTTCGATGGCGGACATGCGTTTGAGGAAGGTTTCGCAAGTCGACAGGTTGTCTTCAAGCGATTCTTCGGACAGATCAAGCATGTGGGAGCTGTAAAGCGCCTTGCCGGTTTCGGCATAGGCCTTTTCGCTCCATTTCAGCATTTCATCGACCCACGGAACGAACTTGCGGTTCGCGTGGTCGGTATGCATGACAACAGCAACACCATAATATTCAGCAAGAAGCTGCGCATGACGGGCAGCCGAGACTGCGCCCACGACACGGGCCGCATCGGCGTCCTTGATGCCCTTGCCGGCAAAGAACTGTGCGCCACCATTCGAAAGCTGAATGATGATGTCAGAACCGGCATTCGCAGCGGCTTCAAGGGCTGCGTTCATCGTGCTTGACGATGTAATATTCACAGCAGGAAGGGCGTAACCGTCCTGCTTGCAGGCAGCGACAAGGTCACGATAGGCAGCACCGGTAACAACACCGGGTTTAACGGAAGGCATGTGGGTACTCCTCCTGGGGGTCAGAGTAAAACAGGTGCCCCCGTGCGAACCGACTGATCCGCGGCAAGGGCAATCCGTAGAGAGCCCAATGCATCTTCCATATGCTGCGTCAGGTCAAGATTTTCTGTTATAGACTTTAGGAAAAATTGCTGTTCGCGCAGGCAAAGACCATCATGATCAGGTTCGTCATCGGTGCGGATAATCTCGTCTGTGCGGGTAAATTCACCGGCACTGTCTGTTTCCGAATGATGCAGGCGCAATGCATTTGTCTTGGTATGCGTATCGATGTCAGCCGATCCAGCACCTTTTTCTTCGACATCGGTGATTGATACGCTGCCTTTCGGGCCAATAACATCTTTCACAAAGAAGGCGGTTTCGCTGATCATCGGGCCCCAGCCGGCTTCGTACCAGCCAACAGAACCGTCATCAAAGCGAACTTGCAACTGCCCGTAATTATACATGTCGGGCGCGACATCGTCAGACAGGCGAACACCGATTGCATTGACCGACACCGGTTTGGCCCCGGTCATCAGACACATGATATCAAGATAATGAACACCGCAATCGACAATGGGCGATACGCTGTTCAGAAGGCGTTTATGGGTTTCCCAGAATGCACCACTGCTTTGCTGGTTAAGGTTCATGCGCATCACAAGCGGTTTTCCAAGGGTCTTGGCAATTTCAACAAACTTTTCCCAGGACGGATGATGGCGCAGGATATAGCCAATCACGAGCTTGCGGTCATGTTTGCGTGCGCTTGCCACAACCCGTTCGGCATCTTCGACAGTGGCTGCAAGCGGCTTTTCGATAAAGACATGCGCACCGGCTTCAAAGGCGGCAATCGCAAAGTCCGCATGGGTCTCGGTATATGTATTTATCGAAACTGCATCCGGGTTCGTTTCGGCAAGGGCAGTGTGAAAATCGGTAAACTGAGGATAGTTTGCAAAACCGTCCGGCAATTTATCAGCAGGAATTGGCGACCGGGCACAGATGCCGACAATCTCGTACCCGTCAAGGGCGTGATAGGCCTTTGCATGGGACATCCCCATATTGCCAAGCCCAATTACAAGAATGCGAACCGGCTTCATTTTGTGCCTCCTGAAATACCTGATAAATTATTGATTGTACCTGTTATTCGGCGCCATTGATCCAGCTTCTGGTCACGTTGTATTCGCCATCAAACAGGATCATGTCCGCCTGATAACCCGGGGCGATACGCCCCATTTTATGATCCAGTTTCAAGAACGCAGCCGGGTAAAGTGATCCCATCCGAAGGGCTTCGCCAAGGTCAATCCCGACCATTTCCACACAATTTCGAACCGCACCAATCATATCAAGGTCGGAGCCCGCCAGTGTCCCATCCGCAAGGGCGCAACGGCCATCCGTGGCAATGATTTCTTCCCCGCCAAGATTGAATCGCTTGTCCGCAGCCCCGACAGTAGGCATGGCATCAGTGACCAGCATGATCTTGCCGGTTGCCTTTGCGTTTACAGCAATCTTCACCGCGGCCGGATGAACGTGATAACCGTCAACAATCAGGCCGCACCATGTCGCATCATCCGCCATCGCAGCCCCGGCAACACCGGGTTCGCGATGGGTAAGGGGGCTCATGGCATTGAACAGATGCGTAAAGCCGCGCAAACCTTCGCTGATCGCCATTTGAATGTCGTCATAGGTACCTGCCGTGTGCCCGGCACAGACAAGAACGCCTTTGTCAGAAAGCTTCTTGATCGTCCCGCTGGTGGCCTTTTCCGGTGCCATTGTTACCAGTATCCGGCCATTTGGAAGACGGCTTAGAAGATCGATTGCGTCATCTTCCATCGGGCGGATGATGTCGGCTGAATGCACACCCTTGCGTTCTTTGTTCAGATACGGCCCTTCAAGATGAATGCCGACGATGCCAGGGACGTTTTCGTTAATCGCGTCCTCAACCGCCGCAATGGCTGCTTCCATCTTGTCACGATAATCCGTGATCAAGGTCGGTAGCATCGCCGTGGTGCCAAATTTGCGATGGGCTGCCATGATGGCGCGAATACCAGCGACATCCGGGTGATCATTCAAAAGAACACCGCCACCACCATTGACCTGAACATCAATCAGTCCGGGGGCAAGAACCTGTCCCTTGCCATCGACAACGTCAATCCCGTCGGGCAGGGCGGTATCCGGGCAAATGGCATCAATTTTGCCATCGCGTATAACAACCGCCATTCCGTCGAGAAATTCTGTCCCGTCGAAAATGCGGGCATTTGCAATGGCAAAACTGGTCATTAGTGCGTCTCCGTCACTTTCGATAGATGCGGCGGAGCATCCGGATTACAGCCGCGCGCCAGCGCAACACTTTCAGCAAGTGTATAGAAGGTCTGGATCATCGTAATCGGGGCAAGCAACGGATGGATATCCTCGACCACCGGAAGGTGTCCCTTTACGTCCGCATAGCCGGTTTCGGCTGCAAACAGGTTGTCGGTCTTGGCACGCATTTCCGCCAGGAAGTCCTCGACACTGTCACGCGATGCGTCTTGCTGTGAAAAGACCAACATCGGGAAGGTCGGCGTTACCAGCGCCATCGGGCCATGCTTGACTTCAGCCGCGCTGAAAGCTTCGGCATGCAAGCTACTGGTTTCTTTGAATTTAAGGGCGGCCTCCTGGGCGATTGCAAAGGCAGGTCCGCGGCCAATGACATAAAGCCCGTTTGATTTGGCGATGGTTTCCGAGGCCCCCAGCCAATCCTTTTCAAGTGCCGTGCGCAGGGATTGCGGAAGATTGCCAAGACCCTTGTTGAATGCGTCGTCCTGTGTCCATGCACCGACGATCTGGGCAATCGCCGACAATGTGGCGATATAGGATTTGGTCGCCGCAACACTTGTTTCCGGACCAGCCATCAGGGGGATGACATGATCGACAGTTTCGGCAAGCGGGGAGTCGACCACATTGACCAGTGCGACGGTTCGCGCGCCTGCGTCACGGGCCGCCTCGGCATTTTTGACAAGGTCGGGACTCTTGCCTGATTGGGAAACTGCGATGAACAGTGCATCCTTTGAAGCGATCGACCGGTTATAGATTGATACGATCGAGGGTGCGGCCGATACCACCGGAATGCCCAACTGACTTTCAATAAGGTACTTGGCATAAAGGGTCGCGTGGTCCGAGCTGCCACGACCACAGGTCACAACAAATTTCGGTGGATTGGCGCGCAGATCGTCAGCAAGTTTGGCAATTGCGTCCTTGTTGCCGGCAAGCTGCGTTGCAACGACTTCCGGGGCCTCTGCCAATTCGCGGCCCATCTGTGTTTGCGGGCGCCAATTCGTTGTCATATGCCGTATTCCCTTGGTTTCCGGTGGATGCGTTGATCTGGTCAACGGGCATCCACCTGCATTTCAGCAATAAAGTCGTAACTGTCACCGCGGTAATAGGACCGGGTGAACTCAACCGGGGTTCCATTTGCCAGGAAGGACCGCCGCTCGATATAGAGCGCGGCACTGCCTTCCGGAACGCCCAGAATTTTGGCGGTTTCGCCATCGAAAAGTTCTGCCCGAAGCCGCTGAAGCGCACGTTCAGGCTTTTTGTTGTATTTCGCCAGCGCGTCATAAAGCGATTTGTCGACTTCATCCGGGCTGGGAAGGAAAGCGCGCGGAATTACCGCATATTCAAGTGCCATCGGCTTGTCATTGGCAGTACGCAGACGACGCAGCCTTGTAACTTCGGTACCCGGCGACAGATTAAGCGCCATGGCTTCTTCGGGTGAGGCATGGCCAAGTGTTTTTTCGATCCAGATGGCACCGGGATCCATGCCACGGGTGATCATGTCCTCGGTAAAGGATGTCAGGCGTGACAGGGCCTGCTCGACACGCGGTGCAACGAACGTTCCGGCACCGTGGCGTTGAACCAGAACACCTTCCTCGACAAGGGCGCGCATCGCATTGCGAACCGTTACCCGTGAAATGCCAAGTTCCGTTGCCAGATCGCGTTCACTGGGCAGGGCATCTTCGACCTGCAAAATTCCATCATCAATCACAGCCTTAAGCGCCGATTGCAGCCGACGGTACAAAGGACCATTCCCGTTATTTTCGATGTCGCGGGTTCTGAGATTGGCAATGACGTCCGACGTTGCGATCATGCGGCGGCTCTTTCATGTTGCTTGGCCATCAAGATAGCCCCATGCATGGCGTCAAATTTCGCGGGAACCAGCAATTCGGCAATTTCGGGTGGCATGCGCCGGGCCATCTGTTCTGCCAGTCCGCCCATCAGGGTCAGTCGCGGCGCACCGAAATCAACCAACCGGCGCAAGATTGCCAGATTGGCGTCGACGGCAACTTGGATCAGGTCAATCGCCACACTGTCACCAGCCGCTTCGGCATCAAACACCATCGGGCAGAGTTTTCCATAGTCGGACGGCTTTGCTGTTTCCGCAAATATGACGATATTTTCGGGGTCATTATCAAACCGGGCCATGACCGCTGCGGTCAGATCGGTTTTCTTTGCCAGACCATCATGGGCGAGCAGGGCGGTTTCAATGGCATTGCGTCCAATTCTCGCGCCGCTTCCAAGATCGGAAACCTCGAACCCCCAACCGGCAACAGACAACTGTCGATCCCCGATGATTGCCTGACCACATGTTCCGGTCCCGACAATCAGGATGGCGCCATTCTGGCCATCATGCGCACCAAGGCATGCTGTGTAGGCATCAGTCGCAAAGCAGATGTCGGCGAACGGGTGATTATAGGACTGCACAAGTTGACGATCACGCGTCAGCGGAAGTCCCGCAAGCCCAAGGCCCGCATGCAGATCGCCAAGGTATTTTTCATCAAGTCCGGCATTGGAAAGGGCCATTTTCGCCGCCGCGATGATTTCGCCAAATACGTAATCGACTCCAAGTCGCGTATTCGCACCACCACGCACAGCTTCACCAAGGATCCGTCCGGATGCATCTGCAATCCGAACGCGGCACTGCGTTCCGCCGCCATCAACACCAAGATAAAGCTGTTCGTTTTTCATCTCAAAGCAACTGCCTTCTCATTCATGGGGCGAGCATAGCAGAGTGGTATCTTAAAAAGCAATACCAATATAACGCCACTAAAACTGTTACTGGTCTGAGTTTGGAGTCCGTACATCTACGCAGAAGCTTTTGCACAAAATTGACATCCCTATGCAATGCATTGTTTTAACTAGAGATATCTCCCAATACCCGAGCTATGGCACAAATTATTCATCAAGCGGCTTGCGTTGCTGGTATCACAATGGTATTTAATTTGCAGAGGGAGACGGAAAAATGGCATCACGCACAGAAGATTTTGATTCGCGATTTGCCGGGTTGGATCAATGGTCCGACGCCGATTTCCTTATGGCCTTGTGGGAAGGCCAGATGCGCGCTGTGGCCTCGGTTGGTCCGATCCTGGGGGATTTGGCGACAGCCGCCAACGGGATAGCGCGCCGCCTTGGGGGCGGCGGGCGTCTCGTTTACGTCGGAGCCGGAACATCGGGTACTGTCGCCTGGCAAGATGCCAAAGAACTTGGCGGCACCTTTGGCTGGCCTGAAAGCCATACCATCGTGATGCTGGCTGGCGGGGTTCAAAGTGCGCCGAACGAATTCAATGGTGCCGAGGATGATACCAGCCTTGCCGAACGTGAAATTTCCCAGAACAACATTTCAGAAAATGATGCAGTAATTGCGATCGCTGCCAGCGGCGCGACCCCTTATACGGTGCGCGCGCTCGAACTTGCCCGTGATCGCGGGGCCTTCACGGTGGGCATCTGTAACAATCAGGATGGCAAAATTCTTGGCGTCGCAGAAACCGGTATCTTTCTTGATAGCGCGCCGGAAGTGGTTGCCGGATCCACCCGCATGGGGGCCGGTACCGCGCAAAAAGCAGCTTTGAACATTCTGTCGACCCTTGTGATGAACAAGTTGGGCCGATTGTTTGACAACCTGATGGTTGGCATGCGCGCCGAGAACATCAAACTTCGGGGCCGGGCAGTACGGATCGTGTCACATATTGCATATTGCGACGCCGAACTTGCATCAGACGCCCTTGAAAAATCCGATTTCGATATCCGCGTGGCGGTGCTGGTGACCAAGGGCCACAGCCCCGACCAGGCAAAAGAAATTCTTGCGCTGTCTAATGGAAATCTCCGGGCGGCACTTGAGTACAGGAACTGACATCAACACGGTGCCAGTCCGCCGACATTGATCAGAGGAGGCATAAATGTCGAATAAAGTCTTAGCAAAAGGCCTGGCCGGGGCCCTGGCGGCAAGTGTCGCCCTGGTTCCGTTGATAGCGTCTGCTGGCGAACTCGTAATTGAAAGCTGGCGCAATGACGATATTGATATCTGGAATGAAAAAATCATTCCGGCATTCAATGAAGTTCACCCTGACATCAAGGTGTCGTTCAAGCCGACCCCGCCGACCGAATATAACGCATCGGTAAACGCAAAACTGGCTGGTGGTACCGCGGGTGACCTGATCACTTGCCGTCCGTTTGATGCATCGCTTGAACTTTACAAGCAGGGCAATCTTGCCGCTCTTGATGACCTTAAAGGCATGGACAACTTCTCGGACGTTGCCAAATCTGCCTGGCAGACCGACGATGGCGCAGTCACTTTCTGCTTGCCGATGGCATCGGTCATTCATGGCTTCATCTATAACAAGGAAGCCTTTGAAGAAGTTGGTGTTGAAGTCCCGAAAACCCGCGAAGAGTTTTATGCTGCCCTTGATAAGATCAAGGAAGACGGCAGCTACATCCCGATGGCGATGGGCACTGCGGACCAGTGGGAAGCAGCCACCATGGGCTTCCAGAATATCGGTCCCAACTACTGGGACGGTGAAGCAGGCCGCAAGGCATTGATCGATGGCAGCGCAAAATTCACCGATGCCGCCTATGTCGACACCTTCAAGGAACTGGCAAGCTGGAAAAACTACCTTCCGGACGGCTATGAAGCCATTTCCTATCCGGATGCACAGAACCTGTTCTCGCTTGGTCGTGCCGCCGTTTATCCGGCAGGTTCCTGGGACATTTCGCTGTTTAACAACCAGGCCGATTTCGAGTTCGGTGCATTCCCGCCGCCCGCAGCAGCCGGTGCAGACACCTGCTATATCAGTGACCACACCGATATTGCACTTGGTCTGAATGCGGATTCCAAAAACGCGGCCGAAGCAAAGCTGTTTCTTGAATGGATGACCGGTTCGGAATTTGCCGAGCTTTATTCCAACGCGCTGCCGGGATTCTTCTCCTTGTCGAACCACACGGTCGAAGTAACCGATCCGGTCGCCAGCGAGTTTGTAAGCTGGCGCCAGAAGTGCGAGTCCACCATTCGTAACTCTTACCAGATCCTTTCGCGTGGCACGCCGAACCTTGAAAACGACCTGTGGAACCTTTCCGCCCAGGTTATCAACGGTACGCTGACCCCGGAAGAAGCAGCCGGCGCTGCGGAAGCTGGTCTGGCGAAATGGTACGCACCGCACCAGTAAAGAACTGAAAGGATGGCGGGAACGACCGGTTTCTGCCATCCTTCATTCATCGTTGATGTTTGCCGTGACATTGCAGGCAAGCAGCCCGACCGCCGGGCGAAAATGCGGTTCACTGATTACAGAAGATCCAAGCAGGTCTTCATTCTTTCAAATCTTGGATAACAGGACAGGGTATGGCGCATTCCGGCCCCATGACCGATTGGCGCAAGGCAAAACTGCCTGTGATTGCCTTTCTGGCCCCAGCAACGATCATTTACACACTGTTTATGATCTATCCGCTGCTTGATTCCATCCGGTTAAGCTTCTACGCAACGCCAAGCGGCGGTGAGGCGGCTTTTGTCGGCCTTGACAATTACCGTACGATTTTGGCGGATCCGGACTGGTCTGCGACCTTCTGGAACAGCTTCTGGAACAATATGAAGTTCTTTGCGGTTCATATGCTGATCCAGAACCCGATCGGTATCGCGCTGGCCGGTATTCTGAGCCTGCCGCAATTGCGGTTCCGCAACACATATCGCACCATGATGATCATGCCGACCATGTTATCAGTCGTGATTGTCGGCTTCATCTGGCAGTTGATCCTGAGCCCGGTTTGGGGAGTTGGTGCGGACCTTCTTGATATTATTGGCCTGAAGTCGCTGTTTGGGCCGTGGCTTGGCAAAGAAGGCAGTGCACTGATTACGCTTTCCTTCATTTCGGTCTGGCAGTGGGTCGGCATTCCTTTGATGCTGATCTATGCGGCCTTGCTGGCCATTCCGGACGATCTGGTGGATGCGGCCATTGTTGATGGCGCGACCCATTTCGAAGTCTTCATTCACATCAAACTGCCATTGGTTTTGCCGACTGTCGCGATGGTGTCGATTTTGACTTTTGTCGGTAATTTCAATGCATTCGATCTGATATATGCGGTAAAGGGTGCGTTGGCCGGCCCCAACTTTTCGACCGACATTATGGGCACCTTGTTCTATCGCACATTCTTTGGTTATCAGTTGCAGCTGGGCGATCCGCATTTGGGTGCCACCGTTGCATCCTTGATGTTCCTGATCATTCTGGCAGGCGTTCTGTTCTATCTGTTCGCCATTCAGCGCCGACTGGCGCGCTATCAGCTGTAGTCGGGGGCGAATATGAGTTTTGCAAACATCCGTAGAGAAGACGCCAGCCGCGCAGTCATCGTGCACGCGATCTTGCTGACCTATACCCTGGTTGCGCTTTATCCGATTTTTCTTGTGGTCATCAACGCCTTCAAGACGCGCAAAGGGATCTTTCGCGATCCGATGGGCTTGCCGAATGCGGAGACCTTCAGTCTTGAAGGATTCACCAAGGTTCTGGCGAAATCCAATTTCGAACTGTTTTTCTATAACAGCTTTACCGTGACCATCGTGACCATCGTTATTGTTCTGCTGTTGGCAGCAATGGCGGCATGGGCGCTGTCGGAATACAAGTTTCCGGGTAACACCGCATTGGCCCTGTATCTTGCGATTGGCATCATGGTGCCGATCCGTCTGGGATCGGTATCTATCCTGAACCTGATTGTCGATATGGGGTTGGTCAACACCCTGACGGCACTGGTGCTGGTCTATGTCGCACAAGGCTTGCCCTTGGCAATCTTTATCCTGACCGAATTCATGCATCAAATTCCCAAGGATTTGAAAGAAGCCGCAAGATGCGACGGGGTCGGGGAGTTCAAGATTTTCTTTGCGATCATTTTGCCTTTGATCCGGCCCGCTGTTGCGACGGTTGCTGTATTTACAATGATCCCGATCTGGAATGATCTGTGGTTCCCGCTGATCCTTGCACCCGGTGACGGCAAGCAGACCATCACCCTTGGTGTGCAGCAATTCATTGGCCAGTATGTGACAGACTGGAATGCGGTTCTGGCGTCGCTAAGCCTTGCGATCATTCCGATCCTTATCCTTTATCTGATTTTCTCCCGACAACTCATTCGCGGCCTGACATCCGGCGCGGTGAAGTAACTGTTGGCTGATAGGAGCTTTGAATAAATGGCTGACTTGAAACTTGACCAGATCCGTAAAAGCTATGGCGCTGTGGATGTGCTGCACGGCATTGATCTGGATGTCAAAGACGGTGAATTTGTCGTGTTCGTTGGACCGTCGGGCTGCGGCAAATCAACCTTGTTGCGAATTATTGCAGGCCTTGAAGACATCACGGGCGGCGATCTGATGATCGATGGAGAGGTGGTAAACACCAAAAGCCCGCGTGATCGCGGTATTGCCATGGTGTTCCAGTCCTATGCACTTTATCCGCATATGACGGTATACAAAAACATGGCCTTCGGGCTTAAGCTCGACAAACAGGACAAGGCGGCAATCGATGCCCGGGTACGCGAAGCCGCCCGCATCCTGCAACTTGATCAGCTTCTTGACCGGCGTCCGTCCGAGCTTTCAGGTGGTCAGCGCCAGCGCGTTGCGATTGGCCGTGCGATCGTGCGCCAACCCAAGGTCTTCCTGTTTGACGAACCGTTGTCCAACCTTGATGCCGCATTGCGTGTCCAGACCCGCATTGAAATTGCCAAGCTGCATCAGGACCTGAAATCAACAATCATCTATGTCACGCACGATCAGGTCGAAGCCATGACACTGGCGGACAAGATCGTCGTGATGAATGGCGGGAATGTCGAGCAGGTCGGATCGCCGATGCAGCTTTATCATCATCCGGAAACCCGCTTTGTTGCCGGTTTTATCGGGTCACCGGCCATGAACTTCACCAAGGTCACTATTGATGCCGTCGGGCAGGGGCAGGCCACAGTTTCCGTCCCCGGGGGCATGCAATCGGTTCTGCCGTTCAATGTTGATCAGGCTGACATCGGCAAACAGGTTGAGCTTGGCATTCGCCCCGAACATCTTGGACTTGGCGACGAAGGCGCGCTTACTGTCAGTGGCGTGGTCGATGTGGTCGAGAAGCTGGGCGACTCTACCTATTTGTATCTGAAGCTTGCCAATGGTGACCGAGTCACTGTTCGCGCGCCGGGACATAGCCGTGTCAAAATCGGCGAAACCGTTACAGCATCCGCACCAGCCGGTGCCGCGCATCTTTTCAATGACAAGGGCAAAGCGTACCAGAAAGTCGATTGTCCGGCTGAATTCAGCGCGGAAGAATAGATTTCACAAAGCTTCCAATCTCAGGACTTCGGATCAAAAGGCGCCACAACCGGCGCCTTTTGGCGTTTGGGGGCGCACCGACCGTCAAGGTCGATTAATTGTTGCAGAACTTTAACTTGCCCTGATGCGGGTGTCGGCGCAAAAATGAACGTGATTTGTTCAAAAGAAAGAAAAAATGACCTTTTTTCTTTCGTATCAACAACAATGTTTGCGATATTGCTCCGTGCCGGAACGAAACAAAAGCCAAATGGCATGCGCGGTCCGGCTACAGGGAAATGCCATCACGTTTATTACGAGGGTTCAAAATGTCAAAAAAACACGGCGCATTGCGTGGTTCCTTGCTCAGCCTTACAGCACTTGCAGGAATGGTTTCGCTTGTTTCGGCTGCTCAGGCTGAAGAACTTCGTCTGCTGACCTGGGGTGGCTATGCCCCTGACGAAGTTGTCGAGCTGTTCGAAAAAGAAACCGGCATTGATGTTGAAGTGACGCTGTCGAACAACGAAGACATGATCTCGAAATTGCGCGCTACTGGCGGCGGCGGTTTCGATCTTGCTCAGCCGTCCCAGGATCGCATTGCAGGTGCACAGCTTGAGTATGGCATCTACAAGCCGATTGATCTTGGCAAAATTGACAGCGACAAATTCATTCCGTCGATGCTCGACGCAACCAAATCAAACACCACCGTTGACGGCGAAGTGTATGGTGTACCCCACGTATGGGGTACGAGCGGCTTGATCGTTGACACTTCCAAAGCGGCGGCTGTCAAAGACTATACCGATCTTTGCGCACCGGAAGTGGCCGGCAAGGTTTCCTATCGTCTGAAACGCCCGACGCTGATCGGTTTTGCCTATGCAATGGGTATGGATCCGTTTGCCGCTTATGGTGACGAAGCCAAGTATCAGGAAATCCTTGATGCCGTCGAAGCCAAGCTGATCGAATGCAAAGCCAACGTGAAAACCTATTGGGAAGGCGGCGATGCGCTGCTTAACCTGGTGCGTTCGGGTGAAGTTGTTGCTGCAATGGCGTGGGATACCGGCGGCTGGAAACTCAATAACGACAATGCCGACATCACCTTTGTTGCACCGAAGTCTGGTGCGCTTGGCTGGATCGATACCTTTGCCTTGCCGCGCAAGACCAAAAACGAAGATGCCGCCTATAAGTGGATCAACTTTGTGATGCAGCCGGAAATCGCCGCCAAAATCACGGCAAGTGCGGGTAACTTCACCGCGTCCAAAGGTGCCGACGAGTTTGCAGATGACAAGCTGAAAGCTCAGTTCCAGGGCAGTTTCCCGCCTGCTGATCTTGACAACATCAAGTGGTATCCGACGGTTCCGGCAGGTCTGGAAGTGCTCGAAGGCAAGACCCTTGACCGTGTGAAAGCAGCACAGTCGAACTAACGGAACACATTTCCAAACACCTTTGTCCCCGGCATATTTATGTGCCGGGGATATCGTGCTTTCAGGAACGGCAATAACCGTTCAACAGGCTCCACCAACAAAAATAACGTGAACAGGGCTCCTATGGCTGACCAATTTGACCTTGAATGCCGCAATGTGGTCAAAACCTTTGACGACTTTACCGCCGTCGATGACATTTCCCTTGCGATCCCGAAGGGTTCTTTTTTCTCGATCCTGGGTCCAAGCGGATGTGGCAAGACGACGCTTCTTCGGATGCTGGCAGGGTTTCAGGCGCCAACATCCGGCGACATCCTGATCAAGGGATCATCGGTGCTTGGCGTTCCGCCAAACCGTCGGCCTGTCAATATGGTGTTTCAGCATTTGGCCCTGTTTCCGATGATGAATGTCGCGGAAAACGTTGCCTATGGTCTGAAACGGCGCGGTGTTGACAAACAAACGATTGCCAAAAAGGTCAACGAAACCTTGGCCCGTGTCGGGTTGCCCGATGCCGGGCCCAAACAGGTCAATCAGCTTTCCGGTGGTCAGAAACAGCGCATCGCCATTGCCCGCTGTCTGGTGCTTGACCCGGCTGTGCTTCTTCTCGACGAGCCATTGGGCGCGCTTGATCTTAAGTTGCGCGAACATATGAAAGTCGAACTCAAACAGCTTCAGCACGAGATCGGCACCACCTTTGTCTATATCACCCATGACCAGTCCGAAGCGCTGGTGATGTCGGATCAGGTTGCCGTCATGAATGCCGGCCGTTTTGAGCAGGTGGGCGCACCACAAGATCTTTATTACAACCCGAAAACAGCATTCGTTGCCGGCTTCGTTGGAGAAAGCAACCGGTGGACCGGAACAATCGGTAGCGGTGACGACAACAAGGTCGAAGTCATTCTTCCGACTGGCGGCAAGGTGTTGGCCAAACGCGATCCGCATATGCCCCTGGTCGAAGGTCAGAATGTCGAAATCTTTGTCCGCCCCGAAGCCATCGCAATTGACGGGGCCAGTGATGCTGAAAACACCATTTCCGCCAAGGTGGAGAACGTTCTGTTTAATGGTGCGGCAAGCAGCCTGCAGGTTCGTGATGTTGCAACCGGTCACGAGATGACGGTGGCACTACCGCAAACCGGTGCGTATGCGTCGGTGCGGGCCGGTGACGAAATCACACTTGGCTGGACCGTTGAAAATACCCGATGCTTTGCAGCTAACCAAAGCGGAGCAGGGGCATGAACAAATCCGCGTCCATAACCACGGGCGGCACTTTCCGCTTCGGCTTGCTGCTTTTGGCAATGCCGTTGCTGCTGTGGCTGTTTCTGCTGGTTATTCTTCCGCATGTTGATCTTTTTCTGGTGTCGATGCGTGAACGTATTTCGTACGGGAAATATGAATTCAGCCTGATCAACTATATCGAATTCTTTGCTGAACCCCTGTATTGGAACACCTATGTCCGCACTGCGGTCATGTCGATTTTCGCAACGGCTTTGACCCTGATTATCGGTTTTCCGGTTTCCTATTACATCGCCAAAGTGATGCGAGGCAAAGGCAAGAACGTTCTGTTCCTGATGTGCCTTATCCCGTTCTGGGTGTCAGAGCTTGTGCGGACCTTCGGCTGGATGATCCTTTTGCGTGAAAGCGGTGTGATCAGCAATTTCCTGCAATGGGCTGGCCTTGCGGATGGCCCGGTTGAAATGCTTTATAACGATGCGGCTATCATGGTTGGCCTTGTTTACACATCCATGTTGTTCATGGTTGTCCCCCTTGTGTCAGTTCTCGACAGTTTGGATGACAGCCTGATTGAGGCCGGTTATGACCTGGGCGGGAATGCATTTACCGTGACCCGCGATATCGTTATCCCGCATGCAATGCCCGGTATTGCGTCCGGTTGTATCGTGGTCTTCATGCTGACGCTGGGCAATTATCTGACCCCAAATCTTTTGGGCGGGAAAGACAGCCTGTGGTTCACAGAGCAGATCTATACCCAGTTCATCACACGCTTTAACTGGGAATCCGGCTCCGCGTTTGGGTTCCTGTTGCTGATATTGTCGTCCGTAATTGTCTGGGTTGGCCTCAAACTCAGCAAACAGACTCTTTCGGAAACCGTGGGCTAGGGGGAAGACATGATACCAAGCATTCCACAGCCCAAATTCTACAAGGGCTTGTATTCAACCTATATCGCGTTGTTCTTTGTTTATCTGAGCGCACCGCTGATTGTCGTTGGCGTATTTGCCTTCAATGACAGTCTGTTTCCGTCAATGCCGTGGGAAGGCGGCACGTTGGCGTGGTTTTTCGGGAATGAAGATCCCTATATCGGCATCTTCAATGACACGAAGCTTCTCGAAAGTGTAGGCGTTTCGGCATTTGTTGCCTTCTGGGTTACGGTTCTGTCCGTAACAGTCGGAACATGTAACGCGTTTCTGTTCGAACGCAGCAAGTTTCCCGGCAAGAACCTGCTTTATATTGTTTCGTTATCGCCTCTGGTAATCCCCGGGGTTATTCTGGGGATATCCATTCTGGTGTTCTCGAACGCGATTGCCAATGGCATCGAAGAAGCGATCGGCTGGGACCTCGAATTTCTGCGTCCGGGGCTGTTTTTGGTGATTATTGGCCAGTTCGCCTTTGTCACGACCATCACGACGCTTGTGATATCCGCGCGCCTTCGCAAATTCGACGTCAGTCTTGAAGAAGCCGCCTTGAACCTTGGGGCGACACGGCGGGCCGCACTGTGGACGATCACCATTCCCTTCCTGAAGCCGGCATTGATCGGCGCCGGGATCGTCGCGTTTCTGATGTCATTTGAAAACTTCAATACGACCTTGATGCTGGTCGGTTCTGACGCGCCGCTGACCATTGCCATGTTTGACCGCTTGAAGCAGGGGTCAACACCTGTTCTGAATGCGTTATCACTACTTCTGATGGTTGTTTCCGGCGGGTTGGCGTTGCTGTCGGTCTTTGTCCAGCGCGACAGTAAAAACTGATCGGGGCACATGTACGTTCAGTTGCGAACAAAATGAAAGGGCGGCAGAAATGCCGCCCTTTGTTTTGTTGTGGTCGCTTTTAGTCCCAAGTCTTGATCATCTCCGCTTTAACAATTGTCATTAAATCGCAATAAAAAATTAACATTGACGGCAGTTGAGAACTTGATTTCGCAATGAAGCGAGCCACGACAAGTGGAAAAATGGCCGTACACTTCACTATTCCCTACTGTTCATGTGAACATAACCATGCATCAGTTTGTGAGTTTTTAGACGGCATCGCGGCGCTATATTGATCATTTGCGCGTTCAAAAAGTAAATTTCCGAAAACTGTCACTTGAGGAAACAGGTCCCCCGACAGAAAACAAATGCGTTGTGGCGAACCGGGCAACAGGCGGTTTGACGCAGATGTCTTTTTAATTGGGAGCTAACAGATCATGTTTCGCAAGACGCTTATGGCAGCGGCTGCTGTGTTTGCACTTGGCAACACCGCAGAAGCAGCAACGGAGATCACCTGGTGGCATGCCATGGACGGCGCGCTTGGCGGTGTGGTTGATCAGATCACCGCAGATTTCAATGCGAGCCAGTCCGACTACCACCTTGTAGCCGTAAACAAGGGTGGCTACGAAGACACCATGACCGCCGGTATCGCGGCATTCCGCGCGAAAAACCAGCCGAACATCATCCAGATCTTCGACGCCGGTGCGGCAACGATCATTAACGCAAAAGGCGCTGTTAAGCCGGTTCAGGACCTGCTTGAAGAAAACAACGTCAAATTTGACATCAATGATTACATCCCGGGCGTTCGTTATTTCTATGCCGATTCTGACGGCAAGATGATCGGAATGCCGTTCAACAGCTCGACCCCGCTTCTGTATTACAACAAGGAAGCCCTTGCCAAAGCCGGTGTTGATGTACCGAAGACCTGGCAGGAATTCGAAGAAGCAGCTCCGAAGCTTAAAGAAGCTGGCTATATCGCGCTTGCCCAGTCGCACAGCCCGTGGATCTTCTTTGAAAACTTCATGTCCCGTCACAACCTGCAGATGGCCACTGCCAATAACGGTTATGACAGCACTGACGTTGAAATCCTTTATAACAACGATGCGCTGAAAGATCACTGGCAGCACGTCAAGGATTGGAAAGACGCCGGATATTATGGCTATTACGGCCGTGCATGGGGCGCGAACCAGGACGCCTTCGTTCAGCAGCAGGTTGCCATGTGGATCGGTTCCTCCGGCTCCTTCGGTGGCCTTCGCAAGTCGGCCCAGTTTGACTTTGGTACGTCGACCCTTCCGTACTGGAAAGGCGTTGGTGATGCCCCGAAATCAACCTTCATCGGTGGTGCTTCGCTGTTTGCTTTCTCGGGCCATAGCGCAGAAGAGGATGCAGGCGTTGCTGCATTCTTCCAATTCCTGACCAAGCCGGAAACCCAGTATTACTGGCACAAGGAAACCGGTTATGTGCCGATCACCAATGCGGCATATGAGCTGGCGAAAAAAGACGGCTATTACAAAGAAAGCCCGGATGCAGAAGTCGGCATTCAGCAGCTGTCTGAAGAAGGTGGCGACTGGACCAAAGGGTACCGTCTTGGTTTCTATGTCCAGATCCGCGAAGTCATCTATCGTGAAGTCGACAAAATCATGAACGGCGAAGAAACCGTTGATGCAGCCTTCAACACGATCGAAGAAGAAGCCAACGGCCTTCTGAAGCGCTTCAACGACACCTATTCCAACTAAACAGCCTTACGCAAATGCGGGGCGGCCCATTGCTGGTCGCCCTGTTTTGCATTTTCCGGACGTGATTAATGGTGGCGTGAGCGATGAAGCGCGTACAATTTGAACATAGCGCGGTGCCGTATCTTTTTATTGCACCCCAGATTTTGATTATTTCGATATTTTTCCTGTGGCCTGCCGCACAGGCGGTTTACCAGTCCTTCCTGCTTGAAGACGCGTTTGGCATGTCCTCGCAGTTCGTCTGGTTCCGCAATTTCGAGGATGTGCTGTCAAGTGCGTCCTGGAGCCGATCGGCGATTTTTACAGTGATCTTTTCGGTACTTGTTGCGGTTATTTCGATCGCAATTTCACTTTTCCTAGCCGTTCGTGCAGACGAGGTCATTCGCGGGGCAAAATCCTATCGGACACTTCTGATGTGGGGATATGCGATTGCGCCGCCGGTGGCCGGATTGCTGGGCAATATGATGTTCAACCCGTTGATGGGCGATCTTTACAAGGCCTTCAACAGTTTCGGTTTTGAATTCAATCATATCCAGAATGCCAATGACGCGGCTTTTGTCGTCATTCTGATTGCGGTCTGGAAACAGGTCAGCGTCAATTTCATTTTCTTCCTGTCCGGCCTTCAAGGAATCCCGAAATCGGTTCAGGAAGCAGCCACACTTGATTGCAAAAGTGCTGAACGGCGTTTCTGGACGATTACATTCCCGCTTTTGGCACCAACGACATTCTTCCTGCTGGTGATCAACCTGACCTACGCGTTCTTTGAAACCTTTGGCATCATTGACGTATCGACCAAAGGTTCGCCGGGCGGGGCCACGGCAACCCTTGTTTACAAGGTCTATGTCGATGGGTTTATCGGTGCCGATCTTGGCGGCAGTTCGGCCCAGTCGGTGCTTCTGATGATTATGGTCAGCGTACTGACGGTATTCCAGTTCCGGTTCATCGAACGCAAAGTGCATTACTAGGGGGGCCCAGATGTATCAGTCGAAATGGCGAATTTTTACCAACCACACAATTCTGATTTTGGGCGCGCTCTTCATGATCATGCCGGTCTGGATTGCCTTTGCGTCATCGACGCATACCCGTGAATTCATTTTCCAGAACGGTCTGCAATTCTGGCCGGGTGGACATATGATCGACAATTACGGGGCGATCCTGTTTGATCCGTCGGCCACAAAGGGCAGGGTCACCGCACTTGAAATGCTGTTTAACAGCATGGTGCTGGGGCTTGGCTTTGCAATTGGCAAAGTCATTATCTCGATGATGGCGGCCTATGCGATTGTCTATTTCCGGTTCAAACTGGCGGTGCCGCTTTTCTGGGTGATCTTTTCGACCCTGTTGCTTCCCCTTGAGGTACGCATTGTGCCCTCATACGAGGTGGTGGCAAACCTTGGCTTGCTGAACACCTATACCGGGCTGATCCTGCCGTTGATTGCATCGGCGACCGGGACTTTCTTTTTCCGGCAGTTTTACCGCTCGGTCCCGGATGAACTGCTTGAAGCCGCCCGTTTGGACGGGGCAGGGCCCATTCGGTTCTTTATCGATATTCTTGTGCCGCTTTCGGTCACCATGATTGCTGCGATCTTTATCATCATGTTTGTCGTTGGCTGGAACCAGTATCTCTGGCCACTTCTGATGACCACCGATGATCAGCTTTATACCATCGTGATCGGCATCAAGCAGGTCTATAACTCGCTATATGAAGGCGGACAAATCCCGCAGTTTCCCAAGGCATTTGCCCTGACAATCATGGCCACCATTCCGCCGGTTCTGGTGGTGGTCATCTTCCAGCGCATGTTCATCAAGGGTCTGGTCGAGACAGAGAAATAATTCTGTCTCCCGACACTTGCTGAGCTGACAACAACTGATCCGAATACAGGATACCACGATGGCAACAGTTACCCTTAATCAGGCTGAAAAGACCTATCCGAACGGCTTCAAGGCCATTCATGGCATTGATCTTGCCATTGAAGATGGCGAATTTACCGTCCTTGTCGGACCGTCCGGATGCGGAAAATCAACCTTGCTGCGCATGATCGCCGGCCTTGAAAGCATTTCAGGCGGTGAAATCAGCATCGATGGCAAGGTCGTCAACAAAGTGGCACCGGCTGATCGCGATATTGCGATGGTGTTTCAGAACTATGCGCTTTATCCGCACATGAACAATTTTGACAATATGGCTTATGGCCTTCGCAATCGCGGTTACAGCAAGGCCGATATCGAAAGCAAGGTCCGCGAGGCCGCCCGAATTCTTCAGCTTGAAGATCACTTTGATCGCAAACCTCGTCAGCTTTCCGGCGGGCAGCGTCAACGCGTTGCCATGGGCCGCGCGATTGTTCGCCAGCCCAAAGTCTTCCTGTTTGACGAGCCGCTTTCAAACCTTGATGCCAAGCTGCGCGTTGATATGCGCCTTGAAATCAAGAACCTTCAGCAGCGTCTTGGCATTACATCTGTGTATGTCACCCATGACCAGGTCGAAGCCATGACCCTTGCCGATCGTCTGATTGTCATGAATGGCGGCGTTGCCGAGCAGATAGGGACACCGATTGACATATATGAAAAGCCGGCAACCCGGTTCGTGGCAGGGTTCATCGGATCCCCGGCGATGAACTTCCTCAATGGTGTTATTTCCGACGATGGTAAACATGTGACTGTCGGCGACGGAGTGATGCTTGATATCGACCACAATATTGCTGGTGGACGGGCTGTTGTCGCGGGCATTCGCCCGGAACATCTCAGCATCGCACAAGCCGGGCAGAGAACGATCAATGCAACTGTCCGCATGGTGGAATCCCTTGGGGCAGAAACCCTTGTTTATCTGGATTTCGGAAGCAAAGCCGACAATGTCACGCTTCGCCTACAAGGGACGCACAACTTTTCCAGAAATGATGCCCTTGATCTAACAGTGCCGGCCGACAAAATTCATCTGTTCGATACGGAAAGTGGCAAGCGTCTTTAATCGCTGTTTACAAGCTGATTTCAGATACCTCCGGCATATATCCTGTGCCGGGGGTATTTTTGTTTCGTCTATCGGTCAATTTGCCCTTGTCTCGCAGGGGGCGAACGGGGTAGTTCGTATCGTCAAAGAACATGGAGATCACCGTGCAGCCAGACATTAAAAAATCCCTGTATGCCGAAGCAGAAAAAGAACTGATCAGCATCACAGAGGGCGAAACGAACGTCACCGCATTGATGGCGACAGTATCGTGCATTCTGTCGGAGAAGTTTGATTATTACTTCTGGACCGGCTTTTACGTGGTTGATCCCAAAAAGGAAAATGAACTGGTCGTCGGCCCGTATCAGGGCACGCTGGGCTGCTTGCGCATTCCATTCGGTCGTGGCGTTTGCGGAACAGCTGCTGCCACCCGCGAGACCCAGCTTGTCGCCGATGTGCACGCGTTTCCGGGACATATCGCGTGCGACAGCCGTTCCAATTCCGAAATCGTCGTTCCGGTCATCAATCGTGATGGACAGTTGATTGCGGTGCTTGACGTGGATAGTGTCGAGTATGGCTCGTTTGATGAAACGGATCGCGTTTCACTTGAAACTTTAATGCAGCGCATTTTTGCGCAATGATAATTCACAAGTCCTGATCATTCGGGACAGCGGACAACACAAACTTGGAAGATAACCCATGGCTGGTAGTGTCAATAAAGTCATTCTCGTAGGGAACCTCGGGCGCGATCCTGAAATCCGGTTCACCCAGGCCGGTAAGAAAATCGCCAATTTCAGCATTGCGACCTCCGAACAGTGGCGCGACCGTCAGTCTGGTGAGCGCCGCGAGCGTACCGAATGGCATCGCATTGTAGTCTTCAACGAAGGCCTTGCAGACGTTGTCGAACGCTTCGTCAAAAAAGGCAGCAAGCTTTATATCGAAGGCCAGCTGCGCACCCGCAAATGGCAGGGACAGGACGGCAAGGACAACTATACGACCGAAGTCGTGCTTGAAGGCTTTAACTCCAACCTGACCATGCTTGATAACCGCGGCGAAGGTGGCGGCGGCATGGGTGGCGGTTCATCATCCGGCGGCGGCTATGGCGGTTCTGACAATGGCGGCTTCGGCGGCGGTTCTGACGCGGGCTGGGGTAACGCTGGATCGTCGGGCGGCGGTTCCGCACCGGCCGGCGCACCGGACCTGGATGACGAAATTCCGTTCTAAGAATTCAGCATCGACATGATCTTCAAAACACCCCGGAACAAAGCTGTTTCGGGGTGTTTTCATAAAGCAGTAAGTTCATTCCGTACGCTGTCTCTATTGACGGTCCTTTTTGTGACATGATCGATAGTGACTTTCGTGCAAAGATGAATTTAATCGGGCAAACAGACCTGTTTGGCAGGTTTGGAAACTCAATAGTTCATATGTTTCTACGCGTTGCCAAGCATTGCTTGATCGTGCTATCGCGTTAAAAATAAAATAGAAACCCGGATATTTGCTGGCAACGGCAAACATTTCAGAAGGCAAGTAGATCCGATTTGGTAGGCCCAGTTTTTGGAACCCCGCGCATGGGGCAAAGCTATGTTGTTCAGGACTGCTCCTATGCCGTTATTCGAAATGGCGAGGGCAAGGTTGCTGTTGCGCGCACACCCAAGGGGATCGTTCTTTTGGGGGGCGGGGTTGAGCCGGGTGAAAGCGAACAGGATGCGCTTTATCGCGAAGCCTATGAAGAGTCCGGATATCGCATCCGGATTATTTCCCGTCTGGGATTTGCATCACAATATGTGAACAATTTCGCCAAAGGCAGATACCGCCTTAAACGTGGCACCTTCTTTGAATGCGAACTGACAGAAAAACTCGGCCCGCCGCTTGAAGACGACCACGAACTGGTCTGGATGCCGTATCAGAAAGCCCATGAAAGTCTAATCAGACCGTTTCATCGCTGGGCACTGGAATTTGTCAGCTCTGCTAGCCGCAGCACTTCTTGAACTTTTTCCCTGATCCGCACGGGCAGGGATCATTACGGCCCGCTTTGGCGCCGGCAACGGCACTTGTGCCCTGGGTGGCAATAGTTGCCGACTGGCCTTCTGATGGAAAGACGCCGTCAACATAGAACCACTTGCCGTCACGTCGAACGAAATTTGACCGTTCATGCAACTTATATGTTTGTCCGTTTTCAATGAAGCTTGCGACAAATTCGACTATCCCCGTCTGATCGAGGATTCCACCCTTTGCGCGGTCAATGATTTGAAGTCCTGTCCACTGGGTTTGATCATCCCTGATCCCATCGGCATCGAAATCCGCCCGTTTTTCCGGGGCAAGGGTTGCCGCAAGGTAGTCACCATTGCGAACGACAAATGCACTATAGCGTGATCGCATCAGCTTTTCGGCTGTTTCCGGCATGCTGTCGCCCGCATGGAACCGGCCACAACAATCACCATAGGTTTCCCGATTGCCGCAGGGGCACGGATTTGTCGATGGAAAAGCAGACATACGATATTCCCGGTAATCAAGCGTGGTGCGCGACCCTATATCAGGCGGTTCGCGGATACCAGTTCCTTTGATTTCGACGGTTACCTTTTGGTCACCTTGTAACCGTGTATTTGACTAAGGGTCATCAGTGACACCGAATTTGGACAGCTTGCCTTTGTTTCGCCTCATATCGATTTTACCGTGAATTATTGGCATTCCGAGTACCCGACAGGGTTTGTCGGCTATCGATCGTAAAATGCTGATATTGGATGATTAATATAACTGAAATACTGGTCAGAAGTTCTTGACTGATTTGGTCAGGTTTAGATATATTAAGAATTGCGGGTGGGGGCCCAAAGGCACCGCCGGATCAAAGTCCGGCCTATTGGCGGACATGTAACTTGTCGATTTGCTTCATGTAAGGATGAGACACCATGAATGAACTTCTTATTAGCGTCTGCTGTCCTCTTCCATAGACACCTATGGAATGAAATTGCGACCGGACTTGCGATATCTCCCATTACATTCCGGTCGTCCAAGTGAATAAATTCACAACCGACAGTGTTTGCGCGTCATCTAATCTTTGACGGACTCCGTATTCAATACAGATGTCGACGCGTAAACCTCTCAGGAGGACATAGAATGAGCGCCATTAAATTACCAGCCGTTCCCCAGGATGAGGGATTTTCGGGTTATCTCCGCGAAGTTTGGAAGTTTCCGATGCTTACCGCGGACGAAGAATACATGCTGGCCCATCGTTATCAGGACCATGATGACACCGCGGCCGCCCACAAACTTGTGACCAGCCACTTGCGTCTTGTTGCCAAAATTGCATTCGGGTATCGCGGCTATGGCTTGCCGATGGCCGACCTGGTTGCCGAAGGCAATACCGGCCTGATGCGTGCCGTCCAGAAATTTGATCCGGAACGCGGTTTCCGTCTGTCGACCTATGCGATGTGGTGGATCCGTGCTGCGGTAACCGAATATATTCTGCAAAGCTGGTCCATGGTCAAACTCGGCACCATGGCCGCGCAGAAGAAACTGTTCTTCAGCCTGCGCAAGGCAAAACGTCAGCTCAATATCTATGACAATGGCGAATTGTCCCCGGATGAAGCTGATCAGGTTGCCGAAAAGCTTGGTGTAACCGGCCGTGAAGCACTTGAAATGAACCGTCGCCTGGCGGCGCGTGATTTCTCGCTGAATACGCCGATGCCAAAAGACGAGGGGATGGAATATCTCGATACCCTGTCATCGGATGCACCAAGCCCGGAAGCAATCGTTGCTGATGCCGAGGAACGTGTTCTTCATAACGGCATGCTGAAAAACGCACTTGGTGAATTGCCCGAACGCGAACAGGAAATCATCAAGGCCCGTTTCCTGAGCGATGATCCGATCACGCTTGAGAAACTTGGTGAACGTTTCGGTGTCAGCCGCGAACGTGTCCGTCAGCTGGAAGCCCGTGCTTTCAAAAAGCTGCAGGAAAGCGTTCTGATGCAGCATGCACAAGCCTGATCGGGCAGGAAGCAAACAATCAAAAGGCGGCACCTTGATGTGCCGCCTTTTTTGTATCTGCCAGCAGCCCCGTTTCGGGACGTGGGGGCTTGGGGACTTGGGGTCTTGGGAACTTTGGCAATTAACGGCCTTCAAGGACCGCCCGGGATTTCGCGATCACGTCGACGGTTTTGCTCCACAAACCGTATTTCGTGACATCGCCAACCTTCACCCATTTTGCATCGGCCGCATCACCCCCCAGACTGATGTCGGGGTTAAGGGCAACCGCAACGAAATCAATCAGGGTATAGTGATATTCCACTTTGTCGTCTTCGGTTCGTGAAATCAGATCAACCGTATCGACCAGGATCGGACTTGAAATTTTAACACCGGTTTCTTCCATGACCTCGCGGCATACTGCATCGCGAACGGTTTCACCGACCTCTTGCGCGCCGCCGGGAATGCTCCAGCTGCCGATATTGGGTTCCTTACCACGCTGAATAAGCAGGACATGATCCTGATGCCAGACAACCGCACCAACACCGATCATCGGCCGCGGTAAAAACGTTCTTTCGTCAAGCTCGGAAATCGTCATCATCTTCTTCCAAATCATCGTCCGGATCAGGGACTTCGTGAACTACCTGACCGGTCATTTCGCGCGCACGAATGCCGGTTGTACCAAGAAACTGGTCTTCGGATTCCGGATGCAAGGACATCACGAAATCCCGCGCAGGCGCGTCGCCAAGGGCGAATTGCCGTGCGGTTTCATAATCCGGGGCCCGGACCTTGGCCGTTTTCACCCCGACCGAGCCATCATTGTCGTAAATATATTCGACTATCCAGACCTTCAAAACGTCTCCACAACGGTTCTGTTTGCCTATTTGCGGTTTGTTTGGTTGCGCCGCAAACTTGAATACTGCTATCACTTCAAGGAACGGGGAAACCCGATCCGATGTCGCAGCAATGCCATATTCTTACTTACAAATACTAAATACCAAAGGCTATTCTTACCAATAGCTATCTGGTTGCGGCACTTCAGCACAGGTGATCAATGAACGCCAAGCGCGACGACACAAATGATACGGAAAATCAGGGTTCCGGTCATGTTCTTCCCAGCCCGGGCTTTTTCGCCCGGATGCGGGCATATTTTCTGACAGGTATTCTTGTAAGCGCGCCGCTTGCAATCACGTTCGGTCTGGCCTGGTGGTTTATCGAGTTTGTCGATAGCAAAGTCATCCCACTAATCCCGTCACACTATAATCCCGAAACATATCTGCCGGCGGGCTATCAGGATTACGGCATTCCCGGCCTGGGACTTCTGGTCGTTCTGGTCTTCATCACCATTGTCGGCTGGTTTACGACCAACTTTGCCGGTCGCGCACTGATCAAGCTTTATGAACGCATTCTCGGCCGCATTCCGGCCGTGCGCAGCATCTATAGTGCGGTAAAACAGATTCTTGAAACCGTGTTGGCCAACCAGTCCAATGCGTTCCGGCAGGCGGTGTTGCTGGAATATCCGCGTCGCGGGATGTGGGCGATCGGTTTTATTACCGGCCAGACCAAGGGCGAGGTGCAAAACCTTACCGAAGACACGGTCATCAACATTTTCTTGCCGACGACCCCGAACCCGACATCGGGCTTTTTGTTGTTCGTGCCGCGTCGCGATATCATCATTCTCGACATGACGGTGGAAGAGGCGATCAAAATGGTCATGTCCGGGGGTATCGTTACCCCGCCGGACCGCCGTCCGCCCGAAGAACAAAGCCAGCCAAAGGTCGCGGCAAAGACCTATGAAGATGTGGATGTGCTTCGTGAAAAGGAAAATGTACCGATTTTGGTTTCGCGCGATATTCCCGCGCGCATTGATCCGGATGCGGATACATCCCCAAAGGATGGCAAAACACGCGAAGACGCATAGCCTGTTACAGCTTGCCGAACAAATCAAAGGGCGCCAACATCGGGCGCCCTTTGCCATTTCTAGCCAGACCGGAAATAGCGTACGGCCTCGTCACGTTCAAACAGATACAGCAACAAGCGCAACGCTTCGCCGCGCGCCTTTTGCAAATCCGGATCGCGATCAACAATCAGCCTTGCATCATCGCGTGCAATCGCCAGCAAATCCCCATGAAGCTCCAGATTTGCCAGGCGGTATTCCTGAAGACCGCTTTGCCGCGTCCCCAGAACCTCGCCGGCGCCGCGTAATTTCAAATCTTCCTCGGCAATTACAAAGCCGTCTTCGGTTTCGCGCATGATTTTAAGGCGTGATTTCGACACCTGACCAAGTGGACTGCCATATAGCAGCAAACAGGTGGATGCTGCATCGCCACGCCCGATGCGGCCACGCAGCTGATGGAGCTGTGCCAGACCAAAACGTTCTGAATGCTCGATCACCATGATGGTTGCCTCGGGGACGTTCACCCCGACTTCGATAACCGTTGTCGCAACCAGAATGGACGTCTCGCCATGGGCAAAACGCTCCATGACCTCGTCCTTTTCCTTGCCCTTCATCTTGCCATGAACAAGGCCGACACGGCTTTCACCAAAAAGCTCAACCAACACACGATAGCGTTCTTCCGCTGCTTGCAGATCCAGCACTTCTGAATCCTCCACAAGCGGGCACACCCAATAGATCTTTGTGCCGGTACGGATCGCGCGTCCAATGCCGGAAATCACATCATCGACCTTGTCGATCGGAAGAACGCGCGTATCCACCGGCTTGCGACCAGGTGGTTTTTCATCAAGACGCGAAACTTCCATATCGCCAAACGCGGTCAGGGTCAGTGTCCTTGGGATCGGGGTTGCTGTCATCACCAGCACATCCACGGCCTGACCTTTGCCCGCCAGCATCAATCGTTGATGCACACCAAACCGGTGCTGTTCGTCGACCACGGCAAAGGCAAGGTCCCGGAACACCACGTCATTCTGAAACAGTGCATGTGTTCCGACCGCAATCTGGACTTCGCCACTTGCGAAACCTTCCAGCGATGCCTTGCGCGATTTTCCCTTGTCCCGTCCGGTCAGGATTGCACAACTGACCCCGATCTTTTCAAGCAAGGGGGCAATGGTTTCAAAATGTTGCCGGGCCAGAATTTCAGTCGGGGCCATCAATGCTGCCTGGCGCCCGCATTCGACCGCGTTCAGCATTGCCATCAGGGCAACCACCGTCTTGCCCGAACCAACATCCCCCTGCAAAAGACGCAACATGCGACCTTCGCTTGCCATATCGGCATAGATGTCCGTTAACGCGCGTTGCTGCGCGCCTGTCATGGCAAAGGGCAGGTGGCCCGCCAACGCATCACGAAGCCCGCCATCCCCCTTGGTCACACGTCCGCCAAGCTTGCGCATTTTGGCGCGAATAAGCGCAAGGGCCAGCTGATTTGCCAGCAATTCATCATAGGCCAGCCGTTTGCGCGCCGGATGATCGGGCGACAGATCTGTGTCATCTTGCGGATTATGAACAATATTCAGGGCCGTTTTAAGGTCCGGCCATTCATGGCGCGCAACAAGTGCCGGATCATGCCATTCCGGCAAGTCGGGCAGGGTGCCAAGGGCTGCGCGTGCGGCCTTGGTCAATGTTTTGCCGGTAACGCCAGCAGACATCGGATAGACCGGCTCCACCGTTTGAATTTCGTCACGTTCGGCCTCTGTCCCGATCCGGTCGGGATGGGTAATTTGATATTCGCCGCGATAATGATCAATTTTTCCCGAAACAATGCGTTTTTCGCCCACCGGCAAAACGTCATTCAGGTATTTTGCGCGTGCATTGAAAAACGCCAGAACCAGCGTGCCGCTTTGGGTTTTGCAAATCACACGGTAAGGACGGCGACGGTTGGGCGAAGGATCATGCCGCTCGACCCAGACATCAATTGTTACGACCGACCCGTCAATTGTTTCGCTTAACGGCGGGGACAAGCGGCGATCAATGATCCCGGATGGCAAGTGCCATAGTAGATCGACAACATGTTCTCCGCCAATCAACCGGGCAACAAGCGGCTTTAACCGTGGACCAATGCCCGGCAGGGTGTCGATTTCAGCAAAAAGCGGGAACAGAATTTCCGGGCGCATGACGGTTTTGGTTGCAACTTTTGATGAGAACGTTAATAGAACAATTGCGTTTATGGCACGGGTATACAACAAAATTATCGCGGGACAACCGGCAAGTCACCAATTGATGCAAAATCAGGTGATCGGCACCATGGACCCGGATCGTATTTTACCGTAAAAACCATGCCACAGAATTGCAGACAGCCGGCCCTCCCGCCGGGCGGCTATCAAAGAGTTAAATCAGGAGATCGACCATGACTGACAACATTTCGGAACTCGAAATGCGTCGCAAGAAACTGTTGTTCCGGGGCGGCCATCGCGGCACCAAGGAAAACGATATCCTGATGGGGCGTTTCATGGACAAGCACCTGAGCACCCTGACCGAAGAACAGCTTGATACGTTCGAGGCACTGATCAACGAAGTACCGGATGCAGATTTCTTCAAATGGGCAACCGGCAAGGAACAAGCGCCAGCCCAATATGACACGGATGTTCTGCGGATGATCCGGGAACTTAGCAACGCCTGATAAAGCATTGAGTAAAATCAAAGAAATCATATCGACCAAAGGTCGGAAACGTGTTGGTGGTGTCCCGGAAGGGGCCGACGCCCTGATCCTGCGTGAGTTGCTTGACGCTGCCGGAACCAACCAGACGGTTCTTCATATTGCGCGCGATGACAAACGCATGTCGCAATTGGCAGAGGCGCTTCGGTTTTTTGCCGGCGAAGTCGACATATTGACGCTTCCGGCCTGGGATTGCCTTCCCTATGACCGGGTATCCCCGATCGCGGAAGTAACCGCACGGCGTATCGAAACCCTGACCACACTGGCAGAGGGCACAAAGCCGGCCGCCGGGCAGGGGCGCATTGTGCTTACAACCGCGGCGGCCGCCATCCAGCGTGTCCCGCGGCTTGAAGTAATGCGCAAGGGTAAACTCGCCTTCAAGGCCGGATCGGAATATGACCGGTCTGAACTGACCGCCTATTTCGAACGCATGGGATATAACCGCGCCGAGCAGGTGATGGAACCGGGCGACTATGCCGTGCGCGGCGACATTGTCGATATCTTTGCACCGGGCATGAAAGAACCTGTGCGCCTTGATTTCTTTGGGGATGAAATTGAAAGCATCCGCCGCTTTGACGTTGAAACACAGCGCACCGTTGGCAAGGTCAAGGAAATCGCCCTGTTGCCGGTGGGCGAGGTATTCCTTGATCCCGACAGCATTTCACGGTTCCGAAGCGGTTATCGCGAATTGTTCGGCGCGGTTTCGCAAACAGATCCGCTATACGAGTCAATTTCAAACGGCCTGAAATATGGTGGCATGGAACACTGGTTGCCACTGTTCCATGACGGGCTTGATACGATCTTTGCCTATCTGCCAGATACCATCGTCACACTGGATTACCAGTATGGTGAGGTCATCGAAAACCGCCTTGAAATGATTGACGATTATTATCAGGCACGTCTGAATATCAGAGGCGGCGGTCTTTCGGGTGATAATGTCTATAAGCCGGTTCCGACCGAACGGCTTTATCTTGATCAGGCCGAATTTGACCGGATGCTGGCAGATCGTGTCGTTCTTGAATATTCGCCATATTATGACGATGAAAACCCAGAGCGCGGCATATTTGACCTTGGTGCACGGGCGGGGCGTGATTTTGGTGACGTGCGTGCGCGTGCTGATACCAACCTTTATGACGAACTACGTGATTTCATCACGACCCAGCGCGGCAAGGGAAATCAGGTTGTCATTGCGGCCTATTCCGACGGGTCTCGTGATCGTATGGTATCGCTTCTGCGCGAACATGGGGTTGGCAAGGTTGTCACATGTGAGTGCTGGGAAGATATCACTGATGATTTGACCCATGAACATGTTGCGGTCGTCATCCTTGATATTGAACGCGGTTTCCGTCGTCAGGGCCTGTGGTTTGTAACCGAACAGGACATCCTCGGGGATCGCATGAGCCGTCCGGGCGGTCGTCGCCGCAAGGCAGACAACTTCCTGCGCGAAGCATCCGAGATCTCCGAAGGTGATCTTGTTGTTCACCTTGAACACGGTATCGGGCGTTATCTTGGCCTTAAAACCGTGACGGCGGGTGGCGCCCCGCATGATTGTCTTGAGCTTGAATATGATGGCGGCGACAAGCTGTTTGTCCCGGTCGAGAATATCGAAGTCCTGTCGCGTTACGGCTCGGACGAAGGCATATCAATCCTTGATAAACTGGGCGGTGTTGCCTGGCAGGCCCGCAAGGCCAAGCTGCGCGAACGTATCCGCGACATGGCCGGCAAACTGATCAAGGTTGCCGCCGAACGGCATCTGCGCAAAGGTGCGCAATTGCAGGCACCCGAAGGAAGTTACGACGAATTCTGCGCAAGCTTCCCGTTCGCCGAAACCGAAGACCAGGCACGTGCCATCCGCGATACACTTGATGACCTTGCCGCTGGCAAGCCGATGGATCGTCTTGTCTGTGGTGATGTAGGCTTTGGCAAGACCGAGGTTGCCATGCGTGCGGCCTTTGCCGCGGTAATGTCTGGTAAACAGGTCGCCATTGTCGCACCGACCACATTGTTGTGCCGCCAGCATTACCTCAATTTCAAGCAACGCTTTGACGGGCTTCCGGTTCGGGTCGAACAGCTTTCGCGCCTGGTCACCGGCAAGAATGCCAAACTGGTCAAAGACAACCTTGAAAGCGGCCATGTTGATATCGTCTGTGGTACCCACGCGTTGTTGGGCAATGGCGTGCATTTCAAGGATCTTGGTCTTCTGATCATTGATGAAGAACAGCATTTCGGCGTGAAACACAAAGAACGCCTGAAAGAACTGAAATCAGACGTGCATGTTCTGACCCTTACCGCGACACCGATCCCGCGGACGCTGCAATTGGCGCTGACCGGGGTCAAGGAACTGTCGATTATCGCCACGCCGCCGGTCGACCGCCTGGCGGTTCGAACATACATTACGCCCTATGACCCGGTAGTTGTCCGCGAGGCTATCCTTCGCGAACGTCATCGTGGTGGTCAGATTTTCTATGTCTGTCCGCGCGTGAACGAACTTGGCCGGGTGGCCAAGGAACTCGAAAATCTGGTGCCGGAAATCAAGTTTGATGTTGCCCACGGTCAGATGGGTGCCCGCGATCTTGAACAGGTGATGACTGATTTCACCGATCGCAAATTTGATTTGCTGCTGGCGACCAACATCATTGAATCGGGTATCGACGTTCCCAACGCCAATACCATGATCATCCATCGTGCGGATATGTTTGGTCTGGCACAGCTTTATCAGTTGCGCGGGCGGATTGGCCGTTCAAAACAGCGCGCCTATGCCTATCTCACGCTTCCGAACAGCAAGAAGCTGACAGCAACGGCGCTGAAACGTCTTGAAGTCATGCAGACACTCGACAGCCTCGGCGCCGGGTTCAACCTTGCTAGCCATGACCTTGACATTCGCGGGGCAGGCAACCTGCTTGGCGAAGAACAATCCGGTCATATCAAGGAAGTCGGGATCGAGCTGTATCAGCAAATGATCGAAGAAGCCGTGGCCGAGGCCAAGGGCGAAATTGATGCTTCCGAAGATGCAAGCTTTGTCCCGCAGATCAATATCGGTATGCCGGTTCTGATCCCGGATCGCTACGTGCCTGATCTTGGCGTGCGATTGGGTCTTTATCGCCGGATTTCCGAATTGCGATCACGCGAAGAAGTCGACCAGTTCGCGGCCGAGATGATCGACCGGTTTGGCAAATTGCCCAAAGAAGTCGAAAACCTTCTGGATGTTGTCACGATCAAGCAATGGTGCCGTGTCGCCAATATCGAAAAGCTTGATGCGGGCCCCAAAGGTGCACTGATCACGTTGCGCAATAACGAATTCCCGAACCCGGCCGGATTGATCGGCTTTATCCAGCAGCAGGTTGGCGTTGCCCGCCTGCGTCCTGACCACAAGATTGTCTATTCAGCTGGTTGGGATGGACCGACAGATCGACTGGAAGGCCTTAAAAGGCTGATGAAGCGGCTTTCCGATATTGCAGTCGCAACTTAAAGAAAAGGCGGGTAACAAACTGTTATCCCGCCTTTTTTTTAATTTCTCACTTGCTGATCAGGCCGGTATTTCTTCCTGTCGCGCAAGACGGATCATCCGTTGCAAAATGTCGGGTTCCTGTGCCCCCGACAAAGCATGACGGCTGTTAAACAGGAAACAGGGCACACCGGTCACACCCATTTGATGGGCCACACGATTTTCCTGTCCGACAAATTCCCGATCCATATCACCGGCAAGATATTCAAGAATTTCATTTCGGTCTTCGCCATGGCGGACCGCGATATCTGCCAAAAGCTCATGATCGCCAATGTCCTGGCCTTCCAGGAAATAGGCGACAAACAGATCTTCGACCAGCGCATTGCCAACAGCCGGGCGTTCCGCACACATCTTGTAAATCAGGCGATGGGAATCTGTTGAATCGGGTGTGACCTTGATCTGGTCAAATTTGAAGTCAATGCCGACAGCTGCCCCGGCATCTTCGATTGCCTTATAGACCCGTGCAGCACTTTCTGATCCGCCGAACTTTGCCGACAAATACAGTTTGCGGTCGATGCCGCCACTGGGCATGTCCGGATTGAGAAGGAAAGGGCGCCACGTGATCATCAACTGATCAAGCTTTTCGCGTGCCAGCGCCTTTTCCAGTCGCTTTTTACCGATGTAACACCATGGGCAAATCGTATCGACAATGGCCTCGATCCGGATCGGTGCCGTTGTTGTTTCACTTTGTCCGATTTGCCAGTTCATGATGCTATCCATTCAAAAACGATGTTCCCGCCGCAAGTGGCGCAATACCAAGGTGATCGGCAACCGTTTGTCCGATATCGGCAAACGTTTCCCGCAAACCGAACGGACCCGGTGCGATCGCCGGACCAAAGGCCATGATCGGCACAAATTCGCGGGTATGATCATTCCCGCGCCACGTGGGGTCACATCCATGATCGGCGGTGATAATCACCAAATCACCGGGTTTGAGGGCTGCGCGCAATTCAGGAATTCGTTTATCGAACTCCTCAAGCGCGTTGGCATAGCCCGCAACATCGCGACGGTGACCGAATTCCATATCGAAGTCCACCAGGTTGGTGAACACAATGCTGTTATCAGGTGCGTCGGCAATTTCGGTCATCATGGCGTCAAACAGTGCCATATTGCCCGATGCCTTGACCTTCTTGGCAATACCGCGATGGGCATAGATATCGGCGATCTTGCCAACTGAAATGACCTTGCCACCGGCATCGCTGAACCGGTCAAGAAGGGTTGGTTTGTGCGGGGGAACCGCAAGATCACGGCGGTTTGCGGTCCGTTTGAAATCAGCCGGGCTTTCGCCGACAAACGGACGGGCAATCACGCGACCGATATTATACGGCTCGACCAGTTTGAAAGCGATTTCGCAAACTTCATAAAGTCGTTCAAGCCCAAAATGTTCTTCATGTGCGGCAATCTGAAACACACTATCGGCCGAGGTATAGCAAATAGGCTTTCCGGTCCTGATGTGTTCTTCGCCCAGTTCGGCAATGATCGTCGTGCCAGATGCGTGACAATTGCCCAAAATCCCCGGCAGATTGGCCTGTTCAATCAGGGCATCGGTCAGTTCGGCCGGGAAGGTCGGAACCGTCATCGGAAAATAACCCCAGTCAAAATCGACCGGCACACCTGCAATTTCCCAGTGACCGCTTGGCGTATCTTTGCCGCGCGACAGTTCCTTGGCATGGCCAAACGCACCAATCATCGCCCCGCCATGATCAAGTCCCGGCGGCACACGACCGGTTGCATCGCGTGCAGCTTCGCCAAGGCCAAGAGCAACCATGTTCGGGACATTGAGCGGACCGCTGCGCTGATCGTTATCAGCCAGCCCCTTGGCACAATGTTCGGCGATATGTCCGAGCGTATCAGATCCCTGATCCCCGAACTTCGATGCGTCCGGTGCAGAACCGATACCGAAACTGTCCGCTACGATGATAATGGCACGTGCCATGGATATTTTCCTTCAAACCAGAAGCTGCGAAAACCTGTGTCGCAGATAGTCAGTCGTCTTAGTAATTGCCAGTCGCCGCGGGCGCATCCGACGGTTTCGACCCGCAGGTTTCAAGCAGGGCGGTCAAAACCCCGCTGGCACCAAAACGGAACGTTTCGGGTTTTGCCCATCCGTCCCCCATGATGTGGTCGGCGATTGCGATATACAGTGCGGCGTCATCGGTTGTCTTGACCCCGCCAGATGCCTTGAAACCGGCGTCAATGCCGTCTTCTTCTTTGGCATCCCGAATGGCCGTCAGCATTGCCACAGCTGCTTCTGGCGTGGCACCGACGGGAACCTTCCCGGTTGAGGTTTTGACGAAATTGGCCCCGTGCCTGATCGCAAGGCGGGCGGCATCATAGACCTTGGCAAGGTCGTCAAACTCGCCGCTTTCAAGAATGACCTTCATGGTGGTCATCGTGCCGCACGCCATCCGGGTCGCATCAACAACATCGGCGGCAATCGCTGCATCCCCGCCAATAAAGGCCTTATAGGGGAAAACAAGATCGACTTCATCCGCACCCTTGGCAACGCAATCGGCTGTTTCATCGCCAACGCGCTGGGCATTGGTGCCACCTTCGGGGAAGTTCACAACAGTCGCCGTCTTGACCCCGGACTGTCCCAGCGCCCGCCAGGACGTTTCGATAAAGGGCGGATAGACACAAACCGCAGCTGTATTGCCCTCGGGTGTTTGGGCGCGCTTGCACAGGGCTTCGATGACCTCTGGCGTGTCATCATCATTCAGACTGGTCAGGTCAAGAACGGAAATGGCACGACGTGCAGTATCGGCGTCAGCTACTGCTTTTTTGCGGGCAGCGGCAATCACGTCGGAAACAGTTTTCGGGTCGAACATCGGAATATCCTTGCAACGCGCATCGCGCGACTTGTCGGTTTTAGGTGTGGACACCAGACAATCTGGCATCGAATGGTGGCAAAAGTCGGTTCACTTAATGCATCTGGCATTAAAGATAAAGACGGATCGTCCAATCGCCAAGAAGGTATCCAACCTTACCCCGGCAATCAATCGATCCGTCCAAAACACAGTTTCAATCAAAACAGCAGAACTGCCTGACAACTGCCGTCAAAAACCCTATTTCGACAGCAGCAATTGTCCTTCGCGGCCGGGCAGCGGCTCTTCACCGGCGACCGAACACAAATAGCCCCCCGGCACTACAAGGCGGATACCAAGGCGGGAATAGAGGATCCCGTCCGTGCGGCTTGAAAACGGCGTTTTCTGACCGGTTTCACAATCCAGCACATAACCCAGTTCCTGACCGGCCTTAACCTGTGCGCCGGCTTCGACAGAAAAGACAACCATGCCACCATGAACCGCAGCAACACGATCAACACCGGAAAGCGGCGTCGCATCACATTTCGGTTTGGGCAGGGGACCCGGATCCCCGGCGACAAGGCCGCGGCGCTGCAGGAACTTGAACATGTTCAGGGCATCGGGAATGGCATATTCATCATAAACATCCCGGTCACCGCGCAATTCGATTGTGGTTGCCAGGGTCGCCATCGGGATCGGGAACTTGTCGCCATAGGCACGGCGCAGCTCCACCCAAGGGCGGCTGAATGCTTCATCAAACGGGTTGTCACCACTGATTTCGGCAATCAGAGAACATTTTGATCCGATCTGTGCGGAAAGGTCGGCGGCATCGGGCCAGTTATGGTCACTGATATAAAGATGCATCGGCGCTTCCCAGTCGCAATGCAAATCCAGGACATAGTCCGCATCGATCGCCAGTTCGGCAAGCGTAAGGCGCAAATCCTGCAAATCGGTCAGCGGACTTACATCCTTGCGGTGTTGCGCTATCAGTTTGCGAAGTTCGGCCCGGATCAGGTTGACGTTCGCATCGGCATCCCGACCGAGTTTGCCGTCAACGGCGGCAATAAGCGCAGGGCTGAGATCCGGGTAATGGCGATTGAAATTCTGGCCGCTGCGCAGTTCAAACCGGCCAAGCGGCTTCATATCGACATATTGGGTAAGCCCGATCGGGTTGGCAAACGGAACAACAACAATCTCACCGGTGATTTCCCCCTTGGCATCGGCTTCTTTCAGCAATGCTTCAAGATGATGCAGGGTTATGACACCGGGCAGCTCGTCTGCATGCAATGCTGCCTGAAAATAGGCTTTCGGACCGGCTCCGGCCTTGCCATAGCGGCGCACGGTAAGGGCGCGTGACGTGCCCATTTGCGGGCGAACGAGTTCAATGCGTTCTTCTTGCATTTTGGTTTCCTGAAAAATGGTGGCGTGGGGCAAAACAGCCCGGACGGAAACAGATCATCACCAAATTTCTGGCATATGATTGTTACCGGCTTCCGGGCCGTTTGAGTATTCAAATTCAGTCAAGGTCAGGTAGGTAGCGCCTTGGTATTTGCTGAATGCTTGTCTTTGCGACGCTCATTCCGGCGCAGGTATCGCTCCATGCCCTTGAAGCCGAAGGTCAGCGTATAAACAATGATCAGATAGATCACGCCAGCCGAAATAAACGCCTCATAGGGAAGGGCGGTTCGCGCAACGATTTTACGCGCCGCACCGGTAAGCTCCATCATGGTCACAGTTGATGCCAGTGACGTCGCCTTAAGGGTAAAGATCACGTCATTGGTGTAAGCCGGCCAGATCATTTGCCACATCCGCGGGAAGATAATCCGCCGATAGGTGGTCCAGGGTGTCATTCCGCATGCACGCGCAGCTTCGAGTTCGCCACTTGGGACGTTCTGAATGCCACCGCGCATGATTTCTGCAACATAGGCCGATGTATTGAGCACAAAGGTCAGCAGGCAGTACCAATAGGGATTGCGAAGATAGACCCAGCTCCAATGATCCTGAATGCCGTCAATGTTCGAAATCAGCTGTCCGACGCCATAATACATCATGAACAGCTGCCCGATCAGGGGTGTACCGCGAAACACATAGATGAAGGCAAAAGGAACGGCCTGGACCCAGACTTTTTTGGACACGCGCGCCACCGCAAGCGGAATGGCCAAAATCGTTCCAAAGGTAACCGAGATTACCAGCAGCTCAATCGTCAGCAAAAAGCCACGCCAAAGCCAGGTATCATATTTGCCAAGAACGTAAATCAGATCTTCAAACATATCTTAGGCCCTCGCGATACCGCGGGCAGCCCGCTTTTCAAGATAGTTGAAGGCAATAAGCGAAACTGTTGTAAATGAAAGAAACATCAGCATCGCCACAAGATAGAATGTAAAGGGTGCCTTGTCCGTTCCAGCCCCGATGGCCGCCTTGCGCATGATTTCTTCGACACCAACAACCGAAATAAGGGCGGTGTCCTTGATCAGCACCTGGAACAGGTTGTTAAGCCCCGGAAGCGCAAAACGCCAAAGCTGTGGCAACTTGATGCGCATAAAGATTTGCCGTGGTGTCATGCCACATGCCGTGGCGGCCTCGATCTGGCCAATCGGGATGGATTGCATGGCAGCACGGAAAACTTCGGATGCGAATGCGCCCTGTACCAGTGCAAGGGCGGCAACACCGGACCAGAATGCCGGAATATCGACACGGGTTTCTTCACCGGAAATCAGTTCGGCAATGTTCTGAACGGCAATCGTGCCGCCAAAATAGATCAATAAAATAACAAGAAGTTCAGGGATACCGCGAATAAGAACGGTGTAGCTTTCCCCGATAATGCGCAACGAGCGATAGCGTGAAAGTTTCGCCGATGCGCCCAGCAGACCAATAATGATCATGAATGGCAAAACGGTAAGGCAAAGCTGAACTGTAACCAGTCCCCCTTCAAGCATCTGCCAGCCGCGGCCGTATAAATCGAGCATGGTGTCTCCAGCTTTCCTTGATGTCGCAGGCGTTTCAATCCCCTAAAAAGAAACACCAGACAACAATAAGGGCGGGGCGGCACAGTGATGCCGCCCCGGAAAAATCAACAGATCAATTCGGGTGCAGATTGATCGTCGGGAAATACTTTTTGTTCAGCTCGGCATAGGAGCCGTTTTCAAGCATTTCAGCCAGTGCCTTGTTGAAGATCTCTTTGAGATCCTGGTCTTCCTTGCGGATACCGATACCAGCGCCATCGCCGAACCATTCGCTCGGTGCGAACTGGTTGGAAACAAAGCCGTAGCCTTTGCCTTCGTCGGATTTCAGCCAGTCTTCAAGCGTACCGGAGTCAGCCAGGGTGGCATCAACACGACCGGCAGTCAGGTCAAGAAGTGCTTCGTCCTGGGTGCCGTACATACGAATTTCGACAGACGGGAAGTTGTCTTCCAGGAAGTTTGCGTGGGTCGTCGAACGCTGTACGCCAACGACAAGACCGTCAAGTGCGTCGTCGACGACTTCACCATCTTTGTACGCTTCGATGCTCATGCCGTCTTTACCAACGAAGACAGCCGGAGTGTTGCTGTAATAATCGGAGAAGTCGATAGAGCGTTTGCGCTCTTCGGTGATCGACATCTGAGCAATGATCGCGTCATATTTTTTCGCCAGAAGACCCGGGATCATGCCATCCCAGTCCTGGGCAACGATTTCGCATTCGATTTTTGCGGTTTCGCAAAGCTTGTTGGCGAAATCAACGTCAAAACCGATGAGTTTGCCGTTCTCGTCAACCATGTTGAACGGGGGGTAGGCACCTTCGGTTGCAATCACAACCTTTTCCCACGCCGCATTTGCTGCAGATGCGCTCAGTGCAATACCAATAGCGGCAGCCGAAGCAACCTTGATCCAGTTTTTCATTCAAATTCTCCCTTGTAAATTGGAATGGCGCACAACCTCTTGCACCCATTCACGCGACCGCCCCCAACAGAGGCAGCCTGCCCATATCAGAAATCGCGTTGAAGGAATTGCTTCATACGTTCTGATTTGGGGTTCTCGAACACATCAGTCGGGTTTCCGAATTCTTCAACCCGGCCCTGATGCAAATACATCACGTGGCTGGATACCCCTTTAGCGAAGCCCATTTCATGGGTCACCACCAGCATCGTGCGGCCTTCTTCGGCCAAATCTGTCATTACCTTAAGCACTTCCCCGACCAGTTCGGGATCAAGTGCGGAAGTCGGTTCATCAAACAGCAGGACTTCAGGTTCGATCGCAAGGGCGCGGGCAATCGCCGCACGCTGTTGCTGACCACCTGAAACATGCCCCGGGTAATAGTCACGCCGCTCATACATGCCGACTTTCTGAAGCAGCGCGTCTGCGCGCTCAATCGCTTCCTTTTTCGGCACACCCAAAACATGCACCGGTGCTTCGATAACATTTTCAAGAATGGTCAAATGGCTCCAGAGATTGAAGCTCTGAAACACCATTGCCAGTTTGGTACGGATGCGCTGAAGTTGTTTTTTGTCCGCGGCTTCCTGCGAACCGTCCTTCAATGTCTTCATGCGAATAAGTTCGCCATGGACATGGACTTTACCCGCATTCGGGGTTTCAAGCAGATTGATGCACCGCAGGAACGTACTTTTGCCCGAGCCAGAGGAACCGATAATCGAAATCACGTCCCCAGTATGCGCCGTCAGGTCAATTCCCTTGAGGACTTCGTGATCCCCAAAGCTTTTGATCATCCCTTCGACCTGCAGGGCGGGTATGTTTTTGCTCATAGCGAGTGAAAAGTTTCCCTGTTGAGAGTCTGAATTTTGTTCGTCTTAGCATCATCGAAACGATGCTCCCCCACAAGACACGCCATAAATGCGCCTCTCATCGCGACAATAATTGCCTATCGGCGCTGCGTATTTCCACTGATTTTTTGCAGTTTTATGAATAAAGGCAATATTTCAAACGCTTAGCCATTCCAATTGGACAAACACCCGCAAACATCGTGCGCTGCACCCGCATTTCACGCAACAAAACACCACGTTCGATTTTACCATTTGTCCACCTGCACCAGACTCTTGGGATGTATCCCGACAAAATCCCAAGGAACGGCAACCGGATCACACAAAAAACGCCACCGTTCTCGATCAGGAACGATGGCGTCAATTTGATGCACGGGCAGGGGACTTCTGTCCGGATCCTATTTGTTTTCCCGAACAGATTTCAGGAAGCCAAGGACCTCCTCGCGAAGCCGCTGGGCCAGCTCACGCATCTCGCGCGATGATGTCAGAAGGGAGTTGGCCTCTGTGCTGACCATATTGGATGCATCCGATACCGCTGAAACGTTTTGCGAAACTTCCTGTGTACCCGATGCCGCCCGCTGGACACTGTCGGCGATTTCACGGGTTGCTGCACCTTGTTGCTCAACAGCGGCTGCAATGGCATTGCAGAACTCGTTGATCCTTTCAATCGTCGTGGAAATTGACCCGATTTCTGTCACCGAGCGGTTAGACGATCCCTGAATGCCGTCAATCTGGGTTTGAATGTCGCCCGTTGCCTTGTCTGTCTGATTGGCCAGTGACTTGACCTCGCCGGCGACCACGGCAAAGCCTTTACCCGCGTCACCAGCACGTGCGGCTTCGATCGTTGCGTTCAGAGCAAGAAGGTTGGTTTGTCCAGCAATGTCCTGAATAAGCCCGACAACCTGACCGATGCGTTCGGCGGCCTCTGCCAGTTCTGTGACGGTTGCCGTGGTATTGTTGATACCATTCACGGCCTCGGTTGCAACATCAATCGATTGGGTCACCTGCGCGCCGATTTCACGAATGGCTGCTGACAGTTCCTCTGTCGCAGAGGCAACGGCCTGAACGTTTTCGGTCGTGATATTTGCTGCATTTGAAACCGCGGCAGCACGGCTGGTGGATTCTTCGGCATTGGCTGAAAGCTGGGTTGCTACCGATTGGGTTCGTTCAGCCGCATCGGCAACCGTTTCAACGATCGAAAGCACACTTTTTTCGAAATTGTCGGCCATCTGATCGAGTGCACGTTTGCGTTCCAGCGCAGCCCGCTGTGTGGCCTGTTCGTTTTCATGTGCGAGGCGTTCGACCTCGGCCGCATTGTTTTTAAACACAAGGACCGCGGCCGCCATCGCCCCGATTTCATCTTTCAGCTCCGTTCCGGGTACATCGACATCCTTTTCCCCCTTGGCCAGGCGGGTCATGGCGGATGTCATGCTTAGCACCGGACGCGAAACCCAGGTGCGTACCAGAACACCCATCAGCCCCATGATCGCCAGTACGGCAATGATCGCGGTGATTATGGCGGTATAGCGAAACTCGGTCAGTGATGCATATGCCGCATCCCGATCAAGGGCAAAGCCAAGATACCAGTTCACAGAAGGCAACCCGTCAACCTTGAAGAAGGTAAACAATTGCGGACCACTTCCTTCAAGAACGCTTTGCATGCCTTCTTCGACGGTCGGGGTGTTTTCCGGGAAAACTTCGGCAATCGGTTTAAGCGTGAAATCTGCATTGGGGTGGATCAGGACGGTGCCCTGATCATTGACAAGGAACCCGTATCCGATCCCGCCCAAATCAATACTGCGAACCAGTTCGCCAAGAATGGAGATGTTGATATCACCACCCACCACGCCAAGCAGTTTCGAACCGTCAAATACCGGGGTTGTTGCCGTAACAATAAGCTGCCCGGTTGAGGCATCGGTGTAGGGTTCGGTAAGGGTACTGTCACCGATTGCCACCGCATCACCATACCATGGGCGTTTGCGCGGATCGTAATCGGGCGGCAGCTCGTCTGGCGGGTTCATTGTCATTACGCCATCGGCGCTGCCGAAATAGGCATAAATAAACGACTCAGCAAGCGCCTGGCCGCTGGCCACTTCGCGTACGGCTTCGGGCGAGCTGTCCCGTGCGATGTTGTTGGCAAGGCTTTCGACCAGAAGACGACGGCCATCAAGCCAGTTGGCAATCCCCGCCGTCGCAAGCGATCCGCTTTCGGTCAATTTTGACTGCAACGCGCTCTGGATCGACGTTCGCTGCTGGTAATCAAAATACAGGATAAAGGCAACAAACGTCGCAACAACAATCATCGCCGCTGCAAGCAAGATTCTACTGCCGATATTCAATGACACTGCGCCGCCCTCCGAGACACCATGGTTTCTAGAGACGTTGTAACGTCTTCATGCCATTACAAGCGTTTGTAGCGCGGTCTTTAAATTTAAATCAGAATAACGTGTTTTAGTGGCGTCAAATGCACGCAATAGAACCATTCAACGAAAGTCGCATAAGTTCTGAGACCAACATCACTTTCCAAGTGCCTTGTTTTAGTTATTGATTATAGATCACATTGCCTTCAACCTTTGGTTTCCCCATATGTGGAACTGTCTTGGGGGCAACGTCACATAAGTACCGATAAACGGAGGAAATAGATGAAACGCGCATTAATTGCAGGGATGGCGGTCGCGTTTGCGTTTGGGAGCACTGCTGCTGTCGCGCAGGATCGCACCGGTTGGCCTGATAGCTTTACCGTTGGCACCGCTTCTCAGGGCGGAACATACTTTGCCTATGGTTCGGGTTGGGCAAACCTTGTCGCTGAAGAACTCGGCATTTCCGGTGGTGGTGAAGTCACCGGTGGTCCGATGCAGAACATGGCCCTGGTCCATACTGGTGAAGCCGCATTTGGCATGACCACGATGGGACCGGCTGCAGAATCGCTGGCCGGGACCAACCCGATTGCACCGGGCGTCCAGATGACCAACGCTTGCGCAATGTTCCCGATGTATCAGACGCCGTTCTCGATCACCGCATTGGCATCGTCGGGCATCGCATCGGTTGCCGACATTCCGGAAGGTGCGAAAATCGGTTTCGGCCCGGCCGGGTCGACATCCGACACCTATTTCCCGCGGATGCTTGAAGAACTCGGCGTGAAATTCGAACGCCGTAACGGCGGCTGGTCTGATCTTGGTGGTCAGCTTCAGGATGGCCTGCTTGACGTTATCGCATTCGCCGCCGGCGTCCCGGTTCCGGCTGTCAGCCAGCTGGAAGTCCAGACCAAAGTGAACATCATCGAGTTCACCGAAGCAGAACAGAAACAGATCATGGATGCCTTCCCGGTATCCGAGTTCGACATCGCAGCTGACACCTACACCACTTTGACCGCACCGGCACGTTCGGTTTCGATGTGGAACTTTGCGATTGCCAACTGCGATCTTCCTGAAAGCTTCGTCTATGCCGCAACCGACGTTGTGATGTCGGACAATGCCCGCATGGTTTCGATCCACCGTGCGGCCCGTTCGACGGTTCCGGAAAACTGGAACAAGAACAAAGTCATGAAATGGCACCCGGGTGCCGCCAAATGGTTCAATGAACATGGCGCATCCATCCCGGCTGACATGATCCACTAAGTCAGCCCGATCTGATATCGCAAGGCGGGTCATCGCAATGGTGACCCGCCTTTGCTCAATCGCCGTAAAGAAGCTTGCCAAAAACAAATGACCAAAGAGTGCGGGGAAACCTTATGACCGAACCCAACAAACCTGATGACGACCATCTCATCGCCGATGGCGTTGACGAGGAACCGGTTGAACAAAACCGACGCCTTTTTGAAGGGCGCGGCCTTACTTTCATTACGATTGCTGCTGCGATTTATGCCGCGTTTCACATGCTGGCACTTAATGGCGTGTCGCTGTCGGGCATGACCGGTGGTTTGGTTAATCTTGCGTTTCTGCCTGATTTTCCGCTCGAAACCTGGAACTTCCGAATTGTTCACGTTGCCGGTGCGCTGGCACTTGGTTTCCTTTGGTATTCGGCCAACAAATTTGCGGATGCCCCGACCGGCCAGACGCCGCTTTTGGGTTATCTGTCCTACATTCTGCTGGTTCCGGCCTTTGTTGCCGTGGGAACCGCAATCAGTTTCGCCTTTGAAATCAACAATGGCGTGATGTGGAACGGCATTGATGCGCGCATCAAGTTCAATGAAACCTGGGTCTTTGGCGCGCCGCTTATGGCTGCGACAGTCGGCGGTATCGTTTTGTCCTGGTTCCACAAAACCACCAGAAACCGTTATTCGCCGCCGGACTTTGTCCTTACGGTATGCGGGCTTGCAGTCGCCATCTATCTGATTACGATTTATGGCACCTTGATGCGCAACTCGACCGGAACGCCGTTTGCGCCAATCGGAATTTCGATTGCTGCGATTTCCGGAACATTGCTGATTATGGAATTGACCCGTCGTGTCGCCGGGCTTGCGCTTGTGATCATCGCAACGATCTTCCTCGTGTACGTCTTTGTCGGTGAATTCCTGCCGGGCTTCCTGCAATCACCGGCAATCACCTGGCAGCGCTTCTTTAGCCAGGTCTATACCGATGCCGGAATTCTCGGACCGACGACGGCCGTTTCTTCGACTTACATCATCCTGTTCATCATCTTCGCAGCCTTTCTTCAGGCATCCAAAGTTGGCGACTATTTTGTGAACTTTGCCTTTTCGGTCGCCGGACGGGCGCGGGGTGGCCCGGCCAAGGTTGCGATTTTTGCATCCGGTTTGATGGGCATGATCAATGGCACATCGGCCGGTAACGTTGTGGCAACCGGTTCCTTGACCATCCCGTTGATGAAAAAGGTCGGCTATCACAAGAAAACCGCCGGCGCGATTGAGGCCGCAGCATCGACTGGTGGCCAGATCATGCCACCCATCATGGGGGCGGGCGCCTTCATCATGGCCGAGATTACCGGTATTCCATATACCGATATTGCGATTGCCGCGGTTATTCCTGCGATCCTTTATTTTGTGTCGATCTATTTCATGGTCGATTTCGAAGCCGCTAAACTCGGCATGCGCGGCATGAAGGAAGAAGAACTGCCGCGCTTCAACACGATGGTCAAACAGGTCTACCTGTTCCTGCCGATCATCATATTGATCATTGCGTTGTTCCTTGGATATTCGGTTATTCGTGCCGGTACGCTGGCGACGGTTGCGGCCGTCGTGGTCAGTTGGCTGACACCAAACCGGGTCGGTGTTCGCGCCGTTGCCAAGGCCTTTGAGCTGGCCGGTGGCATGTCAATTCAGATCATTGCTGTTTGTGCCTGTGCCGGGATCATTGTTGGCGTTATCGCCTTGACCGGTGTTGGTGCGCGGTTCTCGAACCTGTTGCTTGGTCTGGCAGAAGCATCCCAGCTTCTGGCACTGGTATTTGCCATGCTGATTGCCATTCTTCTTGGCATGGGCATGCCAACAACCGCTGCCTACGCCGTGGCGGCATCCGTTGTTGCACCGGGCCTGATTGAGCTTGGAATTGAACCACTTACCGCTCATTTCTTCGTGTTCTACTTTGCTGTGGTTTCGGCAATCACGCCGCCAGTTGCGTTGGCATCCTATGCCGCGGCCGGGATTTCAGGAGCCAATCCGATGGAAACATCGGTGGCGTCATTCAAAATCGGCATCGCGGCCTTTATCGTGCCGTTCATGTTCTTCTATAACGCTGCGATCCTGATGGAGGGCACATACCTTCAGATCGGGCAGGCGCTGGTTACGGCCGTTGTCGGCGTATTCCTGCTGTCTGCGGGTGTTCAGGGCTGGTTCCTTGGCCGCAACGCGGTCTGGTTCTTGCGTATTGCCCTGATCATTGCAGCGTTGTTCATGATTTCCGGCGGTCTTGTTACCGATCTTATCGGTGTCGGGATGGCTGCGGTGATCTGGTTTGTTCAGCGCGTGATCAAACCAAAAGCCGGTGCGACTTTCCGTACCGGTAGTGCGGACTAAGCACCGCCCAACACCAAATTTAAACGACAAAAGCGCACCGGAAACGGTGCGCTTTTTCTTTTCTGAAATACAGGACTTGGGAAATCAGTCCGATACTTTTTTCACAAATTCGGATTTCAGTCCCATCTGACCAATCCCGGGAATTTTGCAATCAATATCGTGATCACCGTCGACCAGGCGAATGCCTTTGACCTTGGTACCAACCTTGACAACGGCCGATGACCCTTTGACTTTCAGGTCCTTGATAACGCTTACCGTATCACCATCAGAAAGCGGCGTTCCGTTGGCATCCCTGACAGTTGTCTCGGATGAAGTATCGGCTGATGCAGACCATTCATGTGCACATTCCGGACAAATCAGGAGCTCGCCATCCTCATAGGCATAGGGCGATTGGCATTTGGGGCAGGGCGGTAACGCGCTCATTGGCGGACTTTCATTAGGACGGTTTCAAAATCTTGCGAAAGGAGGCTACAGTTCGCAGAACAGTGACGACCGCGTCAAGATAAACAATATCCGTGCAGTCCGCATTCTATGGCTTAAAACCCCGAAATCCCGGCGAAATCGACAATTGTCATTTACCGGCGCGTATTTGGATATAAGTTGCCGCGGCAGTCGCAGGCGTCCGTATCCGCAAGGTAACCGCCTTATGGGCCAGTGCAATTCCCGCCCGCTGATACATGTCTGGGTTGCAGAATATGAAGTGTGCGTTTGGCGAAAACACGGCCATAACGCACACAGCTGATGCAGATATGAGTGAAAAAAATGGATTGGGTCCCAATAATCTTCGGCACGTTCAAGATTGTCGCGTTATGCACCGCCATGTTCTTTTCCATCAAATGGCATTACGACCAGGGAGAAAAGGGCGAGACCCGCGCCCTGATACGCTCTGGGGCCAAGATGGTCGCTATTTTCCTGGTTGCATTGATCGCAGTCGGACTTGTCGCCATATTGCTGAGCCGCATGCTCGGCCTGGAATTAAGTTACTGATCACGACAACCGAAATGCATCACACCGTATGGGATGCCTGCCATGCCTTCATCATGGCAATTGGCCCAGAAAGCAAACGGATTCCGGGCGGATAAAACAATGTCCGCGACCGCGCGAGGAAGATATGCACAAGCCAAGCTGAATGCTAAATCGGAAACCAGTTTTGGTTCACAATTCGCAACAGTCCGCGGCAATTTACAACGTAATCAACGACTTGGGAAATGGCGGAGAGGGTGGGATTCGAACCCACGGTACCCGTAAAGGCACGACGGTTTTCAAGACCGTTGCATTCAACCACTCTGCCACCTCTCCGCAAAAATGGTCGGAGCATCTCGCTCTGGGCGCTTTCAATAAATTGGGTGCGCTGCCCTGTCAATAGGTCAATCCGATATTGCATCGAATGCTGACGAAATAATTTGTTTTCAGTAAGGTACCAGCAACCACAGGGCGAATAACCAGTCGGATTGAATTCACGTGTTCTATTTTCTGTCAAAAACAGTGGGCTATATCGTCAATATCGGGCTGGTCCATGGGGTTGTCTTGTTGGCGCTGACCGCATTGATTTGCCTGCGCCGAACGCGGCGCTTTGCGCTTGCCGGCCTGGTTGTCGTGACCGTTTTATCACTGTTGATTACAGTATTTCCGCTCGGTGCGTTTTTGTCCCGGACGCTCGAAACACGGTTCGAAAAGCCTGATCTGGACAAAACCGAATTTGCAGGCGTCATCACACTGTCAGGCAGTATCGATGCAAACGGCTTCCTTCAGCGTGGCGACGTGCAGTTTCTCAGTGCCCCGGACCGGGTCTTTACAATGCTGCGCGTTGCAAACAAATACCCCGATAAACCCGTAATATTCACCGGGGGCGATGGTGTTTTGAACGATCGGGGTTTCAGCGAGGCCAATGTTCTTCGCGACTGGCTTTACGATTCGAAGCTTCTGACGCCGAACATGCATTTCGAGACCGAAGCACGCAACACATATGAGAATGCGCTAAACTCCCACAAGGTTGTGTATGGCAACTGGCCGGAACTGGCACAAAAACCTTGGCTTTTAATCACTTCGGCCGATCATATGCCGCGCGCGGTTGGTGTTTTTCGACAGGTTGGATGGACTGTAATTCCGTATCCGGTCGGCAGATTGACCTCAGACGACATCCATTTAGCAAGTCTTAACGTCTCAGGCGGTATCAAATCTCTAAGTCGTGGTTTGCGTGAATGGGTAGGTTTGACCGCCTATTACCTGACCGGGCGAACGAATGAGTGGTTCCCCGGCCCGATGCCGGTCGCCCCTGACAACTAAAATCCTGGATGAGGCCTTTTGATGAAATTCTGGAAATTGCTGACTGCCGCCTCGGTGTTGACTGTTTTGGCTGCGCATTCACCTGCCTTCGCACAGACCGATGAAAAACTTCCAGAATTTACCACAGAGGGGTTTGATGAATGGCTTGTTGACTTCAAAAAAGAAGCAGCAGCCAAAGGCATTTCACAGCCGACACTCGATGTCGCCTTTGCCAACACCAAGCCGATCCCCAAAGTCATCGAATATGACCGCAGCCAGCCGGAATTCAAACTGACGTTTGAACAATATATCCAGCGCGTGGTGCCACAGTCCCGTATTGATGAGGGACGTCGGAAATACGCCGAAAACCGCGCCGTGATTGATGCCGCGGCAAAAAAATATGGTGTCCCGGGTCAGTATCTTACGGCTTTTTGGGGAATTGAGACCGGATTTGGCCGCCATACCGGCGGGTATTCCGTGGTTGATTCACTTGCGACCCTTGCCTTTGAGGGCCGTCGGGCGGAATATTTCCGCAAGGAATTGATGAATGCCCTGACCATTATTGATGCTGGGCATATAGCACCTGAAAACATGTCAGGGTCGTGGGCCGGTGCAATGGGGCAGGCGCAATTCATGCCTTCCACATTCCTGAACTATGCACGTGATGGAAATGGCGATGGCAAGATTGATTTGTGGGGGGCAAAGGAAGATGTCTTTGCGTCGGCTGCAAACTATCTTTCGACCGTTGGCTGGAAGGGTGACGAGCGTTGGGGACGCAAGGTCAGCATCCCGAAAGATTTCGACAAGTCACTGGTTGGCCGCGACATTCGCAAACCAATCGCCGAATGGCAGAAAGCCGGTGTACGCATGCCTAATGGTGCGGATCTGCCAAAGGCCGACATGGATGCATCAATTGTTACCGTAAATGACGGTGAAGGTCCGGCATATATGGTTTATAACAATTTCCACACCATCATGCATTGGAACCGTTCGACCTATTTCGCGATTGCTGTCGGTACGTTGGCAGACGCGATTGCGGGGCAGTAACCATTGAATGTCCAGGTGACGGGAAAATCCCGTCACCGACAGATACAGAGCATCTTTAAGCGGGGACACCTTGATGCCATCACCAAGAAAAAGTGCATTCGCACGCCTGCGGACAAAAAGCCGCCTCGGACTGTCCGTGGTTGCACTTGGTATGTTACTGGCAGGTTGTGCCGAAACCCAGTTGGCCGTTCACGGTGTCAAACGTCTGGGCGGCGGACAAACACAACCGGTTCAGGTCGGAAGCTACAAGATCGGCAATCCCTATGAAATTGCCGGTCAGTGGTATTACCCCGCCGTTGATTACGAATATAGCGAAACCGGTATCGCATCCTGGTACGGCCCCAAATTCCACGGCAAACGGACAGCCAATGGCGAAGTTTTTGATCAGTACGAAATATCGGCGGCCCACCGTACCTTGCCACTGCCAAGCATTGTTCGTGTAACCAACCTTGAAAACGGCAAATCGCTTAAGGTTCGCATCAATGACCGCGGGCCGTTTGCACATGGCCGCATCATTGATATGTCGCGCCGCGCGGCCCAGTTGCTCGGTTTCGAGAAAAAGGGCACGGCCAAGGTGATGGTCGAGGTGATCGAAAGCGAAAGCCGACAGATCGCCGCAATCGCGCAGGGCAAAGCAGCACCGGCGGTCACCGTTGCCGAACAGAACACCGTATCGGCCGCACCGCGTGATGTTGTCGAAACCGTACGTCTTGATGATGGTCCGATTACTGACAGCGGACAGCCGACAACGTCCCGGATCAAACTGACGCCGCCATCGTCCGAACCAAGCGTATCGTCATCCCCGCTGGAAGGAACGGTTGAAGAGGCCGCAGTTGTCAATGTTGCGCCTGTTGCCAATTCGTCAATCTATGTTCAGGCCGGTGCATTTTCAGTTTATGACAATGCCTTGAACCTTCGGAACCGTCTTTATGATCTTGCACCAAGCAAGATTGAACCGATTGAAGTCAAAGGCACGACCTTTTACCGGGTACGTCTTGGACCGTTAAACACGGTGCCCGAAGCTGACATTTTACTCGAACGGGTGATTGCAACCGGCCAGAACGGCGCCAAAGTGGTCGTTGAATGCGCTGACGGTGGGGCTGCCAAGTCGGGATGTTGATTGCAGAAATCCGCTGTGCTACCGCTTTGATTGCTGTCATGCGCACGGTTTTCTGATGAAGTCTTTTGTTTTATGAGCATACCGGCTTGCTGTTGCACAATTTTGCCGGATTTGCGACATAAGCAACAGAATGAACACGCCGAAAGACCGGCGGGAACAGATTTTATTATACAGGGTTAGGACGCTATGACTTTGATGCCGCCAATTCCGTTCAAAAACAGTCTGAACCGGGTAGTGGCCGGGGCCGCAATATTGGGGTCCGTCATGGCAATGTCGATGACCAGTGCACAGGCGATCGAGACCAGCGCGCGTGAAGCCTACATTATGGATTTCGACACCGGTGCTGTCCTTCTGAACAAGGAAGGGGACACACTGACCGAACCGGCATCCATGACCAAGATGATGACTGTCCATATGCTGTTCAAGCATATCAAGGACGGAAGTGTATCGATGGATGACACCTTCCATGTCAGTGAAAAGGCATGGCGCAAGGGCGGATCCAAAATGTTCGTCGAGGTCAATTCCGACGTTTCAGTTTCCGACCTTCTGCACGGAATTATCGTTCAGTCCGGCAATGATGCCGCGATTGTGGTAGCCGAAGGCCTCGCCGGCACCGAAGAAGCCTTTGCCGAGGAAATGACCCAGGAAGCGCGCAATATCGGCATGACCAAATCGGTGTTCAAGAATGCCACCGGTTGGCCTGCCGAAGGTCACCTTGTCACTGTGCATGATCTTGCGATCCTGGCCCGCGATACCATTCGTAATTTCCCTGATCTTTATGAACTCTATTCCGTCAAGGAATTCACCTACAACGGCATCCGTCAGCCCAACCGCAACCCGCTTTTGGGGACCAGTGCAGGTGTCGACGGCCTTAAAACCGGGCATACGGAGTCTGCCGGCTATGGCCTTACCGCGTCGGCCGAACGTGATGGCCGTCGCTTGATCATTGTTGTCAATGGCCTGAACTCGGTTCGGGAACGCCGTACGGAATCACAGAAACTTCTCGATTGGGGTTTCCGCGAATTCGACAATTACGACCTGTTTTCCAAGGATGAAACGGTCAGTTCCGCCAATGTCTGGCTTGGCGCCGAAACAAAGGTTGATCTGGTCGCAGATCAGGACATTCTCCTGACACTCCCGCGCAGTGCTAGCCGTGATATGAAAGTGTCTGTCGTCTATGACGGTCCGATTCCGGCCCCGATTGCCAAAGGCGATCAGATCGCGACCCTGAAGGTGGAAGTTCCTGATCAGGAAGCCAAAGAATTCCCGCTTTATGCGGCCCATGATGTCGGGCGCCTCGGCTTTGTCGGCCGTATCGGTGCCGCCATCAAATATCTTCTGTGGGGGGCAAACGGGTGAGTGTGAAGCCCGGCTTGTTCATCAGCTTTGAAGGCGGGGAAGGCAGCGGAAAATCGACACAGATCAGATGCCTTGAGAAATGGTTCCGCAATCAGGGGCGTGACGTCGTTGTCACCCGCGAACCTGGCGGTTCGCCCGGCGCAGAGGAAATCCGCACGCTTCTGCTGACGGGCGATCCTGGGCGATGGGATGCGGTCACCGAAGCACTTTTGATGTTTGCATCGCGCCGGGACCATGTCGAACGCACGATCCGTCCGGCCCTTGCCGAAGGCAAAGTTGTGCTTTGCGACCGCTTTGCCGACTCATCCGTTGCCTATCAGGGATATGGCCACGGGCTCGGGGCTGATTACATCAGAAATCTTTGGCAACTTGCCATCGATGGTTTCAAACCCGATATCACCCTGATTTTTGATCTGCCGATCGAAATAGGACTGGAGCGCGCTGGTGCACGTTTTGCCAATGTCAGCGCCGCCGAAGACCGGTTTGAACGGATGGGACTGGAATTTCACCAGCGTCTGCGTGACGGTTTCCGTGAAATCGCGGCCGCAGAACCGGAACGTTGCTGCGTTGTTGATGCCCAGGGCGATATTGATGACGTAACCGCACGTGTCATTGAAACGGTCAAGAACCGTATTGTCGGGCAGGGGGCATAAATCCGGATGGCCCGTAACGACGACCTTCAAGAAGACAACAATCCGTTTGAACCGCGCCGTAATGAGGCGCTTCTTGGCCACGAAGAGGCCGAGAAAACAATTCTTGATGCCTGGAATAGCAAACGGATGCATCACGCGTGGCTATTGTGTGGTCCGCGTGGCGTTGGCAAGGCAACACTGGCCTATCGCATGGCGCGTTTTATCCTGTCTGGTGGCGGGATCGGCGGGGCAGGCCTGTTTGGTGATCAGCCAGATGGACTTTACGTTGATCCCGAAGATCCGGTCGCACGACGGATTGCAGGTGGCGGGCATGGTGACCTCAAGGTTATCGAGCGCCAGTATGACGAGAAGAAAAAACGGCTTCAGGGCGAAATTACCGTCGCCAATGTGCGCACTGTTGGCAATTTCATGTCCAAAACCTCGGCCGAGGGCGGCTGGCGGATCGTGATCGTCGATGCGGCTGACGAGCTGAACCGTAACGCAGCAAACGCCATTCTGAAGGTTCTCGAAGAACCGCCGGCAAACGCGATGATGATCCTTATTGCCCATCATCCGGGCCGTTTGCTGCCAACCATCCGTTCACGTTGCCGTCGATTGAACCTTGGCGCGCTTGAGGACCATCAGGTTGTCGATCTTTTGGGCCGCTATTGTCCTGAAATGGATCTTGGCGATCGTGATGCGCTGTCGGGTCTGGCCGAAGGCAGCATTGGCCGTGCCCTTCAACTGCATGAAGTCGGCGGGCTTGAGCTATATACCGAGATGGTCAATCTGATCGCATCTTTGCCAAATGCCGATGTTGCGGCCCAGCACAAATTTGCCGAACGCTTTTCCCCGGCAGACAAGGACGCGGCCTTTGCCACCGTGACCGAACTTCTGCATTGGTGGCTGGCCCGAATGATCCGGTTTGCCGCAACCGGACAGCCGCCACGCGAAGTGGTCGAGGGCGAATTGCCAGCCATGCAACGCATGGCCGCTGCGCAACCGCTTGATCAATGGCTGGAGGTATGGGAAAAGATCAACGAATTGATGGGCGCGACCCGCGGTTTGCATCTTGATCGCAAGCAAGCCTTGCTGAATGCATTCTTCATGCTTGAAGAAACCATGCGAACCTGACATCACTGCCCAGTAACCGAAATTTTGACCATCACGGCCCATTTCGGGCCGTTTTGTTTCACGACTTGCGCGAAGGATTTGCGACCATGACCGGGCACAAACAGCCCTATTACATCACGACCCCGATCTATTACGTCAATGACAAGCCCCATATTGGCCATGCCTATACGACGCTTGCCTGTGACGTTCTGGCACGCTTCAAGCGCCTGGACGGGTATGACGTGATGTTCCTGACGGGCACGGACGAACATGGTCAGAAAGTCGACAAGTCGGCCGCGGCCAAGGGTATCGACCCGCAAACCTTTACCGACCAGGTATCGCAGAACTTCCGCGATCTGGCCGTGCATATGAACTATTCGAATGATGATTTCATTCGGACGACCGAAGAACGCCACAAAAAGGCCTGTCAGGCGCTTTGGAATACGTTGCTTGAAAAGGGCGAGATTTATCTTGGCTCCTATGATGGCTGGTATTCGGTTCGCGACGAGGCCTTTTATGCTGAAAAAGAACTGATCACCAAGGATGGCGAGAAACTGGCGCCGACCGGGGCCCCGGTCGAATGGGTGTCTGAACCCAGCTATTTCTTCAAGCTGTCGGCATGGGGTGATCGTCTGCTTGAGTTCTATGAACAGAACCCGGATTTCATCGCACCGCAGTCACGCCGCAACGAAGTCATCAGCTTTGTCAAAGGCGGAATGCATGACCTTTCGGTATCGCGCACCAGCTTCAAATGGGGTGTGCCTGTTCCGGGTGACGAAGACCATGTCATGTATGTCTGGCTTGACGCGCTGACCAACTATCTGACGGCGATCGGTTATCCGGATGCAGATCCGGCCAAACTTGAAAAATACTGGCCGGCTGACCTTCACATGGTTGGCAAGGATATTCTGCGCTTCCATGCAGTTTACTGGCCGGCCTTCCTGCTTGCCGCCGGCATCACACCACCCAAGCGCGTCTTTGCTCATGGCTGGTGGACCAACGAAGGCCAGAAGATTTCCAAATCGATCGGCAATGTCATTGATCCCTATGACCTGACTGAAAAATACGGTCTGGATCAGACCCGCTATTTCCTGATGCGCGAAGTTCCGTTCGGCAATGATGGTGACTTTGCCCATCGCGCCATGGTCAATCGCATGAACAGCGAATTGGCAAACGATCTTGGCAATATGTGCCAGCGCGTTCTGTCGATGATCCACAAAAACTGCAACGCCGCGATCCCGACACCGGGCGCGCTCACCAATGCGGATAATGAAATCCTCGGCAAAGCACACGGGATGCTGGACACCGTTCGGCCGCTGTTTGATGAGCAGGCATTTAACAAGGGCCTTGAAGCAATCTGGAGCCTTGTGGGCGATGCCAACCGTTATGTCGATGAAATGGCGCCCTGGGGCCTGAAAAAGACCGATCCGGCACGGATGGAAACGGTTCTTTATGTTCTGGCCGAAGTCATTCGCCATGTTGGCATTCTGGTTCAGCCGATCATGCCGGATTCCGCATCGAAAATTCTCGATTTGCTGGTGCTGGCCGATGATCAGCGCGGGTTCGAGAATCTTGGCCCGGATCATGCCCTTGTTCCGGGAACGGAAATCCCGAAACCGGCTGGCGTATTCCCGCGCTTTGTAGAAGAAGACGAAGGAGAGAAGGCATGAATGTCGCCCTGGTCGACAGCCACTGCCATCTGGATTATCCGCAGTTTTCCGAAGATTTTTCGGGCACCATCGCGCGGGCGAAAAATGCCGGCGTTGGCATGATGGTCAGCATCGGCGTGAAACTGACGACCTTTGATCAGGTTCGCGCCATTGCCGAAAAATCCGATCATATCTATTGCACGATTGGCGTGCATCCGCACGAAGCCGGCGAGGAGGGGCTTTCAAGCCCCGAACCGTTGCTGGCCAAGGCATCCGATCCCAAAATTATTGGCATCGGCGAAAGTGGCCTTGACTATTTTTACGACAATGCACCGCGTGAAGCCCAGCAACAAAGCTTTCGCGCCCACATTGCCGCATGCCGTGAAACCGGTTTGCCTCTGATCGTTCACACCCGTGATGCGGATGATGACACGATGGATATTCTCGAAGAAGAATATGAAAAGGGGCCCTTTACAGGGGTGATCCATTGCTTTTCAAGTTCGGCAACACTGGCGCAGCGGGCCTTGAAAATCGGGTTTTATATCTCTTGCTCGGGCATCATTACGTTCAATTCCGCCAAGGAAATCCGCGCGGCCCTTGAAGATGTGCCCTTGGACCGGTTGCTTGTGGAAACAGACGCACCGTATCTGGCACCTGTGCCCAAACGTGGCAAACCGAACGAGCCAAGCTATGTCGCCCACACAGCGGCAAAGCTCGCCGAAATCAAGGGTGTAAGCCTCGAAGAAATCACCCGGGTCACCACGGACAACTTCTTCAAACTCTTCACCAAGGCCAATCGCAAAAATCTTCTTCTGCCAGGAGAAGAGGCACAGTGACCAAAATAACCATCCTTGGCTGCGGATCATCAAATGGCGTGCCATCCGTTGGCCTTGGATGGGGAAAGTGCGACCCGAATAATCCGAAAAACCGCCGTTTGCGCAGTTCGATCCTGATTGAAGAAGCCGGGAAAAAGATCCTTGTCGATGTCACCCCGGATTTCCGTGAACAGGCGATCCGCCATAACATTGATCATCTTGATGCCATTCTGTTCACGCATTCGCATGCCGATCACGTGCACGGGATTGATGATGTTCGCTGGCTCAATGTGGCGATGAACCGGCCAATAGATATCTATGCCTCGGCCGAAACAATCTCTGATATCGACCATCGCTTCAATTATGTCTTTACGCCACTGCCTGACGGGGTTGAGTTCTATTTCAAACCGGTCCTGATACCGCACGTCATCACAGGGCCGTTGGTCGCAGCAGGGGTCCCGATAACCGTTTTCTCGCAGGATCACGGCTATGGCGAAACCCTTGGCTTCAAGATCGGGAAATTTGCCTATTCGACGGATGTCGTGAATTTCCCCGAGCAATCCAAACAACATCTTTATGATCTTGATGTGTGGGTCGTCGATTGTTTGCGCCACCGACCACACAACACGCATGCGCATCTTGAAAAGCTGCTGGGCTGGGTTGAAGAATTCCAACCCAAAAAGGTCTACATGACCCATATGAGCATTCAGTTCGATTACGCACAGGCGATGGCCGACACACCGAACCATGTTGAACCGGCTTATGACGGGCTTGTCATCGAGGTGAACTGATCATCACGGCTCAGAAGCCTGTAAAAGGTGTATTTCAAGGTGTATTTCAGTGTCGGTGGGGAATAAGAATTCCACGGGACGTACACCGTACATTCTCTGCATCATTAAGTTCTATAATATATATTATGACAAATATTTCTAAATGGTGTTTATGGAAAAATATATAATACCTTCAACTCACTGCATTCTGTTATCTCATGCAATGCATTCAATTTGATGCCTGCGTACAGATGCACCCGCTGCTACGAACTGCGTTTGAATGAAATGCTGAACACACACCCGCTGTTGCGTTCGGGCTGGGTCAATTTCACTTTGGTGTCGTGACGTGCCGCAATTTCTTTGACGATCGACAGACCAAGGCCGCAACCCTCTTCCTGACCGGATTCACTCATCCGATAGAACCGTTTGAAAACATCCTTGTGATGTTCAATCGGAATGCCCGGGCCATTGTCCTCGACGCTTAGCCACACGAACCCCGGTTTTCGATCATTTTCAAGACGCACTGTCACCGCACTGCCATCCGGGCAATAGATCAGCGCGTTATGCACCAGGTTTTTAAGAAGTTCTTCAATCAGGGTTGCGTCACCCATAATCAATACCGGCTCTGTCAGGCCCTCGTACCCAAGATCAATGCCGTTTTCGATCGCAGCTGGAACCTTTGCACTGGTCACCGCACGTGTGATGGCACAGAGATCGATTTTTTCAAACGGACGTCCGGCCAGGCCTTCGGGTGCTGCACGTGCAGACGCCAATAACTGATTGGCCAGATGTGAGGTTTGTCGGGTTGAAGACGCAATGGTTTCCATGATTTGGCGCATTTTTTCCGGATCATCTTCCCGCTGGCCAAGTTCTGCCTGGGTTCGCAATGCCGCCAAGGGAGTCCGCAGCTGGTGGGCTGCATCCGCTGTAAAGCGCTGCATGGTCTTGAGGCTGTTTTCAAGGCGTCCGAACAGCTGATTGATCGCTCCTACAAGATGTCGCACTTCGGTCGGAACGTCATGCAAGATGGGTCGCAAATCGGTTGGCGAGCGACGGTTCAAGGCTTCTTCAAGCCGTGTTAGCGGCTTAAGACCCTGACCGATCCCGAACCAGACAATGATTGCGGCAAGCATGATCAGCACAATCTGACGTGCAGCAGCACTGGCCAGAATATCCTCGCTCAGACTGGTTCTGGTACCCATTGTTTCCGCCACAAGAACCTGAAAACGCGTTGCTTTTCGAACACTTGCAACATATCGCGACAATGCACCAATGCGCACCGGTTCACCATTATAGACCGCATCATAAAATACCGGTTCTTCGCGCAGCGGCAGCAAACGGTCCGGCACCGGGGGCAAGTCTTCGTATCCGGTGATGAATTCGCCCTGCCCGGTACTTACCTGATAAAATACCCGGTCTTCGGCCGCACTTGTCAGCATCTCAAGCGCGACATAGGGAACATCAACCTCGATCTTCCCGCCGATCATGACCACGCGATCTGCAATGGCCAATGCAGAACTTAAAAGTGCCCTGTCAAATGCCTGGTTTGTCGACCTAACAGCGTTGCTGCGCACTTCAAGCAACATCAATGAACTGATCACCAAAAGCGGTATCAGCAGCCAGATGACAAGCCTGCGTCTAAGAGATCCGTTACGCCATTTCATGTCTTTTTCAACAAATATCCAAGCCCGCGAACCGTCTGGATTTTGACGTCGGCTGTTTCGACACGCTTGCGCAGCCGGCTGATATAAAGTTCGACCGCATTTGCACTGATATCGTCTTCAAATCCGGCCAACTGGTCTGCAATTTGTTCCTTGCTCAGAACATGACCGACCCGCAACAGCAAGATTTCAAGGATATTGAGCTCGCGGCGTGGAATATCGACGTCATTGCCGTCAATCATGACGCGGCGGGCAACCGTATCGAAAGTCACTTGGCCGCATTTGATCTGGGTGTTGTGCGTACCCGCATGACGGCGCATCAGCGCCCTCACCCGTGCTTCAAGCTCGACAAGCTCAAACGGTTTGGCCAGATAATCGTCGGCGCCAAGATCAAGTCCCTTCACCCGGTCTTCGATATCGCCACGCGCCGTCAGGATCAAAACAGCACTTTCCGCCCCCCGATGACGCAACCGCCGCAGGATTTCAAGCCCGTCGAGCTTCGGAAGGTTGAGATCAAGCACCACAAGCCCGTATTCCTGCGTCCGCAGGATATCGTCGGCTTCCTCGCCATCGGCAATGATATCAACCGCATAACCCGATTGCCTTAAAGACTGTGCAATCCCGTCAGCCAGTGCGGCGTGATCTTCGACGACAAGGACTCTCATTGTTTGTGTTACTCTTCCCTGATAAACCGTTCTACGGCGTTGTTATGCTTTGCCGTTCTTGGTATTGGCTTTGATATGGCCGTTTATGTTGAAACGCTTTGCCCGTATCCAGCCAGTCGTCTCTGGCCGACCGTGACATAGAGTATCCGAAATGACCCTGGGCCGTACCATTATTCGTTTATGTGCCATCGTGGTTGCGATGCAAGCATCTTCTGCATTGGCGGAAGTCTTTACCTTTGCCCCGCTGCGAACATCCCAGATTTCCGACCCGGAACAGTCACTTTTATCACCCGATACCCCGTCCGCGGTTATTTACGGTTCTGCCGATATTGGCGCATTTTCCCCGGTCATCGAAGCGTTTCAGCAAGAAAACCCATATGTTGGTGTCGAATATCATCAGCTTCAAACCCTTGAAATGTATGACATGACACTGGCACAGCGTGCCAATGACGAACCAAATGCCGATCTGATCATCAGTTCGTCCATGGACTTGCAGATGAAACTGGCCAATGACGGCTATGCCATTTCACATCAAAGCAGCCAGACGCGCGCCTTGCCACATTGGGCGCGCTGGCGCAACGAAGCCTTTGCCGTAACGCAGGAACCCGCCGTCATTGCCTACAACCGGGCATTTTTTCGCGAACACAATCTTGAACCGCCCAGAACCCGCGATGCCTTCATCGAACTCCTGACCAAACATGATGATCTGTTCAGTGAGAAGGTTACCACCTATGACATTGAACGAAGCGGGGTTGGTTTTCTGTTTCTGGCCCGCGATGAACGCTTCTTTCCGGGTATCTGGGATTTCGTGCGCACACTTGGCCAGTCGAAGGTGAAGCTTTATTCCAACACGTCACCAATGCTGGAAAAAATCGCCGATGGGCAGGTGGTGCTTGGGTACAATCTTCTTGGCTCCTATGCTGAGACGTTCAGCCATCGCAACCCGAACCTTGGCGTTATCCTGCCCGACGACTTTATTGTCGTGTATTCGCGGATTGCCATCATTCCGCGCGACGCACAGAACCCCGACCTTGGTGCCCGTTTCCTCGACTTCATGTTATCGATCAAGGGCCAAAGCGTTCTGCAAAGCGAGGGCAATTTCAACCCGGTCCGCGCCGATGTCCCGCAAAGCCCGTTCTCGTCGCTGATTTTTGACCGTTACGGCGAACGGGTACGTTCTTTTCCAGTCGGTCCGGGTCTTCTGGTCTATCTTGATCAGGCCAAGCGCCAGCGCTTTATTCGCCGTTGGCAGGATTCCTTGCTAAACCGTCGCTAAGGCACCCTGCCCGGCATTCATTCCGTCATCAGGCCTTGTTGCATTCCGTTTTTGCACCTTCGGGAACCGGTCGGCGTTCAGGCCCCGTATAGCTCCAGATCATGCGACGCGGGATCGGGCCCTTGTTGCGGCCACCCTGACTGGTCTGCTCCCAGGCATGGGCAAGGATACCGACAGAACGGGACAGGCAAAACAAACCGCGCGCCAATTCCGGTGCAAAGCCGAGTTCGGCATAGATCACCGCTGTGGCACCATCGATATTCATCGGAATGCGTTTGCCTTTGCGTTTGAGCAATTCATCCTCGATACCGCTTGCGATCCGTCCAAACCGGCCTGAAACATGCCCGTCCTCAGCGGCGACCTTGACCAGTTCAAGCAGCCGGGGCGCCCGCGGATCAACCGGATGGAACCGGTGACCGAAACCCGGAACATGTTTGCCGTGTTCTGCAATCTGATGATCCAGTCCGTCAGACACCGCTTCCTCAAACACCACACCGCGATCCATGCGGCTTGCGATATCATGATAAAGGCTGACGGCCTGCTCGCCCGCACCACCATGCACATCGCCCAGAACATTCACGGCACTTGCCATGGCATTGTTAAGCCCGACCCCGCATGTCGCAGCCATCCGGGCAATGGCAATGCTTGGCGCTTGCGGGCCATGATCAACGGCGGAAACCAGAGCTGCTTCGAGTAATCGCGCCTGACCAGCAGTCGGCAGTTCGCCACGCGTCATCAGCCAGATCATCGTCGGGAAACTGACATTTCCGATAAGTTCTTCGATTGCATAGCCGCCATAATGGATTTTTCCGGGCTCCATATCGATGATACCGGTAGGCCACCAGTCGCGAACTTCCTGTTCGATTTCGGTTGCTGTCTTCTCGCTCATAATACGCCCTCATTGGCCAATGTTGAAATTTCGTCCGCCGACAGACCAAGCCCGGTCAGAATATCGGTAGTGTCCTGGCCAAGTTCGGGGGGCGGCATATCAACCGACGGCGCATCCCCGTCCATCTTGATCCCGGTCTTGAGAATGCGGATATCACGCCCGGCTCCCGGGACATTTTCAAAGGACGCCAACATTCCCCGATCGGCAATTTGTGGCAGTGCCAGCACCTGTGGAACGGTCAGAACCGCACCGGCCGGCACACCGACCGCGTTGAAACGTTCAACCCAATGATCCGTGGCCCCCGTCCTCAGCACATTTTCAAGAAGACCGGTCAAGGTTTCCCTGTTTTCAAGCCGTTCCTTGCGCGACGTAAAGCGGTCGTCACCAATCAGCTCTTCCAGCCCAAGGACACCACATAATGCCTCGAACTGTTCCTGTTTGTTTGCGGCGATATTGATTTGGCCGTCTGCGGTACGGAACGTTCCCGATGGCGACGATGTGAAATTGTCATTGCCATTGGCGGTCGGCTCCTTGCCTGCAACCAGATAGTTTGAAACCACCCAGCCCATGGTCGCGATGACAGATTCCAGCATCGAGATATCGATAAAGCAGCCCTTGCCGTCCTTGTTGCCAAGTGCACGTCCGGCCAGCGCCGAGCTGATCGCAAAAGCAGCCGTCATGCCGCCAATCGTATCCGCCACCGGATAGCCAACGCGATAGGTACCCTTACCCTCCTCGCCGGTAATCGTCATGATCCCCGAAAGACCCTGAACAATCTGATCATAGGCCGGAAGCTTTTTCATCGGACCGGTTTGCCCGAACCCGGAAATCGCGCAATAGACAAGCTTCGGGTTCACCTGTGACAGGATGTCATACCCAAGCCCGAGACGGTCCATGACGCCCGGGCGAAAATTCTCGACCAGCACATCGGCGCGTTCGACCAGTTTCTTGAGAATCTCTTTGCCACGTGGATCCTTGAGATTAAGGGTGATCGACTTCTTCCCGGCATTTTGCGCCATGAACGAGACGCCCATAAGTTTTTCATTCAGGGCCATGTCCGCGCCCAGCTGCCGCGCAAGATCCCCGCGCCCCGGTGCTTCGACCTTGATCACGTCCGCGCCAAGATGGGCAAGCTGATGACAACAAAACGGCCCGGCCAGAACATTGGTAAGGTCCAGCACCGTGATACCGGAAAGCGATTTTGATCCGTTCATGGAATTTCCTTAAATTCTGTCTAGTAGAATTATGTTCTATTATATAGAATTTTGGACTATCGCGAAATCCAAACAGCACTTCATCGCCGATCACCCGCCTGAAACAGGACGATTTTCCATGTCAGACCAAAACGTTACCGCCGTTGAACGCGCCCTTAAAATTCTGGATGTCTTTACCGATCAGGACGGCGACTTGTCGCTTAAGGATCTGGCTGAACGCACCGGAATGTATAAAAGCACCCTGTCGCGACTGGCGGGTACGCTGGAGTCCCACGGGTTTCTGATGTTGTCGGGACGTGGTCGCTATCGATTGGGGCCGGCCTTGTGGCGACTGGGTTCGATCTATCGGCGTTCTTATCGCATGGATGATGTGGTGCGCCCCCATCTGTCGGCACTGGTCAAAGAAAGCGGGGAAACGGCATCTTTCTACGTGCCCGAAGGATCAAGTCGTCTTTGTCTGTTTCGTGAAAATTCGTCGCGCAGTTTGCGCCACCATCTTGAAGAAGGTGCCCTTTTGCCCTGTGATCGCGGGGCGGCCGGTCATGTTATCCGTGCCTGGGGCGATGGTGTCGATGATCGCGCCATCGAGGTTCTTGATGACAGGTTTGCCGAAAGCGAAGGCGAACGTGACCCGGACATATCGGCGATCGCGGTGCCCGTTCTGGCCCGTCAGGGGCATCTTTTGGGTGCCTTGGCACTATCCGGCCCAAGCAGCCGCTTCACACGTGAAAAACGCCATAACATTCTGCAAAAATTGAAAAACCATGCCACAGAATGTGGTGACCGACTGTCTGGCTGACCGCGTATTTCCACCCACCTTTTCCATTGCCGCAAAAATGATGTGAAAAATTTTCACGCAATTATCCGCAATGACAGGTTGATGACAGGTTCTACTGTTAACGTCCTCCAACTGCCGATCCGGGTGCGTCTTGAACGTGCCTGGAACAAACAAAAAGAATATCGGCAAGGGAGGTCATTTTTAGCGGTCGTATGCTGATGGGGAAACTGTATCGGCATTGCGACATCAACCATCTTCCTTGTCGAAGTTTTGTTCCTTTCGATCGGTCGACCGCCAAACGGGTGGTCTGGGAAAATGCTTTAGTGTCTGGAGGAGACCCTGATGAATAAGCTGACGATGTTCTCGCGTCGCGGATTTATTGCCGCAGCAACCGCTGTTGCTGTTTCGACTGCTGCATTTGGCGCCATGGATGCCAAAGCCGCAGAAATCAATGAAATTCACTTCGTCATTCCGGGCGGCGCTGGCGGCGGCTGGGACGGTACGGCACGTGGTACCGGTGAAGCCCTGACCAAATCCGGTCTGGTTGGCACCGCATCCTACGAAAACATGTCTGGCGGCGGCGGCGGTAAAGCCATTGCCTACATGATCGAAGCGGCTGACCGTCTTGACAACACCCTTATGGTCAACTCCACCCCGATCATCGTTCGTTCGCTGACCGGCGTGTTCCCGCAGTCCTTCCGTGACCTGACCCCGATTGCTGCTGTTGTTGCTGAATATGCTGCATTCGCAGTTCCGGCAGACAGCAAATTCCAGTCCTTTACCGATGTAGTTGACGCTGTGAAAGCGGATCCGAACTCGGTCAAGTTCGGCGGCGGTTCGGTTCGTGGCGGTATGGACCACATTGTTGCTGCGTATGCTGTCCAGAAAGCTGGCGGCGATGCGAAACAGGTAAAATACATCCCCTACGATGCTGGCGGCAAAGCAATTGCAGGCCTTCTGTCGGGTGAAACCGAAGTTCTGTCGACCGGTCTTGGTGAACTGCTTGAACTGGCCAAGGCTGGCCAGATCCGCATTCTTGCCGTGACCTCGAAAGAACGCGTTGAAGCGGCTCCGGACGTAGCGTCGCTCGGTGAACTCGGCATTGATGCCGAATTCGTCAACTGGCGCGGCTATTTCGGCTCCCCGGCACTTTCGGCTGAAAAAGCGGATGCCTATGCAGCGGTCCTGAAAGACGTTCAGGCAACCCCGGAATGGGAAACCGTTCGCAAGCGCAATGGCTGGGAAAAAATCTACAAGCCGCGTGCTGAATTTTCCGCATTCATGGAAAACCAGGAAAAGGTCGTTGGCGACCTGATGCGCGAACTCGGCTTCCTGAAATAAGCCACTAGAACACAAGTAAAAAGACCTCCGAAGGAAACCACGCCATGTCCATCAATCGCGACAAATTCGGCGCATTGCTATTCCTATGCCTTGCGCTGATTTATGGCTTTTATGTCGGTGATATCCCGCTGCTGTTTGGCGACGAGGATGCCCCGTTTAACGCCAGAACCCTCCCTAATGCACTTGCCTGGATCCTGGGCGTGGTTTCCTTTATCCAACTGATCCTGCCGGCCAACCAGGAGGCCGGCAACCTTGCGGATGCCTTCCGCGGCCTCAAATGGCGCCGCGTTGTCATCCTTGCGGGTCTGATGGTGTTTTACGGCCTGACGATCCGCCAGCTTGGCTTCCCGATTTCGACCTCCCTCTTCCTGATGGGTGGTTTCTATACCCTTGGCGAACGACGTCCCCTGGTTCTGGTTTTGACGGCTGTTCTTGTCACACTCGCATTCTGGGGCCTGCTTTATCTGATGGGTATTTACCTGACCCCTGGCGATTTCTTCTACTATCTCGGTTGGATGTCGAACGATGCTTGATGGAATTTTCGCCGGTCTTTCGACCGCTGTCATGCCGATCAACCTTTTGATGGTTGCTGTTGGCTGTTTCGCAGGCACCTTTATCGGGATGCTCCCCGGTCTTGGCCCGATTACCGCCATTGCACTGATGATCCCGATCACCTACGGGTTTGATCCGTCGACCGGCCTGATTTTGATGGCTGGTGTGTATTATGGGGCGATTTTCGGTGGGTCGACCTCTTCTATTCTGATTAACGCACCGGGTGTTGCCGGTACGGTTGCAACCGCCTTTGACGGCTATCCGATGGCCCAGAAAGGCCAGGCTGGCAAGGCGCTGGCAATTGCGGCCTATGCGTCGTTCTCGGGTGGTACGATCGCTGCGATCTTCCTGCTGGTGGCGGCACCTGCCTTGGCCTCTGTTTCGCTGTCTTTCCAGTCTGGCGATTATTTCGCACTGATGGTTCTGGGTCTTACGGCCGTATCGGCCTTTGCCGGCAAGGGCCAGGTTCTCAAGGCCATCACCATGACGCTGTTTGGCATCATGCTGTCGACCATCGGCACCGATCCGGCAGCCGGTGTTGCACGCTTTACCTTTGGCAGCATGGACCTTATTGACGGTATCAGCTTCCTGTTGCTGGCGATGTCGACCTTTGCCCTGTCCGAGGCATTGCTGTCGATCCTGCGTCCGACCAAGGACACACGTAGCGACGAAGAAAAGGCCCTTAAAAGCCTGGGCTCGATGAAGCTTTCCAAGGATGAAGTCAAAACCATGGTTCCGGTCATTGGCCGTTCGTCGATCCTTGGTTTCTTCACCGGTGTTCTTCCGGGTGCGGGTGCGACCATTGCTTCGTTCCTCGCCTATGGCATGGAACGCAACCTTGCTTCGGCCAAGGAAAAGCTTCAATTCGGCAAAGGTTCGATCCGTGGCCTGGCGGCGCCGGAAACCGCAAACAATGCCGCGTGTTCGGGTTCATTCGTACCGCTTCTGACCCTTGGTATCCCGGGGTCGGGTACGACGGCAGTCATGATGGGCGCGCTGATTTCCTATGGCGTTCAGCCTGGCCCGCGCCTGTTTGTTGAACAGCCTGCTGTGTTCTGGTCTGTCATCATTTCGATGTATATCGGGAATGTGGTGTTGCTGATCCTGAACCTGCCGCTGATCCCGTATATTTCCCGTCTGCTTGCCCTGCCCCAGCAGCTTCTGGTGCCGTTCGTTCTGTTCTTCTCGCTGGTTGGTGTTTATCTGGTGACCTTTAACACCATGGACATCCACATGATGGTGATTGCAGCGGCAATCGCGATCGGTCTGCGCTTGCTGAACTATCCGATGGCGCCGATGCTTCTTGGCTTCATTCTGGGCAAGATGATGGAAGAAAACCTGCGTCGTGCCCTGGCAATCAGTGACGGGTCGATCTCGTTCCTTTGGGAACGTCCGATTACGCTCGTCATTCTGCTGATCAGCATTCTGTTCCTGTCTGCTCCGCTGATCGGGAACCTTCGGGAATGGATGCGTAATCGCAAAACAGTTCCCAATGACGGTGAACTCTAAAAACCGACGTTAATCGGCGCGAAGGAAACTGGTGAATGCGTTTTATTGATAATCTGTCGATCGGCCCCAAGACCCTTTTGGTTCCGGTCTTCCTTATGATCGTCATCATCGCCATGGGGATTGCCACGGTCGCAACCCTTCAAAGCGAAAAAGCCACTCTCACCAGCCTTCGCGTCGAAGCCTATGAACGGCGATCCGATGCTCTGACGCTCAGCAGTGCGTTAAATGAGGCACACGGATCGCTGTTTCGTATTCTGACCTGGGATTCCAATGGCATTAATGCCGCTGTTGTCCCCGACCTGCGTGAAAAAGTGAGCAAGCTATCCACAGAACTGGCACCACTTGCCGATCGTCTGGCCGCTGTTGGTGGTGACGAATTCCGCAGCAACTACACAAAATACATGGAACAGGTTGACCAGTTCCTTGTCGAAAGCGAAATGAACATTTATGGCGCGCTGGAAGTCATCGCCCAGGCCGATGAAACATTCCAGGCCCTGCAAGCGCCGCTTAATGAAATTCTTGTGCAATCCCACGACATCGCGACAACGTCCTTTGCCGAAGCAACATCCCAGGCAGAAGCCCTTCAGCAGGTCTTTGTTGTTGTTGCCATTGTTGTGGTCCTGATTGCCGGGTCGGTATCGATTTTTGTATCGCGCCGCATTTCACGGCCAATGACCGACCTTGCCCATTTGATCGAACAGATTTCCAATGGTGATCTGGATATCGAGGTCCGTGGCGTTCAGCGCCGTGATGAAATCGGCACTGTTGCCCGGTCTGTCACCGTCTTGCGCGACCAGTCACGCGAAGCCGAAAACCTGCGCAAGGAACGCGAACGTGTTCGCGGCCTTGAACGTCAGCGCCAGCAAAATCTGATTGAGGCGACCGAACATTTCCAGCGCACCGTTCAGGAAGCCCTGTCGGGCTTTGACCGTGACTTCGGATCTCTGAACGGTTCGGCCAGCGATATGGAACAAATCGCCACCCATGCCAGCGCCCGCTCTGCCGATGCCAATCAGCATTCCGAGCAGGTCCTCCATCACATCGAAGCGGTATCGCAAACGACTGCCAGCCTGTCCGAAGCCATCGCCGAAATCGGTCAGCAGGCCCAGAATTCCGCAACCGTCGCCGGGCGCGCCCGCGAGGAAAGCGAACATTCACGTGCCCTGTTTGAACAGCTTACGTCTGCCACACAGCGCATTGGTGATATCGTCAGCCTGATCGAAGACATTGCCAGCCAGACCAACCTTCTGGCCCTGAATGCCACGATCGAAGCCGCACGTGCTGGCGATGCCGGCAAAGGCTTTGCCGTTGTTGCCGGCGAGGTCAAAAACCTGGCCTCGCAAACTGCGCGCGCGACCGAAGATATCGCAAGTCAGGTCGAAGAAATCCGTGGTCTGACCGACAATGTGGTCAATGCGCTTCATTCTGTTGCCGATGTGATTGGCGAAGTCGATCAATCGGCGGCCGCAATTGCGGCGGCTGTCGAAGAACAGCAGGCCTCCACAGCCGGTATTTCCGACAGCATCCAGGATGCCAATGGCGGCATGCGTACCGTTGCCGAAGCCGTCGGCGCACTTGATAACGAAACCGCGCGGGTTCATAACGGCTCGGAAAATGTGACACGGGCGACCAATACCCTGAATACCGAAGCATCGCGCTTGCGTGATGCCATTGACGGCTTCCTCGAACAAATCGAAAAAAACAAGGCTGACGCGTAATGACCAAAACACAGGACGATCCATCACAAGACAGTTGGATCACACGATTTTCCAGTGTTTTGACACCGCGCTTTTTTAAAAAACTGGCTATTGGCCTTGGGATCGGACTTGTTGGCGGGCTCATTGCCCATTCCATCAATATGCCACTGGCATGGATGATGGGGCCGATGCTCGCAACCTTTGTTGCAAGCCTTCTGCGCGTGCCGATGGGTATTCCCATGCAGTTCCGGTCTGTGATTTTGGGCGTGATCGGGATTTTTCTTGGCGCTTCCTTTACGCCCGATACCTTTGATCAGGCGGCCCGCTGGCCCATCAGCATGATTGCTGTTTTGCTTTATGTCCCGGTGATCACCGTGATCATCACCTGGTTTTACAGCAAGGTCGCCCGTCTTGATCCGGCAACCGCCCTGTTTTCAGCAACACCGGGCGGACTGACCCCGATGGTGGTTCTAGGCGCTGCGGCCGGCGGGAATGAGCAGGAAATTGCACTGACACAAGGTTTGCGGGTGCTGCTTTTGGTGATGTCTGCCCCGCTGATTGTTTTGCTGATTACGGGTGTCGTCGCCAATGGACACGGCGACAGCGAAGCCATCCACATGAGCTTGGGCGAAGGCGCACTTACCGCGATTTGCGCCCTTGTCACCATCCTGATTTTCCGCAAGATCGGTGTGCCGGCCTCCTATATGACCGGCGCGATGGCCGCAAGCATGGTTTTGCATGTCACCGGCATCGTCGAAGGTAACCTGCCCGACTGGCTTCTTGCCGGCAGTCTGTTGATCCTTGGATCTGCCATCGGCAGCCGCTTTTCTGGTGTGAAGCTTGCTGTTCTGGGACGGCTGGCGATTTATTCGGTTCTGGCAACCTTGGTTGTGCTGGCCTTTACCGGCGGTGTTGCCTGGTTCGTGTCGCAATGGCTCGATCTTGACTTCATTGCGGTTCTGCTGGCCTTTGCGCCGGGTGGCGTGGCCGAGATGTCGCTGATTGCACTAGCCCTGAATGTCGAACCAAGCTTTGTTGCCTTTCACCATATCGTGCGGATTTTCGAAATCGTGCTTCTGGCACCAATCATGGCGAAATGGTTCGAACGGCATTTCAACCGCAAAAACGGCGAAATCAAATAGAAAACATTTTTGATTTACAGTGCATTATGGAAGCCACCTGATGCACTTGATCAGAATGTGCGGCCCTTGATATGCCGATGGATCAGTCGCGTTTTTCAACGATCACGTCGTGATCAAGAACCGGTGCGACATCAATGTCACTGGCATCCATCATCCCCGAAACACGCTGCAAGGCGGCAATCAGGAAGGTTTGCTCCCATTCTTCCAGACTGTTGAAATTGTCTGAAAAACGGTCGTGCAATGCCATCGGCGCACGATCAAGGATGGATCGCCCCTGCTCTGTCAGACGGACAAAGACTTTGCGCTTGTCGGTATCCCCGCGTTCGCGCGACACAAACCCCATCGCCTGAAGCTTGTCGACCAATGATGTCGTCGATGCCTGGGCAAGGTTGACCTTCGCGGCTATCTGCCCGACCGTCATCTCGCCGAATTCTTCAAGTGACTGCAAAACAAGCAATTGGGACGTTTTCAGCCCGGTAATCTTGCCAAGTTTTTTGGCGTGAATATCACTCGCCCGTAAAATTCGGCGGATCGAGATCAGTGCTTCGTGCAATTTATCCATGATGAATATCCGGGCGTTGATTTTATCCTGCTGCAAAACCTGTTTTAGCCCCGAAAACCGCAATTCGCAACGGTATATGGCATTATTCCATCGACTTTCGATATTTAATTACATCGATATTCGTTATTTCAAGGAAAGATTATTTCATCATTTCCCCGCAATGATTATCGACCGTCGATCCATTATAGTTACGTTTATTTTCAATGACTTATTGTATTTCACAGGATTTTAACAGTCGCCCCCTTGATCATTTTCCATCGATATTCTATACATCTATCGCGACATGAATGATCGCATATCGAAATAACAGAACAGGCAGACCGATGAAAATTGCCACCACAAAGGGCAATACCGGCCAGAAAGCCAACCTGATTATCCGAAAACCCAAGGCCACTGACGGCGCGACGGTGAACAACCTGATTGCCGAATGTAAGCCGCTGGACGAAAATTCCGTGTATTGCAATCTGCTGCAATGCTCGCACTTCGCAGACACCTGCGCGATCGCAGAACTTGATGGCGAAGCCGTCGGCTTCGTCTCGGGCTATCTTGTCCCGAACAAACCGGACCAGCTTTTCATCTGGCAGGTCGCCGTTTCGCCCAAGGCGCGCGGATTGCGCCTGGCCAAACGTCTGATCCTTGACATCCTTGATCGTCCGGCATGCCACAACGTGACGGAACTGAACACGACGATCACGTCAACGAATGCCCCGTCACAGGGCGTATTCCGTTCAGTCGCACGTGAGCTTGGCGCTGACGTCAAACGCAAAGTCCAGTTCGAACGCGAAACCCATTTCGATGGGGCCGCTGCCAGCGAAATCCTTTGGCAGATCGGACCGTTTGAACGCAAGGACGTTGAACGCGTCGCGGCCTGATCCGACCCAACCGATATTCACCCAACGCATGCAACTAACGGATCATACCGTTTTTGGAACAACCGGCCTGCCGGAACGTTTGGCATGACAAGTGGAATTGATTTTCCCAATCTGAAAGAGGGAACCATGACTGTATTTGATCGTCTTGAATCGGAAGTTCAGAGCTACGCACGCTCCTTCCCGGTAACTTTTGAAACGGCCGAAGGCGCCTGGCTGACCGATGATAACGGAAATCGCTATCTTGATTTCCTTGCCGGTGCCGGCAGCCTGAATTACGGCCACAACCATCCGGTCCTGCAGGAAAAGCTGATTGATTACATCAAATCAAACGGCGTTACCCACGGCCTGGACATGCATACCAAGGCCAAGGCCGCATTCCTTGAGGCACTTGAAACCAAAATCCTCAAGCCGCGCGACATGGAATACAAGGTCCAGTTTACCGGCCCGACCGGCACCAATGCGGTCGAAGCTGCCCTTAAACTGGCGCGCCGCGTCAAAGGTCGTGAAACCGTGATCTCGTTTACCAACGGCTTCCATGGCTGCACCCTTGGTTCGCTCGCCATTACCGGTAACGAACATCACCGGGGCGCTGCCGGCGTGTCGCTTGACAATGCTGTTGCTGTTCCGTTTGACGGCTACATGGGTGATGGTGCTGATACCACCGAATATCTTGATCGGGTCCTGTCGGACAATTCAAGTGGCGTCGCCCTGCCCGCTGCTGTCATCGTCGAGACGCTTCAGGGTGAAGGTGGCCTTAATGCCGCTGATTTCGGCTGGCTGAAAAACCTCGAAGCTGTGTGCCGCAAGCACGACATCCTTCTGATTGTCGATGACATTCAGGCTGGCTGTGGTCGTACCGGTACTTTCTTCAGCTTTGAACCGGCCGGTATCAAGCCAGATATGATCACCCTGTCGAAATCGCTCTCGGCTTATGGTCTTCCGCTGGCTGTTGTCCTGATCAAGCCGGAATTCGATATCTGGCATCCGGGCGAACATAACGGCACCTTCCGCGGCAACAACCACGCGTTTGTTACGGCCGCCGCCGCTCTGGATCATTTCTGGTCGGATGACAAATTCGCAGCCGATGTCCGCGACAAGGCCGAATTTCTTGGCAACCGCCTTGAAGAAATTGCGCAGCGCTATGGCGATGGCAAATTGTACCGCAAGGGCCGCGGCCTGATGCAGGGCATCTGCTTTGAAAGCGGTGACATGGCATCGAAAGTCACCAAGGAATGCTTCAAGCATAACCTGGTCATCGAAACCAGTGGACCGGAAGACGAAGTGGTGAAATGCCTTGTGCCGCTGATCATCTCCAAGCAGGATTTGGCACATGGTCTTGATATTCTTGAAATGGCAACCGCCAAAGCCATGGGCAAGGATGTTGCACCGGCCAAAGCAGCAGCTGAATAATAGCCAGGTTGGGCGACATCCCCGGGTGTCGCCCGCGCCCCACAACTTCATAAAATCAAAGAGTTAAAAATGATTGTTCGCACACTGAAAGAATGTGAAGCATCCGGCCGTCGCGTGGTTTCGGACAACTGGGAAAGCACCCGCCTGTCGCTTGCCGATGATGGCATGGGTTTCTCGTTCCACATCACCACCATCTATGCCGGCACCGAAACCGAAATCTGCTATGCCAACCATTTCGAGACGGTTTATTGCATTTCGGGCAATGGCGAAGTCGAAACCATCGAAGATGGCAAGAAATACAAGATCGAGCCGGGCACGGTTTACATCCTCAACAAACATGACCGTCACTATCTGCGTGGCGGCACCGAGGACATGGTTGTCGCATGCGCGTTCAACCCGCCTTTGAACGGCCGCGAAGTCCATGACGAAAACGGCGTCTACCCGCTCGATGGTGATGCGCTCGCCAGCTAAGACTCTTGTTTGAGGCGGCCGGCAACGACCGCCTCAGACTTTCTTAAGCCAATAAACTTTCAAGGAAACGCCCCCAAAGGAGGCAACATGCTTTCAGCCCAGAAAAAATCGGACGCTGGGCATAGCGTTCACAAGATCGGTGGTACGTCGATGACCCAGGTTGATGCGGTCATGGACAATATTCTGGTCGGCAATCGTAAAGAAGACGAACTCTATAACCGGGTCTTTGTCGTTTCGGCATATGGCGGTTTTACCGATCTTTTGCTGGAAAACAAGAAAACCGGTGAGCCGGGTGTCTATCAGCTTTATGCCGGCTCGGAAACCGATTGGGCCTGGGGTGATGCCCTGACCGGCGTTTCCGAAAAGATGTGCGAAATTAACGAGCAGATCTTTGGTGACGCACCGGAACTGAAACTGGCCAATGCGTTTGTTCAGGAACGTATTGAAGGGACACGCAGCTGTCTGATGGATCTTCATCGCCTGTGCAGCTTTGGTCATTTCAAACTGGAAAAGCATCTTTTGACCGTTCGCGAAATGCTCTCGGCCATTGGCGAAGCACATAGTGCCCATAACACGATGCTTCTGCTGCGTGCCAAGGGCGTCAATGCTGTGTTCGCAGACCTTTCGGGCTGGCGCGAGCCGGAGGCCTCTACCCTTGATGGCCGGATCGAAAAGGTTTTCGAAGATATCGACATTTCAAGCCAGCTTGCGATTGCAACCGGCTATGCCCAGTGCAGCGAAGGTCTGATGAGCATCTATGGCCGCGGCTATAGCGAGGTGACTTTCTCGCGGATTGCCTGCCTGACCCAGGCGCAGGAAGCCATCATTCATAAGGAATTCCACCTTTCAAGCGCCGATCCGCGCATTGTTGGTGAAGATTCCGTTCGCCCGATTGGCCGTACCAGTTATGATGTTGCCGATCAGCTTTCCAATATGGGTATGGAAGCCATTCATCCGCGCGCGGCCAAAGGTCTGCGCCAGAATGATATTCCGCTGCGTATTGCCAACACGTTTGAACCGGAACATCCGGGTACGGTGATTGATGACCACTGGAATCCGGAAAGCAGCCGTGTTGAAATCGTGACCGGCGTTCCGACCGCGTTCGAGATCGAAGTTTTCAATCAGGACATGGTTGGCGTTCCTGGTGGTGAGGAATCCATTCTTAGCGTTCTGAAACGCTATAAGGTTCCGACCGTCACCAAGAACCTTAATGCCAATACGATCACCCATTACGTGTCGGCACCGCTCAAGCAGATCCGTCGTTGCGTTGACGAGATCGAAGCCAAGCACCCCGAAGCAACGGTTCAGACCCGTAAAGTCGCAATCGTATCGGTGATCGGTGCCAATATCGCCCAGCCGGGCCTGTTTGCCCGTGCCGTGTCGGTTCTTGATGATGCCGGTGTTGAACTGGTGGCTTCCCACTATCCGAGCCGCCGGGTCGATCTTCAGTTCGTGGTTGCCGAAGGCGACTTCAACAAGGCCGTCATCGCCCTTCATCGCGGCCTGGTCGAAGGCAAAGCCCACGCCGACAACACCGCGGATGATAGCGCTAACAAGCAGGCAAAGCTTAAAGCCGCCTGATCCTGATCGCGTCCCTACCAAGACCAGAACCCGCAAGTGCACCTGTTGCCTTGCGGGTTTTTTTGACCGCATCCCGTACTTGCCAGCCATGATGCAGCGCGATAGGACTAAAACATTGTTCTGTTCCGGCTTAAAAGGATCCCGTCATGAGCACCCATAACAGCAAAGCCATCAACGAGTTGCTTGACGTCATGGCAAAGCTCCGCGATCCGGATGGCGGCTGCCCCTGGGATCTCGAACAGGATTTTTCCACCATTGCCCCCTACACGATCGAAGAAGCCTATGAAGTGGCCGATGCGATTGCCGATAATGACATGCCCGAACTGTGCAATGAATTGGGTGATTTGCTGCTTCAGGTCGTTTTCCATGCCCAGATGGCCAAAGAAGCCGGTCATTTCGACTTCGAAGACGTCGCACAAAGCATCGTTGCAAAGATGATCAGCCGTCATCCACATGTTTTTGGCGATGGTGATGCCACCACGACCGAGGGCGTCAATCAGACCTGGGAAAAGATCAAGGCCGCCGAACGCGCCCAAAAGGCCGAAACCAAGGGACATGAACGTCCCAGCGCCCTTGACGGGATTGCAAGCGCCCTGCCCGCATTGATGCGCGCAGAGAAATTGACCAAACGCGCCGCCCGTGTCGGGTTTGATTGGCCCAGCACTGACGAAGTGTTTGACAAGCTTCACGAAGAAATCGACGAACTCAAAGCCGAGATGACTGAAAACCCCGATCCCGCACGCTTGCAGGATGAACTGGGTGACATGCTTTTTGTGATGGCCAATCTGGCCCGCAAAATCGGTGTGGATCCCGAAGTTGCCTTGCGCGGCGCCAATCACAAATTCACCAAGCGCTTTCATTTCATCGAAGACGAACTTGCCCGCGACGGACGCACCGCCGCACAATCCGATCTTGATGAAATGGATGCGCTCTGGAACCTCGCCAAAAAAGTCGAACGGGGTCAGGCATAGTTACCCAAGACCGCTCTGAATGCGATCTTGGGCCAACGGCTTGGTTTTTCTGCCGCATATAGATTTCGATCAGAAGTCCGATTAGTGGAACGTTGCGCGGGTTGTTCAGCATCCTCGGAACACGGACCGTCGAGAACTTCTTCACCGGATGGCGGCAACGATTGGCTCACACCCACAAATAGGCCGCGTGAAGTTACGAGAACAGCGGCAACAGAATCTCGTTTATTTCGTGCCACAGTTCTTCCGAACTTGCGCACAGAAGTCCCGGTGCTTTGGCATTGGCGTTATATTCATTGTCCTTGTCGGTCATGATATAACGTGCAAAGCCGCCGGCCTCCCGCACAAGTAACGTACCCGGTGCGTGATCCCACGGTTTCAACGTGCGATAAGCACAAAAGTCGTATGCACCGCGGGCCGTTTCTTCATATTCCGCGCCACAGCAGGAATAATGTGCGACCTCGTCAAAGAAATCGAGATGCCCGTAATGTTTCCGGATGCGGTCGCGGGCATAGGAAATCAGGAAACCCTTCGCATCGCGCGCATTCTTGATGTTGGATCGAACCGAAACCGGCTGATCCTGATAACGGGTTCCAGATCCCTTTTCGGCAACGGTTGCATGCCCTTCGATCGGATCAATAATCCAGGCTGCTACCGTCTCACCACCGTGATAAAGCCCGACCATGCATCGAAATGGCTGACGATGATGGGCAAAGTTCTTGGTGCCATCGACCGGATCAATGATCCAGAACGGATCAGAACCGGCAAAGACCCGATCCTGTAACTTGGCATCGGCATGGGCAGCCTCTTCGCCAAGTGCCAGACTTCCGGGCAGCAAGTCGGTCAGGCGCGCGGTCAAGACACGTTCGGCTTCGGTATCTGCGATGGTAACCAGATCAAGGGCGTGGGATTTGGTGTCAATATCTGCGTCGTCAAGCTGGCCGAAGCGCGGGGCGATTTCAGTTGCCGATACCTCGCGGATAATTTCGGTAACCTTATCCATATCGACTGTTATCGCCACGCTACTTCTCCCATCGGGTAAACTTGATTACGCACTAAACCACATGAATTTGAAGCCCGGCCTTTGCGCACCAGTCTTCAAACCGCCCGACACGTGTGGTGTCCACACGTACCTGGATTGATATTCCGTCGGCACCTTCGCTGCGCTGAAGCACTTCGCCCTGTTCATAAAGACGGGCCAGTGACTTGCCATCCGAATAAGGTACGCACAGTTCGAAAACCGGCATATCTTCGGTCAGACGGCTTTCGATCAGCTCAAGCAACGCATCACAATTCCGACCCTTAACCGCTGAAATTGCGATGGTATTGTCGTGCCTGCCTGCATATTCCGTCACCGCCTGAAGATCATCACCTTCAAGCAGATCGATTTTATTCAGGGCCTCGACCAGCTCTTCGCCATCAATTGCCTTTTGCAGTCCCAGCGCCTTGAGAACTTCAAGCACGTCAAGCTTTTGGGCTTCGGTTTCCGGCGATGATGCGTCGCGGACATGTACGATCAAATCCGCTTCAAGAACTTCTTCAAGTGTGGCCCGGAACGCCGCAACAAGATCGTGCGGCAAATCGGAAACAAACCCCACCGTATCGGACAGAATGACCTTGCGCCCGCTTGGCAGGATCAAACCACGCATGGTCGGATCAAGCGTTGCGAACAACATGTCTTCGGCAAAGACTTCCGATACCGTCAACTGGTTGAACAGCGTCGATTTCCCGGCGTTGGTATAGCCGACAAGCGCAACGATCGGGTATGGAACCCGTCGGCGTGCCTCGCGGTGAAGTTCACGGGTCCGTTTGACTTCTTCAAGTTCACGACGAAGCTTGGCCAGCTTGTCGCCAATCAAACGGCGGTCAATCTCGATCTGACGTTCACCCGGACCGGCCAGGAAGCCACGTCCGCCGCGCTGACGTTCAAGGTGCGTCCAGGTCCGGACAAGGCGGGATCGCTGATAGCTCAGCAACGCCAACTGGACCTGCAAGCGCCCCTCACGGGTGCGCGCGCGATCAGCAAAAATTTCAAGGATCAAGCCGGTGCGGTCAATAACCTTGCACTTCCATTCGCGTTCCAGGTTACGTTGCTGGATCGGGGAAAGCTGGCCGTTGATCATCACGATATCGGCTTCTTCGGCCTTGATCTGCAGACCAAGCCGTTCAACAACACCGGTCCCGAACAGGGTTGCCGGACGTGTTTTAGCAATGGGCACGATATCCGCGCCCACCACATCAAATTCAAGTGCGCCAGTCAAACTGACAGCTTCATCCAGTCGCGAAGATGCATCGCGCCAAGACGCTGTCTGGTCGGCGCGTTTTAGTTCTGGATGGAAAACCAGGACCCGGGGGGCGTCTGGCGTCGTGCCTCCCCCCGAAGTCAGAGACTCGTCAGCTATTTTCTTCTTCCGTCGCTGGCTGGCTCGGATCAAACAGTTTAATCGGTGTCGTCGGCATTACCGTCGAAATCGCGTGTTTGTACACGAGCTGGGTGTGAGCATCGCGCCGCAGCAAAACAGAGAAATTGTCAAACCAGGTGATGATGCCCTGCAATTTGACTCCGTTGACCAGAAACACGGTAACCGGCGTTTTGTTTTTACGGCAATAATTCAGGAATACGTCCTGAACATTCTGTGATTTTTCCGCCATTGGTTAGACCTAGCCTTCTTTTATGAGCGTTTTTTTGGTTTCGGGCGGTCAAGGAAAATGTGGAGCCGTCGACGTTAAGGTCCGTCACGACCCCTGCCCCATTTTTAATGACCAGTCTGAACTATAAGACTTTCGAGAAGCCTTTTACAACCCTTACAAGCGCCTCGCAATCAGCGAAATGCCAATCAGGGCTAAGAGTCGCAGAATTCTGCGTCTCACTGTGACCGGTTAATTCATCACCAATCAGGATTGCCGTGGCCCCGACATTGCGCGCGCATTGAATATCGACCACACTATCCCCAACAAACCAGAGATTCTCATATTGCGACGCCGAAGAGTCGCCCATTGCCATATGGACCGGATCGGGTGCCGGTTTGTCGTTTGGCGCATCGGTTGCCCCGACGATCTTTCCGAAAAACGGCGTCCATTCAAGATGCTCGGCTTCTTTACGAAGAAAATCACCGTTCTTGTTGCTGACAACACCGATATAGGTGCCGTTGTCACGCAGCGCACACAACAAATCATATGCCCCGGCCAATGGCGTCAGCGTTTCAAGATGGATTGATCTGAAATGGGCATAAAAGCTGTCTTTGGCTGCTTCCCAGCGATCTTCGCCAAACAGCACCGGAAAACTGTCACGCAACGAGCGTGCAACGCGCTGCTTTGTTTCATCAAGCGTCCAGCGATCCTTGCCGAAATCGTCAAAGGTCATATTCAGGGCTGCCTGAATGGTTCCCCAGCTATCAACAAGGGTGTTATCCCAGTCAAAAATGACGGCCTTTGGCGGATGGGGCAATTTGTCAGACATTTGGTCTTCCGGTGATATGAGGGGCGTTTATTGGTATGAGGAATAATTTTCCCCGCCGTCGATCAGAAATATTCCAGTCGAACAGCAAACATTTTCTCGACCTTTTTGATCTGCTCGGAACCGGCAAACACGACAATCCGGTCGTTGGCTTCAATCACCGTATTGGCGCGCGGCATCACAACTTCGCCATCACGCAAAATGGCGCCGAACACCACACTGGCCGGCATCGCGATATCCTTGATCGCCTTGCCAACGATCGGCGCGGTTTCGAGTGCCTCTGCCTCAAGCACTTCGCCAAAGCCCTCTGAAAGGCTGTGTACCGCGCGAATACGCCCGCGGCGGACATGATGCAGGATCGTTGACACCGTCGTCATACGTGGGCTGATCACGACATCAACGCCAAGTTCGGAAACCAGCGAGTTATAAGTGCTTTTGTTAATCAGCGTCAGGGCGCGCGGGCAGCCATACCGTTTGGCCAGCAGGGATGCGAGAATATTGGTCTCGTCATCATTGGTCAGTGCAACAACGGCCTCGGCATTGCCGACATTTGCCTCTTCGAGCAGCTCCGGATCAAGCACATCGCCGCGCAGGACAACGCTTTTCTTCGGGAGCTTCTGGGCGACATAACGCGCACGTTCCGGATCGGCTTCAACCAGGCGGGTGGTAACACCCGGGAAGTTCTTGTTGATTTCTTCGGCCAGGAACAGCGCAATGTTGCCGCCGCCAAAGATGACAATGCGGCGTGCTTCGGGGTCTTCATGCCCGAATGCCGACATCGCACGGGATACCTGATCGCTTGAAACAGCCAGATAGACAAGATCCCCGGCCAGCATCTGATCATCGCCCTTGGGATAGACCGGCTTATCATCGCGGATCATGCCCAGGATCGAAATATTCAGATCCGGGAACAGCTGATGCAATTGACGCAGCGGCGTGTTGATCACCGGGCAATCTTCGTTACACCGCAGGCCAAGGATTTTGACCTTGTCATCGGCAAACGGGATCATGTCAAACGCGCCGGGCGCCTGCAGACGACGCGCGACCGCACGGGCGACTTCCATTTCCGGTGAAATCACCACATCAATCGGAAGCTTTTCGCGCCCGAACAGGCTTGCCCATTCCGGCTGCAGATAAGTCTGGCTTCGGATACGGGCAATTTTGGTCGGCACGTTAAACAGTGAATGGGCGACCTGACAGGCCGTCATATTGACTTCATCGGCAAAGGTAACAGCGATCAGCATGTCGGCCTCGTCCGCACCCGCCTGCTGCAACACATCGGGATGCGATCCGAACCCGATAATGCCCTTGACTTCCAGGGTGTCTGAAATCTTGCGAACCAGTTCTTCCGACTGGTCGATCACGGTGACATCATTGTTTTCCGCAGCCAGATATTTGGCAATGTGGAACCCCACCTGCCCGGCGCCGCAAATGATGACCTTCATCTTGTTATCTCCCGTTCACAACAGTCCAAGATGGGAATGGCCCGATCAGCTGTTCACACCAAGGCTTTTCAGCTTGCGATGCAACGCTGAACGTTCCATGCCGACAAAACTCGCCGTCTTGGAAATATTTCCCCCAAACCGGTCAATCTGGGTTTGGAGATATTCTTTTTCAAACATCTCGCGTGCTTCTCGCAGCGGCAATGCCATGATTTCACTGGTCTTGTCAAAACTTAGCGACGTCGGCACATCAGAAAACAGTTCAGATGGCAGCATTTTACCGCTGATCAGATCCGTTTTGTCGTCATCCGGCGCCATGATCATCAATCTTTCGATGACATTGCGCAACTGACGAACATTGCCCGGCCAGTCATAGGCATGAAGGGTTGCCATGGCTTCGGGTGACAATTTGCGTTTCGGAAGCCCGGTTGCATCCGCATACCGTTCAAGGAAACGTTCCGCCAATTCGGGAATATCGTCGCGACGCTGCTGCAAGGACGGCACTTCGAGCGGCACGACATTAAGCCGGTAATAAAGATCCTGACGGAATGTCTGTTCGGCAATCCGTTGTTCAAGATCACGCGCCGTTGTTGCAATCACCCGGACATCGACACTGACCGGAACCGATCCGCCGACACGTTCAAATGTCTGATCCTGAAGCACCCGAACGATTTTCCCCTGGGTCTCAAGGGGCATATCAGCCACTTCATCAAGCAGCAAAGTCCCGCCATGCGCCAGTTCAAGCACACCGGTCCGTGCTTCGCGATCCGCAGTTGCAACCGCCCCAAACAGGGATTCTTCCATGGTTTCCGGTGAAATATTCGCGCAATTCAGAACCACAAACGGGGCTTCGGCCCGGGCGGATTTCTGATGAATCAGCCGTGCGACTACTTCCTTGCCCGAACCGGCCGGGCCATGGATCAGAATACGACTGCCTGTTCGCGCAACACGGTCAACAGACTGGCGTAAATTATTGATGACCGACGATTTTCCCAGCAGTTCTGTATCGCCACCGGCCCGCAGCGTCAGTTCGCGGTTTTCGCGGCGCAGACGCGCATCATCAATTGCGCGTTCCACAACCATCAAAAGACGGTCGGTATTGAACGGCTTTTCAATGAAATCATAGGCCCCGATACGGGATGCTTCGAGCGCGGTTTCAATGTTGCCATGACCTGAAATCATGACAACGGGAACTTCGCTATGCTCGCGTTTGATCAGTTTAAGCGTCTCGATCCCGTCGTGATCGCTTTCATCCATCCAGATATCGAGCACCACCAGACTTGGGCGACGTGCGGACACCTCGGCCAGGGCTTCCTGGCTCGAACCGGCTTGTCGGGTCGTGTAGCCTTCGTCTTCCAGAATACCGGAAATCAACGCTCGAATGTCTTGTTCATCATCGACAATCAGAATGTCGTGCGCCATGTCGGAACCAAATCAATCTTATTATTGTTGCGATTTTGGCAATTTATCAATTGCCCGAGGAAGAAGCGCCCTGCGCCCCTGTTTCAATTTCGGCATCAGTAGGTTGCGGGAAAGATAGTGTCACGGTCGCCCCACTTTCAACGCCGTCGGAGAGTATAAGCTCTCCGCCATGGTCTTCCATGATTTTCTTGACGATCGCAAGACCAAGCCCCGTTCCCTTTGACCGCGTCGTGACATACGGCTCGGTCAAACGTTCGCGATGCTCGGCCGGAAGTCCTTTACCGTTATCAGAAACAGCCACAAAGACATGTTGATTGTTTGGTGACACGGCAATCGAAATTTCAATGCGTCCACGCGGCAATTCGCCGTCTTCGGGTTTTTCCCGCCCTTCGATGGCCTCGGCTGCGTTTTTAAGCGTGTTGATCAGACATTGGTTAACCTGATGGGCGTCACACGAAATCTGCAAATCCTCGATCCCGGACCGGTCAAAGTCATAGGTAATGTTGCTATGCGCCTGCTTCTGCAAAAAGACCGCACTTTTTACCAGTTCACTAAGGTTTTCCATTCGCATTTTCGGGGACGGCATCCGGGCAAAACTGGAAAACTCGTCCACCATACGTCCGATATCTGAAACCTGGCGAATGATCGTGTCAGTACAGGTCTGGAACACATCCTTGTCATCTTCGATCTGTTTCAGATAGCGCCGTTTAAGGCGCTCTGCCGAAAGCTGGATCGGGGTCAGCGGGTTCTTGATTTCATGGGCGATACGGCGTGCGACATCGGCCCAGGCCGCCATGCGCTGTGCGGTTTGCAGTTCGGTCACATCATCAAAGGTCACAACATACCCGAACACCGTGCCATCATCGGCCCACTCGGCGGTGACCCGGGCAAGCAATGTCAGATTGACACCATCGCGACGAATTTCGATCTGGCGCGGCTTGCTGCGATCACCATCACGGCTGAAATCATCAAATAACGGGGAAAATTCCGGGATGACTTCCGTAAGTTCCTGCCCAAGATGCCCCTCAAGGTCGATAGCCAACAGATCAGATGCACTTCGGTTGGGCAGATCGATCTTGCGATCCGGATCAAGGCCGATCACGCCCGCGGTAACACCGCCCAGAATGGCCTCGGTAAAGCGCCGGCGTTCGTCATTAAGACGGTTGGCGGCAATCAGCTCATTGCGCTGGGTTTCAAGCTGGGCGGTCATACGGTTGAACGCGCGGCTTAGTGCTTCAAGTTCATCCCCCTGCCCGTCAAGCGGCACACGGAAAGACAAGTCGCCATCGCGCACCCGTTCGGCACCGGTGATCAGTTGCGATACCGGTTGAACAAGTCTTGTTGCCACCATAAGGCCAAGCGTGACAGCCGCCAGCAGCAAAACCACAGAAATCAGCACAAAGATCATGACAAAGGTAATCACGATCCCGGATCGTTCACCTTCAAGGCTTTCATAGGCGTCAACGGCCCGCCGTGCCTTGTCGATACGATCAAGCACATTGGGATCGACAAACCGCCCGACCAGCAAAAACGCATCGATGAAGCTTGGAATTTTGGCCAGCGCCCGAATGCGGTTGTCGCTGTTCCCAATCATCAGAACCACGTCTTTTTCGCGTGCTTCGTCATAGACTTCGGCGGGAATGGACGCCTGATCGGTATCATAGGAAAAGCTGTATTCCGACTGGGCGATGATTTGGCCCGAACCGTCAATCATCATGACTTCGGGCAAACCACGCGCGAGTGCCTGATCGGTCAAAAGATCGGAAATCCGTTCAGGACTGGTGGAAAAATTCACCCCGAACCGCTGCAAATCGGCCGTGGTTGCCAGAACATCGGCACGGATAAGTTCCTGATGCTCCTTAAGATAGGCATCGGCAATGACCATGCTTTCTTCGACAGCTGTTCGAATGCGGTCACTGAACCAGCCCTGAATACCGAAATGCAGGAAGAGCGCTGAAAATACGGCAACAACAATCGCGGGCGTCACAGCCACCAGCGAAAACATCAACACCATGCGGGTGTGAAGCTTTGCCCCGGCAACACCGCGCCTGCGTTCAACCCAGATCTGAACCAGCTTGCGGGCCACAAGGGTAGCCAGCAACAACACCAGCACCAGATCGATATTCAGCAAAAGCAAAATCAGGCGCGGGTCAGGACGGAACGGCGCCGTCCCCGTCATCGCAAGATAGGTGGCCGTTACCGAAACCAGTGCAGCAGCAACCAGACCGAACGCGAACCGTCGCGATTGGCCCAGACGCCCCAGAAACCTTACGAAGCCCGATCTCAATATCCGGTTGGAGATCGAACTTTCCGCATTGTTCATTTCGTGCCCCTGACGACTTCCAGCCCAAGATCACGGATCTTTTTGCGGAGCGTATTGCGGTTCAGACCAAGTACTTCGGCGGCTTTGACCTGGTTGCCGCGGGTTGCTTCAAGCGTCACATTCAAAAGCGGGCGTTCCATTTCGCGCAGGATGCGATCGTAAAGCCCGTTTGACGGCAGGTCTTCTTCATGTGCATCGAAATATTCACGGACGTGACGTTCAATGGATTCCGACAAGGATTGCGGCTCGGCACTGGGTGCTGCTTCGCTGACATTGTTTTCCGAAAATTCGGTTTCAATGACATCAACGCCAATCACATCATGGGAATAAAGCGCCGTCAGACGCCGCACCATATTTTCCAGTTCACGAATATTGCCCGGCCAGCGATGCGCCTTGAGACGCGCCATGGCTTCTGCCGACAAGGTCTTGCGCGGCAATCCTTCTTCGCTGGCCTGCATCAGGAAATGATTGACCAGTTCAGGAATATCTTCAAGACGTTCACGCAGCGATGGCAAACGGATCGGCACGACATTCAGGCGATAGAACAAATCTTCGCGGAATGTGCCTTCGCGGATCAGTTTGCGAAGATCACGGTGGGTTGCGGCAACAATACGCACATTGACCCGGATCGGCGTGCGACCACCGACACGGGTATATTCGCCTTCCTGAAGAACACGCAGCAAACGGGTTTGTGCCTCAAGCGGCATATCGCCAATTTCATCAAGAAACAGCGTGCCGCCTTCGGCCTGTTCGAACCGGCCGACCTTACGTTCGTTCGCGCCGGTGAAGGCACCTTTTTCGTGACCGAACAGTTCGCTTTCAATCAGTTCGCGCGGAATTGCCGCCATATTGATCGCAACAAACGGTCCGTGGCGACGCCCGCCATATTCGTGCAGGGCGCGCGCAACCAGTTCCTTACCGGTTCCACTTTCACCGGTCACCATAACGGTCAGATCGGTATTCATCAGGCGCGCCAAGGCACGATAGATTTCCTGCATGGCTGCCGAACGTCCAATCAGCGGAAGGCGATCATCACCCTCTTCATCTGCTGACTTGCCAGACTGGCTTTCCTGCGGGGTTTCAAGTGCCCGATCAACAATGCCCATCAACTCATTAAGATCAAAGGGCTTTGGCAGATATTCGAATGCCCCGCGCTGCGCGGCCTTGACCGCCGTCATCAGCGTGTTTTGCGCGCTCATGACAATGACGCGCAGATCCGGGCGCAATTTTCGAATACGCGGCACCATGTCCAGACCGTTTTCGTCGGGCATCATGACATCGGTAATCACCAGATCACCGTCCCCATCGGCGATCCAGTCCCAAAGCGTGCGGCCGTGACCGGTGCTGCGGACTTCGTGACCCTGACGCGACAATGCCTGCGTCAATACGGTACGGATGGCCCGGTCATCGTCAGCGACCAGAATTCTTGCAGGGCTCGTGCTCATGCGGTGTGTTCCCTGTTATCGATTATTATCGGTTGTTCACTGGCCCCCTCGGCCAGCGCACGATTATAAATCGGCAGCATGATCTGGAATTCTGCGCCGCCCCCCGGCACATCCTTCACTTCGATCACACCACCATGGTCATTGATGATTTTCGCAACAAGCGCCAGACCAAGCCCGGAACCGGTCGGTTTCGTCGTGACAAACGGATCAAACAGGCTTTCGCGCATGTCTTGCGGAATGCCCGGACCATTGTCACGGACCGATACCACCAACGGCAAATGCACACGCGCATCACCCCCGGCAACTGCCAGCCGGATGCCATGCTGGTAGCGGGTTGATATGATGATTTTGCCATCTTGCGGATCAACGGCTTCGCCGGCGTTCTTCACAAGATTAAGAAACACCTGGATCAACTGATCGCGGTTGCCAAATACCGGCGGCAAGGACGGATCGTAGATTTCCTCAAACGCAAGATTCTTGGCAAAACCGTTTTCGGCCAGACGGCGCACATGTTCAAGAACCGTATGAATGTTGACAGCCCCGCGTTCCATCGGCTTGTCGGAGAAAATCTCCATCCGGTCGACAAGTTCGACAATACGGTCAGCCTCGTCACAAATCAGCCGGGTCAGAACGCGGTCGTCCTCATTACTGGTTTGCTCAAGCAACTGGGCCGCCCCGCGAATGCCCGATAGCGGGTTTTTGATTTCATGGGCCAGAATGGCGGCCATCGCACTGACAGAACGGGCAGAATTGCGGCTTAGAAGCTGGTTATCGATTTTCTGGGCAATCGAGCGCGGCTCGAATGTCAGAACCGCGCAGTCGCTGTCATCGGGCATCGAACCAACGGTAAGGTTCACGGTATGCTTGCCGATTTTCGGGCTTTCAATCAGCAGATTGTGATCGGCAACCAGCGTCGCCTCGTCAATTGCCTGCTTGATCAGCGAAAAAACCGGACTGTCTGACGGTATAAAGTCGCTCAGATCGCTGCGGCACAGAACGCTGGCGCTGGTGTTAAACAGCTGTTCGGTGGCCTGATTGACAAACCGGATCTTCCCATCCCGGTTGGCGACGACAACTGCGCTTGCAATTGCGTTCAGCACCCCGGTCGGGTCAACCCCGTTGCCTTTTCCAAATCCCAGTCTCATTCAATTCTTCCCCGACGACGTTAGTTTTATATCGCCATATTATTGTTATCGAGCAGTCAGGCTGCTTCCTGACTGTATTTGACTTCGTTTTCGATCAGCGGTTCATAAAACGCGCGAATTTCACCTTTTACCTGATCAGGATTATCCAACACGTTGACAACACGCCGAAATTCCGTGGCATTGCGCAAACTGTTGCAGTACCAGGCCAGATGTTTGCGTGCGATGCGCACACCCTGACGGCCATGATGGTCAATCATTGCATCGTAATGGCGCAAGATCGTTTGCAATTGCACCTCAAGGCTCGGTGCTGCCAGCTTTTCCCCGGTTTTAAGATAGTGCGATACTTGCGCCAAAAACCACGGTCGGCCCTGTGCCCCGCGCCCGACCATGACACCATCTGCACCGGATCGACGCAGTAATTCTTCGGCGTCTTCTTCGCTGGTAACGTCACCATTGCCGATCACCGGTATGGAAACAGCATCCTTGACCAGTGCAATGGCATCCCAGTCCGCGTCCCCCTTATAGAACTGGCAGCGGGTTCGACCATGGATGGTCAGCATCTTGATGCCAAGATCCTCGGCAATTTTCGCAAGGGACGGCGCATTGCGGTTGTCGTCATCCCAGCCCAGCCGCATTTTCAGCGTTACCGGCACAGAAACAGCATCAACCGTTGCCTTGATGATATCCGCAGCAAGTTTTTCGTCGCGCATCAGTGCTGATCCGGCATAGCCCTTTGTAACTTTTTTGGCCGGGCAGCCCATATTGATGTCAATGATCATTGCCCCGCGCGCTTCGTTCATGCGGGCGGCCTCGGCCATTTCTTCGGGCTCGGTTCCGGCAAGCTGAACAGAAAGCGGGCTTTCGGCTGCGCAATCACCGTGCATCTTGCGCACTTCTTTTTCATGTCGCTGGATGCGGGTCATGGCATCCGACGCAATCATTTCAGACACAACAAGATGTCCGCCAAACTGGCGGACCTGCTGACGAAATGGAAGGTCAGTCACACCTGACATTGGTGCCAGAATAACATTCTCTGGCACATGTACAGAACCGATCTGCAATGACATGAAGGTAATCCGATTGCCTAAAACTTGGGCAGATTAATAAAACTGGCTACGAGTTGCAACAACTCTAAGCGTCTTGCGGAAATTATCGTTGCCTGGCGCGGGTCCATCACACGCAGAGACCACAGCTCAGACGATAACAGACACTCTATCCGCCCTGATGCCGACAGTGCCTCAATCCGCTACGGCCACACTATTGACTTTATGGTTTCGGGGTCTAGCCGACAATATATCCGGTGACAAGCCGCACCCCCGGAAAGGCCAGCGTCAAAAGCAGCCATGCACCAAGGACAAACCGCACGGCCATGCGCCCGCGCAGCGTTGATTTTTCATGGATGAAGATCAAAACGCAGATCGTGGCAAACCCAAGCAAGGTCAAAAGCATCTTGTGATCAATTGCCCAAAGACTGCTGCCTTCGACATAACGCAGCGCAAAGCCGGATACGATCCCGATTATAAGAACCCAGGCGGACCATTTCAAAAACCCGACCAGCATATATTCGCTGTCGCGAAGTGGCGGCAACCGGCGGCTCCAGCGTGTCGGTTTGCGGTGTTTAAGGGCATGTTCCTGCACGATATAGGCCATCGCAGCAATCGCGGCCAATGTTACCAGCGCGTAGGTCACAAGCGAACTTCCGATATGCGCCCACAGCCAGCCGGAATAAAGCGCAGGCCCGGTTACAGTCGGCGGAACATGTTTGCCAAACAGATTGAAGATCGCAGCAAGCAACGCAAACAGAAGCAGGTACCCGCCAATATATCCGGCAAGCCGCCAGACCTGATGGGGGCCTTTGCAAATCACAAGCCCGCCAAAAATCATGATCACAGACAGTTCGGACCAATGCAGGGCTGCTGCAAACCCGCGCGACTGGACTTCCTCACCACTCAGACCAAGTACGACCATCGTTCCGATCGCCGCCAGGCAAATCGATCCATACAGCCATATGTCACGCTTGGGTTCGGCCCGCATGATCTGGGCTGTCAGCGGCAGCAAGGCCAGAATATGAATATAGGCAGCAAGCATGTGTTGGTCCGTTTCTGTCACAAGACTTCGATAAGACTTGAAAAACCAAATGGCGACTTGGCAAAGGCTTCGCAGAAAGATAGCCTGCGGCGCAATTCAGACAAGCCATGGCATCACGTTTATGACCAAAAAAATCGGGGTTGTCATCGTTGCAGCTGGCAGCGGTAACAGATTTGGCGACCCAACACCAAAACAATATCACACGCTTGGCGGCAAAACACTGCTTGGCCATTGTATCGAATGTTTTGCCCGCCATACATCGCCTGAACTTGTGCAGGTGGTGTATAATCCCGCACATCAGGACTGGTATGATGGCGCGATTGCAGCGCTCGGGGCTGATATCACCACCCTGCCCGCGCCGGTTGGCGGCGGCGTGACGCGCCAGCAATCGGTCCTGAATGGCCTGCGTGCACTGTCAGCACAAAAGCCCGACATTGTTCTGATCCATGATGCGGCACGGCCGGGTATTTCCGATGACGTGATTACCCGCGTGATCAAGGCGCTGGAAACCCATGCCGGTGCCATTCCCACATTGCCGGTCGCCGATACCATCAAACAGACGTCCCGCGATGGCGTGATCACGAAAACCATCCCGCGCGACACATTGCAACGCGCACAAACGCCACAAGGCTTTGTCTTTGAAACCATTCTGGCCGCGCATGAACAATTCGAAGGCCAGGAATTCACAGATGATGCAGCACTGCTTGAGGAACTTGGACTTGACGTGATGTGCGTCGAAGGCACATCGGCAAATGACAAGATCACAAAACGCGATGATTTTGACCGCGCCCACGACTGGATCGACAGCACCAACAAGGATAATGCATCTATGCAGCAGGAAGAATACCGTGCCGGTACCGGCTTTGACGTTCACCGTTTTGCACCCGGTGACCATTGCATCCTGTGCGGTGTCAAAGTGCCGCATACCGCACGTCTTGACGGCCACTCCGACGCGGATGTTGGCTTGCACACCCTGACAGATGCCATTCTTGGGGCCATCGGAGCCGGCGATATCGGCCAGCACTTTCCGCCCAGCGATATGCAATGGAAAGGTGCCGCATCTGATATTTTCCTCAAACATGCAGCCGGCCTTGTCCGCAAGCGCGGTGGCCGCATCGTGAATGTCGATCTGACGCTGATTTGTGAACGTCCCAAGATCGGCCCCCACACCAAAGCCATGCGCGAAAAGGTGGCCGAAATTCTCGAAATCGATGTCGATCGCGTCAATGTCAAAGCCACCACGACCGAACGCCTTGGCTTTTCCGGACGCCAAGAAGGCATTGCCGCCCAGGCCGCGGCAAGCATTGCCCTGCCGATCGGCTGATCATTCACCTGAGATAAGTCCGATAGATACAGCAAAGGGCAGGATTATGATCCTGCCCTTTGTATTTGAATATCAGTGTGGCCGACGTTTTTACGAGGCCGCGGAACCGCCTTCTTCTTCCGGCAATTGATGTTTCATCAAAACCGGCACCTGCGCCATGCCAAAGACCATGGTGATCGGCATAATTCCCCAGACCTTGAAGGCCACCCAGGTATCGGTCGAAAAATTGCGCCAGACGAATTCATTCACCACGGCAAGAAACACAAAAAAGAACGCCCAACGCCAGGTAAGAATGCGCCACCCTTCGTCGGTTGCCTTGAACGCGCTTTCAAGAACCAGTTTCAGGAACAGCTTCCGCGCCATCAAACCGCCAAACAGGATGGCCGCGAACAACAGGTTCACAATTGTCGGCTTGATCTTGATGAACAGATCGTCATCGAGATACAGCGTCAACCCGCCAAAGACGATCACAAAAACCCCGCCGATCAACGGCATAACCGGAATGGTTCGGGCAATCACATAGGACGTAATCAGCGCAACAACCGTTGCTGCCACAAATACGGCCGTTGCCGTCATCAGATTGGTCGTCGCATTGACCCCGAAGAAAAGGATCAACGGCCCCATTTCCAGGGCCATTTTGGTAAGCTGGTTCATTAAAAGCACTTCACTTCATGAATTGAATTTGCGCCATCCTAGGGGGCCAAGACAATCGATGCAATCACATCAACCGTGATCCGGCTCCCAATTGTCCCTGTAACCATGAAACATAGTCGTGATTGCCACGACCCAATGGAATTTCAAGAATGCAGGGCACCTCATAGGGATGATGTTCTTCAACCCATTTGGCCAGAAACTGGGCCTTGTTTCGTGATGTTTTCAGAAGCACGACCAGTTCGCTTTCTTCTTCAACATCGCCATTCCATTCATAAATCGCCGTAATCTGGGGCAAAACATTTGCACAAGCAGCAAGCTTTTCACGGATCGCACCCCCGGCGATGACGCGTGCGATTTCCATGTCCGGTACAGTGACATAAAGAAACGACATTTCACTGTCCTGAAATCCGGCTTCTGTCATTGCGATTGCTCCATGGTTGATAATCCGTCACACTGGATAACAGACGATGTTTATGACACCAATCATATCATAACGGTGCGGGGAGTACCGATGACGGGGAAAAAACATTCGAAACCCACCGACGTACAACTTGAATGGCTTCGCCGTGGCTTAAGCCAACCTGGTGGTAAATTGCCGCTATTTGATGGCAACGGCAAACAAATCAGCGAAAAAACTGTCCGCAGCTGCATTGAACATGGCTGGGCGGCCCCATGGTTTGACAACCCTGTCAAACCCGATTGGCTGATTTGCAAACTGACCGATGAAGGACGCCGGGTCGCAAGCGCCATCAGCGACAATTAAACCGACCACGGTCATTTGCATCCCATCACCAAAGCATACTGATCCGATCATCCGGGCACGGGGTATCAATATATACCCCGTTCACAACATGCATGTTCATCATGACCTTGCTCAGAACTCTGCCGGTTTTCCTGACCATCCTGATATGTTGCGCCCTGCCCAGCCCGTTACAGGCAAATGAGGCTGATGACGCCGACCCGTGGCAAATCTGGAAGCGGGATGGTGTGCACGCCCTGATGCGCCATGCGGTCGCCCCGGGAACCGGTGATCCGGTCGATTTCCACATTGGCGATTGCAGCACACAACGAAACCTTGATCAAACCGGTCGCGATCAGGCCCGCGAAACCGGCCGTAAAATCAGGGAAATGGGGATCAGGATTGATTTGGTGCTAAGCAGTGAATGGTGCCGATGTGTCGATACGGCGACATTGCTGGACCTGGGCCCGGTCAGCAAGAAGCCATCACTGAATTCATTCTTCCGCGATCGCAGCACAGAAAGCGTGCAAACCCGCCAAATAACCGATTTGTTGTCGGAACTGCCGCCGGGCACCAAAACACTGTTGGTAACACATCAGGTCAACATCACGGCCCTGACCGGAATATATCCCCGATCAGGTGAAATCATTCTGATCAGGCCGACGGAAAACGGCAAAATAGAAACACTTGCCCGTCTGATGCCATAACCGGATCAAGCGACCATTTGTGATCAAATTTCTGTTGGGAAGATATTGGTCGGAGCGAGAGGATTCGAACCTCCGACCCCCTGCACCCCATGCAGGTGCGCTACCAGGCTGCGCCACGCTCCGACCGTATAGATGCGCTCTGTGGCGCGGCTCGATAAATAGCGGCGCCACGCCAAAGACGCAAATGATTTTTACGGATTTTTTTTGACTTCCTGCAGGCTCGCCCGAAGGATGCCTTGCAGCTCTTGCAATTCACCCAGAACGCTTTGCAGTGCCGATTTATCAATCGATGCGTCAGCAGTACCAGACGCCACACCGCCAGCAACATGGGCGGATGTGCTTTGCTGTTCGGCTTCGGAAGCACTGACCGTAATTTCAGACGGCAACTTGCCTTTGTTCTGATCAAGAAGCTTCTGGACACCTTTGATGGTGAAACCCTGATCATGAAGCAGCGAGCGGATATTTGCCAGAAAGTCGATATCTTCCGGACGGTAATAACGACGCCCACCAGCACGTTTCATCGGCTGGATCTGTGGAAACTTGGATTCCCAGAATCTCAGCACGTGCTGTTGAAGACCAAGCTCCTTCGCGGCCTCGCTAATTGTGCGAAAAGCAGAGTCAGACTTTGCTGAACGGCGGGTTGATCCCGCCGCAGCCCCCAAGTTCGTTTTCATGAGTTCTTTTTCTTAAGCGTTAATTCTGGCTTTCAGAACCTGTGACGGCCGGAAAACAAGCACCTTCCGCGGAAGAATCGGTACTTCTTCGCCCGTTTTCGGGTTCCGACCGATACGCTGTCCTTTCTGACGAACAGAGAAGCTCCCGAACGAGGAAATCTTCACTACTTCGTCTTTGATCAGCGCCGTCGAAATTTCATCAAGAACGGTTTCGAGTAGCTGGGCGGACTCGTTCCGCGACAGACCTACTTCCTGGTAAACGGCTTCTGCGAGATCCGCACGGGTAATCGTTGTTTCCGACATATCAGGCCGCCTCCTTATTACGGGACTTTATACACAAGGCTATATCTGGTGGCGAAATCAGTCAATATCAACAGGATACACTGCTTTGCGGCGGAATGTTGTGATTTTTGCGGAAATGCCGTGTTTTTCCGCCCCAAAGCTGCAATCCGATCGCGGGGTTTTACCAGCGGACCAGCGAAGCACCCCAGGTAAATCCGCCGCCCATTGCTTCAAGGATCACGATGTCGCCGCGCTGGATACGACCGTCATGGACTGCCTCGGACAGCGCAAGCGGGATCGATGCCGCCGATGTATTGGCATGCCGGTCAACGGTGACAACAACCTTGTCAGGCGAAATACCGAATTTTTTGGCCGTACTGTCAAGAATACGACGGTTGGCCTGATGGGGAACCAGCCAGTCAATTTCAGATGCATCAATTCCGGTATCAGCAAGAACTTCGCGAATAACACCGGCAAGATTGGTCACCGCATGACGGAAGACTTCCTTGCCTTCCATGCGCAGATGCCCGACGGTCTGCGTCGCAGACGGACCGCCATCGACATACAGCAATTCGTATTTGCTGCCATCGGAATGCAGACGGCTGGCAAGGATCCCCTGGTCATCGATGGTCCCTGCCCCTTCGACAGCCTGGACAACGACGGCACCGGCACCATCACCGAACAACACACAGGTCCGGCGGTCTTCCCAGTCAAGGATGCGCGAAAAGGTTTCTGCACCGATGACAAGCGCGGTTTTGGCCTGTCCGTTGCGGATATACATATCCGCCGTCGTCAAACCATAGACAAAGCCCGAACATACTGCCTGCACGTCAAAGGCAAAGCCCGTAACGCCAAGACGGTTCTGAACCTTGGTTGCGGTTGCCGGAAATGTGTTGTCCGGGGTCGCCGTCGCGACAATGATCAGGTCGATGTCTTCGGCGGTTACACCGGCATGATCCATTGCCTTGATGGCTGCTTCATAGGCAAGATCGCTGGTGGTTTCACCATCGGCCGCAATGTGGCGCTGACGGATGCCGGTACGCGCCACAATCCATTCATCAGACGTATCGACGCGCTTTGCCAGATCATCATTGGTTACAACATTTGCAGGAAGGTATGAGCCGCAACCAATAATGCGAGAACGAACTGTCATGATTTGGGGACCGCCAGTTATCTTGATGTTTTGGTGAGTTTATCAGTCGGCTTGACCAGCCGGAACTGCGACTTCCTGCTCGACGTTTTCCAGTCCGGTCATCGCCTGTTCAAAAGCTGCAAGTTCATCTTTGATGCTGTCATTGAGCTTGTTGACGATAAGGTCATGACAAACGCCAATGGCATTGGAAAAGCCGAGAGCATCGGTGCCGCCATGACTTTTCACAGCAATACCGTTAAGCCCAAGCAGCATCGCGCCGTTATAACGTCGCGGATCCATACGGTCGCGGAAACGCTGCAACGAGCGGCGGGCCAACAAATAGCCGACCTTCGCAAAGAAGGAGCTTTTGAATGTTTCACGCAGGAAATGCACCAGAAGACGGGCGGTACCTTCGGCGGTTTTAAGCGCCACGTTACCGGTAAAGCCGTCGGTGACAATCACATCAACCGTGCCCTTGGCAAGGTCATCGCCTTCGACAAAGCCTTCAAAACGGATTGGCAGATCGATATCGCGCAGGATCGCGGCCGCCTTTTTGACAGACTCGTTACCCTTAAGTTCTTCGATCCCGACATTGAGCAAACCGACCGACGGTTTTTCAAGGCCGAACAAAATGCGGGTAAACACTTCGCCCATCAGTGCAAATTGCACGAGGTTGTTTTCGTCGCATTCAATATTGGCACCCAGATCCAGCATGACGGTCTCGCCACGCTGGGTCGGCATGTATGTCGCGATTGCCGGGCGGTCGATGCCGCGGACGGTTTTCAGCACAAACTTGGCCATGGCCATCAGGGCACCGGTGTTTCCGGCAGACACGACACCTTGCGCGTCCCCTTCTTTCACGGCGTTGATGGCAAGACGCATACTGGAATCACGGCGCTGGCGCAGGGCGACAGAAGGCTTGTCTTCCATCGAGACTTCCTGCGATGCGTGGCGAACCTCGCTTACGGCTTCCAATGCAGGATATTTCGCAAGCATCGGCTTGAGCCGTGCTTCATCACCAAACATCAGAAACTTGAGATGGGGCAGCCGTTTAAGTGCGATTTCAGCACCTGCTATGACCATCTCTGGCGCGTGGTCTCCTCCCATCGCGTCAAGTGATATGCAAACCTGTTCAGGCAACGTATTCTCTTATGGTTGTTCTAAAATTTCTGAACCGGATATCCGGCAGGTCAGCCATATGGCTAAGCACGGTCAACTGGTGGCCGGAACGCCCGTAATTACCGGAATTCTCGACCAGATACAAGGTAAAGCCGAGCCAGTTATACAGACCATCCCCTCTTTGCGCACCGCCATAGTGCCGGCCAAAAGTGAAATGCCGGTAAATACCGGCATATTCAAGCACCCTAATTCTCAGGCTTTTGGCCGTTTGCAGCCGTCAATTTTTCTTTTCAAGCTTGTCTTTAAGACCGGCAAGCTGTGCAAACGGGTTCGGACGTTTTTCTTCGTCAGCTTCTTCTTCGGTTTTGACCGCTGCTGGCAGCTCCGCACCTTCCTTGCGCGGATACGGGTTCATGGCAACGGCCAGAAACTGTGCCACGACCTCGCCCAGATCGATTTTGCCATCGACCAACGGTTCCGGCTGATCAAGCAACGCCATCAGTTCTTCTTCTGACAGGTCTTCCAGATCATCCGGATCAGACGGCAAATCGTCTTCGGATACATGCGGTGAAAACAGAACTTCAATGGTGTCTTCGACCAGTTCAGGAACCGGTTCGAGCGTCGCAACGCAATTCTGTACGATTTCGGCCGTCATCGGTCCGCGCACAGTAACTTCGCCATTCGACGCGGTACTGATCGTCAATTCCGCCTTCAGGCTGTCAATGGACACAAGCTCGAAACGCTTGGCCAGTGCGGCGCGTTCCTTTTCATTGGCTTCGATCGCCAGCTTTTCTTTCGCGCTTACCTGTTCGTCCGTTTTGACGATACGCGAAAATTCGGGTGCGAAGGTATCAGGCATCAGGTCTTTCTTTCTATTACGGGGCAGTCACGGCAAGTTTGGGCGCATCTGGAAAATGCACAACACCGCGCTGCAAATCTAAAATAGGCTGTTTGGCAAGGGACGCCAGTGCATCATGCACATAGCCGACCATCGCCATAAGCTGTTCATCGGACACCTCGGTGTCCGCATAAAGGTTGCGGTTCAATGCGGCGGCGAGTTCAGCCGCGCCAGATTGAACTCCTTCCTCATAGGCAACGATCCGACCATGATAGGATTCTGACATCTTGCGGATCCTTTTGAGGATTCCGACATCGCCAATGCCCATCTCGCGCATGTTCTGATCAAGATCGGCAAACATCACATCAAAGATGTTCTGTGCCAGATCCTTGTCCCCTTCGTCGGCTTTCAAACGACGAAACAGAACAAATGCATGGACCAGAATCAGGTCAAACCGTCCCTCCATCGTGTCGGGAACGCCCAGCTTTGCATAAAAGTCCGGCTGGCGTGCCTGGGTTACCATTGCGGTGTAAAGTTCAAAGGCAGCAGTTTGCTTGCGGTCTTTTTTCTTAAGCCATCCAAACAACAGTAACACTCCTTCGTTGACATTCCTGTCATGGCACGCAGAATGCCGTAAATCTTTTTCGGGTCATCTCTGCCCCGATCATTGCCCGGCAATATCATGCGCCTAGCGCAGAAACTCAAGGCAATTCCGGTTAGGTTTCAACAAGAGGGTCGCTCTGGTGAGCTTCATGCATAACAAAATTACCCGCTTTCCCCTGATCATGCTGGCAGGATTAGCTGTTGTCTATGTCTCGGCATGCAGCCCGCGGATCGCCACACGCGGCAACGCACCGGACCCAGAACTGCTTGAACAGATCTCGGTGGGAGAATCGACCAAGGGTGATGTCACCGATATTCTTGGCTCTCCGTCCACGATTGCCGCCTTTGACGAAAATGTCTGGCTTTATATTTCCAGAACGACCGAAACAGTCGCCTTTTTCGAGCCGGAAACCGTCGAACAGAAAGTGATCCTGATCAGCTTTGACGCCGCCAACCGTGTCGAAATCCTGAGCCAGTATGATCTTGAAGACGGCAAGCCTGTCATTCCGACCGACCGGGTAACTCCAACTGCCGGTCGTGAAATAACGATCCTTCAGCAGCTGTTTGGCAACCTTGGCCGGTTCAGTGAAAACAAGTAGAATCTGATCAGCAACGTTTGGTCGTTGCCACCCTATTTGAAATGGTCGAACCCGCCCGGTGCGAGTTCGGCCATTTTACCATCCAGCCCCCGCACAAGAACCTCGCCAACCTGATCGGTCACCGACCCGATAACCGTGACCTGATCCCCCAGGGCCGCGATGTCATTCTCCGCCCCGGTAATCAGCAATTCATAGTCGTCACCGCCCCCGAGAATCTGGTTCCAGCGTGACGGATCGGATGCCACGACAGCCCGTGCCGCATCCGAAAGCGGAATATCTTTCAGTTCAAAGACCATACCGACCTTTGACGGGCCGCAAATCTTGCGGCAATCACCGGCAAGCCCGTCAGACAGGTCCATGGCGGCAATACGGGTTTCAAGGCCCAGACAAGCCTTTGCCACATCCAGCCGCGGCCGAGGCACCCAGTAACGGTCCTTAAGGAAATCTTCCATAGCTGGGGCAACGCCCTTCAAATCACCGCTTAAGACCGACAATCCCAGTGCAGCATCGCCAAGTGTTCCGGATACTGCAATAACATCGCCCGGGCGCGCCTGATCGCGGCGAAGCGCCCTGCCCGCTGGAACATAGCCAAATGCGGTTAAACTGAAAAATGTCGGGCCGGGTGTGCCAACGGTATCACCGCCAAGCAACGACACGTCATAAGACGCACAATCCTGGCCAAAACTTTTGGCAAACCGGGAAATCCAGTCTTCGGATACGTCGCGATTATACCCTGTGGTCAAAACAACCCCGCCGGGTCTCGCCCCCATCGCGGCAAGGTCAGACAGGTTCACACGCAATACCTTTTGCGCGATCGTTTCCGGGGTGTCGATGATTCGGAAATGGACATCGGCCACCAGTGCGTCAGTCGTCACAACGACTTCGTGCCCGGCCGGCGGCGAAAAAACGGCCGCATCGTCCAAAAGCGACAATGCGGCCGGGTCCCGTTGCGCAATAGGCGCAAAGTGCCGCGCGATCAGATCAAATTCGCCAGATCGCGCCGCCATATCAATTCTGCCCGGCTTCACCAGGACGCAGGTTCTTGCCAATACGGTCAAGCACAGCATTCACGAGCTTGGGTTCGTTTTCGTCAAAGAACGAATGTGCCGCATCGACATATTCGGTGATCACCACCCGCATCGGAACGTCTTCACGCGCCATCAGCTCATAGGTGCCCGCACGCAGGATGCTGCGCAGGACGGTTTCAAGGCGCTTGGTGGTCCAGCCTTTTTCAAGCGCACCGTCAATCAGCGCGTCAATATCGATCATCCGCGCAGCCACACCCTGCACGAGATCGGCAAAGAAACCGCGATCCGGATCGATCAGGTCTTCATTGCTGACATCAAGGTCGCGTCCACCGTCACCATCAAGGCGGAAGTCGGAATATTCGCGCACGATGTCGATGGCCGAAAGTTGGGACAATTCGGCCTGATAAAGCGCCTGAATTGCGGCGAAACGCGCTGCGCTGCGCCGCTGGGCGGCTGATGCATTTGGTTTATCGGTCATTACTTGTGATGTATTCCAAAATGGTTTTGAACTTCGATCTGGCGCAGAACAGCATTGGCAGCTTCGCCGCCCTTGTTCTTTTCGTCCGCCTTGGCCCGTGCCAGCGCCTGTGCCTCATTTTCAACGGTCAGAATACCGTTGCCAATCGCAAGATTGTAATCAAGGCAAAGCTGCATCAGTGCACGGTTGGCTTCTTCGCAGATGTGATCATAGTGTGTCGTCTCGCCGCGGATAACGCAACCAAGTGCAAGATACCCGTCATAGCGCGGCCCGGTTGCCAATTCTTCCATCGACTGGACGGCATAGCGGATCGCAATCGGCACCTCGAACGCACCAGACACCGAAATACGGTCCCACGTAGCACCACCGGCTTCCAGAGTCGCAGCAGCCCCTTTGACAAGGTCTTCAACGATATGCGTGTAATATGGCGCATCCACAATCAGAATGTGGGGGGCATTGGTCATGGTTTTATTCCTCCGAGACGACAAGCGGACGCTGATCAACCAGATTTAGGCCGAAGCCGTCAAGTCCTACAATGTGGCGTTTGGTATTTGAAAGCAGAATCATGTCGCGAATGCCCAGATCATGCAAGATTTGCGCACCAACACCATAATCACGCAAATCCGCATCACCGGTTGCCTCGGCAAGTTCCTGACGCAGGGATTCGCCATCGCCGCCATTAAGCTCGATCAGTTTGGCAATCGATGATGACAGCGTGTTTGGCCGCGGCTCACGGATCAGAACAACAACACCGCGCCCCTCCTCGCCAATCTGGCGCATGGCAGCGGCCAGTTGCCCGTGATGCCCGGTCTGGGTATCGCCAAGAACGTCTTCAAGAACATTTAGCGCATGCACACGGGTCAAAACGGGTGCCGGATCGCTGATGTCGCCCTTTACCAGCGCGATATGTTCGGCATAGGTGACGTTGTTGACATAAAGATGCATATCAAATTCGCCGCCATTCACACTTTGGATTTTGGTCGTCGCCTTGCGCTGAACAACTTTTTCATGTTTGCGGCGATAGCGGATCAGATCGGCAATCTGCGCGATTTTAAGTCCATGCTTCTTGGCGAATTCCACCAGTTCCGGCAAACGCGCCATTTCGCCATTTTCGCTCATGATTTCGCAAATCACGCCTGACGGGTTCAGCCCGGCAAGACGCGCGATATCAACCGATGCCTCGGTATGACCGGCGCGAACCAGAACACCGCCCGGACGCGCACGCAGCGGGAATACATGCCCCGGCGTCACGATATCATGGCGCCCGGCATTCGGATCGATGGCAACTGCAACCGTCCGCGCACGATCGGGTGCCGAAATGCCGGTGGTAACCCCGGTCTTTGCTTCGATCGAGACGGTAAATGCCGTTTCATGGCGAGTGCCGTTATGGGCACTCATCATGGTCAGGCCAAGCTCGTCACACCGTTCAGATTCCAAGGTCAGACAAATCAGACCGCGGCCGTGGGTCGCCATGAAATTGATGGCATCGGGTGTTGCCATCTGTGCCGGAATGACAAGATCGCCTTCATTTTCACGATCTTCGTCATCGACCAGAATGAACATCCGGCCATTGCGGGCTTCTTCAATGACTTCTTCAATTGGCGAAAGATATTGATGCGACATGTATGATCAATCCTTACCCAGCATGCGCGCGACATAGCGTGCAAGCATATCGATTTCGAAATTGATCCGGTCACCCGGCTGTTTCGAACCCAGGGTCGTATACGTTTGCGTATGTGGTATCAGATTGATACCAAATGTGTTTCCGTCAACCTCATTGACGGTCAAAGAAACACCTTCAAGGGTCACAGAGCCCTTGGACGCGATATATTTTGAAAATTCTTCGGGCACCTCAAAAGTCAGACGCAAAGAATCGCCTTCCGGAATGCGTTTGGTCAGGGTTGCAACACCGTCCACATGCCCCGAGACGATATGACCACCCAACTCATCACCGACACGGGTCGCCTGTTCAAGGTTCACCTTTGCTCCGACCGTCAGGTCCCCCAACGTGGTGCGGTCAAGGCTTTCGGCCGATGCCTCGATCGCGAACCAGTCATCACCGGTCTCAATCACGGTCATGCACGCACCGTTACATGCGATCGACGCCCCAAGCACAATCTTCGACGTATCAAAAGATGTCGTGAATTCAAACCGGGTATCGCCGGTTTTCTTGATTGCGCGCACCGTCGCGATATCGGTAATGATGCCAGTAAACATGCAATTATCCCGTTTTATAATCGTAAGTTACCGCGATATCTTCACCCAGAACACAAACAGATGTACGGGTAAAGCGCGGCATATCAACAAGCCGTTCAACACCAAGTTCGGCGATCATTGCCTTGCCATCATCCCCCAACAGGGCTGGTGCAACAAAATGCACGATACGATCAACGCATTGCGCAGTGATCAGCCCTGCGGCCAAGGCCCCGCCACTTTCGACAAGCACCCTGGTCAGTCCGGCATCGCCAAGCTTTTGCATGACGTCATGTAGGTCCAAATGATCGCCGTCGCATCCGGCTTCGATCACTTTTACCGAAGTTTTTTCAAACTTTTCCGATAGTTCGGCAAATTTTGCGCCGGATGTCACGACCCAGGTGGCAACCTCGGATGCCGTCCGGATCAGTTTCGCGGTTTCGGGGACCTCGCCCCGGCGGTCCAGAATAACCCTTACCGGTGATTGATGGGCGCGCCCCGGCAACCGACAGGTCAGCGTCGGGTCATCTGCAATAACCGTTTTCGCCCCAACCAGAATGGCATCGTGATTGGCCCGTAACAGGTGTCCGTGTTCGCGTGCCGCGTCGCCGGTGATCCATTGACTTTCACCAAACCGGGTTGCCGATCGTGCATCCATGGTGGCGGCAAGCTTCAAGGTCACAAATGGCCTTTTGCGCTCTACCCGCGACAGGAAACCTTCATTGATTTTTCTGGCTTGGTCGCAAAACAGACCGACATCCACGAAAATACCCGCGCCGCGCAGCATCGCATGCCCCCGCCCCGAAACACGATCATCCGGATCGGTCAATGCACTGACCACACGGGTAACACCGGCTTCAATCAGGCCGGCCGCACAAGGGGGAGATTTTCCGAAATGGCTACAGGGTTCAAGCGTGACATAGGCCGTCGCCCCGCGGGCCCGATCACCGGCCATATCCAGGGCAACGCGTTCGGCATGAGGACGCCCACCGGGCCTGGTATGGCCACGGCCGACAATCACGCCGTCTGCTGAAACAAGGACGCAACCGACGGACGGGTTCGGCCAGACATTTCCCAAACCGCGTTTTGACAGGCTCAATGCGACCCGCATGAAATGCCGGTCGTCTTCGCTAAACGCGGGGGGTGCCATTACTCTGCGTCCGCCTCTTCTTCCCCGTCATTCATCTTTTCCACGAATTGTTCGAAGTCGCGTGCTTCGCGGAAATTCTTGTAGACCGAAGCGTAACGCACATAGGCAACCTGATCGAGGGCATTCAACGCCTCCATCACCATTTCACCAATGGTATCGGTTGAAATGTCGCTTTCCCCGCTGCTTTCAAGGCGTCGCTGAATACCATTCAAGGCCTTCTCGACGCGCTCGTCTTCAATCGGACGCTTGCGGCAAGCAAGAAAGATCGACCGCGCCAGTTTGTCGCGGTCGAACAATTCGCGTTGCCCGTCCGTTTTGACCACCATCAATTCACGCAACTGCACACGTTCAAACGTTGTGAAGCGCGATCCGCAAGCCGGGCAGAACCGACGACGACGAATGGCATGATGCTCTTCTGTCGGGCGGGAATCCTTGACCTGGGTATCAGTATGTCCGCAAAACGGGCAACGCATTATCTATACTCGGCTCTTGCGATCAGGAATAGATCGGGAAGCGTTTGCAAAGGTCTTCGACCTTCGCACGAACAGCGGCTTCGACCTCGGAATTGCCTTCCGGGTTGTCAACCATGGCATCAAGAACGTCACCGATCAGCTCGCCGATCTGTTTGAATTCTTCAACACCAAAGCCACGGGTCGTACCAGCCGGCGTACCAAGACGAATACCCGAGGTAACGGTCGGCTTTTCGCTATCGAACGGAATGCCGTTCTTGTTGCAGGTGATGCCCGCACGCTCAAGTGCGACTTCTGCGGTGTTGCCCTTAAGCCCCTTGGGACGCAGGTCAACCAGCATCAGATGCGTATCGGTGCCACCGGTCACGATGTCAAAGCCGCGCTTGACCAGAACTTCGGCCAGTGCCTTGGCATTGTCGACGACCTGCTGGGCATATGCCTTGAATTCCGGACGCAGTGCTTCGCCAAAGGCAACCGCCTTGGCTGCAATCACATGCATCAGCGGACCACCCTGCAAGCCCGGGAAGACCGCAGAATTGATCTTTTTACCAATGTCGAGATTGTTCGACAGGATCATGCCGCCACGCGGACCACGAAGGGTTTTGTGCGTGGTGGTGGTGACGACGTCAGCATAGGGAAGCGGGCTCGGATGAACGCCACCGGCAACCAGACCGGCAAAGTGCGCCATATCAACCATCAGAAGCGCGCCAACCTTGTCAGCGATTTCACGGAACCGTTTGAAATCGATCTGGCGCGGAATGGCAGAACCACCGGCAATGATCAGGGTCGGCTTGTGTTCAACGGCCAGCGCTTCAACCTGATCGTAATCAAGGGTCAGGTCGTCTTCACGCACGCCATACTGGATCGCATTGAACCATTTGCCCGACAGTGCCGGACGCGCACCATGCGTCAGGTGACCACCGGCATCCAGCGACATGCCCAGAATGGTATCGCCCGGCTTGCAAAGTGCCAGCATGACCGCACCGTTTGCCTGTGCACCAGAATGCGGCTGAACGTTGACATATTCACAGCCAAAGATTTCCTTGGCGCGTTCGATCGCCAGGGCCTCGGCAACGTCAACATATTCGCAACCGCCATAATAACGACGCGACGGGTAACCTTCGGCGTATTTGTTGGTCAGGACAGTACCCTGTGCTTCGATAACGGCTTTGGAAACGATGTTTTCCGAAGCGATCATTTCGATCTGGTTCTGCTGACGGGCAAGTTCGTCGGTGACGGATTTGAACAATGCCGGATCGGCGTCGGACAAGCTGGTAGAGAAAAAGCCTTTGAACGACATGCTGGGGCCTCTTTCGATGCAAGGTTACAGGGCAAGGTCACAGGACGGGCAACAATCAAACGCACCCTGCCCGGTCTGGTTAATGCCAGATGGCGGTGAAATATGTTTGCTCAGGACATCTTTGCAATACGGCCTTCATGACGACCGCCTTCGAATTCGGTCGAAATGAATGCATCAACACAATCAAGTGCCGTCGCTTCGCCAAGCAGGCGTGCGCCAAGGCACAGAACATTTGCGTTATTATGCTGGCGGCAAAGTTCGGCCGAAAGACGGTCATGAACAAGGGCAGCACGGACCTGCGGGAACCGGTTGGCCGCGATGCTCATACCGATACCCGAACCGCAAACCAGAATGCCGGCCTCGGCTGAACCGTCAATGATCGATTTGGCAACGGCCTGTGCAAAGTCCGGATAATCCACCGATGCAGACCCATTGGTACCAAGATCGGAAACCTCGACGCCACGGTCTTTCAGAAGTTCGATAATGGCTGATTTCAGTTCAACGCCGCCATGGTCGGACGCAATGGCAAGGGTTTTGACGGTCATCTGCGCGCCTTTATTCAAAAGTCAAAGAGTAAAATTGAGCGCCTTGTAGCATATAGCGGTGCCCCTGCCAACGCAGAGCTCGGCCAGAATGGCAAGTTTTGCGAAACCCAGATATGCGCATTGATGGACGCATATATATTGTCACCCACCCGGCCGTGGGATTTGACACGCAATAGTATTAAGCGAAATCCAGAAACACCACAAAGTAGCGTCCCTTTACTGTCCCGGCAAAGAATTAGAGATTTAATCACGAAGACAATATTAACCAATTGGTCAAAATATCTGCCCTCACTGCATAACTATGCGCGTAAAAGTACTAATTACGATAACCTTATACGCACCCCTATATACTTGTCTGATGATAACATCAGATAAATGACCCTTGTTATTTTCTGTTGTTTGACTATCTGTTTGGAATAGTGCATTAGTTTTAATGTGAATTTTCAAATGAAGGGTTACTTCAATCATGGCCGAAACTGAGAACAGCGTGCTTGACCGCGACGAACTCTTGCAGATGACCGTTGATATTGTTTCTGCATATGTCAGCAACAATGCACTTGCTGCTGCGCAGATTCCTGAACTGATTTCTACTGTCTTTTCTTCGCTTGACGACATTCGTGAAGTTGAAAAAGAACCTGAACAAGAACCGCTCAAACCCGCTGTTCCTGTGCGTAAATCGATTGGCGATGACTACATCATCTGCCTTGAAGACGGCAAAAAGCTCAAGATGCTCAAACGCCACCTGCGCACGACCTACAACCTGACGCCGGAAGAATACCGTGCGAAATGGGGCCTGCCGGCCGACTACCCGATGGTCGCACCGAACTACGCCAAACAGCGTTCGCAGTTTGCCAAAAAGATCGGTCTTGGTCGCAAGGCGAAGTAACCTTTCAGACTGCCCTGCATATCTGCAGTCTTGCTAACAAGAAAACGCCGTTCCCGAAAAGGAACGGCGTTTTCTTATGCCGGTCATAAAAAAAGCCCGGCATGTGCCGGGCTTTTTCCAAATCGGATGATTTGATTAGTTTGCGTAGTCGTAGGAACCGTTGTCCCACTCGTAGAATACGTAACCCGGAGCCGCAACATCACCCTTGGCGTCGAACGAGATCGAACCAAGAACGGTGTCGAAGGTTGCACCGCTGTGCAGAGCTTCGATAACAGCTTCGGAATCAGTGGTGCCGGCTTTGGCAACTGCCTGTGCCCAAGCTTGGATCGCACCATAGGTGTAAAGGGTGTAACCTTCCGGCTTGTAACCCTGACCTTCGAAGTATTTGACGAGTTCAGCGTTGCGCGGATCTTTTTCAAGAGCCGGACCAGCGGTGAACAGCGTGCCTTTACCAGCGTCGCCAGTGATCGACCAGTATTCGAGCGAGTTCAGAGCATCACCCGAAATGGCAAGGGTATCCATACCCTGAGCGCGCATCTGACGAACGATCAGGCCAAGCTCGGTGTGGTAACCACCATAATACAGAACGTCGATGCCTTCTGATTTCAGCTTGGTCACCAGTGCCGAGTAGTCTTTCTCGGCCGGGGTGATTGCTTCGTACATGGCTTCGGTAACGCCAGCAGCATTCAGGTTTTTCTTGGTCTCGTCAGCCAGACCTTTGGAATAAGCCTGTTTGTCGTGAACGATGGCGATTTTCTTGTCGCCATAGTTTTCCGCCAGGTATTTACCTGCGACTTCACCCTGCTGGTCATCACGACCGCAAACACGGAACACGTTGTCCATGTCACGCTCGGTCAGCTGCGGGTTGGTCGAAGCCGGGGAAATCTGAACGATGCCTTCTTCGAAATACACTTCCGATGCCGGGATCGAGGAACCCGAGCAGAAGTGACCAGCAACGAGAGCAACGTTTTTGCTGACGAGCTGGTTGGCAACTGCAACTGCCTGTTTCGGATCGCAAGCGTCATCGCCGATCTCGAGAACGACTTTTTCGCCATTCACACCGCCAGCAGCGTTGAGGTCAGCAACCGCTTTCTCTGCGCCCTTGGTCATCTGTTCGCCGAACGCCGCATAAGGACCGGTCATCGGACCAACGGTCGCGATCACGATGTCAGCCTTGGCAGCACCCATTGAAAGAACAAGCGCGGAAGCAGTGGCAAGAAGGCCGAGCTTGGTTTTCGACATTAGAGAAGTCTCCCTGTTCCAAAGGTTGGTTCCATCACCATGACAGAACCATCTTTTCGGACCCGAAACCGGCTCATATTCTTCGCCGATTACCGGTTTCAGCTCCCTAGTACTTTAACACCCCTGAATTGGTGTGCAATAGTACAAACTGGTGTATTGCCAATTATTTAGCAATGGTGTGGTGGCGCAAAACGCCACCACAAAAATCAGCGCACATCCGCCCCTTCGCGGGCCCGATATGCAAACGGACCAACGCGTTCATAAAGCCACGGATATTGCGACAGCATCTTGTTCACCTGGGTCAGCCGGAAGGCCCCCAGCATGATTGCAAACAAGATTACCGTGTCAAAAATATAGCCTGAAAGCGAAAGAAGTTCGCCTTCGAACAGCGCATAGACCATGAAACGATCAACAAGACCGAGCAACAGCGCATACGGCAAAAGCTGGTATGACGGCCGCCAGGTATTGGCGATGGCCTGCCCGGTCATAAAGGCACAGAAGCCCATCAGAATGATGGTCATGCCAATGGTGACGCCAATGCTGGTCCCCGTAATGGATTCCATATCAGACCTCCTTAGTGGCCGCCTTCGAGATAGGCTGCACGAACTTCCGGGTTTGCCAGAAGTTCCGCACCCGTCCCCGAGAGCGTAATATTGCCATTGACCATCACATAACCACGATGAGCGAGCTTGAGCGCATGGAATGCGTTCTGCTCGACAAGGAAGACAGTTACCTTGTTTTCGCGGTTAATCTTTTCAACGGTCTCGAAAATCTGCTTCACCACAAGCGGTGCCAGACCAAGTGACGGCTCATCCAGCAGCAAAAGACGCGGACGTCCCATAAGGGCACGGCCGATCGCAAGCATCTGCTGCTCGCCGCCGGACATGGTCCCTGCACGCTGGCTGATGCGTTCCTTCAGGCGCGGGAACAGATCAAACACCATTTCAAGATCCGAATCGAAATGTTTCGGGTCCTGGGTAATTGCCCCCATCTGAAGGTTTTCATAAACCGACATCCGCGGGAAGATGCGACGACCTTCCGGCGATTGCTGAATGCCAAGATTGCAGATCTCATGCATAGGCATGCGACTGATATCCTGACCCTCGAACAAAATCCGGCCCTTGCTTGCCTGCGGCGAACCGCAGCAAGTCATCAGCAACGTGGTCTTACCGGCACCATTGGCGCCGATAAGGGTAACGATTTCACCTTCGTTGACTTCCATATCAATGCCCTTGAGGGCTTCGATATTGCCATAGAAGGTATGAACACCTTCGATTTTAAGCATGGACATATCGATGAACTCCCTCAGTGCGCATTCGGATCAACATTAAGGTCGGCGGCAACTTCCGGCGGAAGCTCGTCATCCTCTTCTTCGCCAAGATAGGCGCGGATAACGGCCGGATCATTCTTGACGGCATCGGGATTGCCATCGGCAATCTTTCGTCCGTAATCAAGAACGATCACATGGTCGGAAATCTGCATCACGACGCTCATGTCATGTTCGATCAGAAGGCAACCAACGCCCTGATCATCACGGATGCTTTGCAACAGGATGTTCAGTTCTGCCGACTCACGCGGGTTAAGGCCCGCTGCCGGCTCATCCAGGCAAAGAAGTGACGGATCAGTACACATTGCACGTGCGATTTCCAGACGACGCTGGGAACCATATGGCAGGTTACCGGCATTCCAGTCAGCCTGATCATACAGACCAACCTTGTTCAACCAGAACTTCGCCTTTTCGATCGCTTCCTTTTCCGCCTTTGCATAGCGGCCAAGGTTAAACAGCCCGGCAATGGAAAACGCAGATGCTTCCATCAGTCGGTTATGCTGGGCAACGATCAGGTTTTCCAGAACCGTCATCCCGGTAAACAGGCGAATGTTCTGGAATGTACGTGCAACACCGTTATTGCGCGGAATGCGGAACCCTTCGGTCCGTTCCAGCAAACGGGGGCCATCATTGGCATGCAGGGTCAAACGCCCCTCGGTCGGGACATAGAACCCGGTCAGGCAGTTAAACACCGTGGTTTTGCCAGCACCGTTCGGGCCGATGATTGCTGTGATTTCACTTTTATTAGCCGTGAAAGACAGGTCATCAATCGCGACCAGACCGCCAAAGCGCATGGTCAGGTGTTCGACTTCGAGCAGTTTGTTGTCGGTCATTTCAACTCTCCGGCAACTTTTTCTTTCTGGCTCATATTGAGCAGAATGGTCGGGTCACGGAAGGACAACAGACCGCGCGGACGCCACAACATGATGGCAACAATACCGGCACCAAAGATCAGCATGCGGTATTCGGCAAGTTCACGGAACATTTCCGGGAAACCGATCATCACGATGGCGGCCAAAACCACACCGATCTGACTGCCCATGCCGCCCAGAACCACGATCGCAAGAATCACGGCAGATTCAAGGAAGGTGAAGCTTTCCGGGCTGATAAAGCCCTGACGGGTGGCAAAGAACGCCCCGGCAAATCCACCGAACATCGCACCAATCGCAAAAGCCGAAAGTTTGGTGTTGGTCGGGTTGATGCCAAGCGAACGGCATGCGATTTCGTCTTCACGCAGCGCTTCCCATGCACGACCGATCGGCAGTTTGCGCAGACGCATGGTGACAAAGTTGGTCACAAGTGCCAGTGCAAGGATCAGGTAGTACAGGAAGATCAGGCGATGCATGGACGAATAGTCCATCCCGAACAGGTCGCTAAAGGCAACGGAGCCCTCAGGCACACGGCGGGAGAAATCGGCAAGACCAAAGAAGCTCGGACGTTCGATTGATGAAATGCCATCCGGGCCGCCGGTCAGATCATACCAGTTGATCAGAACAACGCGGATGATTTCACCAAAGCCCAGCGTCACGATGGCCAGATAGTCCCCACGCAAACGCAGAACCGGGAAGCCAAGAATGATGCCAAAGCTGGCCGCAAAGATCCCGGCAAGCGGCAGGCAAAGCCAGAAGCTCAGATCGAAGTTCTGTGACAGCAATGCATAGGAATAAGCCCCCACTGCATAAAATGCCACATAGCCAAGATCAAGAAGACCAGCCAGGCCAACCACGATATTAAGCCCCCACCCCAGCATGATGTAAATCATCACGAGGGTCGCAAGGTCGATCGCGGAACGGTTTTCCCCGAACAGGAACGGGAAGATGATGAAGAAGATAATCCCCACCAGACCGATCTTTTTGGTGTTTGAGCGATAAACCAGCTGGATCTTGGACGACAGCTTTGCGCTTTCATCGACTTCAACCGAGCCTTTTTCCTTCATCGAGAAATAGGCGATGGCAAAAACGATGGCGACAAAGGCGATGGCGACAACGGTGCTAAGCACACTGCCAAATGCCATATCCAGAACCACCGGCGATGCCCAGCGGTCATCCATGTCACGGAAACGGACAAACATTTCGAATACGGCAACCGCAGTCACCGTAATCAGCAATGCCTGGACAATTCGGGACATGCCTTCGCGGCGCATGATCAGGGCAAAACGCCCGACCACGGTTGATCCGATGGCAATCAGAACAAGATCCCAGCGAACAGCCAGTTCCAGACCGGTCGGACGGTCAACCGTTTCAACACCAAGGATCATGACCGACATCAGCAGCGCGACAACTGCAAAGAACGCGAGTTCCTTAACAACTTCCGAGCCGTTGGTACGAGTTGATGCAAATGCAGATGACATCAGACTTTCTCAACCTCCGGCTTGCCAAGCAGACCCCACGGGCGGAAGATCAGCACGAGAACCAGAATACCGAACGTTGCAACGTCCTTGTATTCAATCGTGAGATATCCCGACCAGAATGCTTCGATCAGACCAATCAGCAACCCACCAAGCATGGCGCCCGGCAGCGACCCGATACCGCCAAGAACGGCGGCGGTGAAGGCCTTCACACCGGCCAGGAAGCCGATATAGAAGTCGATCACACCGTAATAAAGGGTCACCATCATCCCGGCGACAGATGCCAGTGCGGCCCCCATGACAAAGGTGGTCGAAATCGTGCGGTCCACATTCACGCCCAGAAGGCCCGCCATGGTGCGGTCCTGTTCACAAGCGCGCTGTGCACGGCCAAGCGAGGTTTTGGCGATCAGCAGCGAGAAGACAACCATCAGCACAAAGGTCAGAACGATGATCACGATCTGCATGTAGCTGAGCTGGACGTCGAAATTCGCGCTTTCCATAAGGGTAATGCCGCCCTCAACAAGCGGCTGCATCGGCTTAACGCGCGCGCCCTGCGAAATCTGAACAAAGTTCTGCAGGAAGATCGACATGCCGATGGCAGAAATCAGGGCTGCCAGTCGGAAGGATCCGCGCAAGGGCCGATATGCCACACGTTCCACGCCCCAACCGTAAATCGAGGTCAGAACCATTGAAACGAACAGCATCAAAAGAAGTGTGAGCGGAAGAATGCCGCTGATCCCTGCCGCCTGACAGATCAGGAAGGTAATCAGGGAATGAAACGCACCGAGCATGTAAATCTCGCCGTGCGCAAAGTTGATCATGCCGATGATGCCGTACACCATCGTGTAACCGATGGCGATCAAACCATAAATGGCTCCCAGCGTCAGACCGTTGATCAATTGTTGTAGGAAATAAGCCCAATCCATTGCACAACCTTAGATTTGGCACAGACAAACAAGGTCCTCGCCAGCTCGGCAGAAGGCATCAAGCCACATATATATGTATTGATTGGATGAGACATAGTCTCCCCATTGCCCCCTTGCAAACCCGCGAAGCCTCCGTCTTATTGTTATCGGGTATGACCCGGTTTTAGCCTTCGGAGCCGACCATTCTGTTTGTGGTTCTTACTTCCGAAAGCGCGATTAGAGCGTGAACCTTAGACACATGTGTTCAAAGGCTGCAAGCGGCTTTGAGATTTTAGTGAAAATCACCAAATCAGGAATTGATATTGGAATAAAACACTGATCCGATAAGCCACCCGCTCTTTATATTGTATACATTATCCCTTTTTCAGGACGTATTCAAGTTTTTGTGCGGCGACCCTTTTCAACTGTTCAGGATTCCGACTCACAGGTCCCGCAACGGTTACCTCCACCCCGGTTTTACCATCAATCGCCGTACAACGCAGATAGGTTCCCACCTGACGAAGTTCAAAGTAAATCTCGTTTGACGTATTGTGTCGCGTGGTCATTGTAATGCTGATGATCCTTGGGAATGTAACCGCCCCCTATTGTGCGCCCATTCTCGGACAACGCAATAGTTAACAAAAACGGGCCCGGAAATCCGGACCCGCTTTGACATAGCATCTGAGAACGAGATCACTTTTCCCCGTCCAGCATTTTTACAATGGCCGAGAAATCCATGCCCCCATGGCCGCTATTGGAATAAAGCGCATAAAGGCTTTCAGCCAGTGCCCCCATCGGCGTTGTCGCCCCCGATGCCGCCGAGGCCTGCTGGGCCAATTTCAGGTCCTTAAGCATCATATCAACTGCAAATCCCGCTTGATAATCACGGTTTGCCGGCGATGTCGGCACCGGCCCCGGAACCGGGCAATAGCTGGTCAGCGACCAGCACTGACCAGATGCCTTTGACGAGATGTCAAAAAGCTTCTGGGCATCAAGGCCAAGACGCTTGGCCAGCATGAAGGCCTCGGAAACAGCAATCATGCTGACCCCCAGTACCATGTTGTTGCAGATCTTTGCCGCCTGCCCGGCACCACTGTCACCTGCATGGATGATGTTGCTGCCCATTCCTTCGAGGATCGGCTTTGCGCGGGCGAAATCCGCATCCGAACCACCAACCATGAAGGTCAGGGTCCCGGCCGCGGCCCCGGCGGTTCCGCCGGAAATCGGCGCATCCACCGCACCAAGGCCCGCCGCACGGGCAAGCTCAGATGCCTTGCGCGCGGCATCGACCTCGATCGTGGAACTGTCGATCAGAACTGTACCGGCCTTGGCATTGGCAATCACCCCGTCCGGGCCGTCATATACCGAAAGAACATGTTTTCCGGCCGGAAGCACGGTTACAACAAATTCAACATTGCTTGCTGCTTCGGCCACTGTTGCGGCCTTGCCCGCACCGCCATCAACTGCCTTGGCCACCGCATCCGCAGACAGATCGAATACCTTGACGTCGTGCCCTGCCTTGACAAGGTTTGCCGCCATCGGGCCGCCCATATTGCCAAGACCGATAAAACCGATAGTCGCCATTTGAAGTCTCCTCTGACATCCCGTTCGGGACTTTTGTTTTGATTTTTCAGGACCATAGAATGGCCCGGATCATTTTAAAGATTAAGTTCTTTTTCCACCGGAAGCGGTTCGAAATACTCGGCAATTTCACGCGGATCGACCTGGCCGATATCACCATGCTGCCATTTCGGGGCATGATCCTTATCAACGATCACGGCTCGCACCCCTTCAAACAGGTCGGGCTTGCGCACCATTCGTTGTGACATCCGGTATTCCATATTCAGAACCGAAGCCAGCGTCATGTCACGACCCTGACGGATCTGGTCAAAGCTGACGCACAGTGCCGTCGGTGACTTTGCCGCCAGAATATCAAGGGTCTCTTTGCCAAACGCGGTTTCTTCACGTTCAAGCGCCTCGAAGATTGCAACAACGCTGTCACCGGCAAACGTCCGGTCAATATCATCGCGAAGGGTCGCAAGCGGCGCATCACCAAAAGCCGTTTCATAGCGCTTGAGAATATCTGCAACCACGGCTTTTGCATCACCCTCATAGGACGCCGCCGCAAGATCGGCTTTAAGACTGTCAAGCTTGTCGGTTGCAACGCCGTGGGTTGCAAGACCTGCATAAAAGCAGTCCGCGGCCTTTATCCGCGCACCGGTCAGGCCAAGATACATGCCGATCTGCCCCGGGCATCGTGGCAGGAAATAGCCACCCCCGACATCGGGGAAAAACCCGATTCCGGTTTCAGGCATTGCAAACAGGGTCCGCTCAGTCGCCACCCGGAACATGCCGTGTATCGAAACACCGACCCCGCCGCCCATCGTGATGCCATCCATCAATGCGACATAGGGTTTGGGATAATTGGCGATGTAATGATTAAGGTGATATTCGCGCCGGTAAAAGGCATCAAGCAGATCTTCGTCATCATTCTTGCGCGCATCATAAAGACCGCGAATATCGCCACCGGCACAAAAGGCCTTTTCACCGGCACCTTCGATCACAACGGCCTTGATCGACGGATCGGTTTCCCATGATTTGAGTTGCCCCATCATCATATCGACCATCACAAGATCAAGCGCATTAAGCGCACGCGGGCGATTAAGAACGATCTGCCCGATTGCACCTTGTTGGGAAAAAAGCACGGGCGCGTCAGCAACAGTGGTTTGGGTATCAGACGTGTTATTCATGGCCTAGTCTTTCAAAGCGGCACGGGAAATGATCAGCCGCATGATTTCGTTGGTTCCTTCAAGGATCTGATGAACACGAAGGTCGCGCAACAGCCGTTCGATCGGATATTCGCGAATATAGCCATACCCGCCATGCAATTGCAGCGCCTGGTTACAGACCTCGAACCCGATATCGGTGGCAAAACGTTTTGCCATGGCACAGAACTGCGTTGCATCATCGGCCTTTTGATCAAGCTTCCATGCTCCCTTGTGCAGCATAAGGCGCGCTGCTTCGAGCTCGGTTACCATATCGGCGAACTTGAATTGCAACGCCTGAAACTGATCAAGGCTTTTGCCAAACTGCTTGCGGACTTTCATGTGATCGCGGGCATGTTCCATTGCAGCACGGGCGCCGCCAATCGAACAGGCCGCAATATTCAGCCGCCCGCCATCCAGACCCTTCATGGCAAATTTGAAACCTTCGCCCTCTTCGCCCAGACGGTTTTCCACCGGCACCTTGCAATTGCTGAAGATAACGGCGGATGTCGGTTGACTGTTCCAGCCCATTTTTTCTTCAAGCTTGCCAAATGAAAGCCCGTCAGTGTCCTTGGGAATGATAAAGGTCGAAATGCCATTCGGGCCGTCATCGCCGGTACGCGCCATCACAACATATATATCGCTGCGTGATCCGCCGGAAATGAACGCCTTTTCACCATTAAGGACATAATGATCGCCATCACGAACCGCCCGGGTCCGAAGCGATCCGGCATCTGACCCCGCGCCCGGCTCCGTCAGGCAGTAACTTGCGAAATGTTCCATCGTCACAAGCTTGGGCAGATATGTTTCGCGCTGCGTGTCCGATCCGAAACTATCGATCATCCAGCAAGCCATATTATGGATCGAGATATAAGCCGCAGTAGATGGGCACGCCGCCGCAAGTTCTTCAAAGATGACAGCCGCATCCAGACGGCCAAGCCCGGTTCCGCCGAACTCTTCCCGCGTATAGATCGCGGCAAAGCCAAGCTCTGCCGCCTTGCGCAGGGTTTCTTCGGGGAAAATGTGCTTTGCGTCCCATTCACCCGCATGTGGTGCCATTTCGTTCTGGGCAAAATCACGCGCAGCCTGGGCAAATGCCTGCTGATCGTCAGACAGGTTGAATTCCATTGGATCGCCGCCTCTGAAGTTTATCTGTTTTCCCTTTACGTAAACGTGAAAACACCCTCTTGTCAATTCATTCGGTATAACAGTACCGAATTATCACAATAGTAAAAAATCACACCGTTTACGTGCATTCACGTAGTCGTTTTCACCAAATGTTTCTTGCTGATGATGGTGCTGTCGGCTTACCTTCTCCGCGTCAGGAACAACAATAAATCAGGGAAACACATCATGTCGTCCACGAAACCGGAAACCATTGTTCTTCATGCAGGCTATCGCGCCGACCCGACGACCGGGTCTGTTGCGGTTCCGCTGTATCAGACCACCAGTTATCAGTTCCGCGACACGCAGCATGCCGCCGACCTTTTCGCGCTTAAGGAACTTGGCAATATCTATACGCGCCTGATGAACCCGACCAATGATGTGCTTGAACAGCGCATTGCCGCCCTTGAAGGCGGCGCTGCTGCGGTTGCACTTGGTTCGGGTCAGGCGGCATCGACTTTTGCCGTGCTGAATATCGCACAGGCCGGCGACAATATTGTCAGCTCGACAGATTTGTATGGCGGGACCTGGAACCTGTTTGCCAATACATTCAAGCAAATGGGCATCGAGGTGCGCTTTGCAGATCCGGCTGACCCGGAAAGCTTCCGCAAACTCGCTGATGACAAGACCCGTGCCTTTTATGCAGAAACCCTGCCGAACCCGAAATTACAGGTCTTCCCGATCCGCGAAGTTGCCACCATCGGTGACGCGCTTGGCATTCCGCTGATTGTCGATAACACAGCCGCCCCGGTCATCTGCAAACCGATCGAACATGGCGCAAGCATCGTAATGTATTCGACCACCAAATTCATTGCCGGTCATGGCACGTCGGTTGGTGGTGTTGTGGTCGATTCCGGCAAATTTGACTGGGAAAAACATGCCAAACGCTTCCCGCTTTTGAACGAACCTGATCCCAGCTATCACGGTGCGGTCTGGACGCAGGCTGTCAAACCGATTGGCCCGGTTGCCTATGCGATCAAATTGCGCTGCACGCTGTTGCGTGACATCGGTGCCGCTGCATCCCCGTTCAATTCGTTCCAGACCATCCAGGGCATGGAAACATTGCCGCTGCGCATGGAACGTCATTGCGAGAATGCCAACAAGGTTGCCGACTTTCTGGCATCACATCCGAAAGTCACCAAGGTCATCCATCCCAGCAAACAGGACGGTGAAAGCCGCCGTCGTGCAGACAGCTATCTCAAAGGTGGGTACGGGTCACTGATGGGCTTTGAACTGGCGGGCGGCAAAGACGCCGGTGAGAAATTCATCAATGCGCTTGAGCTGTTCTATCACGTCGCCAATATCGGTGATACGCGATCACTTGCCATCCATCCGGCTACGACGACTCACAGCCAGTTGTCGGAACAGGATCGTCTGTCATCGGGTGTGACTGACGGTTATGTCCGACTGTCCATCGGCATTGAACATATTGACGATATTCTGGCCGATCTGACACAGGCCCTTGATAAAGCCTGATATTGCAAAACTTTGCGACGTCATCTGCAACCGGTCGAACCAACGTTCGACCGGTTTTTCATTGACCAAATTCGCAAACAGGCCTAGATGAAATCGGCAAAACATGCACAACATGCAAAACAGGCAACGCAATGTCGAGCGTCATTACCCGTCAGGATGAAATCCTGAAACTGCTGCGAAACATGGGAACAGTTCATATTCATGACCTGGCTGCCCTGTTTCATGCATCCCTTGATACCATCCGCCGCGATTTGCGCCAGCTTGAAGAGGAAGGACAGCTCCGCCGCATCCATGGTGGCGCGGTGCTTCCCAACAAGCCAAGCGAAACCTATGAAGAACGCGCACGTGATCTTCAGCCCGAACGCACGGCCATTGCCCAGAAAACCGCCCGCGATTTGATCCCGGATGACGCCGTGGTATTTTTTGACAGTGGCACCACCATTTGCGAAGTGGCACGGCACCTCAAACCGTCCTTTCGCGGCACGGTTATTACCGTCAACCCGATGATTGCCGTCGAGCTGGCCGCCCACCCGAACGCCCGGGTTATCATGCTGGGCGGTACGCTTCTGAAAAATGACATGGTCGTCTGTGGACCGACCACAATTGATGAAATCCGCAAATATAATGCAGATCTGGCATTGCTCGGGACCTGTGCCCTGCATCCTGAGTCGGGACTGTCCACCAGCCACCCCGATGAACGCGCATCAAAGGCCGCAATGATCAGCCAATCAGCCGAAATCATCGCTGTCACCACCGCCGACAAACTTGAAACCAGCCTGCCATTCCGGGTGTGTGATATTGATGCGATATCCCACCTTGTAACAGGTCGCAAACTTTCGGCCGGATATCTCAAAAACTATGCCAAGCGCGGAATGAACGTTGTTCAGGCCTGATTGCCCAAACGCCCAGTGACCGGAGCCACCAAAGATGCAAAATTATTCCCAGCCCCATAACCGGGTACGCACAATCTTCTTTTTGCATGGCGCTGCCTTTTCAAGCTGGGTGCCGCATATCCCCCTGGTGCAGGAACGGCTTGGCCTTGGTCATGACGAACTGGGTGGTATTCTGCTGGCTGCAGCCATTGGGGTGCTTGCCGTGATGCCGATCGCCGGCCGCCTTTCCGATCGCATCGGAAGCGAGCTGGTCGTGCGCTATTCCGGGCTGGCCTATTTCATCGCGGTTGGCATTCCGGTTTTCATGCAATCCTATGTCAGCATCTCTGTTGCGATGTTTGCCCTTGGATTTTCCGGTGCGTTTCTTGATGTGGCAATGAATGCCAATGGCCTGAATGTCGAACGGGTCAAAGGACGCAGCATCATGTCAGGCCTTCATGGCTGTTGGAGCCTTGGCGGCTTTGCCGGTGCCGGTATTGCCGCGGCATGGTTCGCCCTGCCCTTTGATAACAGCTATCACCTGCCCGTCATTCTTTCGGTCTTTCTGATCGCCCATATCATTGCCCAAACCAAACTTTTGTCCGACCGGGATGCAATCGCCATCTTGCAGGACAATCAGGAAACGGCAGACCATGCTGCCACCGGGAATGCGGGAACATCCGACGCGCAAAAGGACCGCCCCATGTTCCTGATGCTGCTTCCGTTCGGTGTTTGTGCCTTTATCGGGCAATTCGGCGAAGGCGTCATTACCGATTGGGCGACAGTCTTTATGAATAGCGAGCTGTCATCGGGTGCGACCATGGCCGCTGTCGGCTTTGCCATTTATTCCTGCGCAATGGCTGCAACCCGGCTGTCGGGTGATGCACTGGTGATGAAATTCGGCCGTGCACCGGTTCTTTTGACAAGCTCTGTTCTGGCATCCCTTGGCACCTTTATCATCGCCCTGTCACCGCATTATATCGTGGCCTGGATCGGGTGCGGCATTGCCGGCACCGGGCTTGCGGTTATTCTTCCGCTTTTGCTGTCGGCGGCATCAAAGGCCACGGGCAAAGGTGGCGGTGCGGTGGTGTCGATCATCGCGGCCACCGGTTATTCGGCAATCATGGCAGGACCGCCGATTATTGGCGCAATCGGTCAGGTGGCCGGCCTTGTCACAGCATTTGCCATCACCGCCAGCTTCCTTGCCCTGATTATCCCGGTTTACCTTCTGACCATGCGTGCACGGCTGCAATTCGCCAGCAATGGTTGATTGCGCATGAAATCTGTCCCATAAATTGGCCTGTCCACTCCTCGGGCAGGATCCAAGGTTCGCCCCGCCTCACAGAACAGAGTACAGATCATGGCCAATAAATTCGCCTATGGCACATTTCCCAGCACCCGGCAGCGTCGTAACCGCATGTCCGATTGGTCCCGTCGCATGGTCGCGGAAAGCCGCTTGACCGCACATGATCTGATTTTGCCGGTCTTTGTGATTGATGGCACCAACCAGCGCACCCCGATCCCGTCCATGCCCGGCGTTGAACGCCAGTCTGTCGATGTATTGGTCGAAACCGCCAAACATGCAGAAAAACTTGGCATCCCTGCCCTGGCACTGTTTCCCTATATCGAAGCGAACCTCAAAACCAAGGACGCGCGCGAAGCCTATAACCCCGACAATGTCGTCTGCCGTGCGACCAAGGCGATCAAGGATGCCTGCCCCAATATCGGCATCATCACCGATGTCGCCCTTGATCCGTTCAATTCCGACGGTCAGGACGGGATCGTCGTCGATGGTCAGATTTTGAATGACGAAACCACCGAAGCATTGGTCCGTCAGGCTCTTGTCCAGGCCCAGGCAGGTTGTGACGTTGTCGCGCCATCCGACATGATGGATGGCCGCATCGGTGCGATCCGCAAAACACTTGAAGGCGAAAGTCTCAAGAACGTTCAGATCATGGCCTATTCCGCGAAATACGCGTCCTCTTTCTATGGACCGTTCCGTGACGCCATCGGTTCTGCAAGCGCGCTGGGCAAGGCAGACAAGAAAACCTATCAGCTTGACCCTGCCAATAGCGACGAAGCGATGCGTGAAGTTGCCTATGACCTCGAAGAAGGTGCAGACTCGGTCATCGTCAAACCGGGTCTTCCGTATCTCGATGTTCTCTATCGCGTGCGCCAGGAATTTGGTGTGCCGGTTTTTGCCTATCAGGTATCGGGGGAATATGCGATGTTGCGGGCTGCGGGCCAGAATGGCTGGCTGGATTATATCGGCTGCGCGATTGAAACGCTTTCATGCTTCAAACGTGCGGGCGCATCCGGGGTTCTGACCTATAGCGCCATTGAAGTCGCCGAGGCGCTTGAAGGATAAGCCACGGCACACAATCCCGATCCAGAACACAAAAAAGGGCCTCAAACGAGGCCCTTTTGCATTTCCCGGGATCATAAAGCCAGATGATCAGGCACAACAGGCCGCTTCGCTGACCGGATCGGCGATACCATGGCCGATTGCACGCGCGCAGAAATGTGGCCGCAGACCGGATTTGGCAAAGACACTTTCGATATCCTGACCATCAAGGAATCCCCCCTGATGCACCAGAAGCGTCTTGATCCCCGATGCAAGACCGCCCAGGACATCCGTATGCACCGTATCGCCAACCATCAGGACGCGATCACGGCTGACATCCGGGTGGCGGCGCAGAACTTCTTCAAACACGTGATGATACGGTTTGCCGACACATTGGGGAATCACCCCGCATGCATCCGCCGCCAGATGGGCGAAATAGCCCGATTCCACGGACAGGAAGTCCCCCATTGGTGCACAGATATCCGGATTGCCTACCAAAATTGGCCGCGGATTGGCGGCAAGGCTTTGTTCCAGCATTTCCTGCTGCTGATCTGACCAGTTTTCCGAATCAATCAACAGAAAACCATCGACACGGTCATAGAGTGCGCGGTCCGCGCCAAGCGGCTCGACAGTGTCGGGCAAGACATGAAACGGCCAGTCCGCCGGGGCCATTGCCCCCCAATGGGTAATATCGGCATGTTCATGCATCAGTGGTGCAATGAATTGCTGGCTGCTGATCAGGTTGCTGTTGTCAAAATCAAATCCGCGCTTGCGATGGCGGGCAAGGATGGCCTCTGCCGAACTGGACGCATCGTTGGTGACAACGGCAATCTTCTTGCCCGCTTCCTGAAGCGTGGCGATGGTTTTTACAGCACCGGGAATGGCCGTCGGGCCGCTATTGAGAACGCCAAACGCGTCAAACACAATCAGATCAAACTGATCGGAAATCGCCAGAAGATTTTCGACATAGTCGGTTTTTGCCGGAACAGCATCAGCCTGCACTTGCGGCAATCGCGGCGCATATTGCAAATATGCGTCGATTGCCTGCGTAAAATTCAAACGCGGCCGATTGATGCTCATGGTCAATTCTCCTGTTCGTGCATTTGGTCGCGCAAGTTACGGTCTTTTCCGGCTGATTGCGACCCCAAATACATCCCAATTCCTGTTAAATGCGCGCAACTGCCAAAATCAACCGACACGCGTCGCGCAATTTCATTAGCCATGCACCATTAGCATAGCAATTAAAATTGCAAAAGAAGCCTCATGTAACCGTATTATCGCCAATTCATTGCAATTTGGTGACTTTCTGCGCTTTCCAAGCCGCTGCCATGCAAAAAACGCATTGGATTAACACAACAATCAGACGTAGATTGCCTTCACCAAATGAATAGGACGTATCGACTGGTAAATGCGCCATCAAGCAGATGATCATTCGATACATTGTAAACAAACCGACACGTCAAACCAGTTAACTATTCCTTCGCGGAATACCTTCGGTGAGAACATGCCGGTTATCTGAATAGACGCCGTGTGAAACGGCCGGTTTGAAATAGGTGATGAAATGATCGTAACTAAAATCTTCGCTTTCCTTCGCGCTCTTCGCGTTCAGTACCAGACCCAGGTTGCGCTGCGTAAACTTGATACGCGCGAACTGGCTGACATCGGTCTGAACCGCGACATGATCGACGATGTAGCACACCGTGTTGCTTTCGGTCGCTAAGCCACGACCGTAGCGTCCTTGAGAAAAACCCCGGCAGATGATCTGCCGGGGTTTTTCTTTGTCCGCATTTCAGCATCGTCAGTATTCAGCCACGTCCGCACTCATGCGGCCTCAACATCGTGGCGGCCCAATCGCCTAGCTTGCAAACAGGCCCTTATAGTCGTCGCGCAGGACATTCTTCTGGACTTTGCCCATCGCATTGCGTGGCAATTCTTCGACAAAGAACACCCGCTTGGGCACCTTGAAGTTCGCAAGCTGCGATTTGATGGCGCCGATTACCCCATCCTCTGACAGGGCCTCCTTGTGGGTCGGAACGATTATGGCAACAACCGCCTCGCCAAAGTCGGGATGTTGAACACCGATCACGGCACTTTCAACAACCCCTTCCATTTTATCGATCAGGGTTTCGATTTCTTTCGGATACACGTTAAAGCCGCCAGAAATCACAAGATCCTTGGCCCGTCCGACAATATGGACATAGCCCTTGGCGTCGATCTTGGCGATATCGCCGGTAATGAAAAAGCCGTCCTGGCGAAATTCTTCTGCTGTTTTTTCCGGCATCTGCCAGTAACCGGCAAAAACATTCGGCCCGCGCGCTTCAAGAACGCCGATCTCGTCGGTTCCCAGAACGTTACCGTCCCCATCACAGACGCGAACCTCAACATCGGGAAGTGCCGGGCCAACAGTATGAACAATACGCTCCCCGTCCAGCGGGTTGGACGTCGCCATCCCCATTTCCGTCATGCCATAACGTTCCAGCAAAGCCTTGCCTGTACGCTGCTTGAACGCAGTGAAAGTTTCTGGCAACAACGGGGCGGATCCCGATATAAACAAGCGCATGTTAGCGGTAACATCCGCATCAAAGTCATCTTCTGCCAGCAATCGCACATAGAATGTTGGAACACCCATCATCACCGTACTGCGCGGCAAAAGCGCCATGACCTCGTCACGGTCAAATTTCGGCAGGAAGAACATCTTTGAGCCCGACAACATCACACAGTGACAGGCGATGAAAAGCCCGTGGGTGTGGAAAATCGGCAAGGCATGCAAAAGGGTATCATCCCCGTTAAAGCCCCACAGCTTTTCAAGCGTTGCCGCATTGGACCACAGGTTCATCTGGGTCATCATTGCGCCTTTGGGCTTTCCCGTGGTGCCTGACGTATAAAGGATCGCGGCCAGATCATCATCGGCACAGGCCACAGGTGCAAACCGCCCGGATTGTCCGGCGGCACCATCCATAAGACTGCCATCACCCCTGGTGCCAAGTGTCAGAACATGGGTCACGCCCTGCTCCTTGGCGATTGCGGTGACTTCTTCCAATCGATGGGGCTGACAAACAAACACCACCGGAGATGCATTGCCCATGAAATATGAAAGTTCCCCGGCCTGGTAGGCGGTGTTCAGCGGCAAGTAAACCAAGCCAGCCCGGATGCACCCCAGATACAGGAACAGTGCCTCGGGGGATTTATCGACCTGAACAGCCACCCGATCCCCTTTGCGCGCACCAAGTGACGTCAACAAACCGGCAATCTGTGCCGATGACGTATCCGCGTCGGCATAACTGTATGTCTTGCCGGTCGGCGTTTCGATCAGAACCGATGAAAGGTCTTTTGGAAACCGGTCACGGATACGCATGAAAAGGCTGTTGGTCACTGTATTGCTTCCCCGAAGATTGGTCTTTTGACCGACAGATCCCCTGCCGGTTCCGAATGCGGGCAACATAGTGCAATCAATCATTATCGGTAAACAAGTACCTTTTTACCGATAATGATATTTTCCAAACGCGACACCCCAAGAAAAACGGGTAAGCAGAGAAACTGCTTACCCGCACGGTAATCAATTAACCGTCGCAACTCGGTGCGCGGTCAGGCCACATAGGGGAATTCGCCATCCACAAACGGGAATGCTTCGCCAACCGTGACCTGCATTTCCGGGAAGAACCCGTTGAAGTGGGTCGCAAGTGCGTTGCTATAGGCCCCAATATGGCCAAATTCGATCCAGTCCCCTTCGCGGATATCCGCCGGCAAGGAAACAGCCGCTGGCAACACATCCATATTATCGCAGGTCGGGCCATAAATGGTGAAATCAAGCGTTTCATCTTCGATGAATTCACCATTGATCCGCATGGGCCGCACCGGATATCGAAGCTGCCCCGTCACGGTTTCAGACAGGCTTCCATACACACCGTCATTGATAAACAGGGTATCTTCCTTGCGCAGGTGAACCTGGGTAATCAGGGAAATGCCACTTGAAACAAGTGCACGACCCGGTTCGCACATAAAGGTCGTTTCGGGCATATCAAGCCAGCGAATGCAATCCTTGATCTCGTCCATGAATTCTTCAAGGCTGGCACCGCGCTGGTTCATATACTGACCCGGGAAACCGCCACCGACGTCGATGTGTTTGACCTGAACACCTGAGAAATCGACAACCTGGCGGATCAGCTCAACCGCGATCCGATAGCCGTTCGGCGTGGTGCATTGCGACCCGACATGGAAGCAAAGACCGGCTTCATATCCGTATTCATCAACCTTCTTAAGAAGCTCTGCGGCGACCATCGGACGCGCACCAAACTTCGCCGACAGGTTATAGGTCGCCCCGGCCGGGGGCGTTGCCAGGCGCACATGAATGACAAGGTTCTTGTCGCCTTCGGTTTCTTCGCGGATTTTCTCGAGCTCTTCGATCGTGTCGATGACATAGTGATCAATGCCATACACACGATGCGCATTCCGGATGGCATCGCGGCTTTTGACCGGATGCATGAAATAGGCCTTCATGCCCGGAAACTGGCGACGCACCAGCGAAATTTCTTCTGGCGATGCCGTGTCGAAATGTCGAACACCCCCTTCATGGAGATAGCGCATCACTTCGGGATGCGGATTACATTTCACGGCATAAAGGACGTCGCCCGGGAACATTTCGACAAAGCGCTGCGCTGTTTCTCGAAGAATATTGGGTCTGAGACAATAAACCGGATAGGAAGGCTTGAGTTCCTTAACAACATCGAACGTCGTATCGAAATGACGTGGCATAAATACTCCATCGTTTGCGAAATGCTGGCGCCCAGACACGTACCGCCGCCGGGCTGGCCTTTTTGCACGACAAGGTTATCAGCCCTTTGCGAAACTGTCATGCCTGTAAACACGAATTGATCTTGATATTGCGGCATCCTGTCGATAATTTGGTAAACCAATACCGAATAACCAATATCGTGTGCCCCACGCAAAAAAGCGCAACCACACACAACCCACAGGGAGCCTGAAATGCCTTTCGAACCGAACCTTGATCCGATGTCTTTGGCGACGGAACTCTCCGGCCACCACCTGATTGATGGCAAACTTGTTGCCCCCAAAAACGGCAAGACCTTTGACGTCATCAACCCGGCCACCGGCAAGGTTATCGGTCAGGCAGCCGACGGCGATGCCGACGATGTGGCAATTGCAGTTGATATTGCCAAGAAAGCGCAGAAAGACTGGGCAGAGCGCCCTGCCCGTGAACGTGGCAAGCTGGTTGCCGAATGCGGTCGCGTCCTGATGGCCCATACAGAGGAACTCGGACGACTGGTCGCCCTGGAATCGGGCAAGGCGCTGCGCACTGAAAGCCGCGTCGAAGCATCGGTTCTGGCCGACATGTTTGTCTTCTTTGGCGGGCTTGCTTCGGAACTCAAAGGTGAAACCGTTCCCTTCAACCCCAACATGATGACCCTGACCACCCGCGAAGCCGTTGGTGTGGTCGGCGCCATCATTCCGTGGAACGTCCCGCTACTTCTGATGGCGATCAAGGTTGCCCCGGCGCTGGTTGCCGGCAACACGGTTGTGGTGAAATCCGCCGAAGACACCCCGCTTACCGTGCTGCGCGTCTGCCAGATCATGCAGGAAATTCTTCCGGCTGGCGTTTTGAACATCCTGTCGGGCTTTGGCCCGTCTTGCGGTGGCCCGCTTGTGGAACACAAGGATGTCAAAAAGGTTTCCTTTACCGGATCGGTTGAAACCGGTCGCACGGTGTATAAGGCCGCGGCTGAAAAGCTGATCCCGGTCACCCTTGAACTTGGCGGCAAGTCGCCGATGATCGTGATGGATGACGCCGATCTCGACAAGGCGGTTGCCGGCGCAATCGGCGGCATGCGCTTCACCCGTCAGGGTCAGAGCTGCACCGCATCGTCACGCATGCTGGTTCATGAGAAACTTCATGATGAGTTCGTCAAGCGACTGATTGACAAGGTTAATACCCTCAAAATGGGCAACCCGCTTGATGAAGAAACCGATATCGGCACCATCATCAACCGCAAACAGTTCGACAAGGTATGCGGCTATATCGATATCGGGGAAAAAGAAGGTGCAACCAAGCACGAGCTCAGCACCCTTCCCGCGGACGCCGAGCTTTCCGACGGCCTTTTTGTCCGCCCGGTAATTTTCACCAATGTTGACCCGAATGCCCGGATCGCCCGCGAAGAAATCTTTGGCCCGGTTGCCTGCGTCTTCAAATTCAAGACCTTTGAAGAAGCCCTTGAACTGGCAAATGACAGCGACTTTGGCCTTGCGGCAACGGTCTGGACCACGGATCTGAAAACCGCCCTTGTCGCCACCAAGCGCCTTGAAGCTGGCTTTGTTCAGGTCAACCAGAACCTTGTTGTTCAGCCGAACCTGTCCTATGGCGGCATCAAGTTGTCGGGACTTGGCAAGGAAGCATCGCTTGAAAGCATGCTTGAACATTTCACCTACAAGAAAACCGTCATTCTGAATATGGAATAACGCCCGATCCCCAAACCAGGCGTTCCACTTGGCCGGGTTGCGGTACACGCAACCCGGTTTTTCTATTGCGGCACTTGACCTTGGGCGACTTATCCGCAAAGCTGCCGCTTGAAAACACATCTTTAACCCAGAAAGAACATGGCTATGTCTGCATATACTGACATCCTTTCATCGCATTCCCGTCCGACGCTTCGTGCCGGTGCGATGGCCATGATTATGGGGATTTCCGACCTGCGAATGTGATCCCTGTCATCTGCGGATGACAGGTCCGGTTAACTACCGTTATTCACCCACCACATGATATTATTGCCACCACATCACACCGATGGTGGCCGCAGGAGCATGGAAATTATGACTGTTTCCTATCACGATATTGTACGCGCATCCGGCTTGCTTGATGGCATTGTCGCCAAAACACCACTGGTAAAATCACTTACGCTTTCAAGTATTTGCCAGGCAGAAGTTTATCTTAAACTTGAAAACCAGCAATATACCGCCTCGTTCAAGGAACGTGGCGCCTATGTCAAACTTGCCAGCCTGACGCCCGAAGAACGCGAAAACGGCGTTATTGCCGTTTCGGCCGGAAACCATGCCCAAGGTGTTGCCTATAACGCCAAGCGGCTTGGCATTCCGGCAACCATCGTCATGCCCAAAAACACCCCCTTTACAAAGGTCCATCATACGCGATCCCACGGGGCGGAAGTTGTCCTGACCGGGAATGTGTTCGCCGAAAGCCTTGAGGCCGCCGGACGCATTCAAAAAGAGCGCGGCCTGACCTTTGTCCACCCGTTTGACGATGCCCATATCATTGCCGGCCAAGGTACGGTCGGGCTCGAAATCCTGAACGAAAATGTCGATATCGACACCATCGTCGTGCCGATTGGCGGTGGTGGCCTGGCATCGGGGGTGGCAACGGCTGTCAAATCACGCCGCCCCGATATCGAGATTATCGGTGTCGAGACCAAGCTTTATCCCAGCATGTATGAGGGCATTCGCGGCGAAGAATATACCGGCGGTGGTGTCACCATTGCCGAAGGCATTGCGGTCAAACAGCCCGGTGGTCTGACGCTTGAAATCTGCAAGGAAAAGCTCGACGACGTCGTACTGGTTGATGAAAGCAGTATCGAACGGTCCATCCAGATGCTGATCGAGATTGAAAAAAGCGTGGTCGAAGGTGCCGGTGCGGCGCCGCTTGCGGCCCTGCTTGACCATCCCGAAAAATTCAAGGGCAAGAAAGTTTGCCTGATTGTCAGCGGCGGCAATATCGATACCCGCCTTCTTGCCCAGGTGCTGATGCGCGGCATGGCCCGTCAGGGACGTCTTGTTCGCGTTCGTATTGAAATTCCCGATGTGCCGGGTGCGCTGGCAACCATCAGTTCGCTGATCGGCGAAGAAGAAGCCAATATCATCGAAGTCTATCACCAGCGTCATTTTTATGACGTGCCGGCAAAACAGACCGACGTCGATATGGTTTTGGAAGTCCGTGATACCGTCCATGCCCAGCAGGTTATCGAACGCCTGATCAAGGTGGGATTTGGCGGGCGCCTGCTTGGCAACACATCACTCGATTGATCAGGCCTGACCTGATCGACTGCCAAACGACAAAGGGCCGCCGGTATGTCACCGCGGCCCTTTTTCTGTGTAAACCCGATCACATGATCGCCAGCAGATCAGTCACCCAGGCTGCGATACCGACCGCCATAATAAAGTAACGGCGCACCGGTTTCGCCCATCACCAGTTCGCGGACATGACCGACGATGATGCTGTGATCGCCGCCTTCATGAAGGGCATGACGTTCGCAGGTCAGTGCCGCAACACTTCCTGTCAGGCGCGGCATGCCAAGACTGTCATCTTCATAGGCCACGCGATCCCAGCCATCCTGCCCCGGCGCGGAAAACAGTTCGGAGACCTGCTGTTGGCTTTGGCTCAGGATATTGATGCAAAACCTCTTTGCGTCCCCGGTAAACAGCGCATGCGTTGCCGCACGGTGATCAACCGAAAACAGAACCAGTGCCGGATCCAGTGAGACCGAAGCAAAGCTGTTGATGGTAATGCCGGCTTTTGCACCGTCTGCAGCGCGGGTGGTTACCACAGCAACACCGGTTGTGAATTGACCAAGGCAATCGCGAAAATCGCGCGCAGAGAAAGACATATTGAAGGCAGCTCTCGTATACAAATATGGATGGTTGACGCACGCTGAATGGAGCTTGGGGAAAATGGCGTCTAATCATCCCGCTGTCAAACCTAACTCGCAGCTAATTTAAACGCGATGTTAATAAGATTAAAACTTAATAAGAGCATACAGATATCAGAAACATGTTTTGCAGTGCCGCAGATGACAGATGTTTCAATGAACTCGGGGTTGATCGTTCAGGTATCTGGCTTGGGCTAGCGGAGAAGAAAAAAGAATGTTCTTGATCATTGGCTATATCGTCGTAATCGGCTCTGTCCTGGGTGGCTATCTGCCGCATGGCGACTTTGGCATTCTCGTACAACCGCTTGAAGTCTTGATCATCTTCGGCGCAGCATTCGGTGCATATTTGACAGCCAACCCGCTTGGCATCGTCAAAAAATCATTCACCTATACCCTGCGCGCCATGAAGGGCCCCAAGAAAAAGGCCGCATATCTGGAACTCCTGATATGCCTTTATGCCATTTTCCGTCTGGCCAAATCCAAGGGTGATCTGGCGCTTGAAAGCCATGTCGAGAACCCGGAAAGTTCCAGCCTGTTTTCCAACTTCCCGAATCTGATGAAAGATCATCACGCGATGGAATTCATGTGTGATTATCTGCGTCTGCTGACTTTGGGAACCACCAACGCCTATGAACTCGAGGCGGTGATGGATCAGGAACTAGACACCCACCACGAAGAAGAACACGCCGTTGCATCGGCCGTTCAGACCGCGGGCGATGGCCTTCCGGCACTTGGTATTGTTGCCGCGGTTCTTGGCGTGATTGTGACCATGAGCTCGGTGACCGAACCGCCTGAAATTCTCGGCGGCCTGATCGCAGCGGCCCTTGTCGGTACGTTCCTTGGTATTCTTGGCGCATACGGCTTTGTTGGCCCGACCGCATCGATCATCAAGAACACGGTTGATTCCGATGGCAAATATTATGGCTGTATCAAAGCCGCACTGATCGGTCACATGCAGGGTTACGCCCCACAGGTTTCGGTGGAATTCGCGCGCAAGACCCTTCCCCATAACCTTCGGCCCAGCTTCAAGGAACTTGACGAAGCGCTGCAAGATGCGCCCACAGCTTGATCTTGAGCCGGGAGCTTTGGTTTAGAGGACAACGCAGCACATGCCCGATATCGTTATAAAAAAGATCAAAAAAGGTGGGCACGGGCACCATGGCGGTGCCTGGAAAGTTGCCTATGCCGACTTTGTGACGGCAATGATGGCATTCTTCCTGTTGCTGTGGCTGCTTTCAAGCGCGACCGAAGAACAGCTTCAGGGTGTGTCGATGTATTTCACACCTGAAACCATATCACAGAATGATTCTGGTTCGGGCGGCTTGCTCGGCGGGACCAGCCTTGCAGAAGAAGGCGCATTGCGCTCCGAATTCGGCATGCCAACTGTCAGCATGGACATCCCGCCTCAGCAGTCCCCCGACGAACGCGAAGCCATCCGTGTTGCCCAGATGGAAGAACAGGAATTCAACGAGGCCAAGGAAGAACTCCTGAAGGCCATCGATGAAAGCCCGGAACTTCAGGGTCTTGAAAAGAACATCCGGATCGAGGAAACCGACGAAGGTCTTCGGATCCAGATCCTTGATGAAGACGGGACCGCCATGTTCCCGAGCGGCAGTGCCGATATGGCTGAACATACGCGGCTTCTTCTCGAAAAGGTTACCGAGGTCATTGAAAAAATGCCCCAGGATATCTCGATCGAAGGCCATACCGACGCGGTACCGTTTAACCGCCTTGACGGTTATTCAAACTGGGAACTGTCGACAGACCGTGCACTGGCCACGCGTCGCGCCCTTCAGAACCTGGGTCTGGAAACCGCCCGCTTTGCCAAAGTCGCCGGTCTTTCGGATACCGATCCGCTGGTACCTGATGATCCCAAAAATGAAAGAAACCGTCGCATCAGCATCACGCTTTTGCGTGGTACCGGTGAACGCGCCGAACTGGGATCAGATGGACCGAATGGCAATGGCACTGGCACCCCTGCTAACGGTGCATCCCCGGCCCAGCAATCCGAGACACCGGCCAATGGTGCTGCCCCGCGTCGTCCGACATTCGGCGTGCCGTCACAACCATAAACATGTGGCGATGTCACAGATTTGAATGCCCTTTTGGCTGCATGACCTTTAAACTGTCACAAACAGCACTTAATCTCATAATATAGATGATCGCGTGTGATCGGGATTGAGAATACCAGATGACAGTCAACCAGCGCCGCCTTACGCAGCATTACTTCATGACGGCCCCGATGCCGTGTCCCTATTTGCCCGGACGATTTGAACGTAAGCTGGTGACCGAATTGCGTGGCCCCGAGGCCAACAATATTCACGATCTGCTGTCGCGCGCCGGTTTCCGTCGCAGCCATTCCATCGCCTATCTTCCGGCGTGCAGCGATTGCAATGCCTGTGTTCCGGTGCGGGTAAGATGCCCGGACTTTGAACATAGTCGGTCATTCCGCCGCATCCAGAACAAGAATAGTGACCTTACGCGTTCCATCCTGCCGCCGACAGCCACACAGGAACAGTACCAGCTGTTCAGCACCTATCAGGATGCCCGCCATGGCAATGGCGATATGGCCCGGATGGATGCGCGCGACTATCGCGCCATGATCGAAGACAGCACGATTGATACATCGATCTATGAATATCGTCGCGCCGACAACAGTTTGATTGCCGTTGCACTGGTGGACAATCTTGCCGATGGGCTATCCGCGGTTTACAGCTTTTTTGACCCGGCAGAACACAAACGCGGTCTTGGGACCTACATCATCCTTGACCTGATCGAAGAAGCACAACTTCTTGATTTGCCACATATCTATCTGGGTTACTGGATCGGTGACTGTCGCAAGATGTCCTACAAGATGCGCTTTCAGCCGCTTGAAGGGTTCCGGGACGGGCAATGGGTGTCGATGAGCGACACCGGACCCGATACCTGTGCATAGGATGGGCTATCCTTCTTTCGTATCATTCTACATTAGACTAAAGTCCTAGAAATCAGCTCGATCCCCGGTTGCCTGCATCCAAAGACGCATATAAGCTCCTTACAAAGCCGGTTAACCGGCTTTGATACATATAAATCATGAGCTTGCATCTTTGGGAGGCTGTAACTAATGAAACGTCGCCAATTTCTTTCTGGCGCTGCCGTAGCAGGTGCGACTGCTGCCGCATCCACTTTTGCCAAACCGGCACTTGCCCAGGACGTCCGTGAATGGCGTATGGTCACCACCTGGCCGAAAAACTTCCCGGGTCTTGGTACCGGTGCGAACCTTCTTGCTGAATACATCACCAAGGCATCTGATGGTCGCCTGAAAGTTACCGTTTTCGGTGCGGGCGAAATCGTCCCGGCATTCGAAGCCATTGACGCTGTTGGCAACGGCACCGTCGAAATGGGCCACGGTGCGCCTTACTACTGGAAAGGCAAAGTTGACGCGACCCAGTATATCGCAGCAATGCCGTTCGGTCTGAACGCTCAGGAACAGAATGCGTGGTTCCAGTGGGGTGGCGGTCAGGAACTTGCTGACAAGGTCTATGCCGAACTGAACTGTAAGTTCTTCCCGTCGGGGAACACCGGCACGCAGATGGGTGGCTGGTTCAACAAGGAAATGAACACCATTGCAGACTATCAGGGTCTGAAAATGCGTATTCCGGGCCTTGGTGGCGAAGTTGTCAAAGCGGCTGGCGCAAACGTTGTGAACCTTCCGGGTGGCGAAATCCCGCCGGCACTTCAGTCCGGTGCGATTGACGCGACCGAGTGGGTTGGCCCGTATAACGACCTGGCATTCGGTCTTTATAAATCGGCGAAATATTACTACTACCCGGGCTGGCACGAGCCGGCGACCGTTCTTGACAACTTCATCAACCTGGATGCATGGAATGCGCTTCCGGATGATCTGAAGGCCATTGTCGAACAGGCAAACCGCGCTGTTAACCAGATGGTTCTGTCGGAATTCACCGCTCGTAACGTTCAGGCACTCGACACCCTGCGCAACAAGCATAATGTCGATGTTCGTCCGTTCTCTGACGACATTCTGACCGGCCTTGGCAAACTTTCGGGTGAGGTTCTGCGTGACCTGGTTTCTTCGAACCCGCTGTCACAGGAAGTCTTCGAAAGCCTGATCGCCTTCCGTACCCAGTCGATCGCATGGTCGAAATTCTCGGAATCGGCATTTGCCCAGGCACGTGTTCTGCCGTTCAAATACTAAGTCTTCCATTTCTGGAAACGATCAAGGGCCGGCAATTTGCCGGCCCTTTTTCTTTGCCTCTTGCACATGAGAAGACGGCTGGAATTCCCAGACGTGTCCCCTCCTCGATCCTCGGATTGCGCAATAAAAAAAGGCACCCGTTCGGGTGCCTTTCTTTGAAATGGTCATCTGATATCTGATCAGAACAGAACACTTGGCAGCCAGGTTGCCAGCCACGGGAATGCCGCGACAAGGCAAAGGCCCAGCATCTGGATCATCACAAACGGAATGATACCGCGATAGATATCAAGCGTCTTGATCGCTGCCGGTGCCACTCCGCGCAGATAGAACAGCGCAAAGCCGAATGGCGGTGTCAGGAAGCTGGTCTGAAGGTTGATGGCGATCATCACGCCCAGCCAGACCGGATCGATATCCATCTTAAGCAGGATCGGGCCGACAATCGGGATCACGACAAACACGATCTCGATAAAGTCGAGGAAGAAGCCCATGAAGAACATCAGCAGCATGACCACCAGCATGGCACTGAAAACGCCACCCGGAAGGTTATGCAGCAATTCTTCAACCAGATGATCCCCGCCAAGACCGCGGAACACCAGCGAGAACACTGACGCGCCAAGCAGAATGACAAACACCATCGCGCTGACCTGAACGGTCTGGCGCACAACATGGCGCAGAACCGCCATATCGAGGCGCTTGTAGAATGCCGCCAGGACAATCGCACCGATCGAGCCGAATGCAGCAGATTCAGTAGGCGTCGCAATACCGGTCAGGATCGAGCCAAGAACAGCAACAATCAGAAGTCCCGGAGGCAGCAAGGCACGCAGAACTTCCCCCCACAGGCCTTCCGGACGTTTGCCTTCGACCAGTGCCGGGGCTGCCTTGGGATCAATCAGCGACTTGATAATGATCCAGGTGATATAAAGTGCGACCAGCAACAGTCCCGGAATGAAGGCACCTGCAAACAGGTCCATCACCGAAATCGGTTCGGGTGCCCAGTTGCCAATCGCACGCTGTGCTTCGGCATAAGCGCCCTGAAGGATATCACCCAGAAGAACCAGAACGATTGACGGCGGAATGATCTGACCAAGCGTACCGGACGCACAGATCACACCGGTCGACAGTTTCGGATCGTAACCGGCCTTCTGCATCGCAGGCAGGCTGAGCAGGCCCATCGTCACAACAGTCGCACCGACAATACCGGTCGATGCTGCCAGCAACATGCCGACAATCACCACCGAAATGCCAAGACCGCCGCGCATGGTGCCAAACAGCATACCCATGGTGGTCAGAAGCTTTTCGGCGATCCGCGCGCGTTCAAGCATAACCCCCATGAACACGAACAGCGGAATTGCCACATAGAGTTCGTTGGTCATCACACCGAAATAGCGTGACGGCAACGACCCCAGAAGCGGCATGTCGAATGTACCCATCGCATTGCCGATAAGGGCAAAAGCAAGACCGGTGCCCGCAAGCGAGAAAGCAACCGGAAAACCAAGAAGAAGCACGCCGCAGGCCACGGCGAACATCACCAGGCTAAGAATTTCACCCGTCATCAAACGCCCTCGTGTTCTTCTTCTTTGATTTCAAATTCTTTGTGACCGGCAAGTACCAGAATACTGCGCGCAGCAAGCGAAAGCCCCTGAAGCAGCATCAGCACACAAAACACCAAAATCACCGATTTATACAGGAACAGCCCCGGAAGACCGCCCGTCTCGTGAGATCCTTCAAGACGGTGCCAGCTCGTCGCAACATACGGATAGCTGTACATCAGGATCATGACCAGTACCGGGGTCATCAGGAACAGGGACCCGAAAAGATCAACCCATGCCTTGTATCGTGCCGAAGCCGGACGATAGAAAACGTCCACCCGAACATGGCCGCCGTGCAAAAGCGTGTATCCCGCCCCTACCATGAACATGATGCCGTAAAGCCACATATAGCTTTCCTGCATCGATACCCAGCCAACCGCAAAGCCGTAACGCAATGTCGCAACCAGAAACGTGATTACGACCATCGGGATTACCAGCCAGGCTATCCCGCGACCGATCCAGTCATTCAGACCGTCTATCGCGTGGACGAAATTTCCCAGAAATCTCACTTTTCACTCCCAAGCCCTTATTGAATCACACAGGAATATTGCGGGCTTCCTGTTAATCAGGTTGCGAAGTTACATTTTAACCACCCAAAACGCCATATCTTTTGGCACGCAATTCCGCCATTTCTCGCCAAATTCTCAGCATATGATGTTGTTTGCATCTTCGCGGGCCGGTTTCAGGCATAAAAAAAGCCGGATGGCGATATTCCATCCGGCTTTTGATGCATTAATTCGGGTCTGTTTTCGTTATTCGAACTTGTTCGAACGCGGGAACCCGTTTGGCGGCAGTCGCCCGGCACCGGCGCGTTTGCCGGTCCATTCGGCAAGTTCGGTGACGGTTCGGGTCCGCCCTTCGCTGCCGCCCATTGCCCAGCTCAGACCGTCTTCCAGATTAAACAGGATAAGGTCAGAAAGACCGCCCTGACGGTATTTCTGCAAGATGACGCCGCGGCCACGGGTCATTTCCGGCACTTCATCAACCGGATAGATCAGCAATTTGCGGTTATCACCAAGAACCGCAACATGGTCCTTTTCAACCGGGATGAAGATTTTGGCCACTTCACCGGTTCCAAGGTTCAGGACCTGCTTGCCGTTTTTGGTCTGGGCAACAACGTCTTTTTCCGCGACCTGGAAGCCGCGTCCGGCAGAACTTGCCACCAGAAGATTGCGGCCTTCCTTGTGAACCACCATCGAAACAATGTCATGTTCCTGGGGCAGATCGATGGAAAGACGGATCGGTTCGCCATGACCACGACCGCCCGGAAGCTTGTCGCAAGACATGGTATAGCAACGCCCCGCCGTCGACAGGATCAGAAGCTTGTCTGTCGTAAAGGCCTTGATGGCAAAGCGATGTTCGTCGCCATCCTTGAATTTCAGATCACTGATATCGGCAGTGTGCCCTTTGAGGGCACGGATCCAGCCCATTTTCGAACAGATCACCGTAATCGGTTCACGTTCGATCAGTGCTTCAAGCGGCACTTCGATTTCTTCCGGGGCATCGCCAATTTCCGTGCGACGTTTGCCAAGCGCGGTTTTCTTGCCGAAATTCTCGCGCATTACTTCGATTTCATCGCGGATTTTCTCCCAGCGCAGCGTTTCGCTGGCAAGAAGTGCTTCAAGCCCCTGCTTTTCTTCGGTCAGCTTGGCATGCTCGTTCTTGATTTCCATCTCTTCGAGCTTGCGCAACGACCGCAGACGCATGTTCAGGATCGCATCAGCCTGAACTTCCGTCAGGTTGAAGGCCGCCATCAGCGCGTTTTTCGGTTCATCCTCGAACCGGATGATGCGGATCACTTCGTCAAGGTTCAGATAGGCAACAAGATAGCCTTCCAAAACTTCAAGACGATGATTGATCTTTGCCAGACGATGGTTTGAACGACGGATCAGCACATCCTGACGATGGGCAAGGAACGCACGCAACACTTCGCGCAGGTTCATCACCCGCGGCGTATTGTCGGCATCCAGAACGTTCATGTTCAAGCCGAACCGGATTTCCAGTTCGGTATTCTTGAACAGCATTTCCATCAGATGTTCCGGTTCGACCGCACGGGTACGCGGTTCAAGAACCAGACGGATGACATCAGTTGATTCATCGCGCACGTCATTAAGCAGCGGCAGCTTTTTGGCCACCATCAAATCGGCGATACGTTCAACCAGTTTGGCCTTCTGCACCTGATAGGGAACCTCGGTCACGACGATCTGATACAGACCGTGGCTCAGTTTTTCGACTTCCCATTTCGCGCGCAGTCGGAACGATCCGCGCCCGGTGGCATAGGCTTCAAGAATATTTTCATGCGGCTCGACCAGAACCCCGCCTGTCGGGAAGTCCGGCCCCGGCACGCAACGCACCAGTTCGGCAATCGATGTTTCGGGCTTGTCGATCAGCTTGATCAGGCCCGCACAGATTTCACCGACATTGTGCGGCGGAATATTGGTCGCCATACCAACCGCAATGCCCGCGGCCCCGTTTGCCAGAAGGTTCGGGAACGCTGCCGGCATGACAACGGGTTCCTGCTCCTCCCCGTCATAGGTCGGGCGGAAATCGACTGCATCCTCGTCCAGACCGTCCATCAGGGCGGCGGCAACGGCAGTCATGCGCGCTTCGGTGTAACGCATTGCCGCGGCGTTATCGCCGTCAATGTTGCCGAAGTTGCCCTGACCATCGACCAGCGGATAGCGTACCGCAAAATCCTGGGCCAGACGGACAAGTGCGTCATAGACCGACTGGTCACCATGCGGGTGATATTTACCAATCACGTCACCAACCACACGTGCACATTTCTTGAACCCCTGTTCCGGGTTCAGCTTGAGCTGACGCATGGCATAAAGAAGACGACGATGCACGGGCTTAAGGCCGTCACGTACATCAGGCAGGGAACGCGACATGATTGTCGACATCGCATATGCGAGATACCGTTCGCTTAGCGCATCAGCAAGTCGGGTTTCCCTGATTTGACCGGCGCCGGCCGGTTCGGAAGTCTTGGTGCTCATGAACGATTTTTCTTGTTGCTTGGCAGAATGGACAGGTGCAAGGGCATTCTAACCCCGAATGTCTTGCGATATTGGCAACATACTACGCTGGGCATAGGCTTGGTCAACAGATGCGAACCAAATTGACCAATTTATTTTTCATCATCCCCTGACAGCCGCCAGACATGGCTGACCAGCCGGTCGCGCGCGGCCACCGGTTTTATGCCCTTGGCTTCGAAAATATCGCGGTGAATGAAAAAACCGGTCAACTTCAACCCGTCACGCAACTGTTCAAGCATATCGGCATCCGCGCGTGGTCCCGACGCCCGCCCAAGGGCAAGAAACGCCGGCAACGGCAAAAGACGATCGCGATAGGCCTGCCCGGCGGCCTCGCTAACTGCTCGGCCGCTTTTCGGGGAAACATAGGCAAGGTCACTGGCAAGATCGGTCGCGGCACATCTTTGAAGATCAAGGCCATAGCCTAGTTCTTCCAAAAGCCCCACTTCCCAGCGGATATAGGCCGGCAACCACTGGTCAAGCTTAAGAGCAGCCATCAGGGCCACCGTGCCATGATAAAGATCGGGATGGGCTTCGCGTTCGGGCAATGTTGCATCCAGCATCGCACAGGCAGAACTCATTGCCATCAGCGGGCCCGGCTGCAACAACAGATCCGCGGCATGTGCGCCGGTCAGTTCACAACGAAACTGCCCCAGATGTTCGGCAAGGCGGGCCGACCACCCTACCCTGATTTCATTGCCCGGCTCCAGGGTGCCGCGCATTGATTTGCTCATGGCGCCACGGACCATACCGGCATGGCGACCATAATCCCGTGTCAGGACGGATAACCGGACCGAACTTTCGCCCAGTTTGCGTGTCGAAAGAACGATGCCATCATCACGCCAATCCATCGCGGTCTCTTAGAAATAACCGCTGGGCACGATCAGACGGGTCACCAGAAAGAACATGCCCAACAGACAGGAAAAAAGTGCAAAGATCGCAATACCGAACACCACTTTACGCAGCCATGAACGGTTTTCGACCTCGTCTATGGCCTGATCGATCGGATCGATTGAATTTGGCGTCATCAGTTTGGTCCTCCGCCCGTCATTTTCCAGAACAGGCCAAGCACAAAGATGCCAAGCGCAACCAGAAGCGCAATCAGATTAAGCGGGCGATGCAAAAAGGATTTTTCGCGTTGCACAGCGTTATAATCGCGGCGGTTACGGAACGGTCGTCTGGCCACACGGGCAACAATCATCGCGGCAGCAGCGCCAACAACAATCATCACGACACCCCAGAATGATCCGATTTCCATTATCTACCCGGCAATTGATAATCTGTCTGCGCAACGCGCACGGTTATGCGTTGGGATCAAGGCCCCACATGGCAAAGCGGTTGGGATCATCACCCCAGTTCTCACGAACCTTGACGAACAGGAACAGATGCACCCGGCGTTCGAAAATGGCTTCGAGCTCCTTGCGGGCTTCGCTGCCAAGCGCCTTGATCCGTTTTCCGCCCTTGCCAAGAATGATGGCCTTCTGGCCTTCGCGCTCGACAAAAATTGTCTGTTCAAGCTTGACCGATCCGTCCTTGCGTTCTTCCCACAACTCGGTTTCGACCGTTGCGGAATACGGCAGTTCCTGCTGAAGCTGATAATAAAGCTTTTCGCGGGTGATTTCGGCTGCCAGAAGACGCAACGGCATGTCCGAAACGTCATCTTCGGGGAACATCCAGGGACCGTCGGGCATTTTTGCGGCCAGGAAGTTCACAAGGTCCTGCGTGCCGGCACCTTTTTTGGCCGAAATCATAAAGACATCGGTAAAGACATCATGGGCAAACAGATCCTGCGACAGACGCAGGAGCTTTTCCTTGTCTGCGACCTTGTCGACCTTGTTCAGGGCCAGAATAGCCTTGCGGTTCTGATCCTTGAGCTGATTGATGATGGCAAGGTCCTCGTCGGTAATGCCGGTACCGGCATCAATGACAAGAACCACCAGATCCGCATCATCCGCACCATTCCAGGCGGCCTTGACCATCGCGCGGTCCAGACGGCGTTTGGGTGCGAAAATACCCGGGGTATCAATGAAAACAATCTGCGCGTCTTCGGTCATGACGATGCCGCGCACACGCGTACGCGTCGTCTGAACCTTGGGCGAGACGATCGACACTTTGGTGCCGACAAGCTGGTTCAGAAGCGTCGACTTGCCAGCATTTGGCGCGCCAACAAGCGCAACAAAGCCGCAACGCTGCTGATAAGGTAATCTGTCTTCGGCCACCGGTGTGGGAACCTCATTCATCGCTTAGTTTGTCCAACATCATGCGGGCGGCGAGTTGTTCCGCCTCACGTTTCGATTTTCCTTCTGCACTGACACGATCGCCATCACTGGTGGTCAGTTCGATCGTAAAGATCGGTGCATGTGCCGGACCTTCACGTCCGACCATTTCATATTTCGGAAGCGGCTTGCCCCGCCCCTGAAGCCATTCCTGCAATTGCGTTTTCGCATCTTGCGGCGGCTTGTTGTCTTCATCAAGCAGCGGCGTCCAGAGCTTTTCAATAAAGCGGCGCGCCGGTTCAAGTCCACCATCAAGATAGAGTGCGGCAATCACGGCTTCCATGCAATCAGATAAAATTGCCGGATTGGCGTCCGCCCCGGCAGCGCGTTCACCCTTTGCCATCTGGATATGGTCACCCAGATTGATCTGGTTGGCCACACGCGCAAGAGTTTCACGACGCACCAATGCGACGAAACGCTTGGCCATCGCACCTTCGCGCTCACGCCCGAACCGGGTGTAAAGCATTTCGGCCACAACAAGCCCCAAAACCCGGTCACCCAGGAATTCAAGGCGCTCGTTCCCACCGCTTAGCGCATCCTTGCCCTTTGCCGCACTACGATGGGTCAGCGCCACACGCAGCAGGTCAGGATTGGAAAAACCGTGATCAATCTCGGCGATCACCGGTATGCCGTCGCTCATCAGTTGACCCCCTGGAACAGGCGATCAAACCGGATACTGCCCAGATCATAGACCGGCTGCGAGCTGTCCTTGGAATAGAACAGGAATTCGGCACGGCCGACCAGATTTTCGATCGGCACAAAACGGAAGCGCGACGGGAAAGCACGGCTGTCTGCCGAATTATCGCGGTTGTCACCCATCATGAAGTAATGGCCTTCGGGCACGGTAAAGGCTTCGGTATTGTCACTTGGACCCTGATCACCAAACAGTTCCAGAATACGATGCACCTTGCCATTCGGAAGCGTTTCAAGATATTGCGGAACCGCCGCGGAACGGCCCGTACCATCGGTCAGGATGTAATCTTCGATCCGTTCACGTTCAACAAGCTTGTTGTTGATATAAAGGCGCCCGTCAGTGACCTGAACGGTATCACCGGGCAAGCCGATCACGCGTTTGATATAGTCCTGGGTGGTGTCGGACGGCAGTTTGAAAACCACCACATCACCACGTTCCGGTTCGGTTTCAAATACACGGCCCGGAATGACCGGCAGGCTGAAGGGCATGCTGTGTTTCGAATACCCGTAGGAGAATTTCGACACAAACAGATAGTCCCCCACCAGCAGGGTCGGGATCATAGAACCAGACGGAATATTGAACGGTTCGAAGGCAAATGTCCGAACCAAAAGTGCAATGACAATGGCCCAGAAAACGGTCTTCAAGGTGTCAAAAAGGCCACCCGTTTTCTTTTTCTGCACAAGCTTTTCCATTCCGTTTTTAACCAATCAATTTATCTGTCAGTCGGCCGAAATTACCACAACGGCATTCGCCAGGGGATATTCGTCCGTCAAGGTCACATACACCGAAGCAGTTTTCCCGTCCGGGGTTAATTCGTTCAATCGCGCCAGCGCCCCATCAACAAGGACCATGTCAGGCTTGCCGCTTGGTTGATGTACCACACCCATCGTGTTGTGATAAACACCCCGGCGAAACCCGGTACCAAGTGCCTTTGAACAGGCTTCCTTTGCAGCAAACGCCATCGCAAACGATGATGCGGTCCGATGCGGCTTTCGAATTGCGCGGGCAATTTCAACGTCGGTGAAAACACGCTTCATGAAACGCTCCCCATGGCGTTCCAGCGCGGTTTCAATTCGACGGATATCACACAAATCCGTGCCGATCCCAATGATCATTTCACATTACTCGTCTGACCGCGTGCGGCATCCATCAAACGACGCATTTCGGTAATCGCCGCCTCAAGCCCGACAAACACTGCTTCGCCAATCAGGAAATGCCCGATATTCAGTTCGGCAATTTCGGGCATTGCAGCAATCGGTTCGACCGTTTCGAAGTTAAGCCCATGCCCGGCATGAATTTCAAGCCCGATCCCTGCCCCGTATGTCACGGCATTGCGGATACGTTCAAGTTCATGAGCACGGTCTGCGCCATTTTCAGCATCGCAATAGGCGCCGGTATGGATTTCGACAACCGGCGCGCCAAGACTTTTGGCCGCATCGAGCTGATCTTTGGACGCTTCGATAAACAGCGACACACGGATACCCGCATCACCCAGTTCCGACACAAACCGTTTAAGGTGATTGTGGCCGCCGGCAACATCCAGACCGCCTTCTGTCGTTCGTTCTTCACGCTTTTCCGGCACCAGACATACAGCATGCGGCTTGGTCGCCAGCGCAATCGCCAGCATTTCGTCAGTTGCCGCCATCTCAAAATTAAGGGGCAGGTCAATTTCATTGCGAAGTCGCTTCATATCCTCGTCACGGATATGGCGGCGGTCTTCGCGCAAATGCGCGGTAATGCCATCGGCACCAGCAGCCTTTGCAAAGGCGGCGGCCCGCACGGGATCAGGACTATTGCCACCACGCGCATTTCGAATGGTCGCAACATGATCGATATTAACGCCGAGCCGAAGTTTCGAACTCATGGGGTTTCATCCTGCTTTTTGGTGGCACTCTTTGCAGCACTGCCAATTTTTTCCTTGGCACTTTCAAGCATGGGACCAATCCCGTGCCGCTCCGATTTTTTCATCCGGCGCAAAATCCGGTTGTGTCGGTAAATGATAACCGCCCGACGCACCGGGAAATAGAACAGCGCCCAGACCACGATTGAGGTCGGCACACATCCCACCAGCATCGGCCAGATGATATCAACGATGCTGCTCCAAAGCTGGCCAAGCGTCTGATGATCCGCAGGATCCCAATGCCCGAAGATCAGCCCGCCCCCGACATAGCTAAGTCCCAGAACCACAAAGTCCCACAGAACGGCCATATCGAAATGAACAGCGACACTCGATTCATCAACACCCAGCATCCAGTTGCCGCAGGTATACAGCCACAACCAGATAAACGGAAATGTCCAGGGGTTCCCGACAACCGTCCCCAGAAGGGACGCAACCACATTGCTGCGCGTCAACAGGCTGATCAGGGCCGAAACAACAAAATGGAACCCGATAAACGGCGTAAAGGACACAGCCGCACCGATCGCAAAGCCCGACGCAATGCTGTAAGGCGTTCCGGGCAAACGTGCGACACGATGTGCAAAATACTGTGAAGAACGACGCCACCCGCCACGCGGCCAGACTACGTTACGTACTCGTTGCAAAGATGATGGTTTAATGCGGCGCCGAAACATGCGGGTCAGTTCTGGAACAAATCAGGTAACGCAATAAAAAGTCGAGGCATATGGGTAAGTGCTGACTGCGCGCTTGGCAAGGTTTTTACGCGTTTCTCACCTAAAAGATGATTGGGTTCACAGCCCGCCATTATCCGCGCGCGCGCTCAACAGCATTTACCACCGGTGTCGCCCGCAGGGCTGCGATGATATTGGTCAGGTGTTTGACATCGACAACGTCGATATCAATCAGCATTTCGAAGAAGTCCGTCGTGCGATTGGTAAAGCGAAGATTGGTAATGTTGCCATGGTTCTTGGCAATCACACTGGTAATCGAACTGAGCGCCCCCTGCTCGTGCCCGACCGTCAAGCCCAGACGTCCGATGAAATGTTCGGGTTCACCGTCATTGTCCCAACCAACATCAAGCCAGCGTTCCGGCTGCTCGGTAAATGTTTCAAGCGTATCGCAATCAATCGTATGGATTGTCACGCCCTTGCCGGTTGTAACAATTCCGACAATGCGGTCACCGGGCAACGGATGACAGCAGCCGGCATAATGCACAGCCATCCCGGGAATAAGGCCCTTGATCGGAATGGCGTGGTCATGTTTGCGCGCCCGGACCTTTTCAAGCGGGACAACCTTGCGTGCGGTTTCCTTGTCCTTGGAGCCCGGGAAGACCGCATGAACAACTTCGCGCCCGGTATGGTGGCCCGCACCAACCAGCGTCAGAAGCGCATCGACAGATGGCTGCTTGAAGATCTTGAGAACGCCTTCAATCGCCTTGTCGGAATAATCATAGCCTTCCTGACGGAATGCCTTTTGCAGGATCGCCTTGCCAAGATCCTTGTACTGGTCTTCCTGCTGCTGACGGATGAAGCGGCGAATGCGCGCCCGTGCCTTCCCGGTAACAACAAACCGTTCCCAGGTCGGATTCGGCGTTTGCGCCTTTGATGTGACGATTTCGACCTGATCACCGTTATTGAGCACGGTGCGCAACGGCACCATTGCGCCATTGACCTTGGCCCCCACACAGGTGTCCCCGATATGGGTATGGATCATATAGGCGAAATCAACCGGGGTCGCGCGTGCCGGCAGGGCGATTACATCGCCCTTCGGACTGAAACAGAAGACCTGATCCTGAAACATCGCAAGCTTGGTATGTTCAAGGAATTCTTCGGGTTCCGACGCATGTTCAAGAATGTCCAGAAGGTCGCGCAGCCAGCGGTACTGAACACCTTCTTTTTGCTGTCCTGTCGGGGCTTCCTGCTTATAGGCCCAGTGCGCGGCCACACCGTTTTCGTTGACCTCGTGCATCTGGCGGGTACGAATTTGCACCTCGATCCGATGGTTTTCCGGTCCGAGAACCGTGGTGTGGATCGAACGATACCCGTTGGGCTTTGGTGTCGAGATGTAATCCTTGAACCGACCGGGCACCACCTTGTAATTGGCATGCATATAGCCAAGAACTTCGTAACATTCGGGCATGTCATCAACCAGGACACGGAATGCCATGATGTCGGACAGCTCGCCAAACGTGATGTTCTTGCGCTGCATTTTTTGCCAGATCGAATACGGACGTTTTTCACGCCCGTAAATATCGACCTTCAATCCCTGCCGCGAAATGACTTCCTTGAGCTCGGAGACAATGCGGCTGACAACATTGTCATCCTTTTCGCGCAGGAATTCCAAACGCGCCAGAATGGAATCACGGGCCTCGGGGTTGATATGCTGGAAGGCAAGATCTTCGAGCTCTTCCTTGATGTCATGCATACCGATACGTTCGGCAAGCGGTGCATAAATCTCAAGCGTTTCAGCCGCAATACGCACGCGTTTTTCCGGCTTCGAGATATAATGCAGGGTCCGCATGTTATGCAGACGGTCCGCCAGCTTCACAAGAAGAACACGGATATCTTCCGACATCGCAAGTAACAACTTGCGGAAGTTCTCTGCCTGTTTGGAATCTGCCGATTTCAGCTCGATCTGGGTCAGCTTGGTCACACCATCGACCAGCTTCATGATGTTGGTCCCGAAAAGCTTGGTGATCTCTTCGGGGGTGGCATCGGTATCTTCGATGGTGTCGTGCAGCAATGCTGTGATGATCGTGTCACAGTCGAGCTTGTAATTGGTCAGAATGCCCGCAACTTCGATCGGATGGGAAAAATACGGGTCGCCGGACGCACGCTTCTGCGAACCGTGTTTTTGGGTTGCATAAACATATGCCCGGTTCAGCGTTGTTTCACACGCATCCGGATCATAGGCTTTCACCCGTTCAACAAGTTCGTATTGGCGCATCATTCAGGGGCATCTCCGTATAGTCCAAGCAGGGCTCATGACCGAGCCCTTACATAAGATAGTACGATTTAGACAAAAAAAAGCCACGGAAGATGAATACCGTGGCTTTTCTTTTCAAACGGGCTCAGATCAATATCAATCTGGCCTTATTCATCTTCTGACGGAAGCACAACACCAACCGATGCGTCTTCGACAGCTTCTGCGACCAGTTTCGGACCGAAATCATCTTCGGCTTCTTCCGGCTCGTCAGTTTCAACATGCCGCTGCAGACCCTGCACCATGCCGTTGCGCAGATCGTCGAAATCGACTTTTTCTTCGGCGATTTCACGCAGCGCAACAACCGGGTTCTTGTCGTTATCACGATCAATGGTCAGTTCTGCACCGGCCGAGATGTTGCGTGCACGCTGAGCTGCAAGCATAACAAGCTCAAAGCGGTTCGGAATCTTGTCAACGCAATCTTCGACGGTAACGCGCGCCATAAATGTCTCCAGAAATACTTTTGGGGTGTCCAGACCGACCTATATAACGCCGGATCTTCTGTGTTGCAACAGCGAAACCGCTTATTGGCGCAGGTTTTCGCACGCTTTTTCGTCAGCCCACCTGCTTTCTGATCTGCTGATCTTCGGGCAGTTCCGAAATCAGATCTTCTACCGTGCGCCCGATGACCGGATGCACCCAGTCACCCGCAACATCGCGCAAAGGCAACAGAACAAAGGCGCGTTCCGCCATCCGGGGATGGGGAACCTGAATGCCGCCCTCCTCACGAACCTGTTCGCGGCCATAGGCAATCAGATCAAGATCAATCACACGCGCCGCATTGCGTTCGCGGCGCACCCGACCGAATTCGGCCTCGACTTCATGAAGACGCGCCAACAGATCATGGGCGGAAAGCTTTGTCGAAATTCTTGCCACCCCGTTCACGTACCAGGGCTGATCAGAGATCGGAACGGGTGCCGTCTCGTAAAAGGATGACACCGCATCGATCAAAATATCACCATCCTGCATTAAACGCTGCAACGCGGCTTTCAATGTTTGTGCAGGCGCACCATATTCTTCCGTAGGCAGATTGGCACCAAACGCAATCAGAATGGCGTCATCCGACGGTGTGCTGGTGGTCGATGGTGACAGCGTGCTCACAAGGCAGACTTTCAGTTCGGTGGATATTTGTTGGTTCAACGAGCAACGGCTTGTTCGCCAGCTGCGCGAAAGACGGCATATCTAAGGGAGCCATCATACTCTGTCTACGATATTTTCGCCTTTCTTTGTCCCTCTGCCCACGGTAGATATTGAGAGTTCCGTATTTTTGGAACTGCATAATTAAATTTGATGTTTGAGGAATTTCAGGATGATTTTTTACCCGCAGGAACGCATCGGGCTGTTCATTGACGGCTCGAACCTTTATGCCGCGGCGCGGTCTCTTGGTTTTGATATTGATTACAAACGCTTACTCGATCTTTTTGCCCAAAAAGGTCAACTGATCCGGGCCTTCTACTATACCGCCCTTATCGAAGATCAGGAATATTCCCCGATCCGTCCGCTTGTCGACTGGCTTGATTATAACGGCTACACCATGGTCACCAAACCGACCAAGGAGTTCACCGATGCTGCCGGTCGTCGCAAGATCAAGGGCAACATGGATATCGAGCTGGCAATTGACGTCATGGAAATGGCGCAACACCTTGATCATGTTGTCATTTTCTCGGGCGACGGTGATTTCCGGCGTCTGGTTGATGCCGTACAGCGCAAAGGCGTTCGCGTCACGGTCGTATCGACGGTCAAATCCAATCCGCCGATGGTCGCAGACGAGCTGCGCCGCCAAGCCGACAACTTTATCGAGCTGACCGAACTCGAAGGAACGATCGCGCGCAAGGTGCAGCAACGCCGCGATGACGATCATCCCGATATCGACGATCACCCCGATCACCCTGAACTTGACGATTTCGATTTCGAGTAAGAAAACCCGAATTCGCCCGGAAACAAGCCCGGAAATACGCCCAACGTGATCACGACCGGTTACGGTCCGAACCGTAACCGGCAAGCATGTCAGACTTGCCATGACCGCCTATCAGCAACCCGACATTGATTGTCAGCTTTGTCCGCGACTGGTCGAATTCCGGCGCGCCAATCAGGAAAAGTTTCCGCATTTCTATAATGGCCCGGTCCGCCCGTTTGGCCCCTTGAATGCGCGATTGCTGATTGTCGGACTGGCACCGGGTCTTAAGGGGGCCAACGCCACCGGGCGTCCGTTTACCGGCGACTATGCCGGGGACCTTTTGTATGACACGCTTAAAAAGTTCGGCTTTGCCAGGGGCACCTATGACAAGCGGCCTGATGACGGGCTTGAACTGCTTGATTGTCGCATCACCAATGCGGTGAAATGCGTCCCGCCGGAAAACAAACCGAACGGACCGGAAGCCAATGCCTGTCGGCCTTTTCTGATCAGCGAATTTGATGCGATGGAAAACCTTTCGGCCATTTTGTGCCTTGGTCAGGTTGCCCATCAGGCGATGCTCAGGACATTTGGACTTAAACTTTCATCGCTTAAATTTGGCCATGGCGCATCGCATAAAATGGAAAATGGCATCACATTGTTTGATAGCTATCACTGTTCGCGCTACAACACCCAGACTTATCGCCTGACGCCAGAGATGTTTGAAAACGTCTTTGCCGACATTCGCGCACATCTGGACGGTTAATTTGCCTGATACATCGCCCATGAACGACCTGCTCGACCGACCCGTACAACGTCTGCCGATAGACGTCCTGCGCGAGGTGTTTGGTTACGACAGCTTTCGCGGCCAACAGGCTGAAATCATTGATCATGTGATTGCCGGCAATGATGCACTGGTACTGATGCCCACGGGTGGTGGCAAATCATTATGCTATCAGGTCCCTGCCCTGTGCCGTTCGGGTACCGCTGTTGTGGTGTCACCACTGATCGCGCTTATGAAGGATCAGGTCGACGCCCTTAATCAGCTTGGCGTCAAGGCGGCCTTTATCAATTCGACCCTGGCCCCCGAGGCCGCCCGCGAGATCGAGGCACGGGCCGTTGATGGCGATATTGATCTTCTTTATGTCGCACCGGAACGTTTTGCGACCGACCGGTTCCTTAATCTGCTTGATCGTATCAGCATTTCATTGTTTGCGATTGACGAGGCACACTGCGTTTCGCAATGGGGGCATGATTTCCGCCCGGAATACCGTCGGCTTGATCTTTTGCCGACGCGCTTTGCCCATGTGCCGCGCATCGCCCTTACCGCGACTGCCGATACGCCGACCCGCAAGGACATTGCCGAAAACCTGCATCTGACCGATGCCAAATGCTTCATTACCGGCTTTGACCGTCCCAATATCACCTATCGCATTGAAACCAAGGGCAACGCCAAGCAGCGCCTGCTGTCGTTCCTCAATCGTGAACATGCCGAAGATGCCGGGATTGTCTATTGCCTGTCACGCCGCAAGACCGAAGATGTCGCACAATGGCTGACCGATAACGGTCGCCCCGCCTTGCCCTATCATGCGGGCCTGACACAGGAAACACGCCAACTCCATCAGGATCGCTTCCTGCGCGAAGACGGCATGATCATTTGTGCGACTGTGGCCTTTGGCATGGGCATCGACAAACCCAATGTCCGCTTTGTTGCGCATTTGAACCTGCCCAAAAGCATGGAAGCCTATTATCAGGAAACCGGGCGTGCGGGCCGTGACGGACTTCCGGCCAATGCCTGGATGAATTACGACCTTTCAGACATTGTTTCGATCCGCAGCATGGTGGCAAGTTCCGACGCGCCCGAAGCCCAGAAACGCATTGAATCGCGCAAGCTTGATGCGCTGGTCGGACTTGCAGAAACCACCAAATGCCGCCGCCAGGTCATTCTGTCCTATTTTGGCGAAGATCAACATCAGCCCTGTGGCAATTGCGATACCTGTCTTGAGCCGGTCGATACCTGGGATGCCACCGATGCGTCTCGCAAGGCGCTTTCGGCGGTCTATCGGACAGGTCAACGGTTTGGCCCGGCTCATGTGATCGAAGTTCTGATGGGCCGCAAAACTGAAAAAATCCGCCAGAACGGCCATGATCAGCTTTCGGTTTATGCAATTGGCAAGGATATCCCACAACCGCAATGGCGATCGGTTTTCCGTCAGCTTCTTGCCATGGGATATTTGCAGGTCGATGTCGAAGGGCATGGCGGTGTTTACCTGACCGAGGAATCGCGACCGGTCCTGCGCGGTGAAAAAGTTGTCGAAATGCGCAAGGACCCGGGCGAAAGCAAACGCGCCATGACGCGGCGTCTGCGCGATTTCGATACCGAATTTGAAAACGAGGAAGACCGCGATCTTTGGGAACGGTTGCGCACCATGCGCCGCGAATTGGCCACCAGCCAGAATGTCCCGCCCTATGTCATTTTCAGCGACCGGACACTTTGGGAAATGGTGCGCTTCAAACCCCGCACACTCGAAGACATGGCATCCATTAACGGGGTTGGGGTAAAGAAACTCGACCAGTATGGGCTGGCGTTTCTTGATGTGATGGACGGGCGGCGCTAACAGCCGCCCGAAAATTTGGCATCAGGCCCTAGTGCCCTGACAGCTGTGCTTTGATGGCGTCAACAATCACATCATCGCCCGGTTTCACGCGTGTATCAAAACTGGCCACCAGTTCCCCGTTTCGCCCGATCAGATATTTGTGAAAGTTCCAGTTTGGCGCCTTATCCGCGCCCAGCACATCGATCGCCCATTTGTAAAATGGATGTGCATCGGCCCCGGACACCGTGGTTTTTGATGTCATCGGGAAATCGACATCAAAATTGACTTCGCAGAATTCCTGAATGGCGGCATCTTCTGCATATTCCTGACCGCCGAAATCGCCTGATGGCACACCGATCACGACCAGCCCGTCATCGCGGTAATCATCCCACAATTTTTGCAGGCCGGTATATTGCGGGGTGAACCCGCACATTGATGCCGTATTCACCAACAGGATGACCTTGCCCTGATAATCGGCAAGATGAAGTTCCCCGCCAATGATGGACGGGAATGAAAAGTCATACGCCGTTTTTGCATCTTCCGATGCCATGGTTCCTCTCCAGGAAAAAATGACCGCAATCACTGCAAGCACGCATAATACAGTGAAATGCCGACCCTTTTCAATTTGAGGAAAATACCTAGCCATATCGTTCCTCGGTCCAGGGATTGGCATTATTGTGATATCCGCGTTCTTCCCAGAATCCCGGTGCGTCTTCTTTGACAAACCGGATTTCGCGCACCCATTTGGTGCTTTTCCAGAAATACAGCTTGGGAATGACAACTCGGACCGGACCGCCATGCTCTTCGCTTAACGGTTCGTCGTTCCAGTGATGGGCAATCAGGACGTCTTCATCAAGAAACTGATCAATCCTCACATTTGTGGTGTAACCGTCATGTGCGGTAAACAGGACATGTTTGGCATCGGGATGCGGCTTGACCATTTCCGCCAATGTTAGCGCTAACACGCCCTGCCAGTCATTGTCATATCGCGACCAGCTGGTCACACAGTGAATGTCATTGCGCGCCCGGACATTTGGCAAATCAAGAAGATCGACAAACCCAAGCGACAGAGGATTTTCAACCAACCCGGTAATATCAAGCCTGAAGTCATCAGCACTGACATGGGGCGTGATGCCCAGATCAAGCACCGGCCAATCCTTTACCAGCCGCTGCCCCGGCGGCAGACGGTTTTCGCGTGCGGCATCGGATGTCCCGGTCAGCAAACGACCATCTTTGGCCCATTTGCGCTTGGCCTCGATCAGCTTGTCTTTGATTTTTCCAGAAAAACTTTGCGTCACCGCTTTCTCCCTTGTCACAAGCTGATACGAAAAATGGCGCTGACATGTTCACCATGACAACGCCATTTAATCATAAAACCGGGCAGAAAAGGCAATTCACTTCCCCGCGATAAACCGGGCCTTGTTCGGCAATTAGCCGAAGTCGCGCATAATACGCGCCTTGTCACGTTGCCAGTCACGTTCCTTGACCGCTTCGCGTTTGTCGGCCTTTTTCTTGCCTTCGGCAATGGCGAGTTCCAGCTTCGCGATCCCGCGTTCATTGAAATACAATTTGACCGGAACAAGGGTAAAACCCTTTTTGTTCAAGGCATCATGCATTTTGGCGATTTCGCGTTTATGCAGCAGCAATTTGCGCGGACGGCGTTCTTCGTGGCCGAACGGCATCTTGCTTTGGTATTCGGGAATATATGCGTTGATCAGCCAGACTTCGTCATTCTTGGCTTCGGCATAGGATTCCTGAATATTGCCCTTGCCATCGCGGAGCGATTTAACCTCGGTCCCGCGCAAAACGATCCCGGCTTCGAATGTTTCCGTCAGGAAATAGTCAAAGCGCGCGCGTCGGTTTTGCGCAACGACCTTATTGTTATCTGTTTCTTTCTTCGGTGCCATAAGACGCTAATTATCGCTTAGTGGCCGAGCAGTCCGGCACCCTTAAGCGCGGCTTCGACCTTGCGTTTGGATTCATCGGCGATCTCGACCATCGGCAGGCGCATGTGGCTGCCACAAAGGCCAAGCAATTCAGCCGCGTATTTGACCGGTCCCGGGCTTGCTTCGCAGAACATTGCCTTGTGAACCGGCATCAGACGGTAGTTCAACTCCTGAACCTTGGCAATGTTCCCGGCAGCCCAGGCCGCATGCAGTTCTGCACACAGTTTCGGCGCAATGTTCGACGTGACCGAAATGCAGCCATGCCCACCCTGCGCAAGGAACGGAACGATGGTGCCGTCTTCGCCCGACAGCTGGCAGAAATCAGCACCGGCCGCCAAACGGGTCAGTGCCGGACGTTCCAGATCGCTGGTCGCATCCTTGACACCAACGATACGCGGCAGTTTTGCCAGTTCCGCCATGGTCGCGACGCTCATATCCACAATCGAGCGACCCGGAATGTTATAGATGACAATCGGGATATCGGTTGCATCATGAACGGCCTTGTAATGCGCATACAGGCCCTTTTGGGTCGGCTTGTTATAATAAGGCGTTACAACAAGTGCGGCATCCGCACCGGCATTCTGCGCATGGCGCGTCAGCGAAACGGCTTCTGCGGTCGAGTTGGAACCGGTTCCGGCAATTACCGGGCCGCGGCCTTTGGCAACTTCGAGTGCCAGTTCAACAACACGATGATGTTCAGCATGGCTCAGCGTCGGGGATTCACCAGTGGTTCCGACAGGCACCACACCTGTCGTGCCCTGTTTAAGTTGCCAATCCACAAAAGACTGGAACGCCTTTTCATCAATCGCACCATCTTGCGTGAACGGTGTGATCAAAGCTGTGATTGAACCCTTAAACATGGAGATCTCCAAACATTGGATATATTGAAAGCGGTCGCGAAAATAGCGGCTGTTCGCCAATCCCGCAAGCACTGTATACATTAATCGAAAGGAACTGTAATCGGGGTTGCAATTTCCCTTCAGGACTGTTTGGCTTTTCCGGATTTCACTGTCATAATGCGCCGGTCTAGAGTGCATTCGCTGCCGTCAGGCAAAGGGGACAATTACATGGCGCAAGCGTCTTTCCGCAGAGTTTCAGTCTGCGCATTGGCACTGGGCTTTTCGATATTGATGCCAACAGGTCATCTGGCACAGGCCGCAGCAAACGAAGATAGCATTCTTCTGATGCAGCCGCCCTCGCCGACCTATTCGGCTGTCAGTCGCGCGCGTTTGAACGCATTCCTTGATGCCGTCGAAGATGGTCGTACCGAAAGCTTTGAAAAGCTTCTGCCCAATTTCGACGATCCGTTGCTGCAAAAGGCAGCCGAATGGATGTTGCTGACGTCGCCGAATTCCGGCCGCAGCTTTGAAGAAATTACAAATTTCATCGACACCCACCCGACCTGGCCAAGTCAGGCCCTGTTGCGTCAGCGTGCCGAAGAGGCAATGAATGACGCCGTGCCCGATGATGAAATTCTGGCATGGTTCAAACGGTCTGCCCCGGTTACGGCCGATGGTGCAACCCGCCAGATCAAGGCGCTTTTGGGCGCGGGTCAGGAATCGGCGGCCATTGCCCTTGTCCGGACCAGCTGGATCAACGAGAATTTCGGTCGCGGGCAGGAAAAAAGATTTCTGGACCGATATGGCAAATATATCGATCAGGAAACCCATCAGCAGCGTCTTGACCGTCTGTTGTGGGAAGGTCGCCTGACTACCGCGTCACGCACGATGAAATATGTCAGCAATGACTATCGCCTGCTGGCAGAAGCCCGCGCAGCCCTGCGCGCAATGACTGGCGGTGTCGATGCGGCCATCAATCGGGTTCCGAAGAAATATCAGAATGATCCGGGTCTGATTTATGAACGCGTGCGCTGGCGCCGGGTCAAGGACCGCGATCAGGAAGCCCGCGATCTGCTTTTGTCGCAGGCAAACGACCTTGCCTATATCTCGATCCGCCCGCAATACTGGTGGCTTGAAAAGGCCATTTTGGCGCGGCGTGCCTTGCAAAAGGGCCATATCACCGACGCCTATCGTCTGGTTGCCAATCACGGGCAAACCGATCCGGGCGATATTGCGGAAGCCGAATGGTATGCGGGCTGGATCGCGCTTGAATTTTTGGGCGATGCCGACATTGCACTGACCCATTTCCAAAATCTGTATGACGTCGTCCAATACCCGATCAGCCTATCGCGCGGGGCCTATTGGGCCGGTCGTGCCAATGCGGCGCTTGGCGATGAAAAACGGGCCAAGGAATGGTATGAACTCGCCGCCCAGCATGCGCACACATTCTATGGGCAGCTTGCCATTGATGCGCTTGGCCTGAAACCGTCCTATTCGGTTGAACAACCGGTGCCGACAGCGGAACAGCGCGCCGCATTTGAAAATCAGGAACTGGTTCAGGTCGTGCGCAAGCTTGGCGCCATCGGGCTTGGCAATATTATCCGGCCATTCATCATGGCGCTGGTCTATGAACATGACGAGCCGGAATACCTTGCGATGGCGACCGACCTTGCCCGCGAATATGGCCGTGCCGACCTTGGCATCATTGCCGCCAAGCGCAGCATTCGCACCGGCAGCGGTTATCTTGATGCCGCCTACCCGATCCATGAACAGGTGCCGCTTGGCCATGCGCCGGATCCGGCACTGGTTCATGCCATCATGCGTCAGGAAAGCCTGTTCAACCCGCAGGCCGTGTCATCCGCAGGTGCGCGTGGTTTGATGCAACTGATGCCGGCCACGGCCAAACGCATGGCAAAGTCGCTTGACCTTGAATATGAAACCGACCGGTTGACCGATGACCCGTCCTTCAACATCACATTGGGACGCGCCTATCTCAGCAGGCTTCTTGATCGTTGGGATGGCGCAGAGGCCCTTACGATTGCCAGCTACAATGCCGGTCCGACCCGTGTCCGCCAATGGATCAACGAATATGGTGATCCCCGTGATCCGGAAGTTGATCTGGTCGACTGGATCGAAATGATTCCCTATAGCGAAACCCGCAATTACGTACAGCGCGTAATGGAGGGAACCTATGTCTATCGTCGGCGTTTTGCCCGCGATGAGATTGCAATGGGTCAGAATGAGACACCCGGGCGGGATTGACCTGCCCGGGGCTTCATTTGCGCTTTTGGCCTGATTGCCCATATTTGATCAATACTGCTTGTCAGAAAAGGTCAGCAATATGTCCGAGAATGTACTGTCTTCCTGCCGCGCATTTGTTTTCGATGCATATGGAACGTTGTTTGATGTCGGTTCGGCGGTTGCGAAACTGCGTGATGCCGTCGGTGACGAGGCAGACCGCCTTTCCGCTTTATGGCGTCAGAAGCAACTTGAATATACCTGGCTTCGATCCCTGATGGGGGATTTTGCCGATTTCTGGACCGTGACAGGCGATGCGCTTGATTACGCGATGGACCAGACCGGCAAGAAAGATCCGGTTCTGCGCGCCAAACTGATGGAAACATACCTGTCGCTTGATACCTTTCCCGAGGTGGTCGAAACGCTCAACACCCTCAAGGCGCAGGGACACAAGCTTGCCATTCTGTCAAATGGCGCAAAACATATGCTGATTTCAGCTGCCAAATCGTCAGGAATTCTGTCGCTGTTTGACCAGATCATCTGTGTTGACGACCTGAAGACCTATAAACCCCATCCCGATGTTTACCAGCTGGCCGCAGACAAGCTTGAACTGGAGCCGGCCGAAATTTCGTTCCAGTCGTCAAATGGCTGGGATATTGCCGGGGCCGGGCATTTCGGTTTCCGCACCGCCTGGGTCAACAGAAGCAAGCAACCCAAAGAACGGCTGTCGCACGAGGCGGACGTGGTTTTGGGTGGTCTTGACGAATTGTTGCCGCTGTTGTCCAGCTCGGAAAAGGCATAGATCATGTGATGCGGCCCGGTAACCGGGCAAGTTTTGCAAATACAATTGAAAAAGGCAGGTCCAATCAGACCTGCCTTTTTGCGTATCTGTGTGGTTTTGCGATAACCGGACCCGTCATCGCGGCACCATCAGCACCATCTTTTTGATGATTATTTGTGTTCTTTTTTCACGTTGGCCGCAACGACCTGGCCGGCCTGAATGACGGTAAGACCGCCTTCTTCAGACACACCTTCAATACGACGGCAATGCCCTTCGATATGGGCGCCCGGTTCGATTGAAAGGCTTTCGTGAAGAATATCACCAATCATACGTGCGGTTTCAGACAGCGAAACATCGCGTGCACGGACCTGGCCGATAACCGCCCCGCAAATCCGGATCTTGTCAGCGACAATTTCGCCGCGCACTTCGCCATGCTGACCGATGGTAAGGGTACGGGTGCGAATGTCACCATTCACAGAACCGTCGACCTGAACATCCGATTCCGAGATCAGATCACCGGTAACCCGGAGATCCGCATTGATAATGGAAAGGCCACCCTTTTTTTCTGCAACCGGGTTGCCGCTTTTAGTTGTTTGTGTCGTCTTGCTCGTTTTTGAAAACATAACGTCCCGCCTCAATAAACTTTAGGGGATTGACCGGCTTGTCATGGACCAAAACCTCGTAGTGTACATGGCTGCCCGTGCTTCGTCCGGTACTTCCCATTAACGCTATTTGATCCTGGTAACGCACTTCGTCGCCCTTCTTGACGAGGACCTTAAATAAGTGTCCATAACGGGTTCTAATGCCGTTCCCGTGATCGAGTTCGACCATCTTCCCGTATTTTCCACTCCATCCTGCATGCACCACCTTACCCGGTGCAGTTGCCAGAATTGGTGTTCTGATCGGCCCGGCAAGATCAACACCGGAATGAAAAGCCCAGCGACCATTGATCGGGTCTTTTCGTTTACCGAACGAGCTCGAAAGATAATAAGACGCGGCAGGTTCCCCGATTGGCGTCTTTTTCAGTCTGTCATGCAGGTTGGCGAGTTGATCCATACGATCACTGAGCGCCATCGCCACATTTACAAATTCCTCGTCCTTGGGATGTTCAGGTTCGAACGCCACGAACGGACCACCGACCCCCGGCTCCTGGGGCTTCATCGGCGGAAGAATGAAGGTTTCCGGCTGCAAACCGGTCATTTCCAGAACGTTTTCCAGCTCAAGGATCGTGTTGTCGGCCGTTTCGGCGACACGCTGCATGGCCTGTTGCTGGACCGTGTGCAAATCGGCAATGCGTTGGCGCGCATCGCTGAGTTCACTTTGAAGTTTTTTGGACCGTTGCAGGGCTTGATCACGTTCACGCATCACACGCGACATGACGGTTTCAACGGTTTCGAGTTCATCGCGCAGCGCAAGGTTACGGTTGGTAATCCCGTCAATCTGCCCCTGAAGCGCGTTCATCTGGTTATCCATCGATGTGCGAAGGGCCGAAATCCGGACTTTTTCCTTCTCGCTGCTGGCGAGTTTGGAAGTGTAATCCTGTACCCGCGCCTGAAGCTGCAGGTTCTTTTCAGCCATCGACAGCAAATTGCGATGGGTATCTTCCATCTGTGCGGTGATTTCGCCGAAACGTCTTTGACTTTCGGTCACACGCGCAATCAGACGATTATAGGAAAGCTCGCTGCGGAAAAGCTGTTCCTCACGCGTTGCAAGACGCTGATCGAGGTACCAACTATAACCAGTTACACCCACCGACCAGATAATGGCCGCGGCTCCGAACGAAGCCAGCGCAAGCTGTCCATATTTTCCAAGACGAAGCTGGTAAACAGAATCATTGGACCGAACAAGAATTTGCCGGTCAGGAAACCATTTATCCACCAAGCGACGCATGCCTTGAAACGCCGACATATTCAGTGTCTAACCCCTAGTTGCCCGTATTCACGCCCGGGTATCCCGGTTGCGTAGAGTTTCTTTGACCCCGCCTGCGACTTATTAATCTTTTTCTTTACGCTACCTGTAACTTTGCACGCAGGCAAGTGTGTTAACACACCCTTAAGGGTAAAAATTTCACCGTGCGGGCACTTTGGTGTGTTACCTATGGCCATCTTTCACAGCTCATACGTATCTGATCCATGGCTTTTTCCCGTTTTCTGATCACATGTTTGGCAACCTGGTTCTATAGCGGCAAAAGCCCCAAGGCGCCGGGAACAGCCGGATCGTTTGCCGCCCTACCCTTTGGTTGGATGATCTGGATTTACGGCGGCAATGAGGCGCTGATTATCGCCAGCATCATTATTTTTGCGATCGGTATCTGGGTTGCCCATCAATACAGTCACTTGCTTGGCATTCATGATGCCGGTGAAATTGTAATTGACGAAGTCGTTGGCCAGTGGATGTGCCTGCTTGTCGTGCCATTGGCAGCCGACTGGATGGACATTGTGTGGCTTCTTGTGGCCTTTGTGGCGTTCCGTGCATTCGATGTGGCCAAGCCCTGGCCGATCCGCTGGGTCGACCGTCGGGTCGGTGGCGGTTTCGGCATCATGCTTGACGATGTTCTGGCCGGTATCTTTGCCATGATCGTGCTGGCGGGCGTGGTTTACCTGACGGGTGGATGAGTTATGCAAATCGATGAGGACATTCTTGCTGCGGCAAGCGCGCTGATTGCGAAATGCGCTGCAAATGGCGAAATGATTGCCACGGCCGAATCCTGTACCGGTGGTTTGATTACCGGGGCGCTGACCGGGGTGGATGGCAGCTCGTCCGTTGTTGATTGCGGGTTCGTAACCTATTCCAACGAAGCCAAACATGAACTGATTGGCGTAAAAACAGCGTTACTTGAACAACATGGCGCAGTTTCCGAACCGGTTGCACGCGCCATGTGCGAAGGCGCACTTGACCGTGCACCCAATGCCAGCATTGCTGTTTCAGTGACCGGCATTGCCGGCCCGGGCGGCGGAACGGCAACCAAGCCCGTCGGGCTGGTTCATTTTGGTTGTGTAGGCAAAGGACGCCAGACGGTTGCCTATCACGAAGTTTTTGCCGGTGACCGTCACGCTGTTCGCAAGGCCACAGTTCTTAAGGCATTTGCACTGATCGCCGAGATGATTGATCAGAAAAAGGGCCTGGGCGGTTAAAGCACCCTGCCCGGCCCTGTTAAAGCACGCCTTATCGCATTATCAGCTTTGCGAAGAACCGGTGTTCGGATCCCCATAGACTTCGCGGGCGCGATTTTCGAATGCGCCAACCATCAGCTTGACTGCTTCGTTAAAGACGACACCGATCATCTTTTGCAGCAATGCCGAGCGGAATTCGAAATCGACAAAGAAATCAAGCCAGGTCCCGCCATCTTCGTCTTCTTCGAATACCCAATGGTTATTGAGGTATTTGAACGGCCCTTGAAGATATTCGACATCAACGCGATGGGGGCGTTGAAGGGTGACTTTGGACGTGTATTTTTCGCGAAACATCTTGAAGCCGATAACAAGATCGGCCTGCAAGACATCGCCATCACGCTTGCGCACCCGTGATGCAACGCACCACGGCAGAAACTCGGAATAGGAATCGATATCCGCGACGAGTTCAAAGAGCTGTTCCGGCGTATAGGGCAGTTTCCTGCGCTCTGCATGCGTCGGCACTCGTATCTCCCCTTGTCGTCGCGCGTATCGTTTCAGGTTTACTGGGCAGCGACTTCTGCGCGTGCTGCCTTGGCTTTTGCTTCTTCTGCGGCGGCGAGTTTTTTCTCGCGGGCTTCACGCAGCTGTTCGAAGTCACGATCAGCGTGATAGCTCGAACGGGTCAGCGGCGTTGCCGACACCATCAGGAATCCCTTGCCGCGTGCCATCGACGCATATTCGTCAAACTCGTCCGGCGTGACAAAGCGATGCACCGGTTCGTGTTTCAGCGTCGGCTGAAGATACTGACCGATCGTAAGGAAATCGACATCCGCCACACGCAAGTCATCCATCACCTGTGCCAGTTCCTTGCGTTCTTCGCCAAGGCCAACCATCAGGCCGGATTTGGTGAAGATGGTCGGGTCAATCTGCTTGACGCGATCAAGGATACGCAGCGACTGGTAATAACGCGCGCCCGGACGGATGTTGGTGTAAAGACGCGGAACCGTTTCAAGGTTGTGGTTGAACACGTCCGGACGGGCCTTGGCGACAATTTCAACGGCACCTGGCTTGTCACGGAAGTCCGGCGTCAGAATTTCAATGGTGGTTTCCGGCGACTTGTAGCGGATGGCTTCGATCACGCGGGCAAAATGCGCCGCCCCGCCATCGGCAAGATCATCACGGTCAACCGAGGTGATGACAACATGCTTGAGCTGCATGTCGGCAACGGCCATTGCAAGGTTTTCCGGCTCGAACGGGTCAAGCGCGTTTGGCATGCCGGTCTTCACGTTACAGAACGAACATGCACGCGTGCAGGTATCGCCCATGATCATGAAGGATGCGTGCTTCTTCTGCCAGCATTCCCCGATATTCGGGCAAGCGGCTTCTTCGCAAACCGTATGAAGGTTCAGGCCACGCGCAAGTTCGCGGGTTTCCTGATAGCCCTTGGAGGTTGGCGCCTTGACGCGAATCCAGGACGGCTTGCGTCCGGAAGGACGATCAGGCCGTTTTTGTTTTTCCGGGTGACGAAGTGCTTTTGCTTCGTTGCGCGCCGTCGACATAGAGTTACCTCCGAAGGATTGGACGGGCGGCAATTTGCCGCCACGTCACGCATTTGTCAAACCGACATTCGTCAAAAATGGTCATACCGGGCATGTGCGCCCGGTAAAACGCAATATTTTAGAAGTGGATCGCACGCCCGTAAGCGTCAAGGACCGACTCATGCATCATTTCCGAAAGGGTCGGATGCGGGAAGACCGTATGCATCAGATCTTCTTCGGTCGTTTCAAGGCCCATCGCAACGACAAAGCCCTGGATCAGTTCGGTCACTTCGGCGCCAACCATGTGCGCACCAAGCAATTCACCGGTCTTGGCATCAAACACGGTTTTGACCAGACCTTCGGCCTCGCCCAATGCGACCGCCTTGCCATTGCCGATGAACGGGAATTTACCGACCTTGACGTCGTAACCCGCGTCCTTGGCCTTGGCTTCGGTCAGGCCGACACTTGCGACCTGCGGGTGGCAATAGGTGCAACCCGGGATCTTGAGCGGATCAATCGGATGGACATTTTTAACGCCCGCGATTTTTTCAACACAGATCACGCCTTCATGCTCGGCCTTGTGGGCAAGCATCGGCGGGCCGGCAACGTCACCGATGGCAAAGATGCCCGGTTCTGCCGTGCGGGAATATTCATCGGTGCCAATGACGTTGCGATCAACTTTGACCTTGGTGGTTTCAAGACCAAGATTTTCGGTATTGCCGATCACACCAACAGCCGAAATCACGCGATCAACGGTGAGTTCCTGTTTCTTGCCGTCTTTGGTTTCGACCGTCACAACAACATTGTCTGCATTGCGTTTGAGATTGGCGACCTTTGCTTCGGTCAGGATTTTCATCCCGTCCTTAGTCATCATCTTCTGAGCAAGGGCTGCGACTTCCTTGTCCTCGACCGGCATGATCTGCGGCATGATTTCAACCACGGTCACATCCGCACCCATGGTGTGATAGAAGCTGGCAAATTCGATCCCGATCGCACCCGAGCCGACAACAACAAGGCTTTTGGGCATTTTGTCAGGCGTCATCGCCTTTTTGTAGTCCCAAACAACTTTGCCATCGGCTTCGAGACCGGGCAACGAACGGGCGCGCGCACCGGTCGCGATGATGTAATTTTTCGCGGTATAAGTGCCGGCATCCTTGCCCGTTACAACGATCTTTTTTGGACCGTCAAACTTGGCTTCGCCGTTGATCACGGTGACCTTGTTCTTTTTCAGAAGATGACCAACGCCACCAGCAAGTTGCTTGGACACGCCGCGCGAACGCTGAATGACTGCATCAAGATCAAAGGACGGTTTTTCGCAGGACAGGCCATATTCCTTGGCGTGTTTCATGTTGCGATAAACTTCGGCCGAACGCAGCAGCGCCTTGGTCGGGATACAGCCCCAGTTCAGGCAAATGCCACCAAGATGTTCACGTTCAACAACGGCCGTTTTCAGGCCTAGCTGGGCAGAACGGATTGCGGTTACATAACCACCCGGACCTGCACCAATCACGATTACGTCGAAATTGCTATCCGCCATCGTAGGATCTCCTTCGCCTGCCCGTATCCGGTCACAGGTCTTAAAATTCAAATGCTTGCGGGGACTTTCGAAAGTCCCCGCGCAACTTTGGACCGTTAGAGCAGCATGCTCAGCGGGTCTTCAATCAGCTTTTTGAATTCGGCCATGAACTGGGCACCGACCGCACCATCGACCGCACGGTGGTCAACAGAAAGCGTGCAGCTCATGACGGTCGCGATGGCAAGTGCGCCATCCTTGACGACCGGGCGCTGTTCACCGGCACCAACGGCCAGAATGCAGCCCTGCGGCGGGTTGATGATGGCAGAAAATTCCTTGATGCCAAACATGCCAAGGTTGGAAACCGAGAAGGTCCCGCCCTGGTAATCTTCGGGCATCAGCTTGCCATCACGGGCCTTGCCAGCCAGTGCTTTCATCTCGGACGAGATTTCAGCAAGACCTTTGGAACCGGCATCACGGACAACCGGCGTGATCAGGCCACCATCAATGGCAACCGCCACCGAGATATCCTGTTTCTTGCACTGAAGGGTCGCCTTGTCGGTCCAGATGGAGTTGGCAGCCGGGACTTTCTTAAGCGCCAGCGACACCGCACGAATGACAAAGTCATTGACCGAAATCTTGACGCCGTCGCCGGCCTTTTCATTCAGCTGCTTGCGGGTTGCCAACAGATTGTCGAGTTCGCAATCGACCGTAAGGTAGAAATGCGGAACCTGCTGTTTGGATTCCGTCAGACGACGCGCGATGGTTTTGCGCATGCCGCTGTTCGGGATTTCCTCGTATTCCGGCAAACCGGTAAGATCCGGGTTCCAGCCCGAAGCGACCGGTGCGGCTGCCGCAGCCGGTGCAGACGGTGCTGCTTTTTCAGTGGATGTGGATTCTGCTGCCGGTTTTGCCGATTTGGCGGCTTCGACATCGCGTTTGACGATACGGCCACGCGGGCCTGAACCGGTCACCGCGGCAAGATCAACACCGTCATTGGCGGCAATGCGACGCGCAAGCGGGCTTGCCTTGATCCGATCACCACCCGAAACCGGTGCGGCCGGGGCCGGGCTGGCTTTTGCTGGTGCATCTGACTGGGCCGGTGCCGACGAAGATGCGGGTTCGGACGGCGCTTCGGCCGCCGGGGCTGCACCCGCAGCAGACGTATCGGCACCATCAAGCGCGCTTTCGTCTTCGTCTTCTTCAAGCAGAAGCGCGATGACTTCGTTTACAGCAACGCCTTCGCTGCCTTCGGCAACAAGGATTTTACCGATCTTGCCTTCGTCGACGGCTTCGACTTCCATCGTGGCTTTGTCGGTTTCGATTTCTGCGATGACATCGCCCGATTCAACGGTGTCACCTTCCTTGACGTGCCATTTTGCCAAGGTGCCTTCGGTCATGGTCGGCGACAGGGCCGGCATCAATACTTTTACAGGCATGAACACATTCTCCCGGTAACGGGGCGGCGCACATTGGACGGCACCTGCCCCTGTCCGTATCACTTAGCGATAGCAAACGGCCTTGGCCGCATCGACGATGTGCTGCTCTTGCGGAAGCGCAAGCGCTTCGAGATTTGCAGCATACGGCATCGGAACATCTTCGCCGGTCACGCGGGCAACCGGTGCATCGAGATAGTCAAAGGCATGTTCCATGACCACAGATGCGATTTCCGAACCGATACCGGCGAAGTGCCAGCCTTCTTCACAGGTAACAAGACGGTTGGTCTTCATTACCGAGCGAATGATGGTGTTCACATCGAGCGGACGAATGGTACGCAAGTTGATGACCTCGGCCGAGATGCCCTGCTCTGCCAGCTGTTCAGCCGCCTTGAGCGCCTTGCCAACCATGATCGAGAAAGCAACGATGGTGACATCGGTCCCTTCGCGTTCGATTTTGGCCTGGCCGATCGGCAGAACGAAATCGTCATCGTCAGGAACTTCGAAGCTTTGACCATACATGATTTCGTTTTCAAGGAAGACGATCGGGTTCGGATCACGGATCGCGGCCTTAAGAAGGCCTTTTGCGTCAGCTGCCGACCACGGTGCAATCACCTTGAGACCCGGGCAATGTGCATACCAGGATGCATAGCACTGCGAGTGCTGTGCGCCAACACGGGCAGCAGCACCGTTCGGACCGCGGAAGACGATCGGGCAACCAAGCTGGCCACCGGACATGTAAAGTGTCTTGGCCGCAGAGTTGATGATGTGGTCAATGGCCTGCATGGCGAAGTTGAATGTCATGAATTCAACAATCGGCTTGAGGCCCATGAATGCCGCACCCGTTGCCATACCGGTAAAACCGATTTCGGTAATCGGGGTATCGACAACACGGCGGTCACCGAATTCGTCAAGCAGCCCCTGGGTGACTTTGTAGGCACCCTGATACTGTGCGACTTCTTCCCCCATGACGAAGACGTTTTCGTCACCGCGCATTTCTTCGGCCATTGCATCACGCAGGGCTTCACGAACGGTCTGGGTTTTAAAGCTGGTATAGGTCTTTTCGTCCTGGGTCGCGTTCATCACGCTCATGGCGCGCGGCTCGGCGTCAGAACGTTCGATTGCGCCGCTGGCCGCAACCGGTGCGGCACTTGCCGTGCTTGCAGCGGGTGCTGATTCTTCGGCCGGTGCAGCCGGTTTTTCTTCGGCAGCCGGTGCAGCGCCGCCAGACGATGCAGAAACGTTATCAAGCGCGGATGCGTCTTCGCCTTCTTCGAGGATATAGGCGATAACAGCATTCACTGCGACATTTTCAGTACCTTCGGCGATGACGATCTTGCCCACAGTACCTTCATCGACAGCTTCGACTTCCATCGTTGCTTTGTCGGTTTCGATTTCTGCGATGACGTCACCGGATGCGATCGTGTCGCCTTCCTTGACGTTCCATTTGGCAAGCGTGCCTTCGGTCATGGTCGGCGACAGGGCCGGCATCAAAACTTCAATCGGCATTGTTCCCTCTCTCCCGGGAAAAATCGGTCAAAAGCGGTTCGCGAAAGTCGCGATCACGCGTCGATCAGAATATCGGTGAACAGTTCAGAAACATCCGGTTCCGGGCTGTTCTGCGCGAACTCGGCCGCTTTTGCGACTTCGGCTTTCACTTCCTTGTCGATATCCTTAAGGCCAGCTTCGTCGATGATATTGCCATCGATCAGCAGCTTTTTGACCATATCGATCGGGTCGTGTTCCTTGCGCATCTTGTCGAGTTCGTCCTTGGTGCGATATTTCGCCGGGTCCGACATCGAGTGACCGCGATAGCGGTATGTTTTCAGCTCAAGGATATAAGGGCCTTTGCCTTCGCGGCAGTGTGCAACGGCACGTTCACCGGCTTCCTTGACCGCGAGAACGTCCATGCCATCGACCTGTTCGCCCGGAATGCCATAGGCCATACCGCGCTGATAAAGATCCGGACTGGACGAGTGACGCTGGGTCGAGGTGCCCATGGCGTACTGGTTGTTCTCGATGCAATAAACCACCGGAAGCTGCCAGAGAGCGGCCATGTTAAAGGCTTCATAGACCTGACCCTGGTTGACGGCACCGTCACCAAGATAAGTCAGGCAAACACGGTCTTCACCGCGATATTTGTAATTGAAGGCAATACCGGTCCCCAGCGGCACCTGGCCACCGACGATCCCGTGGCCGCCATAGAAGTTCTTTTCTTTGGAGAACATGTGCATGGAGCCGCCTTTACCGCGGGAATAACCGCCTTCGCGGCCCGTCAGTTCGGCCATAACCCCACCGGCATCCATGCCGCAAGCCAGCATGTGGCCGTGATCACGGTAACTGGTGATCACACCATCATCACCCGTGATGGCAGACTGCATGCCGACAACAACGGCTTCCTGCCCGATATACAGGTGACAGAAGCCACCAATAAGACCCATGCCATACAACTGACCGGCTTTTTCTTCAAAGCGGCGGATCAGCAGCATTTCACGGTAATATTTGAGGAGATCGTCACTGCTCGCCTGGTTGTCGGCGCGCGTAGTGGCGCGTTTGCGTTTCGTGGTCGCCATGTTTCCTCCCGGTGGATGGCTATCGCTTAAGCATCATGTATGAGCGCTTAATTCGGTACTGGACCACCGAAATGACTACCTAAAACGACCTCCAAGGGCAAGCAATCAAACGCCGAATAAACTGTTGTTTTGCAACGCACAATCACAAATAAACTTGATTTCAGTTAATTTGTGCATTTTGGCAAATATACAGAGATTGAGTATTTTCAGCGACTTGGGCGAATGCGTTAAATTTCGTTCATTCCCCTGTGTCACAAATGCTATGCTTTTATGACGATAATACCGCATAGCCGTTCTAGATCGAAAACAACCCAAAGAATGCATTCATTATCAATGCAATCAACCGATCCGGCCAGTTTTCCGACTATAAACCAGAAGTCAGTTTAAACAATACCTTACCGGCAAACGATCATTGCTGACCAGATTTCACAACCAGGAATTTCTTTGATTTTTGATGTGACAGCGCGCCGCAACGGCCAATTGCCCCGCCCAAACACGGGATACCATGCCCCCGGATTCTCTGGGCGGATGCGACCCGCAGTTCGGGAACAGATCAGTTGGTGTGGGCAGCGATGGTGGTCATGTCCTGATAACCGTCATGATGAAAGATGATGACGTCATCGGGATGTGCGGCATTCAACATCGCACGCGCGCGTTCATCGAGAAGATCGGGATCAAGATGATTGGCGCGCAAGGAAATGACATGTTGTTCAAGCTTTTTGCGGCGCTCGGTCGTTTCATCAAGCACCTTGGCAATTTCGGTCACCCGGTCCTGCATCGACCAGTAGGTCAGCAGACCACGTTCACCTTCCACACTGTGAAAGATGAAATATGCCATGACTGTAAATGCGATGACCGGCGCGACTGCCTGTTGCAGACGACGAAAAACCGGTGAGTGTGACGACATTTACCCTTGCCCCTTGCGCGGAAACGCGACTTTGACCGCATCACTGACCATTTTGAAACCAAAACAAGAAAACAACATACGTCATTTCCATTTGTCTTCAGAAACTTGCCTTAGAACAAAGTCATAGATCGGCCAATATTACGCACCAAGTAACACAGACATTGGTAAAAATAGCGTTAAACGGCACCCTCAAGCACCGCAATTTACGGTCAATCAGATAGTTCTGATTTACTGTTTTCCACTGTCAGTCAGCCCGCAAAACGCCATCGAAACGAAAAACGGGATGCACCAGCACATGGCGCATCCCGCAGAAATCCGGTGATATGAAATCACCCGTTCCGGTTATTTCAGGATCGAACGACCCGGATAGTAGGCACCGGCATCAAGCATCTCTTCGATGCGGATCAGCTGGTTGTATTTTGCCATACGGTCAGAACGCGACAGCGAACCGGTTTTGATCTGACCACAGTTGGTCGCAACAGCAAGATCAGCAATGGTCGAATCTTCGGTTTCGCCCGAACGGTGCGACATGACCGCGGTGTAACCGGCACGATGAGCCATTTCGACAGCTTCCAGCGTTTCAGAAAGCGTACCGATCTGGTTCACCTTGACCAGGATCGAGTTGGCCACGCCTTTTTTGATGCCATCAGCCAGACGTTTCGGGTTGGTGACAAACAGGTCATCACCGACAAGCTGGGTCTTGGCACCAATGGCGGCCGTCAGTTCAGCCCAGCCATCCCAGTCGTCTTCGGCCATACCGTCTTCGATCGAGAAGATCGGGTATTTGCCAACAAGGTCGGCCCAATATTTTACCATGCCGCTGGAATCAAGGGTCTTGCCCTCGCCCGCCAGAACATATTTGCCGTCTTTGTAGAATTCGGTCGATGCCGCATCAAGGGCCAGAACGACGTCTTCTTCCGGGCGGTAGCCGGCAGCTTCGATCGATTTCATGACATAGCTGATGGCAGCTTCGGTCGATGCGATGTTCGGCGCAAAGCCGCCCTCGTCACCGACGTTGGTGTTCAGACCATCTGCCGACAGTGCCTTTTTCAGGTTGTGGAAGATTTCCGCACCCATGCGGATCGCGTCAGAACCGGTCTCTGCCGACACCGGCATGATCATGAATTCCTGAACATCGATCGGGTTATCGGCGTGCTCGCCACCGTTGATGATGTTCATCATCGGGACCGGAAGCGTACGGGCAAAGGCACCACCAACATAACGGTAAAGCGGAAGACCTGCGTCCTCAGCAGCCGCCTTTGCGGTCGCAAGTGAAACACCAAGAATGGCATTGGCACCCAGACGGGACTTGTTATCCGTGCCGTCGAGTTCGATCATGACATTGTCGACAGCAACCTGGTCTTCGGCATCCATGCCGACAAGCGCTTCGAAAATCTCACCATTGACCGAAGCAACAGCCTTGGTCACGCCTTTGCCAAGATAACGGTCTTCCTTGTCGCGAAGTTCAACAGCCTCGTGGGCACCGGTGGATGCACCCGACGGAACGGCTGCACGACCAAAGGCGCCATTTTCCAGAGTTACATCAACTTCGACCGTCGGGTTACCACGGCTGTCAAGGATTTCGCGGCCGCGAATATCGATAATAGCGGTCATGACAGAAACGTTCTCCTCACTGGTAGGAACCATGCCTTTTTGTCAGGCATGCAGGTTACAGCAAAAAAGAATGCCGCCAATGACGATTGGCGGCATTTGAAAATCATGCGTCAAACATATCCAGACGAACCGGATTGGCTTTTGCCACTTTGTCCAGTTCCATCAGGACCGAAAGAACTTCGGGTAATTTGTTCAACGGGATTTGGTTCGGGCCATCCGAAATGGCCGTTGCCGGATTATCGTGGGTTTCGATAAACAGTGCTGCGATACCAACCGAAACGGCTGCGCGGGCCAGAACCGGCGCGAATTCACGCTGGCCGCCGGACGACGTGCCCTGCCCGCCTGGCTGCTGAACCGAATGGGTTGCATCGAAAACAACTGGATAGCCCTGACGGGCCATGGTGGGAAGTCCGCGGAAGTCCGTGACAAGCGTGTTATAGCCAAAGCTGGTCCCACGATCACAGAGCATAATATTGTCATTGCCGGTCGCGGCAAGATTGTTCGCCACATTGGCCATGTCCCAAGGTGCCAGGAACTGGCCCTTTTTGACATTGACCGCACGACCGGTTTTGCCCGCCGCCTGCAACAGATCCGCCTGACGGCACAGGAATGCCGGGATCTGAAGAATATCGGCAACTTCGGCAACCGCCGCACACTGGTCCGGCAAATGCACATCCGTCACGATCGGAAGACCGGTGACCGATTTGACCTCTGCCAGGATATCAAGACCTTCGGACAGACCTACACCGCGCTTGGATGTGGTGCTGGTGCGGTTCGCCTTGTCAAACGAGCTTTTGTAAACCAGACCGATGCCGAGCCCTTCGGACAGTTCCTTAAGGGCTGCGGACATTTCGAGTGCATGTTGACGGCTTTCGATCGCGCACGGCCCGGCCAGAACGGCAAAGGGCTTGTCATTGGCGATTTCGATATTGCCGACTTTGACAGTTTTAATTTCGGTCATTGCGATGACTTTCATTCAAGCATTCGGCCATTCACGCATACAGCACGCGGCCATTCGCGCAATCAGACTGCGTGTCAATTATACCAGACGGCTGCGCTCTTTGGCGGCCTTGATATAAGACACGAACAGCGGATGCGGGTCGAGCGGACGCGAACGCAGTTCCGGGTGGAACTGGACACCGATGAACCACGGATGATCCGGGTATTCAACGATTTCCGGCAAACGACCATCCGGCGACAAGCCCGAGAATTTAAGACCTTTTTCCTCAAGCTGCGACATGAAGTTTACGTTAACTTCATAGCGATGGCGGTGACGTTCCAGAACGGTTTCACTGCCATAGATGTCGCGTGCACGGGTGCCGTCAACCAGCTTGCACTCATAATTGCCCAGACGCATGGTGCCGCCAAGATCATCTTCGCCGGTACGACGTTCAACCGAACCGCCATCCTTTGCCCATTCGGTCATCAGACCAACAAGCGGGGTTTTGGTCGGGCCGAATTCGGACGAAGATGCGTCCTTGAGACCGGCAAGGTTGCGGGCTGCTTCCAGAACAGCCATCTGCATGCCAAAGCAGATGCCGAAATACGGCACCTTGTTTTCACGGGCGTAGCGTGCTGCGGCAATCTTGCCTTCTGCGCCACGTTCGCCAAAGCCGCCCGGAACCATGATCGCATCAAGCTTGGACAGGATTTCGTTGACGTTGCCTTCTTTTTCCAGCTCGTCAGACGCAATCCATTCCAGATTGACGCGGACCTTGTTGGCGATACCGCCATGGGTCAGGGCTTCGGTCAGGGATTTGTAGGCATCGGGAAGCTGGATGTATTTGCCAACGATACCGATGGTGACCTCACCTTCCGGGTTGCGGATGGTGTTGCAGATGTTTTCCCACGGTGCCAGATCCGGGTCCTGGGCCTGAAGACCGAAGTGATGGAGAACTTCGCTATCAAGACCATACTGGTGATAGCTGATCGGCACCTGATAGATGTTATCGACATCATAGGCCGGAATGACTGCTGCTTCGCGGACATTACAGAAACGCGCGATCTTGCGGCGTTCATTGATCGGAATTTCACGATCACAACGGCAAAGCAGAATATCAGGCTGAATACCGACACTTTGCAGTTCCTTGACGGAATGCTGGGTCGGTTTGGTTTTCAGCTCGCCAGCGGTCGAGATATAGGGCACCAGGGTAAGATGCATGAACAGCGTGCGACCATCACCAAGGTCGTTGCCCATCTGACGGATCGCTTCAAGGAATGGCAGACTTTCAATGTCGCCAACCGTGCCGCCGATTTCGACAAGCACAAAATCCTCGGTCGCGTCAGACTGAACGAATTCCTTGATCGCATCGGTGATGTGCGGAATGACCTGGACGGTCCCGCCAAGATAATCACCGCGGCGTTCGCGGGCGATCACGTTCGAATAGATGCGCCCGGTGGTCACGTTGTCGGAACGGCGCGAAGAAACGCCGGTAAAACGTTCATAGTGACCAAGATCAAGGTCGGTCTCGGCACCGTCTTCGGTCACATAGCATTCGCCATGCTGGTACGGGCTCATGGTGCCCGGATCAACGTTGATATACGGATCAAGCTTGCGCAGACGAACTGTAAAGCCGCGTGCCTGTAACGAAGCACCCAAAGCAGCGGAAGCCAGGCCCTTGCCCAGCGAAGAAACAACGCCACCGGTAATAAAGATATAACGAGTCATTTCTTTGCCTCATCTCAAAGCACAAAGCCTCGGTTCAATGCCGTTTAGTGCATCACGAACCGGGGAATACAACAATCAAAAATTGAGGCGGCAAGTTTGCCGCCTCGTGTCGTCGGTTAATTTGTTTAGCGGGTCGGAGCCGCGGGCCCGGTATCCTCGGCGGGTTCAGTAACCGCCGGGGCCGAAGCCGGTGCCTGTTCCAGAATGGAAGCTGGCTTGGTGTGGCTGTTGGACTGCAGTGCAAGAATGATGCTGGTGATCATGAATGCACCTGCCAGAATCGCAGTGGTACGGGTCAGCAGGTTCGCAGCGCCGCGTGAACTCATCACGCCGAAGCCACCGCCTCCGCCGCCGCTGTTACCGCCGATACCAAGCCCACCGCCCTCGCTGCGCTGCACGAGAATGACGGCAATCAAGCCAAGCGCAAGAAGAAGGTGGATTACCAGAATGACTGTTTGCATGGTCTCGAAACTCTTGTCCTAACTTCCGATCCGAACGCAATTTGGCCCGGATCGGGCATAAATTTGATGCGTATTTAACGCGTTTTATGGCTGTTGGCTAGGCGCAAGTTTCAATAATTTTCCAAAAATCTTCAAGCTTGAGGCTCGCCCCGCCGACAAGCGCGCCATCGACATCTTCAAGGGCAAGCAATTCCGCCGCATTGGACGGCTTGACCGAACCACCGTAAAGAATCCGGAATTCGTTCCCATCGGCAAAGCGTTTGACAAGCTCGGCACGGATCGCGGTGTGAACTTCGGCGACTTCGGCAACACTTGCGGTGCGTCCGGTTCCGATTGCCCAGACCGGCTCATAGGCGATCACGGTATTCTTTGCGGTTGCCCCGTCCGGAACCGAAACAGCCACCTGCCCGTTTACAACAGACAGGGTCGCACCAAGATCGCGTTCCTGTTCGGTTTCACCGACACAAACAACAGCAACCAGATCGGCATCATGTGCGGCGATGGCCTTGCGACGGATATCCGTCGAACTTTCACCATGATCAGCACGACGTTCCGAATGACCGACCAGAACATACCCAGCACCGATATCAGCCAACATGGGTGCAGCAATATCACCGGTATGCGCACCCGATACGGCTGCGTGGCAATCCTGGCCACCAACGCCAACTGCACTATCCTTGGTGACGCCAACCACATCAGACAGCAGTGTCGCGGGCGGACAAACAAGAATATCGCAGCCCAGAGTTCCCTTTTCGGATGCCTTTGCAGCAAGTCCGGATGCCAGCGCAAGACCATCCGCACGCAAACAGTTCATTTTCCAGTTTCCGGCGATCAGGGGACGGCGTTGGGTCATGGGAAGCTACCTCGTGCTGGTCGATTTCAGATAAATTCCTTTGATAACAATTCGATATTGCATCAATGGCAATCGTTACGAATTGTTACAGGATCAATTTCGAAGCGGCTTTTAGCATGTCCACCGCACCGGGCCAAGTCCCGGAAAACACGCGTTCATGCATTTCGTTTGGAATTGCAATGATCTTCTATGCAATCGGCTGTTGCCGCTGTTACCTCTCGCCATTAAGATGCCCGGCAATTTCGTCGGGATTTGCGTCCCTGGGCGATCATAATTAAAAGCTGTCGATACATTATATCGACACCAAACCACGAATTGTTAGGCTTATCATATGCTTGCTGGCATTCGCACATTTTCGAAATCAATCTTTGCCAAAGTGATCTTTGGCGTGATTGCACTGAGCTTCGTTATCTGGGGCCTGAACGCATCGATGCTGAATCTTGGCACATCGCGTGAAGTTGCCGAAATCGGCAGCCAGAAGATCACCCCGGTCGAACTGGAACGCGCCTTCCAGCGCAGCGTGCAGAATATGCGAAATGTATTCGGCCCGAATTTCAACCAGCAACAAGCTGTCCAGATGGGTCTTCTGAACAATACGGTTCAGTCGCTTGTCTCGCAGAAGGTGCTGCGTGAAGACGCCAAGGATATGGGGATCGGCATCAGCGACGATAAAGTCCGCGATACCATCTTTGCGTCGGACAACTTCAAGGACCCGACCACCGGCCAGTTCAGCCGCGACCGTTTCCTTCAGGCTCTTTACACTGCGGGCTACACCGAACAGGAATTCATCGAAGGTGTTCGTGGTGATCTGATGAGCCAGCAGGTTGTCGGCAGCCTGACCGGCACGGCGGCTGTTCCTGAAATGCTGGCAAAGCAGATTGTTGCCTATCGTAATGAACAGCGTCGCGGGTCGTTCTTTGCCCTGAATGGTGCAGAGTTCGATGATATCGCCGTTGCAGATGACGCCACCCTTCGCAAATTCCACGAAGACAATGCAGCGCAGTTCACGGCACCGGAAAGCCGTGATGTAACGCTTGCAACGCTGAGTGCTGCGGACCTGATTGCGACGGTCACTGTTACCGAAGACGAAATCGCGGAGTCCTACAAGCAGCGCGAAGCCGAATTCCAGACCCCGGAAAAGCGCGTTGTCGAGCAAATCCTGTTTGCGCCGGGTGATGAACAGTCCGCACGCGAAGCTTACAAAAGCCTTCAGGGCGGTGCCGATTTCATGGAAACGGCCAAGGAAGCCGGCATGGATGAGTCGATGGTCAAGCTTGGCGAATTCACCGCCAACGACATTTTGCCTGACCTGAGTGCAGCGACCTTTGCCCTGCCGGAAGGCGGTTTCTCCGAACCAGTTGAAACAGCACTTGGCTGGCATATCCTGCGTGTGACCTCGGTAACGCCGGGCAGCGTTCAGTCGCTTGACGAAGTCCGCGACGAGATTGTCGACGGCATCAAACAGTTCAAGGCCGAAGACGCGATCTATGATCTGGCGGCCAATTTTGACGAAGAACTGGGTGCTGGCACCCCGATCGAAGACGCTGCACGCGATGTCGGTGCAAAGACCTACAAGCTTAACGGTATTGTCCGTGGCGAAGGTCTTGCCGGCGAAAACATCGACGGGGCTGACGAGATCAATGAAAAGATCTTCGAGCTTGAAAACGGCGAGGAAAGCTTCCTTGAAGAAACCGCATCGGGCACCCGTTATGTTGTCCGGGTTGAAAATGTAACGCCGTCGGCACTGCGCCCGTTCGAAGATGTCCGCGAAGATGTCATTGCCGCCTGGAAGTCCGAAGAACGCCAGAAACTGATGGTTGCCAAGGCCGAAGAACTTGCCAACAGCGTCAACACATCGGGTGCCGACCTTTCAGCAGTTGCATCGGAAAATGGCGCATCGGTCAAGGAAAGCGGCCTGACCAAGCGGACCGGACAGGGCCTTGGTGCCGATGTCAATCCGGCGGTTGCAGCAGCCCTCTTCACGCTTGAAGACGGCAAGGCCAAGGCGATCCAGACCGGTGAAGACGTCCTGGTTGTGCGTCTTGACGAAATCAAGCAAGCCAATGTCGAAACCGCTGATGCCCAGCCGGTCAATGATGAACTCAAACAGGCAATCAATGAAGATATCCTGTCGCAGTATCTTGACTATCTGCGTGATGAAATCTCGGTCACGGTCAATAACAGCGTGATCAACGGGCTTTACGCCCCGTCCGCTGCAAACTGACAGCCACACAAAAGGGCGACCGGTTGATCCGGTCGCCCTTTTTCTTTTATGACATTTACGACCAAGACCAACATTTGGATAGACCATGGAAATCAAACCGGATTTCAACAGCTTCAAGCAAAATTACGATAACGGCGTCTCACAGGTTCTTTGGACCGCGTTGACAGCAGATCTGGATACGCCGGTTTCGGCTTTCCTCAAGATCGCCGAAGGCATGCCCAATACCTATTTGCTTGAATCTGTTGAAGGCGGCGCTGTTCGCGGTCGGTATTCGTTTCTGGGCCTTAGACCCGACCTGATCTGGCGGTGTTTTGGCAACAAGGCCGAACTGAACCGCCGTGCGATGGCTGATGCCGACGCCTTCGTCGACGAAGGCGAAGCCCCGCTTGAAAGCCTGAAAAAGCTGATTGCCGAAAGCCATATCGAACTGCCCGACAGCCTGCCGCCAATGAGTGCTGGTCTGGTTGGCTATATGGGCTATGACACAGTGCGCCTGATGGAAAAGCTGCCAGACAGCAACAAGGATGAACTTGGCGTACCTGATGGCATTTTCATTCGCCCTACCGTCACGGCAAGCTTTGACACCATCGAAGATACTGTAACCGTCGTCACCCCGGTCCGCCCGGAAGACGGCATTGATGCCAATGCGGCTTATGATCTGGCCTGTGCGCGTCTGAATGACGTGGTCATGCAGTTCCAGCGCAATCTGTTCATCGATCGCCGTTCCAAATCCGTGCCCGATACCCTGCCCGATCCGAAGGTCAGCGTGGATGAAGCCGGATTTTATGACATGGTAGACAAGGCCAAGGAATATATCCGGGCTGGCGATATTTTCCAGGTGGTGCTGTCGCAACGCTATACGCTGCCCTATCAGTTGCCGCCTTTTGCGTTTTATCGTGCGCTGCGCCGGATCAACCCGTCACCTTTCATGTTCTATCTTGATATTGGTGGTTTCCAGGTGGTCGGCGCCAGCCCGGAAATTCTGGTGCGCCTGCGCGACGGCGAAGTCACCATTCGCCCGATTGCCGGTACACGCCGGCGCGGCAAAACGCCAGAAGACGACAAGGTCATGGCCCAGGACCTTCTGGATGATCCGAAAGAACGATCCGAGCATTTGATGTTGCTTGATCTTGGTCGCAATGATGTCGGCCGCGTGTCGAAACCGGGCACAGTGCGCGTCACGGATCGCGAACAGATCGAATATTATTCCCACGTCATGCATATCGTTTCCAATGTCGTCGGTCAGATTGACGAAACGAAATATGACGCGATGGATGCGCTCAAGGCCGGCTTCCCGGCCGGAACCGTATCGGGTGCCCCCAAAGTTCGGGCCATGGAAATCATTGATGAACTGGAATCGGTACGGCGCGGTATTTATGCCGGATGTATCGGCTATATCTCGGCCGACGGATCAATGGATACCTGTATCGCGCTGCGCACCGCCGTCATCAAGGACGAGAAAATCCATATTCAGGCTGGTGCTGGGATCGTCGTCGACAGCAAACCGGAACTTGAACACAAGGAATGCCGCAACAAGGCTGGCGCACTGATGGCCGCGGCCCGCGAAGCATACCGATTTGCGTAATATCCAAACTGATCAAATACCAAAGGGCCGCAATCATTTGCGGCCCCTTTTATGTCTGCATTTTTCAGAATATTGAACTAACCGGTTACGCTTTGTGATGACCGGCGCAAGATATCCGTGACCGGTACAAGCACAAAGCCGCGTGCTTCGATTTCGGGTATCCATTTTTGAAGGGCACTGATCGTCAGGTCACGGGGATGACCAATGGCAATCGCATATCCCTGTTTGGCAGCTACACGTTCGGTGCGCGCAAGCATTTCTGCGATTTTTTCCGCATCATCCGCATCATCGATGAAAACGTCACGTGTGATGGCGGGAACGCCGAATTTGTTGGCGGTCGAATAGCCGACCGATGTGGCGCTTGTACGCGAATCAAGGAACATCAATCCGCGCGACTTCATGACTTCCATCACGATCTGCATCCGTTCCGGATCGGATGTGAATTTGCTGCCCATATGGTTGTTCACACCGACATAACCGTCAAACCGGTCAAGCATCCAGTTCATTTCACTGAGGATTTTTTGACGATCATAGGTCGCAAGCAGCGCGTGCGGCCCCGGATCCACCGCAGCAGATGACGGTTCCATCGGCATGTGAAGCATGACCTCGTGCCCGGCAGTGCGTGCGGCATTGACTTGCGGCTGCAAATCGCGAGCATAGGGCAAATAGGAAATCGTGATCGGTCCGGGCAGTTTGACCGTGCGCGCGGTGCGCGGCTGGTCCAGACCGGCATCATCAATCACGATTGCAATGACCGGTTTCTGCCCGGCATCGGGGGCAAGGGCCGCAAATTTGCGCCAGGGCACAGAATTGTCTGTCGGCGTAGCAGTTGTCAGCGCCGGGCTATCCGTACCGCTTTCACCAGGCAAGACCGATGTTTTGGAGTCTGGTTTCGGGTTTTCGACGAAATCGGACAGGTTTTGCCCACCCTGCCCCTGATTTTTGGTCTGATTTGCCGTCTGGCGCCCGTTTTCATCAATCAGATAGCCTGTACGCCCCTGAATACCCGAGGGCGGTGTGTCGGGAAGCTGATAATCCTTGCGCAGCATCGGCTTTGTTTCGGGTGCCGCAAGTGTGTAGTCGGGTGCACGTTGATCGGATGCACGGCCGAACTCGTCGGACGCCCGGTCAAGTTCAAGCATGCTGCCAACGGCAATAATGGCCGACAGCGTTCCCGCAACAAAGGCACCCCCCAGCATCAGGCGGCCAATGCCACCCGATTTCTTTTTCGGTGCAGCTTTTTTGCGGTTGGATTTTTTGGGTGCCGCCTTTTTTCGTTTGGCGGTCGTTGCCCGGCGTGCCACGCGGTGGTCTCCAGTATCGTTTTCTGGGTCGCTCGTCGGCTCTGCGAAGATGACCTTCGCAGCTCCTTCCCATATGGTGATTATAGACCGATCATGTCGGATATTGTCGGGATGTTTTAAATCGGTGCTGGTTAGCACCGGGTTAAGAGATCCTTTATGCGCGGGCGACAACAACCGGCTGTAGGAAAAAACCCTTACCCTGCTTCCGCTTGACGTAGCGGCAAGGGCGTTTATTCTCTGCCGACCTTCATGTGCACAGGCGCCTTTTCCGATGTATCTCCTCATCGATAATTACGACAGCTTCACATTCAATTTGTGGCATTATCTGCGCGAACTCGGCCCCGAGGTCGAAGTGCGCCGCAATGATGAGATTTCCGTTGAAGATGCGCTTGCTCTCAAGCCCGAAGGCATTGTGATTTCACCTGGCCCCTGTGATCCCGAACGCGCGGGTATCTGTCTTGATCTGATCAGGGAAGCAGCCGGCCAAGTCAAACTTCTGGGCGTGTGCCTTGGCCATCAATCGATTGGTCAGGCTTTTGGCGGCAAGGTTGTTCGCGCCCCCGAATGCATGCATGGCAAAACCGATGCCATGAACCATTCAGGCGCCAGCGTCTTTGCCGGTCTTCCAAGCCCGTTTGAAGCAACGCGTTATCATTCTTTGGTGATTGAACGCGAAACTTTGCCTGACAGTCTTGAAATCACGGCCGAAAGCGCGGATGGTCTGATCATGGGCGTTCGGCACAAAACCCATCAGATACATGGCGTTCAGTTCCATCCCGAAAGCATCGCATCGGAACATGGCCACGCATTGTTAAAGAATTTTATCGACTTTACCGGCGCCTGAAACCACACCGGACCGCAAACCGAGGAAACCCGAATGTCGACTGATAATGATCTGAAGCCAATTCTGGCCAAAGTCGCAGATGGTGAAAAGCTGACCGAAAGCATGGCCGAACAGGCCTTTAACGTGCTGATGTCGGGTCAGGCAACCCCGTCGCAAATGGGGGCTTTCCTGATGGGGTTGCGCATTCGGGGCGAAACCGTTGACGAAATTACCGGTGCGGCACGTGTCATGCGTGAAAAGGCCACCGGCATCATTGCCCCGGAAAATGCGGTTGATACCTGTGGCACAGGTGGTGATGGCAGTGGAACCTTCAATATTTCAACCGGTGCGGCGATTGTTGCCGCCGCTGCAGGTGCGACCGTTGCCAAACACGGCAACCGCGCGGCATCGTCGAAATCGGGTTCGGCTGATGTTTTGATGGCGCTTGGTGTCAATCTTGATGCCGATATGAAATTGCTGGAAAAGGCCCTCCGCGAGATTGGGCTGTGCTTCATGATGGCGACCCGTCACCATTCGGCGATGCGTCACGTGATGCCGACCCGCGTTGAAATGGGCACACGCACGATCTTTAACCTGCTGGGTCCGCTTGCCAACCCGGCAAAGACCAAACGCCAGGTTCTTGGCGTCTTTGCCAAGGAATGGGTCGAACCGGTTGCCCATGTGCTCAATCGTCTTGGGTCGGTTCATGCATGGGTGGTTCATGGCCACAGCGGTCTTGATGAAATCTCGACCACGGGCCCGACCTTTGTCGCCGAAGTCAAAGACGGCAATGTTAGGACCTTTGAAATTTCCCCGGGCGATTTCGGGTTTGAGACAGCAACGCTTGATGACCTTAAGGGCGGCGATGCGGATGTGAATGCCAAGGCCATTCTTGACCTTCTGGCAGCGAAAAAAGATGCCTATCGCGATATCGTTCTGATGAATGCCGGGGCGGCACTTGTGGTGACCGGCGTTGCCAGCGATCTTGCCGATGGCATCAAAAAGGCATCCGAAGCAATTGATAGCGGCAAGGCCGCAGAAACGCTTCAGGGTCTTGTCACCATTACCAACGAAGGAAACGCAGCGTGAGCGACGTTCTTAAGAAAATCTGCGACGACAAACGCGAACACGTTGCCGCCTGCAAGAGCCGCAAAAGCCTTGCCACGCTTGAAGCCGAAGCCAAAGCCCAATCAGCGCCACGCGGCTTTATCAAGGCCCTTGAAACCAGTGTTGCCGATGGCCGTTATGGCCTGATTGCCGAAATCAAGAAAGCGTCCCCGTCCAAGGGTCTGATCCGCGCCGATTTCAATCCGCCGGAACTGGCAAAGGCCTATCAGGCTGGCGGGGCAAGCTGCCTTTCGGTTCTGACCGATGTGCCCTATTTCCAGGGCGATGACAGCTATCTTGTCGCGGCGCGCGCGGCGGTTGGCCTTCCGGCATTGCGCAAGGATTTCATGGTTGATCCCTATCAGATCACCGAAGCACGCGCCTTGGGGGCCGATTGCATCCTTTTGATTATGGCAGCCCTTGAAGACGAACTGGCTGCCGAACTTGAAGATGCGGCACACAGCCTTGGCATGGATGTTCTGATCGAAGTTCACAACGCGCCGGAACTTGAACGTGCCCTGAAACTGAAATCGCGTCTGGTCGGGGTCAATAACCGTAACCTCAAGACCATGGAAATTTCGCTGACCACGACCGAGGAACTGGCTGGCATGGTCGATAGCGACCGTCTTCTGGTCGCCGAAAGCGGATTGTTCACGCCCGAAGACCTTGCACGCATGGCCAAGGTTGGTGCGCAGTGCTTCCTGATTGGGGAAAGCCTGATGCGTCAGGACGACGTCACTGCGGCAACCCGCAACCTCCTTGGTCTTGCGGCCTGACCTGGGACTGGCAAAGCACATGACAGACAAGCTTTCCCATATTGATGCCGGTGGCAACGCCGTGATGGTGGACATTTCGGACAAGGCCGATACCACCCGCATTGCCATTGCCAAGGCGCGGGTATTGATGTCTGCGCAAACGGCAAAGCTGATTGCCGATCGTGGCCACAAAAAGGGTGATGTTCTTGGCATCGCACAGCTTGCCGGGATCATGGGAGCAAAAAAGACCCCCGATCTGATCCCGCTATGCCATCCCCTGCCCCTGACATCGGTGACGGTTGATCTTGAACTGGCCGATGATGTTGACGGGGTCGATATCACTGCGACCTGCAAGACCACCGGCAAGACCGGTGTCGAGATGGAGGCGTTGACCGCGGCCTCTATCGCCGCCTTGACCGTATTTGACATGTGCAAGGCTGTCGACAAGGCCATGCAGATTACCGATATCCGCGTCACCCGCAAGGAAGGCGGGAAATCGGGGACTTTCATCGCCGATTAGGGTGTTTGCGGGCGGGCGGCTACCATTCAAAACCCGCAATTATTGCCTGAATTACGGTCAATCCGTTGTTTTTGGCCCGATGCGCTTGACCCGACAAAAGAACTAAAGTAGAACATTTATGTATCCTTTTTGTTCTTGCTACAGGTTCGGGAAATATCATGCTGACGCGCAAGCAATATGAGTTGCTGGTCTATATTGACAATTACCTTCGCGATCACGGTATCTCGCCCTCTTTCGATGAAATGAAAGAGGCCCTGAACCTTAAATCCAAATCAGGGATCCATCGTCTGATTACCGGGCTTGAGGAACGCGGTTTTATCCGCCGTCTTGCGCATCGCGCCCGTGCCCTGGAAGTCATCCGGCTTCCGGAGAACAGCGACGATGACACCCCCGAAACCCCGAACAACGTCACATCCATTGCCAGTGCGCGCAAAGCCCCCCATCGTCCGGCAACCGTGCCCACGGCCTTTGCCGAAACCGGCGAAGCCATTTCGCTTCCGCTTTATGGTCGCATTGCTGCGGGTACCCCGATCGAGGCATTGCGTGATCAAAGCACCATGGTTCAGGTGCCCGCTGCCCTTTTGGGATCAGGCGATCATTATGCACTTGAAGTATCGGGTGATTCCATGGTCGAGGCCGGCATCCTTGATGGTGATACCGTCCTGATCCAGCGGTGCGAGCAGGCCCATGATGGCACGATTGTCGTTGCCCTTGTCGATGACAGCGAAGCGACCCTTAAGCGCCTTAAACGCGGGCGCGGTGAGGTTCTTCTGGAACCGGCCAATGCCCGGTATGAAACCCGCGCCCTGTCACCGGATCGCGTCCGCATTCAGGGCCGCCTGGTCGGGTTGCTGCGTCAGTATTAAGCCACCGACAACTACACACACAAAATCGCCCGCTGTGATTTTCACACAGGCGATTTTCTGTATTCGGGATCAGTGCATCCGACCCGGTCCAGGTACGACCACTGATTACCGTTGCGATGGAGCAGCTTTACCGCCAATCACAATCCATGGCCAGTGACCGGATATTGCCCGCACGGTCTCAAATGACGACCTTCCCTGATCAAGTTTAGCCGTATCAAGGGCCACACCGCCCTGCCACCACAAAACGTCATCATCAATCATCACCCGCGCCCCGGCCTGGCGACAGGTTCGGATTGGCAAATCATTTTTTAGCGTAATCACAAGATCGGCATTACGACAGGCATAGAACGGATTGGCCAGACTGGTTGCAACAATGGTCCTAGTTTCCTTATCACCAGCGCCAGTGACCACAAGACAGGGATCGTTGTTACAATGCCTTATTCTTGTGGCTTCATCTTCCGGACGGATGCCAAAACGGCTCATCCACAGGGATTTTTGGAAATCACCAAGCCCGTCCGCCACATGCAGGATTTCCTGTTCCCTGTCATAAACGGCCCAGCTTTCCTGATCACCCGATACAAGAACATCCGGCGTTTGATGGGTCACCTGCGCAATGATGGCGATGATCAAAAGCGGCCCGGACACCACAAGGGCAACCTGATCGCGCCAGATCACGGCCCACGCAATTGCCAGCAACAAACAGGCGGTTGCCACATCACCGAGCCCGGCCACATACCACAATCCCCATTCCTGGGCGGCGACAAGGGATGCTGTTTTGATCAGAACAGTCAATCCGGGCGCCATCAGCGCAAGCACACCGCCCGCCAACCCGAATGGCATCAATGCCAGCGTCAGGACAATTAACGGCATCACCCAGAATGCCATTATCGGAATGGCAACCAGATTGGCAACAATGCCAAGCACCGATATCCGCCCGAAATGAAATCCGATAATAGGTGCCGTCACAACCGTCACAATGACACTGGTGATCAAAAGCCCCGCCATATAGATCACAAGACGTTCATGCCACGGACGTCCGCCATGACGGTCAAGCCAACGGCGGCCGGGCCCGTCATAAAAGGCAACAAGTGCCCCGACAGCCGCAAAGGAAAGTTGAAAACTGGCACCAAGCACCGCATCGGGCCTTAACACCAGAACAACCAGTGCGGCCACCCCCACCAGCCGTAACGATATGGCACGGCGATCAAGCAACAGAGCAATCCATACAACCAGCAACATCACAAAGGCCCGCTGCGTCGGCACTGTTGCCCCCGACAATCCGAGATAAATGAACCCCGCCCCGGCGGCCGCGAGTGCCGCCCATTTTTTGACCGGATAGCGCAATGCGATCCCCGGTATCGCAGCCAACCCCAGACGCACCAGAAAGAAAACGGTTCCGCACAGTAACCCCATATGCAATCCGGAAATTGCCAAAAGATGGGCCAGCCCGGATTTTCTCAGATCCTCGGCAATTTCAGCAGTGACATCGCCGCGCTCACCGATGATCAATGCTTTGGCAATCCCGGCCTCGGGCACGGTTACATATCGATTGATCACGTCGGATATTTTCTGACGCAGGTGTTCAACGACGGCCCTTATCCCTTTGTTTTCATATGCACCCTTCTCGCTCAACACTTCGAACTGACGGCCGAATGCAAACCCGGTTGCGCCGATCTGGCTGAAATAAAGGTTGCGCGCGAAATCGGGATCACCGGGAACCGACGGCGGGCGCAGGGGAAACAACCGTGCCTTTACGCGCACCTCATCACCGATCGAAAGCGCACTGTCACCGAGAAAACTGAGCCGGATATTCCAGCCGATCTGATCATTGGAAAGACCCTGAATATTTGTCGGATCAAGGGTAACGCGCATGCGACTGCCGCGGGGTTCAATACCGATGACAGTTCCGGTGATTTCGGTCGAATAAAGGGTTCTGGTCGGGATATTTTCCGGTCCCAGTTCCGTATGCAAGGCACTGATCAAACAACCTGCTGTAATACTGGCCATCAGTTGCATCAAAAATGCCAGCCAGGCTTTGCTGCGAACCATCCAGAACGCGCAGACCGAAAGAATCACGGTAACTGAAATCTCTGCAACGGAAATGCGCGCAGGAAGCAAGAAATAAAGGGCACATCCCAACCCAAAGAAGATAACAGAGGACAGAAACCATTTATTTCTTTGGCTTGTAACAACAAATATGACTTGCGAGAAAAACCCCGCAAGCCTTTGTTTTTTAATACTTCTTGTAAAAGTATTGCGACGAATGTCCAATAGCCCGCCTTAAGCTTAGTTTCTATCTAACATCGGCTGTGGTGCAACAGCGTGTCATTTGTGCTATAGCCTGCACGCCAAAAGTCCATACGACAAGCGACAACATCCAGATAGCGGATAGATTGAATGACGGTTGTTACCCGTTTTGCCCCGTCTCCGACCGGGTTTTTACACATCGGCGGCGCACGCACCGCCCTTTATAACTGGCTTTATGCCAAACACACCGGCGGCAAATTCTTGCTGCGTATTGAAGATACCGATCGCGAACGTTCAACGCCCGAGGCCGTCGAAGCCATTTTTGACGGGCTCAACTGGCTTGGCCTGACCGCAGACGATGAACCGACCTTCCAGTTCGCCCGTCGCGACCGCCATGCCGAAGTTGCACAACAATTGCTGGATGCCGGCAAGGCATATTATTGCTATTGCACGCCCGAAGAATTGACCGCGATGCGTGAAAAGGCCCGCGCCGAAGGTCGCCCGATGAAATATGACGGCACCTGGCGTGATCGCGATCCGTCAGAAGCCCCGGAAGATGTAAAACCTGTCGTGCGTCTCAAGGCACCGCAGGATGGCGATGCCGTGATCAATGATCAGGTCCAGGGCGAAGTCCGTGTCGCCAATGAACAGCTTGACGATTATGTCATTCTGCGTGGTGACGGCACCCCGACCTATATGCTTTCGGTTGTTGTTGATGACCATGATATGGGCGTTACCAACGTCATTCGCGGTGACGATCACCTGACCAACGCGTTCCGCCAGAAGGCCCTTTATGACGCCATGGGCTGGGATGTTCCGACCTTTGCCCATATTCCGCTTATTCACGGGCCGGATGGTGCGAAACTGTCGAAACGTCATGGTGCGCTGGGTGTTGACTCCTATCGCGACGAGATGGGTTTCCTGCCGGAAGCCGTGAACAACTATCTCCTGCGTCTGGGCTGGGGTCATGGCGATGATGAAGTCATTTCCCAGGAACAGGCCATCGAATGGTTCGACATCAAGGATGTTGGCAAGGGTGCGGCACGTTTCGACTTTGCGAAGCTGACAAACCTTAACGGCATTTACATGCGTCAGGCCGACGATAAACGGCTTGTAGACGAGATTTCCCAACGGGTTGCGGCCATTATTGGAACCGATGCAATTGATGCAGCGCAAAAAGAAATCTTGATCAATGGCATGTCAGGCCTTAAAGAAAGGGCCAAGACACTTATCGAGCTCGCCGAATCTTCGGCCTTCTATGTTACTGACGGCGTATTGTCCGTTAACGAGAAAGCTCAGTCCCTGATCGATAGCGCACCTGAAGGTCTGTTTGCAGAATTGGCCAACAGTCTTGAAGCGCTTGAAAGCTGGACCGAAGAGAACGTTGACGCATGTGTTCGTGCAACTGCCGAGAAACTTGATCTTAAACTCGGAAAAGTTGCGCAGCCCTTGCGGGCGGTGCTTACCGGTTCCAATTCTTCACCAGGCATCTTCGAAGTAATGATCGTGCTTGGCAAAGAGCAAACGCTGAAACGCATCCGACATTTCGATGCATAACAACAGCGAATTATAAAAAACTAATAGTCTGTTTGCGCTTAATGCGCCGCAGCATTATGCTGCACCCAACTTGAAACCGTGTTCGTTCAAACAGGGAAGGAAAAATAAGTCATGGCTCAGAATTCCAAGACTTCCCACACCGTAACACTGACCGACAATGCCACTGGCAAGTCGTTCGAGATGCCGGTGATTGAGGGTAGCGTAGGCCCGTCTGTTATCGACATTCGCAAGCTGTACGCTGAAACTGGATATTTTACCTATGATCCGGGCTTCACTTCGACCGGCTCCTGCCAGTCCGAGCTGACCTATATTGACGGCGACGTAGGGATCCTGCGCCACCGTGGTTATGCGATTGACGATCTTGCAGAAAACTCCGACTTCCTGGAAGTCTGCCATCTGTTGCTGTACGGGGAACTCCCGAACGCCACCCAGAAGGCACAGTTCGAAAACGACATCACCATGCACACCATGGTGCATGAGCAGATGCGCAATTTCTATAACGGCTTCCGCCGTGACGCGCATCCGATGGCCATCATGTGCGGTGTCGTTGGCGCAATGTCTGCTTTCTATCATGACAGCACCGACATCAATGATCCGCAGCAGCGTCTGATCTCGGCTTATCGCCTGATTGCGAAAATGCCGACCATCGCAGCGATGGCATACAAGTATTCGATCGGCCAGCCGTTCCGCTACCCGAACAACAAGCTGGGCTTTGCTGAAAACTTCCTTCAGATGATGTTTGGCAACCCGTGCGAAGAATACGAAGTCAATCCGGTTCTGGCCAAGGCAATGGATCGTATCCTGATCCTGCATGCCGACCACGAACAGAATGCTTCGACTTCGACCGTGCGCCTTGCCGGTTCTTCGGGTGCGAACCCGTTCGCTTGTATTGCTGCTGGTATCGCGTCCCTGTGGGGCCCGGCACACGGCGGTGCGAACGAAGCGGTTCTGGTGATGCTTAACGAAATCGGCGATGTGAAAAACATTCCGGAATTCGTTGCAAAAGCAAAAGACAAGAACGATCCGTTCCGTCTGATGGGCTTTGGTCACCGCGTTTACAAAAACTACGATCCGCGCGCCAAAGTCATGCAGGAAACCTGCCACGAAGTTCTCAAGGAACTCAACATCAGCGATCCGCTGCTTGACGTTGCTCAGGAACTCGAACGCATTGCACGTGAAGACGAGTACTTCATCGAGAAGAAACTCTATCCGAACGTCGACTTCTATTCGGGCATCATCTTCAAGGCGATGGGTATCCCGGTCAGCATGTTTACCGTGCTGTTCGCGGTTGCACGTACCGTCGGCTGGATCGCCCAGTGGAAAGAAATGATCGAAGATCCGTCGCAGAAAATCGGTCGTCCGCGTCAGCTGTTTACCGGCGTCGCAGAACGTCCGTTCGTTCCGGTCGACAAACGCTAAGTCGTACCGACGACGATCTGAACAAGATCAAAAAAAAGGCCCGGAGAAATCCGGGCCTTTTTGCATTTCAATTCCGGTGAACAGGTTTTGGCTGTTCGCCAGATATAGCGTGTTACCAGCTGCCGGTATTTTCCATGCTTACCCATGGTTCGGCCGGCTCAAGGTTGCCGCCCTTCTGAAGGAATTCGATCGAAATTCCGTCAGGCGAACGCACAAACGCCATGCGGCCGTCACGCGGCGGACGGTTAATGGTAACACCGGCATCCATCAGCTTCTGACAGGTCGCATAGATGTCATCGACCTCATAGGCGAGATGGCCGAAATTACGCCCACCGGTATAGCTTTCCGGATCCCAGTTATAGGTCAGTTCAAGTTCCGGGGCCTTGGTTGCCTTGGCACTTTCGATATCAGCCGGCGGAGCCAGATAGATCAGGGTGAAACGCCCCTGCTCGCTCTCGATACGGCGGGTCTCTTTCATGCCAAGCAGATCGCAATAGAATTTCAGCGATTCATCGACATTTTCGACACGCACCATCGTGTGCAAATAACGCATAGCAATGTCTCCGTCATGGATTGATCAATGACCTGAAACTAAATGCATTTCACGACCGATGCCAGTCGTTAGCCATTATTTTTTAGCGATAATTGCCAGAATTTGTTCGGCTGCTTTTTCGCTGGGCGCGCGATCCCCGAAACCAAGCATCTGGCATGCCTCGTCAAATCCGGCCTTTTGCTCTTCATGTGCCGGGGTCGCATTCAGCAAATCTTCAAGCGCAGGCAAAATCGCCTTTGCCCGGCATTTGTCCTGAAGAAATTCGGGGATCAATTTCCGCCCCAGGACAAGATTGACAATGGTGACGGTGTCAATCTTGATCAGGCGTTTGGCGATCCAGCCCGTAATCGCATTGACCTGATAGGCAATGACATGCGGCACACCGGCAATCGCCAGCTCAAGCGATACCGTGCCCGATGCGGCAAGGGCACAATTGGCCGCTGCAAACGCATCATGCCGTTCCTGATCGGTCGTAACGACAATCGGCGATAACGGCCAGTCTTGCATTTCGTCGGTTACCGTTTGCGCCACCTTGCTGACCGTCGGCACGACAATGCGGGTATCGGGATATTTTGCAGCGATGGCGTCGATGACCTCGCGGAAAATCGGCAACAGACGCTTTACCTCGGAATTGCGACTGCCGGGCAATACCGCCAAAAGCCGTTTATCCGCGTCCAGATCGTGTTTGGCCCGAAACCGTTCAGCATTACCGTCATGACGCTCTTCGACCGCTGAGTGGCCGATAAAGGTGGTTGGAAGGCCTTCTTTTTCAAAGTATGGCGGCTCAAACGGCAATAGCGCGAGAAGATGGTCCAGAAATCCGGCAATCTTCTTTGCCCGTCCCTCCCGCCAGGCCCACACCGATGGTGCGACATAATGGATCAGGGGAATGCCTTTGCCCTTCAGTTTTTTACCAACGCGAAAACTGAAATCCGGGGCATCTATGGTAACGACGGCGTCGGGCCTTTGTGTTTTGGCAAATTCCGCCGTTTGCGAGATCCGTTTAAGCAGATGCGGAATATGGGGCACGACCTCGGTCAGTCCCATGACGGACATCTCATTCATCGGAAACAGGCTTTTAAGGCCCTCGCTTTCCATGCGCGGGCCACCGACACCGATGAAACGGGCTTCCGGTTCCTGACGTTTAATTGCCGCCATCAGACGCCCACCCAGCTGATCACCGGATGCCTCGCCCGCGACAAGCATGATTTTAGGCCCGGTTGCCGGGGCATCATCAGTCATTTTCGGAATCCCCGTCATCGTCAGGACGGATGCCAATGACAAACATCCCGAGCCTGTCCGCGCGCTCAATCACAGCCGACCGGTCAATGATCATTGTCCCGCCAGCCAGAAGTGCAATACCACGCAGACCAGCCTTATGGGCTTCTTCCACCGTCGTCAGACCGATGGCCGGAAGATCAAGGCGCTTGTCCTGCTGGGGTTTTGATGATTTGACCAGAACACCGCCAACGCCGTCACGACGATAATTGGCTGATCGACGCACCATTTCATCCGTGCCCTCGATCGCTTCGAGTGCCAGAACAAGCCCCTGTTGCACGACACATCCCTGCCCGACGTCCGCCTGACCAAGGATACGGGCAACCCGCAAGCCATGTCTGGCGTCGCTTAATGCCTGATCATCGGGCTTGATGGTGCCAAGAACGCCTTCTGAAACAGCAATATCTGTCAGAATTTCGTGCGCACCAACCAGTCGAAAGCCCTCGCGTTCAAGCTCCTGACCGACCAGACGCAGCAATCCGTCATCACCCAGCGCCTTCATGCCGACTTTCATCAAAAGCTTGGCCGCGCGCCAATCAGGCCGAATGGCCGTAAAACTTGGACGGGCGACCTTGCCGGCAAGGACGACATCCTGACAAGCATTGTCACGCATGGCGTCCAGAATCTTGGCAGCAGCCCCCAGCCTTGCCGTTATTCCAGGATATTGGTCGAGTTCGGGGTCATCGGCGTGGCGGTCAAGTTTCACAACGAAAACTGCCCGCCCGGCTGTCTGCGCAGCAGAAGCCAAGCGGGCCGGAAGCGCCCCGCCCCCAGCAATAATCCCCAGTTTCGGTAGCGGATTATCCTGCGGAGCTGTCATATTTCGGCGTACATACGGAACGCATGCTTTCCGCTTTGAGGAAGTTGATGATTTCCATCACCGGACCAACGCCTTCGAAGTCTTTGGCAACTTCTTCTACACGCTCGGCCAGCGTCCCTTCCTGGGCAAACAGCAAACGGTATGCCTTGCGCAGGGAATGGATGGTTTCACGATCAAATCCGCGCCGTTTCAGGCCGACAATGTTCAGGCCCGACAGATAAGCACGGTTACCGATCACCGACCCATAAGGGATCACATCGCTTTCGACACCGGTCATGCCACCGATCATGGCGTGTTTGCCAATACGCACAAATTGATGCACAGCCGACAATCCACCAACAATCGCGAAATCTTCAACCACAACATGCCCGGCCAAAGTGCCGTTATTGACCAGAATGCAATGATTTCCAACGTGACAATCATGCCCGACATGGGCCCCGGTCATCAGAAGGCAGTCATCGCCGATGGTGGTCTCCATCCCGCCACCTTCGGTACCGGGATTGAGGGTCGCACCTTCACGAATTTTCGTGCGCTTGCCGACGATAAGTCGGCTTTGCTCACCCTTGAACTTCAAGTCCTGCGGCGCATGACCGACCGAAGCAAACGGATAGACTTCGCATTCCTCGCCAAGGGTCGTGTGCCCGGCCATCGCAACATGGCTGTGCAACTTGACACGGTCACCCAAGACAACATTCGGACCAATAACGCAATACGGCCCGATTTCGACATCCTGACCAATCTGCGCGCCATCTTCGACAACGGCGGTTGGATGCACTTTTGACATTATCAGTTATCCCGGATCATCGCGGCGATGGTGGCCTCGGCAACGACCTGACCGTCAACCTTGACCTGGCTTTCGAACTTCCAGACCGGTCCGCGGCTCTGTTTTTTAGTGACATGAATATGCATGACATCACCCGGTGTAACCGGCTTGCGGAAACGGGCGTTATCGATGCTCATGAAATAGACAAGTTTGCCTTCGGCATCCGCACCCAGGGTCTGAACAACCAGAATGGCCGCAGTTTGCGCCATGCTTTCAACGATCAGAACACCCGGCATGATCGGCTGCTGCGGGAAATGACCGGTAAATTGCGGCTCGTTCATCGTTACGTTCTTGATGCCGGTTGCGGATTCACCCTCGGCAATATCGACAACCTTGTCGATCAACAGGAACGGATAACGGTGCGGAATCATTTCCAGAATGCGCTGAATATCAACACTTACCAATTCGGTCATGTGTGTAGCCCTTATTTCTTTTTTCGTATCAGACGGGACAAGGCCACCGTCTGTTTATGATATTCCATGACCGGAACAGCAGGACTTCCGCCAACTGTTTCCCCCGGCCCGATATTTTTCATGACACCCGATTGGGCAGCAACCTTGGCGCCATCGCCAATTTCAAGATGGCCGGTGATCCCGGCCTGCCCGGCAAGAACCACAAAATTGCCAAGCTTGGTCGATCCCGAAATGCCGACCTGGGATACGATAACACATCCCATACCCATTTCGACGTTATGGCCGATTTGCACCAGATTGTCGATACGGCAACCATTGCCGATAACGGTATCCGGGCCCGCACCACGATCAATCGTGGAATTCGACCCGACCTCAACATCATTGCCAATTACAACGCGGCCCAGCTGTGGCACTTTTACGTGCCCTTGCGGACCCATGGCAAAGCCAAACCCATCCTGACCGATACGCGCACCAGGATAAATCAGGCAAAGATTGCCAATCAGGCTGTGACTGATTGATGCATTTGCCCCGATCCGGCATCCCGCACCAATAACCACACCCTTGCCGATTACCGCATTGGCTTCGATGATGGTTCCATCACCGATTTCACAATTCGCACCGATAACTGCGCCGGCATCGACCTGCACACCTTTTCCAAGCTTGGCAGACGGGTCAACAACCGCGAACTCGGAAATGGAACCATTTCCGGTCTCGAACGGGTAAAACGCCGTCGCAGCCTTGGCATAGGCCCGATACGGATCGTTGGTCGTAAACAGGACCATATCCTTTGGTGCACGGTCGGCAAACTCGGGCCGGACAAAGCACGCGCCGGCTTTGCTATTGATAAACGCATCAATGTATTTGCGGTTATCAAAGAAGCTCAGGATCGTGCTGTCGGCATTTTGCAGCGGCGAAACATCATCAAACAACCGGTCGCGATCAGGAGCATTTACAACATCTGCCCCCGTCAGCTCGGCGATTTGCGCGACGCTGAATGGTCCTTTGCGGCTAAAGAAACGGGAATCAGCCATCAGGAGCCTTCCTTGAACTCAACCTTGATCGTCGGCACTTTTTTATTGATCCGATCAAACACTTCCTTGCTGGCATTCATTGCATTGGCAAAGATAATCACCTGTGCCTGATGCAGGACGAGAGTTGCGCGGCGCTCTTCAGCCAGACCGGCAATAACCTCGTTCAATGCTTTCTGGAAAGTTGCCTGACTTTCAGCAAGAGCCTGATCAAGTACACGGCTGCGTCCCTGGGCAAACTTCTGGAATGCCGCGACCTTTTGCTGGAACTGCTTTTGCTTTTCCTGATAGACGTCAGCGGCAAGCAAAGTGCGCTGTTGCGCCAGTTGCTTTTCCTCTTCGCGCAGCGCCTGCTGACGCGTTTCGATATCCTGCTGATAGGTTACCTGACGCTCGCGAATTTGTTTTTTCACGTCCTGCATGGCCGATGCTTCACGCATGATGCCCGCATAATCGACAATCATGACCGATGCGACGGTTTCCGGATTTGGCGTTTCTTGCGCCTGGGCCTGCGGAACCATTGCGGCACCAAAAACGAGTGCAGACGCAACGAGAATTTTCTGGAACGACTTTTTCATCATTAGAATCTGGTTCCGAAGTTAAGTCGGAACACTTCCTCTTTGTCGTGGTCTTCTTTCAGGATGGCTTGGGAAAGATCGACACCGATCGGGCCGAACGGCGATTCCCAACCAACACCGACACCGACCGATCCACGGATGGACCCGGTGTCATAAATTTCACCGGCACGCGCACCGTCAACGCCTTCGGATGAGCCGAAGTCACTGAATACGCGCCCTTTCAGGGCAAACTCGGACGGCAAACCAAGCGGGAAGTCCATCTGGACAGACCCGGTGTAATACATCTTGCCACCAAGGGAGTCACCCGTTGCGATATCACGCGGTCCTACACCAGCGGATTCGAAACCGCGAAGGTTGGAGCCACCAACCATGAAGCGCTGGGAAATGCGGGTGTCATCACCGATACCAAAGATATAACCGGTACCGGCACGGGTCGAGAGAACCCATTCGTGCTCGCGATCAAGGGGATAGTAATAACCGCCCTCAAGTCGGGTACGGAGATAGGTCTCGTCCCCGCCAAGGCCCGCAAAATCGTTGGACAGGCGCCCAAAATAGCCCTCGGTCGGGGCGACGGCGCTGTCACGCTTGTCATAAGTCAGCGTGTGACCAATTGCGGATTCAACGAATTCGGTTTCTTCTGCCAACAGCAGCCGGGATGCTTCATCTTCGTCGATGTCGGAATAGCTGTTTTGCTCAAGCGTGTAGCGGAACGAATGAGACAGGTCTTCGGTATATTTGAAACCGGCACGAAGACGTCCACCAGTCTGCTCTTCATCGTACGAGCTTTCGTCCTGGTTATCCTCTTCACGACGATAAACATCGAAACCGGCGGCGACTTCACGGTCCAAGAAATAAGGCTCGGTGAAGGACAAATCGATTTGCTGATCCGTGGAACCCAAAGTGAAGTTAAGTCGCAGATCCTGGCCTTTACCCAGAAGGTTGCGTTCACGAATACCCAACTGCCCGAAAGCACCGTTATCCGTGCCGTAACCTGCCCCGATCGAAAATTCGCCGGTCGATTTTTCTTCAACATCGACTTCAAGGATGGTTTGATCCGGCGTCTGGCCCGGAAGGGTTTTGACATCAACCGATTTGAAGAAGTTCAGGTTTTCAATACGCTGCTTTGAACGCTTCATTTTCGAACTGCTGAATGCGTCGCCTTCAACCAGACGGAATTCACGTCGAATAACTTCATCAAGCGTCCTGACGTTGCCGACAACATCAATCCGTTCGACATAGACCTTGGGTCCTTCGGCAATCGTGAAGGTCAAATCGATGGTACCGGTTTCGCGGTTGCGCTGAACACTCGGGCGGATATCGATAAAGGCATAGCCCTGATCGCCGACACTGTTGGTCAATGCATCAACAGCATCATCGACCATGGTCGCGTTATACCATTCGTCTTTTTCGATCTCGACCAATGGCAACAGGGAGTCCGCATCGATTTTGTCGATCTGCGATACGATCTTTACATCGCCAAAACGATATCGCTGTCCCTCGCTCACCGTATAGGTGATGAAGAAATCGGAACGATCCGGCGTCAGTTCCGCCACAGATGACAGAACCTGAAAATCGGCATACCCCGCCGACAAATAGAAGCGACGGAGCAATTCACGGTCAAAGGTCACTCGATCGGGATCGTAGTTGTCATCGGATGTCAGAATTTTCCACCACGCACTTTCGGTGGTACGGATGACATCGGAAAGCTCACCGTCATCAAACGCCTTGTTGCCGACGAAATTGATCTTGCGAACACCGGTTGCTTCGCCTTCATCAACTTCAAAGACCAGATCAACGCGGTTCTGGTCGAGCTGAATGACTTTGGGATCGACAGTTGCCGCAAAACGCCCGCTTCGGCGATACAATTCAAGAATACGCTGGACATCTGCCTGAACCTTGGTTCGGGTATAAACAACACGCGGACGCAACTGCAACTCGGCACTGAGAACGTCGTCTTTCAGACGATTGTTACCTTCAAAGGCAATGCGGTTGATAATCGGGTTTTCAACAACGTTTACCTTCAACACACCCTGGTTGAAGCTGAACGACACGTCTGCAAACAGACCAGTCGAGAACAATGCCTTGAGGGAATCATTGATCTGGCGGGCGTCATAGGAATCACCGGGCGCAACGGTCAGATACGCGTTGACGGTACCGCTTTCAATTCGATTATTGCCTTCAACCTGAATTTCGCGAATCAGGCCGGAATTCTGTTGGGCATATGCTGCCACCGGAATAACAATTGGCGCTGTACCGCCAAGCAGTGCCGCAGCCAGTGCGGCCGCTTTTACCTTACGCAGCAAGTTAACCCCCCTGTTGCTGTCATTCATTAGCCAGCAAGTCCTTTGAGGAAACTGAAGACACCCAATTGCGTCAAATCGTTCCACGTTGCGAAAATGATTAAGCTGAATACCAAACCAGCGCCGATACGGAAACCATATTCTTGTGCTTTTGCCCCCAATGGCTTACCGCGAATTGCCTCGATCGCGTAAAACACAAGATGCCCGCCATCAAGAACAGGTACCGGCATCAGATTGATCAACCCAAGACTGATTGAAAGATAGCCCATAAAGAACAGAAGAGGTCCCAGGCCCCCTTCGGCCACCTGCCCCGACATCTGTGCAATCCGGATCGGCCCACCAAGCTCGGAGCTATCGCGGTCTCCGCTGATCATTTCACCAAGGGCGGCAAAAGTTTGCGTTGTCAGTGAATAAAATGTCTCAAACGCCCGGCTTACGGCATCGATCACACCGTCCCGACTGGTGTCAAAGGCCCCTGCTGTAATGCCCAAACGCCCAAAGGTCTGAGTTTGACCGTTTTCATCAGCAGTGATTGCCTCTGGCGTTACAGAAAGGTCAAGCTGCTGGCCATCACGAAGAACCGTAACCGAAAGTGTTTGCGCCGGATGGGCGCGAACGATTTCCGACAACTCAGAGAACCATTGAACGCTTTCACCATCAATTGCCGTAATCTGATCATCACTGAGCAAGCCGGCGGTCGCAGCAGGACTGTCGTCAAGCACATCCCCAACAACCGGCAGCGCGCGCTGTTGGCCAACAGCGGCAAACAAAAATGTAAAGACAACGATGGCAAAGATGAAATTTGCAAACGGCCCGGCGAACACGATGGCGGCGCGTGCAGCAACACTTTTGTGATGGAAGGCGTATTTTTCTTCCTCGGCATCAAGATCATCGCGCTGACCGGCACTTGCCGGGTTCATGTCGCCAAACATCTTCACATAACCGCCAAGCGGTATCAGGCTTACTTTCCAGCGCGTGCCTTTTTTATCTTTCCAGCCGAACAATTCCGGCCCGAAACCAATGGAAAATGCTTCGACTTTGACCCCGTTCTTGATGGCGACCCAATAGTGACCGTATTCGTGAACGAACACGAGAACCGACAGAACAAAAAGAAAGGCAAGTAAGGTTTCCATCAAGACGTCCCTTGTCCGGAAAAACCGGAAATTTCAACTTAAACAGCAGCGATACAGGCAGCCGTTTCACGGCGCACCATCGCATCTGTCTCAAACACCTGTTCCAGATCGGTCAATCGATGACTGCCGATCTTGTTCATCACAGTCTCGACAATTCCCGCAACATCCAGGAACCCTATCTGATCGCGCAAGAAGGCCTCAACCGCAACTTCATTTGCGCCGTTCAGGACAGTAGGCAGTGTACCACCTTCCTGCAAGGCCTGGCGTGCCAAACGCAATGCAGGAAAGCGTTCTGTATCCGGTTGTTGGAAGTTCAACCCCCCGATCGTGGCAAAATCAAGACGAGGTACATCGACCTTGATCCTTTCCGGCCATGCCAGCGCATAGGCGATCGGGGTTCGCATATCCGGTGAACCGAGTTGCGCAAGTACCGAACCATCGCAATATTCGACCATACTATGCACAACCGATTGAGGATGAACAACAATTTCGATCTTGTCTTCCGGTACCGGGAAAAGATGCCAGGCTTCGATCAGCTCCAGCCCCTTGTTCATCATCGTCGCAGAGTCGATTGAGATTTTCGCCCCCATATCCCAATTTGGGTGGGCAAGCGCCTGTGCACGGGTCACCGACTTCATGTTGTCCAGGGACCATTCGCGAAACGGTCCGCCTGAAGCCGTCAGCAATATGCGATCAACCTGGTGTTCCGGACGGTCTTCTAGAACCTGGAAAATAGCACTATGTTCCGAATCAACCGGAATGAGTGTCGCCCCATGTTGCGCGACTTCTGCCGTCATAAGGGCACCAGCGCAGACAAGGGTTTCCTTGTTGGCCAACCCGACACGTGCCCCGCGGCGGATCGCCGCCAATGTCGGCTTCAAGCCGGCAGCACCAACAATAGCAGCAATAACAATATCGGACGGGCGCTGAGCGGCATCAATCAGGGCACTTTCACCTGCACCGGCTTCGACACCCGATCCGGCAAGCGCATCGCACAGCTCATCATAAAGGTCAGGATCGCCAATCACCGCGAATTTTGCCGAAAGATCCCTGGCGATTTGTGCCAAGGCCTCAACATTGCGGTGTGCTGTCACTGCATCGACGCTATATTTGTCCGCATGGCTTTTGAGAATATCAACCGTGCTGGTCCCGATTGAACCGGTCACGCCAAAAACACTGACGGATTTCTTCAAACTCATCAAACACCTGTAAAAAAAGCGGTCGCTGGTTCAACCGCCCTATCGCAGCGCAAGCCCTGCGAAACAGATAATAACAAAGGCAACCGGAAATACCGACAGCATCCCGTCAGCGCGATCAAGCAAGCCCCCATGACCCGGGATCAGGTTACTGCTGTCCTTGACTGCAAACCGACGTTTGAGCGCCGATTCACCAAGATCGCCAATCTGTGCGACTACAGCAAGCAACATGCTGACACCAACAATCATCCAGTTGATTGCATCGGCACTGAAATAGGTGACAATTGCGCCAATCAAACCCGCACATACCATACCACCAATCAGCCCCGCCCACGTCTTTTTCGGACTGAAACGCGGTGCAAGCTTTGGCCCGCCGATCATCTTTCCAAAAGCGTAGCCCCCCGTATCGGTGGCCCAGACAAGGAAGAACAACCACATGATGGTCAGCAATCCGTCATGATCCTGATTGCGCAACCAAAGTGCCGCCAATGCAGCAAGCGACACATACAGGATGCCAAAACCGGCAAGGAACCAGTTCTTGCCCGACCGGGCAGCGCCAATAATGACGCTGATGGCAAGCGGCATCACGATATATTCTTCCTGGCCGGTCATTTGCATCAACATCGCAACACCAAGTGCCACAGCTGCAACAACCGAAATGCCATTATAGTTTGCCGGCGCGCACATGCGCGACCATTCCCACATCATGCCCGCGCAAAAAGCAAACAGCAGAATATCGAAATATGGTGATCCAAACCACACAGCGGCAACAGCCACCGGGGTCATAACCAGCGCAGAAAGAATGCGCGGCTTCAATCCGGAATTATTATCTTTGAGACGTTCGGTTTCAGATGACTGCACCAAAACGCCGCTCCCGTCCGGCAAAGTTGTCAATGGCTTTTTCCAGATGGTTACGGTCGAAATCCGGCCACAATACGTCTTCGAAAACGAATTCTGTATAGGCGGACTGCCACAAAAGGAAATTGCTGATACGCTGTTCGCCACTGGTCCTGATCAACAAATCAGGATCAGGAATCCCGACTGTCGACAGGTTCTGTTCAATCAGATCTTCGGTAATCGCGTCTGCCGAAATTTCCCCGGATGCGACCTTTTTGGCAATTTCACGCATCGCCTGGGTCAGTTCGGCACGCGCGCCATAGCTTAGTGCGATTGTAAGATTAAGCCGCGAATTGCCACTGGTTGCGCTTTCGGCCTTATCAAGCAAAGCACGGATATCATCTGCAAACCGCGACCGGTCACCGATAATCCGGATTTTCACACCATTTTTCTGCAAGGTGGAAAGCTCGCGCTTGATAAACAGGCGCAGCAAGCCCATCAGGTCACTTACTTCACTTTCCGGGCGCTTCCAGTTCTCGGTCGAAAAACCGTACAGCGTCAGATACTCGATACCGAGTTCGACAGATGCCTCGATCGTGCGACGCACGGCCTCGACCCCGGCGCGATGACCCATTGTGCGAGGGCGCCCGCGGCTACGCGCCCAGCGCCCGTTGCCATCCATGATGATGGCAACGTGACGCGGAACAATTTGCGTATCTGACGGTTGGGTTTGCGAAGAAAGCACAGCCATAATCAGACTTGCATGATTTCCTGTTCTTTGTGCGACAGCGCTTCGTCGATCTCACCGATGACCTTGTCGGTCAGCTTCTGGATCTCTTTTTCTTCGCTGTGCAGCTCGTCTTTGGAAATCTCGCTGTCTTTTTCCCATTTTTTGAGCTGATCCATACCGTCACGACGGACGTTACGTACGGAAATCTTGGCCTGTTCAGCGTATTTGCCAGCAACTTTGGACAATTCAGCACGACGTTCTTCGTTCAGCGGCGGAATCGGCACGCGCACGAGAGTTCCGTCAGCAGCCGGGTTCAGGCCAAGACCCGAATCACGAATGGCTTTTTCGACGGATTTGACCATGGATTTGTCCCATACCTGAACCGAAAGCATACGCGGCTCGGGAACGCTAACAGACGCCACCTGGTTCAGCGGGGTCGGAACGCCATAGGCTTCAACCATGACCGGCTCAAGAAGGCTCACACTGGCACGTCCGGTCCGCAAACCGGTGAATTCCTTGTGCAACACTTCGACAGCCCCTTCCATACGGCGGGACAGGTCCTTTTTTAGGCCAGCAACGTCAGACACGTTCAGTCTCCATTCGAAATAATCGTAAACGTCCCCTTCGCAGTAACAACGTCTGCAAAGGCACCCGGATTATGCAAAGAAAATACGATAACCGGAATATCATTTTCGCGTGCCAAAGAAATAGCCGATGCATCCATCACACGCAAATCTTTGGACAAAACTTCCATATAGGTCAGCTGATCATAGCGTTCCGCAGTCGGGTCCGTTTTCGGGTCTGCGGTATAAACACCGTCAACCTGCGTCCCCTTAAGCAGGGCATCACAGCCCATTTCAACCGCACGCAAAGCAGCAGCGGTATCGGTGGTAAAGAACGGGTTGCCCGTCCCGGCAGCAAAGATGACGACGCGGCCCTTTTCCATGTGACGAACAGCACGACGGCGGATATAGGGTTCGCAAACAGAGGACATCGGGATCGCGGACTGCACACGGGTCTGAACCCCGTGGCGCTCAAGCGCGTTCTGAACCGCAAGCGCATTCATGATGGTCGCAAGCATGCCCATATAGTCGGCGGTTGCGCGTTCCATCCCTTGTGAGGCGCCCTTGACGCCGCGGAAAATATTCCCGCCGCCAATCACCATGCAAACTTCGGCACCCATGTCATGAACGGCTTTGATTTCGCTGGCAATCCGGTCAACCGTTTCAGGATCAATTCCGTATTGCTGTTTCCCTAAAAGCCCCTCACCCGAGAGCTTAAGAAGAACGCGGCGAAATTTCAGTTGGCCGTTTTCTGCCATATCTCAATGCCTCTTAAATGCCGATGTAGCGCACTGCCCCGGATCGGGAAATGCAAAATTCAGATATAAAAAGACCGGCGAGTAACAGGGCGGATATGCGCTGCCGACCTCGCCGGTCTGGATCATACACGAAATGATGACGAACGCACCATTCCGATCAGATGTTTTATTTGTTCAGCTGCTCAGCAACTTCAGCAGCAAAGTCTTTTTCTTCGCGCTCGATACCTTCACCGAGTTCGAAGCGAACAAAGCCCTTCAGGGTGATCGGCTTACCAGCTTCTTTGGCAGCGTTTTCGATCACGGCTTTGACTTTGCTTTCACCGTCAATAACGAAGGTCTGCTCAACCAGAACAACCTGCTCGTAATATTTACGGATACGACCTTCGATCATCTTTTCGATGATTTCTGCCGGACGGCCGGATTCTTTGGCCTGCTCGGTCAGAACGGCTTTTTCACGCTCGACCAGTTCCGGATCCAGATCATCAACCGTTGCCGATGCCGGGTTGGTTGCTGCAATGTGCATTGCAATCTGTTTGCCCAGGCCTTCGAGAACAGCAGCATCAGCTTCTGATTCCAGAGCAACCAGAACGCCGATCTTGCCGAGGTTTGCAGCAACAGCCGAGTGGATGTAGGACGCAACAACGCCTTTTTCCACCGACAGGCCAGCCGAACGACGCAGGGACATGTTTTCGCCGATGGTGGCGATCATGTGGGTAACCTGCTCTTCGACGTTACGCGACGTACCCGGGAAAGCAGCAGCTTTAAGGGTATCAATGTCGCCATTTGCCGAAACAGCCTGTACTGCGATTTCGCTGACGAATTTCTGGAAGTCTTCGTTACGCGAAACGAAGTCGGTTTCCGAGTTCAGCTCGACAACTGCACCTTTGGTGCCGTCAACAGCAACAGCAACCAGACCTTCGGCAGCAACACGGCCAGCTTTCTTGGCAGCAGCAGCAAGACCTTTGGTACGCAGCCAGTCAACAGCTGCTTCAAGGTTGCCATCGGTTTCAGACAGCGCTTTTTTGCAATCCATCATGCCAGCGCCGGTGGTTTCGCGAAGCTCTTTTACGAGAGCAGCGGTAATAGCCATTTTTTAAGCCCCTATTACGCGATCAGGTGAACACCTAACAAAACGGCGGCATGCTAGCCGCCGTTTCATCAGGTACAAAATGAAACTTATGCGGAATCTTCTTCTGCAGCGTCAGCTGCGGCAGCTGCTTCGGCCGGAACTTCTTCCGCTTCGCCGAGATCTGCGCCAGAAGCAGTCATTTCTTCCTGGATACCGTCCAGAACAGAACCGACGAACAGGTCGCAATACAGCTGGATCGCACGGATCGCATCATCGTTGCCCGGAACCGGGTACTGGATGTTTGCCGGGTCAGAGTTGGAGTCGAGGATTGCAACGACCGGAATGTTCAGGTTCTTGGCATCCTGGATGGCAAGAGATTCTTTGTTGGTGTCGACCACGACGATGATGTCCGGAAGACCACCCATGTCCTTGATACCGCCAAGCGCGCGCTCAAGCTTGTCGCGCGAACGGGTCAGGTTCAGGATTTCTTTTTTGGTCAGACCTTCTGCACCAGAAGACAGGATTTCTTCCTGTTCTTTAAGGCGCTTGATCGAGTTGGAAACGGTGTTCCAGTTGGTCAGCATACCGCCGAGCCAGCGATGGTTCACATAGTACTGGCCGCAACGCTTTGCAGCGTCTGCGATGATCGGGGAAGCCTGACGCTTGGTACCGACGAAAAGAACACGACCACCAGAAGCAGTAACGTCACGAACTGCCTGCATCGCGCGATGCAGCATCGGAACGGTTTCCTGCAGGTTCAGAATGTGGATGTCGTTACGTGCACCAAAGATGAATTTTTTCATCTTCGGGTTCCAACGGCGGGTGTGGTGACCAAAGTGGACACCAGCTTCCATGAGCTGGCGCATGGTAAAGGTTGGCAATGCCATAATAGTTCCTACCTTTTTCCGGTTAATACCTCCGCGAAAGGGAATCTCATGCCTCATGCATGAAACACCGGATGGACGAGTTGCCATATGACGGCAGTCGCCGCTCTTTCGCGTGCGATGTTCGGGGCGGGTTTTAATCCCGTCCCGACAAGAATGCAAGCCCTAAAGTACGCATTTCTGCGCGATCCGGGAACCTTTGACCGACACGCAGACAGTTTCGACGTCAAATCATCAGATTTCTTCGGCGAATTCCACACCCGGAATTGCGCCAATCGCACCGATCAGTGACGGCCCGACCTTGTATTTGTCTTCAAGTTCAATTTCGGCCATGCGACCGTCATCGCAGACAGATGAAAGCGTCACAAGCCCCCGTCCCTTGCCGGCATCGGCAAGAAGCTGGCAAATTTCCGGTACGGGGTCAGGACGGTTTAGGCGAATACGGATACCCTCGGCCGCGCCAGCAACAGCCTGTTCAAGATCCTCAACGCGCTGTCCTTGAATGCGCAACTGTCCTTCGCGCATTTCTGCTGCCACAATCAACAGAACGGGCCGCCCCGCATTGATGATTTCCTTATAAGCCGCCCATGCTTCTGCCCAGAAGGCAACCTCGAAGCTTCCGGTCGGGTCCGAGAACATGACAAAGGCAAACTTTGACCCGTTCTTTTTTGAAATCATTTCACGCGCATTGATCAATGTCCCGGCAAGACGAATGGCGCCCTTGTTCTGGGCACGCATGCGCGCGGGCAGCTCCTTGATCGGGGCAATACCGATCCGCTGGATGCTTTTGCCAAATGTATCAAGCGGATGTGCTGACAGATAGAAACCGATGGCGGAAAATTCCTCGGTCAGTTTTTCCATCGGCACCCAGTCACGATCATCAGGCAGGCGGATCTTGTCCTTACCAAAGCCGCTGCTGTCACCAAACATCGAAATCTGGTCATCATTGCGCGCCTGCATTTCACGCTGCGCAACGGCAATCACCTTATCGACATTTTCAAACATGACCTTGCGGTTGGGCGTCAGACAATCAAGCGCCCCTGCCCGCACAAGGTTTTCAAGCAGACGTTTATTGACAGCGCGACTGTCGATGCGTGATGCGAAATCGGTAATGTCCTTGAACGGACCGTTGGCTTCGCGTTCGGCGACAAGGCTTTCCATCGCCGCATCACCGACATTTCGAACCGCCGCCAGCGCGTACCGGATTTTGCGAACCCCGTCATGGTTTTCAACCGAAAACGCCACCTGGGAATTGTTCACACATGGTGGCAGAATTTCGATCTCAAGCCGTTCGACCTCCTGCTTGAACACCGCCAGTTTTTCGGTGTTATGCATATCGAGCGTCATGAGAGCAGCCATGAACTCGACCGGATAGTTCGCCTTCAGATAGGCAGTCTGATACGCCACCAGCGCATAAGCCGCCGCGTGCGATTTGTTAAAGCCGTAGGATGCGAACTTTGCGACCTGATCAAAGATATCAGACGCCTGCGCACGATCGACGCCGTTCTTTTCGGAGCCCTCAACAAACAGCCCGCGCTGTTTTTCCATTTCCTCGGCGATTTTCTTACCCATTGCGCGACGCAACAGGTCTGCGCCACCAAGCGAATAACCCGCCATGATCTGGGCAAGCTGCATGACCTGCTCCTGATAGATCATGATGCCATAGGTTTCTTCGAGGATCGGCTGCAACATCGGATGCATATAGTCAGGCTCTTCCTGACCGTGCTTACGCGCGATGTAATGGGGAATGTTATCCATCGGCCCCGGACGATACAGGGCCACAACAGCGATAATGTCTTCTAGCGTATCTGGCTTCAGGCCGCGCAACACGTCCTGCATCCCTTGGGATTCAAGCTGGAACACGCCAACCGTTTCGGCTGCAGACAAAAGCTTGAACGCCGCACGGTCATCAAGCGGAATTGCCCCGATATCAAAGTTTTGCGGGACATCCTTGCGCTGACGCATCAGGTTGACGGCCTCGATAATCACCGTCAGCGTCTTAAGACCCAGGAAGTCGAACTTCACCAAACCGGCATTTTCAACAAACTTCATGTTGAACTGGGTTACCGGCATGTCCGAGCGCGGATCACGATAAAGCGGGACCAGCGCGTCAAGATCGCGGTCACCAATCACAACACCGGCGGCATGGGTCGAGGAGTTACGATAAAGACCTTCGATCTGCATGGCGATCGACAGCAGTCGGTCAATGTCCGGGTCTTCGCGCGCAATACGCCGCAAATCCGGTTCCATATCAATCCCTTCCTTAAGCGGGATCGGTTTGGCCGGATCACCCGGGATCATTTTACAGATTTTATCGACATAACCATACGGGATGCTCAACACACGCCCGACGTCGCGCACGGCTGCCTTTGCCTGCAACTTACCGAATGTGATGATCTGGGCCACACGGTCGTGGCCGTATTTCTTTTGCACATATTCGATAACTTCGCCGCGCCGGTCCTGACAGAAATCGACGTCAAAGTCGGGCATGGACACACGTTCCGGGTTAAGGAAACGTTCGAACAGCAACGAGAACCGCAAAGGATCAAGGTCGGTAATCAAAAGTGCATAGGCAACCAGCGAACCGGCACCCGAACCACGGCCCGGTCCGACCGGAATGTCATGGTCCTTGGCCCACTGGATAAAGTCGGCAACGATCAGGAAGTAACCCGGGAACCCCATCTGGTTGATGATGCCCAGCTCATAATCCAGACGTTCCCAATACGGTTTGGCGATTTCTTCTTTTTCGGCATCTGACATGTCTTCGGTAAAGACATATTTTTCAAGGCGGCCTTTCAGCCCCTCTTCGGACATGTGACGCAGTTCGTCGACCTCGGTACGGCCTTCGCCGCAATCAAATGGCGGCAGGATCGGGTCAATTTTTTCGACATGCCAGGAACAGCGTTTGGCGATCAGAAGCGTGTTGTCACAGGCTTCGGGAATATCGGCAAACAGTTCGCGCATTTCTGCTGCGGTTTTAAACCGATGATCGGGCGTCAGTTTCCAGCGATCTTCCTGACCGACAACCGCCCCCTGCCCGATACAGATGAAGACGTCGTGGGCTTCATACATATCTGCCGACGGGAAGTAGCAGTTATTGGTCGCAACCAGTGGAACATCATGATCATAGGCAAGCTTGATCAGACCCGGTTCCACCAGGTCTTCCAGTTCCTCGCCATGGCGTTGCAGTTCGATATAAAGCCGGTTGCCAAAAATATCCTTGAGCTGCGCAAGACATTCTTCGGCCTTTTCAACCTGTTCATCGGCCAGCAAGCGGGCCAGCGGACCAGTCGGGCCGCCTGTCAAACAGATGATATGTCCGGAATATTTCCGAATATGGTCATAAAGTGCCTTGGGCTCGCTCCCGGCTTCGGAGGTCATATGGGCGCGTGAGACGATTTTCAGAAGATTGAAATAACCTTCCTTGTTCTGTGCAATCAGCACCAGTCGATCTGGCATCGGTTCACGGGCAATTTTGCCAACGGCCGGTTTGTCACCAAACCGTTCGACCCCCATCTGGACACCCAGGATCGGCTGCACACCGCCACCACTCAGTGCGCCGGCAAAGTCAAGAGCACCGAACATATTGTCGGTATCGGTCATCGCAACGGCGGGCTGGCCATCGGCTGCACAAAGTTTGGCAAGCTCCTTCGTCGTGATGGCACCTTCGGCAAGCGAATAGTTGGTGTGAACACGAAGATGGACGAAACCGTTTTCCATCGAAGTCTAACCCCGGAAAATAAGACAAAAGGCAGGTAAAGCGCCGCTTTGCAAGAATGCGAAGCGACGCTGGAAATCAGCTTAAAGAATTTTGACCGATTAGGAAAGTTCAGCCCGGTCAAGTTCGATCAGATGACCATCGCGCAGGGTCACAACCCGGTCCATCTGGCGCGCCAGTTCCGGGTTATGGGTCGCTATCAGCGACGCCAGACCGGTTTCACGCACCAGTGCCATCAACATGCCAAACACCGTATCGGCAGTATGCGGATCAAGGTTACCGGTTGGTTCATCAGCAAACAGCACATCGGGCACATTGGCCAGCGCACGCGCAATGGCAACACGTTGCTGTTCACCACCTGACAGGCGTGCCGGACGATGATCGGCGCGTTTTTCCAGACCAAGGCACCGCAGAAGTTCGAGACCGCGTTCTTCGGCCTCGGACTGTTTCAGCCCATTGATCATTTGCGGCATGACCACATTTTCCAAGGCCGAAAATTCCGGCAGCAAATGATGGTACTGATACACAAAGCCGATATGGTTCCGGCGCATTTCGGTCCGCGCAAGGTCCGACAGATCCGTGCTGCGCTTTCCACCAATCGAAACCAGCCCGCCATCGGGTTTTTCCAAAAGTCCAGCAATCTGCAAAAGCGTTGACTTGCCCGCACCTGACGGACCGACAAGCGCAACAATTTCGCCTTGATGGATTTCAAGATCGACCGATTTCAGAATTTCGAGCTGATCCGGCCCCTGATTGAAAATGCGATCAATCTTTTCCAGACGCAGCACGACATTGCGCGAACGCTGTTCAGCAGTGGTTTTGATAAGATCACTCATAACGCAGGGCCTCCACCGGATCGAGGCGTGATGCGCGCCATGCCGGATACACGGTCGCAAGGAACGACAGGCTCAACGACATGATGCAAACCATTACCACTTCGCCAACATCCATATCGGCCGGAAGCTGCGACAGGAAATAGATCTCGGCATTAAACAGATCGGTTCCGGTCAGGCTCTGGATGAACTGACGGATATTTTCGATATTCAGACAGAACAGAACCCCGATGATCAGGCCACTGATCGTGCCCAAGACACCAATTGATGCCCCGGCCAGGAAAAAGACCTTCATGATCGACTGGCGGGTTGCCCCCATCGTCCGCAGGATCGCGATATCGCGCCCCTTGTCCTTTACCAGCATTACCATGCCCGAAATGATGTTAAAGGCCGCAACCAGAATGATCAGCGTCAGGATCAGGAACATGACATTGCGTTCCACCTGAAGCGCGTTAAAGAATCCGGCATTGGATTGCTGCCAGTTTACAAGGCGCAAACTTTCACCGGAAAGAGTTGTCAGCAACTGGTCCATGGTATCGTCAAGCGCCGATATATCATCAAGCATCACCTCGAAATGCGTGATCTTTTCGGGCAGACGGAAATAGACCTGGGCTGCTGATAGCGGCATGAAGATAAAGCCGCTGTCATATTCATACATGCCGATGTCAAACAGGCCGGCGACCTTGTATGCACGCACCCGCGGCACGGCACCAAATGCCGTCACATTGCCCTTGGGCGATATCAGATTGACCGTATCGCCAACCCCGACCCCAAGTTTCATGGCAAGACGTGCGCCCATGATCACGGTGTCATCGCCCTTGAAATCATCAAGGGATCCGAAAACGATATTGTCGGCGATGGTTTTGCGTTTTTTGACGTCTTCGGGGCGCATGCCGCGCACAATCGCGCCCGATGCGCGACCATTCTTGGACGCCATGACCTGGCCTTCGACCACCGGCACCGTCATCATGACATTGCCGTTTTCCGCGATCTGCTTTTCGATCTTGGCATAATCACCAATGCCGCCATTGCCCTGGGCATAAACTGAAATATGCCCATTCAGCCCCAAAATACGGCCAAGCAATTCGGCGCGGAAACCGTTCATCACCGACATCACGATAATCAGCGTTGCAACACCAAGCATGATGCCAAGCAACGAAAAGATGGCGATGACGGAAACAAAGCCTTCCTGCCGACGTGGACGCAGGTAGCGGAAGGCCACCATACGTTCGAACGGACTGAACATGGGCAATCTATCCTTGTGGAAGCGGGTCGGGAAACGGTTTGAACAGGTTAAAATATATCCAGAACCGGAAATGGCAACGGGGCAGCAATCGCTGCCCCGTTTGAGCAAGGTCTATCAGGCGCTGATCTGGTTCAGAGCCGCTTCGAAAGTGACTTCTGTTTTTTCGCCGGTTCTGCGGTTTTTCAATTCGACAACACCGTTTTTAAGGCCCTTGGGACCGATCACGATCTGCCAGGGCAGACCAATCAGGTCCATGTCGGCAAACTTGCCGCCGGCACGGATATCGCGGTCATCATAAAGAACCTCGATACCGGCATTGGTCAGTTTGGCATAGGCATCTTCACAGGCGGCATCGCATTCGTCATCGCCCGTACGCAGGTTGATCAGACCAACCTTGTAGGGTGCAACCGCATCCGGCCAGACGATGCCGTTTTCATCATGCGATGCTTCGATCAACGCACCGACCAGACGCGAAACGCCAATACCGTACGATCCCATCATGACCGGCACTTCCTTGCCATCCGGGCCCAGAACAGTCGCGCCCATCGGTTCAGAATATTTGGTGCCGAAATGGAAGATATGACCAACTTCGATACCGCGCGTCGCAATCAGGTCGTCGCCGGAAATCGGGCTGTTGTCCGCATCATGCTTTTCTTCGGTCGCGGCATAGTCAACCAGCGTACCCTGCACCCAGTTTTCAAGTGCGGTACGGTCATTAAGGTCAACGCCCTTGCCGCTCAGATCCTTGTCCAGCCACTTCTTGTCGCAGAAGACTTCGCTTTCGCCGGTATCGGCAAGAATGATGAATTCGTGGCTCAAATCACCGCCGATCGGCCCGGTATCGGCCACCATCGGGATCGCCTTGACACCAAGACGGGTAAAGGTGCGGCAATAGGCCAGGAACATCTTGTTATAGGCGTGACGCGAACTTTCGTAATCAATATCGAACGAATAGGCATCTTTCATCAGGAATTCACGACCACGCATCACGCCAAAGCGCGGGCGGATCTCGTCGCGGAATTTCCACTGAATATGATACATCAGCTGCGGCAGCTGCTTGTAGGAGCGGATATCCTTGCGGAAGATATCGGTGATCGCTTCCTCGTTGGTCGGACCAAACAGCATCTTGCGATCATGACGGTCGGTGATGCGCAGCATCTCAAGACCGTAATCGTCATAACGACCACTTTCCTGCCACAGCTCGGCCGGCTGAATGGTCGGCATCAGCAATTCGTTGCAACCAACGGCGTCCTGTTCTTCACGAACGATCTGCTCGATCTTTTTAAGAACACGGTAACCAAGCGGCAACCATGAATAAATCCCGGCCGTGAGCTGACGGACCATACCGGCACGCAGCATCAAACGATGAGAAGCAATCTGTGCTTCTGACGGGGTTTCCTTCAGGGTCGGCAGGAAGAACTGGGAAAGACGCATCAATGCCTCGTGATGATCAAATCTGAATATTTGGGTGTTTGAATACCTTGCCCGGAAAATGCGACAGAGCTGCCCGAAACGCAAGCCGGAACTTCGGTTATCTGGTCCCCGCCCAAATAAGGTTCACATGCAATTGAATGCGGACCCTAATTTTCAATGATGGCAAAACTGCGATGACCAAAGTTCCAACATCACCAGCTTACCGGAAACCCGCCGCACGGCATGCCGCAATCAATTCATCATCATAGGCATTATCGCCCAGCGGCTGGTCATTGAAATACACCCTGCCATTGCGATAGGTGATTTTGCCGACCGATTGCTCGCCGCTCATGCCGCTTGGTACTGCGATGCCGCTATATTCAAAGAAATCCAGCGTAACCGGAAATTCGATCTGTTTGGGCAGGGATTTGGTGATGTCGCTGCCCCCGTCCAGATCGGCACCGACAACCTTGTTGCCGTGAACATCGACGCCGGGTTTGTAGGCAACATCATCATCGGGAACATGCTGTACTAGGGCCTTGCAGGCTGATCGCGACACAATGATTTTGGGCTTTTCGGTTTCCGTACCGGCACCCGCGGGGTCAGCATCGCCCGATACCGGTTCATCCTGTTTGGTTGGCAGCGGGGATTCGGACTGCGCCAATGCCGAAGATATCGGACCCGTCACCAGCAATGATACGGCGACAGCCGCCAATAGTCTGATTTTATGACCAAAACCACGGCTTAACATAGGTTCGACCAATGGAATATTATGCATCTCTTAGTTTCACCCTATCTGTGTGCACTGCAGCATCGAAACATTTGTGAAGTTTGGTCAAAACAGCTTGCATAAAACTGAAACATGTGGCTTTTTAGTCCTCCGCTTTCGACGCAAGATCGTTGCGGAAGGCGTATCGCAGCCGCTCATAAAATTGCGGGAGGCTTTGTTGCCAATAAGCATACAAGAAGCAGGCGCGACGTCGAATTAAAACCTGTGCCAAGAAGCCCAGGTCTTAGGAGGAAGCATAAAAAGATTACGGGAAAACAGCTATAAAAATAGCATCTTAGCAAGATCCTTGTGATCTTGCTTTTTTTTTGCCCGCCGCTTTGATCCCGGTGCCCCTTGCAGCATAAAATGACAAAACCCCGCAGCATTTCGTGCGGGGTTTTCTGTTGGCGGGCCTGTTTTGTGGGTTTGACCGCACCCGGTATTATTTTGGCGGACGAACTTCGATCATGCCGCTGGTGATAACGAAAACCGCAACCACCCAAAGGATCGCTGAAATCAGGCTGGTTGCAAGCACCTTTTTCCACATATGGGCTTTTTGCGGGGCGCCGCTGTCATGACCCGGTTCAACATTTTCTGCCCGCTTCACACCAAACGGCAGCACCATGAACAGCACCAGCCACCAGATAACGATGTAAACCAGAAGTCCCGAAAACCAGTTCATGAAGATCTCTTTTGATGGTGGTGCGATAGGACGGGCAGGATGGATGTGCCCTGCCCGATTGGTCGGATGGTGCCAAATGATGAATTACGCGGGCTCAGACCTGTTCAAGTTCGACCAGTGTTCCGTTGAAATCCTTGGGATGCAGGAACAGCACCGGTTTACCATGCGCGCCGATCTTCGGTTCCCCGTCACCGAGCACACGCGCACCACTTGCCTGAAGCTTGTCGCGCGCAGCCAGGATATCGTCGACTTCATAACACACATGATGAATGCCGCCCGACGCGTTCTTTTCAAGAAATCCCTTGATCGGTGAATTGTCCCCCAACGGATACAGCAATTCGATCTTGGTGTTGGGCAATTCGACAAACACAACGGTTACGCCGTGATCGGGTTCGTCCTGTGGCTCTGATACCTTGGCCCCCAGGACATCACGATATTGCGCGATCCCTGCTTCAAGGTCCGGTACGGCAATGGCGACATGGTTCAGCCGTCCAATCATGGTCTTGCTCCTGCGAATATGATCAGCCCGATCACCGACAATCTAGGATAGGCAGACGCCAAAAGACAATTCCCCATTTCGTCGAAAGGGTTATTATCCGCGCGCCCGCCCAATGGACTGTGATCAGGGTCGCATTGATTGGGTCATCAGCCCTTTTCGGTTACCCGCACCAGATGGACTTCGATCAATGGCCGTTTGCCAAGGCGCTGGCGTACCGGACGACGCAATGCCTGACGGACGGCAAGGATAACCGCCGCATCATCAAGGACCTCGTCATCATTAAGCTGATCAATCCGGTTGCCGATTTCCGCCGCAAAATGATCAAGCCGCGTCTGGTCATCGGGTTCGTCAAACAGGCTGGGCGCGGTGATCATCGGATCATTCACCATCTCGCCAAACTGGTTCAGGACCACGGTGACAAACATGACCCCGTTCCAGACAATCCGGTTACGGTTGCGGATGGTATCGGCATCACGTTTCAGCAGCCGGCCACCATCAAGGGCAAGAATTCCCGCATCCGCCACGCCAATCACATGCGCATTGCCCGGTGACAGCCGGATGACCGTACCATCATGGGGAATGACCTGTTCGGGGATCTGGCATTCCGCCCCCAATGCCGCCTGTTCGCACAGATGGCGGGTTTCACCATGCACCGGCACCAAAATTTGCGGGCGGGTCAATTGATACATTCGTGTCAGGTCTTCACGTCCCGGATGGCCAGATACGTGGATCGGCTCATCGCGGGCGGTAATGACCTTGATCCCGCGCCGGATCAAAAGATTCTGGATATAGCCGATGGATTTTTCATTCCCCGGAATTTCGCGGGCCGAAAACACAACCGTATCACCCGGATCAAGTTCCACTGTCGGATGGTCGCCCTTGGCGATCCGTGAAAGGGCCGCACGCGGTTCGCCCTGCGATCCGGTACAAATCAAAAGCACCTGATCCTTGGGGACTTCCATTGCCTCTTCGTCGGACAACAGATTCGGATAGCCGGTAAGGTAACCGACTTCGCGGGCTGCTTCTGTCACGCGATTAAGCGACCGCCCGGCAAGTCCGACGCAACGGCCATTTTCATGCGCGGCTTCTATCACCGACTGAACACGGGCAACGTTGGTCGCAAAGCAGGCAACCGCAATACGACCCTGTGGATGTTCCTTAAACAGGGTCGAGAGATTTTTGGCGACTTCACCTTCCGAACCGGTTTTGCCCTCGGAAAAGACATTGGTTGAATCGCACACCAGCGCCATGACGCCTTCGTCGCCCAGTGCTTCAAGCTTCTTGACGTCGGATGCTTCGCCGATCTGGGGATCGGGATCAAATTTCCAATCACCAGTATGAACGATCAATCCCTTGGGCGTGCGGATGGCAAGCGCATTGGGTTCAAGGATCGAATGGGTCATGGTGACAAATTCGATGTCAAAGCAACCCAGCTTGAACCGGCCGCCAAGCTCGATCACATGGATCGGCACCTGATCGGCGAAATCGGTTTCGGCAAGCTTGGCCTTAAGGAATTCGGCGGCAAACGGCGTTGCATAGATCGGGCATTTCAGCCGCGGCCAAAGATATGGCACCGCCCCAAGGTGATCTTCGTGGGCATGGGTCAGAACAAGACCAAGCAGCTTGTCCTTGCGGTCCTCGATAAAGGACGGGTCGGGCATGACAACATCAACACCCGGAAGCCCTTCCTCGCCAAAGGAAACCCCCATGTCAACCATCAGCCACTGGTCATCGTAGCCATAAAGGTTCAGGTTCATGCCAATTTCGCCCGAACCGCCAAGCGGCACGAACAACACTTCGTCTTTTGGCAAATACAAATCCACTGACCGTAATCCTTTATTTTCGACGCTCAGATCAGGGGCGCAAAACGTGCCCGCCCCCGGCGCAAACCTGATCGGGTCTGATCAGGCCTGTTTGGCAATCTTGTCGCTGTTGCGACGATAAATCATCAAAAGACCCAACATGGTCAGATCGCCGTGCAAATGTTCAATTTCGTCTACAGCCTTTGCAAATAGCGGCGCAAGTCCGCCGGTTGCCACGACTTTGATATAATCAAGATTTTGCTGTTTCCGGATCCTTGCCAACAGGCCTTCAATCATCGAGACATAGCCCCAATAGACACCTGACTGCATGGCTTCGACGGTATTTTTCCCGACCACATTGCGCGGGGCTTCGATGGCAACCATCGGCAACTGGGCGGCTGCCATATGCAATGCCTTGATCGACAGGTTAACACCCGGGGCAATCACCCCGCCCAGATAATCACCATTGCCATCAACAACGTCAAAGGTCGTGGCCGTCCCGAAATCAAGCACGACCAGCGGCCCACCAAACAATTGATGGGCGGCAACCGCGTTGACAAGACGGTCGGCACCGACTTCGCTGGGGCGATCCATGATGATCTTCATATCAAGATCAACCGCAGGATCGCCGACCACCATCGGTTCGACACTGAAATAACGGCGACACAGGGTCTTGAGGCTGAATTCCGCAGCCGGAACCACAGTTGCGATGATGGCACCTGTAATCGCATCAACCGGCACATTTGCCAGTGCAAACAGATGATGGAGCCAAACCCCCAATTCATCTGCCGTACGTTCGGTGGTGGTTGAACAGCGCCACTGTCCCTTGATGGTATCGCCATCAAAAACAGCAAAGACGATGTTGGTGTTCCCGGCGTCAATCGCAAGCAACATGATGCTTACAGGCCTCCGCTAAATCGCAAGGTAATCATTCAGATCCGGTGGCAAAGAAAACTTCGCCCGCCCCGATACGGTGTTCGGTTCCGTTGTCTTCTCTTAGGACAAGTGAACCATCATCATCAAGTCCGACAAACGTTCCTGAAAGTTCGCGTTCGGTCAATCGTGCCACGACCGGCTGGCCAATCCCGTACCCACGCGACAGCCAGGCTTCCCGAACCGGGCCAAATCCCTTGTCTTCCCAGATTGGAAGCCAATGGGCGATCCGCGCCAGATAGGTCGATACAAGCTCGTCTACCGAAACCGGTGCGCCAAGCGCCGAAAGCGACGTGGCAGGCCGTTCGGCATCATCGGGCGCAAAGGCAACATTCACCCCTGTCCCAATCACCAGATAGTCGGTCGCCGATCCCTGATTGGATGCACTTTCCAGAAGAATACCGCAAATCTTGCGTCCATTGACCATCAGATCGTTTGGCCATTTGCAATCGGGGCGCACCTGATTTCCGGTCACCATTTCGACCGCCTCGGCCATCGAGACCGCAATCAGGAAGGTCAGCCGTGCGGCTTCGGCCAGCGAACAGGTCGGGCGCAACAACAGGGATGAATACAGATTGCCAACCGGCGATGACCATGCACGACCGCGGCGGCCGCGACCGGACGTTTGTGTTCTTGCTATAACAAGGGCGCCACTCTGGGCGCCCTTGTCTGCGAGGCGCTTGGCCTCATCATTTGTGCTGTCGATCGCTTCCAGTTCATGAAGATGGAACCCTTCGGGAAGACGGATCGTTCGCGCTGTCATTCTTACATTCCGAACAGGGATGCCGCAGCAGCCGCTGCGCTGTCCATCAGAAGGTTCGGGAAGAAGACAAAGGCCAGGATGACGATCGTGGCAACAGCCATGATCACATTCATCTCGGTGCCATTGCGATCGAACCCTTCAACCGGCTCGTCGAAATACATGACCTTGATGATGCGCAGATAGTAATACGCACTGACAACCGAGGTCACGAGACCGATAACAGCAAGCGTCACAAGACCGGCATCGACAGCCGCCTTGAAGACATAGAACTTGCCAAAGAAGCCAGCCAGCGGCGGAATACCCGCCATCGAGAACATCAGGATCGCGGTGATCGCCGCCATCAGCGGCTTGGTTTTGGCAAGACCGGCAAGATCGGTAATCTCTTCGGCCATACGGTCGTTACGACGCATGCACAGGATAACGGCAAAGGTGCCCAGGTTCATGACAAGGTAAATGCCAAGATAAACCAGAATACCGGTAACACCATCCTTGGTGCCTGCTGCCAGACCGACAAGCGCGAAACCAACGTGACCGATCGACGAATAGGCCATCAGACGTTTGATGTTTTCCTGACGCAGGGCCGCGAACGAACCAACAGCCATCGACAGGATCGAAATCAGAACGATGATCTGCTGCCAGTCTTCGACAACACCGCCAAACGGGCCGATTGCGACACGGATGAACAGTGCAAGACCGGCGATCTTCGGCGCAACCGCAAAGAAGGACGTCACCGGGGTCGGCGCACCTTCATAAACGTCCGGGGTCCACATGTGGAACGGAACAGCGGAAACCTTGAAGCACAGACCGGCAAAGATAAAGGCCATGCCGACCATCGCACCAACCGGCAGGTTGCCAGCCGTCAGGATTTCTGCAAGGACGCTGAAATTGGTGGAACCGGTGAAACCGTACACCATCGACATGCCATACAGCAGAATGCCCGATGCGATCGACCCAAGGATGAAGTATTTCAGGCCCGATTCCGTCGAACGCACGGTGTCACGGCGAATTGCAGCAACGACATAAAGTGCAAGCGACTGAAGTTCGAGACCAAGATACAGCGACAGCATGTCGGTTGCCGATACCATCGCCATCATGCCAAGGGTGGCAAGGGTGATCAGAATCGGGAACTCGAAACGTGCCATATTTTCACGTTCGGCAAAGTTCATCGCCATGATGATGCCGGTTGCAGAACCGATCAGGATCATGACTTTGCAGAATTTGGCAAATGCATCAGCACTGAACTGTCCAAAGAACGCGGTACCGCCCTCGCCCGTCATCACAAGGATGACGGCAACGACCTGAACGGCAACCGCCAGCCAGGAAACAGTACGGAACGCTTTGTCCTTGCCGGCGAAAACCCCAAGCATCAACAGCGCCAAGGCAGAAACTGCCATAAACATTTCGGGCAGTGCGGCCCCGAGGTTGAGCATAGAAACTCCCATGTTCATTCCCCTCAATTCGCGGCCAGCTGGGCGGCATGTGCCGCTGCAGCCTGTGCCGTTTCGACCTGGTTGACGAGGTTTTCAACCGAAACATGCATGATGTCGAGGAAGGAGACCGGATAGACCCCCATCCACAGAACGATGACCACCAGCGGCGCAAAGATCAGCCATTCACGCGGGCTCAGATCGAGGATGGTTTTCAGGTTCTCTTTGGTGAGTGCCCCGAAAATAATCCGGCGATAGAGATACAGCGCATAAGCCGCACCAAGGATCAGACCGGTTGCAGCAAAGAACGCAACCCAGGTGTTGGCTTCGAATGCACCAAGCAGTGCAAGGATTTCGCCAACGAACCCGCCCGTCCCCGGCAGACCGACAGACGCCATGGTGAAGAACATGAAGATCAGTGCGTAGCTCGGCATACGGTGAACAAGACCGCCATAGGCGTCAATTTCACGGGTATGGATGCGGTCATAGACAACACCAACGCAAAGGAAGAGCGCACCCGAAACCACACCGTGGCTCAGCATCTGGAAGATCGAACCTTCGATACCATGCTGGTTAAAGGTGAATGCACCGATGGTCACGATACCCATGTGGGCGACCGAAGAATACGCAATCAGCTTTTTCATGTCCTGCTGGGCCAATGCGACCAGAGACGTATAGATGATTGCAACAATCGACAGCGTGAAAACAAGCGGCGCGAAGGTTTCAGATGCCAGCGGCATCATCGGCAGCGAGAAACGCAGGAAACCGTAACCACCCATTTTCAGCAACACGCCAGCCAGAATAACCGAACCGGCAGTCGGTGCTTCAACGTGGGCATCGGGAAGCCAGGTATGAACCGGCCACATCGGAACCTTGACCGCGAAGGATGCAAAGAATGCCAGCCACAGCCACAGCTGCATATTATAGCTGAACCCGTGCTCCATCAGGGTCGGGATGTCGGTGGTGCCAGCTTCGAAATACATCGCAAGCAGCGCAACCAGCATCAGGACCGAGCCAAGAAGCGTATAAAGGAACAGCTTGAATGCCGCATAGACGCGACGCTGACCGCCCCAGACACCGATGATGATGAACATCGGGATCAGGACGCCTTCGAAGAAGAGATAGAACAGCAGACCGTCAAGGGCGCTGAACATACCGACCATCATCGTTTCAAGAACGAGGAAGGCGATCATGTATTCCTTCACGCGCTTCTGGATTGCTTCCCATGCCGAAAGAATACAGATCGGCGTCAGGAAGGTCGCAAGCAGCACAAACAGAACCGAAATTCCGTCAACGCCCATGTGATAGGAAATGTTCAGACCCGGCATCCAGTCCGCCTGCTCGACGAACTGGAAATCTGCGGTCGTTGCATCGAAGTTCACCCACAGCATCAAGGAGACGAGGAAGGTGAACCCCGAGGTCCAAAGCGCAACCCAACGGGAATTGCGGGCAACAGTCGCCTCTTCACCATTGATCAGCAGCAGCAGAGCTGCACCGACCAGCGGCAAGAAGGTGACGATCGAAAGAATTGGCCAATCACTCATCGCCCGTTAACCCATCTTCCAAATTGTGTAGGAGACCAGCGCTGCAATACCGATCAGCATTGCAAATGCATAGTGATAGACGAAACCACTCTGAATGGCGCTGACGCGACGTGCGATGTTACGGCAAGCAGCAGCAACACCATCCGGACCGCAACCATCAATGATGGCACCATCACCCGATTTCCAGAAGCCATAGCCAAGTGCAAAGGCCGGCTTGACGAAAATCTTGTCATAGAGTTCGTCGAAGTACCATTTGTTCAGCGCGAAGCGATACAGACCGTTGAAGGTGTTCGCCAGGGTGCGCGGAAGCGACGGCACCAGTTTGTACATCACAAGCGCAATGACAAAGCCGGTAACCATGGCAACAAACGGTGCCAGTTTGACCCAACCCGGAACATGGTGTGCATGTTCAAGCGCCTGGTGACCTTCGGCCATGAAGATGGCGCCATTCCAGAAGGACAGCATTTCTTCATAGTCGCCACCACCGAACCAGTCCTTGGCGAACCAGCCGGCAAAGACCGCACCAATGGTCAGGAACAGCAGCGGACCAGTCATGACAGCCGGGCTTTCATGAACATGTGCCATGGTCCGTTCGTCGGCGCGCGGCGCACCAAAGAAGGTCATGAACACCAGACGCCAGCTATAGAACGAGGTCATCAGAGCAGCAAGAATGCCGGCCCAGAAGGCATAGAGACCAACACCGGTATGCGCCGCATAGGCACTTTCGATGACAAGGTCCTTGGAATAGAAACCTGCAAGACCCGGGAAGCCGGTAATGGCAAGCGTACCAACCATCATCACAGCAAAGGTCAGCGGAACCATTTTCCAGATACCGCCCATCTTGCGCATGTCCTGTTCATCAGACATCGCGTGGATGACAGAACCGGCACCAAGGAACAGAAGCGCCTTGAAGAAACCGTGCGTCATCAGATGGAAGACACCAGCCGAATATGCCGACACGCCGCACGCAAAGAACATATAGCCGAGCTGCGAACAGGTCGAATATGCGATCACGCGTTTGATATCGTTCTGAACACAGCCAACCGTTGCGGCAAAGAAAGCCGTGGTCGCACCAACAATGGTTACGATCATCAGGGTGGTTTCAGCATATTCAAAGATCGGCGACAGACGTGCCACCATGAATACGCCGGCCGTCACCATGGTTGCCGCGTGAATAAGTGCGGAAACCGGGGTCGGGCCTTCCATTGCGTCCGGAAGCCAGGTGTGCAGACCAAGCTGTGCCGATTTACCCATCGCGCCGATAAACAGCAGGAAGCAGGTAATTTCCAGTGCCGAAAATTCATGGCCCAGGAACATCAGCGTCGCACCAGCGACTTCCTCGGCATTGCCAAAGATGACGTCGAACTGAACGCTGTCAAACAGCACATAGACGGCAAAGATACCAAGGGCAAAGCCAAAGTCACCAACACGGTTAACGATAAAGGCCTTCATCGCAGCAGCAGATGCCGACGGCTTGGAATACCAGAAACCGATCAGAAGATAGGATGCAAGACCAACACCCTCCCAGCCGAAGAACAGCTGGATCAGGTTGTCGGCGGTAATCAGCATCAACATCGCAAAGGTGAACAGGCTGAGATACGCCATGAAGCGCGGCTTGTCCGGGTCATGCGACATATAGCCGATCGAATAGATGTGCACCATCGAGGAAACCCCGGTCACAACGATCAGCATCACACAGGTCAGCGTATCAATACGCAGGGCCCAGGATGCATCAAAGCTGCCCGAAGAAATCCAGGTGAACAGTTCGATCGTCTGCGGGTTGCCGCCAAGCGCGACGTCCACAAAGGCAAAGATCGAAATGATAAAGGCGATAACAACACCGCAAACGGTGACAAGCTGTGCCACACGATCAGCCGAAGAAACACCATGATGGTGATGACCATGCGCGTCATGCGGGGCATCTTTGGCGGTCGACATGGCGCCAACCAGCGTGATGGTCCCGGCAATGGCAGCCGCGATCAGGGGCAGGAATACAATCAACGGATACATATCTGCCTTACCCCTTCATCATGTTGATATCTTCAACCGCGATGGTGCCGCGGTTACGGAAATAGACGACCAGGATCGCCAGACCAATTGCCGCTTCAGCCGCAGCAACCGTCAGAACGAAGATGGTAAAGACCTGTCCAACGAGGTCGCCAAGGAACGACGAGAACGCGACCAGGTTGATATTGACCGCCAGCAGCATCAGCTCGATCGACATCATGATGATGATGACGTTCTTGCGGTTCATGAAGATGCCGAAGATCCCGAGTGTGAAAAGGATCGCCGCGACGGTCAGATAATGTGCAAGACCGATTTCCATCAGATCCCCCTTCCGACCGGAACTTTTTTGATTTCAAGCGTATCAGCGCGGGAACGCTTGACCTGCTCGGAGATTTTCTGACGGCGGACACCTTCACGGTGACGCAGCGTCAGGACAATTGCGCCAATCATCGCAACAAGCAGAACCAGACCAGCCGCCTGGAAGATGTATGCGTAATCGGTATAGATCAGATGACCGAGTGCTTCGACATTGGTCACCCCTTCCGGTGTTGGCTGTGCGAGAACCGCAACCGCCCCGTCGGTAAGGGTCCAACCAGCGCCAACCAGTGCCAGTTCGACGAACAGAACCACAGCGATCAGAACCCCGATCGGCAGGTAGTTCAGGAAACCCTGGCGCATTTCAACAAAGTTGATGTCCAGCATCATCACGACGAACAGGAACAGGACTGCAACCGCGCCGACATAGACGACGACCAACAGCATGGCGAGAAACTCGGCACCCAGCAGGACGAAAAGTCCGGCTGCGTTAAAGAATGTCAAGATCAGCAACAGTACCGAATGCACCGGGTTGCGAACGGTCACAACCGCAGTCGCGGACAGGACCGCGACGGTAGCAAACAGGTAAAAAGCCAAAGCCTGTACGACCATAAGGTACCCCCTTGGCGAACCGTTGCCGCCCTTCTGGCTGACAACGGCCCATGAACTCTCTTTCTAACGATCAGACGCGACACTTACCGGTAAGGTGCGTCTGCCTCCAATCGTGCAGCAAGCTCGGCTTCCCAACGCTCGCCGTTTGCCAGCAGCTTGTCCTTGTCATAGAACAGCTCCTCGCGGTTTTCGGTTGCGAACTCGAAGTTCGGACCTTCGACGATCGCATCTACCGGGCAGGCTTCTTCGCAGAAACCACAATAGATGCATTTCGTCATATCAATGTCGTAGCGGGTTGTACGACGCGAACCGTCGTCACGCGGCTCTACCTCGATGGTAATGGCCTGTGCCGGGCAGATTGCTTCGCACAGCTTACACGCAATGCAGCGCTCTTCCCCGTTCGGGTAGCGACGCAGCGCATGTTCGCCACGGAAACGCGGGCTCAGCGGGCCTTTTTCATACGGGTAGTTCAGCGTCACTTTCGGCTTGAACATATATTTCAAGGTGAGCGCCATACCCGATACGAGTTCCGCGAGCAGGAAGCTCCGGGCCGTCCGATCAATAAATGACATCGTTTACCTCTCTCTTTCCGATGCGCGGCGATCAGGCCGGGACCTTGTCAAAAACAACGAGGAACGTGGCAACCAGCATGACCCATGCGAAGGACAGCGGCAGGAAGATTTTCCAGCCCAGACGCATCAGTTGGTCATAACGGTAACGCGGGAAGGTTGCACGGACCCACAGGAAGATGAACAGAACGAAGCAGATCTTCAGAATGAACCAGATCGCGCCCGGGATGAATTCGAGGAACGGCAACGGCGCGCTCCAGCCACCCAGGAACAGAATGGCACACAGGCCACTCATCAGGATCATGTTGGCGTATTCACCCAGGAAGAACAGCGCAAAGGTCATGGCCGAATAATCGACGTTGTAACCCGAAACCAGTTCTGCTTCCGCTTCGGGAAGGTCAAACGGTGCGCGGTTGGTTTCTGCCAGAATGGACACGATGAAGATGATGAACATCGGGAAGTGATAAACGAAGTTCCACTCCCAGATACCGCCGGTCTGACCGCGGACGATGTCGCTCAGGTTCAAGGAGCCGGTGGTCAACAGGACCGAAATGATGATCAGGCCGATCGAAATCTCGTACGAAACCATCTGCGCGCCGGAACGCAGCGCACCAAGGAATGCGTATTTGGAGTTCGATGCCCAACCGGCCATCACGATGCCGTAAACACCCAGCGAAGAAATCGCGAAAATATAAAGAATACCGACATTCAGATCCGCCAGAACCATGCCTTCGTCGAACGGAATAACCGCCCAGGCAATGATCGCGAGAATGAAAGTCAGCATCGGGGCAATGATAAACACGCCCTTGTTCGCGCTGCTTGGAATGATTGTTTCTTTCAGAAACAGTTTCAAACCATCAGCAAGCGGTTGCAAAAGGCCAAACGGCCCCACAACGTTCGGGCCCTTGCGGAGCTGGATCGCACCAATAACCTTACGCTCGGCGTAGGTCAGATAGGCGACAGCACCCAACAGCGGGAGGACAATCGCCAAAATCTTGGCGACGATCCAGACCAGCGGTTCAATATATCCGTCCCAAAGAAGTTCCATCGGTCAAACCGTATCTTTTGCGTTTCGTCCCAGAATTGGGACACCCCCTTGTGGGATAGGCGACGACGGTGCGCCGCCTATCTTACTCAGGCAACCTTCTCGGCAGCCGCATCCTTGACGAAGGCCTCGGTACATTTGGCCATCGTCACCGATGCACGGCTGATCGGGTCGGTCATATAGAAATTGCGAACCGGTGATGCGAAACCTTCCGGTTTCATGTCACCCGCTTTACCGAAATCGGTCCATTCCGCCTTGGTCGGAACGTTCAGCGACGCGAAGGTCGGGCTGAGTTCGACCATCCGCGAGCGAACGGCATCGATGTTGTTGTACGGCAGGGTCTGGTCAAGCGCACCCGAAAGAGCACGAACAATCGCCCAGTCCTCACGCGCGTCACCAACCGGGAAGATCGCACGCCAGCCCTGCTGGGCGCGGCCTTCGGTATTGACATACGTGCCGTTCTTTTCGGTATAGGCCGCACCGGGCAGAATAACATCTGCTGCCTGTGCACCGGCATCCCCCATGGCACCCTGGTAAATGACAAATGCCTTTTCCAGTTTGCTCATGTCGACTTCGTCTGCACCAAGAAGGTAGACAACCTCGACGTCGCCTTTGGCAGCGGCATCAAGAATGTCATTGGTTGCAAGACCGCCCTCACCCGGGACAAAGCCCAGATCAAGGCCGCCGACGCGCGATGCTGCGGTGTGCAGAACGTTGAAACCGTTCCATTCACCGGCAACCATGCCGAACTTCTCGGCAATTGCGCGGGTGGTTGCCAGAACGGCGTCGCCATCTTCACGGTTCAGCGCGCCCATACCGACGATGATCATCGGCTTTTCAGCGGCTTCGAGAATTTTGGCGAACTCGTTCTTGCCTTCGAGAATTTCCGAAAGGGTGTCCGGGCCTGCGCCAAGATACTCGTTCTTGTAGGTCGGATCCCATTTTTCGCCAATGATACCGACTTTGAAATCACCGGCGGTCGAACGCCAGCGTTTGCGAAGACGGGCATTGATGATCGGCGCTTCGGCACGAACATTGGCACCAACGATCAGGCAGGCATCTGCCTCGTCGATACCGGCAATCGTGCTGTTGAAGATATAGGAAGCACGCGGGCCGCCAATCTTCGAACCGTCCTGACGGCAATCAAGGTTCGGTGAGCCAAGCTTGCCCATCAGATCCTTGAGCGCGGTCATGGATTCACAATCGACCGTGTCACCGGCAAGAGCGGCAATCTTCTTGCCATCGAGGCCTGAAACCTTCGCCTTGATCGCAGCAAACGCTTCGTCCCAGCTTGCCGGGGTCAGTTTGCCATTCACGCGAACATACGGACGATCCAGACGCTGACGCTTCAGACCATCAATGGCGTAACGGGTTTTGTCCGAAATCCATTCTTCGTTGATGTCTTCGTTCGTACGCGGAAGAACACGAAGAACTTCGGCAGTACGGGCATCAATACGAATGTTCGAACCAACCGCATCCATCACATCGATGCTGTCGGTTTTCTTCAGCTCCCACGGACGCGCGGTGAACGCGTACGGCTTGGACGTCAGGGCACCAACTGGGCAAAGATCGATCAGGTTGCCCGAAAGTTCGGAGTTGATCGAAGCTTCGATATACGGTCCGACCTCGGTGTCCTCGCCACGATAGACAGCACCCATGGTGCCGACACCGGCGACTTCCTCGGAGAAACGAACGCAACGGGTGCAGTGAATGCAACGGGTCATGATCGTCTTGACGATCGGGCCCAGTTCCTTGTCTTTCACTGCGCGTTTTTTCTCGGCGTAACGCGATGCATCAAAACCATAGGCCATGGCCTGGTCCTGAAGGTCACATTCACCACCCTGGTCACAAATCGGGCAATCCAGCGGATGGTTGATCAGCAGGAATTCCATCACGCCATTGCGTGCTTTTTTGACCAGGTCGGAATCGGTTTTGATCACCATTCCGTCTGCCGCAGGCATGGCACAGGACGCGACCGGCTTGGGCGCGCGTTCCATTTCAACCAGGCACATACGGCAGTTGCCGGCGATTGACAGGCGTTCGTGATAGCAGAAACGCGGGATTTCCTTACCGGCCTCTTCACAGGCCTGAAGGACTGTCGCCCCGGCTTCTACTTCAACTTCAATACCGTCAACTGTTAGTTTCGGCATGTCTCAATCCCTCTCAACAGGCCCCTCTCAGGCCGCGATCCGTGCGCGATATTCCTTGATCCGACGTTCCATTTCGGGACGGAAATGACGGATAAGGCCCTGAATCGGCCATGCAGCAGCATCGCCAAGCGCACAAATGGTGTGGCCCTCGACCTGTTTCGTCACATCCCACAACAGATCAATTTCATCAAGCGTGGCTTCGCCGCGGACCATGCGTGCCATCATACGCATCATCCAGCCGGTACCTTCACGGCACGGCGTGCACTGGCCACAGCTTTCATGCTTGTAGAATTCCGAAAGACGCGCGATCGCATAGACAATGTCGGTCGACTTGTCCATGACGATCACAGCAGCCGTCCCAAGACCCGAGCCCACTTCACGCAGGCCGTCGAAATCCATCAGGACGTCATCGCAAATGTCTTTGGGCATCAACGGAACCGACGAACCACCCGGAATAACCGCCAGAAGGTTGTCCCAGCCACCACGGACACCGCCGCAATGCTTTTCGATCAGTTCACGCAGCGGAATGCTCATCGCTTCTTCGACCGTGCACGGCTTTTCGACGTGACCGGAAATGGCGAACAGCTTGGTACCGTGGTTGTTTTCACGGCCAAAACTTGAGAACCACGAACCGCCACGACGCAGAATGGTCGGAACCGCTGCGATACTTTCAACGTTGTTGACCGTGGTCGGGCAGCCATAAAGACCGGCATTTGCCGGGAATGGCGGCTTGAGACGCGGCTGACCTTTTTTACCTTCGATACTTTCGATCAGGGCGGTTTCTTCGCCACAGATGTAGGCACCGGCACCAAGGTGCAGGTAAAGGTCAAAGTCCCAACCCGAACCACACGCGTTTTTACCGATCAGACCGGCATCATATGCCTCGTCAATCGCACGCTGAAGGTTGGAGGCCTCGTGATAGAACTCACCACGAATATAGATGTAAGCCGCATGCGCATTCATCGCAAAGCTGGCAAGAAGGCAACCTTCGACCAGGGTATGCGGATCATTGCGCATGATTTCGCGGTCTTTACAGGTACCCGGTTCGCCTTCGTCGGCATTGACGACGAGGTAGCTCGGGCGACCATCGGATTCCTTGGGCATGAACGACCATTTCAGGCCGGTCGGGAAGCCTGCGCCCCCGCGACCACGCATACCGGATGCTTTCATCTCGTCGATGATCCAGTCGCGGCCTTTTTCGATCAACGCCTTGGTACCATCCCAGTTACCACGGGATTGCGCGCCCTTAAGGCCGAAATCCTGGAAACCGTACAGGTTGGTAAAGATACGATCCTTATCCTGCAGCATATCAGGCGTCCCCTTCGCTTGCATCAGCGTCCTGCGGAGCTGCGCCGCAGCCACAGAATGCCTTCAGAACCTTCGGACCGCCCATCGGTTCGCAACCTTTACGGCCGCTCTGCGGACCGGCTTTCGGCTTCTCGCCCTTTTTAAGGGCATCAAGGATCGCCTTGGTCGTTTCCGGGGTCAGGTCTTCGTAGTAATCGTCGTTGATCTGCATCATCGGTGCATTGACACATGCGCCAAGGCATTCGACTTCGATCATGGTGAACTGACCGTCTTCGGTCGTTTCACCAACACCGATGCCAAGTTCCTTTTTGCAGGTATCGACAACGTCGGCAGAACCGCGAAGCCAGCACGGCGTCGTGGTGCAAACCTGGATGAAGTTCTTGCCCACCGGGGCAAGGTTATACATCGTATAGAAGGTTGCGACCTCGTAGACGCGAATGGCCGGCATTTCGAGCATGTCGGCAATGTAATCCATTGCGACGGTCGGAACCCAGTTACCTTCGGTCTGACGCTGTGCCAGATCAAGCAGCGGCATGACCGCGCTCTGCTGGCGGCCTTCCGGGTACTTGGCGATGATCTTCTTTGCCTTTTCCAGGTTTTCCGGAGTGAAAGCAAAGCTGACAGGTTGAAGCTCTTTCGGAGCTGGTCTTCTCAAATGGCTCATCGGTCAATCTCACCGAACACGATATCTAGCGACCCGATATTGGCAACGACGTCGGCCAGCATGTGACCTTTGGACATGAAGTCGATACCCTGAAGGTGCGGGAACCCGGGTGCACGAATTTTGCAGCGATACGGACGGTTCGAGCCATCCGAAACAAGATACACACCAAACTCGCCCTTCGGTGCCTCGACCGCGGCATAGCATTCGCCAGCCGGAACGTGGAAACCTTCGGTAAAGAGTTTGAAGTGATGGATCAGGGCTTCCATCGAACGCTTCATTTCGGCGCGCGACGGCGGTGCCACTTTGTTATTTTCAACAATAACAGGACCATCTGGCATATTCTTGATGGCCTGCTTGATGATTTTCAGCGACTGCCACATTTCTTCAAAGCGGACAAGGAAGCGGTCATAGCAATCGCCGTTCTTGCCTACCGGAATGTCGAAGTCGAAATCTTCGTAAGAATCATAGGGCTGCGATTTACGCAGATCCCATGCCAGACCCGATGCACGGATGTTCGGGCCGGTAAAGCCCCAGTCAAGCGCCTCTTCCGCGCTGACGGTACCGATATCAACCGTACGCTGTTTGAAGATACGGTTGCCGGTCAGAACGCGGTCAAAGTCCTTGAGGAACACGTCATACTGATCAGCCCAGGCATCAATGTCTTCAAGAAGACCAGCTGGAAGATCGGCCGCAACACCGCCCGGACGGAAATAGTTGGCGTGAAGACGGGCGCCACAGGCGCGCTCATAGAATTCCATGAGCTTTTCACGTTCTTCAAAGCCCCACAGAAGCGGGGTCATCGCACCAACGTCCAGCGCGAACGCGGTCAGGTTCAGAATGTGGTTCAGAATACGACCGATTTCCGCATAGAGAACACGGATATACTGACCACGTTTGGGAACCTCAATCCCCATAAGCTTCTCGATGGCCAGGCAATATGCATGTTCCTGGTTCATCGGCGCGACATAGTCGAGACGGTCGAAATACGGGGTCGCCTGAATATAGCTCTTATATTCGATCAACTTTTCCGTACCACGATGCAGAAGACCAATATGCGGGTCCGAACGTTCGACGACTTCGCCGTCCATTTCCAGAACCAAACGCAGAACGCCGTGCGCCGCAGGGTGCTGCGGGCCGAAGTTCATGGTCATATTTTTGATTTTTTGTTCGGACATCAGGCGTTGCCCTCCGCCTTTTCATCACCCGGAAGAACATGCTGGATGCCTTCCCACGGGCTTTCGAAATCGAAATTACGGAAATCCTGAACCAGTTTTACCGGCTCGTAGACAACGCGCTTCTGCTCATCATCGTAACGAACTTCAACATAACCGGTCAGCGGGAAATCCTTGCGCAGCGGATGACCTTCAAAACCGTAATCGGTCAGAATACGGCGGGGATCCGGATGGTCGGCAAAGAAGATACCGTACATGTCCCATGCTTCGCGCTCGAACCAGTCGGCGGCGCTGAAAACAGGTACACAGCTTGGTACCGGGGTTTCTTCGTCGGTGCGGACCTTTACGCGGATACGCAGGTTATGTTTGAGCGACAGCAGGTGATACACAACATCAAAACGCTCCGGGCGTTCCGGGTAATCTGCACCACAAACGTCGATAAGCTGCTTGAACAAGCAGCCGGTATCATCCCGAAGGAAGGTCAGAACTTTAAGAATATCATCGCGCTTTGCGACGATGGTCAGCTCGCCGTAACGAATCTCGCTTTCGAGGATTTCGTTGGCCAGCTGGGACACCACAAGATCTTTAAGATCATTCAATGCGGCGCTGTTATCGCTGAGCAGTTCGCTCATGCAAGCCCCCTATTACGGATCAGCGTGTCAGGACACCAGTACGGCGGATTTTCTTTTGCAACTGCAATATGCCGTAGATCAGCGCTTCGGCTGTCGGCGGGCAACCCGGTACGTATACGTCAACCGGGACAACGCGATCACAACCGCGCACCACCGAATAGGAATAGTGATAGTAACCGCCGCCATTGGCGCACGAACCCATCGAAATAACCCAGCGCGGTTCTGCCATCTGGTCATAGACCTTACGCAGTGCCGGGGCCATCTTGTTGGTAAGCGTACCAGCAACGATCATCACGTCTGACTGACGCGGGCTTGGGCGGAACACCAGACCGTAACGGTCAAGGTCGTAACGCGACGCAGCCGAATGCATCATTTCAACAGCACAGCAGGCAAGACCGAACGTCATCGGCCAAAGGGAACCGGTGCTTGCCCAGCTTGCCAGCTTGTCGAGATTGGCAAGGACAAAGCCCTTGTCATTCATCTCGTCAAACACGCCCTTAAGCAGTGCATCCTGATCCGTACCGGGTGCCAGGGGTGCGCCTGTATTGGTGCTCACTCCCATTCCAAAGCTCCCTTCTTCCATTCATAGATAAATCCGACCGTCAGAACAGCCAGGAAGATCACCATCGATACAAAGCCGAAAGTCCCGATATCACCGAGGGTAACAGCCCACGGGAACAGGAAGGCGACTTCGAGGTCGAAAATAATGAACAAGATTGCGACCAGATAGAACCGGACGTCGAACTTGATACGCGCATCTTCAAACGGCGCGAACCCGCACTCGTATGCGGACAGTTTTTCAACATCCGGTGCCTGCTTGGCAAGAACCAGCGACGCGATGACGATTACCGCCGAAAGACCGACGGCGATCCCGATGAATACCAGGATCGGAAGATATTCCGAAAGAAGCTCTTGCATCTCTCTGACCTCTCAAGAACAGGCCTTGTGACCCGACCAGGTCCCCACCTGGCCCATTACGGCGCACCATAACGTATGCACCGCACAAGTTCCAGTCCTCAAGCAGGATTAAGCTGCTCTAAGACCGGAAACTTTCTAATCTTTTTACCGTTTACTACCGTCCGATATCGGGGCGCATGTCGAGATGATCAAGACCCTGCCCTGCGATGCAGTGTAAGCAACACATGAAAAGGCGATCGCGGAAAAGACGAAACGCCCGACAAAAGACAACAGATGATGGGTCATGGCGCGAGCGACGGGACTTGAACCCGCGGCCTCCGGCGTGACAGGCCGGCGCTCTAACCAACTGAGCTACGCCCGCAAAATGACCATCAATCGGCGGGCCTTTGTTAGACCACCCCCCAAACCAAGTCAAGCAGCTAGCAGTGTTTTCAACCCTTTCGACAATTGCGCCAGTCAACATCACCCGCTGAAAGGCAATTTCGGCCCGAATTTGTACCGATTTCACCCATTCTGTACATTTTGCACATCAAGGTGCGGTCGGTCTTTGCAAAGACGCGCCGGCTTTTATAGAATTGTTGACAAATTCCCCCTATCTTACGGTGCGATAGGGGCACGTTCTTGCATTGTCGGTTCAATGAAAGACAGAGTCATTACGACGGAGAAGACCACCCGTGGGGCGCGTTAAAGAAGAATACAGATCACTGGCCGGACCGGAAAAGGCAGCGATTCTCATGCTTGCTCTTGGGGAAGAGCACGCGACCAAGATGTTCAGCATGATGGATGACGAGGAAATCAAAGAGATTTCCCAAACCATGTCCGGGCTTGGCACCATCAGCGCCAACATCGTTGAACGTCTGTTTGTTGAGTTTGCCGACCAGCTTTCATCGACCGGCTCTCTTGTCGGTTCGTTTGACACGACCGAACGACTGCTGTCGAAAGTTCTTCCCGAAGACCGCGTCAACGGCATCATGGAAGAAATCCGCGGCCCGGCGGGTCGTACCATGTGGGACAAGCTGAACAACGTCAACGAAGCGGTCCTTGCCAACTATCTGAAAAACGAATACCCGCAGACCGTCGGCGTGGTTCTGTCAAAACTCAAGCCGGGTCACTCGGCTTCCGTGTTGTCGTTGCTGCCGGAAAACTTTTCGATGGAAGTCATCATGCGTATGTTGCGCATGGAAGCTGTCCAGAAAGAAGTTCTTGATAATATTGAGAAAACCCTGCGTACCGAGTTCATGTCGAACCTTGCGCGCGGATCGCGCGGCGACAACCATGAACTGATGGCAGATATCTTCAACAGTCTTGACCGTCAGAGTCAGGATCGCTTCCTGACCGCACTGGAAGAACGTAACCGTGACTCGGCCGAGAAGATCAAGGCTCTTATGTTCACCTTCGAGGATCTTGCCCGTCTCGACAATAACGGCGTTCAGACCCTTCTGCGTCAGGTCGAAAAAGACAAACTTGCCCTGGCCCTTAAAGGCTCCACCGATCAGATGCGCGACCTGTTCTTCAAGAACATGTCCGAACGTGCCGGCAAGATGATGAAAGAAGACATGGATGCGCTTGGCCCGGTCCGCCTGTCCGATGTCGAAGAATCGCAAATGATGATTGTCCAGCTGGCCAAGGAACTTGCCGCACAGGGCCAGATCGTCATTTCCGAAGGCAGTGGCGAAGACGAAATGGTCTATTAAATCGCCAGCACAGCATGACGACCATCCAAATTCAAAGGGACAGCAAAAGCTGTCCCTTTTTTCATATGCTGTCTTGATCCCTGCCCTAACCGACAATCACATTGGGGACGGGATCGGTGATTGACCTGATTTCCCAGCGTAGCCGGTTCTGGCCGCCCACTTCCTTGAACTCGGCGGCGTTATGGCTGCGGATGCCCGCTGTGGTCCGGAACTCGATCTTGCCGGTCATCTGATAACCCAGCGCATTCAGACGGTCCTGATACTGATCGGGCACAAAGCCGCCGCGAATTTCGACTGTATTACGATCCTTGTGAAAGAACATCTCAAGGATGCGGGACTGCCGACGCACAAACACAAAGCTTTTTTCACGTATGATATTGCCGCGACGCTCATAAACCATGTTGAAGACGCCCCGACCGTTATAGGTCAGCTGACGCACACCCGAATCGCGTTTCAGATCGGCAAGAACCTTGGCGACCTTTTCCTTTTCACCGGCTTCATCAAGACTGTTGTCCAACAGCCCCTGGGTAATGTTTGGCTGCACCAGTAGCCCGCGATAGCTCAGGCGATAGTCACCATTACGTTCCATCGAAATGTCGATATTAAAGGAGTCCGGCAGATAGCAACTTGCCAGAACCAGCGGCAGAAACAGCACAAGCATCAAACGGCGAATTCGTCTGACAAGGTTTGAAACGCGTTCAGCCGGGGAAACATTCATGGTGCAGGTTCCGATTCTTTTATCCAGTGGCTGGTGCCTTGCGCTTAACACTGCCCGGCAGATGCCCAAGCGTCAACTTTTACAGATATTTACCACACCACCACAATGGGACGGATTACACCTGTCAGCCACCCACAAACCCGGATGCCGAAAACAACAGCCGTCAACAGCTGCACAAACCCGCAACAGAGTCCCGTTGCACACGCAGCAATCCACTTTGTCATGACACAGCATATGCGCCACACAGGGCCTTTTCGCACCCTGTAACGCAGCGCAAAATCACCCCGCATCCAAACGCGCAGATGACGATCTTGATTTCATGTCTATCAGGGAAAACCGGCAAAGAAAAAAGGCAGCCTTTAGGGCTGCCTTTTTCATGGTGGGTGATGAGAGATTCGAACTCCCGACCCTCTCGGTGTAAACGAGATGCTCTAACCAGCTGAGCTAATCACCCGTTGCGTATCCGCGCTGTTTTCTGCGGAAGCGGGCGGAACTTACCATGGTTTTTTCAAAAAGCAATGCCCTGATTGCAGAAAAATGTAACTTCTATTTCAAGGGTATTTATCCACGGCAACTGGTCAACCTGAACCCGCCACAATTCCCCGTAAACATCCCTGAACGCCCGATAATTTCGGCAAATCAATGCCGTGCAAGATTTCGCAGTGATTCGGAAATGATTCGACCAGATTCGCAATCGGCCCAGATACGAGAAAAGGCAGCCTTTAGGGCTGCCTTCTTCATGGTGGGTGATGAGAGATTCGAACTCCCGACCCTCTCGGTGTAAACGAGATGCTCTAACCAGCTGAGCTAATCACCCATTTGTTTCCGCGCTGTTTCCTGCAGAAGCGGGGCGGAACATAACACGGTTTTTACAAAAAGCAATGCCGGTGACGTGTGTCACCGGCATTTTTTCTAAGAACTTCGTCAAACTTAGTTGACGGCATCCTTAAGGCCTTTGCCAGCCTTGAACTTCGGCTGTTTCGATGCCGGGATGTCGATTTCTTCACCGGTGCGCGGGTTGCGACCTTTTGAAGCAGCGCGAGCAGCGACAGCGAAGGTACCGAAACCAACCAGACGAACTTCGTCGCCGGATTTCAGAGAATCGGTGATGGAATCGAAAACAGCGTCAACCGCTTTAGCAGCGTCAGCTTTGGACAGATCAGCTTTAGCAGCTACACTTCCAACGAGATCGTTTTTATTCACTTCCTGGCCCCCTTGTTTGGACGTTCGGAGTTATGAGGAAATTTGGTTTGCCCCAAACCTGTTGCATGGGCAGTGTAAGCAGGTAGCAAACAGCTCGTCAATGCGAGAGACGCAGTTTTCTGCGGTTTTTGACGTTTTTTTCCTTTTTTTGCGCTTTACACCAATCTCGACATGGCCCTTCGCCGATTCTTGGGCAAAGTTATCCACAGAAAAAGGGGAGCGACATGGTCGCTCCCCTTGTTTTCTGCCGGTTGTGACGGACCTTAATGAGTCGTCACACCGCCGATTTCCGATTCTTCACCGTCCTTTGATTTGACGGCAACATCATCATCGGGCTCTTCCCACTCGATCGGGACCAGCGGATTGACCAAAGCATGGCTCAGAACTTCATCAACATGGGACACCGGAATGATTTCCATGCCACGTTTGACGTTGTCCGGAATCTCTTCGAGATCCTTTTCGTTCTCCTGCGGGATCAGAACGGTTTTGACCCCGCCCCGCAGTGCCGCGAGAAGTTTTTCCTTCAGACCACCGATCGCCAGAACACGGCCACGCAGCGTAACTTCGCCGGTCATTGCCACATCCTTGCGCACCGGGTTTCCGGTCAGAACAGAAACAACCGAAGTCACCATGCCCACGCCAGCTGACGGACCGTCTTTCGGGGTCGCACCTTCGGGCACGTGAACGTGAATGTCGCGTTTCTGGAACAGGGTCGGCTTGATGCCGAATTCCGTTGCACGCGACCGCACGAACGACGTTGCCGCCTGGATCGATTCCGTCATGACTTCACCGAGCTTGCCGGTGGTTTTCATGTTGCCCTTGCCCGGGACGGTAACGGCTTCGATCTGAAGCAGATCACCACCGAATTCCGTATAGGCAAGACCGGTAACAACGCCGACCTGGTCTTCACCCTCGGTCTCGCCATAGCGGAACTTGCGGATACCGGCATATTTGCCAAGCGTCCGCGGCGTCACACGCACGGTCTTGATATTTTCAAGCATGATGCGTTTGGTCGCCTTACGCGCCAGACGGGCCAGTTCGCGTTCAAGGTTACGCACACCGGCTTCGCGGGTATAGAAGCGGATCAGATCACGAAGCGCTTCGTCAGAAATGCTCCATTCACCTTTGCGCAGACCATTATCCTTGATCTGTTTCGGGATCAGGTGACGTTTGGCGATTTCGACTTTCTCGTCTTCGGTGTAACCGGAGATCCGGATGATCTCCATACGGTCGAGCAGCGGCTGCTGCATACGAAGCGAGTTGGCCGTTGTCACGAACATCACATCCGAAAGATCGTAATCGACTTCAAGATAGTGGTCGTTAAAGGTCGAGTTCTGTTCCGGATCAAGCACCTCAAGCAGGGCCGATGCCGGGTCGCCACGGAAATCCGAACCCATTTTTTCGATCTCGTCGAGAAGGAACAACGGGTTGGAATATTTCGCCTTTTTCATGCCCTGGACAATCTTGCCCGGCATGGAACCGATATAGGTCCGGCGATGACCGCGGATTTCGGATTCGTCGCGCACACCGCCAAGCGACATGCGGATAAAGCTGCGGCCCGTGGCATTGGCCATCGACTTACCAAGCGAGGTCTTACCAACACCCGGAGGACCAACAAGGCACAGGATCGGGCCTTTGACTTTTTTGGTACGCGCCTGAACCGCAAGATATTCAAGGATGCGTTCCTTGACCTTCTCAAGACCGTAATGTTCCTTATCAAGGACCTTCTTGGCCTTTTTCAGATCATGGGAAACACGCGAACGCTTGTTCCACGGAATCGACACCATCCAGTCAAGATAGTTGCGCACCACGGTGGCTTCTGCCGACATCGGGCTCATATTGCGCAGTTTCTTGAGTTCTGCCTGGGCTTTTTCCTTTGCCTCTTTGGGCATCTTGGCCTTGTTCAGCTTCTCTTCGATTTCAGAAGCTTCATCCTTGCCGTCTTCGCCTTCGCCAAGTTCTTTCTGAATGGCTTTAAGCTGCTCATTCAAATAGTACTCGCGCTGGGTTTTCTCCATCTGGCGTTTGACGCGGTTGCGGATTTTCTTTTCGACCTGCAACACGCCGATTTCGGATTCCATGAAACCGAAAATACGCTCAAGACGATCGCCAACCAGCTTGGTTTCCAGCAATTCCTGCTTTTCGGAAATCTTCAATGACAGATGGGATGCCACCGTGTCAGCAAGCTTTGCCGGTTCTTCGATCTGATTGACCGAAACCAGGACTTCTGGCGGAATTTTTTTGTTGAGTTTGATGTACTGCTCGAACTGTGTGACCACAGAACGTGCCAGTGCCTCAAGTTCGCTGTCATCTTCGTCAGCGTCCTCGCGCACGGCACCATAAGCCTGGAAGAAATCCGGGTTATCGACATAACCGGAAATCTCGGCACGCTTGCCGCCTTCGACCAGTACCTTGACGGTGCCGTCCGGCAGCTTGAGAAGCTGCAAGACAGTTGCGACAGTACCAACTTCATAGAGATCTTCGACGGCCGGGTCATCAAGACCGGCGTCCTTCTGGGTAACAAGCAGGATCTGCTTGTCTTCGCGCATCACATCTTCGAGTGCACGCACCGATTTCTCTCGTCCGACAAAAAGCGGAACAATCATGTGCGGGAACACGACAATGTCGCGCAACGGCAGCACCGGGTAAATTTCGCCACGCGCCAATTCGACCATTATGTTCTATTCCCTACTCTGAGCCAAAAACGTTGCTGGGGTCCTGCCATAGGCCCCGCCAGTAACGCGAACATTTCTTAGATAAGCTGAAATTCCCGCACCGCAATGGATGCCGGTGCGGGATTTAAGATCAGGCGGTATTTTCGACACCTTCATGGCGCTCCGAATGGATCAGCAACGGTTTTGCCTTTCCTTCGACAACGTCATTATTGATGACGATTTCCTCGACACTTTCCATGGTCGGCAGATCGAACATGGTATCAAGCAGGATACCTTCCATGATCGAGCGCAGGCCACGTGCACCGGTCTTGCGTTCGATTGCCTTGTCGGCAATCGCCTTGAGCGCGTCCGGCTGGAAGGTGAGCTTCACATCTTCCATGTCAAACAGGCGCTGATACTGCTTGATCAGTGCGTTTTTCGGCTCGGTCAGGATTTTGACCAGAGCATCATTGTCGAGGTCTTCAAGCGTTGCCAGAACCGGCAGACGACCGATGAATTCCGGGATCAGACCGAACTTTAGAAGATCTTCCGGTTCGACTTCACGCAGAACTTCACCCGTACGGCGGTCATCGGGGCTGCGAACATCGGCACCAAAGCCGATTGCGCTGCCCTTGCCACGCTGTGAAATCACCTTATCCAGGCCGGCGAACGCGCCACCGACGATGAACAGGATGTTGGTGGTGTCGACCTGCAGGAATTCCTGTTGCGGATGCTTGCGGCCGCCCTGCGGCGGAACCGATGCAACAGTGCCTTCCATGATCTTGAGCAATGCCTGCTGCACACCCTCACCCGAGACATCGCGCGTGATCGACGGGTTGTCGGATTTACGCGAAATCTTGTCGACCTCGTCGATATAGACGATGCCGCGCTGGGCGCGCTCGACATTGTAATCCGCAGCCTGCAGCAGCTTGAGAATGATGTTCTCGACATCTTCACCCACATAACCGGCTTCGGTCAGGGTGGTGGCATCCGCCATGGTGAAGGGCACATCAAGAATACGGGCCAGGGTCTGGGCCAGAAGCGTTTTACCGCAACCGGTCGGACCGACCAGCATGATGTTGGACTTCGCCAGTTCGATGTCTTCATTCTTGCTGGCGTGATGCAGGCGTTTGTAATGGTTGTGAACCGCGACCGAGAGAACTTTTTTCGCATGGCCCTGACCGATGACATAGTCATCAAGGACCTTGCAAATCTCTTGCGGAGAAGGCACCCCGTCTGCCGATTTGACGAGATGGGTTTTATGCTCTTCGCGGATGATGTCCATGCAAAGCTCTACGCATTCATCACAGATGAATACGGTTGGACCGGCGATGAGCTTGCGAACCTCGTGCTGGCTCTTTCCACAGAAAGAACAATACAGAGTGTTCTTGGAGTCCCCGCTATTCGATTTGCTCATACAAACCCCAATTACGTTTGACGTTATCTTTTATCGCCATGTTAGCCGGTAAACGATACCGATCTCAACGTTTAATCTGCGCTTTTCGACGTTATGGCGTCATGTTTGATATGGGTCCGCCATCGTGGTTGCGAAACCCCTTGCATTAATCACCCGAACGTTCGAGCGACCCACAAGTTCCAGACGTCGGCCTGTCGCACGCGCTAATTACCTGTCTATGACTTAAAACTGCCATGAGGCAAGACATAAAAAAACGCCCCGGCCATTGACCGGGGCGTTTTCACCGATTGCGATACGGCAATCAGTCTTTCTTTTCATCGCCTTCCGGCTTCGGACGCGAGGTCACCACTTCGTCGATCAGACCGAATTCCTTGGCCTGATCCGGGGTGAGGAAGTTGTCACGCTCCATCGCATCTTCAATCGTCTTGAGATCACGGCCTGTATGTTCGACATAAATCTCGTTAAGACGCTGACGCAGTGCCAGGATTTCACGGGCATGGATTTCGATATCCGATGCCTGGCCCTGGAAACCGCCGGACGGCTGGTGGATCATGACGCGTGCATTCGGCAGGCAATAACGCTTGCCCTTTGCACCGGCCATCAGAAGAAGCGATCCCATGGATGCCGCCTGCCCCATGCACACCGTCGAAACATCGCAACGGATGTATTGCATGGTGTCATAGATGGCGAGACCCGAGGTCACAACACCGCCCGGAGAGTTGATGTAAAGCGAAATATCCTTGTCCGGATTTTCCGATTCGAGATGCAGGAGCTGCGCACAGATCAGCGACGACATGCCGTCATGGACCTGGCCGTTGATGAAAACGATACGCTCCTTGAGCAAACGCGAAAAGATGTCGTAGGCACGCTCGCCCCGGCTGGTCTGTTCAACCACCATCGGTACAAGCGAATTCATCTGTTCTCTAATCATCAACTGCAACTCCCTACATTATCCTAAACCGTGTCCGGTCGGATTACTTCTCGTCGGATTTGTCAGCTGCTTTTTTCTTCGCAGCCGGCTTCTTGGCAGCAGCTTTCTTGGCCGGAGCCTTTTTCTCTGCGTCCTTTTTCGCCGGTGCTTTCTTGGCAGCCGATTTCTTCTTCGGAGCTTCGTCTTCCTCTTCCGGCTTCAGAAGTTCTTCGACCGTAACGGTCTTTTCTTCAACCTTGGCGAGTTCGACGATGTAATCCACGACCTTGTCTTCATATACAGGGCCCTGAAGCGCCTGCAAGGCCTGCGGGTTATTTTTATAGAATTCAATAACCTGCTGTTCCTGGCCCGGGTACTTCTGAGCTTCGGCAACGAGGACCTTGTTCACGTCTTCCTGGGTAACCTGGATGTCGTTTGCACGGCCGACTTCTGCCAGCAGAAGACCCAGAAGAACGCGACGTTCTGCGATTTCGCGGAACTCTTCGGTCAGCTCTTCTTCGGACTTGCCTTTGGTTTCGTCATCTTCCTGACCAGCTTCACGGGCCTGTTTGATCTGACCAATGATGCCTTCGAGTTCGTTTTCAACGAGCGAGGTCGGAAGTTCGAAGCTGTGGTTTTCTGCAAGGGCGTCAAGCAGTTCACGCTTCAGCTTCTGACGGGAAACCGATTCGTACTCGCGGCCGTAATCCTTGCGGATCGCGTCCTTGAGGGCTTCGAACGATTCCTGACCGAGTTTCTTGGCCAGTTCGTCATCCAGCTCAGCCGGTTTCTTTTCTTTGATTTCCTTGACGGTTACGTCGAACTCGGCGTCTTTGCCTGCGAGTTCAGCCGCACCGTAAGCTTCCGGGAATTTCACTTTGACGACAACTTCGTCACCAGCGTTCACACCGGTCAGCTGATCTTCGAAACCATCGATGAACGAGCCCGAACCCAGTTCGAGTTCGTAATCTTCGGCTTTGCCGCCGTCGAATGCTTCACCGTCGATTTTGCCGAGGAAGTCGATGACAACAACGTCACCTTTTTTCGACTTGCGCTTGCGTGCGAGCGGCTCGGTGGTGCCCTGTGCAGCAGCAATACGCTCAAGCGTTTCGGTAACCTTGGCTTCGTCAAGTTCAACAACTTCACGGGTCAGCTTCAGCTTTTTGAAGTCCATGGCTTCGATTGCCGGGATAACTTCAACAGCGATATCGAACTCGAGATCACCACCTTCGTCGAATTTGGTGACTTCGATTTTCGGCTGAACAGCCGGACGCAGGTCATTGTCGGAAAGAACTTTGCCGGTGTTTTCGTTCACAGCAGCTTCAAGAACTTCACCCATGACGGCCTGGCCATAACGCTGACGCAGGAGTTTCGCCGGAATTTTGCCCGGACGGAAGCCCGGCAGGCGAACCTGGTCTTTGATCTCGTCAAGCTTGGCGACGACTTTTTCTTCGATTTGTGCGGCGGGCACGACGACTTTGAACTCGCGCGCCAGGCCTTCGTTTTTGGTTTCAGTAACCTGCATAGATAACTCTTTTGCTTGGTTCGAATAATGTCCGTTACGCGACGCAGTCCGGACGTCAGAAAGTCAATATGACTAAACGAATATAAAACCTGATCTAATTTTAAAGCCTGCAAGTGGTACGGGCGAAGGGACTCGAACCCCCACGGATTGCTCCACTGGAACCTAAATCCAGCGCGTCTACCAGTTCCGCCACGCCCGCACACAAGCACGCAAATCACGCCGGTAAGACCGGAATGAGTGCGCCTTAATACAAACTTCGCTCACCTCATGCAAGCATCGCCTTTTCGACAAATGCATTCTTGTCGAAATTAACCGGCAAACGGCGGCGCTATCGCGCGACTTTCAACGGTTTGCGTGAAAAAAGAAACTAGCGCAAAAGACGTTTGACCGCGCCAGATGCGGCAATTTTGCCCAGCCCGACATAGCTTTCGTGATTTTTTTCGATCATCGAAAGGTCGTAAAGATAGTTCACCATCACACCGAATGACTGCAGCCAGCCGTTTTCCTTGCCATTGCCGTTCCAGTTAAGCCGTTCGACCCGGGCCCCGTTGGTCAGGTGGAAATGCGCCACCGGATCAAATGCCGACCCGGTTTCCGGGCGTCTGGCATTCAACAAATACCATGCGGCAAGATATTCGATATTGGCACGCGTGCGTTCGCTTACCTCGTCGGGATGTTTGGCAGGCGGCTTTGGCCCCATCAAGTCATCACAATCACGCAAGGCCGCCTCGATCGCCTTGGGCAGGCCGATTTCCTGTTTTTGCGCCATTGCATCAAGCTGTTTGTTCATCCAGCCGCGCAGTGCCGGGATCGGTGACAGGGTGCTGAACTGTTTAAGATCGGGCAAATCGCGCTGTAACTCACCCACCACCCGCTTGATCAGGAAATCGCCAAAACTGATCCCCGCCAACCCGGCCTGTGCGTTCGAGATCGAATAGAAAATCGCGGTATCGGCCACCGCGCCTGCTTGATCGTCCTGATGTTCATGTGCGTCCTGATCGCCCTGGATCAGGGCATCGACATTTCCGGCGATGCCGTTAACCAGTGCGACCTCGACAAAGATCAGCGGTTCATCGGGCATTCCCGGATGGAAAAAGGCAAAACATCTGCGATCCGGGGCCAGCCGGCGCTTAAGATCATCCCAACTCTGGATCGCGTGAACGGCCTCATAAGCGATCAGCTTTTCCAGAAGGGCTGCTGATGAATTCCACGTAATGCGCTGTAATTCCAGAAAACCGATATCAAACCAGCTTGCCAGCAATTCCTTGAGATCGCGTTCAAGAATCGCAAGTCCCGGTGCCTCCTTGCGCCAACGCAAAAGATCAGCCCGCAGATCAACCAGAAACTTCACCCCCTGCGGCAAGGAGTTGAATTCCTTAAGGATCATGCGAAATGGCGGCACAAGTGCGGTTCTGAGCTCCGCCTCCAGAAGCGCCTGTTCAGCCAGATCATCAGCCATGCTCCAGTCTGCCATGACCGCCGAAACATGATCGCGATCCACGCCAAATTCATTGACCAGCAAATGCAGAAACGCACGTTTGCCCGCATCATCAAGGCGCAGAAAATCATGTCCAAGTTCCGCCGCACGTGATCGCGCCGATACCGCACCACCGCGCCGGGCCAGACAATCTGCGATCTGGCGGCGCCAGCGATCCTGACGGCTTTGGCCTTCATCCAGACCAAGACTGCGCACAACCGAACTGTCGCGCAATTCACGCCAGGCCAGACGAAGGTTATCGATGGTTCTGTCAAGAAAGGTTTGAGACATGATTGTCCCCCACATCCAGCAGTTTGACAGCCCGGCCATGATCCGGGCAGACCACGACTGACCGTTGTTTTTTCGCACCACGTAAGACATGCAGGAGATGTCGGTTGCATCACTTTTTATGCGGCTTTATGCGGCCTGTCTGACATTTATATCGGAAGGTAGGCACCAAACATCCAGCACCTGTTGGTACTTGTCACAAATTTGGTGCAAAACGCGCTTTGCGCAATCACCCGGATCAATGGCGAAATGATCAGGCTTTCTTCCGCGAGGCCAGCCACAATTCGCGCAGAATGACGGGAAGATGGTCCGGAATATCTTCGGCGATCAGCCCCGGGCCAATATCCGCACCGCACCGGCCATGCAACCAGACACCCATGCAGGCCGCATCAAACATTTCCATGCCCTGTGCCATCAGCCCGCAAATAATCCCTGCCAACACGTCGCCGGAACCGGCCGTTGCCAGCCAGGGGGCTTCAATGGCGCTGATGGCCGCGCGCCCGTCCGGGGCGGCAATGACCGTATCGGCACCTTTGATCAGAACCGTCGCACCACTTCGTTTCGCCGCCGCCCGCGCCCGGGTCAGTTTGTCACCTTCGATGTCGGGGAACAGACGGCCGAATTCCCCTTCATGCGGGGTTAATACCGTCGGCCCCTGAACCGCAAAACATAATGTAGACGGATCATCGGCAAAACTTGTGAGCGCATCCGCATCCAGAACCGTTGAACGGCACTGATGCAAAAGTTTGAGAACAAGGCTTCTTGTATCGTCGCCAACCCCGTATCCGGGCCCGATGACAAAGGCGTTATGCCGACAATCATTCAAAAGCGTTTCGATCTGCCCGATCGGTGCGGTCATCACGCCGGGGCTATCGGCCCCGTATATCGGCAAGACTGCGGGATCGGATACCACCGTCAACAATCCGACACCGGACCGCCGTGCGGCCCGCGCGACAAGCCGGGTCGCCCCGGTCATGGCAGCCCCACCAAAAGCCAGAAGATGACCACGATGATATTTATGCCCGTCAAGACCGGGCCAATGAATGCCCGCCCGCCACAAAACAGGATCATTGCGCCAGCAATTCGGCCGGATTTCCGAAATGATCTGATCGGAAATCCCGATATCGCGAATGGCCAGTTCACCGCACATCAATCGCCCCGGCAAAAGATAGTGCCCCGGCTTGGCCCGGCAAAACGTAACCGTCAGATCCGCCTTGATCGCACATCCGCGGATCATGCCGGTATTGCCATCAACGCCCGAGGGCACATCAACCGAAACCACAGAAGCCGTACTTGAATTGATCGTGGTGACAAGCACCGCAATATCGTCCGTGATGTCACGGACAAGCCCGGCACCAAAGATACAATCGACAACAAGATCCGCCCCGACAACCAGCGCCGGCGACAGGCGTTCGGATGCACCTTCCCAGCGCGCGGCATGATGTGCAGCATCCCCTTTAAGGGCCGCGACATCCCCCATCAGCCCAAGCCTTACAGACCAGCCCGCCTCGCGCAGCAAACGCGCAATGACAAAACCGTCCCCGCCATTATTGCCCGGCCCACACAGAACCGATACCGATCGCGGTGACCAGTGGCGCACGATTTCTTCGTACACCGCACGTCCGGCATTCTCCATCAGCACATCACCGGCAATCCCGCCATCGATGGTGCGACGATCTGCTTCATACATCTGGTCTGTGGTCAGAATTTCGAACATTTCACCCCGTCAGCTTTGCGCGGCAGCATCAACCCGCATGGCGGAATTGCCGCCTGCCTGTCCGGTCACCGGACATGGCAAGTCACCGGTAGCCATTTTCCTGATGTAACAGTATATTGCACCAAAATTCGCACATCAGACAGTTAGCACATAGGGTTATCTTTCTGGTCTGCAAAGATCACGCACTTTCCGCAACAAGGCTTTGCCCACATGCATGTTGTCGTTATGGGTGCTGGCGTCATCGGGACGACAGCGGCCTGGTATCTTTTGCAAAATGGTCATCAGGTCACGGTAATTGACCGCCAACATGCCAGCGCGCAGGAAACCAGCTTTGCCAATGGCGGTCAGATTTCTGCATGTCATGCAACCCCGTGGGCCAACAAAGGTACGCCGGGGCAAATCCTGAAATGGCTTGGTCGCGAAGAAGCGCCGCTTCTGATCAGAATGCGCTTTGACCCGCAACTGTTTGCATGGGGATTGCGGTTTTTGGCCAATTGCACGGATAAACGTGCGCAGATCAATCTTGAAAAGGCCTTGCGGGTTGCGACCTATAGCCGTGATTGCCTGCGTGCGTTGCGCGGTCAGCTAGACCTGCAATACGATCACAGCGAACGGGGTATCCTGCATATTTGCCGCGATGATGGCGAAATGGCTGCGGTTGCGCGTGCGACCCAACAGATGCAGGAACTCGGTCTTGGCCGAAAACTGGTCAGCACGCAGGAATGTTACGAAATTGAACCTGCCTTGCGTCAAAGCACGGCCCCGATTGTCGGGGGCAGCTACACCCCCGATGATGAAAGTGGCGATGCCCGAAAATTCACCGAACAACTGACCGGCCATTGCCGTGCCCGTGGTGCCGATTTCAAATTCAACACCACGATTGACCGGCTGATCCATGACAATGGCAAGATCACGGCAGTCCAGACCAATCAGGGGCAGATTAACGCTGATGCCTTTTTGGTCAGTCTTGGCAGTTACAGTCCGCTTCTGGTCAGGCCGCTTGGCATCAATTTGCCGATTTACCCGTGCAAGGGCTATTCGATCAGTATCGATACGACCGGCTATGACGGCGCACCGCACACCGCCCTGATCGATGACAGCGTTAAAATGGTGTATTCAAGACTTGGCAACCAACTTCGGGTTGCAGGCACTGCCGAGCTTGACGGGTATAACCTGCGCATGTCGCCGCGCCGAAATCAGCTGATCGTTGATAAGGCATTAGAATTGTTTCCAAATTGCGGGGACCGGTCCAGCATCGCCTTTTGGTCGGGATTGCGCCCGGTGACGCCTGATTCTGCCCCTATTCTTGGCGGCACAAAATATGGTAATCTGTTCCTTAACACGGGGCATGGGACGCTGGGCTGGACGATGAGTTGTGGATCGGCAAAGGCAATCGCCGACGTTATAAGCAATCGCACACCTGACATCCCACTTACAGGGCTGGGTATCGAACGTTTTAAACGAGCGTTACTGTAAACCATGGGACCAGGGGCTGATATGACCAGCAATACACCGATTGGCACAACCAGTGTGCCATTGGCCGATCAGGTTGTCTTGAACGCCCTTCCCTATGCGGCTGTCATCTGTGATCGAAACGGTATTGTTCTTCAGTGTAACGAGGCCATCGCGCGCCTGATTGGTGTGTCGCGCGACCGCATGATGGGCCGCAAGGCCGGCTTTCTTTCCAAGGGCCTGATCAACGATATCGAAGACGTGTTCGCATCGGGCCGCACCTGGCGCGGTGATATTGTTCTGGTTGGTGCATCTCGCGAAAGCCATGTTTGCGATCTTTCGATCGCCCCGCTTGAATATTTCCAGAACAATGAAACACGTACTGCGGTTTTGATGACGCTTCTGGAAAATGATCGTCAGCAACAAGCCGAGCGATCCCTGATGGAACAAACCCGCCATCAGGCCGACGCAAATGCATCAAAATCCGACTTCATCGCCAATATGGGCCATGAACTGCGTACACCGCTTAATGCGATCATCGGCAATTCCGAACTGATCGCCCAGGCCGTTCTGGGGGATATTCCCGATGGTTATCGGGATTGCGGACGCGATGTGTATGAAGCAGGCAAGCACCTGCTTGAACTTGTGAACAATGTTCTTGATGTGTCCAAGCTGTCGGCCGGATCCATGACCCTTCAAGCCGAAGACGCCGATCTTGGCATCGTCATCAATGAAGCAGCCAAACTGGTTCGTGACGACATCACCCGTCGCAAGCACCATCTTCGGATCGACTTGCCACAGGATGGATTTACCCTTCGCTGTGACAAGCTGAAGCTCAAACAAATCCTGATCAATATTCTGAGCAACGCTGCGAAATTCACCCCTGATGGCGGCACGATCACGATCAATCTGACATCCACTGATGATGACGTCACCATCGCAATTGCCGACAATGGCGTTGGCATGAGCCCGAATGACATTCCGCGCGCACTTGCCCGCTTTTCACAGCTGCACCCATCCGGGGTCAAGGAAAGTGCCGGGACCGGACTTGGTCTTCCGCTGGCAAAGCTGCTGGTCGAACTGCATGGCGGCAATCTCAGCATCGAAAGCGCGCCGGGCAAAGGAACAACCGTGCGCATCACGCTGCCGCGCGGATAACCCTGCATCCCGAATATCAACACAAAAGCCCCGCATCGGTCGTCCGGTGCGGGGCTTGGTGTTTCATGCAGCCGCGCTGACCACACCAGTCTGCTCTGCATACTATTGCTGTTGTGCAGTTGACTGGTTGATCTGGTCGTGGCGTTGTCTGACCTCCTTGGGCCAGCGGCTTTTGATATAGGACAGGCTGGCGATGATTTCTTCATCACTCAGGACATCCTCAAACCCCGGCATGGCCGAGGTGTAACCATCCCCTGCCATTGCGGCCGGACCATATTTGGTCAAGGCAAACAGCAGGGCATCGGGGTGATGCCAGGTGTGACCGGTTTCATCATGTGGTGGCGCTGGCAGCAAACCGTCTTCACCCCGTTCGCGCCAATTGGCCTCACCTTCCAGTTTTACGCCGTGGCAGGACGCACAATTGGCGTCATAGATTTTCTTGCCAAGGGCCACGACCTTCAGGTCATCGGGGTGCAATTCCACGTTCTGTTGCGGCCCGGCCTGCGGGATGAAAAAGGAAACAATTCCATACATGATGGCGGCCCCGACAGCGGCCCCCAGCACCATAACACCTTTGTTTTGCACGCTTTGGTCTCTCTCTTTTCTTTTTTGATTTACGGCCCGCGCTTCAGCGCGCCAGATCGTTGATGATCGGACAATGCGGACGATCATCGCCGTGGCAGGCATGCACAAGATCGGAAAGTGTTTTCTGCAAGCTTTGCAGTTCCGAAATCTTGCGTTCGATTTCACTCAGATGGGCCTTGGCGATTTCCTTTACGTCAGACGATGCGCGGTTGCGATCCTCGTAAAGCGACAACAGGACACGGCAATCCTCGACCGAGAATCCAAGCCCGCGCGCACGTTGCAAAAACCGCAATTTATGCAGGTCATCGTCACTGTAATCGCGATATCCGTTTTCAAGCCGCCCTGGCGTAACCAGCCCGATATCCTCGTAATAGCGGATGGTTTTCGCCGGAAGCCCGCACCGGGTTGCTGCATCGGAAATATTCATAACTGTCTCCCCGCCTTAACGCCGGACTTTCCAGCCGCGCAACGTCAAAGAGTTGCCGACCACCGAAACAGAACTGAGCGCCATGGCCGCCCCGGCAATCGCCGGGCTCAGAACGCCAAGAGCGGCAAGCGGCACACCCACCACGTTATAGGCAAAGGCCCAAAACAGGTTCTGTGCGATCTTGCGGCGCGTGGCGATCGAGATATCAATCGCCGCCGACACCAGCGCCGGATCCGACCGCATCAGGGTGATACCCGCGGTCTCCATGGCAACATCGGTACCGCCCCCCATGGCAATACCAACATCGGCGGCCGCCAATGCCGGCGCATCATTGATGCCATCGCCAACCATGGCAACATGACGGCCCTGCTTGCGCAGTTTTTCGACCTCGCGCGCCTTGTCCTGCGGGCGAATACGTCCTTCTCCGCGCTCCAATCCCAATTCACGGGCAACATGGGTTGCGACATCCTGACTGTCACCAGACAACATGATGGATGAAATGCCGCGCGCCTTAAGATCGGCAATCGCCTGTTTGGCGCCTTCACGAATGCGGTCTTCAAGGGTGATATAGCCCGCAAACGCACTGTCAATCGCCACCAGCACAACTGTGCGGCCTTCGCTTTCATGCTGTTTGATTTCATCGGCAATCGCCTGTTGTGGGGATGCGATACCCTGATCCTGCAACAGGGCCTCTGTCCCGATTGCAACCGAATGGTTTTCGACACTGGCCAGGACACCGGCCCCGGTTTTGCCTTTGAAATCGGTGATATCGGGGATCTGCATTTCCTCGTCACGGGCCAATGACACAATCGCACGCGCAAGCGGATGTTCGCTTGCGGCCTGCACCGCCGCAACCAGACGCAACATGTCATTGCGTTCGACCCCGTTTACCGCACGAACGTCACGGACCGTCGGTGTGCCTTCGGTGAGGGTTCCGGTTTTATCAAAGATCACGGTATCAACGTTATGTGCCTGCTCAAGGGATTCGAAATTGCGGATCAGGATCCCGTTACGCGCGGCACTGCCCGTCCCCGCAACAAGGGCGGTCGGGGTTGCCAGACCAAGCGCACAGGGACATGCGATCACCAGCACCGAAACTGCGGCAACGATGGATGCTTCTGCCCCGTATCCCATCAGCAACCAGACCGAAAGGGTCACAAGGGCGATCGCAACCACCACCGGCACAAACACCGAAGAAACACGATCCACCAGTTTTTGCACCGGCGCCTTGCCGGTCTGGGCCTTTTCGACCAATCGAATGATCCGCGAAAGCGTGGTGTCATCGCCAACCGCACGTACTTCGATATCCAGTCGACCGGTGCCATTGACCGCACCACCAACAACGGCATCGCCGGGCATGCGCGCCACCGGCCGGGTTTCACCGGTAATCAGGCTTTCATCCAGTTCGCTTTCACCGGCATGCACAGTGCCGTCGACCGGAACGCGTTCGCCCGGCAGCACACGGACAATATCCCCCACCGTCAGACTTTCGATGGCGACATCCTGTTCACCAGCACCATCAACCAGTTTGCGCGCACGCCGCGGGCGCAATGCCATCAATTCACGGATCGCCGCGGACGCACCGCGTTTGGCGCGTTCTTCCATGATCTTGCCAGCCAGGATCAGGGTAATGATCGCTGCTGATGCCTCGAAATATAGATGCATGTCGCCGGGCTTGCCGACCACCATGTTATAGACACTCAGGAAATAGGCCGCCGACGTTCCAAGTGCGACAAGAACATCCATATTGGCACTGCGATGGCGCAATGCCGCCCAGGCACCTTTGTAAAACCGCTGACCAATGATGAACTGCACCGGTGTTGCCAGAACCAGTTCAAGCCAGGCCGGCAGGTGATAATTCACACCCAAATTCATCCACACCATCTGCAACACCAGCGGCGCGGTCAAAAGTGCCGATACCGCAAGCATCACAAGTGACTTGTCAAACCGGCGCGCCTGCCCATTGTCGGCGGCGGATTGCCCGTCGGTCACATCATTATCGCCCGTCGCGGATGTGTTGCGCGACGTTGCATGATACCCGGCATCCTCAATCGCGCGAATGACCGCTGCATCATTGACCTTGCCGGGCAACGCGTCGATATCAGCACGTTCAAGGGCGAAATTGACGCTGGCCGATGTGACGCCCAGCATCGCGGCCAAAGCCTTTTCCACGCGCAATGCACAGTTCGCACAGGTCATGCCATCAACATCAAAAGACAGCTGCTGTTGCGGAACGCTATAACCGGCATCCTTGATGGTATCTGCAATCTTTGCCGTATCAAGCTTGTTACCGTCAAAGCGGATATTGGCGGAATTCAGTGCCAGATTGACATCGACGCCGGTCACGCCATCAAGACCGGCAATCGCCTTTTCCACGCGCCCGGCACAATTGGCACAGGTCATGCCCTCAATCGGCAAACTGACTTCGTCCTGTTGCGCGGACGGTGCCTGTGATCCACTGCCTGTGCTTTCCTGGGTAGTGCCTTCTTGGGCAGCACTTCCTTGGGCGGTGTGATCGGTTGTTTCGATCCGGCTATCCATATCTTGTCACCTCAATCCGGGTTGACGGGGTGCGCATGGCTTTAATGCCGTTTGGCGCACATCCCTGTTTGATATGGTGGAAGATAGACCTTCCAGCAACTGGAAGGTCAAGCCGAAAAGTTCCGATGCGAAAAAAGACTGTAACACTTTGAATTATAATAAAAAAAGCCCCGGACAAATTCCGGGGCTTTTGAAGCGTTGATCGCAAATTCGATCAGCCGTGCGGGTTCGGTTCCCCGGCCGCGCGGAACTGGATGTAGTTTTGCAGACCCATCATATCGATCAGGCGGATCTGCTGTTCGATCCAGTAAGCGTGATCTTCTTCGCTGTCATCCAGCAAACCTACCAGCATCTGACGGGTCTGGAAGTCGTCTTCCTTTTCCGCGATTTTGATGGCTTCCTTAAGCAGGTTGATCACGTGATATTCGTGCTCGAGATCGTTTTTCATCATCTCGGGCACGGTTTTGCCGATCTTGATCGGTTCACGCGATGCGGTGTCGGGCACACCTTCAAGGAACAGGATACGCTCGATCAAACGTTTGGCGTGTTCAAGTTCCTCGTCCTTTTCATGGTGCATGCGCTCATACAGCGAATGCAGGCCCCAGTCAGCATACATTTCGGCATGCGTGTTGTACTGGTCGGCCGCAGACAGCTCGGCAGTCAGCTGTTTGTTCAGTGCGGCAATAACCTTTTTACTACCCTTCATGGCGTTAAGCTCCTGATCTGGTTAGTCGCCGTCGCCTGAACGGCTTTGAATGTAATTTGCGATACCGACATGTTCGAGTTGCCACTCCTCGGTCTCAAGCCAGTCGACATGTTCTTCCTGTTCTTCAAGGAATTTGACCAGCAGATCACGGGTGACAAAATCTTCGGATTTTTCGCATGCAGTGATTGCTTCGCGCAGCAGCGGCAAGGAGGCCAGTTCGAACTTCATGTCGCAACTGACGATTTCCTCGACATTTTCGCCGATCATAAGTTTATTGAGGTTCTGAAGATTGGGCAGGCCTTCAAGGAACAGAATGCGCTCGATCGTGTCATCGGCACGTTTCATCTCCTTGATGGAAAGCTTGTACTCATATTCGCCCATTTCTTCGACGCCCCAGTCGCGCAACATCCGGGCATGCAGGAAATACTGGTTAATCGCAGTCAGCTGATTGGTCAGAATGCGATTAAGATATGTGATGATCTTGGGATCACCTTTCATCATGGCTCTCCTGATGGGTTGGGCTACCAAGATATTGGGAACAGCCCCCACCCGTTTCAAGAGAAAAACGCGCCTTTGATTACCATTATCAATAATTTAGGCGATTTCCTTAAAATTCTTCATTTACACTGCTTGATTAAAAATCATTCGCAGATTTGGGCCTGCGAATGAAAATCGCTTCGCCAAAAAACCACCTGAATGCGATCCTTTACCGCCCCTGATCCGTACGACTCGTAACCGCATTCACGCAGCCTGTACCGGGATCAAAATGCCTTCTTGTCAGACCATTCGTTTCGTATTGGGCGATCAATTGACGCGCTCTGTTTCAAGTCTTGCCGATGCAGATCCGCAGACCGACGTGATTGTCATGGCCGAACCGCGTCAGGAGGCCACCTATGTCCCCCATCACAAACAAAAGATCGTCCTGATCCTGTCGGCAATGCGCCATTTCGCAGATCAGCTGCGCCAAGAAGGCTTCATTGTCGATTATCATGACTATCAAACCCGCCCCTGCGACAGCTTCAGCAAAGCACTGCGGTCATCCCTTGATCAGTATAATTGCCGGAAAATCATCATCACCGAGCCCGGAGAATGGCGGGTTCGCAAGGAAATAGAGGGCTGGGAAACGCAATTTGATGCGGAACTTGAAATTCGCCCCGATGACCGCTTCTTTGCGACACTTGGCGCGTTCGAGGATTTCGCACGCGATCGCAAAGAATTGCGGATGGAATATTTCTATCGCGGGCTGCGGCGCGAAAGCGGCATTCTGATGGAACCCGATGGCACGCCGGTCGGGGGCAAATGGAACTTTGACCACGACAATCGCAAACGCCTGCCCGACGATGTGACACCGCCTGAACCAATATCCTTTGCACCAGATCAGATAACCCGCGATCTTCTGGAATGCGTTGACACAGATTTCCCCGATGCCATCGGAGATGCCTGTTCATTCGGATGGGCGGTGACGCGCGATGATGCGCTGGCTGTACTTGATCATTTCATCACCACTCGCCTTCCCCGCTTTGGCGATTATCAGGATGCGATGACGGTCAAAAGTGCGACCGTTTATCACGCCCTGATCAGTCCCTATCTCAATATCGGATTGCTGCTGCCCGACGAAGTCTGCCGGGCAGCAGAGCGTGCCTATCATGACGGCACAGCGCCCCTGAATGCGGTCGAAGGCTTTATTCGACAGATTCTTGGCTGGCGGGAATATGTGCGCGGTCTTTACTGGTTTATGGGCCCGGATTACGCCACGCGTAATCATTTCAATGCCGGACGGGCACTGCCGGCCTTTTTCTGGGACGGGAACGTTTCACTGAACTGTTTGCGTCATGCAATCGGCGAAACGCTGAACAATGCCTATGCCCACCATATTCAGCGCCTGATGGTGATTGGTAACTTTTCCCTGCTTGCCGGTCTGTCCGTCAAGGACGTGTGCGATTGGTATCTGGCTGTTTATATCGATGCTTTTGAATGGGTTGAATTGCCAAACACCCTTGGCATGGCGCTTTATGCCGATGGCGGGGTTATGGCGTCCAAACCCTATGCGGCCAGCGGAAAATACATTGATCGCATGTCGGACTATTGTCAGGGATGCCAGTTCAATCCGCGCAAAAACACCGGGCCGGACGCCTGCCCGTTCAATGCGCTTTACTGGCATTTTCTGGATCGCAATGCCGATACGCTTGGCAACAATCCCCGCCTCGGCATGCCATATCGTAACTGGGCCCGAATGAAAGACGAGACAAAGCGCGACCTGATCACGCAGGCCGAACAGTTCCTGAACCGTCTTGATAAAGGTGATTTTTCAAATCCGCCAAAGCAGGCAACACTGTTTTAAATCCCGGAAATCAACCCAAAGCCGGGCGGGTTTCCCCGTTCCGAACCAGAACGGCAAGCTGATGACAGAACAGGCTGCCCTGGACTGGATGCCAAAAGATTGAATTACCAAAAGACGAAACTGTCGCCCAAAACACAAAAAGCCGGACTGATGTCCGGCTTCCGCATTGGCAATCCCGATGAACGGGTGCCTAAAGTGCGCTGGCGTTATGCAATCGCGTCACGAGCTGCTTTACGAGCAACGTCTTTGATCTGCCAGTGAGAAATACCGACATCATCAAGATCGCGCTTATCGAGGCCGTAAAGTTCATTCGCAACCGAGCGTGCATAGGCCCAACGGCGAACAGCAACAAGAATACTGGACAGGAACATGTTGAACCTCCTTGGGTTACAAATTTCGAATGCTGCCTTGGAGCTCACCTCCAACTGTCTGGCGCATTCACCTCAGTAGTTTCGCAATGCAATATGCCCAAGGGTCACTCAATCCTCAATTGCCAAAGTTTGCATATCATCTGTTCCATTTTGTCACATATAAACCCGTGACCACGGCTGATCGGCCACGAAACCCCGAAGTTATGCATATTTCACAGGTGTTTTCAGCCAACGGACGCCCCGCCAAAATGTACCGCGGCGCGGCAAAACATTGGCAACCACAGGCAATATCAGCTTTATTTTGACGGAAATGACATCTGTTTTCGCGAAATTGATGACCGATTTGACGTCGGGCAAACAGGATCGCCCGTTTTGTCGACCGACAACAGATCAGTCAAAACCGGTAAATGGTGTAAAACAGGTTTCATTTGTGCCGGATCACATCGTAAACCATACCAATATGCTTGAATTTTCCGGCACTTGTGACGGTCCGGAACATCTTTGATGCTGACAAACGCTCTAATTGTTTTTGCTGCCCTGCAATATGATGATTGACTACCAAATCATTTTTGTAACAAATTGTTTCAGTTCGCATTCTGGAAACGCCCTGTTACAGTTTTGTGGATGCATTGAACGGTCTCTCACAGCATGTTGTCGCTGCAAATGGTTCAAAGCCAGGGAGGAAACCTAAATGTATCTGCGCAAAACCATCCTCGCCACCGGTGTGGCGATTTCTGCACTCGCAACCGCAAGCTTTGCACATGCAGAGCCGACTGCTGAAGTTCTGCACTGGTGGACTTCGGGCGGCGAAGCGAAAGCTGTTGCTGCACTTAAAGAAGATTTCGAAGCCAAAGGCGGCAAATGGGTCGATAGCCCGGTTGCTGGTGGCGGCGGCGATGCGGCCATGACCGTTCTGCGTTCGCGCGTTCTGTCCGGTGACGCACCGGCTGCTGTTCAGCTTAAAGGTCCGGCGATCCAGGATTGGGCTGAACAGGGTGCGCTTGCTGATCTCAATGACGTTGCCGAAGCGGAAGGCTGGGACAAGGTTATCCCGCCGGCGATTCAGGACGTCATGAAGTATGAAGGCGACTATGTTGCTGTTCCGGTAAACATTCACCGTGTTGACTGGATCTGGGCAAACCCGACCCTTCTGGCAAAAGTCGGCGCGACCGAAGCCCCGAAAACCTGGGACGAGTTCAACGCCCTTGCTGACAAGCTCAAAGCTGCCGGTATTACCCCGGTTGCCCATGGCGGTCAGCCGTGGCAGGACGCAACCGTCTTTGAAACCGTCGTTCTTGGCCTTGGCGGCCCGGAATTCTTCCAGAAAGCCCTGGTTGATCTCGACGAAGACGCTCTGAAATCCGACACCATGAAAGCGGTGTTCGACCAGATGCGCAAAATCCGCGGTTATGTCGATGCCGACTTCCCGGGTCGTGACTGGAACCTTGCAACCGCAATGGTCATGAATGGCGAAGCTGCCATGCAGATCATGGGTGACTGGGCAAAAGGCGAATTCCTTGCTGCTGGCAAAGTACCGGGCAAAGACTTCATCTGCTCGGCAACCCCGTCTGAGCACGGCTACCTGTTCAACGTTGACAGCTTTGCAATGTTCAACGTTTCGGGTGACGACAAGGTCGAAGGCCAGAAACTGCTTGCTGAACTGATCGTTGGCGAGAAGTTCCAGGAAACCTTCAACCTTCTCAAAGGTTCGATCCCGGCACGTCTTGGTGTTTCGCTCGACAAGTTCGACGATTGCGCCAAGAAATCCGAAGCTGACCTTCTGGCAGCCCAGGAAGCTGGTGGCTTCCTGCCGTCCATGGCACACGGCATGGCACTTCGCGGCCACCTGTCCGGTGCGATCGTTGACGTTGTCACCGCCCACTTCAACTCCGACATGTCGTCTGACGAAGCCGTCTCGCGTCTGGTCGAAGCTGTTGAACTGGCCAAAGACTAATCTCACCTGATCTGAACAGTCTTATCGACTGAATCGTATGCAGGTCCCGGTTTCCGGGGCCTGCTTCCCGCTACTTTAACTTTTGAGGCAAAGGGTATGGGGGCTTCTCAAAGCACCGAAAGCAACCTGACGGCCCGCATCCAGCGTCATCTTTCCAAGATCGTTGTTGCACCGTCCTTTGCTGCGTCCCTGTTTTTCGTTTACGGGTTTATCCTGTGGACGGGCTATATGGCGTTTTCCAAGTCGCGCATGCTTCCTGTATGGGATTGGGCAGGCCTGCGACAGTATGAACGCCTGTGGCAAATGGAACGCTGGCATGTTGCCATTGAAAACCTTCTGGTCTTTGGCGGTCTGTTTATCGTGACCTGCCTGATCATCGGGTGCCTCTTGGCAGTTCTTCTTGATCAGCGTATTCGCGCCGAAGGCGCACTTCGCACGATCTTCCTGTATCCGATGGCCCTGTCCTTCATTGTGACCGGTACCGTCTGGAAATGGCTTCTCAATCCGGGCCTTGGCCTTGAAAGCATGATGCATGATTTTGGCTGGACGAGCTTCAAGTTCGACTGGCTGGTCAATTCGGACATGGCGATCTACACGGTTGTGATCGCGGCTGTCTGGCAGGCATCGGGCTTTGTCATGGCAATGTTCCTTGCGGCATTGCGCGGCGTCGATCAGGACATCATTCGCGCAGCCTATATGGACGGTGCCAGCCTGCCCCGTATCTATTTCGGCATTATCATTCCGTCGATCCGCCCGGTTTTCCTGAGTGCGATCGTCGTTCTGGCCCATCTGGCCGTCAAAAGCTTTGACCTGGTCATCGCCCTTACGGGTGGCGGTCCGGGTTACGCATCGGATCTTCCGGCAACCTTCATGTACACCATGGCATTCCAGCGCAACCAGCTTGGTGTTGGCGCGGCCAGTGCAATGATGATGCTGGCAACCGTTATGGCAATCATTGTGCCGTACCTGTATTCCGAACTGCGCGGAGGCAAGAAAAATGGCTGATCTTCAGACCTATAGCCACGACGCAGGCTGGAAAAACACCGTGCTGCGCGGCTTGCTCTATCTCGTTTTGATCCTGTTCGCAGCCTATTATCTGTTCCCGCTGATCGTCATGATTTCAACATCGTTGAAGTCGCTTGACGAAATCCGCGAAGGATCACTGATTTCGCTGCCGCGGGTGGTGACGTTTGATGCATGGAATTATGCATGGAACGAAGCCTGCGTCGGTGTGGAATGCACCGGGATCAAAGTCTATTTCTGGAACTCGGTCAAAATGGCGATCCCCGCCGTTCTGATTTCGACCTTCCTTGGTGCGATCAACGGATATGCACTGACCAAATGGCGGTTCAAAGGTGCCAACATCGTGTTTGCACTCCTGCTGTTTGGGTGCTTCATTCCGTTCCAGGTCGTTCTGCTGCCGATGTCACAGGTTCTTGGCAAGCTCGGCCTTGCCAGCTCGACCCCGGGCCTTGTTATGGTCCATGTCGTTTACGGCCTTTGCTTCACCACCCTGTTCTTCCGGAACTATTACGTATCGATCCCGGATGAACTGGTAAAGGCAGCCACCATTGACGGTGCGGGTTTCTTCACCATTTTCTGGCGCATCATTCTGCCGATTTCGACCCCGATCATCGTGGTTTCGGTCATCTGGCAGTTCACCCAGATCTGGAATGACTTCCTCTTTGGCGCGTCCTTTGCCTCTGGCGAAAACGCTCCGATGACAGTCGCACTCAACAATATCGTCAACACCACTACCGGCGTGAAACAGTACAATGTCGATATGGCAGCAGCCCTGCTGACCGGTCTTCCGACATTGCTGGTTTATGTCCTGGCAGGCAAATACTTCGTCCGCGGCCTGACCGCCGGTTCGGTGAAGGGATAAGCAAATGGCATCACTCACCCTCGATAAAGTTCGCAAGGCCTTTGGCCCTGTCGAAGTTCTCAAGGAAATCAATCTGGCAATCGAAGATGGCGAGTTTCTCGTCCTTGTCGGTCCGTCAGGTTGCGGTAAATCGACCCTTCTGAACCTGATTGCCGGTCTGGAAAGCTCGACCGGCGGGGAAATCCGCATCGGTGACCGCGTCATCAACGACGTACACCCCAAAGACCGTAACATCGCCATGGTGTTCCAGTCTTATGCGCTGTACCCCAACATGACGGTTCGCAAGAACATCACCTTTGGTCTGGAAATCCGCGGTGTGTCGGCACAGGAACGTGACAAGGCCGTTGCCGATGTCGCCAAGCTGCTTCAGATCGAGCCGCTTCTGGATCGCAAACCGTCGCAGCTTTCCGGTGGTCAGCGCCAGCGCGTTGCCATGGGCCGTGCGCTTGTGCGTGATCCGGACATCTTCCTGTTTGACGAACCGCTTTCCAACCTTGATGCCAAGCTGCGCGTTGATATGCGGACCGAAATCAAGAAACTGCATCAGCGTCTTGGTTCGACCATCGTTTACGTGACGCATGACCAGATCGAGGCCATGACGCTTGCATCGCGCATCGCGGTCATGAAAGGCGGTATTCTTCAGCAGTTCGATACGCCGCAGAACATCTATGAGCGCCCCAACAACATGTTTGTTGCCGGCTTCATCGGTTCGCCGTCCATGAACTTTGTCGATGCGACCCTGATCGACAATGGTGGCAAGCTTGCCGTTTCCATCGAACGTGATGGCGGTCCGATTACCCTGCCGCTGTTCGAAGCACCGGAAAGCTACAAGGCCTATGTCGGCAAGAAAGTCGTCTTTGGCATCCGCCCGGAAGGCCTGACACACAAGCGCACCGGCTCAGACGAACCGGGCAGCCAGTATGTCAACTTCGACAGCAAGGTCGAAGTGATCGAACCGACCGGTGCCGACACCATGACAGTGATCGACATTGCCGGCAAAGAAATCGTCGCACGTGTCCGTCCGGACCGCGCACCGACACCGGGCGAGAGCATGACCTTCTCGGCCGACATGTCTCAGATCAGTCTGTTTGACCCGGAAACCGAGTTGCGGATCTGATCTGACTGGCGGGTGGTTCTGGGGGCCACCCGCCATTCTTCTTTTACCGGCGCGTCAAACCTGCCGGTCATTAAAAAAGCGGCCCGAATATGCGGACCGTTTTTTTTGTTTCTGCCATCCGGTTCAGTTGGCCGCAATGATCCGCCGCGGCAGCGATATGGTGACCTCAAGCCCCTTGCCAGGCATATTGCGCAGGCTGATCCGTCCGTCATGGGCGTCAATCACGGTTTTGACGATCGACAGTCCAAGCCCGCTGCCCCCGGTGCTGCGCGCACGCGATCCTTCGACACGATAGAATGGCAGGAAAACCTTGTCCTGATGTTCGACAGGAATGCCCGGCCCCTCGTCACGGATGGTCACCAGAACATTGTCCGCTGTTGCTTCCAGACTGACCTTGGCGCGATGACCGTATTTCAGGGCATTTTCAATCAGGTTGGTAAAGGCGCGTTTCAATGTCCCCGGTCGGCAGGTCAATCGAATGCTGCGTTTGCCATCAAATGAATGGGGCTCATCCCCGCCGCCAAACACCGTATGAACCGATGAAAACTGCAATGGCTGCGGACCGTCGAAACTGACAGGACGGCCAAGATCGGCATAGTCATCACAAATCGCTTCAAGCACGGAAACGAAATCAACGGTGCGTTCTTCTTCTTTCTGAATCCAGTCGCCCAGAAAATCGAGCGCATCATTCAAAAGACTGTCCATTTCATCCAGATCGCGCAGAACGGTTTCGCGCAATTCATCATTTTCAATGAATTCGGCGCGCAGACGAAGGCGGGTACTCGGTGTGCGCAAATCATGCGAAATTGCCGCCAGCATGCGGGTACGATCGCCCAGCATGCGCGAAATCCGTTCGCGCAAATCGTTATAGGCCGCGGCCATTGACCGGGCTTCGGTCGGACCGCGTTCTTCGACCGGCGGGCCATCGACCTCGTCCCCATGGGCAATGATCGCTGCGGTCAGCTTTTTGAACGGTCCGGCCAGCAAATCGGCAAGGGCGGCAAAGACGGCCAGAACCGCAACCACCCCCATCAGAAACATCAGAAACACAAGCGATGGCGATGAATAGCTGGCCCATAATTCATCATGACTGATCAAAAGCCGCTTGCCCGACGGCATCATGATTTCAAGCTGGGCTTCCAGTCCCAGACGCGCCATTTCGCGCGATAATTCCGCAAAAAACAGGCTGGGGTTTTCGGTGGCCTCGATGGTGGCACGTTGTTCGGAACTCAGGCGCCCGCGCAGGAAATGAACCTTGACCGAAGTTGGCCAACCGGTATTGGCCAGTCGCACCGGCATGGCGATATGTTGTGCTGGCCTTGAAAACAAAAGCAACGTGCCAAGATCATCGGCTGGCAAGATCCGCAATGCCATGCCATCGCGCGCCGCAATATCGACGATATTGGCTTCAAATTCGGGATTGTCGGCAATGCGGGCCAGCTCACGAATGGTAAAGCCCAGCGTATAGGCCCGGCTGATCCGTTCGTTGCGTTCAATGACATAATAGGATGCCAACGCACTCAGCACGGCAATGATCACGCCGCCCAGCATCATCAGCATAAAGATCCGCCCACCCAAGGTACGCGGTTTGTAGCGTCTTAGATAATCACTGAACTGTGCGAACATGTCCGCCATCACACAGTCCTAAAGCGTCTGTGTATCGGCGCAGAACTGATACCCGATCCCGCGAACGGTTTTGATCAGTTTGGGATTTTTCGCATCTTTTTCGATCTTGCGCCGCAGACGGCTGATCTGGATGTCGATGCTGCGATCAAATGGCAGTGAACTTTGCCCGCGGACAATATCAACAAGCTGTTCACGCGACAGCGCCCGCTTGTTGTTTTTCACCAGTGCCAGCAACAATGAAAATTCACCGGTCGACAGATGCACAGCTACATTATCGGCATCGCGCAATTCACGTGATCCGATATCCAATGTCCATTCACCGAAAATAATACGCTGGGTCGGGGCTACTTCATTGTCGGTCGGCCCGACGGCACCGGTTTCAAACCGGCGAAACACCGCCCGGATACGGGCCAGAAGTTCACGGGGATTGAACGGCTTGGTCAAATAGTCATCCGCACCAAGTTCAAGCCCCAGAATACGATCGGTATCCTCACCCACCGCTGTCAGCATCACGATCGGCACCTTGGATGTGCGCCGGACATCCCGGCATAACGCAAACCCGTCTTCGCCCGGCAGCATGATGTCCAGAATGACCAGATCAATCTTCCAGTCGCGCAAGGCACGGTGCATCTCGTTGCCGTCTGAAACGGTCGTGATGCGAAAACCATGCTGCAGCAGGAACTTTTTCAAAAGCTTCTGGATTTCCTGATCATCATCGACAACCAGAATATGAGGTTCACGTCGCGTAGTCAGAGTCCCGAACTCCCCTTTATCAATCGGTCATGTTCCTGACCGTGCGCGGAGTTTAGTCCATATTGCCTTCGGATTGAAACATTTTACCATGACCTGATCATAAAAGAAAAAGCCGGGCTGAACCCGGCTTTCCCTGTGTCTGCCCGATGCGTCTCATCGGGTTTTATTTCAGGTCATAGACCTTGGTGCTGCCCGATACTTCGGACGCAATCACCAGCATGGCATTCCCGGTCGGGCTGTCCTTGGCATCAACGAACTGCATGCCTTCGGGTGCCAGTTCGCCTGCGGTGTCTGCTTCGGGATTGCCCGAGAAACGGCGATCGCTGTGATAGGTGACAAATTGCGGGTTGGCCGGATTGCTCAGGTCATAGACCATAAAGCCGCCCTGCCGTTCCAGGCCGATAAAGGCATAAGGAACGCCGTTGACATACCCCGCAGCAATGCCTTCGGGTTCCGGGCCTTTGTCGTCGGAACGATTGTCACGGCTATAATTTTCGGTGTCTGACGAATTAAAGACATTGGCGTATTTCGCCGCCAGCACCTGCTCGAACGCATCGCCGCTATCAAAGACCATCTCACCGCTGGCATTCAGAACCGAGAATGACCGCGCGCCATAGCTGTAAATAACGTCAACATCCCCGTCACCATCGGTGTCACCCTGTGCGGTTGTCGTTTTCAACCGGCCAAGATTTTCGTCTTTCTGAAGAGTGTCAGCATTCGGAAAGGCAACCGGGTCAAGGGTCAGTTTGCCAACCCGGGTTTCTTCGCTGTAACCGTCATAGTCACGGGAATCGCCTTCGTTGGCGATCAGGATCCAGTCCTTGCCGCCAATCTCAATCGCATCAATGGTATCGGGCATATACATGCCCATCACCGGCCAGGTGCGGATATTGATCTTGCCGTCCTTGTCACTGGCATCAAAGGCATGAACCGAATGGTCCTTGAAACCAAGACCGGCCACATGTTTGACCGTCGCGGTTTCGATATCGATGATGGCGACTGCATTGTTTTCCTGAAGCGACACAAAGGCGGTCCTGCTGTCGCCTGAAACAGCAATGTATTCCGGCTCGATATCCTGGGCGACGCTTGACGTACCCGGGTTGGATGTCCGCATACCGTATGGCAGTTCCGCATCATTCAGGAACTTGAAGTCAACCGTGCGCACATTGGCATCGCTCAAACCATCGACGCCACCGGCAATCGAAATGATTGAAACGCTGCCTTCCGGGTCGTTGGTGAATGCGTCATTGGGTTCGCCTTCATTGGCAACAAGGACATATTTGCCATCGGGCGAAAACTTGATCATGTCGGGCAATGCACCGACTGTTACCGATGCGATAAAGTTGCCTTCGGTATCAAAAAACACCGCCTTGCCCGGGGCCTGCTTGTTTTCATTCTCGACCGCGACGGCAACGACCCCGTTTTTCACCGCAACACTGTTTGCGCCCTTGCCCCAGGTCGCAAGTTCAAGTGCGCCAAGCTTGGAAAGCTTGTCGGGGTTTGACATATCAAGGATATCAATCGCCTTGTCCGCGCCATTGACGACAAAGATGCGTTTGGACACCGGGTCAAATGCCGGGATTTCTGCGGCACCCTCGTCGAGCATGCCGGTGCGATATTCGCCCATCGGCACAATCTTGATCGGGTGTGCGCCCGCGTTGGCAACACTTTCGGTCATCATCGCGTGATCTGATTTAGTACCGGCACAGGCCGTCAAAAGTACGGAAATAGCAGCAGTTGCCATCAATGAAGAACGCATAATTCCCCCTTGGTAAATGGTTCGACAGATCAGACAACCTGCTGATTTGTTGTAACGGTTTGATGACCCGGGCGTGACAGTTTCATAAATATCTTGTGGCAATGACTGCTCCAACCCGCCCCGTCTTGCGTATCAGAATCAAACCGCTGAATTGTCGCAACACCACATCATCGGGGCTGTCAGATGAAATCAATCCGCATCGCCATCATCGGCGCAGGCATGGCCGGACTGAAAGCTGCAAGCACTTTGCACAAGGTCGGAATGGACGTAACCGTCTTTGAAAAAAGCCGTGGTCTGGGCGGAAGACTGGCATCACGGCGAACCGATTTCGGTCATTTCAATCACGGTGCGCAATATGTTACCGCCCGGCATCCCGGTTTTGTCGCCTATCTGGAACAGGCCGCATCGCATAACGCCGCCCAGAACTGGAAACCGAACCTGCATCATGGCGAAATTCCCGCCATGCAAAGTGCCGGGAACCTTGCGCTTGATCACTGGTATCAGGGCGCGCCGCAAATGAACAAACTGATCAGCCCGCTTGTCGATGCCTTTACCATTCACAAACAGCACCGCATCACCAGAATTGAACAGCTTGATCGAAAAAGCTTTGTTCTTCATGACGATCTGGACGGGGAATTCGGCCCGTTTGACGGGGTTATCGTAACGGCCCCTGCCCCGCAGACGGCTGAATTGTTGCGGCCACTTTCAGCGCGTTATGACGCGATTGGTGACGTGGTTACCGCACCTTGCTGGGCGGTGATGGCGGCCTTTGAACAGCCACTTCCGACGGCATTTGATGCCATGCTGCATCCATCCCCGGCAATCAGTTGGGCAGCACGCAGCACACAGTCAGATGATCTGTTCCACCGGCGCCGTCCCGACCCCTGGGTTCTTCATGCCAGTCCGCAATGGTCGCGCGACCATCTCGAAGATGACAAGGACCGCGTAATTGAAAATCTTTTGGCTGCCCTGCGCGATGTGAGTGGCGTCAAACTGCCGCAATTGCATTCGGTGCAGGCCCATCGCTGGCGCTATGCGCGAACCGAACAGCCACTGGGTTCAAGCCATCTGAACGGTATGAACGGGCGCGTGATCGCCGCCGGGGACTGGTGTCTTGGTGCCCGGGTCGAAGCCGCGTGGCGCAGCGGTCAGTCTGCCGCCCATGCGATGATTGAAACCCTGATCGGATAAATACGACCCGGTAATGCCATGCCCCGCAATGCCAACGGATCACTCCGTGCCAAGGCGCATTTGCCGTCAAAGACATGCCTATCCTGCGGCCGGCCATTTTCGTGGCGACGCAAATGGAAAACCTGTTGGGAGGACGTCAAATACTGTTCCGACCGATGCCGCAACAGCCGTTCTCACAAAAGATCACCTGAGCATGATGGTGCAGGGTCATGATGGTTGATGATGTCGAAGAAACCCGGCCAACCTATGCGGTTTTGCGCCAAAGAATGCTGTCATTTGCCGCCCGGCGCGGTGCGGACAAATCCATCTGCCCGTCCGAGGTCGCCCGATCATTTGGCAAAAACTGGACCGATCTGATGCCGCGCATTCATCAGGTTGCCGAACAGCTCTGCGCCGAAGGGCTACTTGAATATCAAAAGGGCGGTATCAGCCATGGCCAAAACCGCCCTTCCGGTGCCTATCGGCTTTGTCTGATCCCCGATGACGGGGACTAGCAGTCACCCGCGCAAAGCATGCAGACGCTTGATCAGGCCCGCTGTTGATGCGTCACGCGCACCTGCGTCTTCCTTGCCTTCGACCATCGGCAGCAACTCCTTGGCAAGCTGCTTGCCAAGTTCGACCCCCCACTGGTCATAGGAATTGACGTTCCAGATGATGCCCTGAACAAAGATTTTATGTTCATACATCGCCACCAACCGGCCAAGGGTGAATGGATCAAGCTGCTTATACAGGATCATGGTGCTGGGCTTGTTCCCGGCAAATACTTTTTGCGGGGCAAGAACATCAATCTCGGCCGGGGAAAGGTCACTGCCCGCCAGTTCTGCCCGCACTTCATCCTCGGTCTTTCCACGCATCAATGCTTCGGCCTGCGCCAGACAGTTCGACACCAGTTTGTCGTGATGGTTGCCAAGCGGATGGAGCGCATTGGCTGCAACAATGAAATCAACCGGGATCAGTTCGGTGCCCTGATGGATCAGCTGATAAAACGCATGCTGCCCGTTGGTGCCGGGCTCGCCCCAGATGATCGGACCGGTTTCATAGGCAATCGCCTTGCCATCGCGGGTTACCGATTTGCCGTTACTTTCCATATCGGCCTGCTGCAAATAGGCCGGCAGTCGCGAAAGATGCTGATCATAAGGCAGGATGGCCTGGCTCGATGCGCCCAGAACATTGCGATACCACACCCCGATCAGGGCCAGGATCATTGGAATGTTGGTTTCCGCCGGTGCGGTTTTGAAATGGTTATCCATCGATTGCGCACCGCGCAGAAGGTCTTCGAACTTGTCATAGCCGACAGCCAGAATGATCGGCAAACCAATCGCCGACCACAGGCTGTAACGCCCGCCGACCCAGTCCCAGAACCCGAACGCATTATCGGTATCAATTCCGAATGCCGCGACCTTTTCAAGGGCGGTTGAAACCGCCACGAAATGCTTGGCGACCGCGCTTTGATCCCCCAGCGCCTTTACCAGCCAGTCACGGGCGGAATAGGCATTGGTCAGGGTTTCATCAGTGGTGAAAGTCTTGGACGCAATGATGAAAAGGGTCGTTTCCGCATCAAGATCCTTGAGCGTATCGACAATATGCGCGCCATCGACATTTGAAACGAAATGGCAGCGAATGCCATCAATATGGAACGGGCGAAGTGCCTCGTTGACCATCACCGGGCCAAGGTCGGATCCGCCAATACCGATATTGACCACATCGGATATTTTCTTGCCTGTATAGCCCTTCCATTCGCCGGAATGAACACGCGTGGCAAATGCCTTAAGCCGTGCAAGCACTTCCTTGACGGCCGGCATGACGTCTTCGCCGTCAACCTTGACGGGGCCACCATCCAGGTTGCGAAGGGCCGTGTGCAAAACAGCACGGTTTTCGGTGACATTGATCCTGTCACCGGCAAACATCCGGTCGCGCCATTCTTCGACATTCGCAGCCTTGGCCAGGCGCACAAGGGCGGCCATCACATCATCGGTGATCAGGTTTTTCGAATAATCGACAAACAGGTCATTAAGCGCGGCGCTATAACGTTCGAACCGTGCCGGATCATCGGCAAAAGCCTGGCGCAGGTTCAGTTTCCCGGAAACCTCCGCGCCCAATTGATCCAGTTCTTCCCAGTTTGCAGTCAGTTTGTCAGCGGACATCACCACCCTCGGCCTTGTTCAACGTATTACACACCAAAACAGTGCAGTCGCGATCCCGCAGACTAGCATCTTGTTCAAACCATGTGTGGGACAGTTTGCAGAATGTCGTGGCAAGATTATGCGGATACCACGACATTCCTGTTGCTGGCGCTTTAGCGCGCTGAAAGAAAGTCTTCGACTTCCTTTTCGGTCGGAAGCGCATTGATGGCCCCGCGCTTGGTGGCGGTAATCGCCCCCACCGCATTGGCAAAGCTACATGCCGCAATCAGCTTTTCCTCGGACCCCAAAAGTTCCGGGTCTTTCAGCAAACGCGACAGGAATCCCGCCGTGCATCCATCCCCGGCACCTGTGGCATCCACCGCCGTTACGTCAAATGACGGAACGAAACCGTCAAATTCCGGCGTGATAAAGCGCGATCCTTTGGGGCCATAGGTCACGACAAGTGCACGCCACTGGTCACACCAAAGATCCTTGATGCCGTCTTCCAGGTCTTCCTTGCCCGATACAAAGATGATTTCTTCATCCGACATCTTGACGACATCGGCCTGACTGATCGCAAGCCGCAGGATTTCACGCGCCTTTTCCACACTCGGCCAAAGCGGCAGGCGCAGGTTCGGGTCACATGAAATGATCGCCCCGTTTTCGCGCGCGATACGGATGGCCTCAAGGGTGGCGGCGCGCGGATCATCATCGATCATGCACAGGGTTCCGTAATGGAACAGATCAGTTGATGTCAGCATATCCCGATCAAGATCGGCCGGGCACAGCAACATGTCCGCCGACGGGCTGCGATAGAATGAAAATTCGCGTTCGCCATCGGCACGAAGCGACACGAATGCCAATCCGGTCAGCGCTTCCTTGGTCAGAACAATACCCGATGTATCAACATTATCGGCCTTGAGCGTATCCACAAGGAAATGCCCGAAGGCATCATCGCCAAGTTTGCCGATAAAGCCGGTATCAATGCCCAGACGCTTCAATCCCACAGCAGCGTTTCCCGGTGCACCGCCCGCGGCCTTGGCAAAGGCAGGCGCATCGGCAAGGCCGGTACCGGTCACAGTCGGAACAAAATCAATCAGCAGTTCCCCAAGACAAACAGCTTTGGCTGTCATGACGTTTCTCCGTTCGGATTGTCCGCAAACAAATGCGGACCCGTTATCAAATTCATGTTGCGATCTGTGGGACCGACGGGCTTTTTAAATCGATTCAATTTGACGTGCAAACCAAAATCGGAACGAATGATAGCACATCACTGTGTGGATGCCTTTTGGCGGGCCAGTGCGCGGCCAAATTCGATCTCGCGCGCACGTTCAAGTTCAGTCATCCAGCGTTCAAACATATCATCACGTTCAAGCTGAATGGCATAGTGACGATGCAGGGCGGCGGTCAGTCGCCCTTCGCGCCCCAGCATATCATCGGCAAACGCAATCATGACCGAATTCGGCCAGGCAATCGGGCGCATTTCGCGAATGGTGGTGAAAATGCTGTCTTCGTCACGATCCGGTTCGATTTGCGCCATCAGGGTAATCATGGCTGCGGTTGAGCGCGACACACCCATATGACAATGCACCAGCAAGTGACCATCACGGCGATCTGCGTGGCTGGCTTTCAGGGCCTCGCCAAAGGCCAGAATGGCTTCGACATCCTGACGGGTCGGTGCCGGACGGCCTTCCTTGTCATCAATCACGTCATGAAACCGCAAAACGGTCCGTTCATGCGGGGCAAAATCGCCAAAGATGGGCGGGTCTTCCCGATCAGGATCAAGAACCGACAGGATATGGGAAACCCCGTGATTACGATGGGTTGGCAATTCATCAATGCCACAGATGGTCAAACGGGTAATCGCGATCGGTTTCATTTTTCATTTCCTGTCATGTTTCATTTCCTGTCATGTTTCATTTCTTATTCGGCCCTATCAGAGCACAAGAAAATGAAAAAACAAGGGCCGGCGCCTGTTAAAAGCACCAGCCCTTGAATATTTCCAGGGCGCGCAACTGACTGCGTCGCCCTGGCCTATGACCAGAACCGTTATTTCGCGCGGTTTACCGCATGAATATTCAGCATTTCCCACGCCATGGTCGCCCCGGCAAGGGATGTGATGTCCGAAACATCAAATGGCGGGGATACTTCAACCACGTCACTGCCGATCAGGTTCACATGACCGGCAAGACCGCGCAGGATCGACACCGCCTGATGGCTGGTCAAACCGCCCAGAACCGGTGTACCGGTCCCCGGTGCATAGCACGGGTCAAGACCATCAATGTCAAAGGTGATATAGGCCGGGTTGTTGCCAACCGTTGCCTTGATCTGTTCGACAATGGCGTCAATCGACATCGACTGAACTTCCGGGCCATAGATGATGTTATAGCCGTGCGTCGATTCATTGTGGGTCCGAATACCGACCTGAATGGATTTTGACGGATTGACGATGCCCTTTTTCGCCGCGTGCCAGAACATGGTGCCGTGATCGATACGGTCACCATCATCTTCCCAGGTATCGGAATGGGCATCAAACTGGATCAGGGAAATACCATCACCGTATTTTTCGGCATGGGCTTTCAGGATCGGATAGGTGATGAAGTGATCGCCACCAATCGTCAGCATCTTCGCACCCGACTGCACGATATCGCGTGCGTGATCTTCGATCATCTCGGGCAGTTTTTCCGGATGGCCCGGATCGATCACCATATCGCCGTAATCAATCACCGCCAGTTCGGCAAAGATATCGCGCCCGGACGGAAAATGCGGTGCCCATGCAAGATTGGTCGATGCACGACGCACCCCCTGCGGGCCAAGGCGCGTGCCCGGACGGCTTGATGTTGCAAGGTCATAGGGAATGCCCGTCACGGCAATGTCGATACCGTTAAGATCACGCGAATAGCGGCGGCGCATGAATGACAGCGCACCGGAATACATCGGCTCGCTGGTATTCTGATGCACAGATTTCGCCGTAAAGGCGTTATCACCGCCCTTGGTGTCAATGACGCCAGTGCTGCTCATTTTTCTTCCCTTATCTCCGAATGAGAACCTGCTTGTAATCAGGCGTCGCCCAGCGCAATCCAGGTCGACTTGATTTCACAATATTTATCGAGCGCATGCAGCGAACGATCGCGACCGGTACCGGACTGCTTGTAACCACCAAACGGCATGGTGATTGATCCACCGTCCCAGCAATTGACCCAGACAAGACCCGAACGCAGTTTCTTTGCGGTCATGTGTGCCTTGTTGATGTCGCGCGTCCAAACCGCTGCTGCGAGACCATATGGCGTATCATTTGCCGTCTGAACAGCCTCTTTCCAGTCCTTGACCGAAATAACCGACAGAACCGGGCCAAAGATTTCTTCCTTGGCGATTGTCATATCGTTTTTGATGCCATCAAACACGGTCGGTTCGACATAATAGCCACCGGACTCGGTGCGTGCGCGTTTGCCACCGGTGCGCAGAACGCCACCTTCGGCAGAACCTTTTTCGATATAACCCAGAACGCGGTTCATCTGGCTTTCATCAACAATCGCGCCCATCTGGCTTTTCGGATCAAGCGGATCACCCGGCTGCATTTTTGCACCAGCGGCAATGACCTTTTCGATGAATTCATCCTTGATGCTTTCTTCGACAATCAGACGCGAACCGGCGGTGCAGACCTCGCCCTGGTTATAGAAAATACCACCGGCTGCGGCCGCGGCTGCGGCATCCATATCCGGGCAATCGGCCAGAACAATGTTCGGGCTTTTGCCACCGCATTCAAGCCAGACGCGCTTCATGTTCGACTGACCCGAATATTGCAAGAACAGCTTGCCGACCTCGCCCGACCCGGTAAAGGTCACGCAATCGACATCTTCATGCAGGCCAAGCGCCTTGCCCGCCGTTGGACCAAAGCCCGGCACAACGTTCAGAACACCTTCGGGGATACCGGCCTCAACCGCGATTTCCGCCACACGAAGGGCAGTCAGCGGTGATTGTTCTGCCGGTTTCAGGATGATCGAATTGCCCATCGCCAATGCGGGGCCAAGCTTCCAGACCGCCATCATCAGCGGGAAGTTCCACGGCACAACTGCGGCAACCACGCCAAGCGGCTCACGGGTGATCATGCCGATTTCATTGGTGCCCGACGGCGAGATTTCATCATAAATCTTGTCAATCGCCTCGGCATACCAGCGGATGCATTTGTAAGACAGCGGAATGTCATCGCGGGCAGCAAGCGTGATCGGCTTGCCCATATCAAGACTTTCAAGCAATGCCAACTCGGCTGCATTCTTTTCGAGAAGGTCCGCGAAATGAAGCAGGATCGCCTTGCGCTTGGCAGGTGCAGCTTCGGACCAACTGCCTTTTTCAAAGACGGCGCGGGCCGATGCCACCGCACGATTGACGTCTTCGACATCACATTCGGCAACCTTGGTCAGAACCGACCCGTCGCGCGGGCTGATGCAATCGAATGTCTTGCCCGATGCGGCATCAACATAGGCACCGTTGATGAACGCCTTGTTGCGAATATCAAGGGCGGCGGCCTGTGCGGTCAGTTGTTCAAAATTCAACGGATTGGTCATAGGAAGTCTCCTGACGGATGGCGCTTTTGGGGCCTTGTTCAATATCGGAATTCAGGTCGGGTCATATGCCCGATACTTTACGCGATCAGTATGACGGCGGTGTGGCAGCACTGACGACTTCGCATTCCCCGTCCCCGACATTGCGGAAACGGTGCGGAATTTCTGCATTGAAGTAATAGGCATCACCAGGGCCAAGAACCTTGACCCGCTCGCCCACGGTCACCTCAAGTTTGCCGCGGATAATGACACCGGCTTCCTCGCCCTTCTGAACGATAAGATTGTCACCGGTATCGCCACCCGCCGGATAGGTTTCATGCAGCACGCGCAATTTGCGATCCTTGCGCGATGCCCCGACAAGACGCATTGACATCGTCCCGTCGGAAAGTTCGACAAGCTCTTCTTTTTTAAAGAAAATTTCTTCACCATTGTCGAGATCAATGGTGAAGAAATCAATCAGGCTCATCGGGATGCCTGCCAGCACTTTGGCAAGACTGTCAACAGACGGGCTGACACGATTTTGTTCAATCGTTGAAATCGTACTGTTCGTGACACCGGCACGTCGTGCCAGTTCACGCTGCGACAGCCCGTACATGCTGCGCACAGCTTTCAGACGATCCCCGACCTTTTGCGACATTCCCGGTTGTTCCCTATTGAATGTTTTTATTTTTACCTGCGGTCAGACCGCATCAAGGTACCAGCGATATTCAAGCTGGGTGACCTCGGCAAAGAATTCGTCATATTCGGCCCGACGGCAGATATCAAAGACCTCGACGAAGCGTTCACCAAGATATTCCTTGACGATCTTGCCATCCACGAAACGATCAAGAGCAGAAATCATGCTGCGCGGAACAATCCGGCCGCCATGCTGTTCATAACCGTTACCAACGGTCGGCTCGCCCGGATCAAGCTTGTTTTTCATGCCGTAATGCATCCCGGCCAGAACACAGGCCAGCACCAGATACGGGTTGGCATCCGCACCCGACACGCGATGTTCGACACGGGCGGCCTTGGGGCTGCCAGCCGGAATACGCAACGCGACCGTACGGTTGTTCAAACCCCAGTTCGGCGACATCGGCGCATAGGCCTTGTTCTGGAACCGGCGATATGAATTCGGGTTCGGCGCGAATACCGCCATGCTTTCAAACATCGCTTCCTGCAAACCGCCAATCGCAAAGCGCAGGTTCTCGGAAACTTCCTCGCCCGCGACCGGGGACAGCACGTTATTGTCATCCTTGTCCCGCAAGGACACATGAACATGCAAACCGTTGCCCGCCTGATCGGAATAGGGTTTGGCCATGAAAGTCGCGGTCACACCATGGTCCCAGGCAATGCCCTTGACCACGCGTTTAAGCTGCATCGCATGATCCGCAGCCAGCATCGGATCGGTCACATGACCAAGGTTGATTTCAAACTGACCGGGTCCGGCTTCGGCAACGATGGTGTCGGCCGGAATGCCCTGACGGTTCAGTTCGGCAACCGCGTCATGAAGGACCTTTTCAAAGTCTTCGATCTGCTGAAGGCCGTAAACCTGCACACCGTCCGATGCGATCCCGCCGCCAAGCGGCTGGGGCGGAAGCGGTTCAGCGGTCTTTTCGTTCTGATCGGCCAGATAGAATTCAAGTTCAAGGGCGACGGTCGGATACAGACCATCAGCCGCCATGCGATCAACAACGCCCTGCAACACATTGCGCGGATCGGCAAAGAACTTGGTACCATCCAGGTTATGCAGGCTCATCATGACCTGCGCCAAGGGCAATTCGCCATACGGAACAAGACACAGGGTTCCCGGGATCGGTTTTGCCAGATTGTCCTGGTCACCGCTCGACCAAAGAAGCCCCGTTCCTTCCGGGGTGTCACCGGTAATATCGACCAGGCACATGGAGCCCGGCAAAGTCACACCTTCGGTAAAACTTTTGAGAAACTTCTGCTTGCTGATTCGCTTGCCGCGAAACACGCCGTTAATGTCGGGAATGAGCAACTCAACAAGTTCGACATCAGGGTTTTCTTCAAAGAATCGTTGGGCTTCCGCCCTACTGTCTTCGACGAACGACTTGTTCATCGTCTTATACTCCCAGAAAAGGCCTTTTATTAAAGGAATTGTGCCTGTGTTCCATCGTGCCGCGCCGGAATGCCCCGGTCAAGCCCCTTCGTTCGATATATCGTGCAAATCATGCAGTGCAAAAGAATTCACCGGTCGAAACAACTCTTTAACAATGGCCGTCCCGAACCAACCACTGGATAACAAAAACCGAGTTGGATAGCCGAAAAATTTTGTCGAAAAATCCTCTTGCAAAGGTGTTCAAAAAAACGAACACTGATTGCAGATGTTCAACATATCGCACAAAAGCAGACAAACTGCGCTGTCAGGAGACGTTATGAATAATTTCGACAAAACCGCCTATTGGCAGGACATCGACCAGGCACACCATATTCATCCGTTCACCGATACAGCGGATCTGAATAACCGTGGCACCCGGGTGATCACCCGTGCCGAAGGCGTGTTTATCGAGGACTCGAACGGCAAACGCTATCTTGATGGCATGGCCGGTCTGTGGTGCGTCAATGTCGGCTATGGCCGTAAGGAACTGGCTGAAGTCGCTTACAAGCAGATGCTTGAACTGCCCTATTACAACAACTTCTTCCAGTGCGCGAATACCCCGGCGATCGAGCTTTCCAAAGTTCTTGCCGAAATCACGCCAGACGGCCTGAACCACGTATTCTATGCCAATTCCGGTTCGGAAGCGAACGACACGGTTGTCCGTATGGTGCGCCAGTACTGGAAACTCAAAGGCACGCCGGAACGTTCGGTGATCATCAGCCGCAAGAACGCCTATCACGGGTCGACCGTTGCCGGTTCGTCGCTTGGCGGGATGGCTGGCATGCACGCCCAGGGCGGCCCGCTTCTGCCGGATGTGGTTCATATTGATCAGCCATACTGGTACGGCGAAGGCGGCGATCACACCCCGGAAGAATTCGGCCTGATTGCGGCGCGCAAACTCGAAGAAAAGATCGAGGAACTTGGCGCGGATCGCGTTGGCGCCTTTATCGGTGAACCGATCCAGGGTGCTGGTGGCGTCATCATTCCGCCGTCAACCTATTGGCCGGAAATCCAGGGCATCTGCAAGAAATACGACATTCTTCTGATCGCTGATGAAGTTATCTGCGGCTTTGGCCGGACCGGTGCATGGTTCGGCTCCGATACCTTTGACATCAAACCGGACCTGATGCCGATGGCAAAAGGCATGTCATCGGGTTATCTGCCGATTTCGGCCGTTATGGTCGGTGATCGCGTGGCGGATGTGCTGATCAATGAATGTGGTGAATTCACCCATGGCTTCACCTATTCCGGTCATCCGGCCTGTGCGGCCGTGGCCCTTGAAAACATTCGCATTCTGCGCGACGAAAAGATGGTTGAACGCGTCAAGGATGACATTGGCCCCTATTTCGCCAAGGCCCTTAAAACCCTTGAAGACCATCCGCTGGTCGGTGCGGTTGAAACGGTTGGCCTGATTGCCGGCATGCCGCTGGTTGATGACAAGAAAACCCGCAAGATGTTCGACAAGCCGGGCACGGTTGGCACCATCTGCCGCGATGCCTGTGTTGCCAATGGCGTGATCATGCGTGCCTGTGGTGATCGCATGGTACTTTCCCCGCCGCTTTGCATCACCAAGGAAGAAATTGACGAACTGGTCAAACGCGCCCGTGCGGCCTTTGACGAGACAGCAAAGAAAATCGGCAAAATGTAATTTCTGATCGATTTCAGGACCTTAACGAAATACCCGGCATGCATTATCATCGCCGGGTATTTTCATTTTACGGCCATCGCACCAAGCCCCGACCATCTGATAGATAGGCCGCCCCGGCCTCTGATCAACTTTTGACCAAACTTTGACCGCCACTCGACCAACTCTATCCGTGACTGTCCGCACCGTTCTTTCGACCCGACTTTTGCCCCAACTTTTACCTCACGCCACCATGAGACGCCCCATGCTCAAACGCATCTATCAACCAGCCGCCTATCAGACGCACACCCTGCCTGACAGCTTCTGGGTACAAAGCGCATCCCCCCTTCCCGATTGCCAACAATTGCCACGTGATGCGGTCATCAAGGCCGATGTTGCGATTATCGGGGGCGGATATTGTGGCCTGTCGACGGCACTTGAACTTGCCAAAAACGGGGCTGATGTCGCGGTTTTTGATGCCGGTCGCAGTGGCTGGGGGGCTTCGGGACGCAATGGCGGTTTCTGCTGCATGGGCGGCAGCGGCAAGGGATATGGCGAGCTTGCCAAACGGTTTGGCGACGATGCCGTGCGTCACTTTGCCCGCATTCAGCGCGATGCCATCAATCTGGTTGATCAGCGCCTGCGTGACTGGAACATTGATGCCGATCGTCATTCGGATGGCGAAGTTGTTCTGGCCCACAAACCCAACCGCGTGCGCGACCTTCATCACGAAGCTGACGAGATCGCCCATTTCACCAGCATTCAGACCGAATTTCTTGACAAGGATGCCCTGATCGAACGCGGTCTGAATGCCGGGGATACCTATGGCGGCTTGCACGTCAAAGAAGGTTTTGGCCTTAACCCCATGAAATATCTGGCGGGTTTGCATGAAAAATGCGTTGCGGCAGGTGTTCGGATATTTGAACAGGCCCGCATCGACCGCTTTGTTGAAGATGGTGAAAACTATCGTCTTTATGCCGGCGACAGCCAGATCACCGCAGGAAAGATTGTCATTGCAACAAACGGATACAGTGCCGAAAACCTTCCTGACTGGCTTGGCGGGCGCCTGATGCCGGTCTTTTCGGGCATTCTTGTCACCCGGCCCCTAAGTGATGCGGAACTGTCCGCACAGGGCTGGACAAGTGATCTGATGGCTTTTGACAGCCGCATTCTGCTGCATTATTTCCGCAAACTGCCTGATAACCGGTTCCTGTTTGGCGGACGTGGCGGCATTACCGCGACCGAGGCCGCCTTTGCCGCGGGCAAGCAGGACTTGCTTGATAATTTCCATCGCATGTTCCCGGCATGGCGCGACATTGAACTGACCCATCACTGGAACGGGCTTGCCTGTCTGTCGCAAAGCTGGCGTCCCTATATCGGGCGCGTGCCCGGTCATCATGATGTCTGGACCGCACTTGCCTGGCATGGCAATGGTGTGGCGCTGGCCAGTCTCGGCGGCAAGATGCTGGCGGAATGCATGCTGGGCATCAGCGATCAGGAAGATCTGGGTGCTGTTCTTGCAACACCGATGCAGCGTTTTCCGGTGCCAGCCCTTCGGCGCGTTGCCCGGTCGGTTGCCTATCGCTATTACGGTTTGCGCGACCGTTACGCATAACAGGTCTGCCCGACCGGCGGCCGTGATCTGTTTGCGCCCCGGGTCAAAGTGACATATGTCATATTCCAACATCGCGGATTTGCGTAAAACTGCGGTCTATCCAGCGAACCACGGGCCATGTGACATGTCTGAAAAACAGCCTACCCTTGCCGAAATCAAGGAACGCCGCGAAATCGCCACCCGCCGTATCAAGGAAGATACCGGGATCGATCACGACATGATCAAAAACATCGTTCACGGCTTTTATGCCAAGGTTCGCGAAGATGAAATGCTCGGCCCGGTATTTGCCGAAAAGGTCGAAAACTGGGACCATCACCTTGATCGCATGGTGATGTTCTGGTCATCGGTTGCCCTTGCCACTGGCAATTATGACGGCCGCCCGATGCAAAAGCACCTGCCGCTTAAAATCACCCGCCATCATTTTGATCGCTGGCTGCAACTGTTTGCGCTGACCCTTTCGGAACATTGCAAGGAAGCCGCCGCACGGCATTTCATGGAACGTGCGCTGCGTATTGCATCAAGTTTTGAAATCGGGATTGCCGCCCATAATGGTGTCATCCTTGGCAAGGGGGAACGCTATGACCCGGTGACAAGCTGGTCCCCCGGGAACGGCGATACCTAACCCCGTCAGGCAGCCCATCCGGATTTTCCCGAACCGATCACAGCTTGTCGCGGATCGAATACCACAACATGGCCGCCACCAGCATCGGGAACCGCAATGCCTTTCCACCCGGGAAAACCGGGGTCTTGATATTGGCCATCACATCGAACCGTTCCATGGTTCCGCCCACTGCATCGGCCATGATCTGACCGGCGAGGGTCGCCATCGCCACCCCGTGCCCGGAATAGCCGCTGGCGGTAAAGATATTATCCTCGATCCGGCGGAAGAACGGCATGCGGTTCATGGTGATCGCCAATGTCCCGCCCCAGCCATAATCGATTTTAACGTCTTTAAGCTGCGGATAGACTTCCAGCATATGGGGCGCGACAAACGATTTGATGTCTTTGGGGAAGGTATAGCCATAGGTCTCCCCGCCGCCAAACAGCATGCGTTTATCGGCACTCAGCCGGTAGTAGTTGATCACGAACTTTGAATCTGCGACCGCTACATCATCGCGGATCAATTCACGCGCCAAATCGTCACCCAGCGGTTCGGTCGCGATGATGAAATTGTTGATCGGCATGACGCGTTTCGCGACACGATCATCAAGCGCATCAAGATACCCGTTGCAGCCAAGGATCAGTTTGTTAGCGCTAACAACGCCACCATCCCTAGTTTTCACTGTTACCTTGCCAGCCTGACTTTCATAGGACGTCACAACGGAATTTTCAAAAATTCGCGCCCCGGCTGCACGTACCGCATCGGCAATCCCCAATGCGAAATTCAGCGGATGAATATGCCCCGCCCCCATATCCAGCGACCCGCCGTGATAAAATTCCGATCCCAGCATGGCGTGCATTTCATCACGATCCACGGCCCGGATCTGGTCATAGCCATATTCGGATTGCAGCTTTTCAACATATTCATGGGTTTCCGGGACAAAACGCGCCCGATGATCGGCATGAAGGATGCCCGGCTTCCAGTCGCATTTGATATCGTGTTTGGTGATCAGGGATTTGACGATATCCTTGGACTGTTCGGCGATATCCCAAAGTTTGCGGGCATCATCGCGCCCGACCATTTTTTCAAGATCATCCTGTTCGCGGCGCTGGCCCGATCCGACCTGCCCGCCATTGCGCCCCGATGCGCCCCACCCCACACGATGGGCTTCAAGCACGATCACATCAAAGCCGCGCTCGGCCAGATGCAGTGCGGATGACAACCCGGTAAAGCCCCCGCCAATCACCACAATGTCACAGGTTTGATCGCCTTCCAGCCTGGCAAACGGGTCGGTCGCATTCGCCGTTGCCGCGTAATAGGATGCCGGATAGGTGCCGTCCCGGTCATTGGCGGTCAGCAGGTTCGGGGTAAACATGAGGAATCCTCATTTTCGTTGAATATTGTGGCTCTATCCTGCCCGATCAGGGGCAGCTATCAAGGGAAAACTGCCTGTTTTTAATGACTTTGACCGGATTTCGCGGATTATGCCAAAACAGGCAACCATCGGGATAAAGGATTGCGTCAACCCGCATCCACAACGCGATATCTGTCAGCAGAAATCCATCAAAACCATCCAAAACAGGAAGGATGACAAATCCCGCCCGCTGTCATGGACGGAGTCCTGTCCTATTTGCCAAGACTTGCGGCTTCGACCATGCGAAAGGCGGTCTTGGTCGCAGCACAGCCACCGCGCGCCGTACAGCGCAAATCGGGATGCATCATTGCCCCGATCTTGACGGTCTGATCAACCAGTTCGTCATAGCCAAGAACCGCATCAAACCCGGCCAATACCGCCATCGCCGATGAAAAGGCATGCGAAACACCGGCCACATTGCGGGCATGGCACGGGATTTCAACGTCCCCGCCGACCGGATCACAGACCAAACCAAGCGTATTCATCAAACACATGCTGGCGGCGTCAAAGCACTGCTTGGCCGATCCGCCATAGGCCTGGGTCACACCGGCCGCCGCCATTGCCGCCGATGCCCCGGTTTCAACCGAACAGCCGCCGCATTCCGCGGCAAAGGTGCCGCGCGCGGCAAACACTGCCCCGATCAGCGCCATGACCTGAAGGGCGTCGGTTGCACCTTCGATATCAATGCCATGACGGATCAAACCATAAAGCGTTCCGGGCACCACCCCGGCACTGCCCGCCGTCGGGGCGGCACAGACCAGCCCCCGATTGCTGTCACGTTCCATTGCCGAAAGCGCACCGGCAATCGCATCCTGCAATACCGGACCGCCCAGCCCATCGGGCAAATTGGCATCGCGCACCTTGCGCGCCCGAAGTGTCAGGAACCGCATCACGTTATCTTCGGGTTTGGCATCAAATCCCTCGGCCACGACGCGCAGCATCAATTCGCACCGTTCACGAAACAGATCGCGGGTTGCTTGGCGCGACAGACCAAGACGTTTGGCTTCAAGTGCCAGGGCCGCATCGGCAATCGATCCGCCTTCCTGCTGATCAGCAATGGCAATTACCGCATCGCTGGTTGAAAACAGATCATCCATCGCACAGACCGGATATTGCGACGCATCGGCAAAGCGCAGATCGGTCACGCCATCGCGTTTGACAACTTGCCCCAGAACGTCCATCGCGGGCACGGATTGCAGGGAAACTTCAATGCGTGTGTATTTCTGATCGACAGCCACCCCCAGCAACATATTGCCACCACCGGCCAGCATTTCGGCAATGGTGTCGGCATCCGTTATCGCCGCCTCACCCCAGACAAACACGCTTGCGGTTTTCCCGGTCAGAAACAGGGCCTCGCCATTCATACTGTCGATGTAATACATGCCACCGCCAACCGACGCCCCGGTATAAAGATCGGTGCGCTGCCCGCCATCTTGCGTTTGCAGGGTCAGTTCAAGATCAACCCGGTTGGGATGGTTGTTGTTATCAAGTTCGGTGACCTCGATTGCGAAATGGAACCCTTCGCCGCGTTCCACCCGCCCCAGAATGTCACGGTAATCCGCATCGGTCAGCTTGGCCCCGTAAAGACCGGCGGCAAAATTTTCATCCGAACTTTGCGCCTTGTAGCACGGGGCGAACGAGCCGCGCGGATCGAACCGCACCACCGCCTTTTGCAGGACCTCGCCATTAGAACATGAAAGTTCGCGCACAAGCTTTGCCATCATATAGGGCGCGGCACAGTGCGAACTTGACGGCCCGCGCATCACGGGACCGATCACGGAATTAAGCAGACTGATTTCTTGCATGGCGGGACTTCGGATGATTGCGGGAAACAACATGCGCATTGCATACAATATTCCATGATGATCACCCGCCATTGCGGCAATTGCAATCTACTTATCTTGCAAACCGGTTCGCGCTTGCGCATTATTGCCCCTTAATCTCACCCTTTGCACAGCGGATGATCCGGTAATGTCGATGTCAATTTGCCTGCTTGTCGGGACGCTTTCGGGTACTGCTGCCGGTATTTTTCTGGGCACAGTTACCGGAAACCATGCCCCATATATCGCAATGGGAACAGCCATGGGCAGCGCGATCGGCACCGCCATCGGTGCGGGGTTGCACCACAGACTGCGTGATGGTGTTGGTGGTGGCAACGGTGACCGCCCGGTCCCGCGGCGCGACCTGCCCCGTGCCAAATCACGGCGGCGATAACATCGCACCAGATAAAAAAGCCCCTGACCAATGATCAGGGGCTTTGACGTTATGGCTGTTAACGTTGCTTTGTTTCCCATTCGGGATGGACAAAGAACGGTGCGTTTGATGGCGGTAACGGATCGCGTCCGCGAATAATGTCAGCAGCCTTTTCACCGATCATGATCGTCGGCGCATTCAGGTTACCCGTGGCAATCGACGGCATGATCGAACTGTCGACCACACGAAGGCCTTCGATGCCATGCACGCGGGTCTTTTCGTCGACCACGGACATGTCATCACTGCCCATCTTGCACGAACAGGACGGGTGATAGGCACTTTCGGCATGATCGGCGACCCAGGCGTCAATCTGCTCGTCCGTCTGGATATCCTTGCCCGGTGCGATTTCCGCCCCGCGCAGATCGGCGAAGGCGTCCTGACCAAAGATTTCGCGGGTCAGACGCACCGATGCGCGCATTTCTTCCCAGTCTTCCGGGTGGCTCATATAGTTCGGATCAATGATCGGGCGATCTTTGGGATCGCTTGATGCCAGTCGCACAGTGCCGCGCGACTTGGATCGCATCGGTCCGACATGGGCCTGGAAACCATCCTTTTCAGCGGCCTTTGACCCGTTATAGTTAATCGCCGCCGGCATGAAGTGATATTGCAGATCCGGGTGTTTGACACCGGCTTTGGACCGGATAAAGCCACCCGCTTCAAAATGGTTGGTGGCACCAAGACCGGTTTTGAACAGATACCATTCCAGACCGATTTTGAATTTGCTCCACGGATCAAGCTTGCTGTTGAGGCTGATCGGTTTGGTGCATTCCATCTGAACATAAAGTTCGAGATGATCCTGAAGGTTTTCACCAACACCTGGCAAATCATGGACGACATCAATGCCATGTTCGCGCAGATGGGCCGCCGGACCAACACCAGACAGCATCAAAAGTTTCGGCGAATTGATCGATCCGGCAGATACGATGACTTCACGGTCAACAAGTACGCGTTTGAGTTCACCCTGATGGACGAAATCAAGCCCGATTGCACGTTTTCCTTCAAAAACAATGTTTTGCGCAAAGGCCTTATGATAAACGGTCAGGTTCGGGCGCTTCATTGCCGGATGCAAATAGGCCCGTGCCGTGGACCAGCGCCGGCCTTTATAGACCGTCATATCCATGGTTCCCAAACCTTCCTGGCGATAGCCGTTCTGATCCGGGGTGAATTCATATCCGGCCTGTTGCCCGGCCTTGATCCAGGCTTTGTGCAAATCGTTCCGGCATGCACCGGTGGTCACATGAAGCGGCCCGTTGCCGTGATACTCGTCACCGCCCGGGTCTTCATTGCGGGTATCGGCCTTGCGGAAATAGGGCAGACACCGCGCATAGTCCCAATCCTTGAGCGCCGGGTCTTCTTCGGCCCAACGATTGTAATCGAGCGCATGACCGCGCACATAGGCCATGCCATTGATCGAACTTGAACCGCCAAACACCCGTCCGCGCGGGGTTTCCATCCGGCGATTGTTCAGGTTGGGCTGCGGCGTTGTCCAATAGGCCCAGTTATAGGTTTCCGACTGCATCGGATAGGAAAGTGCGGTCGGCATATGAATACGCCAATCCCACCAATGATCCTTGGGTCCGGCTTCAACCACCAGCACCTTGACGTCGGCATCTTCGGTCAACCGGTTGGCAAGCACGGCACCGGCAGAACCGGAACCGACAATCACGTAATCGAATTTTTCAGTCGTCGTTGGGGTCGTCATATCTGATCCCTTGTTTCTTCAAGCAGTGTGGGCAGCCCGTCACATCAACAATGATGGTGATCAATAAGGCGCCTCGACATCGCCGGTTTCGACATAAACCGACTTGATACGGGTGTAATGTTCGATTGCCGCCCGGCCGTTTTCACGTCCGACACCGGATTTCTTCACCCCGCCAAACGGCATTTCGATCGGCGTGATGTTATAGGTGTTGATCCAGCAGGTGCCGGCCTCAAGACGGGCAACAACGCGATGACCACGCGACAGGTCCCTGGTGAACACGCCCGCAGCAAGGCCATACTGGGTATCGTTGGCGCGCTTGATGACTTCGTCCTCATCACTAAATGTCAGGACCGACATGACCGGGCCAAAGATTTCCTCGCGCACGATGGTCATATCATCGCGGCAGTCGGTAAAGATCGTCGGGGCGACAAAAAGCCCGCCTTCGGGCATGCCATCGGAAACAGCATGGCCACCCAGAACGCATTTTGCCCCTTCCTGCTTGCCCTTTTCGATATAGGACATGACCTGATCGAACTGGGTTTTGGTCACAATCGGGCCAACCTGGGTTTCCGGTTTTTCCGGATCGCCAAGAACAAGGTTTTTCGACCGCGCGATCAGTTTTTCAATGAAGGCATCGGCAACGCTTTCATGGACAAAAACCCGCGTCCCGTTCGAGCAAATCTGGCCTGACGAATAGAAATTCGCCATCTGCGCACCGGAAACCGCGTTATCAAGATTGGCATCTTCAAACACGATCATCGGCGATTTGCCGCCAAGCTCCATGGTCACGGCCTTCATGCCGCCCGCCGCAACCGATGCGACCTTTGCCCCGGTCGCAGCCGAACCGGTCAGCGATACCTTATCCACCCCCGGATGTTCGACAAGCGACGCACCACATTCGCGCGCACCCTGCACAACGTTATAAACCCCGTCGGGTAGGCCGGCTTCCTGCAAGGCTTCTGCCACCGCAATCGCCGAAAGCGGTGTTACCTCGGATGGTTTATAAACAACCGCATTGCCACAGGCCAAAGCCGGTGCCGCCTTCCAGCAGGCGATCTGGATCGGATAGTTCCAGGCACCAATGGCAGCACAAACACCAACGGCCTCGCGCCGTGTATAAGCAAAGTTCCCGGCAAGATCGATATGTTCCCCGGCAAGGCTTCCGGCGACACCGGCAAAATATTCCAGGCATTCGACACCGGAAATCACATCAACAATTTCGGTTTCCTGGATCGCGCGACCGGTATCACGGGTTTCAAGCAAGGCCAGTTCATCATTGCGATCACGCAAAATCTGGGCGGCCTTGAACAGAATGCGGGCCCGTTCGGCAGCCGGGGTATTTTTCCAGATTTCAAACCCGGCGCGCGCAGCCTTTGCGGCGGCATCAACGTCACCCGCCGTGCTTTCATGTCCCTTGGCAAGAACCGTATTGGTTGCCGGGTTCAGGGTCACCATTTCGGCCCCGGAACCGGCGGTTTTCTTGCCATTGATGAAATTCTGAATCTGGTAAAGGCTCATTTCAAAACTCCTGCAGGCCGCACCGGATCCGGGCAGCCCAAAACTTTGTGTGTTTGCTTGTCTTCAGCGCGCGGGCGAATTGGCCAGATAAAGGCGCATCATATCGAGCACCATTTCGCGCGCCCCTTTGACATCGGCACGTCCGTCCGACAGACCGGAACGCACCCAGATGCCATCAATCATTGCCGCGATTGCAGTCGCGATTTCATCTGCCCGCTGCACAGTGGTCAGCTGGCGCAGCTCGTGGCGCAGATTGGACGCCAGTCGCTGAAAATAGATATTGTTGATACGGCTCAGCGCCTTTGAAAACGGCACCTGCGCCCAGAAGGACAACCACGCCACAGTGACCTGCGGGGTGAACTGTTCTTCGTTGAAGTTGGTGTTCACGATCGCTTCGAGCCGTTCATGCGGGGTCTTTGCCTTGGCCAGGCGCGACAGGTAATCCTTGCGCAATTCCTGCATCAAAAACCGCATGGTGGCTTCGAGAAGTGCGTTCTTGCCGCCGAAATAATGCGAAATGATGCCCGACGACATACCCGCCGCATTGGCGATACGCGCAATTGTCGTATCGGCAAATCCGTGACGATGAATGGTTTCAATCGTCGCGTCGATCAACTGCCTGCGGCGCACAGGCTGCATACCAACCTTGGGCATTCACATCATCCAATTCAAAGCGATCCAAAGGGTTAAGCACGATCACAACAAGCTGCGATGCAGTTTTTAACCCTTCGCAATTGACGTCTGACGAATATGCTGTATTTTAATTGAACAATCAATCAATAAAAACACGTCGTCTTTCGCGGCGCGTTCAGCAAAGGACAGGATCCCTTGTTGCGCAGCATTGCGACCGTTTTTGTGATTATTCCGGTCCATACCAACAGGTTCGAGGGAGCCTGATGGCGTGGCTCTGGGCGAGTGTTAGCGACCTTTTACATTACGTTGATGTTCGTCTGGCCTCCGGAACCGAGAGTCTGATGACCGCTTGTTCGCAGTCATTAGTAACCGTTAGGTCCACACAAGGGAGAACCAGAAACATGACCAAACTTTCCACTTTCGGCCGCCTTCTTGGCAGCACCATCGTTGCCACCACCCTTCTGGGTGCTGCATCTGCCAAGGCTGCCGATAGCGAAGCCTGCAAAACCGTGACATTTTCCGATGTTGGCTGGACCGACATTACGGCCACCACGGCAACCGCATCTGTCATTCTTGAAGCACTGGGCTATGACGCAGAAACCGAATTGCTGTCTGTTCCGGTCACCTATACCAGCCTTGCCAATGGCGACGTGGATGTCTTCCTTGGCAACTGGATGCCGACCATGGCAGCAGACATTCAGCCCTATCTCGACAAGGGAACGGTTGTTTCGACCGGTGCCAACCTTGAAGGTGCGAAATACACCCTTGCGGTCAGCAAGAATGCCTATGATGCAGGCCTGAAAGATTTCGCTGACATCGCCAAATTCAAGGACGAACTTGATGGCGAAATTTACGGCATCGAGCCGGGCAATGACGGCAACCGCCTGATTCAGGACATGATCGATGGCGACCAGTTCGGTCTGGGCGAATTCGAACTTGTTGAATCCTCCGAACAGGGCATGCTGGCCGAAGTCAAACGCAAGTCCGCACGTGATCAGTTCATCGTCTTCCTTGGCTGGGAACCTCATCCGATGAATGCGAAATACGACATGGCCTATCTTGATGGTGGCGATGACGTATTTGGCCCGAACTTTGGCGGTGCCACGGTTCACACCAACCTGCGTGCCGGTTACACCGACGACTGCCCGAATGCCGGCAAATTCGTCACCAACCTGAAATTCAGCCTCGCCATGGAAAACGAAATCATGGATGCGATCCTGAACGAAGGCACCGACCCGGCAAAAGCAGCCGCAACCTGGATCAAAGCCAATCCGGATGCTGCCTATGCATGGCTTGACGGCGTCACCACCTTTGACGGTGGCGATGCAAAGGCCGCGCTCAAAAGCGAACTTGGCCTTTAAGTCCGGCAAATGACCGGGCCCTGCCCGATTTTGCTATAATGCTGATACGCCCGCGCCCCGCATGGGCTTTGCGCGGGCGTATCGCATCTTTATTTACTTTGAAAACAACGGAAATATTCCCATGGAATGGCTCACGGAAACAAAGATTCCGCTGGGACAGTGGATATCGTCCTTGATGGATGGTCTGAACGAACATGCTGATTTCGTTTTTTATACCATCTCGGATGTTCTTGAATTCATTATTGAAAACACCATCGATTTTCTGGTGTGGTTGCCGCCGCTATTGATTATTGCCGGTTTTGGCGCCCTGGCGGCTGTTTTGCACAAATCTTGGAAGCTGACGGCTTTTACCGTTCTGTCCCTGCTTTTGATTGTCAATCTGGGCTATTGGGAAGAAACGATGGAGACGCTGGCGCTGGTGATTTATGCGTCGCTGTTCTGCATGGTGATCGGCGTGCCGCTTGGCGTGGCATCGGCCCATCGGCCGTGGCTTTATCAGGCCATGCGCCCGGTTCTTGATCTTATGCAGACGATCCCGACGTTCGTGTATCTGATCCCGACCCTTATTCTGTTTGGTCTGGGGGTTGTTCCGGGTCTGATTTCAACCGTGATCTTTGCCATCGCAGCCCCGATCCGCCTGACCCATCTGGGTATTTCAAGCACTCCCAAGGCCTTGCTTGAAGCCGGTGAAAGTTTCGGCTGCACCCCGCGCCAGCTTCTGTTCAAGGTCGAATTGCCATCAGCAATGCCGTCAATCATGGCGGGCCTGACCCAGTGCATCATGCTGTCGCTTTCCATGGTTGTGATCGCAGCCCTGGTCGGTGCCGACGGCCTTGGCAAACCAGTGGTGCGCGCACTTAACACCGTGAATGTCGCCCAGGGTTTCGAAGCGGGCCTTGCAATTGTGATTCTGGCCATTGTGCTTGATCGCATTTGCCGTCGCGAAAACACCGAAACAACGGGGCAGTGATCATGACCAATGCTGTTGAATTCGATAATATTGATGTGATCTTTGGCGACCGTCAGGCTGAATCGCTCAGACTGCTGGACGAAGGCAAAACGCGTGCTGAAATCGCCGAGGCAACCAACAACGTTCTTGGCGTCGCCGATGTCAGCTTCAACGTTCCCGAAGGCGAGATTTGCGTTCTTATGGGGCTTTCGGGGTCTGGCAAATCATCGCTTCTGCGCTGTGTGAACGGACTGAACACCGTGTCGCGCGGGTCGTTGCGGGTACGCGATGGCGACTGGATGGCCGATGTCACCAAATGCGATGGCCCGACATTGCGCAAATTGCGCCGTGAATGCGTTGCCATGGTGTTCCAGCAATTCGGGCTGCTGCCATGGCGTACAGTTGCGGAAAATGTCGGCTTCGGGCTTGAGCTGCGCGGTATGGGCAGCAAGGAACGCCGTGACATCGTCAATGAAAAGCTGGCACTGGTCGGGCTTGATGAATGGGCGGACAAATATGCCCATGAATTGTCCGGTGGCATGCAGCAGCGTGTCGGCCTTGCCCGCGCCTTTGCGACCGATGCACCGATCCTTTTGATGGATGAACCGTTTTCGGCCCTGGATCCGCTGATCCGTAACCGGCTTCAGGACGAGTTGCTTGATCTTCAGGAAAAGCTCAACAAGACCATTCTGTTTGTCAGTCATGATCTTGACGAAGCCATGAAACTTGGCAATTCGATCGCGATCATGGAAGGCGGCTATGTGGTTCAGCATGGCACCCCCGAAGACATCGCATTGCGCCCGGCCAATGAATATGTTGCCGACTTTGTCGCGCATATGAACCCGGTCAATATCCTGCGCGGTCGCGCCATCATGCAGCGTGTCGCCAAGGATCAGCGCAACGGTTCGGGTGACCTTCAGATCGAAGATGAAAACATCCGGATCACCTTGGAAAACGGTGTTGTGCGTGCCGCGACCAATGGTGCGCGCGGGGAGCTGAAGCTGATCAATTATGATGGCAGCCTTCCGGCCGATCTGGATCCGACCGACAATACGATCATCTTTGTCGCCAAGGATGAGGTGCTGCTTAAGGATCTAATTGATATGCGGTCCATCACCCAGAACCCGGTCATTCTGACCCGCGAGGGCAAGATTTCCGGAACGCTTGGCCGCAAGGAATTCTTTGACAGTCTGACGCAGACGGCAACGGTCGCGGACTGACGTCAGAAATAGTATGATGATAAAAGGGCGTCGCAAATTTGCGGCGCCCTTTTTGTATGATGATTAGCCGCCCGTGACCGGCGGAAACAGCGCGATCTCGCGGGCTTTGGTTACATCGGCATCGGATGTTGCATATTCCTGATCTACCGCAACACGGATAATCGCGGGATCGGCAAGAGCATTGGCGAAATTTTCGCCACGTTCGGGAAGCCAGGTCAAAAGCCCGTCAACGGTTTTGACATGATCAGGCAGATCAATGTCTTCTTCGCCAAAACCGATGCGGTCCTTGACCCATGAAAAATAGACCAGTTTCATAAGTGTTCCTGATGGCAAGATTGAATTTGGCGCCATGCTTGCGCAATCGCCCCCAAGACGCAAGTCCCGAAGCCGTGAACGATCCCGTCAGGGATAGACAAAATATCCATCGGGCGCATTTTCAAGGCGCGCGGTCAGGTTATCGATGAAAAACCGTTCTGCCCGGCTGAGCGACATGCGCGGGTTGGTTACAAGATAGATATCAATAGCAGGCGGCGCGTCATAAGGGGGTAAACGCCACAACTGGCCGCGTTCGGTGGCGTTTTGCACCACATGGATCGGCAATGGCCCGATGCCAAGCCCCGCATTGATCAGACGCCGGACTTCTTCAAGATGGGGACTTACCGCAACGACCTTCCCCTTCATCCCCTGCTGGGCGCGCAGAATGGCCACTGGGGCCAGCGCATCCGTCAACTGGTCGGTGGAAAACGACACGAATGCTTCGCTGCGCAAATCGGCAAGCGTCAGGTCGCTTTTTCCGAACAAGTGATGGGTCGGCCCACAGAAAAAGCCGAAATGTTCGCGGTACAGCCTGCGATATTCAAGCCTGGGATGCTGTTCCTTGACCAGACAGATGCCAAAACTTGCCTGTTGGGAAAGCACCTGATCAATCACATGCATCGAGGTCGCGACATTGATTTCATAGGTCACTTCGGGATGGGACCGGTTGAAATCAAACAACGCATCATCAAGCGGCGGAAACACCACATGACTGGCCAGCCACAAATGCAGATGCCCGGTCAATTGATTGCCACTATCAGACATCACGTCGGACAATCGCCCGATCGCCCCACAAATTTCGCGACATTCGTGATAAAGCGCCAAGCCCTGCTCGGTGACTTCAAACCGCCCGCGTTCGCGGTCAATCAGGCGCGCACCGATTTGATCTTCAAGCCGTTTCAGGGCGTTGCTGACACTGGGCTGTCGCAATAAAAGCCGGTTGGCCGCCCCGGTAATCGAGCGTTCTTCGACAATGACGGTGAATGTGTGCAACAGGTTCCAGTCAAACTGGCGGCGCATCAATTCGTTCATTTCATCCCCCGGACCGGTATGGCCAACCACTCCATAGTTATTGGCTATGGGATCTATTCTACTTATCTATTTGCGCTATGTGCAAGTCTGGGGTGAAATGGTTCCAGAAAATATTTCAACGGCCAAATAACCGCGCACGGCATCGCCGGAGCACAATAACGGGAGGCATAAATGGCCGCAGATATCGCCGGGGCGCGTCGCGCACCCTGGATGCTGTTATCGCCATCATTGGCAACAGTCGGGCTGCTTTTGATCATCCCGATGCTGTTTATCGTCGTCTATTCGTTCTGGTTGCGCACCGCGACCGGGGCCGATCAGGTCGGCTTTTATCTTGATAACTGGATCGAGGTCCTTGGCGACCGGTTCTATCGCGATATTCTGTTTCAAACCTTTGCCATTGCCTTTTACACCACGGTGATCTGTGCCCTGGTTGGGTATATCCCGGCCTATTTCGTGGCCAACACCCCGATGAAATCCAAGGCGTTTCTGCTTTTGATGCTGATGCTGCCATTCTGGATCAGCTACATCATCCGCACCATGTCGTGGATCAATATTCTGGGCACGTCGGGCGCACTTAATACCGTGATGCTGTCAATTGGCATCATCGATGAGCCGATCCAGATGCTTTATAACCAGACCACGGTTGTTCTGGGTCTGGTGCATTATCTGCTGCCTTTCATGATCCTGAATGTCTATGTCAGCCTTGATGGCATTGACAAGAACCTGACCGAAGCGGCCCAAAGCCTTGGCTGCACCGGATTTCAGGCCTTTCGCGAAGTCACCTTGCCACTCTCGCTTCCCGGTCTGGCGGCGGGGTCGCTTCTGTGCTTTGTGCTCGCGGCGGGCACCTATATCACCCCGATTGTTCTGGGCGGCCCACGCGATGCGATGTTCGCCAATCTGGTGTTCGAGGCCATCGTCACCCAGTTGAACTGGCCGCTTGGATCGGCACTTTCACTCGTCCTGCTGGCCCTTCTGGGCGCGCTGGTCGTCATTTACACCCGCTATCTCGGCATCGATCAGATCGCCAAGAGCTTCAAGTAAGGGAGGTATATGACAATGTCCGGCTGGTCGATGATCCGTATTGCCACGATCCTTGTTTATCTGTTTCTGTTTGCCCCTGTTGCCGTGGTGATCCTTCTGGCATTCAACGCCAATCAGTTTGGCGGATTTCCGATCGAAGGGTTTTCACTGCGCTGGTTCGAAGCGCTTTGGAACAATGATGCCATTGTAAGGGCGTTCAAAACATCCCTGTTGCTGGGCCTTTTGACCAGTGCGGTGTCAACAACGCTTGGCACCATGGCCGCCCTTGCCATGGTGCGTTATGACTTCCCCGGGAAACGGACGATCTCGACCTTGCTGGTTGCGCCGATCCTGATCCCCGAAGTGGTTCTTGCGGTTGCGTTGCTGTTGTTCCTTCAGGCGCTTTCCATGCCCAAAAGCTTTGGCCTGCTTTTGATGGGGCATGTTGTCTTTACCCTGCCCTTTGTGGTGCTTGTGGTTCAGGCGCGCCTGGTATCGATCCGCCGCGACGTAGAAGAAGCCGCCATGAGCCTGGGGGCCACCCCGGTTCAGACATTCTTTGAAATCACCCTCCCGCTGATGCTGCCGGCCGTCATGGCCGGGATGCTGTTTTCCTTTACGATTTCCTTTGATGACATCACCGGCACCCTGTTCTGGAAACCGGGCGGTGTGGAAACAGTCCCGACCCAGATTTTTGCCATGCTGCGCAATTCCATCAGCCCGGAAATCAACGCGCTTGGTGCGGTCATGGTGATCTTTACCATCGCCCTTCCGCTGATTGCCGCATCGATTGCGCGGGTCATGTCCGCACGAAAGCTTCGGGTATCAAACCGCAAGACACAGACTGCCTAGTGGATTTCGAATATCGCGGGTAACCGCCAAAACCAACAACAAGACCAAAAGACCAACGACCAAGAACAAAACCGATAACGGAACAAATTGTTTTATCAGGAGGCCTTAAATGGACGATACGAAACGCTATGAACGCCTGCTTAATCGTTACCGTGATGGCGATATCAGCCGCCGCACATTCCTGACCGCCCTTGGCGCGGCCGGTGTTGTTGCCGGTGTCACCGGCGGCCCGATGGGCATGCTTGCCAAAAATGCGCGCGCAGCCACCCCGGAACAGGTCCGCTTTGACGGTTGGGGCGGCGTCGTTTCCGAGGCATTCGAAAAATATGCCTTCGCGCCCTATACCCAGAAAACCGGCATCAAGGTCATTTCCGGCACCTTTGGCGGGGCAGATGAATATATCGCACGCGTCAAGGCCGGCCAGCCGGGCGAGTTCAACCTTGCTCACCTGTCGGGTGTGTTTGACTATGCGCGCTATCACGGTCTGGAACTGACTTCGGAATTGAACGAAGCCAATATCCCGAACCTTAAAAACGTGATCCCGACCCTGATTGATCCGCTGCGCAAGATCAGTGGCGGCACGCTTTCGGCGGTTCCGTATGATTACGGCACCACGGGCATTGCCTATAACCGCAAATATATCAGCGACGACGAAGCCAAGGCCAAGGGTGCCAAGCTGATGGTCGATGAAGCCTATAAAGGCAAGATCGGCGGTTGGGGTGAATGGAAAACCCGCATCTGGTACGGCGCGCTTCAGTCCGATCAGGACCCGAACAATATCAAGGATATCGATGCGGTTTGGGACATGATCCGTTCGCACCGTGATCTGGCCCTTAAATACTGGAGTTCGGGCGCCGAACTTATGAGCCTTCTGGCCGAAGAAGAAATCTATGTCACCGAAGGCTGGTCGGGCCGCATCAAGGCGCTTCAGGATCAGGGCCATGACATCGGTTATCTTGATCCGGCTGGTGGTCTTGGCTGGCAGGAATGTCTGTTTGTTCTGCGCGGCAGCCCGATGGCCGCCTGTGAAGAACTTCTGAACTTCATGCTTGAACCCGAAGTCGCGATTGCAGTTGCCGAAGGTCAGAGCTACCCGCCGGCCCTTGACCCGAACAAGGTCGATCTTGGCAAAATCATCCCGACCCTGCCGGCGTTCGACCCGAAAGGCACGCTTGCATCGCTTAGCTTCTTTGATCCGGCATACTGGAACGAAAACGAAGCGGACTGGTCGAAAACCTTCTCTCGTGTGCAGCGCGGCTATTAAGGCCCGATTGCACACCTGAACCTGTGTCCTGGCCTTCGCACAACCGGCCAGGACACATCTGCCCCGCGAAGGGACAGGCACATTTATTCTGACAGGGTATCTAACAATGGCAGACACAACCAACGCTGTTGAACTGCAAAATGTCGTGAAACGTTACGGGGAATTCACCGCGGTCAAACGCATGGATCTGACCGTACCTGATAACAGCTTTGTCACCTTCCTTGGCCCGTCGGGCTGTGGCAAGACGACAACCTTGCGCATGATTGCAGGTCTGACCGACGTTACCGAGGGTGATTTGTTGATCCGGGGCAAACGGGTCAACAGTCTTCCGATCCATAAGCGCAATCTTGGCCTTGTGTTTCAGAACTACGCCCTGTTCCCGCACAAGACGATTTTCGACAATATCGCCTTTGGCCTGAAATACCGCAAAGTCGCCAAGGCCGACATTGCCAAGAAAGTTACCGACGCGCTTGAACTGGTGCAGCTTCCCCATGTCGCGGACCGTTATCCCAATCAGCTTTCCGGCGGCCAGCAACAGCGCATTGCGCTTGCGCGTGCGATTGTGATCGAACCCGATGTGCTGTTGCTTGATGAACCGCTATCCGCCCTTGATGCGAACCTGCGCGAAGAAATGCGGGTCGAGCTTAAACGCATTCAGCGCGAACTGGGCGTTGCGACCGTCTTTGTCACCCATGACCAGTCAGAGGCCCTTGCCATGTCTGACAAGCTGGTGGTGATGAATAACGGCATCGTCGAACAGGAAGGCGCCCCGGAAGATGTCTATAACAATCCGGCATCCGCATTCGTTGCCGACTTCCTGGGACATTCCAACATTATTGCCGCAAACCTTGGCAGCCCGGACGCGGCCTTTACCAGTGTTAATCTGCAAAGTGGTGAAACGCTTTTGACCACAGCGGAACAAACCGCCAAGGCCAACGGATCAAAGGATGTCCGCGCGGTCATCCGTGCGGAAAAGATTGAACTGTCAGATCAGAACAGCACCAAGGATGGCAGCATCGCCATTCCCGGCAAGATCAAGACAGTCGATTATCTTGGCCAGCAGGCCCGATATTTCGTTACGGCCAATGGTCGTGACTGGCAGGTGATCAATCCGATTGATGCCCGCCCCCATCAGGAAGGTGCCGATATCTTTATGCATATCGCGGCACGTAATTGTGTGTTGTTGCCCGGTCATCAGGACTAAGGGTCGCTGATACCGGTTCAGGAGAGCCACCATAAATGACGCATGATATGAAAAATCCGGTCGGTCATAACCGGGAATCCCGCCTGTTTTATCAAAGCCGGTCGCGCCGCCCGCTGATTGACCGCGCCGAAGGCGTTTATATGTGGGACGTCGATGGCAAACGCTATATCGATGCGTCCAGCGGGGCGATGGTCAGCAATATCGGCCATAGTGACCCGCGCGTGATTGCCGAGATGAATGCACAGCTTGAAAAGGCAAGTTTCGCCTATCGCCTGCATTTTGAAAATGACGCAGCCGAAAACCTTGCCTGGCGGTTGGCCGAACGTGCACCGGGCGACCTTGAACGGGTGTTCTTTGTTTCGGGCGGGTCCGAGGCGGTTGAAAGCTGCATCAAGCTTGCCCGCCAATATGCCTTGGCCAAGGGCGAACCCCAGCGCACCAAAGTCATTTCACGGTTCCCAAGCTATCATGGCTCCACCCTTGGTGCGCTTGCCCTGACCGGCTATACGCCGATGCATGCGCCGTTCGCGCCGATGATGGTCGATCAACCCAAAATCCCCGCCCCGACCTGTTATCTGGATCGTGATGATCTGTCCGATCATGATCGCGGCATCAAATACGCCAATATGCTCGAAGCAGAGATCATCAAACAGGGCCCGGAAACCGTTCTTGGTTTCATCATGGAACCGGTTGGCGGGGCTGCCACCGGGGCGCTGGTTGCCCCGGACAGCTATTATGGCCGCATCCGCGAGATTTGCGATCAATACGGCATTCTTCTGATCTATGACGAGGTCATGACAGGGGCCGGCCGGACCGGGAAATATTTTGCCTGCGAACATTGGGGCATCACGCCCGATATCCTTGCCGTTTCCAAGGGGTTGGCCGCGGGATACGCGCCGCTTGGTGCGATGATTGCGCCGGATCGAATTGTCGGCCCGGTTCTTGATCATGGCGGGTTTATCCATGGCTATACCTATGCCGGGAACCCGCTTGCCTGTGCGGCGGGGAATGCGGTTCTTGATGTGATTGACGAAGACGGTCTTCTTGAAAATGCCGCAACAAGCGGTGCGGCATTGAAAGCCGAACTTTCCAAGCTGTCAGATGAATTCACCATGATCGGCGATGTACGCGGCAAGGGCTTGTTGCTTGCCGTTGAACTGGTCAAGGATCGCAAATCCATGGAACCGCTTGATCCCAAACATATGGCGGCCGCCCGACTGGTCGATATCGCCTATGACAAGGGATTGATCATTTACTGGCGTCGCACACGCGGCGGATATCGGGGCGATCACGTGATGGTCTGCCCGCCCATGACCATCAAGCCCGAACAGTTCGACGACATTATGGTGCCATTGCGTGCCGCCCTTGCCGAACTTCAGGATGAACTTCTCGTCGCCGGAGCCTTTTCATGAGCCGGAAAGTTATCATCACCTGTGCGGTTACCGGATCGGTTCATACCCCGTCCATGAGCCCTCATTTGCCCATCACACCCGATGAAATCGCCAAGCAGGCGATTGATGCGGCCAATGCCGGTGCATCGATCCTGCATCTGCATGCCCGTGATCCCAAGACTGGCTTTCCAAGCCCGGATCCCGACCTGTTCATGGATTTCCTGCCCAAGATCAAGGCCGCAACCGATGCAGTGATCAATATCTCGACCGGCGGCGGCATGACCATGACGGTCAAGGACCGCATTCGTGCCGCCAGCCATGCATCACCGGAAATGGCGTCGCTCAATATGGGGACGATGAATTTCGGCCTGTTCCCGGCCCTTGCGGGACGCAGCGAATGGAAACATGACTGGGAACCGGAATTTCTTGAAAGCAGCCGCGACTTTGTTTTCAAAAACACGTTTTCCGATATCGAAACCATTCTGGCCGACCTTGGCGACGCCAACGGAACGCGGTTCGAATTCGAATGCTATGACGTGGGTCATCTTTATACCCTTGCCCATTTCGTCGACCGTGGCCTGATCAAGGGCCCGATCTTTATCCAGTTTGTGCTGGGTGTTCTGGGCGGGATCGGGGCCGATCCCGATAACCTTGCCCATCTGAAACGCACCGCCGACAAGCTGTTTGGTGATCAATACCAGTTCTCGGTTCTGGGGGCCGGTCGTCATCAGATGCCGCTTGCCAGCATGGCAGCCGCGATGGGCGGCAATGTCCGGGTCGGACTTGAAGACAATCTTTATCTGCGCAAGGGCGAACTTGCGCCGGACAACGCATCACAGGTTCGCAAAATCCGCGAAATCCTGGACGGGTTGTCTCTTGAAATCGCAACACCGGACGAGGCGCGTGCGATTTTGGGGCTTAAAGGGGCTGACAAGGTCGCCTTCTAGCCCGCCTGAAACGACGAACCAGTTGATACGACAACCGTTTATCCACGTAACAGTGAAAGGCGGCAGCGATGATGCGTGCCTATTTCTCAGACGATCAGTTACGCCACCACGGCAAGACATTCATTGTCGCGGGCGAGAAAAAACCGATCCCCGAAGTCCCCGAACGCGCCGAAATCCTGCATACGGCAATTGCGCGGCTGGGGCTTGAGGTCTGTGCACCATCAGATGCGGGCATGGCCCCGATTGCTGCCATTCACGACAATCAATATCTGGATTTCCTGCAAACCATTTACCCGGAATGGATTGCTGCGGGCGGGTCGGAGCTGGTGATCCCCAACATTCACCCGTTTGATCGTAATGGCCCCTACCCGCGTCATCATGCTGGCAAGGCCGGTTTTCATCTGGGTGATACGTCCTGCCCGATATCGGAAACCACGTGGCAATCGGCCTATGCCAGTGCGCAAACCGCGATTTCAGCCGCCCGTCATGTCCGCGATGGCGGTGCGCAATCGGCCTATGCGCTATGTCGTCCGCCCGGTCATCACGCCAGTTCCAACCTTGCCGGCGGGTTCTGTTATCTGAATAACAGTGCGATTGCCGCACAGGAATTGCGCGAAAAACATGACCGGGTGGCAATCCTTGATGTCGATCTGCATCATGGCAACGGCACCCAGCATATTTTCTATGAACGGTCCGATGTCCTGACCCTTTCGATCCATGCCGACCCGATGGATTTTTATCCATTCTTCTGGGGCAATGCCGAAGAAATCGGGGCCAAGGACGGGATTGGTTTTAATAAAAACTATCCCTTGGCACTGGGCAGTGGCGATGACGTGTTCCTTCCCGCACTCGATCGGGCGATGGCCGCGATTGACGCATTTGGGGCCGATGCGGTGGTGGTCGCACTCGGTCTTGATGCATCGCGCGATGACCCGTTTGGCGGCCTTGCTGTCAGCCCGGATGGTTTTTCCAGGATCGGTGAAAAAATTGGCACCCTTACCTGCCCAACCGTGATAGTGCAGGAAGGTGGTTATGTCAGCGTCACGCTGGCGGAAAACCTGTATCAGTTTCTAAGCGCCTTTGGCGCCACCAACAAAAACATTTCGATATCAGAAGGCCCCAAATGACCCATTCAGACATCCTGATTATTGGCGGCGGCATCGCCGGTATGTCGGCCGCATATTTTCTGGCCAAGGCGGGAAAATCCGTAACCGTTCTGGAGCGCGAAGATCAGCCGGGCTATCACAGCACCGGACGGTCCGCCGCCCTTTATAGCGAAACCTATGGCCCGAAAATCATCCGCAAGATGTCGACGGCAAGTCGCGATTTCTTTTTGAATCCGCCAGCCGGTTTTACCGAAAACCCGATCCTGACGCCGCGCGGGATCATCATGTATGCCGGTCCGGGCGAAGAAGCCGTACTTGATGCCCTGATTTCCGAGGGCCGGGCGAACGGCGCGAACTTCACCGAACTGCCCCCGGATGCGCTTAAGGAAATCGTACCGATCCTCAATACCGATCTGATCGCCAAGGGGGCCCATGAACCCGATGCGATGGACATTGATGTTCATGCCCTTCACTGGGGCTTTATCCGTCAGTTCAAGGCCGTGGGTGGTAACCTTGTCATCAAGGCCGATGTCAGTGCGATTGCCAAAGCCGGTGACAATTGGCAGGTCACCCTCGCCAATGGCGATGTTCATAGCGGTGCAATCCTTGTGAATGCCGCAGGTGCCTGGGCCGATGACATCGCCACCAAGGCCGGTGTCAAACCGCTTGGCATTGTGCCAAAACGCCGGACTGCCGTGATGGTGGATGCGCCTGATGGCATGGATATTCATGGTCTTCCGATGGTCGCGGCCCTTGATGAAAGCCTGTATTTCAAGGAAGACGCAGGCCGGTTGCTGGTATCGCCCGCCGATAAAACCCCGACCGAACCCCATGATGTGCAGCCCGAAGAACTTGATATCGCCATTGCGATTGACCGTCTGATGACCGCGACCAGCGTTGTGGTCCGTCGTCCTGGTGAATCCTGGGCCGGGTTGCGCAGCTTCTTTGCCGATGGCGACCCTGTTTCAAGCTTTGATCCGCAAGATGACAGCTTCTATTGGCTGGCCGGCCAGGGTGGCTATGGCATTCAGACAGCCCCTGCGATGGGTGAATATGCCGCAAGCCTGATCTGTGGCAACGGCATTCCGGCCCATATGGAAAAGCTTGGCGTAAGCGAAGATGCCCTGTCGGCAAGCCGTCCGACACTTGCATCTGGGAAATGATCAAATACCGGCAGGGATAAAAGTCCCCTGCCTGATGGAGAAAACAGCATGACCGGTTTTGATCGCGCCACCCTTCGCAAGGCGGTTGCCGACCGTACATCACAGGCGATTGATGATCTTTGCGCACTGGTGCGTCATGACAGTCTTTTGGGCAATGAAGCATCGGCGCAAGACTGGATCGCTGATCAGTTTGCCAAGATGGGACTGGATGTTGAACGTGTGACGATTGACATCGACGCATTGCGCGATCAGCCGGGCTTTTCACCGCCGGTGATTGATGATTATGACGGGCGGGAAAATGTTGTCGGCTTGCACCGTCCGAAAAATCCGACCGGTCGCAGCCTGATCCTGAACGGGCATATGGATGTTGTCCCGACCGGACCGGTTGATCAATGGCGTCGCGGTCCGTTTGATCCGCATGTCGATGGTGACTGGCTTTACGGGCGCGGTGCGGGCGATATGAAGGCCGGTATCATTGCCTATTGCCATGCCCTTCAGGCACTTCATGATATCGGGTTTGAACCGGCTGCCCCGGTTACTCTGCAATCGGTGATCGAGGAAGAATGCACCGGCAATGGTGCGCTTGCCTGTCTTCATGCCGGGTATCGTGCCGATTGCGCGATCATTCCCGAACCGTTCAACCAGACACTTATGACCGCACAGCTTGGCGTGATGTGGTTCCAGATCCATGTTTCGGGAAGCCCGGCGCACGTTCTCGATACCTCGGCCGGAAGCAACGCGATTGAAGCGGCCTTTGGCTTTTTTGAAGTTCTCAAAGAAGTCGAGGATATCTGGAACCATCCGACCGACCGGCATTGTGCATACGGGGCGCATGTTCACCCCGTGAACTTCAACCTTGGCAAGATCGAAGGCGGTGAATGGGCATCGACCGTGCCACCGGTATGCACGGCCGATATCCGTGTTGGTTTCTATCCGGGGATGGAGCTTGCAAAAGTGCGCGAAACCATCGAGATGGTCAGACAAAGCACGCTTGATAACCATCCGGCCTGCAAGGGTGCAAAGATCGACATCACCTATCGCGGTTTTCAGGCCGAAGGATGCGAGATGGATACCAATCATCCGATGATGACGATGATTGGCGATATCCATCAGGAAGTGACCGGAGACGCGATCAAAAACTATGCCTCGACCGCGACCACGGATGCCCGTTTCTTCCAGATTTACGGCAAGATCCCGGCCACCTGTTACGGGCCCAAAGCCGAACGGATTCACGGCATTGATGAACGGGTTTCAATCGCATCAATGATGGAAGTCACCGAGGTCCTTGCGCTGTTCATTGCAGACTGGTGCGGTGTGCAAAAGCGTGGTAGCTAAACCCGAATAAATTATTCAATTTTGTCACCAAAGGAGAGCTTCATGAGCGTTCAACGTTTCCACACCGGCCCGCGTATGAGCCAGGCCGTTGTTCACGGCAACACCATCTATCTTGCAGGCCAGGTTGGCGATCCCAAAAGCGACGTGACCAACCAGACCAAAGAATGCCTGGCAAAGGTTGACGCGCTTCTGGCCGAATGCGGTTCGAGCAAGGAAAACATCCTGTCGACCACCATCTGGCTGGCTGACATGAAAGATTTCGCTGCCATGAACGAAATCTGGGATGCATGGGTACCGCAGGGCCACACCCCGGCACGTGCATGCGGCGAGGCAAAGCTTGCCACCCCGGAATACCTTGTCGAATTCATCGTGGTTGCGGCAAAACCGTAATCGGATCGATCCGAACACAAAAGCCCGGCATATCCCCATATGCCGGGCTTTTTGTTTGGGGTGCTTCGGGTCAGGCCCCGTGTTCCCGGGTCACAATCACGGAACTGGCTTCTAGTGTCCGGTGGACCGGGCATTTATCCGCGATTTCAAGCAGCCGTTTGCGCACGTCATCGGTAAAATCACCATGCAGGGTGATCAGGCGTTCAAACCGGTCAATCTTGCCCGACTTGCCGATTTTTTCCGACGCACATTCCGCGCAATCATCCGCGTGAACTTTCTGATGGCGGATTTCAACCCGGATGCCATCAACCGGTATTTGTTTGTGATCGGCATACATGCGAAGCGTCATGACCGTGCAGGCCCCAAGCCCAGCCGCAAGAAAGTCATAGGGTGACGGACCGCTGTCAAACCCGCCGACATTTTCCGGCTCATCGGCAATCATGCGATGGTGCCCGGCAATGACCATCGACTGGAATTTGCCAAGACCGGTTTCGCGCACCACCACGCCTTCGGCCGGTTCCGGGATATCTTCCAAGGTTTTTGGAATATAACGTGTCGCCCATGCCGCAATCACCGTTGCCACATATTGGGCATCATCGGGATTGCGCAGCAAATGGTCCGCATCATCAAGGGAGACAAAGCTTTTGGGATGTTTGGCCGCATCATAAATCCGCCCGGCATTTTCAATCCCCACCGTCTGATCCATCGGCGCATGCAAAACCAGCAACGCCTTGTGCAGCCCGGCCACCGATTTTTCGATGCTGTGATTGCGCAGGTCATCGACAAACTGCCGCTTGATCACAAAGGGACGCCCGCCAAGCGATACTTCAGCCTGACCGTCGCGGTCGATATCGGCAAGGTAATCGTCAAAATTATGGGTGACGTGTTCGACATCGGCCGGGGCACCGATGGTGGCAATTGCGGTTGCCTCGGGCACGCTATCGGCCACGGCAAGAACCGCCGCCCCGCCCAGCGAATGGCCGATCAAAAGTTTGGGCGCGGCAAATTCATGACGCATGAAATCCGCTGCACGTCGCAGATCTTCAAGGTTCGACGTAAAATTGGTCGATGAAAAATCCCCGCCCGATCCACCAAGCCCGGTAAAATCAAATCGCAAAACGCCGATCCCCTGCAAGGTCAGGGACTGGGCAATTTTACGCGCCGCAGTCAAATCCTTGCTGCAGGTAAAGCAATGGGCAAACAGCGCATAGGCCCGCACCGGCCCGACCGGCAAATCAAGCCTTGCGGCCAGTTGCGCGCCATGGGCACCTTCGAATGTCAGTTTGATGGGCTTGACCGGCATTGATTCCTCCGTGTTTGCAAACGAAAAACGGCTTTGATTACATGGAATTCACGCTACAGTTTTGATCGACAGTTTCCACCATAACAAGCGCCCCACATCATGACCATTCTTGAAACACCGCGCACCATCCTGCGCGAAGCCAACCATGAAGATGCCCCGTTTATCCTTAAGCTTTTGAACGAACCGGGATGGATCCGGTTCATCGGCGATCGCAATATCCATGATCTTGCCGCTGCGCGCGATTATATCGATCTGCGCTTCCGCGAGAATTATGAAAAGCTGGGATTTGGAATGTGTGTTGCCGTTGAAAAGGATACACAAAGCCCGATTGGCCTGATCGGTTTTGTCAAACGCGATACTCTTGATGCGCCTGATATCGGCTATGCCGTGACTGAGGCCCACCAGGGCAAGGGATATGCCTATGAAGTTTGTTCTGCCCTGCTTGATCATGGCTGGAACGTCTATGGCTTTGACAAGGTTTACGGGTATTGCCTGCCTGACAATGGCCCATCCATTCACATGCTGGAAAAGCTTGGCCTGACATTCCTGCGTGATCAGGATGTCAATCTTTCGGGCGAGATGTGCCGGCTTTATATGGCAACCCGCCCATAGGCCCAAAAGAAAACCCCGCATCGATGACTGCGGGGTTTTCCATTTTACTTGCGGCGAATGCCGATTTTGCGTCCAACCCCGGACGGGATCGGAAGATCGGCATGGGCTTCGCGGATCCGGTTAAGGGTCGTCATGATATCATCGGGAAACGGGGCCGACCGGCGTTCCGCCATATTGATATGCATGGTGATGATTTCGTTGGTCGAGGCCAGCCAGCCTTCGTTGCCATGGCGCATTTCATGATACATGTGAATGCGTTTCTGATCGCAATCAAGCACCCTTGTATAGATGACGAACGGGTCATCCTGATGAATTTCCCGATCATAGGTCACATGCATTTCAAGCCCGAAAGTCGACCCGCCGCGCCGTTCGGGATAGGTATATCCCATCCCCACCGCATCAAGGAACGCCATCGATCCCAGATCAAAGGCAACGACGTAATAGCCGACATTCATATGCCCGTTGAAATCAATCCATTCCGGTTTGATTTTGCCGCGAAACGCTTCGAGCGGTTCCGGGGCGAACAGATCGGCACTGATCATTTTTCGACCGCCTTCACCACGGCCACGGCGGCAAAGAAATCTTCAAGCGAATGACCGACCGATTTGAAAACGGTGCATTCCCCGTCGCTTTGGCGTCCGGAAACGTCCCCACGGGTCAGACCGAACAGATCACCCAGGATATCGGTTTTGGCGATCGCACCACTATTGATCGCCTGAACCACATCACCGCCTTCGGCACTGGCCCCCTCGAAGCTGTCGACAAAGATCCGGCATTTTGCCATCACGCCATCATCGGTTTCGCGCATGGTTGGTTTGAAGGCACCAACCAGATCAACATGGGTGCCGTCGCGCAGCCAGTCACCGCGCACAAGCGGTTCGGTCGAAAGGGTGGCGCATGAAATCAGGTCTGCGGACTTACAAGCCGCTTCAAGATCATCAGTACCCGACGCATTGAAACCAAGTTCGGCAATTTCCGCGGCAAGCTTTGTCGCCTTGTCCGCATTGCGGTTCCAGATCGTGACATTTTTGATCGGGCGCACCGATGCATGGGCCTTGATCAGTTGCGGGGCCATCGCACCCGATCCGACCATGACCATATCAGTCGCATCCTTGCGCGCCAGATAATCCGCTGCCAGGGCCGATGCCGCGGCCGTGCGGCGCGTGGTCAGTTTGGTGCCATCAATCACGGCGGATGGCTGACCGGTTACCGCATCCAGAAGAACATAGGTCCCCGAAACCGCCGGAAGATTGCGCGCCGAATTCCCCGGCACCACGGCGGCGATTTTCACCCCCGCGGCCCCGTCCTTTTGCCAGGCCGGCATGATCAGGAAAGTCGCATCATCCTCGTTGCTGCGTTCCATGTTGAAATGGCTGCGCAGCGGGGCTTCGCACCCTTGGGCAAATCCGTTGCGCAGGGCTTCGACCAGATCCCGGGGCGATACAAATTTGTCGATATCTTCAGCAGTGATGAAACGCATGTGCCTTCCTGTAGAATTATTTTTGATTTCAGTTTGGTAGCGGACGTTTTTTATACCACGTCAGGACCGCCCCGTCACAGGATGAGCACCGGTTTTTTATGCTGTTTTTTATGAAAATTGCCGTCGTTTAGGGCAGAAGAAACCGCTTGAGATGCCCAAACAGTGACCCCGTGCCCAAAAAGACTTCTTCAAGCACGGTAAAGTGGTTTGCCCCCCATGCCTTATAGACCGGGACCTTGTGCCCGGCGCTACCGCAATAGGCGCCATAGGCATCACTTTGACGAACGAATTCCGGGCTTTCATTACCGCCGACAATCACCATCATCCGCACATCCACCGGCACCGCATCAAGCATCGGCGAGTTATCCGCCGCAGACGCCGCATCAAGACGGATATCTTCATTCAGCGTCGTGTGGCGGACCGGTTCGAGATCAAACACACCCGATATCGGAACAACGGCGGAAAATGGTGCCGGATCGCCAAGCGTTTCTTCCCAGTCATGGGTGGCAAGGCGCGCGACAATCTGCCCGCCTGCTGAATGGCCGGATATCGAAATGCGGTCTCGATCACCATTAAAGTCTTCGATATGGCGATAGATATAATCAATGCAGCGCACGGCTTCGTCGGTGATATCAGCCACCGTCACATCCGGGCACAGATCATAATTCGGGCAAATCACGGTAAACCCGGCCGCCACCAGATCACGGGCGACAAAGGCGTAATCCTTTTTGTCCTGGCTGCGCCAATATCCGCCATGGAAAAACACATGAACCGGTGCCCCCGGTTCCGATGCCATGAAAACATCCATGGTTTCCTTGGGACCATCGCCAAAGCGGACATCGATCTTGCCGCCAAGCTGGGCACGCGTTTCATCGGACAGTTTCACAAACCGTTCGAAATGGGTCATGAATTCCGGCACGGTTTCGCGCGGATTATATTGCCATTCAAGTTCAGCAGATGTGAAACCACCCCAAGCCATCGGCACCTCGGACATTGCGGGACTGAACGCCACAGGATTTGACGTCCTGTTTCGATCTTTCTTCAATTTTACCCTGTTTGCAATCACTTCGCATAAGAGATGCGTATTTTTACGCGTTTTCATACCCGGTGATTGATTGGTCGGGACCGGAATGCGAAACTGATGGAAACAAATTTTATATCAACCGGATAGCACCCCATGTCCCTGCCCCGTTCCTGCCCGTTTCCGTCCACGGATACCGACCGCACCCGTATCTGGGAAATGCTGGTTTTGCGTGATATTGCGGCCTTTGTCGCCGCCGACTGGTCAATGGTTGCGGATGATTTCAAGGCAGACGGGTTTTACGCGATTGATGCCTGTAAATCCGATAATCCCGATGACTGGAAAATGATGTTTCCCGATCTTGGTGCCTATCGCGATGAATGGCTGCGCCAGGCCGTCGACGCCCAAAAGATCGACTTTGCCGAGGACCTGTTTGACGGGGTATTTCGCGCCACCAGACTTGAAAAGATCGACATCACTGGCAACCGGGCACTGGTGCGCAAACATTTCAACGGGCGCATCAAAAAAGCAGACGGCACAGAAGACCGTCTGCTTTGGAAAACCCATTATTACTGCGAAAAGCAGCCGGATGGAAAATGGCTGATTACCGGGTTTACCGGCTATCTACCCAATCATGACCCGGCGTAAATTCCGGGCTCACCCAACATAGTTTCTTTCGATTACAGCACCTTCCCGCGCGCTTCCACATCGACGGTTTCGATTGCATCACCGCGCACCAGATGCACCTGATCAAGCATATTGCTGACCACGCAGACATGGTTGGGGATGATTTCAATCCGTTCGCCAATTTCAAACGGGGTCAGACCCGCGTCAAAATGCAAAATGCCGTGTTCTTCGGAAAGCCCGACCACCGCAACATCGGGATGACCAACGACATAGCCATACCCGTCAAGCCCCAGAAGATCAGATGTCAGAACCTTGGACCCGGCGTCAATGATCGCGCGGCCCGGAGCCGGAAGTGACACGATTTCGGTCAAAACACGAAGCGCACAATCATCTTCCGCACACACACCGCGCGCCATCAGTGACCGGTCATTATAGATATAGGTGCCGATACGGTATTCGGTGATATTGGCGACCTCGTGGGCCTTCCACATGTCCGGAGTTCCGCCGGAACTTCTGATCGGGCAGTCAATGCCGGCCGCCGCAAGTTTGGGCATCGCATCCCCAAAGAATGCGGCAACCTTGTCACCGCCCCCGGCCGCCGGATAGGTCATCAGACCGGCAAATGATATGCCCGGAAGGGCTTTGATCTTTTGCGCAAGTTCCAGGGCCGCCTGCGGGGTCTGAACCCCGCAACGCCCACCACCGGTATCGCATTCAATCAGGATTTCAAGCGGCTTGGCACTATCGGCAAAGGCACGCGACAGACCTTCGACCACCGGCAGGTTATCGGCCACCACGCGAAGGGTTTTGACCCGGTCAAACAAAGCCCGCAAACGGGCAAGCTTACGATCCCCCAACACGTTATAGGTCAGAAGAATGTCATCCATGCCGGCATCGGCCATGACTTCAGCCTCGCCGATTTTCTGACAGGTAATCCCCTTGGCCCCGGCATCAAGTTGCTGTTTGGCAAAGGCCGGAAGTTTGTGGGTTTTGATATGGGGGCGCAGCGCAATCCCATGCTTGTCGCAATAGGCCTGATAGGCATCGATATTCCGATCGACCGTATCAAGATTGACCACCGCACAAGGCGTATCAAGTTCGGGATATTGCGGTGAACGGGTCATGAAAAACGTCCTTTGATATTCGGTGGTGACGCGAAGGGTGCAGTGGCAATCGACAATCAGCCTGCCTTTTGGGCAAACGGATCATCGACAATCGGCCAAAGCGGACGTTTGACATGACGGTATCCGTTGGTTTTCGGATCCGACGGATAAGGACCATGCACATCGATATAGATGATCTCGCCCGCGATCTTGGCGAAGGCATCGTAGAAGTGATTGGTCGATTTGATAAACAGATATTTTTTTGATTTCGGATCGATGCCCATATTGGAAAACAGGCTGGGATCGAAACTTTGCGACCGGTTGGTGTTCAAGATGACTTCACCCCCGCCCGGAAGTTCAATCACCGCGCAATCGCCAAGCGGCACGATGCTTTGGCCGAAATACTGCCAGGCATCGCGTTCAAGCTTTTTGACCACCACTTCGGCATCAATGGGTGCGCCCGCATGGGCCCCGGTTTTCCCGCCAAAGCGCAGCGGCAATGTCGCGCCCTCGCCAGCCGAGAAACAGGTCTTTACCGCCATCGGATCCCAAAGAGTGCCAAAGGCATAATCGGAAAGCCCGCGTTCCATCACCGCACGCAGCAAAATCGTGCTGTCGCCCGGAACCCCACCGCCCGGATTATCCCAGACATCGGTCAGAACAATCGGCTGTGCATCGGATGCCAATGCCTGATCAAGCGCGGCCTCGGGTTTAAGGAATGTCGGGCGGGTGGCCCCACGGAAACCAAACAACTCAACCCCCAGGTCTCGTGCTATCTGCTTGGCTTCCGCAGGGTTATTGTTGGTGGTGACAACGACCTTGGCCCCAAGATCGGGAACGTCACCGGCCATAAATCCGTGAATGAACGATATCGACAGGATATCGCCCGTGCCTTCCATATCCTTTGCCCGGTCGATAAAGGACCGCATCGGTTCGCGTGACGTCGGCAGAACTTCGATCATGTGGCAATCGAACACTGCCTTGGTCGGGGTGATTTCACCACGCAATGTGCGCAGGACAAGATCAACAACCGCCCGGCCGGTTTCGACAAAATCGGTATGGGGGAATTCCTTGAACGCCACGATAATGTCGGCATTGTCGACCCGAAGTGCTGTCAAATGACTATGCGGGTCGAAACTGGTGCCGATCACGACATCCGGACCGACCAGATCGCGAATGCGCGAAATCAGGTCACCTTCGCAATCAAGATAATCCTGCGCCACCATTGCCCCGTGCAGGCCAAGGATCACGCCATCCACCGGCATGGCTGCGCGCAACTGACCAAGAACCTCGTCACGGAGCTGTTCATATGTCTCGCGGCTGACCAACCCGCCCGGTTCCGCCCAGGTTGCGGTTCCTTCGATCAGTTCCCAGCCTTCCTTGGCAGCGCGAAGACGGCCTTCGGTAAAGACGGCACTGCACAGCGTCGGTGTGACCGGATGTTGGCCGGGAGGTGCGTAAAAGCTTTCCTGAAAATCGGAAAAATCAGTTCTTAAAGGGGAAAATGTATTGGTCTCGGTTGCAATCGAGGCGCAAAAAATCCGCATGGCCCGTGCCTTTGTTATTGGTCTTATGAAATTGGAAAATGGAATCCGAAGGGGCAGAACCCTGCCCCTTCGGCAGATGGAACGGCTTATTCCATGTAACGGCTGGCGTTGGCCTTATCGACTTCCTGCTGGAACAGGTTCAGAAGCTTGACGCCTTCGTCACCGAGGCTTTCCTGAACGTGTTTGACCACGACCGGCTGGGTTGCTTCTTTGAACTTTTCACGGTCTTCAGCCGACAGTGCGGTGATTTCCATTTTGTCCTTAAGACCGGCAAGGCCACGATCAGATGCCTCGATCACGCGCGAAACACCACGGCTTGCAACAACGCAAGACTGCGCAGCGTAACGGATGATTTTCTGCTGATCGGCGGTCAGGCCATCCCAGAAGGTTTTCGACAGCATCATGGTGTAAGGCGAGAACAGGTGGTTGGTCAGTGTCAGGTAGCCCTGGACTTCGTTGAACTTGGCAAAGGTCACGGTCGGAACCGGGTTCATCTGGCCATCGATCACACCGGTCTGAAGGCCGGCATAAACTTCACCCCAGGCCATCGGGTATGCTTCTGCACCCAGCGCCTGCATGATTTTCTGATGCGACGGCAGCGACATGGTACGGATACGGATGCCTTTGAAATCTTCAAGCGTCGCGATGGAATGCTTGGAGTTGGTCACCGCAAAGAACCCACCGGTATCGGGGAAGCCAAGAACCTTGACGTCACCAAGGGTGCCTTCGATATCTGATGCAAGTGCCGAACCGAACGGACCGTCAAACACATCATAGGTCGATGCGTTGCTGTCGAATGCGAATGCAAGGTTCAGAACATCAATGCGCGGATAATAGGATGCCAGCGCACCGGTCGAGGTCAGCGTCGCCTGAATCAGGTCATCGCGCACCATCTGAACATGTTCGGCAGCCGAACCAAGCTGGTTGGACGGATAGACTTCGACCTTGATTTCGCCATTGGTGTCAGCTTCGACAATATTGGCAAAAACCGCGGTGCAGGCATGGGCCGGGTTTTCAAACGGGTCGGCCTTGTTGTCATGCGCGAATTTCAGAACCTTGGTTTCGGCAAACGCCATCGAGGTGCTGCCCATCAGCATCGCAGTGGCCAGGGCAGCAGCGCCCAAACGCTTTACGGTTTTCATTCTTACCTCTCCTTGATGTAACGACTTTATGGTGTCCGGCATCTTGTTTTGGTGCGCGCCCCGGCCCGGACTGACCGGGGCTGTCTTCAACCTGCTGGCCTAGCGGAAGCCAAGCAATCGCGGTATCGCGAGTGCCAGATCCGACCAGAAGGCAAACAGGAACAACACGCCCAACTCGGCCAGAAGGAACGGCCAAAGCTGTGCAGCAATTTTTTCAAGCTTTTCACCCGTCACTGATGACAACACGAACAGACAGGCCCCGACGGGCGGCGTCATCAGCGAGATATTGAGTGCAAGGACAAAGATGATCCCGGCATGGATCGGGTCCATCCCGATCTGAAGGGTCAGCGGAACCAGAACCGGCGCCAGAATGATCAGAATGGCATTGATATCCATCACCATGCCGATCATCAAAAGCAGCCCGACAATCATGAAGATCACGATATAGGGGTTTTCCGAGACCCCCAGAACGAGGCTTGCGACTTCTTGCGGGATGCGGTTGAAACTCAGCCACCAGCCAAGGATCGACGCAAAGGCAATGATCACAAAGATCACCCCGGTCACACGGGCGGTGCGCACCAGCATCTTGAAGAAATCCGCAAAGCTGAGCGCGCGATAGATAAACACCCCGATAAACAGCGCATAGCCGACGGCAACCGATGCCGCCTCGGTCGGTGTGACAACCCCGCCAAGGATCCCCCCCAGAATGATCAGCGGCATGATCAGGGCGGTGATCGATGATTTGAAAATCTGCCAGATTTCGAGAAGTGTCGCCCGGCGTTCATTTTTCGGCAGGTTCTTGGCACGTGCAGTCACGGCAATCACGGTCATGCAGATCAGACAGATCATCAGACCGGGCAGGATCCCTGCGGCAAACAAACCACCGATCGAAACCCCCATCAGCGACCCATAAACCACCATCAGGCCTGACGGCGGAATGGTCGGGCCGATGATTGATCCGGCCGCAGTAACCGCACAGGCATAGTCGCGGCGATATCCGCGTTCAACCATCGCAGGCACAAGCGTTTTGCCAAAGGCCGCCGCATCCGCGGTCGCCGCCCCGGTCAGACCGGCAAAAAAGACGGATGCCAGCATGTTGGTATGGGCAAGACCACCGCGCATATGCCCGACAAGGGCCTGGGCGAATTTGACCAGACGGCTGGTAATGCCGATATGGTTCATGATTTCGCCAGCCAGAATAAAGAACGGCATGGCAAGGAACGGGAATACGTTCAGACCGTTAAACACCTTGCTTGGGCCCTGGGACAGGAACATTCCCCCACCCATGTCAAACAGGCCGACAACGCCCGCCACACCAAGGGCAAAGCCGATCGGCATGCCCAGAACCATCAGAATAACAAAGATAATGGCGACGATCATTCTGCGCCCTCCGCAAGATCAACCGGGATGAAACGGCCCTGATCACGCAAGGCAACAAGAAGAAGCTGGATGGCCGCCAGAAGTGCCGAAACCGGTACTGCGGCATAGGGAAGTGCCAGCGACATGCCGAAAATCATCGCCTGTCGGCGCATGCCGCCTTCGGCAAAACCAAATCCGTAGATCGCCAGATACAGGAAGGCTGCAAGCGCAATCAGATCGACAAGAAACAGGATGGTGCGCTGGATCGGCATTGGCAGGCTTAAGACAAACATCCCGATGCCGATATGTTCGCGGCGCGCAATCCCGGCCGAAATCGCCAGAAGTGCCGCCCAGATCATCAGATAACGGGCAAGTTCTTCGGGCCATGGCAATTGCCAATGGAAAATGTATCGGTCAATAACCCCAAGCCATACATCAAGAACCAGAACCAGCATCAGAACCGCGATCACGCGTTCGACACCCCAGTTCAGGCCACGGCTTAACATTGCTGCAATGGTTTCAACACGGCGTAATGCCATCTTCGCCAAACTCTCCGCTGATGAATCTTTTGTGTATTTTTTCTACATATTGAGTATCATTTTGTAGCTTGTCTACACATTTTTGACATTAAAAGCACAATTTTTCGGCTATTGACCGAAATTTGAAACTGATTTAGGTAGTTAAACTACATTTTAAACGGGATATTGTTTTTACAACGATCCATCAGCCAAAGCAGGGAGTTTTCAATGGCGATCAAACATTATGGCAATGAACGCAGCGGTGCCGGCGGACAGAAATTGCCGTTTTCACCCGCAGTTCGCGCAGGCGACTACGTCTATATTTCCGGTCAGGTCGCAATGAAGGAAAATGGTGAAATCGCCTATGGCGGTATCGAAGACCAGACCCGTCTGACCATGGAAAACGTCAAGGCCGCACTGGCATTGGCCGATTGCACGCTTGATGATGTCTTCAAGATCAATGTCTGGCTGGCTGACACCCGCGATTTCTGGACCTTTAACCGCGTTTATGCCGAATTCTTCCCGGGTGAGCGTCCTGCACGTTCCACGGTACAGTCCCAGATGATGGTTGACGCAAAGATTGAAATTGAAGCTATCGCCTACAAACCGGAAAAGTGATATTTCCCAAAGGGGTGCCAATTTTGGCACCCCTGCCCGACCTTTGAAACAGAACCGGACAAGACCCATGCAACCGACGGCCGACATTATCAGTTTGCTGCGTAACCAGTCGGGTGAATTCCCCAACCGGGAACAGCTGGTTGCCAATTATGTCAGTGAGAATCTGGAAGCGGTTACCACGATTGCCCTTTCCGATCTTGCCAACAATGTTGGCGTCAGCGAACCGACGGTCATTCGTTTTTGCAGGACACTGGGTTGCGACGGGTTCCGTGATTTCAAAATGCGTCTGGCGCAGAACCTTGCGGTCAGTATGCAGTATCTGACATCCGAAGACATTTCGGATGACACAACAGATGCAGACGTTCTTTCAAGTCACGTTCTGGGCGTTATCATCGACAATTTGCGTCTTCTGCGCGAACAGATTTCATCAAGCCAGGTCGATCAGGCCGCCGATATTCTGGTCAAGGCCCGCCAGATCGCGTTTTTCGGCGTCGGGGGTGGTTCGACCACCGTGGCGTTTGATGCTGCCAACCGGTTTTTCCGCCTGGGCATTCCGGCACAATCGCAAAGTGACGGCTATTTGCAACGCATGCTGTCGTCAACGTTGGGGCCCGACGATGTGGTTTTTGCCATTTCGACCAGCGGCCGCCCGACCGAGCTGATCCATTCCGCCGCCATTGCCCGGCAATATGGTGCCAAGGTCATCTCGCTGACCAATCCTGACAGCCCGCTTGCTGCGGAAAGCGATCTTGTCATCGGGATAGAGATGCCTGAAAACCCCGATATCTATAAACCCACGGCAACGCGCCATGCGTTTCTGGCCACCATCGATGTCATTGCCACCGCTGTTGCGCGTCGCATGCCAGATCAGGCAAAAGAAAAGCTGCGCCGTATCAGATCATCCCTTCTGACGGTCAATCTGCCGACCGGGCGCCAGCCCATCGGGGACTAGGCGCCCCACCAAATTTATCTGCCCCGCACAAAGGTTACCCCATGCCCCAGATCGCATTTATCGGTGAATGTATGCTTGAACTTTCCGGGGCACAGCCCGGGTCTGTTTTCGGCGCTGCAAAGCTTGGCTTTGCCGGGGATACATTGAATGCCGCAACCTATATGGCGCGCACCAGCCGCCTTCTTGATCCGGCACAATCGGGGACGGCTTCCTATATCACGGCACTTGGTCGCGATGCCTATAGCAATGCGATGATTGCGGCCTGGCAGGCCGATGGCATTGCGACCGATCTTGTCCGCCAGATCGATGGCGCCCTACCCGGTCTTTACACCATCCAGACCGATGCCACCGGCGAACGAAGCTTTTCCTATTGGCGCGATCAGGCGGCTGCCAAACAGGTTCTGGCGGGCGGACATGACCAGACCATCAAAAATGCTTTTGCGCGCTTTGACGGGCTTTATCTGTCGGGCATCAGTCTTGCGATCCTGTCGCCTGCTGACCGCCAGAACATGATCAGGCTTGTCGCCGAATATGCAGATCAGGGTGGTAAGGTTTACTTTGATACCAACCATCGCCCGCGCCTTTGGCCTGATGACAAAACCGCAATCGAGATCTATCAGGCGATTGCGCCCTATTGTGACACGGTACTTCCGACCTTTGACGATGACGCCGCCCTTTTCGGGGACATATCCGCGCAACAGACGGGCCAAAGGTGGCTTGATGCCGGTCTGCGCGAAGTTGTGGTCAAATCGGGCGGTGCGCCGACCTATTGGTGCAATCGTGACGGACAGTCGGGCTTTGTGACCCCGCCCGTGATCACCGACATTGTCGATACAACATCGGCCGGTGATTCCTTTAACGGGGCGTTTCTGGCAGCACGGTCACACGGCAACAACATCGAAGACGCCATTGCCGTCGCCCAAAAGGTCGCAGGAAGGGTGATTTGCCGCCACGGGGCGCTGGTTGATATCAGCGATCTGAAATTCGGCTAAGTTCGCCCCGACCTAGTAATCCAGCCGGTACTGAACACCCGCCTTGCTGTCGATTTCGGTGGTTTCGCTGGTCACGCTGATATTTGGCGTGACTTCGATTTCGACTTCGACCCCGCTTGATCCCGGTGTTGATCCGGCCTTGGTGCCGACATAGACCCCCTCGGTCAGGTATTTGCCGACCTTGACCTCGGGCCCGTTTTCACCACCACCGACCTGAAGCACATCGGCACCGATAAAGCGCCGGACACTTCCGACCACATCAAGTCCACTGCCCCCGCCTGAAAGCTCGTTCACGGCACTGGCCAGCTGCACGGCTTCGACAGCACTCAGGCTGCCCTGGGATTTGCCAAACAGGACCTGGGACAGAATTTCATCTTCGGGCAAGGACGGCACCGACGTCAGAACCAGTTCCGGATCGCTTGACGGTCCCTGGAACCCGGCGGTGACTTCCAGATCAGCCGTGGTATAGACGCCTTTGATATCAAGCATCGGATCGGGTGGTGATCCCCCGGCAAAGGTAATTTTGGAATCCTTGATGACGAATGTCTTGCCGATGATATCAAGCTGCCCGCGCAAGGCGGACAATTGACCGACAATGCTGGGGTCATCGGTGGTGCCCGAAATTTCAAGACGCCCGCCCCATTCGGAATCCAGCCCCTTGCCGCGCACAAACAGGCGGCCGGGAATATCAACGGTCACGTCAAGATTACCGGAAAAACCGTTATCCTTTTCAGCCGCCTTGCGGGCTTCTTCCTTTTCTTCCTCGTCGGGCAGATTGGCGACTTCGATCGTCGGAACGGATTCCGGCAGCGCGAGCGACAAATCCACCTCGCCACGCTGAACGGTAACCGTGCTTTCGATATCGGCACTTTCCTGATTGCCGGTGACCTTGGTGTCAACATCGGCCCAGAATTGCAATTCATCGACCCGCGACAGGGCGAAATTGCGCAAGGTGGCGGTTACGTCATAGGCCGCCTCGCCGCCATCCTTCATCGTCAGGTCAACCGATGCATCAAGTTTGCCGTTGCCGCCATCGGTTGCGGTGATTGACGGGATCGAAAGCCCGTTCTGATCAAACTCGCCCGCAAGCGTAACCTGTTCAAGGATCGTGCCATAAACAAGGTTCTCGTAATGCCCGTCAGACAGGCCGAGATTGCCTTTCCAGCCGATATCATCAAGTGTTCCGGCAACATCAAGTTCCAGATTGATCGTGCCCGACACCTGATGATCAGGCGCCGGTACATAGGTATAGAGGATTGCACTTATAATCCGTCAAACTTGCACTTATCGCGCTTTTCCGGCTCAGATTAAGTGATTTTATCGC
>NZ_JAYMEG010000040.1:0-1879 GCF_037029325.1 Thalassospira sp. CH_XMU1420-2
GCCTCTTGTTCACCCAAAACGCGGCAGGTGTCTGGACACTCGGTGGGCCAGGCGCTTACGTGGGCACCATGCTCAGCTGGGTCATGACAGCCTATATGGTTTACCAGATTGTGATGATTCTTATTCAGATCATCTGGGCCTGCGAACAGAAAGAGTTCGAGCTGCAAGCAAAACGTGAAATCAAAACCTGTCACCATGTGGGCTCCTATTGCGCGAGCAAGGTCCTTGGCGCATGTCTCGAAAAACGTGAGAGCTACTGCTGCTTTAACAGTCCATTGTCGCGTATTTTGCAAGAACAGGTCCGACCGCAACTTGGTCGTGGTTGGGGAAGCCCGGAGGAGCCGGAATGCGGGCCAATCCTAGCCGAAGACTTGTCAGAAGTGGACTTTTCTCAGGTGGATCTAAGCGAGTGGACCGGCATGCTCCATCAGGCCAATCTGCTTCCGACAGCCGACAGCGTCAACATCGAGAGCCTAACAGGGGAGGGCAGCAACTTTGATGCCGGGGACGGCCGAGCAAACGCCCTTGAACGCGCTCAAGAACGTATTGACGGTCTCGATGGCGATCAGATCCGAGAGGACCTATCAGAAACACTTCCAACTCCGTGACGGTTAGAAGGGGTCTCAAAAGAGGCCCCTTTCTCTCTGGGCGCACACAAGTTTTCGTCACAGGACTAGCAAGCGCAGTGCGACGGAGAAGCGGACAATGCGCCAAGAATAGGCATCTACTGCATCGATATCGAGGCAGTAAAAAGAAAAAGTACCTATAATGCAACGTTATGGATGCAATAAGAATATCGTTTCAAATTGACAATAAAGTAGCGACATCGATACAATATGAACAATATTACCATATAAGGGATCGATATCGATGCATAAAATAGACTATGAGATCGCATCCACGCAACAAGTCCAACAGACAATCGGGGAGCGGCTAAACCAATACCGCATCCATCTGGGGCTGCAGCAGGAGGCGCTTGCGCAAGAAGCAGGCCTATCACGCTCAGCGGTGGCGCGACTATTGGATGGGAAAGGAGGAACCTTCAATTCTTTCTTACGTGTACTGCGCGCCATGCAATTGCTCGAAAAGCTGGATGCCTTGATCCCCGAACCGCGGAATGGTCCGTTAGCTCCACCCAACAGCAAACCGCTCAGCGAACGCGAACGAGTTCGACGTTCAAACAAGCCGGAGCCAGTTTGGCAAGGCTTCGATGACAGTGCCCCAGTTTTTGAGGATGACCAATGACCAGAGCAGAAGTCAAACTATGGGGGGCTACTATAGGGGCAGTGTCGTGGAACAAAGACTTGGAAGTCGGGGAGTTTGAGTATCTGCCGGTCCTCACCCAAGCAGGTGTTCAACCCGCACCAATAATGATGCCGGTAGGAAGGCAAGTCTACTCATTCCCCGGCCTTGGCAAAGATGCCTTCAAAGGACTGCCTGGAATGCTTGCGGACAGCTTGCCCGACAAGTTTGGTAACCTTCTGATTGATAAGTGGCTGACCGAACAGGGACGCTCAACGAAAGACTTCAATCCAGTCGAACGCCTCTGCTATGTAGGCACACGCGGCATGGGCGCGTTGGAGTTTATTCCGGCCAGAACGTTCGCCAAAACGAAGGACCGAACGCTTGATATTGAGAAGCTGACGGAACTGGCGTCAAAGGTTCTGATCGAACGTACTTCCATCAAGGGCAAGCTCACAGGACACGACGACGAAGAAGCGCTGCGCGACATCCTTCGCGTCGGTACAAGTGCGGGAGGTGCACGTGCAAAAGCGGTTTTGCTGTGGAACGAAGAAACCGGGGAATTTCGATCCGGCCATGGGCGACATCACCACTGGTAATCGTACGCGGTGTGGCGTGGCGGATTTCCTGTCCGATC
>NZ_JAYMEG010000041.1:0-1817 GCF_037029325.1 Thalassospira sp. CH_XMU1420-2
ATCAGCCAGACCTATGATCATCCGCAGGTGTGCCCGTGGCGATGGTCGGCACCGCCGTTGAGCTGAACACCTTTGAAATGCCATCTGCGACGCCTGCGATCGCAGCGTTCGCAATGAACTTGCCCTGTCGTTCGACCAAACGGCCCCGAATACCGGCCTTACCGTCTTCTCCAACAACATAGGCCTCCATTTTGCTTTCAAGAACGGCACCGTCGTTGCGCATGCAGGTCAGTGTTGTTGCTCGGAGATACGCACGTTCACTGGATATCTCTCCGTATCCCGAAAACAGCGCATGGCATTCACGAATATCTGCCCGGAAACGGTTTGGAAGCACTGCGAGGTCTTTGATCCGCATGAGCGCCGGATACGGGTTCTCCTTGGCCACAGCGTTTGTCGGAACGTCCAAGCCCGTGATGTTCGTCGCCTTGAACATTGACGCAGACGGGATCGGAGGAAGTTCATAAACGACGTCTTTTTCTTCCGCGTTTTTCACCTCGTCTTCCGGAACCTCCTCGCTCAGGAGTGCGACCTCAGTGGCACCGGTAGCCGTCTGGCCAGTCGTGTTTGTTGTTCCGGCTCCGGTTTCGGCAATTGGTGCTTCTTTGACTACTGGGTCGTCACTCCCTTCGAAGAAGGCATTGGCTTCTTTTGCATCCACCCGGACGTTCCATTTCGCAGACGGCGCGCGGGTATGGCGCTGGCCCGGTGAGGTCTCGGTCATCCCAGCTGCGATCGGCTGTGTTCCTCCGGTGCGATTGCCCGGTGAGGACTCACGCTTTTGCAGCTCCTCTATTGTTGTCGTTAAACGCGCAATTTGTTGTTCAAGCGCTGAAACCTGACCTTCATAGCGACTTTGGGTTTTTGTGACTGCGCGTTGGATTACGCGCTCGTTACCGTCTTCCAAGTCCTCCATCTTGGACGCGAGCGTGTTGAGGCGTCCTTCGAGGGCTTCCAGCCCAAACTCGCGGGTGTTTTCCGGTGCAATGATATTCTTGACTGGTTCGGATTTAACTTCGCGCGACCGTTCCTTGCGGTCCGGGGTGTCGTCAGCGGCCCACGCCACGGTGACAACGAAAAGCAGGGCCCCTATGGTCAGTATCCAACGCTTGGTTTTTGCTGAGATACGATCCAACATCAGTTGCCCCCTCTCAGCAGCGATCTACGCTCGTTGTAGGTTGGTTGCTCTTGATGCCGGGCCGCGACGTAAACTTCGCTTTGGTGTCCAGGTGGCAGCAAGACATCTTCCCAGAACGCGACTGCAATCACGTCTTCGGTTGCACACCAGGTTTCGTCAAGCTGCACATTGCTCGGTGTTTGGTTGTCTACGAGGCCGACATAGATGTCATAGTCCGCACCCGAGAGCTTTTGACCGCCCTTGAACGAGAACGTCACGCCATTGTGGTTCATGCAGAACTCTGGAAGGCGTGCTGCGCGCTGCACGATATTGAAACCGTCGGGCACACTCATTTGAGCGACTTTTGTGAATTCCGCGCGCACTTGCTGCATAACCGATGAAGCTGTCATCGCCATACCAGAGCTTTCGCTTGTCTTGCGCCCGCCGTGTGGCCGGAAATATTCCCCGTCACCAAATTCCAAAGCGATTTGGCGCGGAACGACATTGTTCCCGGCAATCCCAAGCTGGATTACCGGATCCTCTGTGCCCTTTTCACGGACATAGATTACGGAACGAAGCTCCCCTTTTGGCTGAAAAAAGATCGAGTTCCCCGTAATCCGATGCTGGAACTTGGCTTGATCTGTTGTAACGATCTCTGGTCGCTCGAAAGGCGTAACCAGTCGGTTCATATGCATATTTGAGA
>NZ_JAYMEG010000042.1:0-1750 GCF_037029325.1 Thalassospira sp. CH_XMU1420-2
CAATGTATGATAAAACGGATAAGGCGTAATGTTTGAAGTGAAGTTACTCAACAATCGGATGCTTGGTGGCGCTCTGCTGGCAGTCTTTACTCTTTCAGGATGTCAGACTACTGAAGAATTCAAGACTGTTTCAGAAGATAGTTCCTGTTTGGAGATCGCAGAGAGTTATAACGCCAATGAAGCAGCTGCGAGAGACCAGTGCCCTGATGGCTGGCGCATAGCGGGTCCGTATAGTGTGGACGAGCATCCATTTGTTGGCGTGGTCGAGGGTAAAACCTTAGCCAGTGCAAAGCAGGTACTTCGACAAGAGTTGCGGTATTGCAGCGATCAACTGCTCGATAATTTCTATGAAACGTTCAACGCTTGGAACAAGCGTCTCTGCGAGACGCAGTCCGCAAGTGTCTATCGGCCATACACTTATGAGCAAGCAAAAGAGAGGCGCAAGCGCGGTGTAGATCCGGTGTCTCGACCAGCCCTATCATACTTGCTGCGTAAGAAACGTGTGGTGATAAATGATCCATTTCTGGGGTGCCAAGGGGACGGTTGTCCCGATTGAACTGACATACTTTGTCTGGAAAAGGTCCACGAATGTGGGCCTTTTTTTGTGTGCACAGCGTATTATCGGGCGCTTCTAAAAGTCAGTGTCCTGTACGCAACCTCCTTAAAACACCAACGGTTTTAGTGGATAAAGAAAGTTAAATTCTTAGTTCACTCCGAAAGCAGATCAATCTACCCCATGGGGTGGGCATCGATATACATTGGCTGATGTTCTTTGCGAAAAAATCAAAATAAACGTGCGTTCCAATTCGAAAAAAATTGACATAAATGTGGCGTAGGGTCCAAGAAAATAAGTCTAAGGCAAGATCTCCTTGTGTTTGTCTTAGTGAATAATCACAAAAAGTAACTATTAAGTACCTAAAGTCACAAAAAGTAGCCGGACATCTATGAAGTATATCTTGCGAATAATTGTAATCGCCGCATTTTCGTTGGGTGGAGGTGTGGCAGGTGCCAATGCGCTTGAGCTTCCAATGGATTTCGAGCGAGCAGCGGAGAATGAGGGTGTCGATCCGCTTTTGCTGTTTGCCGTAGCACTTAAGGAAAGCAAGAACGGTGTGGGAGAGGGCATTGCGCCTTCGCCGTTTGCAATCCGAGATGCGACCGGGTCCTACTACTTTGACAGCTTAATAGAGGCTGAGACTTTTCTGGAAAACAGCATTGCATCAGGCCAGTCGAACATCGATGTCGGCATGATGCAGATAAATTACGGACAGCACAAAGGATATGTAACGGATCCAAAAACAATGTTGGACCCATATCTGAATGTCCGTATCGGTGCGAGAATTTTGCGAACCGCAATGAATTCAGTGCCGAACGATACTGTCTTGGGGATCGGTCGATATCATCACTGGCGAGATGAAAACAGAGCCCGAAAATATGGGTCGAGTGTCATCAGTATCTGGAAGAACTTGCAGACACTGGTGGCGAAAAACGCTGGGAAATAGTTATCGCCGACAAAATAGCCAATATTGATGGACACGAGCAAACGGTAATGAATGCCGTGAAAAAACACGGTAAAATCCAGTCATCAAATTGGAAGTTGTGGGGTGCGAGTAATGCAGAACGTAACGAGCTGCAGGCGCAAAATAGTAAGGTGGAACCAAGAGTTCATTATTGCCGTTCGGCGGTTGGTGTTGGCCAATGCGACGGATGCAATTAGAGCCCTCGGTTTGGAAGTAAGCGAGCAAGAACT
>NZ_JAYMEG010000043.1:0-1741 GCF_037029325.1 Thalassospira sp. CH_XMU1420-2
TGATAAAATCACTTAATTTGAGCCGGAAAAGCGCGATAAGTGCAAGTTTGACGGATTATAAGTGCAATCCTCTATACCTAACGGGCTGAATATCTGTTCAACGACCAGTCCGCTCACGTTTCGAAATAGACCGATGGCTCATGACTTCTCAGCATTCGTGTCCCGATAAAAGCGAGCGTAAACCGATTCAATAACAGCATCGGTCCAGCCAATTTGTCCTCCCATGTGTGCAGCTAACCACTTTGGGACGACACTCTCCTGCTTGACGCCACGGAGTGTCTTGCTCTTCTCTCCCCACTTCTCGGGGACAGGTGCATCGCTTCCGTTAGCCACGAAGGCTTCGAGCTCCTTCTTTTCTTCCGGGCTTAATGCATTCCACAACGCTGTTCGCTCTGGTGTCCACGCGTTACGCCCAAAAGTCCCACCACCTTCTTCTGACAAGGTTATTCCTCTTGCTCTAAATGCATCCGTGATTGCCAGTCTTTACAGTGCAAAGATTGTTGGGACAATAACGAAGAAGATAATAGCAACCCAATCGATCAACTGCTTATTCTTTAATGCCACGCGCTCATATCTGCCATGGGCCAGGTCTTGGATCCAGCGACACAAATAGAATGTGAATCCAGCGCAAGCCGCCAGGGCCACTCCCCCGAAGCCGCGACCGAACAAACCCGCCGCTCCAGTTATCAGTATTATGGCTACCCATGCCATCGTTGCTTCGGTTCCCCCCTTCGAATTCATACCGATCCATGTAGATAACACGAATACTAAGGCGCTAATGCCCAGAACCTTGAGCACTGTCTTGACCGGCTGCCTTGGAAACAGTTTGTCTGCTTTTTCTCGGAGGTTTGTCGTTTGCATTTCACTTTGCCTATAAGTTTCTATCTTTTCGGATTGGAAAAACTGCTCGCATAGGTAGCACTGTTTCAATTGTATGTGTTTAATTTCTCGGGAAAACTTTTTACACGGACTCTTCCAGAGCTAGTTCGCCTCGCCCAATGGTGTCCCTGTCTCAGATGCTCATCTCAGTGAGCAGGGTCAGCTGCACGGTTCTTCTCTTCAAAGCATTCTTGCGCGGCTACGTAGTCAATTCCGTCACCTGTCGTGTTTGGCTTCGCACATCGGGCAATATCGGCAATCACACCGAGCTCTTTTGATTGGAAGGCCTTTACAAACCTCCTCTGTTGAGCTTGCGCAGCCGACGCTTGTTCCACGCGACACTGCTCCGACTTTCCGTTTGCAGCACAGTACACCGCGATTTTTTCATCTAACGTTTGTGGATCTGCAGTTGCCGGCGAAATGTTTGCGGCAAGAACTGCGGCACAAACCAGGCAAAATATGCTACTTTTACGGGAAGTCACGTTTGTGTTCCTTTCGTGGATTGCTCCGAGGCAACACAAACTACCGCTATTTGCTCCTACTCTTGTGCCGATCCGGTCCATTTTTTGGTTCGGATCGGCACAAGCATGCACCCGATGACCTCTATTTTGACCGGTGGAAAAACTCCAACCCAGTGAGATGACAATGAAAGTGAAAACATCCCTTCGAGTGGCTGCATTTTGCATTTCTGGCCTACTTGCTCTACCTGCCTTGGCCGGTGGATGGAACAATGCAAAGAACACAGCTGATGATGAGGTTTATTTCGACAATCGAGTGACGTTCTACTGTGGCTGCGGATTCGCACAGAAGGTTCATGACATCATTGTCATTTTCACGGGTTACAACCAGACGTGCCTGGGTG
>NZ_JAYMEG010000044.1:0-1657 GCF_037029325.1 Thalassospira sp. CH_XMU1420-2
GCCTCCCAGTCAGGCAACAGGGTTCCAATCTCAAAGCCCTTAAGGCTTCCTCCTGGATAACGGAGCCCCGTGGATTTCTTGTCCATCTCACAGATTTCCTCAATCCATTGCAGGCTCCAAGCGGGGAGCGTTTCCACCATCGAGGCCAACTTGGACAAATTGTGATCGCGTTTGAACGTCACGCCCCGTTTGATGAGAATACCTTTCAGCGCAAGCTCAATCGCATGTCGGAACAGATAGAGCACTGCATAGCCGACAACATAATCCTCCACCTCATTTCTCTGGATCATGCCGCAAATTGCTTTTGACGCCTCGTAATAGCCTTGGCTGAACTGCAAAAAATCAGACACATCTTGGGTTGATGAAGGCCAGCAGATTGAGATTGATTTCGGGTATGACCACCCGTCCTCTCTTCCGAAACGATCATCAATTTCTTCAAACAAGGCGGGAATAGATGATGTCTGCGTCATGCTCTCTTCGCCTCCTTCGTTGTCATTTTTGTGTAGAGCTCGAACAGCTTTTCAAGCCGTTCGGTGTCATTGCGGAATCGCCTGCCGATGTAGATGCGTTCCAGCACCTCGTCGTTGCGCTCATGCGCAACGCGAAGGTCGTCGGGCATTTTTTCCGGGTCATAAAGGTCGGCAATGGTGGCAGGGAAATGAGCCTCACGCGCCAGTAGAATATCCTCGGCGCAGCGGGTCAGGTCTGCCTTGTTTTTCTCGGTTAGGGTCGGGACAGGGAAGGTGTTCCAGCCCATCGTGTTTGAATAGCGAAAATCTGTTTTGAGCTTGCCACAGACAGTAGCAATCCACATCAAGTGCAAACGTGACGCCACCAAGGCCATATTCCAAAGGGGCGCATTATAGATAGCAAAGGCACTATCCGAGACAATAGACCTTGGCGGCAGAAACCCACAGGGAAGGTATTGTCTGTTTTCCGATGATACGCGAGGTATCAGCAATACCGTTTCGTCACCGTTTTGACGTTTCTCATCAAAGCGATAAGCGAACTCAGCACCAGCCCGCGTAGCAGCTTTAGTGCTGCTCAATCTCATTGAACGAACGCCGTCAATTCGCGACTGAATGGACGGAATCGCTTTGGCACAATCTGCGTCATCATCACTGATCCACAGACAAAAACGACTCTGCCCCCGAATATACTCCGCAGAGCCATAAAACGGGCGCACAAACCGTTCCATCTGGTCATCTGAAAGCCCCAAGCTATCTAGGTCCATAGGGGACAAAAGAAGATTGCCGCCGTCTGTAGCGCCATTCCCCCTATCCATTGAGTGAATATCGCTCAAAGGTTTTGACTGCTTCTGAACCGACACATCAGATGCAGCAGCAAGATAAGCATTGATGTTGTCAGTTTCCTTGAGAACTATTTCCCCATCACCATCCAAGGAATAGAGTTTTCGACTTGTTGCAGAACGGTTCGAAATACCAACGATCGCAACCGTCACTCCAGCATTGTGACTTGCCAGATTCGCCCATTTGAAGCTGGTATGAGCAAAGGCAATTTCCTGTCCTGTAGCAAAAATCAGCGGCCAAAGGATCGGCACCTGCTGACCCTGGCAGATATTTCGATCCTGCTGCCGGAATATGACCGAGAGGAAGAAGGCGAGGAACGTGTTTCGCGTGGCCTTGTTTCAAATGCC
>NZ_JAYMEG010000045.1:0-1626 GCF_037029325.1 Thalassospira sp. CH_XMU1420-2
GTGGCGATATTCGACGATTTTGCGAGCCATATCCCAATCCATATTTTGTCGTTAATTATAATGTTCTGATGTTCTATAACCTTTATTATGACAAATTTAAAAATCGTCATACTCAATGGTGCACAAATCTTGAGGCATGAAGATCGCATTTGTTACGACATAGCAATTATCATTATTGTGATGCCAACACTATAACTGCATACGTGGATTGTGATGTGTGTCCGCATCAAACCGTTAGCTAGAACTAAGTGTGCCAGGAGATAAAAGTTCCTCCTGGCACAAGTTAAGGCATTACCTCTTGAATGGAGATTTTGGGTTCGGCGGATGGCTCCCTTTGTCTACCCAAGGTTTGCTTTAACTATTTCACACGGATGTATCCCATCATCCCACCAATCTGGTGTTCGAGAATATGGCAGTGAAACATCCAGTCGCCCGGGTTGTCCGCGAGGAATGCAACATCGACCCTTTCTTTGGGAGCAAGGAGGACAGTATCTGCCCGCGTTCCATCTGCCCGACCGTTGCGTTGCAGGATATCGAAGACATATCCGTGCAAGTGCATCGGGTGGTACCATGCCGTCGCGTTTACAATCGAGAGAATGCAAGTAACGCCACGATCCAAAGAAAGCATTGGCCCTTGCATGCCATGAGCAACAGGTCTTCCATTCAGCGTCCATGGCCCGGGCAGCGATACTGATCCATACTCTGGTGGGATTGCTTTTTCAGCGATCATCTGTTGAAGCACGCTCGACCCCATCATGCCTCCTGTAAGCACAACTTCGTGGCGCACAGCACGCGTAAGGTCTATTGGCGTGATCGGGTTTGGCGCGATTGGCAAGATGGCATTGTCGAGGGTTTTTTGCGAGCGCTGGGGCTCCTGCACGGACAGCTTGTGAAGCCGATAGGCGGCATCCCTTCTGTATCTATCTACGACGGCGATTTCGCGGCCGCTCAAGTCTTGTGGTACGTGCGCAATCAGATCTATTCGCATTCCCGGTCCAAGAATGATCTCCTGCGTGCGAGGGGTAACGCCCTGCCCGTCCACCGCGATCACCTTGAAGGGCAGTTGGCCCAAGGAAAGATTGAAAATGCGCGCATTGGCGATATTGATCAGCCGCACTCGGATCCGTTCCCCTGCATGGATCTGTGTTTGACCGTTGAACACACCATTTACCGTCGAGAGGTTGCCGATCCTTCCGCCATGCGACACGTCGTGCATCGCCCCGAAATTCTCGACGATCTCTCCGTTTTTGATCAGTCTCCAATCATCGAGGAACCAGGTAATGTCTCGGTGCACTTCTGGTGGATTATCTTCCTCGACGATGAGCGACCCAGCCAAGCCACGGTCAATTTGCTCGATACCGCGCATATGAGAGTGGAACCAGTAGGTCCCGGCATCATGAGCTTTGAAGCGATAGGTGAAGTTCTGACCCGGCTCTATAGGCGCTTGCGTCAGATTTGGAACGCCATCCATTTCATTTGGCAGGCGAACCCCATGCCAATGAACTGTGGTTGCTGAAGGCAGGCGGTTGAACACTTCACATTCAAAGAGGAACGGGAAGAAGCTTGGACGGTAACGGACCGGCACATCATCAAGTTCGAAATAGGTTTTGACGAACTCAAGCAGGC
>NZ_JAYMEG010000046.1:0-1591 GCF_037029325.1 Thalassospira sp. CH_XMU1420-2
GACGCCGCCGCCTTCAGCGGTAACCAGTTCTTCGGGTCTGCGTGGCCGATACAGAAAGTCGGTGTAGTTGAGGGCGTGCATCATTCTGACCTTGCCCACCTCGCCCGACTGAATGATGTCATGCGCCAGATTGACTGCACCATCAAAACTGTGGCTTGGGCCAACAATCAGTTGGACGCCAGCCTCTTCGCAGATTTCGACCATCCGAATGCCATCTTCTAGGCTGATGGCAAGCGGCTTCTCGACCAGTACGTGCTTACCGGCGCGGGCCGCAATCGCAACATGGTCAACATGCATTTGATGTGGGGTTGCGACATAGACCGCTTCAACGTTCGGATCTGCACATATGTCCTCGACCCGTTCATAAGTCGGACTGCCAAATTCTTTTTTGAAGGCTTGGCGTGATGACTCACGCGGGGCGCAGGCCGCAACAAGGTGAACGCGCGGATCAGCGATCAGGCTTGGTAATGTCAACATAAACCCCCGACCAAGTCCGATCACACCAAGGCGCAGTGGCACCTGTTCGGTTCGGAGTTCAGAGTTCGATGACAAGATTACCCTCCCTCGCGCGGGAGACGCAGATCATAATCTGATTGTCTTTTTCCTCGTCCATAAGAACCATGTCACGGTGGTCGACATCCCCTTCGATCAGCTTGCAGCGGCAAGTGCCGCATGTGCCGCTTTCACAAGAGCTCACCGTTTTGATCCCATTATCACGAAGTGCTTCCAGAACGGACCGGTCAGCGGGAACGGTGATGGTGGTATCGAGATTGGCGACAGTCACTTCAAACGGTTTGTCGTCCTCGCGCACGGCCTCGACGGCTTTGAAGTCTTCGAAATGGACACGTCCTTCCGGCCAATGACCAGAGATGGCTTTGATTTCTTCCATCAAAGGGGATGGGCCGCAGCAATAGACATGCTCGGCGCCAGGCTCTTCGAAGTGGTCCCAGAAATCGTAAACCTGCTCGAGGTTGCCGTTATCGTGATGGAACTTAACGCGCGATCCGAATGCGTTCTTGATTTCATCCAGATATGCCGTTTCCTCGGCTGATCGGGTGCAATAGATCATCTCGAACGGTTTGCCCTGGGCCGAAAGGTGATTGGCCATCGCATAGATTGGCGTGACGCCGATACCACCGGCGATCAGCAAATATTTTGGCGCATTTTTCAACGCAAACGAATTTTCTGGCGCTTGAATGACAAGCTCGGTACCAACTGTTGCCGACTCGTGCATTGAGGATGATCCGCCACGCGATTCTGGCTCGCGTTTCACTGCAATCACGTAGTTTTCGGGAAATTCCCCATCATTAACAAGCGAATAGCGGCGCATCGCGCCAGATGGCGTTTCGACGGTGATGTGCGATCCCGGCTCAAAGGCGGGGAGTTCGATCTCATCTACGGGGGAAAGCGTAAACTCGCAAATATAAGGCGTTAGCTCGCGTCGCGCCTCAACACGCATTTTTATGCTTTCTAATTCTGTTGACATTTTTTCCTCCCGAATTAACTTTACGCAATAAATTAGATATCTAATAATTCTTGTCAAGTCACTAGACGCCTGTAAAAGCGTAGTGTATATAAACTTCGATATCTA
>NZ_JAYMEG010000047.1:0-1416 GCF_037029325.1 Thalassospira sp. CH_XMU1420-2
CGGTCGTTCGATCCGCGCTGACGATCGGTAATTCAAACTAAGGGAACACCGCAAGATGACTTGGAATTCAGAGCCAGAAGACATGCCGGATTCCACTCTTGAGCGGGCTATAATGCTTCAAAACATGATGATTTCCCTAGCTGAAAACGGTGGTTTTGACCAAGCTGCATATCATCAACTTCGCGCCGAATTCATGGATGGTGAAACACGCGATCTTCTTCCATCCTTCATTCGAACAAGTAGGGATCAGGGTCAACTATGGGGCCATTTAAAACAGGTTGCCACCGGTAAAGGGGCTTGGGCGGCGCGTCGAAAACATATCTATGACGGTTTCCAACCACTTCTAGAACATCTTGAGGGCTGTAACGCTGCCCCGGCAGATACGACTATTTCAGAGATACTATCGTCCTTTGATCCCGACGGAGTTCACAGAGCATGGGAGAAGGCGCTAGCTAGACGTTATGAAGATCCTGATGGCGCGATTACCGCAGCGCGAACATTGTTGGAGACTGTCTGCAAATGCATTTTGGACGAAGCCGAGGATACTTATGGGGATGATGATCTTCCCAAATTATATAACAAGACAGCCAAGATATTAAACCTTTCCCCCTCCCAGCATACCGAGCAGCCTTTTAAGGCAATCCTTGGTGGGTGCCATACTGTAGTACAAAATCTTGGAACCCTTCGTAACAAGATTGGGGATGCCCATGGGCAGGGTCGCAAACCGGTTAGATCAGCTCCGCGTCATGCTGCACTTGCGGTAAATCTAGCGGGGGCTATGGCGACTTTTTTGGTTGAGTGCTGGCAGGGCGCAGCAGATCGAAGAGATTAACCTCTTGCAAAAATGCGCGTTAAGAGCATTCCAAATAAGGGACATCAGAATGGCAGAAGCGAACCCTGACAAGATGAACCGTGCTTACAATCTGCTCACAGGTTGGCATGATAAGATGGACCAGGCATCTGCCGGTGACGGGAGTATCACCGTCAACAAGTCGGATGTGGCGGAACTTAAACAAGCTCTCGACGATCTGGATGAGTTGCACAGCAGCCTGAAAACTAATTCCAAATAAGGGACACGGGATGAAGTCGATAATGGAGCCAATCAAACACATCTTAACGAGACCGGCTCCGTATGCCCTGGGAATTTGGTTGGGCCTATGGCTTCCGGATATCGATTTAGCGTTGCTGCCAATTCTTCATCACAGATCAATCATCACCCATTCAGTTCTCATTCCGTGGCTGCTTTTTTTATTGTTCAAGAACAGAGTGCCTCTTTATGGCATTGCTGGATTGTATGCAGGTATTGCAATTCACTTGGCGGCAGATTGTTTGTCCGCGAAAGCTGACTGATATAGCGCGGATCAGAGATCATGCGTTCTGCTTCGTATAAAGTGCGCAGCTCGCTCTGAAACATTT
>NZ_JAYMEG010000048.1:0-574 GCF_037029325.1 Thalassospira sp. CH_XMU1420-2
GAACCTCGAAGAAGATGAGCGGAAAGCGGGCGAGGAAGGACGTAAAGTCCCTCCGACCCGCGTTCCGACCTGAGTTCTTCGATTACGCCGCGGATAGCTTCTCGAGCAGGGCATCTGCCGTTGTGATTTCACGCAACGGCATATCATTGGTTGAGGCGTCCGGGTCAGCATCATAGCGCAATCCTTCGCCATCCCAGAACCACCAGTATACGACGTTGCCCTGTTTGTCACGGATCGGCATCCGGAACGTGGGGAACGTTGTGTCGCTGGCTGGTATCTTTGCAGCACCGACTTTTTCACCTTCGAGCATGCCTTTTTGCAGGACTGAAAACAGCGGCAGCATAAAGGTGAATTTGGTTTTACCACTGGCAAGTTCTGCGATATTGGCCGGGCGCGCTGCATGACGTCCGGGCAAAGCACGGACCACTTCGGGATACGCCGGATGGTTGTGTGTGACCTGCAGATAGCCAAAGCCGTTGGGCAGCTTGATTTCGATGATATCGCCAGGTTGGAATTGTTTCATTGTCCTACCCCAGTGTTACGTCGAGACCGATATCAAGGGTCGGTGCAGAAA
>NZ_JAYMEG010000048.1:584-1388 GCF_037029325.1 Thalassospira sp. CH_XMU1420-2
CCCGCACCCACACCATGCCACCACCCCCCCCCCCCTCTCAGCCACATCCTTGATAGTATCGATATTGATGCCGCCGGATGCCTCTATCCGAGCGCGGCCGTTGTTAAGCTTAACAGCCTCTTTCAGGTCATCGATTCCGAAATTGTCTACCAGCACGGTTGTTGCGCCAGCATTGAGCGCTTCTTCGAGCTGTTCAAGTGTGTCGACTTCGATTTCAACGACAACAAGATGGCCGACATAATTGCGGGCAGCTTCAACTGCCTTAGTGATGCTTCCGCAAACCGCGATGTGGTTGTCGTTGATCAGAACCGCGTCATCGAGGCCAAACCGATGGTTTGCACCATCGCCACAACGTACGGCATATTTTTCAAAGGCACGCAGGCCCGGGGTGGTTTTGCGGGTACAGCAGATGCGCGCATTTGTGTGGGCGATCAAATCGGCGAACCTTGCCGTGGTTGTTGCAATACCTGACAGATGGCAAAGATAGTTCAATGCCACACGTTCCGATGACAAGATCGCGCGTGCATTTCCCGTGACCCGGGCGATTTCGTCGCCCGGCGCGAGGGTGTCGCCATCTTTCATAAAGGCTTCAAACGCCAATCCGGCCCCGGCAAGGGCAAATGAACAGCGCGCGAAGTCCACACCACACAGGCGACCTGCCTCACGAGAGACAAGAGACACCTTAGCCGTCAGGTCCGGCCCGATGGTCGCGTCGGTGGTCAAATCACCAGCCCGCCCAAGATCTTCCCTGAGTGCGGCGCGCACCCCTTCTTCGACGAGGATGGCCGGAAGTGACGGAAATAC
>NZ_JAYMEG010000049.1:0-1339 GCF_037029325.1 Thalassospira sp. CH_XMU1420-2
AATTCTGGAGATTGACCCGGGGCGTGCACTCTCCTTCGTTCTGATCAAACCGCTTGAGATGAAGTTCAAAGTCATCAAAGCCAAAACCTCACAAGGATAGGACCCGTGGAAGTTTTCAATAAGTTCCGGCCATCGTTTGGCCGTGTCGCAAGCGGAGCAGCAATGATCTTCCTCTCAGGGTGTTCTCTGACGATGGGACAAAATGAATTTTCTTGCTCGGGGCTCCCGGAAAAAGGGATCTGCATGAGCGCCTGGGACACGTACGCCGCGACAAATGATCGAGACAGTCTTGAGGGGTACGTTCCTGCAGGAATGGAAACCACTGTCAATGCAGACCAGGCGGCAACAAAGCCTTTGCAAGATTCTGGACAGCAAGCGGCGATAGCCGCGTCCACGCAAGTTATGACGCGAAAGCAAGTACCCGCGCCACTGCCACCGGGGATTACGACACCGGTTCGTAGCCCGGCCAAGGTGATGCGTATTTGGTTTGCGCCATACGAAGACGAAGGTGCGCTGATCGCGCCGTCCTACGTCTTCTCGGAGGTCGAGCAACGCCGTTGGATGCTCGGGCTCGATGAACCTGCCGAAAGTAAGAACATCACGCCACTCAAAGTTATATCTCCAGAAAAAGGACTATGATCGATGTCTGAGAACACCGATACGACCTGCGCCGCTCCGAAAGGGGGAGCAGGGACAAAAACGATGATTGCTCTCGCAGCGGCCGCTGCGGTCTGCCTGTATCAGTCGCCAGCGTTGGCTGGTACAGGTGGGTCGGAGTTCGATGCGTTGCTGCAGATGGTAACCGACTGGTCAGAAGGTACGCTTGGTAAGGTGATTGCCATTGTCGGCTTGATGATGGGGCTCGGCTACACGGCAATTGGTGGTGGTGCGCGCGGCGCGATTGGCGGCGTGATTGCAGCGGCCGGTTTCAGCTATGGCCCGGATGTCATCGACGGGATTGTGTCTGCGACATTGCCAATGACAGGCCCGGTCATCGATCTGGCATCCTTGCCGAACTATACGCTCTACTGATCTCCAAAACCCCAATTTCCAAAACTGGCCCGGCCCGCGCCGGGCTTTTTTTTGCTTGATCACCGTCAAACGACATTTTTTTGCATCTAGCGGCACAAACCCCGGCTGAAACTATGCCAGTTCATCATGACGTCGTTGCCCGCACATGTTCTGGGAATGGATTGATGAGACAGCTGAAGCACATTTGGAAAGCGTTTTTCTTAACCGGAAGTTTGGTCGTAATGGGAGCCAGCCTCTCATCTGCCGAGCCCACGGTCACAGTTCAGCTGAACGAAGCAGAGCTGACCGACGGTGCAGTTATCGAAAG
>NZ_JAYMEG010000004.1:0-343123 GCF_037029325.1 Thalassospira sp. CH_XMU1420-2
GAAGCCGTGCATCAAAAAGCCAGCGGTATGATCCCGCTGGCTCCATGAAAACTGTCAACGTATTTTAGGACGGCACAAACCCTCGGCCGCCGCAATCTGGCCTATGGTCGTGCCTTGGGAATGTATCGATTTCGGGGGCGCCCATGCCTTATGACGTTGTTTATCTGGCAGACAGACCTGATTGCGTAGACGCCTGTGCAGCTTGGGCATATGGGCGTTGGGGCGTGCAAAAGCCTGACAGCAGCCTTGAAAAAGCCAGAGCGTACTTCGCTCAATGCTGTCAAAAGGATGATCTTCCCCTAACGCTTTTGGCAATCAACAAAGATACCAATTTGCCGATAGGGATGATCAGCCTTTGGCCTCGGGACGGTGAAGGATGGCCGGATAAAACCCCTTGGGTTGCTGCCGTCTATACGCTTTATCGATATCGTGGACTTGGCATTGCAAAAAAGCTTGTAGAAAGCATCCTGCAAGAAGCAAAACGTTTTGGTATCGATATTATTTACCTGCAAGCCGGAAGCGCGGCCGAGATGTATCGAAAATTCGGTTTCCGCGAAATTGATCGAAGAGACACGGATACCGCGGCAGCAGGTCATGAAATCCTGTTTTGCAAGGATATCTGACTGCTATCCAAAGCAGATCAGGCGGAATGCAGTTTCCGCACATTATCGCCGGTTTTGGCCGGCAGATAGACAGTAAAGACCGAACCGACGCCCTGTTCGCTTTCGATCTGCATGGTGCCGCGGTGGCGCTGGACAAGGTGCTTGACGATGGCAAGACCAAGACCGGTACCGCCAACTGCGCGCGATCGTGCGGTATCAACCCGATAGAACCGTTCGGTCAGACGCGGCAGATGTTCGCGCGCAATGCCGTCGGAATGATCGCGGATGGCAACAGCCATGATCCGGTCATGGCGGAACCGGGCCAGTGCGCCGGGCGGGTTTTTGACCAGGCTGATCGAGACTTCGACATCGGTATTGGCATGGCCATATTTGATGGCGTTTTCGACCAGATTGACAAAGACCTGGGTCAGTTCCTTTTCCTCGCCGACCATTTCGGTGTTGTCGAGTTCGCTGGTCACACGGATGTTCATGCCCTTTGCCTGCGCCTTCATGGTCAGACTTTCGGCAACCTTGCCGATGATCTTGCCAACGTCGCATTCTTCGGATGGCGGGGTATGTTCATTCAGTTCGATCCGCGCCAGCGACAGCAAATCTTCGATCAGATGCTGCATGCGCTGGGCCTGATCGCGCATGACCGGCAGGAACTGGTTCAGCGCATCGGGGTCATCCTTGGCCGGGCCTTCAAGCGTTTCGATAAAGCCCAGCAACACCGAAAGCGGGGTACGCAATTCATGACCGGCGTCGGTCGCGAAATCGGCACGCATCTGTTCAAGTTTGCGAAGCTCGGTCAGGTCCGAGAAGCTCAGCACAAAGTTCCGGTCCCCGGTTGCGGCGGGCAGTCGTGCGGTGAGCACGTCGTAATGACGGTGCGCGTCGCTGGCCAGAACAAATTCGGCATGCTTCATGGTTTCGCGGGCATTGGCGACGTCATCAAATGCGTCCAGAAGGATCGGGTCACGGATAAACCGTGTCAGATCGCGCCCGGTTTCAAGATTGTGAAACAGCCCCTTGGCCGCCTGGTTGAAGCCGGTCACAACCCGGTGCCGGTTGACCATCACCACCGGGTTTGGCAGGTGATCAAGGATTTCGGCATCGGTGCTGGTTTGTGCTTCAAGAAGGGCGATACGATCGCGGAAGGCCGCAGCAATCTGGGTATAAAGCGATGAAAGTTCAGCCGCAGCACCAAACGAAATATGTTGCGGCGGGGTACCCTTGAACCGGTCGCGCAAATCCGTGGCATAGCGTGCCACCCGGCGCAGATCCCCGAAATAGATGCGCAGCATTGCGGTGATGCCAAGCCAGGACAGCGTGGCAGACAGGATCGCCGTGCCCCAGCCAAGCAGCTCCATCGCCGCAAGGACGACAAAGACGATGCCCGCCGGAAAGGCGATGGCCAAAGCTGTAAGTATCAATTGGCGGAAGCCCAATTAACGCTCCTGTTTACGGGGGTTGCGGTGATCCGGTGCACGCGTTTGTAAAAGTGGACCTAAAATGGTTATGGGCCAGTAAAGATCAAATAAAAGTTTGATGACAGTTTTCAAGTTGCTCAGCCGATTGAAAAAATCCGTCGAAGCATGGCCCGGCCGTGCCTTATCAGAAAATCACAACCCTGAAATATAAAAAAGGCCCCCGACTGTCGGAGGCCTTCTGGAAGATCGAGGACGGGTTTTGCGAAATCAGATGATTTCAGCCCCCTGATCAAAGGCAAGCCGCGGGCTGCGCGGTGGCAATTTGTCGCGATCGCCATAACCGATATTGATCAGAAGGTTGGTCTTAAGCGGTGTACCGGCAAAAAATTCGCCATCCAGTCCCGCCGCATCAAATCCCGACATCGGACCGCAATCAAGCCCAAGACCACGAAGGGCAAGAATGAAATAACCGGCCTGAAGCGAACTGTTGCGAAAAGCGGTGGCTTTGATCGCGTCATCCTTGCCGGCAAACCATGACCGTGCATCGGTATGGGGAAACAGATCAGGAAGCTTTTCGTAAAATTCCATGTCCTGGGCCACGATCGCGGTCACCGGGGCGTTCATTGTCTTGTCGACATTGCCTTCGGAAAGGAACGGTTTAAGGCGCTTTTTGGCGGCATCCGATTTGACAAAGGTAATGCGCATCGGTTCGCAATTGGCGCTGGTCGGGCCCAGCACCGTCAGATCCCATGCCTGTTTGAGCAAGCCGGTATCGACATCACGGTCCTGCCAGTTATTGAAGGTGCGCGCATTGTGGAACAGAAGACCAAAAGCATCAGAATCAAGCATGGGGCCTCATCAGTTTGGGTTATACGTCTGTTTCAAAGGTAACCCTGATGAACCAATTCGCAACCATCTATATGAAATATGGAAAAACAATTGGTTCGCTGGTATTTTTGCTTTTGCAAAACGATCCCGGCAAACGGGACGCTGCACCCGGACGACGGTGAAAACAGCATGTCCGGTGCACAGGGCCGACCCCCATATGTCGCCCTGATTGGAGTGGTTGGTAGAAGACTGGAAACAATTATGAAATTCGAGACCAAAGGGCAAAGGTCATCATCGGTAACCGATCTGCTTTCCCCCGGCTCCATGCTGCGCGGTATGGTTTTCGGGATGTCGTTTGCTGTTGGGTTAACATTCGGTGTCGGTCAGGGCAGCGCCCAGTCGGTTGAAACCGAAACCACTGCACCGGCCACCATGCCGGTTGCCGAGCCGTCTGCGCAAAGCGACAGTGCGGCTGATCCCGACATGTCGGCACAATCAGCAGCACCCGGGGCACCAGCATCCGAAACAGCGGCTCCTGACGTGCCGCAACCCGAAGCACCGGCCGTTGATCCCATTGTTGCCGAAAAACCGGCAGCAGCACCGGCACCGGCGGGTGATGCCACCTCAGCGGTTGTTTTCATGTATCATCGGTTTGGCGAAGATGAATACCCGTCGACCAACATCAAGATCGACCAGTTCAAGGAACATATCGCCGAACTGACCAGCGGCGGATACACGGTTATGGGGTTGCCACAGATCGTCACGGCGATTGAAAATGGTGGCGGTTTGCCCGATCGTACCATCGGCATCACCATCGATGATGCCTATCGTTCTGTGTATGAACAGGCCTGGCCGATCTTCAAGGCCCACAATATGCCCTTTACGGTCTTTGTTTCGACCCAACAGATCGATGACGGCTTTTCCAATTACATGACCTGGGACATGGTGCGTGATCTGGTAAAGGCCGGGGTGACCATTGGGGGTCACAGCCAGCATCATTCCCACCTGCCTGATCTTGATATCGCCGCCGTCAAGGCCGAGCTGGATCATTCGGCCAAACGGTTCAAGGAAGAGCTTGGCTTTGTGCCTGATATCTTTGCCTATCCCTATGGCGAGGCAAATGCAGACGTGATCAATGCGGTCAAGGAGGCCGGATACAAGGCCGCGTTTGGTCAGCAAAGCGGTGCCATGAGCACGGAATCCGATTTCATGTATCTGCCGCGCTTTGCGCTGAACGAGCATTATGGCGCAATGGACCGCTTCAAATTGGCGGCAAATTCGTTGCCATTGCGGGTCAGCGACGTGACCCCGGGGGACTATACCCTGACGCGCAATCCGCCTGCATTCGGCTTTACCCTTAAGGAGCCGACAGCCAATATTGCCTGTTATCCGTCCGATGGTGACGCAACCATGAGCCGCCTTGGCGATGAGCGCGTTGAAATTCGCCTCGACGGGCCGGTCGCATCGGGACGCTGGCGCATCAATTGCACGGCGATGGGCCCGGATTCCCGTTGGCAATGGTTCGGGATGCTTTACACCGTCCCGTGAAACCTTTGATGCCGTTGCTTTTTGGGATTTCAAAGCACACAAAACACTACGCCGCGATCCTTTCCGGACCGCGGCGTTTGCCATTTCGGTTATGGGCGCTTGCGTCCCATAATGAGACAATGTAGGTTAACCACACTTTTAAACCGTAATTAATTGGTAATCACAGTGTCGGCAGGCAAGAATATCCTTCTGATCATCTCGGGCGGCATTGCGGCCTATAAGGTTCTTGAGGTGATCCGTCGGCTCAGAGACCGCGAAATCAATATCCGCGCAATCCTGACCAAGGGTGGCGAACAGTTCGTGACACCGTTGTCTGTGGCGGCATTGACGGAAAACAAGGTCTATCAGGATCTGTTTTCCCTGACCGACGAAGCCGAGATGGGCCATATCCGTCTGTCGCGTGAGGCCGACCTAGTTCTGGTCGCCCCGGCAAGTGCCGATATCCTTGCAAAAATGGCAACCGGACAGGCCGGTGATCTGGCGACAACCGCGCTGTTAGCGACCAACAAGCCGGTGATGATTGCGCCTGCCATGAATGTGGAAATGTGGAACCATCCGGCGACACAGGCCAATATCGCAACGCTTGAAAGCCGCGGTGTGATCCGGGTGGGGCCATCTGCCGGTGATCTTGCCTGTGGCGAAACCGGTTCGGGGCGTCTGGCCGAACCGGCCGAGATTATCGCAAGCGTGCTTGATTTCCTTGAAGGTCAGTCTGCGCCCAAGCCGCTTGCCGGCAAGAAGGCGGTCGTGACCAGCGGCCCGACCCACGAGCCGATTGATCCGGTGCGCTACATCGCCAACCGGTCATCGGGCAAACAGGGCCATGCAATTGCCCAGGCACTTGCCAATGCCGGTGCGGATGTGACGCTGGTGTCCGGTCCTGTGACCCTGCCCGATCCGGTCGGGGTGACGGTTGTACGGGTTGAAACAGCGCGCGATATGCTTGCCGCGGTTCAAAATGCCCTGCCGGCGGATATTGCGGTTTGTGCGGCTGCTGTTGCTGACTGGCGCACTGCCGATGAAGCCGGTCAGAAGCTTAAAAAGGATGGATCGGGGATTATTCCCGATCTTAAACTTGCGGAAAATCCCGACATTCTGGCAACCATCAGCCAGTCCGGGGCATCGCGCCCGGGGCTTGTGATCGGCTTTGCCGCAGAAACCGAAAAAGTCACCGAACATGCCCGTGCCAAGCGCGCGCGCAAGGGATGCGACTGGATCCTTGCCAATGATGTGGCGCCCGATACCGGGACCTTTGGCGGGGATCTGAACGAGGTCTTCCTGATTTCAGGGGATGATGCGGGCGCTGACGAACATTGGTCACGTCAAAGCAAAACCGGCATCGCCGGGGCACTTTGTGCCCGGATCATCAAACATTTTTCCTGATGTGTCGCGGACACACGGATTGCAAGAACAAACCCGGTCTGACGAGCGGGAAGAAGACAAGGATGGAATATGTCGGCTCTGAGTGTTGATTTGAAACAGCTTCCGCATGGGGCGGATTTGCCGTTGCCTGAATATGCCACCGCCCAGTCGGCGGCGGTCGATTTGCAGGCGGCAATTGACGGCAAGCTGGTTCTTGAACCTGGCAAACGTGCGCTGGTTGAAACCGGCATTGCCATTGCCCTGCCCGCCGGGTTCGAAGCCCAGGTACGCCCGCGTTCGGGGTTGGCTGCCAAGAACGGTGTCACGGTTCTGAACAGCCCGGGCACGATCGATGCCGATTATCGCGGCGAGATCAAAGTTATCCTGATCAATCACGGCGACGTGGCGTTTGAAATTGAACGCGGCATGCGCATTGCCCAGCTTGTGGTTGCGCCGGTAACCCAGGTTTCCTGGCGTGCGGTGGATGATCTGGACGAGACTGCGCGCGGTGCGGGCGGGTTCGGATCGACCGGGACAGCAAGCCCGGTCAAATAAGTTTTTGCCATCAGATCGCAACGCGATCTGATGGTCACATGACGGTTATGGCGGGTGGTTGCCGTGACGGTCATGATTTTGGTTACGAGATTTGATTGCTCTGGCGAAACCAGGTTTGCATGCCGTCTGGGGGGATGGCCGAACCAAGAGGGGAGTAAGATGAAACGATGTTAAAGCTTTCAAAAAAGATGCTGTTTGCGATCGAGGCGGTCGTCGATATTGCCTATAACGCAGCAGGCGAGCCGGTCCAAAGCCGCGATATCACCGCGCGTCAGGGAATCCCGAAACGGTACCTTGAACAAACCCTTCAGCAGTTGGTGCGTGCCGATATTCTGGTTGGTGTGCGCGGCCCGCGGGGCGGGTATCGTTTGGCGCGTGAACGCCGTCGGATCACGCTTGCCGATATTGTTTCGGTCATCCGGTCGATGGAAACATCCGATGATCCGATCGAAGATCCGGCCGGATCGCCGCTGGGCAAGGAAGTCGTGCGTCCCCTTTGGCGGGAATTGCAGGATGAAATGATGAAACAGCTTGAAAAGATCACGGTCGAAGACCTGTGCAACCGGGCACGCGATGCGGGCCTGCGCAGTGGTATCGAAGAGTCCCCGGATTTCATTATTTAGTCTTCTGGGCTGGTGGCGGAGTGATGTATCCTTATTCAACATGATTCCGCTGCAATTTGAATTAAACTACAGGCATCACGAATGCCGCAGGCACCATTGCTTGTAAAAATTTGCGCTATCCATTTGATCTTGTGGGATCGCAGGATAAATACAGGTAGATCATGTGCTTGATGGCAAAAATACAGAAACGTGCGAGGAAAACATGACTGAGTTTCGCGGCAAGATTTACGACAGCATCATCGACACCATTGGCGCAACGCCGCTGGTGCGCCTTTCGCGTCTGGCCGAAGCCGAAGGTGTCAAAGCCGACCTGATCGGCAAGCTTGAATTCTTCAACCCGCTGGCCTCGGTCAAGGACCGTATTGGTCTGGCGATGATTGAAACCGCCGAAAAAGCCGGCAAGATCAAGCCGGGCGCAACCCTGGTCGAGCCGACATCGGGCAATACCGGCATTGCGCTGGCCTTTGTTGCTGCTGCCAAAGGCTACAAGCTGATTTTGACCATGCCTGAAAGCATGTCGCTTGAACGTCGCAAGATGCTGATGCTTCTGGGCGCACAGATCGACCTGACCCCCGCCGCCAAGGGCATGAAGGGCGCGGTTGCCCGCGCAGAGGAGCTGGTTGCCGAAATCGACGGTGCAATCATGCTTCAGCAGTTTGACAACCCGGCCAACCCGGAAGTTCATCGCAACACCACGGCTGAGGAAATCCTCAAGGATACCGCTGGTCAGGTTGATATCTTTGTTGCCGGTGTCGGTACGGGCGGGACGCTGACCGGTGTGGGTGAAGTGCTTAAAAAGCATAACCCGAACATCCAGATCGTTGCCGTTGAACCCGAAGACAGCCCGGTTATTTCCGGCGGCGCGCCGGGTCCGCACAAAATCCAGGGCATTGGTGCCGGTTTCATTCCGGGCAACCTTAATACCGATGTCATCGACACCGTCATGACCATCGGCAACGAGACGGCCTTTGCCACCGCGCGCAAACTGGCAAGCATCGAAGGTCTTCCGACCGGCATTTCGTCGGGTGCTGCGGTTGCCGCCGGTATCGAACTTGGCCAGAAACCGGAAAATGCCGGCAAACGCATCGTTGTCATCGTCCCGAGCTTTGCCGAACGTTATCTGTCGACCGCGCTGTTCGAAGGCCTGCAATAAGCCTTGGTCAGCAGTCCGGATATCCAGACGATCCGTGCAAAAGGTCCGGTGCATTGCGCCGGGCCTTTTTATGTGCGCTGATTTCATTGCGATATCGAAATTTATAAGGCATGCGGCGGGAAAGATCAGCATTCCGATCGCACTTCGGTCCGGATTGATTTTTGTTCGGACGGTGCATCACCCGGACAATTCGGTGGAAAATCAAATCTTTTCCTTGAGAGATCAGACCCGCAAGCTATATCCAGAAGCCAGCACCCTTGTTCCGTTCTGACAGGAAACCCGCCCGCGTGAGTGATTTCGATTTCAGCGAAAATGAAGTACAGCGCTATGTCCGCCATATCGTCCTTAAGGATGTTGGCGGTACCGGCCAGATGAAGCTTAAGCGCGGGCGTGTCTTGATTGTCGGTGCCGGCGGGCTTGGCTCGCCGCTTGCGATGTATCTGGCCGCCGCCGGGGTTGGCACCATCGGGATTGTTGATGCCGATACGGTGGAATTGTCCAATCTTCAGCGCCAGATCGCGCATGGTATGAAGGATCTTGGAACCGCCAAGGTCGATAGTGCAAAATCGACCATGCTTGATATGAACCCGGAAATTACGGTGCACGCCCACAATGACCGCCTTGATGCATCCAATGTGATGGATCTGATTGCCGGGTATGACGTGATTGCCGACGGTTCGGACAATTTCGAGACGCGCTTTTTGCTTAACGATGCCTGCTATCTTGCGGGCAAGACGTTGGTATCGGGGGCTGCACTGCGTTTTGATGGTCAGGTATCGACTTTCAAGGCCCATCTGGGGGCGCCCAATCCGTGCTATCGCTGTATTTATCATGCCCCGCCGCCCGAAGATGCCATCCCGTCCTGTGCACAGGGGGGGGTTCTGGGATCGGTTGTTGGCATGATTGGTGGCATCCAGGCGACCGAGGTGCTCAAGGAATTGATGGGCATTGGTGACGGTCTTTCCGGGCAACTTTTAATCATCGATGCCCTGTCGGCATCGTTCCGCAAAATCCGGGTGCCGCGCGACCCCGGCTGCCCGACCTGTTCCGAAAATGCGACCATAAAGGATCTTTCAATCCATGAGCACTGAGACGGAAAGCCCGAAAAAACTGTCGCTGGTGATCTTTTCCGGCAGCTTTGAAAAGGTTCATTACGCACTCGTAATGGCATCGGCGGCTTTGGCGACCGGGCGCGAAGTCACCCTGTTTTTTACCATGGATGCCAGTCGGGCGCTTTTGGCGCCATCGGGCTGGAGGCATTTGCGCACCGAGGCCGAGGGGGCAACGGCAACGTCAATCGATCTGAGCTTTTCCACCCGCGGTATTGGCAGCTTTGAAGAACTTCTGTCGGCCTGTGCGTCGCTTGGCGCGAAATTCATGGTCTGCGAAATGGGCCTGCGCGCACTTGGTTTGGAAAACGAAGCCACCCGGGATGAACTTTCCATCGAAACCGGCGGCGTTGTGACGTTCCTGAACGATGCCAGACAGAATGGCGAGATGCTGTTTATCTGATCTGCTATCCCGGTTGCCTGTTCGTTCCATTGCCGGGCCATGCAGCCTTAACTTGCCAGAAGTTTGATGCCAAGACCGGCAAGGCACAGCCCGACAGCCCGTTCGATCCAGACCTTGATCGCGGCAATCCGGGCCTGCACGGCCGGAAGCGTAAGTGCAACCGCAACCAGCCCAAACCAGCCCATGTGGCAGGCCGCAATATAGATGCCGTATCCGATTTCCTGAAGGATCGGGGTGCCAGGTGAAATCACCTGACTGAACAGCGATACGATAAACAGCATTGTTTTCGGGTTAAGCGCATTGCAGGCAAAGCCGATCCAGAATGCATTGCGATCAGGGGCGTTCCTGTTTTGATCCGCGCCCGAAGCGGTGCTGACCATGTTAGCGCTAACACCCATTTCTTTCAGAAGTTTACGCCGCGTCATCATGGTACGGATATCCGGCCACAGGGCCGAGATGCCAAGCCAGATAAGATAAGCCGCCCCAAGATAACGCAACGCCGTCAGCACCCAGACATTGCTGGCAAACACCACGCCCAGACCGATCAGGGTATAGGTCAGATGGACGGAAACCCCGCTTCCGATACCGATTGCACATAAAATGCCGGCCCGTCTGCCCCGTGACAGGGCGATGCGCGTGACCATGGCAAAGTCCGGCCCCGGGCTGATAACTGCCAGAATGGTGATAATGGCAACGGCAATGATTTCCATTGATGGCAGATGGGGGGATATTTCCGGCATGGTCTGTGATCCTGAAAGCTGAAAAAAACCGATTGATCTGTGAGCTGATTGAGTATCAAACTGGATCCGTTGCCAGAAAATCGAAAAATTCCGGGAAATATTGTGAGTAATATTCACAAAAAACGCAGCCTGCCCCCATTGGCAGCCCTTCCGGCCTTTGAAGCCGCTGCCCGCCATCAAAGTTTTTCACGCGCGGCCGAGGAATTGCACCTGACCCACGGGGCCATCAGCCGGGCGGTGGCCCAGATCGAAGACCGCCTGGGCGTTGATCTGTTTGTGCGGCGTAACCGCCGGGTCTGGCTGACATCGGCGGGCGAACGGTTGCTTAAGGCAACGACCGGGGCGCTGGACGGTCTTGATCAGGCGATCGAGGATATTCACCGTCACGCCGGAACGTCGCCGATCCTGACGGTGTCGTGCGAGCCAAGTCTTGCCATGCGCTGGCTGATGCCGCGTCTTGGTGATTTCCGGCAAGCCAATCCTGATTTGAATATTGACATGCGCCTTGCCGGCGGGCCGGTTGATTTGCTTTCGGATGGCTGTGATGTGGCCATTCGCCGGGCCGATTACGGCATTTCCGAAGATTACGTTACCACCCGTCTTTGGGCCGAACTTGCGGGACCGGTATGTGATCCGGATTGCTGGGAAAATATCCTTGATCGCGATTTGTCAAAGGCACGCTGGCTGCATAGTCGCACCCGACCTGACGCGTGGGATGACTGGAAACGGGCCAGCGGGCTGGATGTGAGCCCGGCAAGCGAACAATATTTCGACCATTTCTTTTTCGCCCTTCAGGCAGCCGTCAACCGGCTGGGCACAGCGATTGGTCCGTTGCCGCTGGTTTGTGATGATCTGGCCGCCGGGCGGCTGATCGCCCCGCACGGGATGGCGCCGACCGGATGCGATTATGTCCTGATCACGCTTGATCGGCCGGATCGTGATCCGCGCATTGCCCTGTTTTTTGACTGGCTGATGATGATGGCACAGGGGATGGAAAGCCATCTTGGTTCCGGGTCTGTGGTGCGAGAACCGGAACATTGATCGAATGTCGGGCGTTCTGGGAGTCCCTGAAACCTTAAAGGCACCCAGCATGCTGACCGATCTGCCCTATTTCGCGACGGCCGAAAAATATTTCGATATCGGAATTATCGATATGGTGGCGCGTCTGTGTGCAGCCACGGTCATTGGCATGATGATCGGGCTTAACCGGGATGTGAATGGTAAGCCGACGGGGATGCGGACCCTGGCCCTTGTCGCATTGGGGGCGGCCGTCGTTTCAGTGGTGGCGGTTCATTTTCAGGACATGATTGATCATCCCGATGCCCTGTCACGTGTGGTTCAGGGCATTTTGCAGGGCGTTTTGACCGGGATCGGCTTTATCGGTGCCGGGGTGATCTTGCGTCAGCCCAAAAGCATGTCGGTTTCGGGCCTGACAACGGCGGCGACGGTCTGGATAACAGCCGCACTTGGTATTGCCTGCGCACTTGCGGCCTGGCATATCGTGGTGATTGCCACGGTGCTGACCTTTATCGTTTTGATCGTGCTTAAGCCGATCGAGGTGCTTCTGGTCCGGTTGATCGGGGCCGGGGATGCCGAAAACGGTGACAATCCCGAACATCGCAAGGCGCAGGGTTAAGGATCGGTGCCGCGCGTGATCGATCCCGGATTTGTATTGCCGGGGTTTTGGGTGGGCTAAAAGTCCTCCCCCTCGCGGAAGGCAGCCAAATCATCAATCCGCCGATAGGGCAGCAAGGTTTGCAGCTGTTCGACGTCTGATCCGTTCATCAGATCGTGCAGATGGCGGGCAAGGACTTCGCCGACGTGACGCTGGGGCTGATAATAATAGGCCAGCTTCTGTTTGGACAGCATGCGAAACGGCATCCCGCCAAATCCGACAACCCCGATGCCATCGCGGATGGTATCCATACCAAGTTCCATCAAGGCTTCGAGTGCGCCGATCATGGTCATCTGACTGGCGCACACAATGGCGGTCGCATCATGCTGATCGCCAAAAAGCCGGTTGGTTGCGTCACGCGCAGCCCGCACCGAAACGTCCGAGGGCATCAGAACAAGGCTGTCGGGATCAAGCCCGGCATCGACCATGGCGCGGCGCGCCCCGCGTTTGCGATAGCCAAAAAAGGTCAGGTTTTCGGGCGGATCGATCATGGCGATCTTGCGATGGCCGTCTTCGATCAGGCGCGTAATCGCATCATAGGCGGCCTGTTCATCATCGTGATCGACAAAGGCATGTGGCGTCAAAAGTTCTGTCCGGCCAAAACTGACGAACGGAAAATCGTGCTGAAGGCAGTATTTGGCGCGCTTGTCCTGAAGCGTGGTGCGTGAAAACACCACCGCATCGGCCATGCGCTGGGTATGGACCTTGCGCACCGGTTCAAGCGGATCTTCGGCACTGGTCTGGGCCAGCACCACTAGCGAATAATGATCGGCTTCAAGCCCCTGTGCCAGGCTTTCGACCTGGGCAAGGAAGCCCGGATCACCGTAATCGCCGACTTCGGGGGAATACAGGATCGAACAGACCTGCATGGTTTTGCCGGTGCGCAGCATGACGCCCCGTGCATCCGGGCGATAGCCGATTTCCGCTGCTGCTGCCTTGACCTTGGCGACCGTGTCGGGTTTGACCTCGGGTCCGTCTTTAAGGGCGCGCGACACAGTTGTAACCGACAGGCCAAGCCGGTCGGCAATCGTGCGCAAGTTGGGGCGAGAAGCAGGCATGTCAGGTCCGTTCTTATGTTCTTTCGGACAATGTAAGCGTCCGCAGCGTCCTATGGCAATGCGTTCTGTGCAATCACCTTGCGCATGAATTCATAGGATGCCTTCGGGGTGCGTTTTTGGGTGGTGTAATCGACATGGACAAGCCCGAACCGCTTTTCATAGCCATAAGCCCATTCGAAATTGTCCAGAAGCGACCAGGGCATGTATCCCTGCACATTGGCACCTTCGGAAACGGCACGCAAAAGCGCACCAAGATATTCGCGGTAATAGGAAATGCGATCCTGATCATCAATATAGCCGTTATGGCCCGGAATATCGGTAAAGGCACCCCCGTTTTCAGTGACGAAAACCGGCGGATTGCCGTAATTGTCCTGAAGGATTTTCATGGTGCGATAGAAGCAATCCCCGTCAATGGCCCAACCCATTTCCGTCCTGCGGAAATATTTTGGCGGTTCGGCATGCTGGAACGGCCATGCCTTGCCTTCGGCGGCCTGGATATAGCTTGGGAAATACTGGTTCAGCCCCTGAAAATCGACATCGGTTCGGATTGCTTCAAGGTCGCCTGCCCGGATATGGGGTTCCATCCGGTCCATGATCAGTTCCGGATAGTGCCCGTAATAAACCGGATCGAGAAACGCGCCATTCCACTTGGCTTCGAAAAGATCGATCAGATGGGCGTCCTGTTCGCGGCGATGGGGCAATGTGTATCCCTTGTGCATCGGCAAAACGAATCCGACCGGGGCCTTTGGATGGTGCTGTTTGATGATGCGGGTGGCGCGCGCATGACAAAGATTAAGATGATGGGTCACCCGCATGGCGGCACGCGGGTCGGTAATGCCCGGCGCATGGCGGCCTTCTTCGTGGCCGACCCAGGCCACCACATTGGGTTCATTGAATGTGACCCAGGCCTTGACCCGGTCGCCCAGACGGCTGACCAGAAGGTCGGTATAGTCGCCAAACCAGTCGACAATATCGCGATTGGTCCAGCCGCCGCGATCCTGAAGCGCCTGCGGAAGGTCCCAGTGATACAGGCACAGCCACGGATCAATTCCACGTTCAAGCATGCCATCAACCAGGCGGCTATAAAAATCAATGCCGGCCTCGTTAACCCGACCGGTGCCGTCGGGCAAAACCCGCGGCCACATGACAGAAAAGCGGTAATGTTGCGCGCCCAGCCCCTTGATCAGGTCAAGGTCTTCGGCCCAGCGATGATAATGGTCACAGGCAACACGACCATTGTCGCCATTGGCGACACGCCCCGGTGTGGCACAATAGGTGTCCCAGATGCTGTCGCCGCGTCCGTCATCATCTGCGCCGCCTTCGATCTGATAGCTTGAGGTGGAGACACCCCATCGAAACCCGTCGGGGAATGATTTCGTCATGTTTGCTTCCTTACCCTGATCGGATGTTCTTGTTGAATGCATCCAAAATCGTAACGTTTCGAAAATTTTGGCAAAAAAATATATTCGCCACCTGTTTCCCCTATTATCATTGGGTTTTGTTGATTGACAAGGGTGAATAAAGCGCTTATCAAAAAAATCGTAACGTTACAATTTTCCATTCAAGAAGAAGTCGGGCGTGAAGGTATCCATTAGGGAGGAACATCGGTTATGACGAAATTATCCAAAGTCGCAGCCCTTGCGGCGTTTCTGAGCGCAGGTGTCTCTGCCGGTGCGCTTCATGCCCAGACCGCAGAGGTTCTGCATTGGTGGACATCGGGCAGCGAACAGGCCGCCCTTGCCGAGGTTCGCAAGGTGTTCGAGGCAAGCGGTGGCGAATGGGTTGATACCCCGATTGCCGGGGGTGGCAATGCCCGTGCTGCGGCAGTCAACCGGATGCTTGGTGGTGATCCGGCGGCTGTTTTCCAGTTCTCGATCGGTCAGCAATTGCGTGAATTGGCAGATCAGGGACTGCTTGCCAATGTCGATAAGGTCGCAAGCGAAGAAAACTGGGACCAAAAGCTGCCGCCGCTGATCGTCAAGGCAGCGAAATATGATGGTGACTACATCGCCGCCCCGATCAACATCCATGGCGAAAACTGGATGTTCTATAACAAGGCAGCCCTTGAAAAGGCCGGTGTGGACGTGCCTAAAAGCTGGGATGACTTTGTGGTCGCAGCCCAGAAGCTTAAAGATGCCGGTATTATTCCGATCGGTCTGGGCGGGCAGCCCTGGCAGGAACGCATCATGTTCAACAGTGTGCTTCTGGGCGTTGCCGGTCGCGAGTTTTATGCCAAGCTTTACAGCACGCTTGATGATGATCTGCTGGATTCCGATACCATGCGCAAAGTGTTCGAAACCTTTGCCGCGCTTAAGCCCTTTGTTGATGAAGGAAGCCCGGGCCGCAACTGGAACGAGGCCACCAGCATGGTGATCAAGGGCGATGCTGCGTTCCAGTTCATGGGTGACTGGGCCAAGGGTGAAATCATTGCCGCCGGGATCGAGCCGGGAACCACGGTTGGATGCGCCTTCGCCCCGGCGATCGATACCGCCTATATCATGACTGTTGATGCCTTTGCCTTTTCGGCGATGGATGGCGAGGAAGCCACCCCAGCACAGGCCAAAATGGCGCATGTGATGCTTGAACCTGATGTGCAGATTGCCTTTAACAAGAAAAAGGGATCCATCCCGGCCCGTCTGGACGTGCCTGCTGACAGTTTTGACAGCTGTGCACAGACTGCGATCAGGACCCTTCAGGACGAAAAGACCCACCTTGTCAGCACCGGACTTTTCGGTGTGCCAAGTGCGGTTTCGGGGGCAATTGATGACAGCATCTCGAATTTCTGGAACAGTACGGATATGAGCCCGGCAGAGGGCCAGGCGCAGTTCCATCAAGCGATCTCCAACGCCAAATAAGGCGAAATTCCAGAGACTTTGCAGGGATGCGCCGCTGCGGGCCGCTTTGTGCGGTGGCAGCGGCGCCTTTACAAAGAAGCGAGTATGTTCATGCCCGATCCGGCACAAGACGTGTTGCATTATTCCGCGACACCGCAAGATGCGCGTCAAAAAGGCAGGCGGCGCTGGCGTCCGCAATGGACCGCCAGAATGGCGCTGATCCCTGCCATGGCGATCACGATTTTCTGTTTTTATGGCTTTATCATCTGGACCTTTGTGATTTCGCTGACCCGGTCGCGATTGTTGCCGGTCTATAAATTCACCGGGTTTGATCAATATGGCCGGCTGTTTGCCAATGAACGCTGGTGGACAGCGATGCAGAATCTGGCAATTCACGGATTTCTGTTTATCGGCGGCTGTATCGTTTTGGGCTATTTGCTGGCGATTTTGATTGATCGCGGTGTGAAGGCAGAAGGCCTGTTTCGTACTGTTTTCATGCTGCCGCTTTCGATGTCATTCATTGTGACAGGTGTCATCTGGCAATGGGTGATGAATCCGGGGCTCGGTCTTCAGGAAGCGGTGCGTGCGCTGGGATGGGCCGGGTTTGAATTTAACTGGATCGTGCGCCCCGACCGGTCGATTTACACGCTTGCCATTGCCGGGATCTGGCAGCAGGTCGGGTTGTGCATGGCGCTGTTTCTGGCCGGTCTGCGCAATATTGATCCCAATATCTGGAAGGCCGCGCGTGTCGACGGCATTCCGGTCTGGCGGGTCTATTTGCACATCATCACCCCGATGATGCGCACCGTGTTCTTCACTGTTTTCATCCTGATGAGTGCGATTGTCATGAAGGCCTTTGACCTTGTGGTCGCCCTGACCGGCGGTGGGCCGGGCTTTTCATCGGATCTTCCGGCCCGTTTCGTTGTCGACCATATTCTGAACCGGCAGGAATTGGGGCTGGGGGCGGCGGGCGCATTTGTCCTGCTTTGCACGGTGATCGCCGTGATCGCGCCCTATATCTATTTCGAGCTGCAAAAAGAACGCAGCGGTCGGGGGCATTGAGGATGCGCTATAATCGTCTTGCCCTTTACGGATTGCTTGGCATCGCCGCAATCATGATCCTGTCGCCGGTTTTCATCATGATTTCGACATCGCTGAAATCGATGGATGAAATCCGCAATGGCAGCATCTTTACCCTGCCCGCCGATCCCGGTTTTGCCGCATGGGGAAAGGCATGGTTTGGCGATTGTGCCAAGACGCTGGGGGACACTTGCGGTGGTCTGTCATCGTCATTCATGACGTCGGTCAAAATCGTTATTCCCGCGCTGTTTTTGTCAGTCGGGCTTGGGGCGATTACCGGTTATGCCCTGGCGGCCTGGAAGATGAAGGGCGCCAATGTGATGTTTGCGGCCCTTCTGGTCGGCATGTTCATTCCGCCACAGGTGACACTTTATCCCCTGATCATCATGATCCGGGAATTGGGGATATTTGGCACCATCCCGGGATTGATCCTTGTGCATGTGATCTGGGGTGTTGCCTTTACCACCATGATGTTTCGCAACTTTTTCAAAACCGTTCCCGAGGATTTGTTAAAGGCAGCCCGGATCGACGGGGCGGGATTCTGGCCGCTGTTCTGGCACGTGATGTTGCCCTTGTCGCTGCCGATCCTTGGTGTCGCGATGATTTTGCAATTTACCTATATCTGGAACGATTTCCTGCTGGGCCTGACATTTGGCGGGCGTGCGGGGCAGCCGATGACGGTTGCGCTTAACAACCTTGTCGGATCGCAATTCGGCGAGAAGGAATACAATGTTGATATGGCTGCAACCATGCTGACGGCTTTGCCGACGCTTGCGGTTTATCTGCTTTCGGGGCGGATGTTTGTGCGCGGGATTGCTGCTGGTGCGGTGAAAGGGTGACGGGAATGAACGGCGTTGAACTTCGTAATGTAACCAAGGCCTATGCCGGTTTGACGGTGATGGAGAATATCAATCTTCAGATCGCTGACGGTGATTTCCTTGTTCTTCTGGGGCCATCGGGATGTGGCAAATCGACCTTGCTGAACATGATTGCCGGGCTGGAGCCGACCACAGGTGGCAGCATTCATATCAATGGTCGGGATGTCACCGGGCTGGAACCTGATGAACGCGATATCGCGATGGTGTTTCAGTCCTATGCCCTGTATCCGACCATGTCGGTGCGCCGTAATATCGGCTTTGGATTGAAAATGCGGGGCATGGCCAAGGGCGAGATCGAAAAGCGGGTTGCCGAGGTTGGCGAGCTGTTGCAGATCACCCCGCTTCTGGATCGCAAGCCATCGCAGCTTTCCGGCGGGCAGCAACAGCGTGTGGCGATTGGCCGTGCGCTGGTGCGTGAGCCCTCTGTCTTCCTGTTTGATGAGCCGCTTTCAAACCTTGATGCCAAATTGCGTGCTGATATGCGGATTGAACTCAAACGTCTGCATGAACGGCTGGGCCGCACGATTGTTTATGTCACCCATGACCAGATCGAAGCCATGACACTGGCGACCAAGGTCGTGGTGCTTGATAAGGGCAGCATCCAGCAGGTTGATACCCCGGAAAACGTGTATCGGCGTCCGGCAAACCGCTTTGTCGCAAGTTTTGTCGGCGCGCCGACGATGAATTTCATCGATGGCAAGCTGACGCACGATGGCGATGATATCGTCTTTGACAGCGGTTCGGGGTGCCTGCCGCTGATCAATGTTCCGGCCGAAATTCGTGATCTGATCGGGCGCCCGATGACCCTGGGCGCGCGTCCGGAACATATGGTGTTTGATGATGCGGGTATTTCATCGCGCGTGCTTTTGGCCGAACCGACCGGGCCGGATCAATATGTCCGTCTTGCGGTTGCCGGTTCGGAACTGACAGCCCGCAGCGGGCCGGAACAGATTTTCAAATCGGGAAGCGATGCCAGAATTCTGGTCGACGGGGCACGCATGACCCTGTTTGACCCGCAAAGCGGTCAGGCGCTTCTTGGGTCCTGACCGGGCCCGATGGGGCGGGGTTTTCCCGGAAATGCCACAGATCCCTGGGCTGTTTCACGATTGCATCACGTGATGACAGCTTGCAGCGGCGGGGCAGAAATGCTCCGCCGTTTTGCATTTCCGGTTTTAGTGATCAGCGGCGCATCATTGGCTGTGCCAGTGCGCTATCGGAAAATAGCGGGTATTTGCGCGCTGCATCGGGCAGCTGATAATGCCACCATTCATGATCGTAATATTCAAACCCGGCACTGACCATGATGCCCAGCAGCAGCAAACGGTTGGCTTCGGCTTGTTTGGAGATCAGCTCCGAGCCGTGATAGGAGCGGCTATGCATTTCGTCAAACCCTGCCCCCATATCCAGTTCCTTGCCGTTTTGATCAATCAGGGTTAGATCAATGGCCACACCACGACCATGTGGCGATCCGAAATCCGGATTGGCGACGAAATCGGGGTTGGGCGAATGGTTCCAAAGCGCGCGTTGGGCTTCCTGGGGCCGGAATGCATCAAGAATGCGCAGCTTTACCCCCTGACGTTTTGCCATGGCAGCGGCTTTTTTCAGGCAGGCGGCCGCATCCGCGTGAAGATAGCAGGCAGGTCGTGTATAGATTGGTGCCCCGGTGATATTCCGATCCGTGGCATAGACGATATCAATTTCGACATCATATTCTTGTGGCGTAATTTCGACCAGCGCCATCGCCGGAGGCTCCCTGTTCTTGTCGTTCACCGATTACATAAAGAAGATGCTGACTGGACAGTTGCGATCATCAGATAGCGCAGAAAATGACGCATCGCAAACTTCCTCGCCAGATGCAGAAAAGTCCGGACCGACGATTCTGGCCATTGATACGGCCTCGACATCGCTTTCGACCGCGGTTCTGATCAATGGTGTGGTCAAGGGCGAGCTTTATGAAGATATGGAACGCGGTCAGGCCGAACATCTGATCGGATTCATTGGTGAAACCCTTGATAAGGCCGGTGTTACCTTTGACGATATTGATGGCATTGCGGTCACGGTCGGACCGGGCGCCTTTACCGGCATGCGGATCGGTCTTTCAACAGCACGTGCCCTTGGTCTGGCGCGCAAGATCCCGGTTGTTGGTGTCAGTTCGCTTGAAGCCGTGGCCTATGGCGTGTCCGAACGCGATCAGCAGGGGCGCAACATTCTGGTCGCCCTTGATAGCAAACGAAACGAGATTTTTGCCCAGGCGTTTGATGGCAAGAAACGTCCATTGAGTTCACCGGAATGTGTCGCACCGCGCCAGGCGCTTATGATGGCGCCCCCGGGTGATACGCTTCTTGCCGGGGATGCGACCCCGCGTCTTCTGACGGCTGCGGCCCATGCGCCCGATGCCTTTTATGACTGTACAGCGCCCGGTTTACCGCGCGCAGGCAATGTCGCCAGAATTGCTGCCGAACGGTGGGAACGCGGTGAAAATCTGGCGCCGGTTCCGGTGTATCTGCGTGCGCCTGATGCGCGCCGCATCGAAGATCAGGGGCCGCGTAAACAATAATGACCCGGCAATCGTCCCAAATCCCGGCAACGCAAATTGAACTGGTCGCGCTGACGGCGGCCTTTGCGCCGGTTGCGGCAGCCCTGCATGCCGAAGGGTTCGAGGATTGCTGGGATGCCGATTCCATTATCCGGTTGCTTGATGTGCCCGGTGCCTTTGGCATTTTGGCCTATGCCCCCGGGGATGAAGCGGAAAACCGCGATGATGTGCCGCTGGGGTTTGTTCTGATCCAGTCAGTGCTTGATGAGGCCGAGATCAACACCATTGTTGTTGCCAAACAGGCCCGTAAATGCGGTGTCGCCCGTAAATTGCTGGCAGCGGTCTGCGACCGGTTGCGTGAAAACGGCATCGGGCGGCTGCTGCTTGAGGTCGCCGAAGACAATGCCCCGGCCATTGCCCTTTATCAGCAAACCGGATTTGCCGAGATCGGCCGTCGCAAGAATTACTATCGCCGCAAATCGGGGCGGACATGTGATGCGCTGGTGATGGAACGCAGTCTTGGATATTGCGCGCTGGGCTGGGGCGAATAGACAAAATTGTTTTGGACGGCAAATCTATTTTGCCGTCATGCAGTTACGCAAGTTGGACGCATTTTAATCTGGTATATCCACATAAATAGTGTGGTTTTGCGCATCAACCTGTTGTAGTGTAAGCCTGCATTGGAACTGGCGGTTATGCTATGCCTTGCGGATGGTTAACCGGAAAGTACCAGGTGCATCGGCGATTTCGACCAGATCGATGACTTCGTCACCCATCTCGGTGACCGAGCGCGGAACGTTTTTAAGCGGTTCGCCCGCACCCAGGATGACTTCGAGAACCTGACCCGATGTCATGGTTTCAAGTTTCAGCCGGGTACGAACAAATGTCATCGGGCAGACATCGGATGTGATGTCGATTTTCTGGTCGGGGGTGCTGGTGGCCATGTCTGTCTCCGGGCTTGGTGTGCAAGTGTGAAGTAGCGCCCTTGTACGGCGGTGGCAAGTGGTCACGACCAGAAGCCGGTTTTTGGCGATTTCCGGTGCTTTGGCATTGAGGATCGCGGATTGACGAATTTATCGCGAATTGAACCTTGCGATATGTGGCGGATTTTTCAATATTTAGCCACAGAGAGTAGAGAGCCTAGGGGTAAGTCCTGGCTGGGGACAGGCGGAACCGGAAACGGAAACGAGATAAGACAATGCTTGCAGAATCAACCATCGAGCAGAAATGCGTCGACGCGGGCCTTAAAATGACGGGCCAACGCCGGGTTATCGCCCGTGTGCTGTCAGAGTCCGAAGATCACCCGGACGTAGAACTGGTCTATCGTCGGGCAACCGATATCGATCCCAAGATTTCGATCGCAACCGTGTATCGTACGGTTCGCCTTTTTGAAGAGGCGGATATTCTCGAGAAACATGATTTTGGCGACGGTCGCGCCCGTTACGAGGAGCTGACCGAGGAGCATCACGATCACCTGATCGATATGCGTTCAGGCAATGTGATCGAGTTTTCGAACGAGAAAATCGAAAAGCTTCAGGAAGAGATCGCCAAGGAACTCGGGTACAAACTGGTTGGTCATCGTCTTGAGCTTTATGGTGTTCCTTTGAAAGACGAAAAATAAGTCCGGTTTTCAACCGCACTGCTGATCGACGAAAATCAGGGCCACTTGCTCATTCGGGCAAGTGGCCTTCATATTTTTGTTACGCGTTCTTCACAAACCCTTCACTCGCCCTTCACGCAATTCACGCGCAAAATCCGGGCAGATGAACAAAAGGGTGTTGTCATGCGCGACGAAAGACAGCTTCAACGGCTTGAGGTCCGCCTTGCGGAAACCGAGGACGAGATTCTCGCCAGCCAGAAACTCCGCTACAAGGTATTTTACGAAGAACGTGGTGCGAAGCCGACCGCCGAAATGGCCGCGGCAAAACGCGACTTCGATCATTATGACCCGCTATGCGACCATCTTCTGGTGCTTGATCACAATCGCGGTGCCGGGGCGGATGCGGTTGTCGGGACCTATCGCCTGCTGCGCCAGTCGGTTGCCAACGAGCATGGCGGTTTTTACAGTGCCGATGAATATCATATCGAGTCCATGCTCAATGCGGTCAAGGAAACCGGCGAAATCATGGAGCTTGGCCGTTCCTGCGTCGAAGCCGATTACCGCACGATGCCGACCCTTCAGCTTTTGTGGCAGGGTATTGCTGCCTATGTCTTCAAATACGACATCAAACTGATGTTTGGTTGCGCATCGTTCCATGGCACCGACCCGGATGCCTTCAAGGATGTTCTGACCTATCTGCATCACAACCACCTTGCCCCCGAAGACATGCGCCCGCGCGCGATCGAGGAACGTTACGAGCCGATGCTGCGTGCCGAGATCGACGGCATTGACCAGCGTCAGGCGCTGCGTGATCTTCCGCCGCTGATCAAGGGATATCTGCGTCTTGGCGGTTTTGTCGGGGACGGGGCTGTGGTTGACCATCAGTTCAATACCACGGACATCTGCATTGTGTTACCGACGGAAAAGGTAACCGATCGCTATTACAAGCATTACGAACGGACCGCGAGGGTATCGTGAACTGCTATGTCTGCGCCGCAATCCGGCTGATTGCCTATGTGCTTCTGACTGTTGTGCTGCTGCCTGTTCAGGTGGTGGCGATTGCATGCCGGTTGCGTCTGGCAGATGAATTGCCGCGTTTCTATCACGCGCTTTGCCTGCGCATCCTTCATATCGAGGTCCGGGTATCGGGTGTTGATCTGATGGATGGGCCGGGCGTGATTGTGGCCAATCATGCGTCCTATCTTGATATCCCGGTTCTGGGTGCGCTGACCCATGGCAGTTTCATTGCCAAGACCGAAGTCGCCAGCTGGCCGGTTTTCGGCGTGCTGGCCAAGCTTTCGCGCACGACATTTGTCGAACGTCGTGCGGTTCGCTCACGCGAACAGAACGAACAGCTGAGCGAACGTCTGCAAAACGGTGACAAGCTGATCCTGTTCCCGGAAGGCACAAGCAATGACGGCAACCGGGTGTTGCCGTTCAAGTCGACGCTTTTTGCATCGGCTGAACGGGCGATGCCCGATGGATCGCCGGTGAAATTCCAGCCGGTTTCAATTGCCGCGACCCGTCTTGATGGTGCCCCGATTGGCCGCGATTTGCGGGCATTCTATTCCTGGTACGGGGATATGGACTTGGCCCCGCATTTGTGGCAGTTTCTCGCGCTCGGCAAGGTGACGGTCGAGATTGTTGTCCATGCGCCGGTCACACTGGCGGATGCGGCCGGATCGCGCAAGGAACTTGCCCGGATTTGCGAAGCCCGTGTTGCCGAAGGACATCAGGCAGCGTTGCGTGGCTTGCATCAGGGTGTTCCGGTCCAGTTGATCGACAGCGGTCTGTCCGGGGAACTGATCGGGCGGTCGCCCCTGGCAATCATTTCCGAGGATTTTCGACTGTTTGGTCCCGATCGACAGTTCGGCTCCTGATCGTTTTGCCGTATAATGCACCGGTTGATGTGAAATTGGGTTTCACCTGACCGGAAATTCAGATAACGAGATGTCCGAAAGTTCCGGTCTGGCGATTATGCGGAACTCAAGCGCGGTGTGACTTATTCACACCGCTTTTCGGCGTTTTGAGAGAGCGAAACGGATCTTACGTGACTGAACCGAAGAAACTTTTTGTAAAAACCTATGGCTGTCAGATGAATGTCTATGACAGCCAGCGCATGCAGGACGTCCTGGCGCCGCTGGGGTACCAGTCGGTCGACAGCGCCGAGGGCGCGGATATGGTGATACTCAATACCTGTCATATTCGTGAAAAAGCCGCAGAAAAGGTGTTTTCCGATCTTGGACGCGTGCGCAAGCACAAGGAAGCCAAAGAAGCCAATGGCGGTGACAAGATGATTGTTGCTGTTGCCGGTTGCGTTGCCCAGGCCGAAGGGGCCGAGCTGATGCGGCGCGAACCGATGGTCGATATGGTGTTTGGCCCGCAGACCTATCATCGCTTGCCGGAAATGGTGGCACGTGCCAACCGTGCGATTGGCCGCAACCGGATCATTGATACCGATTTCCCGGCCGAGGAAAAATTCGACCACCTGCCCGCACAGGTTTCAAGTCAGGGATATTCGGCGTTTCTGGCCATTCAGGAAGGCTGTGACAAATTCTGTACGTTTTGTGTCGTGCCCTATACCCGCGGGGCGGAATATTCACGCCCGGCCATGGATGTTATCAACGAAGCCCGTCAGCTTGTTGCGCATGGCACGCGTGAACTGACCCTGCTCGGCCAGAATGTGAACGCCTATCACGGTGAAGCGCCGAATGGTGGTGAATGGACGCTTGGACGTCTGTTGCGTGAGCTGGCCGAAATTGATGGGCTTGATCGCATTCGCTACACCACATCCCATCCGCGCGATGTGGATGATGATCTGATTTCTGCGCACCGGGACATCAAAAAGCTGATGCCGTTCCTGCATTTGCCGGTTCAGGCGGGCGGAGATCGCGTTTTGCAGGCAATGAACCGCAAACATACAAACGCCGATTACCGCGAAATTGCCAAACGGCTCAAGGATGCCTGCCCGGATCTGGCATTGTCATCGGACTTCATTGTCGGTTTCCCCGGTGAATCGGACAAGGATTTCGAAGACACGATGGATATCGTGCGCGATGTCACCTTCATTCAGGCTTTCAGCTTCAAATACAGCCCGCGCCCGGGTACCCCGGCATCGGCAATGGAATTGCAGGTGCCCGAAAAAGTCAAAACCGAACGGATCATGCGCCTTCAGGCGCTGCTGGCCGAGCAACAGCTTGAGTTCAACCGCAATTCTGTCGGCAAGGAAATGGATGTGCTGCTTGAACGGCGTGGCAAATATGAAGGCCAGCTGGTTGGGAAAAGCCCCTATATGCAGCCGGTCCATGTTTCCGGCCTGCCGGAATCGGCACTTGGTCAGATCGTTCGGTTGAAAATCACGGAAGCGCTGCCTAATTCCCTTGGCGGCGAACTGGTCGATGCCACCACAAACGGCCAGAAATCGGAAAGGAACGTTGCGTGAGCGGCACCCCGACAAAGAACAATCCCACCACCAAAGTTAAACACGCCCCCAAGGATTCCGATAAGATCGAGTTTCAGGACAATGCGCTGGCCCAGCTTTTATACGGGCCGCAGGCAGAGAACCTGACGCGATTGTCCGAACGCACCGGCGTGCAGGTTTCAAGCCGCGGCCTTGTCGTGATGCTTAATGGTGAACCTGCCAAGGTTGCCCAGGCCAAAAAGGTGCTGTCGCAGCTTTATGCGCGTCTGCGTGACAAGGAAATCGAACATATCGATGTCGAAACAGTCGACGGTGCCATTCGTCTTTCCGAACCTGATGATGCCGATCCCTGGAATGGACAGACCAAGGATATGTTTGGCGGATCGCGCCTGACCATCCAGACCAAGAAGCGTCGTATTTCGCCGCGTTCCAAGCGCCAGAAGGATTATGTCGAGGCGATTCTTGATAACGAACTGATCTTTGGTATCGGGCCGGCCGGTACCGGCAAGACCTATTTGGCGGTGGTGATGGCGGTTCAGGCCTTCATCCTGGGTCAGGTGGATCGCATCATCCTGTCGCGTCCGGCGGTCGAGGCCGGCGAACGGCTTGGCTTCTTGCCCGGTGATCTGAAAGACAAGGTCGATCCGTATCTGCGCCCGCTTTATGACGCGTTGCATGACACGCTTCCGGGGGATGTCGTGATCAAGCGCATGGAAAGCGGCGAGATCGAAGTTGCCCCGCTGGCCTTCATGCGTGGCCGGACGCTTTCGCATGCTTTTGTCATTCTGGACGAAGCCCAGAACACCACCCCGATGCAGATGAAGATGTTCCTTACCCGTCTTGGGGAAGGATCACGCATGGTGGTGACCGGGGACATGACCCAGATCGACTTGCCCGATGGCACCAAATCGGGGCTGCGTGACGCGCTTGAGACCATTGGCGATGTCAAAGGGGTGGCGACGGTCAAATTTGATCAGCGCGATGTTGTACGCCATCATCTGGTGACCAAGATCGTTCAGGCCTATGACGCGGCCGATGCGCTGCGCGATCGGCTGAAAAAGAGCTATCGCGGCGAAAAGGATAGCGCAAACAAGGAAACCGACCATGACGGCACCGCTTGATCTTGATCTTGAGGTCGAAGCAGGCGACTGGCAGCAAGAAGAAATAGCCGCGATCGAGGCTGCGATTATTGCGGCCCTTGATGGCGCGCTTGACGATGGTGCGCTTTGGGATGATGACGCGCATCCGACCGACGGAACCCCTGATGAAGGGGACGGGGCGTCGCTTTTGTCTGTGGCCCCGGTGATCGAGGTCGGGGTGCGTTTATCTGATGATGCGTCGGTGCGCATCCTTAATCGCGACTATCGCGACAAGGACAAACCGACCAATGTTCTGTCCTTTGCCGCCCTTGAAAGTGCCGATGATGCGGATGCTTTCATGATGGCCCCGGATATGCCGCTGATGCTTGGTGATATTGTGATTGCACGGGAAACCTGTGCGCGCGAAGCGGTCGAGCAGAACAAGTCGCTGAAAAATCATCTTGTTCATCTTGCCGTTCATGGCACGCTGCATCTTGTCGGCTACGATCATATGGTTGATGATGAAGCCGAAGAGATGGAAGAACTTGAACGTCAAATTCTTGCCGGACTCGGGATTGATGATCCCTATGAACCGATTGAAGACGAGCCGGTTTAGCCGTAAGGCTTTTTTTGAATCAAAGGATGTCGAAACCGACCCATGAACGACATAAGTCAACGCGACGACGACCACGACAGTACGCGCCCTCGCAACGGCGAGGATGCAAATCAGGAGACCGAGAACGGCTCCTTATGGGATAATGTGGCCTCTGCCCTCGGGCTCCGGCGTGGCAAGCCGCGCAATGGCGAGGCCTCTCTTTCCGATACGCTTGAAGAACTGGCTGAGCGGACCGAAGAAGACGACGAACCGGTCTCGCTGCACGAACGTTCCCTGTTTGAAAATATCATTGCTCTGCGTGACATGACGGCAGAAGACGTCATGATTCCGCGTGCCGATATTGTGGCTGTTCCCAAAACCATCGAACTTGAAGCGCTGGTCGAGGTGATGGTCAAAAAGGCCCATTCGCGCCTTCCGGTCTATGGGGATACGCTCGACGATATTGCCGGCATGGTTCATATCAAGGATGTTCTGGGCTGTGTTGCAGCGGGTCGTGAATTCAGCCTTCAGGCGCTTTTGCGCCGGGTTCTGTTTGTGTCGCCCGCAATCCGCGTTCTTGATCTTTTGTCGGAAATGCGGTTGTCGCGAACGCATATGGCGCTGGTGGTTGATGAATTTGGCGGGATCGACGGCCTGATCACCATTGAGGATCTGGTTGAGGAAATCGTTGGCGAAATCGATGATGAACACGATATCGACCAGACGCCGAAACTGATCCGGCTCTCGGACGGCTGTTACATCGCCGATGCACGGTTTGAGGTCGAGGATCTGGAAGAAAAACTGTCTTTCAGTCTGCTGGACGAGGATGAAGACGAAGATATCGATACGCTTGGCGGGCTTGTCTTTTCGCTGGCCGGGCGGGTTCCCGCGCGTGGTGAGCTGATCGAACATCCAAGCGGCATTCAGTTCGAAGTCCTTGATGCAGACCCGCGCAGAATTCGCCGGTTGCGAATCCATATGGTGCGCCGCGAAGTTCAAGCCCCGGCCGAAGACACCAAAAATCAGGAAAAAACGGATGATTAAGACGATGGCGACGCGCCTGGCCGGACTTTCAGGCTGGCGCAGGCGTTTTGTCTGGTTGCTTTCCGGGGCGGTTGCGGTTTTGGCGCTGCCGCCCTTCTTTTTTATTCCGGTTTTGCCGATCAGTTTTGCCATTCTGTTGTGGAGCCTGGAAGGGGTCCGTTGCAACAAAGGCGCGCTTTCGGCGGGCTGGTGGTTTGGCACCGGGCATTTTGCCGCCGGGTTTTATTGGGTCAGTCACGCGTTTCTGGTGCAGCCGGAAATTTACGGCTGGATGATCCCCTTTGCACTTGCGGGGCTTGGTGGCGGACTGGCGATCTTTCCGATGGTTGCGGTCTGGGCTTCGTGGCGCCTGACAGACGGGCTGGTGCGTCGTGCGGTATTGCTTGCCGTGTTCTGGGCGGTGGCGGAGTATTTGCGCGGGCATCTTTTGACCGGATTTCCCTGGAATCTTCTGGGTCACGTCTGGGCAATTGATGCTGCGCCGATGCAATTTGCATCGGTTGTCGGGGTCTATGGCCTTTCGTTTGTGACGGCGCTATTTGCGACCCTTCCTGCCGCGGTGGTTGGCGGGCGCCGTGGCAAAATGGCCGCTTTTGGTGGTGTTTTGATTGCTGTTTTGCTGTGGGGCGGCGGTGCTGTGCGCCTGTCACTTGCGGGGCCGGACAGCTCGACCCTGCCATTGTCGGAATTGCCGTCTGACGTGCCGGTTGTTCAGATCGTGCAACCAAACATTCCGCAAAAAGACAAATGGCGTCCGGAATTGCAGCGTCAGCATTTCACCAAGCTGGTTGAAATGTCGCGCCGTCCCGCGGGTTTGGATCCGGCGCGCAAACGCATTGTGATCTGGCCGGAAACAGCGGCAACGTTTTTTGTCGAAACCCAGGATGTCGCGCGCATGCAGATGGCCGAGACTCTTGGGCCTGATGATATCCTGATCACCGGTGCCCCGCGCACCTATCCGCGCGATACCGATGAATACAAGGTCTGGAACTCCATTCAGGTGATTGATGCATCGGCGCGCATTGTTGCAAGTTTTGATAAATTCCATCTTGTGCCGTTTGGCGAATATGTCCCGTTCCGATCGATCCTGCCATTTCCCAAGCTGACGGCCGGACGGACGGATTTTTCAGCCGGACCCGGTCCGCAGACCTTGTCCGTGCATGGCCTGCCGGGATTTTCACCGCTGATTTGCTATGAGGTGATTTTCCCCGGTGCGGTGACCGATCCTGATAATCGTCCCGACTGGTTGTTGAATGTTACCAATGACGGTTGGTTTGGCAAAAGCGCGGGCCCATATCAGCATATGGCAGCCGCACGTTTTCGTGCGGTTGAAGAAGGGCTTCCTTTGGTGCGTGCGGCCTATACCGGAGTATCGGTTTTCTTCGACTCCTACGGGCGTAAACTGGCCGACCTGCCCTTAAGTGCAAGTAATATCATGGTTCACCCACTTTTGAGTGATAAAAACCATACTACAGTATATTATTTGTGGCGTGATATTCTATTTTACGGTATTGTTACCTTCTTTGCCGTTCTCGTTATGGGATATAATCGTCGATTAAAATCCCTCTAGGCGGCTGTTAAAGGCACCGAACCGTCCACAAATTGTCCCTGTTAATAAGGACGGGTAGGTCGGAGTGAGAGAAGGAAAAAACAATGTCGCCCAAGGATGATAGCGCGATGGTGAAAAACACCCGTGGTCGCGGTCGTGGCCGGACTGCCAGTGGTAAACCGAATCCTGTTGATATTCACGTTGGCGCACGCGTCCGTCTGCGTCGTACCCTGCTTGGCATGAGCCAGGAAAAGCTGGGTGAGGCAATCGGCCTTACATTCCAGCAGGTCCAGAAATATGAACGCGGTGCAAACCGTGTTGGCGCATCGCGCCTGTATGATTTGTCGCGTGTTCTTGAAGTACCGGTTTCGTTCTTCTTTGACGATATGCCTGATGAAATTTCATCGAAATCGGTCCATGAACGTCGCGAAATGTCCGAAAGCCCGGATCCGTTTGACAATGATCCGATGAACCGTCGCGAGACCCTTGAGCTGGTTCGTGCCTATTACCGGATCACCGACCCCAACCAGCGCAAGAAAATCTTCGAACTGGTCAAGTCGATGGGGGCCTTGCAGGCCGGCGATGCCGACCAGAAATAATCGCGCTTTGACAAGCCGTTAAAGAAGGCGCATTTCGTGGATGACGGGATGCGCCTTTTCTTTCTGCGCAATCGGGTGGTCTGGCTATGCAATTTTCCGGTTACCATTTTGCGTCAATGATGCTTGACCTGTAAAAACCGATCAGGCAAAAGCGTCATGCAGCCGTCATAGCGGCAGAGATTTGTGGACGGATTTGGACCGCTTGCCACCACACAAAAAAAGGCTAAGTGGGCGCTATCGACACCAACCCGGTGTTGAGAGCCCTCCGGTCCAGTTTTGGAAACCCATTACCGGAGAAGGTCTTAATGTCTCTTTCCGAATATCTTTTTACCAGTGAATCCGTCTCGGAAGGTCATCCGGACAAGGTTTGTGACCGCATTTCCGATTCCATCGTTGATGCGTTCCTTGCTGCTGATGAAGATTCGCGCGTTGCCGTTGAAACGCTTGCGACCACCAACCGTGTGGTTCTTGCCGGTGAGGTGCGCGGTCCTGAAAGCGTGACCAAAGACGTCATGATCGAAAAAGCGCGCGAAGCCATCCGCGCGATCGGTTATGAGCAGGACGGTTTCCATTGGGAAACAGCCGAAATCGAATGCCACGTGCATGAACAGTCTGCTGACATCGCACAGGGTGTGGATTCCGCTGGTGAGAAGGACCTTGGCGCCGGTGACCAGGGCATCATGTTCGGTTACGCATGTAACGAAACCGATGAACTGATGCCGGCACCGATCCAGTTCTCGCACCGTATTCTGCGCGCAATGGCCGAAGATCGTCATTCCGGCAAAGCAGCCCAGTTCGGCCCGGATGCCAAAAGCCAGGTAACCCTGCGTTACGTCGATGGCAAACCGGTTGGCGCAACGTCGGTTGTGGTTTCGACCCAGCATGCCGAAGGCCTGTCGCAGGAAGATGTCCGCGGCCTGGTTCTGCCCTATATCGAAGCTGCCCTTCCGGAAGGCTGGATGCCGGCTGCTGATGAAATCTATATCAACCCGACGGGTCGTTTCGTCATTGGTGGTCCCGATGGGGATGCCGGTCTGACCGGACGTAAAATCATTGTCGACACCTATGGCGGTGCCGCACCGCACGGTGGTGGCGCGTTTTCGGGGAAAGACCCGACCAAGGTTGACCGTTCGGCAGCCTATGCTGCGCGTTACCTTGCCAAAAACGTGGTTGCTGCCGGTCTGGCAGAACGTTGCACCATTCAGCTTGCCTATGCGATTGGCGTGTCCAAGCCGCTGGCTCTGTATGTCAACAACCACGATACCGGCAATGTTGACGAGCTTAAGCTTGGCGCGACCTTGCGTCAGTTGATGGATCTCAGCCCGCGTGGCATTCGTGAACATCTTTCGCTGTGCCGTCCGATTTACACCCCGTCCTCTGCTTATGGTCACTTTGGCCGTCAGCCGACCGCAGATGGTGGCTTCTCCTGGGAGCGTACCGACCTTGTGGGTGAACTGAAATCGGCATTCGGCGCCTGATCATCAGGCAGCAGCATTGCAAAAGTGCGATTTGCCAAATGCGCACGACATGATATGAGGCGGGCGACCCGGATGTTCGGGCCGCCCGTTTTGATTTACGTGACATGTTTCGCCTTGCGGATCTGTCACTTTGACCGAGTTTGTCCCGACCCTGATCAACTGATACGACCATGCGCAACAAAGAACGCCCGATTCCGACACCTGATCGCCCGAATTTCTATGGCCGCCGCGGAAGCCGACCGCTCAAGGATTCCCGCAAGGCGCTGGTTGACACCATGCTGCCGAAAATCGGGATCAGCTATCCGGACGTCGCAGGGGTCGATCCCAAAAGCTATTTTGATGGTGATCCGGATCAGCTGTGGCTTGAAATCGGATTTGGCGGCGGCGAGCATCTTGCCGGTCAGGCCGAGGCCAATCCGAATATCGGGATCATCGGGGCGGAACCCTTCATGGATGGGGTTGGCAGCCTGCTGCGCCATCTGGATGAGCGCGGCCTTGGAAATGTCCGTGTGGTGGCCGATGATTCGCGCCCGCTTCTTTATAAGCTGGTTGATGCCTGCTTTGATCGCGCGTTTCTGTTGTTCCCTGATCCCTGGCCAAAGAAACGTCACGCCGAACGTCGCTTTATCGGGCCCAAAAACCTGGCACTTTTGGCACGGTTGTTAAAAGACGGCGCGGAATTCCGGGTGGCCAGTGACGATATGCAATATATCTCGTGGACCTTGCAGCATATGCACAACCATCCCGACTTTGAATGGTTGGCCGAAGGCCCGGATGACTGGCGCAGCCCGCCCGAGGACTGGGTCAAAACCCGTTACGAACAAAAAGCCCTTCGCCAGGGCAAGAAATGCAACTATCTGCGGTTCCGTCGCAAGCCGCGTCAGGTCTGACATACAGGTTTGCCTGCTGATCCGGTTCGGATTTGATCAATGCCCGGCGTTCGTAATCGATGCGTCGGGCATTTCCATATCCAAAGGCCGGACGCCGATGATGATCGGAAAAGCGGCAATCTTAAATTGCAGTTTTGACTTATACTCACGTACAGAAATATAACAAAATATTGCGAATGATTGTCATGTGCGATAAAACAAGTGCGTTAATGACTTGAAGTCACAACAATGCCGCGCCAAACGCCGCACTTTTCCGGCGCATATACAGGCGAAAACAGCCAGAGGTCCAGGCCGTGACACACTGGGATGTCAATACATTGTTCAGAACCTATCGGCGCCGGTTGCATCAATTTGTCCAGCGCCGAAAATTGTCGTGGCATCTTGCCGATGACATTGTTCAGGACACCTTTTTACGCGTCGTGGCAACGCCATCTTTGCCCGAACAGCGTTTTGCGCAGTCTTACCTGTATCGGACTGCCAATAATCTGGTGATCGATCATTTCCGCCGTGAACGGATCCTGTCATTTGTGTCCGATCCGGATATGGCGTTTGAACTGATTGCAGATGACGCCCCAAATCCGGAACAAATCGCTTGGTCAAGGCAGGAGCTCCGCCGGTTGCAGACCGCTCTTGATGCTTTGCCGCGCCATTTGCGTGACGTTTTCATCCTGGCGCGTGTGGGCGGGGAAACCTATGTCGATATCGGCAAAAAACTCGGCATTCCAAGCCAGACAGCGTTCAGCCGCATGGTCAAGGCGCTTACCATCGTAAAGGAAGCGATGGAGCAGGACGAAAAAAACAGATCTGCAATCAGATAAATCCAAATCCCGTTCGTCCTATGATTGAGCCCGTCTCTTTGCCCATGGATTCTGGACGGGATCATCCGCATTCATGTAATTGACAGACATGCTGATATGACCCGTTTTCCAAACCCGGACAGTGGCTTCCAGACGCCTACAGAACAGGCTGCGTACTGGTTTGCGCTGCTTCTTGATGGCAGTGAAACCGAAGAAGACCGCCGCGCATTTGCGTCCTGGATTGAAAAAGACCCACGCAACATGACGGCCTTTAACGAGGTGGAGCGGCTGTGGAGCGGCAGTTCAAGTCTGCATCTGGCGGCCAATAACAAGGTCGGACGGCGCGCCTTTTTGGGCGGCACTGTCGTGGCCGGTATTCTGGCGACCGGTTGGGGTGTGCAGCGTTATCATCCAGCAGCCGATTTCCGAACGGCAACCGGTGAACGGCGGGAACTCACTTTACCCGGCGGCATGAGGGCACTTTTGGCAAGCGGGACAACCATGTCGCTTGTATCGGGACAGGGTCTTGCAGGTGTTGAACTGCATGAAGGCGAAGTCTGGTTTGATCACAGCAAAGGCAATCGTGATTTCTTTGTTGCTGCGTCCGGTGCAAGAAGCTGGTCGCGTGGCGGCAGTTTTGATGTGGCCCGATACGATGATCAGACGACTGTCACAGTTGAACAAGGCAGTGTTGCGGTGAAACTCGCCGATCAGGCCCGACTGGTATCGGGGGGACAGGCGGTCACTTATCATGATGGAAAAATGGGCGCGGTTCATGATGTCAATATCGCCAATGCCCTTGCCTGGCGTGATGGCCGGCTTGTCTTTGTTGGCGACAAGCTGGGGGATGTGGCGCGCATTCTTGAACGCTGGCAATCAGGAAAGATCATTGTCATTGGCGACCATGTCGCCAGTCGCAAGGTAACCATGAGTGTTGATCTTGATCGCACCCGCGACGTATTGCCAACCCTTGCAGGTGCCTTGTCGCTAAAGATTGACCAGTTTACCGACTATCTGACGGTTATTCGCGCCGCCTGACGTCGTGGTGTGTCTCTTTGCGTGCCTCTTGGCGCAGGCTATTTAATGCGAATAAAAATTATTTTCATAAAAAACCATTTATTTTCAGATAAATGAATTTTCACTTCGTCTCAGAAAGTAACGAAAAACGAATGCGATGCATTTGCATTTCGTGAAATCAGGAGAAGAATGAAATGCTGTCTAACGGGGGCGGTCGCACGATGTTCGCGGCCAACAAAAAACTGCCTGCTGCTACTTCCTTGGGGGGAGTACGTTTTGTCACTGCCACTGCAATCGGCAGTGCCATGATCGCGATGATGTCTGTCGGAGCAATGGCGCAAATGCAGGATAATGCGACAGTTGTGCAGACCGAGGAAGTCGCACAGGTCAAGCTGTCTTCCGAAATCTATGACTTCGATATTGCAGCCCAGCCGATAGGTGCGGCGCTGGTTGCCTTTTCGCGTATTTCCGGGATTGATGTTGTTGTTGATGGCGTATTGCCCGAAAGCACAATCAGCCCGGCCGTAAAAGGCGCCATGTCGCCATCTGCTGCGCTTGATATCCTGACATCGCAGACCCCGTTTCAGTGGGTCGTGCTTAACGGTACAACCATCTCGGTAATTATCCCGGCATCGGACATATCGGGGGAAAATGGCGCGCAAACCTTGCCGGTGATCGTCACTGCCACAAATCGTGCATTGGGGCCAAACGGGGTTCCCGATGAAGTGTACTCCACCCCGGGTTCGGTATCGGTCATCACCCAGCAAAGCATGCGCAAAGCGCCAGTACGTGAAGCACGCGAGATTTTCAACAATGTTGCCGGTGTGGATGTTGCAAACGATGCGCAAGATCCTGGTCTGACAGTCAATGTGCGTGGTCAGCAGGAAATGGGCCGGGTAAACGTCAATATTGATGGTGCGCGTCAGAACTACAATCAGCTGACCCATGGCACGGCATCACGTGTTTATGTCGATCCGGCACTTCTGGCCCAGGTTGAGGTCGAGAAGTCTGATTTGGCCAAGAATGGTGGTGCGGGTACATCTGCCGGTATCGTTACCATGCGGACGCTCAATACGCAGGATATTGTCGATCCAGACGAGGAATGGGGCGGCAAAGTCAATCTTAGCCGCGGTACAAACCAGTATGACTTTGCGGGTGATGTTGCCGTTGGTGCACGTGTTTCGCCAAAGTTTGATCTATCTGCCGCAGTGAGCCGAAAAGTCGTCGGAGACTATCGCCCGGGGACGCATAACCCGGGCCTTTATCAGGAAATCGATAGCACACCAAAGTATGTCGATGTTTACAGTTCGCGTCCGGAATACAGTTATGTCCGGCAAACATCGGGTCTGGTGAAGGCGAACCTTTTTCTGACGGAAGATCAGGAGATAAATCTTGGTTACGTCGGAAGCAGCACTTCATACACAAAGTCGAGTGATTCGACGAACAACTATCAGGACCACAATAAAACTGACGTTCATACCGTAACCGCTAAGCATGTCTGGAACCCGGAATCAGACCTGATTGCCATGAATAGCGGCGTCTACTGGACAAGGACACAGAACCATCAGTTCCGACCAGCGCGATACAATGCCGGCGGTGCCGTCACGACGGACTCCTTTGATAACCAATATACGCTCGATACGTTGGGTGGTGAGGTGTCAAACAGCAGCAGCTTTGACTTTGACCTGAGCAGCGATGTCTCCAGTCATCTCGGTCTTGATTACGGTGTCGAGTATTTTCAGGACAAGGCCAAAACAAGTGCCGAGCTTGGCGGTCTTGGTGGCGCGGGTGCTGCATATGAAATTGAAGGTGGCACGCCAGCTGGCGAACGCGACGTTTCCGGGGGCTTTGTCGCCGCCACTTATGACTTTGACAACATGTTCGAGCTCCGGGGCGGCCTTCGCTATGACCGGTACTCACTGACCGGCGATTCCTATTGGTGCGAGGAACAGAACTCCGCCAACCTGTGTGAGGATGGTGGCACACCACTGAACATTGATCTCAGCGAAGATGCGTTTTCGCCATCGGTTGGCGCCAGTTTCAATGTGACTTCGGGAATTCAGCTATTTGCAAATTATCGCCGGAACATGCGTGCCCCAACCATCATGGAATCAATGATCAAGGGCGATCATATCGGTGACAATGCCGGGTTGCCGTTTTACTCCAACGCAAACCTGAAGCCCGAAGAAAGCGAGACGAAAGAAGTTGGTGTCAACTTCAGCTTTGACAATGTGCTTCGCCAAGGCGACGGGTTCAGGGCAAAGGTTGCTTACTATCGGACCGCAATTGATAACTACATCACCTTGGCCAATGTCCCGCAGCCAACTCCAAAAAGGACGAACCTTGGGGTTATCACGAATACTTCTGTCGAGGCCGAGGCAATCGTCAATTTGACTGACCCGGTATATATCAATGGTACCGAAGCCGAGCTGTCTTACGATGCTGGAGAATTCTATCTCGGTGGTACGATTTCGATCTCCGATACCGATCTGTCAGGCAACCACAACCCATATGTTCTCGACACAGCATATGATCCCTTTGCTGCGGTAAACTATACGCAATTGGGTGCAACCTATCTTTCCTACAGCGATGTAAATTACGGGACCGCTGATCGGCTTTTCGGGATTTATGCAATTCCAAAGCGAAAATACACGGTTGATGGCGGGTTCAGACTGTTTGATCAGGACCTGGTTCTTGGAATGCGAGCTTCATTTGTTTATCCGCAGGATAACTTTGGCAGCAGCAACTCGTCCTCGATCGTCTCGAAGTATTTCAAGTACCGGGTGTTTGATTTCTACAGCTCATATGAAATCAACGAAAACCTCACACTGAGATTTGCGGTGAACAACATGCTTGATGAAGCCTATGTGCAGGGGACAGGCGGAACATTCGCCCCGGCACCAGGACGAACCGCCATACTGACTTTTAGCGGCAATTTCTAACGTAACGCCGCATCGGCTGGATATTGAACCCAACCAGGCATACGTCTGGTTGGGCTTTCGCACTTGTCAGTTTAACTTATTGATAATAAACAATTTTTCCATTGACTCGTAAAGATAATAAGAGTCATTCTCATGATGCTATTCGCTAAATGGGTAGCTTAATGACAGGAGAAACTGACATGACTATTACGATTGATCTCAACGCGGCATCTTCGGGTGCTGGTGTGGACCTGCATGGTGTTATTGAAGACTTCAACAACAACTTTTCGCTTGGTTCGGGCAACCACGGTACTTTCTATGATGGCTTTGCTCCGTCGAGCTATTACGGTGGTTCGCAGTTCCTGGCGACCGACCAGGATAGCAGCAGCAGCTACACCGGTTCTGTGCTTGCGACTGCGGGAAGCTCTGACTTTGCCTACGACATCAACACGCACACGATCACGGGCAATCTCGACAAACTGTCCTTTGGCACCACCCTTGGTGTTGCGGACAACGGAACCGAATTTGACTTCACCGATTCGCCTGTTGATATCTCGGGACTGAACCTGTCGAACAGTGACACCAATGGCGTCCTTGTTGACATCTATTCGGGCAGCACCGACACGCTGGAATCTGTCCTTGATTCCGGTGTCGAAATCAACGGCAGCGCCGGCGCTGACGTCATCGGCGGCTGGGCTGGTGATGATGTTCTTACCGGCAATGGCGGTGCGGATATCTTTGAATTCGATAGCGCGTCGGACTTTGGCGATGACACTGTTACCGATTTCACCGATGGCACGGATCTGATTGATCTTGATTACAGCGAAGTGACCGTCTCTGACGACGGTGCAGGCAATGCTCTGATCACCCATGCCAATGGCACCGTGACGCTGACCGGTGTCGATTACACCGACATTGACCAGAACGACTTCGTTTAACGAAGACGGCCCATCCCGCAAGGTGCGGAACGGGCACAAGGTCTTTGATCCAGGGTGCTGCGCAACAGCAGCACCCACCTCACCCTACCCGATTTTTCTGGAATATAAAAAGCGTGTTTGGACAGGCATCTTCGAAATCAGATATGCGAACCGGCAAATCCCGGCCGCTCTCTGAAGCAATTTCATCCTTGCGCCGTGCGTTTGTTGCAGTCGCAGCGCTTAGTGGTGTGTCCAATATCCTGATGCTCACAGGCCCGCTTTTCATGCTTCAGGTTTATGACCGGGTCCTGGCCAGTCAGAATGTCCCCACACTGGTCGCATTGAGCGGGCTTGTGGTTTTTCTGTATCTGTTCCTGGGCAGTGTTGACGCCCTTCGAGCCCGCATGCTGATCCGGATTGGCTGGCGGGTTGATGAAAAAATAGGTCCGGACGCATTGATGCAGACCTTTGACCTTGGACTGCGCAATGCCCGCGCCAATAATCAGCCATTGCATGATCTTGATCAGATCCGGCAATTTCTGGGGGGTGCCGGCCCGGTGGCAATTTGCGATTTGCCGTGGATGCCGGTATTTCTGGCCATTGTTTTTGTTTTCCATCCCTGGCTTGGTGTTCTTGCACTTGTCGGCGGGGCGTTGCTGGTTGTCCTGACCCTGATCAGCGAAGTCGTAACCCGCAAAAAGGTCGCCACCATGAACAGTCAGACCGTCCAGCGTGATCGTCTGGTCGAAGCCGGTCGGCGCAACGCCGAAGCCTTGCGGGCCATGGGTATGGAAAAGGCCTTTTCCCAAAGCTGGGCAAAACTCAATAATCGCTATTTGCGCGACAACACTGCGGTTGGCGACGTCAATTCTACCTTTTCGGCCTATATCAAGGTCATCCGTCTGGCCTTGCAGTCCGGGGTGCTGGCGCTGGGGGCGTATCTGGCAATCCATCAGGAAGTCACACCGGGCACAATGATTGCGGCCTCGATCCTGACTGCACGTGCCTTGTCGCCGGTAGAACAGGCGATTGGCAACTGGCGCGGTTTTGTCGCAGCCCGACAGGCCCGGCGGCGTCTTGATGAAATGCTGGTCACACAAGGACAAAGCGAAGATACGCGTACCCGTCTTCCTGCGCCGTCGCGAAATCTGACGGTATCCAATCTTGTGGTCGGAACGCAGGACGGAAATGCACCGGGCCAAAGCAAGGTGTTGTTGCGGATCAATGCCCTGACGCTCAGTGCCGGGGACGGATTGGGTGTTATCGGGCCAAGCGGATCGGGGAAATCCACCCTGGGCCGTGCACTGGTCGGGATTGGCAAGATGCGTGGCGGCAAAATCCGTCTCGACGGGGCGGAATTGTCTCACTGGGATCGGGACGAACTGGGCAAGCATATCGGCTATCTGCCACAGGATGTCGAACTGTTTGACGATACGGTGGCCCGCAACATTGCGCGATTGCAGAACGGCGCATCGTCGAGTGACATCGTTCAGGCCGCAAAGTCGGCCGGTGTTCACGATATGATTCTGTCGCTGCCCAACGGGTATGACACGCGTATCGGGGTGGGTGGTGTTGTTTTGTCGGGCGGCCAGCGCCAGCGGATCGGCCTGGCACGGGCGTTGTTCGGGGATCCTTTCCTGATCGTGCTTGATGAACCGAATGCCAGCCTTGATAGCGATGGCGAACAGGCATTGTTGCAGTCCGTGCAATCCGCACGTGCCCGCGGGGCGATTGTTGTGCTGATCGCCCACCGTCCCAGCGCCCTTGCCACGGTCAATCTGGCCACCGTGATTCAGGATGGCCATCAGGTTGCCTTTGGCAAACGTGACGATATTTTGCGCCGAACCGTCCGCCAGGTAGGAGAATCCGCATGACCAGCTTGCAACTCCTGTCACGCGGGCGCATGGCACCATCCATCAGACCCGGTCGTGATGCGCGTTTATCCGCCGCCCAGGCAACTTTGCGCCGCCATATCATCATTGGTTGCGGTGTGGTGGTGGCCCTGTTTGCCGGATTGATGCTTTGGCTGACATTTGCCGAGCTGTCCGGTGCGGTGGTCGCATCGGGCAAGCTGGTTGTCGAAAGCAACGTCAAGGATGTCCAGCATTCGGACGGCGGTATCGTTGGTGAAATCCATGTCCGTGACGGTGATCGGGTGTCGGCCGGTGATCTTTTGATCAGGCTTGATGACACCATGGCACGCGCCAGTCTTGGGATTGTCGAGACGCAATTGTCGTCTTTGACGGCACGGCGCATGCGCCTGACCGGGGAAAGGGACAATCTGACGGAGCTTCGCATTCCGGATGCCTTTGCGGATCGTCTTGATGATCCGGCGATTGCCGAACTGATTGCCGCGGAACGCAATTTGTTCAATGCCCGCCGCGAAAGTCTTGAAGGTGAAAAGCAGCAGCTTGTTCAGAAGCGCGCCCAGCTTTCAGAAACCATTACCGGCCTGACCGCCCAGAAAACAGCCAACGAAGAAGAACGTCGCCATATCGTAGATGAATTGACCGGGCTGGAAGGTCTGTTTGCCAAGCAACTGGTTCCGATTACCCGTGTGGCGGCCCTGCGCCGTGAACGGGCAAGCCTTGACGGGACGCATGGGGAACTGACAGCCGAGATTGCCGCAACCCGGATGCAAATATCGGAAACGGAAATGCAGATATTGCAGCTTGATCGTGTGCGCCAAACCGAAATTCTTGGCGAACTGACCGATATTGATCAGCAGATCGCCCAGTTGATGCAGCAACAGATTGCCCTGCGCGACCAGCTGCGTCGCATTGACATTCGCGCACCTTATGACGGAACGGTCTATCAGCTTGCCGTGCATACAGTCGGGGGTGTGATTGGTGCGGGCGATCGCATTATGGGCATTGTGCCTGATCAGGATGAGCTGGTGATCGAAGCCCATATCAATCCGCGCGACATCGAACAGGTCGTTCCCGGTCAGGAAGCGGTATTGCGATTCACCGCCTTCAATCAGCGAACCACGCCTGAGCTGTTCGGGCGGGTTTCTTTCGTGGCGGCCGATCTTGAACGCGACGAATTGACTGGTGATACATATTATATCGTGCGCATCAGAATCGGGGCAGGCGAAGTTGCCAAGCTTGATGGTCGCGATCTGGTGCCGGGAATGCCGGTGGAAACCTTCCTTGCGACCGGCGAGCGCACGGCGCTCAGCTACCTTCTTAAGCCGCTTTCCGATCAGTTTGCCCGCGCGTTTCGCGAAGATTGATCAAATTGAAATCCGGACATTTTCGGATATCGGGCGGTGTTGATCGTTTCAGACTTAATGAGTCGTGTCCGATATCGGCACGAACTGACCAGGAACGAGGTAGCAATGAACGCAATTCACGGGGCAGACACCGCCACTGTGACCCGGATGGAAGACCTCCGGCAATCCACACGCAGTGCGCATCAGTCGGTTGACGATATGGTCATGGAAATGGCGCCGTTCGATAACCGCAACAACTATAAGCGCTTTTTGACCCTGCAATATGTCTTTCACGCCCGGATGAAACCGCTATATGACGCCGAGGACCTTAACCGTGTCATTCCGGGGCTGGCCGCGCGCAGCCGGTATAAGGCCGTTTGTGACGATCTTGCAGATATGGAATGCGCATGCCCCGAAATCGGGAGTCGCTTCGAGATTTCCGCACAGGATGCCGAACGGATCGGCTGGCTTTATGTCTGCGAGGGGTCATCGCTTGGCGCGGCATTCCTGTTGAAGGCTGCTGCCAATATCGGGCTTGGGGATGCATTCGGGGCTCGTCATCTGGCCGGTCATCCGGATGGCCGGGGCAAGCATTGGCGCGAATTTGTCGAACAGGTCAATGACTTGGAGCTGAGCGACGACAAAGAGATCGCTGTGCGCAATGGTGCGGTGGCGGCCTTTGCCTATTTCCGGAATCTGATGGGCAATCTGCCATTGCAGTAAGGTCTTTGTGAATCCTTGGGTTGAATGGCGCGGGAGCCCTGTATCCTCACTTGATTTCTGCGCAAACCGGCTGTATAAAGCCGCCAAGCTTTTTGTAAATTCTGACAAAGAGTGGGCCTCGCGCCCGCTCTTTTGTGCTTTTTGGGGTATGGCATCGCTTTATGGCTGAGCTGATTGGACAACAGTTGAAAGACCCGTTGATGGCGAAAATCACGGCAATTATCGAGCCGTCGATCAATGCGCTGGGGTTCGAGCTGGTCCGTGTTTCCATGACGGGACAGGACCACAATATCCTGCAGATCATGGCAGATCGCCCGGACGCGAAAGGCAGCATCAATGTTGAAGATTGCGCCGAAATCAGCCGTACGGTTTCTGCCCTTCTGGATGTCGAAGATCCGATTTCGGGTGCCTATCACCTTGAAGTCAGTTCTCCGGGGATCGACCGCCCGCTGACCCGTGCCACGCATTTTGAAGTGTGGAAAGGTTTCGAGGCAAAGGTCGAACTGGTGATGGCCATCAATGGTCGTCGCCGTTTCAGCGGTTTGCTGGATGGGATTGAAGATAATGCGGTCGCCCTGATTGTCGATGGCGAACGTGTCTTGTTGCCGTTGGCCGATATCGCAAAGTCGAAATTGGTTCTGACGGATGAATTGATCGCGCATGTCACCGGCAATCGCCGCTCTGACGACAACGCAGAATAGAGGTTGGATATGGAAGCAACTTCGGGAATGCCGCGGCCGGAACTCTTGCAGGTCGCTGATGCCGTTGCCCGTGAAAAGGGCATTGATCGTGACGAGGTTCTCGGCGCAATGGAACAGGCCATCCAGAAGGCTGGTCGTTCCAGATATGGCCATGAGCACGACATTCGTGCCCATATCGACCGCAAAACCGGCGAAATCAAACTTGCACGTTTCATCGAAGTAACCGATGAGATCGAGAACGATTTCACCCAGATGTCGCTCGAACAGGCGCGTATTCGTGATGAAAACATCAATCTGGGCGAATTCCTGATTGATCCGCTGCCGCCGATCGACTTTGGCCGTATTGCTGCACAGACCGCAAAACAGGTTATCGTTCAGAAGGTCCGCGACGCCGAGCGCGAACGTCAGTTCGAAGAATACAAAGACCGCACCGACGAAGTCATCAACGGCGTCGTCAAGCGTGTCGAGTTTGGCAACGTTCTTGTTGATATCGGCCGTGCCGAAGCAATTCTGCGCCGCGAAGAACTGATCCCGCGTGAAACCGTCCGTCAGGGCGATCGCGTTCGTGCGCTGATCCTTGATGTACGTCGCGAACAGCGTGGTCCGCAGATCTTCCTGTCGCGTACCCATCCGACCTTCATGGCAAAACTGTTTGCCCAGGAAGTTCCGGAAATCTATGACGGCATCATCGAAATCAAATCGGTTGCCCGTGATCCGGGTTCGCGCGCCAAGATTTCGGTTCTGTCGTCAGACAGCTCGATCGATCCGGTCGGTGCCTGTGTCGGTATGCGCGGTTCGCGTGTTCAGGCCGTTGTTGCCGAACTGCAGGGCGAAAAAATCGATATCATCCAGTGGTCGGAAGACCCGGCAACCTTTGTTGTGAACGCACTGGCCCCGGCCGAAGTCACCAAGGTTGTTCTGGACGAAGAAACCAACCGTATCGAAGTTGTCGTTCCGGACGATCAGCTTAGCCTCGCCATCGGCCGTCGTGGTCAGAATGTGCGTCTGGCATCGCAGCTGACCGGTTGGGATATCGACATTCTGACCGAGGAAGACGAAAGCGAACGTCGTCAGGAAGAAGCACGCAAGCGTGCGGAAATGTTCATCAAGGCCCTTGATGTTGACGAAGTTATCGCCCATCTCCTGGTCGCCGAAGGCTTTACCTCGATCGAGGAAGTCGGTTACGTGCCGCTGGCAGAACTGGCCGAGATCGAAGGCTTCGAGGAAGAAATCGCCGAAGAACTGCGCAACCGCGCACGTACCTTCCTTTCCGAAGAAGCCGAACGTCTTCAGAAGCGTCGTGAAGAGCTCAAGGTTGCCGATGATCTGGTCGAATTCAATGGCCTGTCGCTGGCAGTTGTTGTTCGCCTTGGTGAAAACGACGTCAAAAACCTTGAAGATTTCGCCGATCTGGCAAGTGACGAGCTGATCGAATATATCGGTGATGCCGACAACATGACCATGGATCAGGCCAATGATCTGATCATGGAAGCGCGTCGCAAGCTGGGCTGGTTCGATGGTCTTGAAGAAGAGACCGAAGAAGCAGCCGAAGGCGAAGAGGCTTAAGGCCGATCGGAGGACACCATGTCGCATCGCAAAGGCGGCAAGGTAGCCGAGGTTCCGGAACGCCGGTGCATTGTCACCGGCGAGACCCGGAACAAGGAAGATCTTCTCAGGGTTGTGATCGGGCCGGATGGTTCGGTTGTACCCGATCTTGAGGAACGGCTACCGGGACGGGGATTATGGTTGTGCCCGTCGCGGGATGTGATAAATACCGCCTGTGCAAAAAACGCTTTTGCCAAGGCGGCGCGGCAAAAAGTCGTGGTCGACGCCGCGCTTGCAGACCGGATCGAACAGCTGCTGACGCAGAAATGTCTTGATCTGTTGTCGCTTGCGCGCCGCGCCGGTCAGGCGGTTGCCGGATTTGAAAAGGCCCGCGCCCAGATTGCCGAGGGTGCGGCTCTGATATTGGCAGCACGCGATGGTGCTGCGGACGGAAAATCCAAGATCGAGGCCAAGGCCCGGGATCTGCCGATTTATTCCGTTCTGGATGCTGCTGAAATCGGCGCGGCCTTTGGTCGTGAAAAAGCAGTACATGTGGCTGTTGCGCCAGGTGGTCTGGCCAAACGGCTGGGCCGTTCCCTGAAGCGGCTGCAAGGATTTCGCGCAGTCTGACATCAGACAGGCGCCGGACGGACAGGACAGGGTCGGCATTGGAAGTCGATCCCGCAGGAAATGAGGAAGTTGGACGGATTATGAGTGATCGCGATCAGGAGAAGAAACCGCTGAGCCTCAACAGATCGAAGCTTGAATTGAGCAAGACGGTCGAGGCAGGGCAGGTTCGCCAAAACTTCTCGCATGGACGGTCCAAATCTGTGACCGTCGAAGTGCGTAAGAAGCGTACATTCGAAAAGAACGAATCCGGTCGCTTCCGTGAAGTGAAGAAGGATATCGTTGCTGAACAGGCACCGGCTGAAACGCCGGCACCGGAAGCCAAGAAGGAACCGGTCGAAGAGCCGAAATCGCGCCCGGCTGCCGAAGATCACGGCAACCTGACCGATAGCGAGCGTGCTGCCCGTATGGCTGCTTTGAAGGCTGCTGAAGAGCGCCGCAAGCAGGAAGAGGCCGACGCCGAAATCCGTGCGCGTGAAGAAGCTGCCCGCAAGGCCGCCGAGGAAGAAGCCCGCAAGGCCGAGGAAGCCAAGGCTGCAGAAGCAGCCAAAGCGGCAGAAGCGGAAGCCAAGGACAAGGACGAAGTTTCTGTTGAAGATGTTGAAAAACAGCTTGCTGCCTCGACTGCCAAAGGCAAGACCTCGAAGCCGAAACCGGCTGCTACGCCGAAAGCCAAGGAAGACGATGTGATCATGGGCGAACCGGCAGAACCGCTGGTTCCCGAAGAACGTCGTCGCGCTGCCCCTGCGACTGCCAAGCCGAAAAGCCGCAAGGAGCAGGACGAGGAAGATGCACGCAAGGCCGCGCGCAAGCGCGCCGAAGAAGAAGCCCAGGGCCGTGCAAACCGTGGCAAGGCTGATGATGGTCGCCGTCGTGGCAAGCTGTCGATCGCCAATGCAATGACCGGTGACGAAGGTGGCCGTCGTCGTTCCATGGCATCGATCAAGCGCCAGCAGGCCAAAGCCAAAGCCCGTGCAATGGGCCCGCAGAAACCGAAAGAGAAAATCGTGCGTGACGTGACCATCCCGGACGTTATCACCGTTCAGGAACTGGCCAACCGTATGGCTGAACGTGCAGCCGACGTGATCAAGACTCTGATGAGCATGGGCGTCATGGCGACCATCAACCAGAGCCTGGATCCCGATACTGCACAGCTCGTGGTCGAAGAATTCGGTCACAATGTAAAACGTGTTTCCGATGCAGACGTCGAAGAAGCACTGGTTGTTGCAGATGACAGCGAAGAGCAGCTGGTCGGTCGCCCGCCGGTCGTGACCGTCATGGGCCACGTTGACCATGGTAAAACCTCGTTGCTTGATGCACTGCGTTCAACCGACGTTGCCGGCGGCGAAGCCGGTGGCATTACCCAGCATATCGGTGCCTATCAGGTCACCATGGCAACCGGTTCGAAGATCACCTTCATCGATACCCCGGGCCACGCCGCATTTACCGAAATGCGTTCGCGCGGTGCGAAGGTCACCGATATCGTGGTTCTGGTTGTTGCTGCCGATGACTCGGTCATGCCGCAGACGATTGAGGCCATCAGCCATGCCAAGGCCGCTGGTGTTCCGATGATTGTCGCGATCAACAAAATCGACAAGCCGGGTGCCAACCCGTCCAAGGTCAAGACCGAACTGCTTCAGCACGAAGTCGTGGTCGAGGAAATGGGTGGTGACGTTCAGGCGGTTGAAGTTTCGGCCAAACAGCGCACCGGTCTGACCGAGCTGGAAGAAGCAATCCTTCTTCAGGCAGAGGTTCTTGACCTTAAGGCCAACCCGCAGCGTGTTGCCGACGGTGTTGTTGTCGAAGCCCGCATGGAAAAAGGCCGTGGTTCAGTCGCAACCGTCCTGGTTCAGCGCGGTACCCTGCGCACGGGTGACATCTTTGTCACCGGTCCGGAATGGGGTCGTGTCCGTGCGCTGGTTGACGATCACGGTACCCGTGTCCAGGAAGCAATTCCGGGCATGCCGGTCGAGGTAACCGGTCTGAACGGTGTTCCGTCTGCCGGTGATGACTTTGTGGTCGTTGAAAACGAAGCGAAGGCCCGCGAAGTTTCCGACTTCCGTCAGCGCCGTATTCGTGAAACCCAGGCTGCCGCGATGAAGAAATCCGCACTTGAGAACATGTTCTCGCAGAGCGGTGACGTCAAAGAACTGCCGATCGTCATCAAGGGTGACGTGCAGGGTTCTGTCGAAGCCCTTATCGGGACGCTTCAGAAACTCGGTAACGAGGAAGTATCGGTTCGCGTTCTGCATAGCGGTGTTGGCGGTATCAACGAATCCGACGTGACGCTGGCCCGTGCATCCAATGCACTGATCATCGGCTTTAACGTTCGTGCAAACCAGCAGGCCCGTGAACAGGCCCGCCGCGACAACGTTGATATTCGTTACTATTCGATCATCTATGATGTTGCTGATGACATCAAAAAGATGCTGTCGGGCATGCTGTCTCCGGAAGTTCGCGAGAAGTTCCTGGGCTATGCGGAAATCCGCGACATCTTCACCATCTCTGGCAACAAGATCGCCGGTTGTATGGTCACCGAGGGTATTGTCAAACGCGGCGCGGGTGTCCGCCTGCTGCGCGACGATGTCGTTATTCACTCTGGCGAGCTGTCCACGCTCCGTCGCTTCAAGGACGAAGTCAAAGAAGTCCGCGAGGGCTATGAATGTGGCATGTCGTTCGCCAAATATAACGATCTCCAGGTTGGCGATATGATCGAGTGCTTCGAGAACGAGGAAATTGCCGTCGAACTGTAAGACGGTGAGGAACTGAAATGGCGAAGCAACCAGCCAAAGCACCAAGTCAGCGACAGCTCCGAGTGGCGGAAGAAATCCGTCAGGCGCTGTCGCAGGCGCTGGAGCGTGGAGATATTTACGATCCGGACCTGACCCGTCGCCCGGTAACCATTACCGGCGTCAATCTTTCACCGGATATGCGCAATGCTATGGTATCCTTTACCCCGCTTGGCGGCGGTGAGGCCGAAACGTCGCTCAAGGCGTTGACGCGTCAGAAAGGACACCTGCGCAACCATGTGGCCCATACGGTGCACATGAAATACGTGCCGGCATTGCGTTTTGTCGAAGACAAAAGTTTTGATGTCGCCGACCATATTGGCGCCCTGCTGCGTGATCCGCATGTCGCGCAGGATCTGGTGGATGGCCGGTCTGGTGACCAGGAAGATGAGGACGACTGATGGCGCGTCGCCGTCGCGGTAAAAGCATTAATGGCTGGCTGGCGGTCGACAAGCCCCTGGAGATCACCTCGTCAACGGTGGTCAATCAGGTGCGTCGCCTGCTGGATGCCAACAAGGCCGGACATGGCGGAACGCTTGATCCGCTGGCATCGGGCGTTCTGCCAATTGCCTTTGGCGAAGCAACCAAAACGGTTGCATATGTCATGGATGGCAGCAAAAGTTATCGTGTGACGCTGAAATTCGGCGAGGCACGCAGCACGGACGATGCAGAGGGCGAGGTTATCGAAACCTCCGACCACCGTCCGACTGAAGACGAAATCAAGGCTGTGCTGGGTGAATTTATCGGTGAAATCCAGCAGGTGCCGCCAAAGTTTTCGGCGATCAAGGTCAATGGCAAGCGTGCCTATGATCTTGCGCGTCGCGATGAAGACGTGGTGTTGAAGCCGCGTCCGATTCTGATCAAGGATCTTCGACTGGTCGAAATGCCGGATCGCGATCACGCCGTGTTCGATGTTGTATCGGGCAAAGGCGCATATATGCGATCACTGGCGCGTGATATTGCGCTGCGCCTTGGCACTGTCGGCTATATCGCCGCGCTTCGCCGGACATCGGCGGGGCCGTTTTCGGAGGAAAGCGCCATCCCCCTGCAGGAATTGCTGGAGATGGACCCCGAAGAGGTGATGAAGAAAATGCTTCCGGTTGAGACCGCGCTGGACGACATCCCGGCGCTGGCCTTGACCGAAGTCGAGGCGCAACGCCTTTCGTCTGGCCAGCCTGTCGGGCTGTTGCCGGTCGCAAAGCGCAATGCTCTCGAAAACCCCGTCGTGCAGGACGAAATCGTCTGTGCCATGCTCCATGACCGCGCGGTTGCGTTGGCGGAGATCAATGGTGGCGAAATACGGCCTGTGCGTGTTTTTAATCTCTAAAGGCGAAAGGATGCCTGATGTCGATTACTGCTGAACGCAAAGCTGAGCTGATCAAAGAATACGCTCAGAAAGACGGTGACACCGGTTCCCCCGAAGTCCAGGTTGCAATCCTGAGCGAGCGGATCAAGAACCTCACCGAGCACATGAAAGAACATAACCACGACTTCCATAGCCGTCGTGGTCTTCTCATGATGGTTGGTCAGCGTCGCCGCCTGCTGAAGTATCTGCAGCGCAAAGACCAGTCGCGTTACGAGAGCGTTATCGAACGCCTCGGTATTCGCCGCTGATTTCAAACTGCGGCGGAGGGTGACCTCCGCCGTCGTTTTTTATTGTTCCGGTGGATCGGGACACGAGAAGCAGGGTCGGATGGGCCGACCCGATGCTTACGCCGGACCCATTAATTATGACGCTGTTATGAAAGCCTCATAATTAATGTGTTCGGAACTCGTGTAGTATTCCGGGTCCGCCAGAGGTTTGTAAGAGGAAGAGAAAATAATGTTTAATGTCGTCCGTAAGGAAATGCAGTGGGGCAATGCCAAACTGGTTCTCGAAACCGGTAAGATTGCCCGTCAGGCCGATGGTGCCGTCAAGGTAACCTATGGTGAAACCGTCGTTCTTTGTACTGCTGTTGGCGCCAAGCAGCCGCGCCCGGATGTCGACTTTTTCCCGCTGACCGTCAACTATCAGGAAAAAGCATTTGCCGCTGGCAAAATCCCGGGTGGTTTCTTCAAGCGTGAAGGCCGTCCGTCGGAAAAGGAAACCCTGGTTTCGCGTCTGATCGACCGTCCGATCCGTCCGCTGTTCCACCCGCAATACCGCAACGACACCCAGATCGTTTGTACCGTTCTGTCGCACGACATGGAAAACGATCCGGACGTGGTTGCGATGATTGGTACCTCGGCCGCACTGACCATTTCCGGTCTGCCGTTCCTCGGTCCGATCGGTGCCGCGCGCGTTGGTTACAAGGATGGTGAATACCTTCTGAACCCGTCGACCGAAGCCATCAAGGAAAGCGACCTTGATCTTGTTGTTGCCGGTACCCGCGACGGCGTGATGATGGTTGAGTCCGAAGCATCCGAACTGTCCGAAGAAATCATGCTTGGCGCCGTCAAGTTTGGTCATGACCAGTTCCAGGGCGTTCTTGACCTGATCATCGAACTGGCAGAAGAAGCTGCCAAGGAACCGCGCGAAGTTGCAGAACTTCCGGACGGTTACGATGCGCTGGTCGAAAAAATCGCAGCCCTTGGCACTGATAGCCTGACCGCTGCCTATGCCCATGTCGTCAAGCAGGAACGCTCGGCCGCTGTTGCCGCTGCCAAGGCAGAAATCGTCGAGAAACTTGGCGATGAAGTTCCTGATGAACTCAAAGGCAAGGTTTCCTCGATCATCAAGGATCTGGAAAAAGACATCGTTCGCGGTGCGATCCTGAAAACCGGCAAACGTATTGATGGACGTACCGGTGCTGACGTTCGTCCGATCATGGGCGAAGTTTCGGTTCTGCCGCGCTCGCACGGTTCGTCGATCTTCACCCGTGGTGAAACCCAGGCACTGGCTGTTGTTACCCTTGGTACCGGTCAGGACGAGCAGATCGTTGATGCGCTTGACGGTGAATACCGTGAAAGCTTCATGCTGCATTACAACTTCCCGCCCTACTCGGTCGGTGAAGCTGGTCGTATGGGTTCGCCTGGCCGTCGTGAAATCGGTCACGGTAAACTGGCATGGCGTGCCCTGCATCCGCTGATGCCGAGCAAGGATGTCTTCCCCTACACCACCCGTATCGTTTCCGAAGTCACCGAATCGAACGGTTCTTCGTCGATGGCAACCGTTTGCGCAAGTTCGCTTGCCATGATGGATGCCGGTGTTCCGCTGGCACGTCCGGTTGCCGGTATCGCCATGGGCCTGATCAAGGAAGCTGACGACTTTGCCGTTCTGTCCGACATCATGGGTGACGAAGATCACCTTGGCGACATGGACTTCAAGGTTGCCGGTACCGAAAACGGCATCACCTCGCTTCAGATGGACATCAAGATCACCTCGGTGACCGCAGACATCATGCAGATCGCGCTGAAACAGGCCCGTGACGGTCGTCTGCATATTCTTGGCGAAATGGCCAAGGCCCTTCCGGAAGCACGCGGTGAAGTTTCGGGCAATGCGCCGACCATCACCCAGTTCTCGATCCCGAAAGACAAAATTCGTGACGTCATCGGTTCGGGCGGCAAGGTCATTCGTGAAATCTGCGAAGAAACCGGTGCAAAAGTCGACATCGAAGACGATGGTTCGATCACTGTCGCACATACCGACGGTGCAAAAGGCAAGCAGGCTGTGGATTGGATCAAATCCATCGTTGCAGAACCTGAACTGAACCATATCTATGACGGTAAGGTCGTTAAGGCTGTTGATTTCGGTGCGTTCGTTAACTTCTTCGGCGCCCGCGACGGTCTTGTTCACATCTCCGAACTGGCACCTGAGCGTGTCAAACAGGTTTCGGATATCGTGAAAGAAGGCGACCAGGTTAAAGTCAAGGTCATCGGTTTCGATGATCGCGGCAAAATCAAGCTGTCGATGAAGCGTGTCGATCAGGAAACCGGTGCCGACCTCGAAGCAGGCGACGCCGAATAAGCTGAACGGTATGCCGGGCGACGATAAAAACAAGACGTCGCCCGGCACTCTGAGCGATACCGTGGTGTCGCTGGCAAATGCCGAATGGGAGAGACGAAGTTGAAAGCCCTTAATCCGCTCGTCATGTCGGGTAAAGAAGTCTTGCCGGTTATCGAAGGTGGCAAAGGCGTTGCTGTATCGACGGGTAAAAGTTCCGGCGCATGGGCTGCTGCCGGCGGTATCGGGACTTTTTCCGCTGTGAATGCCGACTCGTATGACGAGAACGGCAATCTGGTTCCGATCGAATATGCAGGAAAAACCCGCGGTGACCGCCATCAGGAACTGATTGCCTATGGTATCCGCGGCGGTATTGCACAGGCCCAGATCGCACATGAAATGCGCAATGGCGAAGGCCGTTTGCATATGAACGTGCTGTGGGAAATGGGTGGTGCCGAACCGATCCTTCATGGTGTTCTTGAAGGTGCGAAAGGCCTGATTCACGGGGTAACCTGTGGGGCGGGCATGCCATACAAGATTGCCCAGATTTCGGCCCAGTATGGTGTCCATTACTATCCGATCGTGTCATCGGCCCGTGCCTTCCGTGCATTGTGGCTGCGGTCATACAAGAAGACCCCGGAATGGCTGGGCGGCGTGGTCTATGAAGATCCGTGGCGTGCCGGTGGCCATAACGGCCTGTCGAATTCCGAAGACCCGTTGGTGCCCGAAGATCCGTTCCCGCGTGTCGCGGCACTGCGTGAATTCATGAATTCTGTTGGTCTGAATGATGTTCCGATCATCATGGCCGGCGGCGTCTGGTTCCTGCGTGATTTCGAAGACTGGATCGATAATCCGGAAGTTGCCCCGGTGGCCTTCCAGTTCGGGACCCGTCCGCTTCTGACCCAGGAAAGCGAGATTTCCGACGAATGGAAACAGCGTCTGACCCGTCTTCAGAACGGTGATGTGTCGCTGCATAAATTCAGCCCGACGGGCTTCTACAGCTCGGCTGTGCGCAACGACTTCCTTGAAGATCTGCATCAGCGCTCCGATCGTCAGGTCCGTTATTCCCGTACGGCTGAGGCCGACCTGCATGTCGGCATTCCGCTGGGTCGTCGTGGCCGTCCGATTTATGTGCGCGAAGACGATGCGGATAAGGTCCGGGCATGGCTTGACGCCGGGTACACCGAAGGCATGCCGACCCCGGATGACACCATGGTCTTTGTCACGCCCGAAAGCGCATTGACGATCAAAAAAGACCAGATCGATTGCATGGGGTGCCTGTCACAGTGCCAGTTCTCCAACTGGGAACAGCATGAAGGCACGACCGGCAAGCGCGCTGATCCGCGGTCCTTCTGTATTCAGAAGACGCTTCAGAACATCGCCCATGGCGCAGCGGTTGAAAACGAACTGATGTTTGCAGGTCACAATGCCTACAAGTTCGGCGAAGACCCGTTCTATGCCAATGGTCACATCCCGACCGTCAAGGAACTGGTCGATCGGATCATGACTGGCGACTGATTTTCCTGACTGCAAAACAAACCAAAAAGGGGCCGGATTTCCGGCCCCTTTTTGCTATTTGTGCGAAAAATCACATGCCTGCCTTGCAATCTTGGGTAACATAGCAAACCGAAGCTGCATTAACCGGGGATATTGCAGCGTTCTGTTTGGGAGATATGTATGATTTGGCTCGTTCTTGGTCTGATTTTTCTGCTTGTTGCAGTCGTTATATTTGTTAAAGGGCTTCCGCCACGCCGTCCGGTGATCGGTAAAGTGGCATCAGTGACGTTGCTTTTTATTGCTCTTATTTGTTTTGCTTCGACGTCTTATGTGTATGTCGGGGGTAATCAGGTTGCCCATTTAAAACGCATTTATGGTGGCAGTTCGCTTCCAGCAGGCCGTTTGATTGCACTTTCGGGAGAAAACGGCTTTCAGTCCAGAATTCTGTCTCCGGGCTTCCATTTTGAGCCGCTCCTGACTGTTATCAACGATGTCAGTGTTCTTCCGATGGTTGAGGTTCCACCGGGATTTTACGGGTTGATAGAAGCGCGCGACGGGAACCCGTTGCCGTCCGGTGCGGCCTTTGCTGCCCCTTGGCCTGAAGATGAAGTCAAGGACATGCTTGATGCGTCATACTTTCTGCAAAATGGCGGGCAGAAAGGTCTACAGACGACAGTCCTGAAACCGGGTGTTTATCCGCTTAATCTTTATCTTTTCAGGGTGAAAATAGGTGAGGGAAATGTCGAGGTTACTTATGACCTTGAAGGTCGTGCCGATGCAGACGGGTCAACCGACACCCTGATTACTGAAATCCCTGCCGGGTTTGTTGGTGTGGTCAAATCAAACGTTCAGGAACGTCCCGGATCTGAATGCAAGGAGATCACAAATAGCGATGTAAGTGCTTTGAGCGTCGCGTTGGTACCTCGCGGATGCAAGGGAATCTGGGAGTCCGTTCTCAACCCTGATGCTTATTACATCAACCGCGAGGCCTATGATGTGACCCTCGTTGATACGAGGGTTCAGACATGGAAATATCGTGGCGGTTACGTCAAGCGTTCCATCAAGCTGAATGTCGATCAACAAGGCAAGATCGGTCAGACTGAAACTACAGACAAGGTTGTATTTAACCCAAACGATGACGCTGACCGTGCAATTGTGGTGAAGGTCGAAGGTTGGGAAATACCGCAGGAAGTTCGCGTGCTTGTGCAGGTAACACGTGAAAATGCGCCTTATGTTGTCGCGTCTGTTGGCAGCTTGCGCGAAATAGAAGATCGGGTCCTAACCCCAACAATTCGTTCGATTGTACGCGATGTTGCTGGTGGATCGATCCAGTTGCCAAGGGTCGATGGCGGCAGCGGATACGCCGTTCGAAAAACACGAGTTCTTGATCTGATTGAAAATCGAGAGGCTTTGCAAAATACCATTGAGCGGAAGGTTCGTGTCGAAGGCGACAAGGCAGGCATCAACATCAAGGAAGTACGGCTTGGCGAACCGGTTATCCCGCCCGAGCTTCTGGTCGCACGTCAGCGAGAGCAGCTGGCAAGCCAGCTTGCGGCGGCCTACCAGCAGGAAAAACTGTCGCAGGATGAACGGATCAAGACAGAAAAATCCCGTGCTACAGCCAATCAGCAGTCAGAGCTGGTCAAAGCAGAGATTGATGTTGAGATTTCAGAAAAGCGAAAGCTTGAGCGCAAAAACCTTGGCGAAGCAGAAAAAAGCTATCTGACGGCTTTGGCTGATGGGCAGATGGCCCAAGCACAGGTTTTGGGCGAGGATCGCGTGGTTATGTTGCAGGCTCTCGAAAAGTTCCTGGCGACACTGGAACGAAAACCTCAGCTAGTTGAGCTGGTATCAAAGCTTGTCCCCGAAGTGTACGTTTCGGGTGATGGCGCTGACGGTTTGGGTGGTGCAGCCGCGATTTTGCGGGGGACAGGTATGTTCAGCGGTTCTGAAAAATCTCCGAATTGATTTCGCGATAACATCTGAAAAGGGCCGGTTTTCCGGCCCTTTTTTTTGGTTGGGAAGGGCTGATTTCTCCATCTTATTGGAGTTGATCAAAATCAAGGAATCGTGCGCCCGGGTTCTCTAGTCTGATCGTGGGAATTAACGGAACAGGTGTGGACCTGTTCCCGGGAAACTATAGGGGCAGACTATGAGAACCACATCGCGTCCATTTACCGACGCCCTGAACCGGCTTAAAGATGCCAATTTGCGTCCGACGCGTCAGCGTCTGGCACTTGCGCGGCTTTTGTTTGAAAACGGGCATCGCCATGTCACGGCCGAACAGCTGCATTCCGAAGCCATGAGCAACAGCATCAAGGTGTCGCTGGCAACCGTTTACAATACATTGCATCAATTTACCGATGCCGGACTGCTGACCGAAATCGTGATTGATCCGGGCCGGTCCTATTTCGATACCAATACCGCGCCGCATTACCATTTCTATTGCGAGGAAGACGGGCTTTTGTCCGACATCCCAGCGGAAACGGTACAGATCGAAGGCATTCCGAACATGCCAAACGGCACCGAACTGGCATCGGTTGATCTGGTTTTCCGGCTGCGGCGCAATTGTTCTGCACAGGATGCGGCATAGGCCGGCTGATACCGGAATTTTGATCTGTTGGCAGGCACAATCCGGTGCGTAACAGGCAGATGAAATCCGCATTCTGACCGGTGCAAATTGCCCCTGTAGCGGTTGACGATGTCGAATTTCAAGACACATAAGAAGGCGGCGGGATGCCATGTCCCGCCGCCTTATTTTTACGCCTTTCGCGTGGTTAGTTCACAACCGATCGCCAACAATAAAAAAGGACAGCGCACATGGCGCTCAAGGGTACACGGACCGAGAAAAATCTGCGTGCGGCCTTTGCCGCAGAAGCCCAGACAAACCGTCGTTATCTGTATTTCGCCCAGCAGGCCGATATCGAAGGCCAGAGCGACGCGGCAGAACTTTTCAGAACTGCGGCCGAGGCCGAAACAGGCCATGCTTTCGGCCATCTGGAATTTCTTGAAACCTGTGGGGACCCGCTGACAGGCAAGGAGCTCGGGACGACCAAACTCAATCTTGAGGCTGCCCTGATGCAGGAAAAGGACGAAGCCGAAAAACACTATCCCGAAATGGCCCGGATTGCCCGCGAGGAAGGGCTCGACGACATTGCAGCCTGGTTTGAAAGTGTGGCACGTGGCGAGGCCGCCCATGCCGAACGCATTGAACGGTTGCTCGAACGGATGTCGGGTTCGGGGACCTGATCGCGTAGGGTTGCCGTGCCGTTCAGTTTATCCGTCGATCAACGCCGGATTGGATGAATTATCCTTGAGCGCCACACCGGAAAGGCCGAGTTTGCGAGCTTCAAGCATCAGATAGGCAATCTTTTCAGCGGCCTTTTTCGGGACCAGCCCGGCCGGGCGAATATTGGACACACAATTGCGATCCGCGTTGGATTTGCCGCGTTTTGGCCCCCAGGTCAGATAGGCGCCAAGCGAATCCGCACTTGATAATCCCGGCCGTTCCCCGATCAGCATCACGGTCAGTTTGGCGCCCAGTGCCGCGCCGATTTCATCGCCCAGCCCGACCCGGGACTGGGTTGCCAGGGTTATCGGGGCAATCGACCAGCTATCCCCCAATCGATCAAGGATCAGCGACAGGGTGTCGGCACCATGATCATGTGTGGCGCGTGCCGAAAGACCGTCTGCCAGAATGAAGGCAACATCATACGTACCCTTGTGGCCTGACAGGGTGTCGCGCGACGCATCATCAAGCAACCGGCCTAGGTCGGGACGCTGCAAATAGGTCGCCCGATCCGGGGCCGCGGAATGGACATCAAGAACGGGCAGGTCAAGCGATCCAAGCTTACTGCGTACGCGGTCTGGCTCAAACGCCATATGAACGGAATCACGGGCCCGCGCATGGGCCATCTGGAATTCAAGCAACCGGGCTGTTGGCAACCCGTCACCGACCCGGCCAAGACCGATCCGTGCATCGGTATGAACCCGCAAGGCGTTCCAGGGGTCGAGGCCGCTTGGAATTTTTTTGTTGGCAAGCTTGCTCATCACGCGGCCCCCGACCATGCCAGAAGATTCTGGGCGGCCTGCCCGTCAAGCTGCGGACGCGTACGGCCATTCTGATCAAGAATTTCCATCTTGCGCAGCCATGCGGCAAATTCCGGTGCCGGTTCGAGTCCAAGAACCGAACGCAGATACATCGCGTCATGGAAACTGGTGCTTTGATAATTCAGCATGATGTCATCGGCCCCGGGGACGCCGATAACAAAGTTGCATCCGGCAACGCCAAGCAGGGTCAGAAGGTTATCCATATCATCCTGATCGGCTTCGGCATGGTTGGTATAGCAAACATCGCACCCCATCGGCACGCCAAGCAGCTTGCCACAGAAATGGTCTTCAAGACCGGCGCGCGTGATCTGTTTGCCATCAAACAGATATTCCGGCCCGATGAAGCCGACAACGGTGTTGACCAGAAGCGGCGAATATTTGCGCGCAACCGCATAAGCGCGGGTTTCCACGGTTTGCTGATCAACCCCTTCGTGGGCATCGGCGGACAAAGCCGCACCCTGCCCGGTTTCGAAATACATCACATTATTACCCACCGTGCCGCGTTTCAGTCCCTTGGCGGCATCTTCGGCCTCGGCCAGCATGGCTTGGGTAATGCCAAAACTTTCATTGGCTTTCTGGGTTCCAGCAATCGATTGAAACACCAGATCGACCGGGGCATTGCGGGCCATTACGTCAATGGCTGTGGTGACGTGGGCCAGAACGCAGGATTGGGTGGGAATATCGATGCGTTCGCGGACTTCATCGATCAGTTTCAAAAGATCGATCATGGCTTCGGGGCTGTCCGTTGCCGGATTGATACCGATCACCGCATCGCCACTGCCATGCATCAGACCATCAAGGATCGATGCTGCCACACCGGCCGGATCATCGGTCGGGTGGTTGGGCTGCAAACGGACGGCCAGATGGCCGGGAAGCCCGATTGTATTGCGAAAGGCCGTCACCACATGGCATTTCCGGGCAACGGCGATCAGGTCCTGATTGCGCATCAGTTTGGAAACAGCCGCCACCATTTCGGGCGTCAGACCGGGCGCAAGGTTTTTGAGAACTTCGGGGGTTGCGTCATCGCCCAGAAGCCAGTCGCGAAATTCCCCGACTGTCAGGGATGCGACCGGCGCAAAAGCATCGGCATCATGATCATCGATGATCATGCGCGTGACATCATCATCCTCGTAGGGAACCAGTGCTTCTGACAGGAAGCGTTTTAACGGTACATCCGCCAGTGCAAAGCGCGCTGCAACCCGTTCTTCATCCGACCCGGCCGCAAGCCCGGCAAGCACATCGCCGGATCTAAGCGGGCTTGCCTTTGCCAACAGGGTCTTGAGATCGGGAAATGTAAAGCGTTCGAAACTGAATGGCGCGCCGGTCTGCAAGTTCTGTCTCCTGAAGCATCGATCGCATCACATGATATTTTTATGCTTGTTATCATGTGGTTACGGCATCATCCCAATGGATGCCGCAACGGGTGATCATGATGCTTCTATGGAAACAGAAAATTCCCCAAATGCAAAGTTTTTAATCACAAAGAAACAGCGCCTGCCTATTGGGCAGCAAGCGGTGTTTCATTTCCCGGACCGTGAAGGATTGCCGTGCTGTGGCGGCTTTGGGCTTGGTCACTGGGGCCACGCAAAACGACATGGCGATGGCCGAGTGAATTAAGCTCGACATGGCCGTCAACCTGATAGACATCACGCAGAAGACCACTGTCGATCACATCGGCACAGGGGCCATAGGCAACCATCCTGCCATCACAGATGGCCATGGCCTGATCGCAATATTGCAATGCGTGATTCAGATCGTGAATGGCAATCAGAACAATAATGTTCTGCCCCTTGGCAACGTCGCGCATGAAAGACAGGACTTCCATCTGGCGATGAAGATCAAGGGCGGATGTCGGTTCATCCATCAGCAGGATCTTGGGATCACGCACCAGTGTCTGGGCAATCGCGACCAGCTGACGCTGCCCGCCGCTGAGTTCCCCAAGGTTGCGTCCGGCCAGATTGGAAATGCGCAAGGCTGCCAGAATTTCATCAATCCGTGCCAGTTCATCGGCCTTTACCCGCAGGCTGGAACCCTGCTTGGCGGCCAGAATGATTGACTCGTAAACCGACAGCACAGCTGTTGATCCGGTGTCTTGCGGCATATAGCAGATCGTGTTGCGTTCTTTGGCAATCGCGCCAAGATCAACCGATCCCGTACCCTTTGCCAGACCTGCAATGCGTTTGAACAGGCTTGATTTGCCTGCCGCATTCGGGCCGATCACGGCGGTAACGGTTCCGGGCTGAATGACCGGTGTGGTGATCCCTGATACCACCTGCACCTTGCCATATCGGGTGCCGATGTCATTAAGGCGAAGCGTTACCATGATTTCCTCCGACTTGCGAAAATCAGCGAGAAGAAGAAGGGCACACCAACAAGGGCGGTAATCACCCCGATCGGCAGGATCGCACCCGGGATCAGAAGTTTTGACAAAACCGACGTCGCCGAGAGGATCAAGGCCCCGCACAGAACCGATGCCGGCAGGAAGAAGCGTTGATCTTCGCCCACCAGCATGCGGGCAATATGCGGACCGACAAGGCCGATAAAGCCGATGGTGCCGACAAAGGAAACCGGAATTGCGGCCAGCATGCTGACAATCAGCATGGTGCGCAGACGAAGCCCCTGCACATTCACGCCAAAGCTTTCTGCCTTGGCATCACCAAGTCGAAGGGCGGTCAGGGCCCATGCCTGGCGCACGAACAGAGGCAATGCAATCGCAACTGCAATCGCGGTGACCGCAACCTTGGTCCAGGTTGCCTTGACCAGACTGCCCATGGTCCAGAACACCACAGCAGCCAGTGCCTGTTCACTGGCAAGATATTGCAGCAATGCCAGAAGCGCGTTGAAGGTAAAGACCAGCGCAATACCCAAAAGCACGATGGTTTCAACCGTAACCCCGCGCAGGCGGCTGAAGAAATGAATGATCAGTGCGGTTGCCATGGCCATGACAAAGGCATTGATCGGAATAATTAAATCAACAAATGCCGGCAGCAAAGCCACGCCAAGCACCAGCGCCAGGGCCGCGCCAAATCCGGCAGCAGCCGAAATGCCCAGCGTAAACGGGCTGGCCAGCGGGTTGGCAAGAATGGTCTGCATCTGGGCACCGGCAGTGGAAAGGGCCGCCCCCACGGTCAAGGCCATCAGTGCGATCGGCATGCGGATATCCCAGATCACAACACGCAGCTGATCACTGGCCGACCATGGATCAATCAGGGTGGCAATCACATCCGATAACGGATAATTCGCGGGCCCGGTTGCCAGATCAATCGCAAAGGACAGAAACAGCGCGCAGCCCATGGCAACCAGGATCAAAAAACGACGCAAGGAGCGCGCTTTGTAATGCGCGCTCCCGGCTTCAATAGAAATCTGTTTGGTGGTCATCAGTTTGTCGCGGAATCCGTAACCGAGATGAAATAGCCCGGCTGGTAATCAAGCGGCAGGAAGCGGTCATGCAATTCCTTGAAGGTCGCTTCGGCGTCAAGATCAGCAAACAGGTCCGGGTGGAACCATTTGGCCATCTTTTCGATGACAACGAACTGATATGGGCTGTTGTAGAACTGGTGCCAAACAGCGTGAATCTGACCGTTTTCAACAGCCTTGATGCCGGTGAATGCCGGGCGTTCCATCAGGCCAACCAGTTTGCGGCGTGCTTCGACCATATCGGCATCCGGGCCAAGACCGACCCATGCACCGCCCGGGGAATAGGCTTCCCAGCTGGCACCGGTGCCAACGAACTGATCGGGATTGGATGCCACAACCTGTTCTGGGTTGATGGTGCCAAAGGTGCCCGGAATGATCGCGGCTGCGATATTCACGCCACCGGCCATTTCAACCATGGTGCCGAAATTCTCGTTGCCAAAGGACATGCAGCATTCTTCGGAATAGCCAGCCGCGCGTTCGATAAAGACCTGCGGCTTTTCCGGATTTGCCTTGGCGATGCGATCAAGCACATTCTGGATGTGATCGGCACGGAACTTGATGAATTCCGCAGCACGGTCTTCCTTGCCGGTCAGCTGGCCAAGGATCTTCATGCTGGTTTCGGTGTTTTTCATTGGGGCTTCGCGGAAGTCGATATAGACCAGCGGAATACCGACAGCAGCCAGTTTGTCATCATAGCCGCCATCTTCGGTCGCGCCCTTGGCTTCAAGGTTCATGATGACGACATCGGGTTTGAGCGCGATGGCCTGTTCGACATCAAACGTGCCGTCTTTCATGCCGCCAAAGGTCGGGATGTCATCGATGCGCGGGTATTTCGCAGCATAGATGTCATAGGTTTGCGGGTCGGCTTTTTTCAGATCGTCTTTCCAGCCGACAACACGTGCAAAGGGATCTTCGCTATCAAGCGTTGCCAGACCATAAATCAGGCGACCTTCCCCCAGAATGACGCGTTCGACCGGCAGTTCGACGGTCACTTCACGGCCGGCAACATCCGTTACCTTGACCGAGTCTGCTGCCTGTGCGGTTCCCGCGACCATCATGGCCAAGGCAGCAATAGCACCATAAAATTTCATTCCCGTTCCCTCAAATTAGGATTGCCCGAGGCACGGATTATCAGTTATTGAGAATGCAAATCAATATTTTTCGCAAAAATAAAATCATTGATTTATCAGAAAGGTGTCATATTCACCTCTGAATTAGATAAAAACCGCAGAAAACTACCATTCTCCGCCAGAGAAGACCCAGAGAGAACCACAAATCATGAGCCAGGCCAGCAATTACAATTTGCGTGACGAGATCAAGGAATATTGGTCGATGCGGGCGGCAACATTTGATGAACAGCCCGGCCATGAAATCTTTTCCGATGCTGAACGCAGTGCCTGGCACGCGCTGTTTGAAAGGCATTTCGGGGTTGCCGATGGCCGCAAGGCACTTGATCTGGCAAGCGGTACCGGCGTGATCAGCCATCTGATGCATGATCTTGGCTTTGCCGTGACCGGTATGGACTGGTCCGAAGCGATGCTTGAAAAGGCGCGGGCGAAATCGCGGCTTCGGGGATCGAACATCCGGTTTTTATTGGGGGATGCGGAACATACCATGGAAGAGGATGACAGTTACGATGTGATTGTTACCCGTCATCTCGTCTGGACGCTGGTTGATCCGGCGGCGGCCTTTGCGGAATGGTTCCGGGTTTTAAAGCCGGGTGGAAAGCTTCTTGTTGTCGATGGTGATTTTGTATCGCCGACATGGGCAACAAAACTGAACAAGGCGATGTCGGGCTTTCTCGAATCGATCGGGTTGCGCAAGCCGACCGAGCCGGTGGCGCATATGCAAACCCATCGCGACATTCTTGCCCGTGTGCATTTTTCCGAAGGTGCGCGCGCCAATGATGTTTCGGCCATGCTGGCCCGAACCGGTTTTGATCCGGTTGTTGTCGATTTCGATCTGCGCCAGATCCATGCCGCCCAGAAAAAACATATCAGTTTTGGCAAGGGGCTGGAACGCGGGGCGCAGCATCGCTATGCGATTTGCGCGCAAAAGCCGGTTGCCGGTTAACTATCGCGCTTATGTGTGACGCACCGGTTCGGTGACGACGTCTGTTATTACCGAATTTGCGATGAAACAGGCTTCATGGGCGCGGTGATGCAAATCGTCCTCGGTGCCGGTGTCGGGGCGCGGTCCGGCATAGGTCACGTCAGGGCGCAGAACGACCCTGGTGATCATGGTTTTGCCATCACGGGTTTCCATGAGGCCCACAGCATCATCGGCATAACGATCAATCACCAGTCCGGCATCGGATGCGAAATGAAGGAAAAACAGCATGTGGCAACTTGAAAGAGTTGCGACAAAGGCTTCTTCCGGATCGACATTTTCCGCAACCGAATAGGGTAAAGGCACCACATGCGGTGATGAAGATGCCGGGATTTCAAGTCCGCCATCAAACCGCCAGACATGCCCACGTGAATAGCGCCGGTCGGTGAATTTTTCGGTTTCTGCGCGTTGCCAGACAACATTTGCGCCAAAGCTGCTCATGACGGGGTCCTGTCCGATGTCGGATGCGGATTTTGCCCCGATGTACCATCGATCGGGATCAATGTGCCGGCCGTAATTCCGATATGGGTTGAAAGAACGTCACAGGCAGCCGCGATATCATCGGCTGCGAGTGCGGAAAGTATGCGGTTGTGTTCTTCGTAAAAGACGCGGCGTGGCTGTGACCCGATCGGTTGCAGGGCATAGGCGCGTCTTGCTTCGTTGCGCAGATCGGCAATCATTTTCAAAAGCCTTTCATTGCCGCATCCACCATACAGGGTTTGGTGGAAATCGCGGTCCAGATCGGCAAGGGTTTCGGGGTCTTCTTCTTCGAAAAGGTCTTCGTTCAGGCGGCGCGCCTTGCGCAGATTGCTTGCCGTCAGGTTCGGTGCCGACAGCATCAGCGCATTTTGTTCAAGCGCAATGCGGATCTGGCTGAGTTCACGGACGTCTTTCGCCCGGAGCCCGACCACGGCAAGGCTTCTGTCAGGGCGCTTTTCAAGCAGGCCGGATGTCCGCAACCGTTCAAGTGCATGGCGCACTGGCTGACGGCTGACGCCAAATCGGGCGGCCAGTTCTTCCTGTTTCAGGATCGTTCCGGGGCCAAGATGGCCGGACTGAATTTCGTTTTCCAGGGTCTGGGCGATAATGTTTGTATCCATGGATCCAAGCTGTGTGGATTTTAATGCAAAGTCAAGCCGCAACCGCGGCTGCGCCCTGAAAACGGGGTCGCCGTCGCCGGGGAAACGTGCGGCGCTTGTCGGATGTTTGTTCCGTTATCCGATTTATCCCTGATCCCGACGCGTCATGCGGGTGGGTTTTTGTCGGAATGCGGGGTTGGTACGATTTGATCAGGTCGCGTTTATTCTGCGGGGATGGCGCGCGCTTCGTCATCGCGGATGGCGCAATGATCGGTGATGAAATCAATGATCCGGTTCTGGGTGTTGTCGATATCTTCGGTCACGATACCGTGGCGTCCGGATGTGACCATCTGAACATCGATTTCCGTTGCCTTGGAGGCAAGGCGACGGATCATGTTTGCGCTGGCCGGGTCGACGACCTGATCGCCATCGCCCTGAAGAACAAGTGTCGGGCATTCAAGGTCTGGCAAACGGCGCTGCATTTCAGCAACCGCTTGCCGCAACTGGTGCAGGCCGCCGATCGGAATGTTGCGATAATTGATATCGGGATGTTCGGAGTCGTTGGGCCGGAAACTCAGCAATTCCTGTGCTGATGGCATCCATCCCATCAATTTGTTTGCCCCGTATAGCAACGGCACAAACATCAGATTGCGATTGCGGAATTTAAGCGGTGTTGCGGCCAGAACCAACCCGGCAAGCTTTTCGGGGTGGTTTGCAGCATGAATGGCCGAAAGCGCCCCACCAGTGGAAAACCCGACAATGATCACCTGTTCGCAAAATGGTGACAGGATCTCGTATCCACGTCGCACCGATGCCAGCCAATCCGACCAGGTACGTTTTTGCAATTCATGGGGGGATGTGCCATGGCCGGACAGCCGCACCCCCATCACCGCATAACCAAGTGCGGACAGTTTATCACCCAGTTCGCGCAGTTCGGCCGGGGATGCCAGGAACCCGTGGACAAGCAGCACCCCGCAGGCAAACCGTGTCTGCCCGTTGGGCAGAAGCAAATAGGGACGGCTGTCCGCTGTTGCGGTTTCCTGCTGATTGATTGCGTCGTATTTCGGATCCTTGAACTTGGCCCGGTTCCAGGACCACGCCCGGATTTCATCATCAAAACGGCGATGAGCGATGTCGACCGGGCTTAGATGATCAACTTCGACCCGGGCACGTTCCAGTGCCTGCCAGGCGGCATGAATCGGGGCCATTTCATTGGCGTAGACCATGATCGGATTGTCCATGCGGATCTGGTCGAAATGGGCCTGTTCCTGCAATTTTTGCAGGAAACAGTATTTCTGATCCCGGCGTTCGATCAGGCCAAGTTGAACAGCACTATCGATAAAGAACCGGATTTGCGGACAATTCAGTTCAAAGATACCGACATAATCGGCCGGGTTTTTCATGCCGCGATGCAGATGGACGTTTTCGGCCTGCTGGATGTTCTTGATTGCAAGATACAGGGTTCTGTCAAAATGACCGATATCGATTTCGGTCACGCCGTCTTCAAGCCACATCATGATCAGGCGTGATGCCAGATGGCTGACATTGAGTGTGAGGTTGGAATACATCACCGCCATGCAATGATCGCGCAGCGGCTTGATGTGGCGGGTCAGGGCATATTGCGTCACCCGATCCGTCACCTTTTCAAGTGTCCGTGCCGGTTTGAACAGATCATCAATCGCGCTGGCCTGCGCCACCCGTCTTGCCAGCATGCGCCGGTCCAGCCAGTTGAAATGCATGCGCGGATCGACCGGATCGCCAAGGCGGATGTCCATATCGGTCTTCTTGAACATCAGATTGCCTTCAATGATCAGTTCTTCGGCCATCTTGGGGCTTAAGCCACCGGTAAACATGTCGGCTGCCCGCGCCAGAAGGTTCTGATCCACCCGAAGCGGATGAAACGTGATATTGGCCGGGAACATCAGTGTCGGTTTGGCAATGGTTGCGCGAAGATCATCTTCGCTGCAGTCCAGAATGACGGCCCAGCGCGAGAATTCATCGCGCTTGCCCTTTTCAATCAGCGTCGACAGCCCGATTTTGAACCCGTCAATACAAAGACCAAGCAACGCCGCCCCGGTATGATGAGCGCGTCTTGTATCGGCCGACCGGGAATAGATGCTGTAATCTGGGCGCTTTGGGTGCGGGCGTTCTTCCGAAAGGACACGCCGGTCCTTGACCATGCCGCCTTCGGGAAAGACAACCACCTTGCCGCCACGAAGGATTTCCTCGGCCAGAAACGGCAACAGGCGTTCATAGTCATTGGGAACACCGCCGAGTGCGCGCAAATAGCGTGAAAACGTATTGTCCTGCACGAAAAACTCGCCCGATGCGATCGATCGGCAATAGACCCCGGTTTCAAGCGCGATCAGAAATTGCGGGATAAAGGTTTCAAACCGGGCAAAATGGTTGAACATGAAAATGTCGCCTTGCGCGAGATGGTCGCGCGGGCCGTGCATCTTGATATTGATGTCGATATTGGCCCTAAGGGCGGTCATCGCGCGAATGGTCCATTCGCACGTTTTGGCATTGATCGCGAACTTTTCACGTTCGATATCGCGGAAATCATGTGGCATGTGATGCGATACCCGGTTTGCCTAAGGCAATGGTTTCAAGGACGTTTTATCGGTTCTGTGCCGATTGTTTTATCATTTTGATATGTGTCTTTATGCGTGCCTTTGGAAGGTATGCTACAAGTAATTTGCGAAGAATTAATGTGCTGCGCGTAACTCTGTCGCGACAATCGTGGCCTTGATGACTTTCGTCTGGCCACGCGCTTGCCAATGTCTGCCATCGCGGCTTTCTGCCGTTCCATCCTGTAGTTCCCGACAGGCCGATGGCCGGATTCCTGTTCTGACTCTCTGACTCATCGCCGGAGCTCCCGTGTCGACAACCGCCCCAGATCCGCAAACACCGAAACGGTCCGAAAATCCCGCACCATCGCAGGAAAAGGCGCGCTCGATCTTTTCGGATCGCAATTTCATCCTGTTTCTGGTTGGACAATGCATCACGACACAAGGCCTGTGGATTCAGAAAATCGCCATGTCCTGGCTGGCCTGGTCGTTAACGGGATCGGCATTCTGGACCGGTTTGATTGCCGCACTGAATTTTGCGCCGGCCTTTTTTCTGGGGCCGATTTTCGGGGTCATGGCCGACCGGGTTGATTTGCGCCGGACGGCGATGTTGCTCAATCTTGGGCAGGCCACTGTGTCTTTTGTTCTGATGGGTTTGTCCTATGCCGGGATGATGACTTTGCCCTGGATGATCATGCTTGCGGCGTCGATGGGGATATTGGGCAGTGCAATGACCCCGATCCGCTTGTCGCTGGTGCCGGTGATTGTCCCGCGTGAATTCATGAGCCGTGCGGTGGCCTATGCCGCGATGAATTTCAATATTTCGCGTCTTGTCGGTCCGGCGGTTGGCGGGGTGGTGATTGCGACCTGGGGGACGGGGACGGCCTTTATGCTGAATGCCATCAGCTATTTGCCGATGGTGTTTGTCATTTCGGTTGTGACCATTCATCAGGACCGCGCCCCCGATGCCAAAAGCCGGCGAATCCTGGCCGCCCTTGTTGATGGCGCCAGTTATGCGATCCATCACCCGATGATCCGTTCGGTGTTGGCGCTATCATGCTTTGTGTCACTGGTTGGTACGGGCATGATCGAACTAATGCCGGTTTTCGCCGAAGCAGTCTATGAACGCGGGGTGACCGGACTTGGCATGATGGCCTCGGCGGGCGGGATCGGGGCGGTGGCATCGACCTTTATGTTGTCGCGGGTCAAATCAAATGCTGCTGATTTTCAACGCATTACCATTGTCGGGGCCTTTGCGGCCGCGATTGGCATGTTCGGACTTGGATGGTCGCCCTGGTACGAGCTTGCGGTGGGGTTGATTGCGCTGACCGGGTTCGGGTTGACGGCGGTCGGTGTGGGTTCGCAAACCGCCTTGCAGCTTACGGTCGATAATAAATTGCGCGGCCGTGTGATGAGCTTCTGGAGTGCGACGAGTTTTGGTGGTATGGCGCTAGGAGGGACCATGCTTGGTGCCATATCCGAAGCCGGAAATATCCAGTATACCGCGCGCGGTTCGGGCATTCTGATCCTGTGTGCGGCTTGTGCTGGACTGTGGCGGCTTTACCGGATTGGTGCATCTGGTCGCCGGTCTGCGCCATCTTCGGATGCAGTGCAGTAAAGGATTCTTAAGGCATGGCCCCCTATGGTGGGCGAACGCGAGTCATTTGGGGAAAATTTCAGATGCGGTTTCTGGGGATTGTAGGTCTATGTTTGGTGCTTTCCGCGTGTTTCAGCACGGGCAATTCCGCAACCCAGTCAACCGGCCCCATGCCAAGCGATACGGTCAAAGTGCTTGCCAGCGTCGATGTGCCAAGCTCGCGGCTTAATTCTTTTGCGCCGACCAACAAATTCCTGCAATGCGTACCCTATGCCCGCGAAGTTTCCGGGATCGAGATTTATGGTGATGCATGGACATGGTGGGCACAGGCCGGCAAACAGAATTTCCAGCGTGGCAATCGCCCGCAAGTCGGTGCTGTTCTGGCCCTGCGCAAGACGTCGCGTTTGAAGCTTGGCCATGTTGCGGTGGTTTCGGCAATTCTTGATAACCGCAAGATTCTGGTCAATCACGCCAACTGGGGCAGTGATTCGCGCACCCGCGGCAAGGTCCATTACCGTCAGCCGGTGGTCGATGTTTCGCCCAACAATGACTGGTCGGAAGTCCGCATGATGAATACGCTTGGCACATTTGGCAGTGTCTATCCCGCGCATGGCTTTATCTATCAGCCGCAAGAAACTGCGCAGGCCAACTAAACCATTTCTAAGTCAGCATTCCGCAAACAGAAATGGCGAAGCTCCCGCAGATAGAGAGCTTCGCCAGTTGGAAGCGTGCGCTTGGCACGCTCTGAACCCGTGCGGGCGGCACGGATTCGGGGGTTGAACGTGTGTTTTGTCGCTCAGGCTGCGATGGGGCCAAGGGCGGCAAACAATGCGCTGTCGCTGTTTTCTTCCGGGTTTGGCGTGGTCAGAAGCTTCTCGCCGTAAAACACCGAATTGGCCCCGGCCATTAGACACATGATCTGGGCTTCGCGGTTCAGTTCCGTGCGTCCGGCCGACAGCCGCACCATTGATGTCGGCATGGTAATGCGGGCCGTTGCCACCATGCGCACCAGCTCCAGCGGATCAATCGGATCACGCCCGGCAAGCGGCGTTCCGGCCACCGGCACCAGCGCATTGATCGGCACGCTTTCCGGATGGGGATCAAATCCGGCTAGGACCGCAAGCATCGATGCCCGATCGCGGATGGTTTCACCCATGCCAATGATCCCGCCACAGCACAGATCAATGCCGTGCGACCGAACCGCAGAAAGCGTATCAAGCCGATCCTGATAGGTCCGGGTGGTGATGATTTTTCCGTAAAATTCCGGGCTGGTATCAAGATTATGGTTATAGGCCGTCAGTCCGGCGTCCTTCAGTTGCTTGGCGTGATGGGGTTCAAGCATGCCAAGGGTAACGCAGGCCTCCAGTCCCAGTGCATCAACTCCGCGCACCATTTCAAGAACCGCGTCAAATGCCGCCCCGTCGCGCACACGCCGCCACGCCGCCCCCATGCAGAACCGATCAGCCCCGGCAGCCTTGGCGCGCTTGGCCATGTCAATGACCGATGCCGGATCAAGAAGCTGTTCCTTGCCCAGTTTGACCTCGCGATGGTGGGCCGATTGCGGGCAATAGGCGCAATCTTCGGGGCAACCACCGGTCTTGATTGAAAGCAGGCTGGCCTTTTGCACATGTGACGGATCGTGATGGGCGCGGTGCACGGCATTGGCCTGCCCGACCAGATCCAGAAGCGGACTGCGATAGATCGCCTCGATCTCCTCGACGGTCCAGTCATGACGAATGGTGCCCGTGGCGGGCGAAACCATATCGGGTTGGGGCATATCGGATTGCGCGACCGTCATCGGATCAGCCTGCCACATTGCGGTTTTTCAGGCGGTTTATCGCCGCAAAACTCAGTGCAACCAGCGCGATCTTGATCGTGTCACCCAGAATGAACGGGGTAAAACCAAGTGCCAGAACCTTTTCTGATGGAACAAAGGCCGAAAGCCCCGCCAGTCCCAGCAGGTAAACCGGCACCATGCCCGCCATCATGACAACAAAGCGCCCAAATGCCACGCGGCCGCGCGCCAATGCCCCGACCAACCCGGCCGCAACAAGGTAACCGGCCAGATATCCACCCGTCGGCCCCATCATATAGGCAATGCCGATGCCGCGTTCGGGTGTCCCTGCAAAAACCGGAAGCCCCACGGCCCCGGCGGCAAGATAGGTCAGCATGGTGGCAACTGCGATGCGGGGGCCCGTGGCAAGGGCGATTGCCATGATCGCCATGGTTTGCAGCGTCATCGGGACTGGCCAGAACGGAACCGTGGTCTTGGCGCTTGCCGTGATCAGGGCCACACCGGCCAAAACCGCAACGCTGTTTTTGACGGCTTTGAAAACCGGATTGTCGATCGCAGCAGGGCTGTCGGGGGTAACAGGATGGACCATGATGACGGGTTCCTTCGGCGGTTGTTTTATAATTATCTATAAAATTGAATCTGATCTATTAATTACGACGTCATCCGGGGTCAAAATCAATCCAAAAATCATCAAATCGCAGGATTTGGACAAGAATTCGGACAATCTTCGTTTAAATATCTGTAATTATTATGTAAAAATTATCTATAAAAATTGGAATTATAGACGCGCAAAGGCGATATCGGGGCGCAGCAGCACCCGATTGCCAATCATCAGACCAGAAATTTTGGATTTTTGATCAGATCGCCGACAATTTCCGGCTGTTTTTGCCGGGCTTGGTGCCGATCCATTTCACGTGCCGGGCAAGGGTCGCGGCAGCAACATCAAATTGATGTTCACGCAGGGCCCGCAAGATGGCGCGGTGATCCTGATCGGTCGGGGCTTCCCATTCCATCCGGAAGCCCGAAAACAGGAATCGCGCACTGGCGGCATGAAGATCATCGATGCTGGCCATCAGGCGCGGCATGTTGCACGGCGCAAGAATGATGCGATGGAAAGCCTTGTTGGCGTCTTCCCATTCGCGGACATCCCTGGCGTTTTCACCGGCCCGGTTGATGTCTTCGGCGGTATCCAGGATCGCACTGGTCAGGTTCGGAGCGGCATGGCGCAAGGCCAGAACTTCAAGTGATGCCCGCATTTCCGCGACTTCGCGGACCTCGGCAATATCAAAACTTGCGACCCGGACACCGCGCCTGGGTTCACTGACAACAAGACCCTGTGCCTCAAGCCTGCGGAATGCTTCGCGCACGGGGACGTGGCTTGCACCAAATTCCTCGGCAAAGTGATCCTGTCGCAACTTTGTGCCCGGTGCAATTTCACCGGCAATGATGCGATCGGCCAAGGCGCGGGTGATCCGCCCGGTAACGGTGGTGTCGGTCTTTTGGGTCATGATTTTATAGATAATTTGACCGGCGGGATTTGTCACTGGAAAGTTCGTGGCCGGGCCAAACAATCCAAACCGCAAACACGGCAAACCCGGTCGCGAAAAAGCCGGGTCATAATCGCCGGCCCGGCTTCGGGTTTGGCGGTATATGCGGACCGACTATTCGGCCGCCAGGTCGCAATGCTCGTCTGGCATATCGGCAAAGGCATCGCGCAGCGCGTTCGACCATGCATCGGAAAGTGCACGAAATCCCTGATCATCGGCTTCGATCCGACGCAGTTCGGAAAATGCACAGGTGTCATCGGGCAGGACGGCGAGATCAAGCGGCATGCCGACTGACAGGTTGGATCGTAACGTCGAATCCATCGACAGCAACACGGCCTTGACCCCGTCTTGAATCGGGGTTTCCGGGGTAATCACCCGATCAAGGATCGGCTTGCCGTATTTATGTTCGCCGATCTGCAAATAGGGCGTATCGGTGGTGGCTTCGATGAAGTTGCCCGCCGCATAGACCAGAAACAGGCGCTGTTCCCCGCCTTTGCGCTGCCCGCCGACCATGATGGATGCGGCACTGCTTTCGTGATGCTGCTCAAGCGTGTCGTGGTATTTGTTCTGAACCTTTTGCATTGCTTCGCCAAACAGTTCGGCAACGCGGAACATGCTGGGCGCACTCAGGATGCAGTTTCCCGGTTCGGTATTCGGGTCATCGATGGCCTCAAAAAGGGTGCTCATCACCGCTTGTGTGATGGCAAGGTTCCCGGCTGACAAGGCAACAATGGCGCGATCACCGGGCACTTCCCAGGTGAACATCTTGCGATAGCGCGAAATGTTATCAAGCCCCGCATTGGTCCGCGTATCGGAAAGGAAAACCATCCCTTCGTTCAGCATCAAACCGACACAATAGGTCATTTTCGTTTTGGCCCGGCTATTGTTGTGATTGCGCGATGATGACTGTTACATCCAAATTTTCGTTCGCGCCACCAGTATGTACACCCCGTATAGGTGTTGCCACCTGGCCATCAAGTCCAGCCCCGAGACGAATATAATAATCGGTCGGGCAGCACCGGTTTGCCGGGTCAAAACCGACCCATCCGAAGTCAGGAAGATACAATTCCGCCCAGGCGTGGGATGCCTCGTGCGGGTTGCCATCCTGATCGGCAAACAGATATCCCGACACATAACGTGCAGGAATGCCCAGATGCCGGGCAGCCGAAATCAGAACATGGGCGTGGTCCTGACAAACCCCCTTGCCGTCGGCCAATGCATCGGCGGCGGTTGTATGCACATGGGTTGAGCCCGGTGCATATTCGATGGCATCCGATATCGCCCCGGCCAGGGCATGCGCGCGATCAAGAAGCGGCACATCCTTGGTCTTTTTGGCGACCTTGTCGGCCAGTTTGTGGATGGCTGCACTGGATTTGGTCATTGGTGTGGTGCGCAGGAACACCCCCGGAAAGGCGCGTTCCTTGTGGCCGCGCAAAACACCGGCGGTGTCGGTTGTTTCCACTTCGCCGCGAACCACAATCTCGATTGCGTCGACCGGGCCGCCAGCGGTAAGCGTGCTGATGACATCGCCATTGCCATCGGTGAATTCCGATCCGATCACACATCCTTCGGCGGTGATTGACCAGTTCAGGATCTTTTGCCCGTCAAACTGCGCCGGGGTGAGTTTGAGGCTTTGCACGACGTGACGTGCGGGCATTTCATAGCGGTAATTGGTTCTGTGTTCGACCGTCAGGCGCATCTTATTGCCCCCCGAAATAATAGGCGTCGGCAATGGCATTGGACAGCGCACCATTGCGGGCCTGAAAATCATTGAGGAATTCATGCAGCCCGGTCGAAAAGATTTCGTCCATTTCGCTTTGGGTCAGAAGCGAATACATCTCGACCGCTTGCCCGTGCACCGGGTGGCGTTGGCCATAATGGCGCGCCAGCCGTTCCAGATGCTGGGTGATCTGTTCCGCACAATGGGCAAGGGACCGCGGACTGAACGGATTAAGGATCAAAAAATGCGCGATCCGGTGCGGTGAATAATCATCGCGATAAACCCAGTGGAAGGCACGCAGCGACGATGCCGCCCGCAAAACGGTCGTCCATTGATAGTTATCCACACCATCGCCGACCATGCTGGTTTCGGGCAGAAGCACGTAATATTTCACGTCCAGAAGGCGGGCGGTGTTATCGGCGCGTTCGATGAAAGTGCCCAGACGGATAAAATCATAGCCGTCATTGCGCAAAATGGTCGAATCCGTGGCCCCGCGAAACAGCGCGCCCTGCTTTTTGACCCAGTCGATGAATTCCGGCAGTTCATTCTTGGCCAGATTGTGCATCGACGGACGGCGAAGTTCCATCAGCGCGTTGTTCAGTGCTTCCCACATTTCTGCGGTAATCGCGGTACGCATGGCGCGTGCATTGGCGCGCGCATATTCAAAACAATTGATGATTGATGACGGGTTATCCCGATTGAAAATCAGGTAATTGGCGACTTCTTCCTGGCGCAACGGCGCATCGGGATCATATCCCGCCATGCAACCGGACGCCGAAAGGACCGATTCCCATTCGGACCGGTTGCCATCGCCAACAGCGGGCATCAGCGCCATGCGATAGCCCATCTCCATCAGGCGGGCCATGTTTTCGGCCCGTTCAACATATCTCGACAGCCAGAAAAGGTTGTCTGCAGTACGGCTAAGCATCTTTCAACCCTTTCCCTTGTTAATCGCTCATGATCCAGGTGTCCTTGACCCCGCCACCCTGTGACGAGTTCACGACAAGCGACCCTTCGCGCAACGCCACACGGGTCAACCCGCCGGGCGTCAGACGGATGTCATCACCGACAAGACAGAACGGTCGGAAATCGACATGGCGCGGCGCAATGCCGCTTTCAACAAAGGTCGGGCAGGCCGAAAGTGCCAATGTCGGCTGGGCGATGAAATCGCCCGGATCGGCCTTGATGCGTTCGGCATAGGCGGCCTGTTCGGCCTTGGTCGATGCGGGGCCAACCAGCATGCCATATCCGCCCGAACCGTGGACTTCCTTGACCACCAGTTCGCCGAGATGCTCAAGCACATATTTCAGGTCATCGGATTTGCCGCATTTCCAGGTCGGAACGTTATTAAGGATCGGTTCCTGCCCCAGATAGAAGCGGATCATGTCGGGCACATAGGTATAAACCGCCTTGTCATCGGCGACCCCGGCACCCGGTGCCGAGCAAATGGCAACCCCGCCTGAACGGTAAACATTCATCAGTCCCGGCACGCCAAGGACCGAGTCCGGTCGGAAGCACAGCGGATCGATATAGGCATCATCAATGCGGCGGTAAATCACATCCACCCGGGCCGGGCCACGGGTGGTGCGCATGTAAACGCGGTCTTCCGATACAAACAGATCCTGTCCTTCAACCAGTTCGACCCCCATCTGGTCGGCTAGGAAGGAATGTTCGTAATAGGCGCTGTTCATTGCGCCCGGTGTCAGGACAACAATATTGGGATCGCGGTCGCATTTGGGCGGTGCGATGCTTTTCAGCGTTTTGAGCAACATGTCCGGATAGCTTTCAACCGGCTCGATACGCAGGTTTTTGAAAAGCTCCGGGAACATCCGCATCATGATTTCGCGGTTTTCAAGCATGTAGGACACGCCGGACGGGGTTCGGCAGTTATCCTCAAGCACATAGAAATCTTCGGGTCCGGTGCGGACAATATCGACGCCGACGATGTGGCTATAGACCTTGCGCGGTGGATCGATCCCGATTACGGCCGGTTCAAAGGCGTCATTTTTAAACACCAGATCAGCGGGAATGATCCCGGCCTTGATGATTTCCGCATTGTGGTAAACGTCATAGAGAAACGTGTTGAGTGCCCGGGCGCGCTGTTTGACACCACGATCGAGCTTGCGCCATTCGCTTGATGTAAAAATGCGCGGGATCAGATCGAACGGGATTAACCGTTCCGGGTCACCGCCTTCGCCATAGACGGCAAAGGTGATGCCGATTTTGCGAAACAGCGTTTCAGCTTCAAGGCGCTTCTGTTCGAGGACCTCGGGGCCGTTTGCTTCCATCCAGTCAACCAGCGCGCGATAAGGTTCGCGAACCTGGTCGTCCATCGTCATCTCGTTGAACATGCATACTCCCCTTATTTACCTTTCGATTAAAGGCGTCCGGGGGTGGCATGGTCAAGGATGTTCAGGGTTGAAATGACATATTTTTCGGCAAAAATTTGTTGTGCTGAAAAAATAAACTCGGTGCTTGGGGTGTTTGGTCAAAAAACGGGCGGACTTGGCGTCCGCCCGGTCGGTGTCATGCCTTGGCCGGGCGCAGCACATGGGTATGGTCGGCGGCATAAAGCCGGGAATCGGTGAAATCCTTTCGTCCGAACACTTCACCGACCATGATAAGTGCCGTGCGGGTAATGCCGCTTCCTTTGACCTTGGCGCGGATGTCACCAAGGGTGCCAAAGATATATTGCTGATCGGGCCAGGTGGCGCGATAGGCAATCACCACCGGGCATTCTTCGCCGTAATGCGGGGTCAGATCACGCACCACATTGGCCAGGTTGTTAATCGACAGATGCACGGCAAGGGTGGCCCGTGCTTTGCCAAGTTCGGCAAGACTTTCGCCATCAGGCATCGCCGATGACCGCATGGCTGTACGGGTCAGGATCACGGTTTGCGAAATATCGGGCAGGGTCAATTCCGCACCGATTTCAGCCGCGACCGCGGCATAGGCCGACACACCCGGGGTGATGTCATAGGGAATGCCAAGATCATCAAGGCGACGGATCTGTTCGGCAATTGCCCCGTAAATCGACGGATCACCGGAATGCACACGTGCCACGTCCTGGCCCTTGGCATGGGCGGTTTCAATTTCGGCGATGATTTCATCAAGATGCATCGATGCGGTATCAATCACGCGTGCGCCTTCTGGTGCGCTTGTGACGATTTCTTCGGGCACCAGCGATCCGGCATAAAGACAGACCGGGCATTTTTCAATCAGACGCAAACCGCGTACGGTGATCAGGTCCGGGGCACCGGGGCCGGCGCCAATAAAATGAACAGTCATTATTCTGCCTTGTCGTTTTTCGAGGTGCTGAGAACCGGGGCTTTGGCGGCATCCGGACCCTTTTTGGCATAGCCACGCGGGGTATAAACCCATTCGTTTTCACCGCGCGTGATATGGCGGCTGTTGCTTGATCCGACCAGAACCGTGGTCAGCATATCCACCATGTCGACTTCAAGTTTCGAAAGCGGAACGACCGTGATTTCCTCGTCCGGGCGGCCCAGCTGACGGCCAAGAACCACCGGAGTATCGGCCGGTCGGTGTTCAAGCAGGATATCACGTGCAACGGCCAGCAAGTCGCGGCGGCGTTTGGATACCGGGTTATAGAAGGCAATGACAAAATCACCCTCGCCCGTGGCCTTAAGACGGCGCAGGATATCTTCACGCGGGGTCAAAAGATCCGAGAGCGAAATCGCACAGAAATCATGCCCCAGCGGCGCACCAATACGCGATGCCGCAGCCTGAAGGGCGGAAATGCCCGGGGAAACCTGGACCGCAACCCGGTTCCAGTCGGCGCGATCTTCGCGGTCCAGCAACTCGAACACCAGGGTGGCAAGCGCATAGATACCCGCATCCCCCGATCCGATCAGGGCAACATCCTTGCCGGTTGCAGCCAGTTCAAGGGCATGGCGCGCACGGGCTTCTTCGGCACCAAGGTCGGAATGGTGGCAATCCTTGCCATCAATCAGCGATCCCAGCAGATCAAGATACATCTGATAACCAACGATATCGGTTGCGCGCCCGATCAGGGCGGTGGCTTCCGGACTGCGCCAGCCGATCTGACCCGGGCCAATGCCGACAATCGACAATTTGCCCTGTGCCTTTCCAACCTGCTCGGGGATGATGTCATCCTGTGACAGGGCAATGGCACAGGTGGATTTCTTGGTTTTGTGCTTGGGCACGATCAGCTTGCCATTCGGGCCGACGGTGGCAAGGGCCGCACCCTCGGCAACGCCGTGACAGCCGGTTTCGGCAAATACGACGTCAGATGGCGTGACAAGACGTGGTGCTTCGGCCTCAAGGGTTTGGGCATCAAAGAACCGGGCCGGAACACCAAGACGACGGGCTAGTTCATGTACCGCTGCTTCGTCTGCCTTGAGATCAATCGAACTCACACAGGCGATGGCCTTCGGGCTCAGGCACTGACCGGCCAGTGTTTCCATGACAAGATCATAAAGATCATCAACCGGGCAGCCGCGTTCACAACCAACACCAAGGGCAAGAACCGGCGGGTGATAGGTGATGGCGGTTTCGGCACCATCACTGATTGCATCATCATCGGCGCCCTCGCGGGCGGTCGCAGTGATCAGTACGCTGCCATCCTCAGATTGGGAAATGGCACTGTTGGTCAGCCAGGCGCTTGATCCTGCTTCGACCTCAATCCGTGCCGACGCGCCAGCCAAAAGGGCGGCGGTGGCCGGTTTGACGGTTTCGGGCGTGCCCAGTTTCCAGCCCGCGGGCGGTTCATCAAGGGCAAGACCCAGCATCGCATCACCCGGCGTGGTGATTGCAGCATTGCCGCCAAGCCGTTCGGCCAGATCACGGGCAAGGCGGTTGCCGCCATGATGCCCGCCCAAAAGCGGGATAAAAGTATCACCGGCTTCGTCAACGGCAATGACGGCCGCATCTTGCCATTTACCGGCCAGAAGCGGCGCAAGCGCGCGGATCAGAATGCCGGCGGCACAGACGCCGATGATCACGTGATCAGATGAAAAAGTTTGTTGCAGATGCGCAATGGTATCATCAAAGGCAACATCGACATCCTTGACCGATACGCGGGTGCGCAGGCCATGGACGCTGGCACCCTGAAGGTTGCTGGCGATTTTGCGCGCGGTCGGAAGGGCGCGCTGCGTCAGGCAAATCACCGCTATCGGGGCAATCGGGTTGGTCGGCAATGCCGGGCTGTTCGAGCTGTTATGGGCGGTCATCGCCATGCGTCTCCGCGACGGTGGATCAGGATCATGGAAAAATACGGTGCCTTGGCATCAGCTGGAAGATCGGCCAGCGGCACCATTTTCTGGGTTTCAAGGGTGGCGCGTTCGATGTAGCGCGCCCGATCTGTCAGGCCAAGCTCGTTGATGACATCACGCACCTTGGCGAAATGACGGCCAAGCTTGATAATGGCAGCCGCATCGGTATTGGCAAGCTGGGTGCGCAGGCGATCTGCATCAAGCGGACCGGGGATGACTTGCAAAACGTCGTTCTTGGCGGCAAGCGGCGCGCCAAGCTGGGCGGCACAGGCCATCATGGAACTGACACCGGGCACGGTTTTGACCGGATATCCGGCCTCGGCCAGGCGACCAAACAGATACATGAAGCTGCCATAAAAGAACGGATCGCCTTCGCACAGCACGGCTACGGTTTTGCCCGCCGCCAGATATTCGCCAATCTCGATGGCGGCGGTGTCATAGATCGGGTCGGCGGGTTTGCCCATTTCGATGCGGATGGCAATTTCAATCCGGCCTTCGGGAATGTGCGGATCGACAATCTGGCGGGCCAGACTGACACCGTCTTCCAGGGCCGGATAGGCAATCACATCGGCCTGTTGCAGGATGTTATAGGCCTTAAGCGTGATCAGATCGGGCTCCCCCGGTCCGATGCCAAGCCCATAGGCGGTTCCGGCAACCGGAAGGTCGTTTGATGCGGGAAGATCCGCACTGCTCATGCTTTTACTCCGAGGTAATGGGTGACGGGGGCAAGGTTGCTCCAACCCCTGAAATTGCCGCGCGGAACCAATCGGGATACCGACAGGCGCGACAGCGTGCCACCGTTTTCATTATAAAATCGTAATAACTTTTCTTCGCCTTCAAGCGTCACCGTATTGGCTACCAGCCGCCCATGTGCAGGAAGCAGTTTCCAGCAGGCTTCAAGCAACCCGTTGCCGGTGATCCCGCCGCCAATAAAAATGGCGTCAGGCCTTGGCAAGCGGTCAGCAAAGGCGATTGCATCTTCAATCGTGCTTTGTTCAATGACCAGTCCCGGTACGCCCAGACGAAGCGCATTCTTTTTGATCATTGCACAACGTTCAGCGTCACGTTCAATCGCAACCGCCTTGCCCTGCAATCGCATCCATTCAATGGAAATCGAACCGCATCCGGCCCCCAGATCCCACAAAACGCCCCCGGCAAACGGCGCAAGAGAAGAAAGCGTTTGTGCACGGATTTCCGATTTGGTGATCATGCCATCATGAATGAATGCATCATCGGGCAAACCCGGTCCCATGGGTAACGGATTGGCTTTGGGACCCGCTTCAAGATCAATCATGATCAGGTTAAGCGGATCGACCGATTTGACATCAGGCATGGAAGTGGCGGTTGATTGCCAGGTACGTGCCGTCTGGGTGGTAATCCGTTCTTCGGGGCCGCCAAGGCGTTCGCAAATCGACATGCGGCTTTGATCAAAACCGGCTTCGCACAGCATGACCGCGACCAGTGCCGGGGTCGATCCGTCGGCACTTAGTGCAATCAGTTTGCCATGCGGGCGCAAATGGGCGCGCAGGGTCTCGGGATCCCGTCCATGCAGGGTAATCACATCGCATTCCGCCAATGGCCAGCCAAGCCGCGATGCGGCCAGTGAAATGCTTGATGGGGACGGGATTGCATATATCGGTTCGGGTCCGAAATATTTAATCAGCGTATTGCCAACCCCGAAATACATCGGATCGCCACTGGCCAGAACCACCGGGTTCTGATCGAGGCAGTCTTCGATCAGCGGCAGGTTGGCTTCAAATGGTGTGATCCATTTGTTCTGGGTTGCGGTGTTGGACCCGGGCAACATGGCGATATGGCGCGTACCGCCAAAAATGATGCTGGCATTTTCAATGATTTTGCGCGCCATCGGCGACAGGCCGTCATAGCCGTCTTCACCAATGCCGATTACTGTGATGCGCCCTTTAAGCGGGGATTGTTCATTCATGACAGGCCCGCCTTCTTGCGATCAAGGGTGCCATCGGGTGTCGTTTCATCATCGCGTGCCAGACGTGCCAATGCATTGACTGTGGCGGCGGTCACCGCACTGCCGCCAAACCGGCCGCGCAAGGTGACAAAGGGAATATCCCCGGCATGTTCGATCAGGGCATCCTTGCTTTCAGCCGCTCCGACAAATCCGACCGGCATGCCGATGATTGCGGCGGGCTTGGGCAGTCGGCCATTATGAATGGCTTCGAGCAGATGGAAAAGGGCGGTGGGCGCATTGCCGATCGCGATTATTGCGCCTTCGATATGATTGGCCCATGCCTCGACCGCGGCGGCAGACCGGGTGGTGCCAAGTTGGGCTGCAAGGCCGTGGGTATCACCATCATTCAAGGTGCACAAAACCGGGTTTTCTGCGGGTAAAAGGCGGGAAATGATGCCATGGCGGACCATTTCCGCATCACAAAGGACGGGTTTTCCTGTTCGTAATGCCTGTGTGGCGGCTCCACACAGATCACTACCAAAAGTAATCTGACCCGCCATTTCGACCATGCCACAGGCATGGATGATACGGATGGCAACAGGACGCTCGGTCTCTGAAAAGCGCGCAAGGTCTGCCTCGGCCTCAATCGTGGCAAAGCTTTTGGCATATATTTCCTGCGGATCACGCAGATAGTCAAACATTGCCGCGCCTTTCAGAACTCGGGGATCGACCGGTCAGGAACCGGTCGATTTGTTCGCATCACCATGATCATGGGAATGGTTGTGCCCATGGTCGTGATTATGGCTGTGATCGTGTGCGTGGTCATGACCGTGATCGTGGCTATGGCCGTGGTGGTGCCCGTGCCCATGATGGTGATGATGGCCGTGGCTATGACCATGGCTGTGCCCGTCGGTGCCGATCCCCATCACATGGTGGTGGTGGCCGACCTGCGGGGTGCCAACATCACCTTCAAAGCCGATGATCTGCTCGCGATATTTGCACAGCTGGCAGTTCATGTTGTTGTCGCCGGTGTCAATCTCGGCCAGGCGCTCGGCAAAGCTTTCAAGAACCATCGGGTGATCTTTAAGGTAACCGGCCTTGATGAATTCGACATCGCCGAACTCGGCTGCGACTTCGTCAGTGTGGGTATAGATACGGTCGATCAGGATACCCGCAAACAGGAAATAGGGGAAAACCACAACGCGTTTGTAGCCCAGTTTCATGGCTTCGCGCAGACCCGCATTGACGCGCGGATGGGCAACACCGGAATAGCTGATTTCGGTACGGCCAAATCCCATGCCTTCCTGAAGCATGCGGGCAACTTTATAAACGTTTGAATTGGCATCCGGGTCATTGGTGCCCCGCCCGACGACCATCAGAAGGGTTTCCTTGCGCGATACGCTGTCATCCGCATCGGCAAGGGCTTCTTCGATACGGTCTTTGGCCGCGATCAGGAGTTTGGGATCAATCGCCAGATCACGACCGAATTTGACATCGATATCTGGATTGTCATGGGCGAAATTGTTTACTTCGCTCGGTAGGTCATTTTTGACGTGGCCGGCGGCAAACAGCATACCCGGAAGGGCATAGATCTTTTTGTGGCCCATGGCTTTGAGCTTTTCAAAGCCGTCACGCAGGATCGGGTGCGCAAATTCGAGAAAGCCGCTTTCGACATCGTAGTCGGCCAGATGGGTCTGTTTCATCGTTTCAACCATGGCGTTGAACTGTGAAACCGCGCGTTCATCACGCGAACCGTGACCGCAAATCATTACTGCGCCTTTGGGGGACATAAAAGGCTGCTCCTTTGTCTCTCTTTTGGTGTTTTTCGCGATGACTTTTGCCATCGCGGTACCCGATGCCACCCCCGTTTTCACCGATTGGCCTGCGGAATGCAAGCGGCAGGTAACAGAAGAAATATCGAAGGCGGGATCAGAGGCGAAAATACTACTTATGGTGGGCGGGCGGGTCGTTGATATCGAATATCTTGTGGGGCGGTGTGGTCTTAGGGGGATGCATGCTGTTGTGACGATTAATCGTATGATAAAAATAAAAATCGTATGAATTTCTTCTATCAAATCGGGTCAGGCTTGGCAAATGATGGTGTCGCAACAGGGCCTTGTCCCGTGCCCGTGTCAATGGCATTGACGGTTTGCTGTACAGGTCGCACATTGCGCCGATGGAACCCGATCTTGCAGATTTTCTTATTCCGGCTTCCGGCTTTTCCGGACCACTTTTCACAATACTGGTGCTGGCGCTGGTGTTGGACGCGATCTTTGGCGATTTCCCATGGTTGTTTTCACGCATTTCCCATCCGGTGGTCTGGATTGGCAATCTGATTTCGTGGTTCGAAAAACGCCTTAATCGCAAGGGGCTTGGCAATGCGGACTTGATCCTGCGCGGCATGGTCACCAGCCTGGCGGTCATTTTCGTTGCAGCGGTGGCCGGTGGTGTAATCCAGATTCTGTCGGCCTTTGGCGGTGTTTTCTGGCTGTTCGAGATCCTTCTGGTGGCGATCCTGATCGCGCAAAAGGGCCTTTATCAACATGTCAAAGCGGTCTCGACAGCCCTTAAAACCGATGGACTTGCCGGCGGACGCAAGGCGGTTTCGATGATTGTTGGCCGTGACCCGGACAAGCTTGATGAAGCCGGTGTCAGCCGGGCTGCAATTGAAAGCTGTGCTGAAAATTTCTCGGACGGGGTGGTCGCGCCGCTTTTCTGGTATGCGGTCGCCGGGCCTGTTGGTATTTGCGCCTATAAGGCGATCAACACCCTTGATTCGATGATTGGTCACCGCAACGAACGGTATTTGTATTTTGGTCGGTTTGCGGCGCGGCTTGATGATGTTGCCAATTTTGTCCCGGCCCGGATTGCCGGGGGCGTGATTTGTCTGGCCGCCGTGCTTGATGCCAAGACCAGCGGTAAAGCTGCCTGGCAGACGCTTTGGCGTGATGCACGCAAACATAAATCCCCCAATGCCGGATGGCAGGAAGCAGCCTTTGCCGGCGCCCTTGATCTGGCTCTTGCCGGGCCACGTCAATATGGTGATGAAATCGTTGATGATCCCTATATCGGGTCTGGTCGGCGCGATGCCGGGGCAGCTGATATTGACCGGGCATTGTTGCTTTATATCGGGGCCTGTCTGATCAATGCGGCTTGGCCGGTTCTGATCAAGGCACTTTGGATCGGGTTATGAGTGCTGGTTGCGCGATTGATGCGTGCCCAAGGGGGCCGGAATTTTTAGCTGCCGTGCTTCAAAACCGTTTTAATGCCGAAATCCTTGACCGTACCGGATTGCTGGGCTTCACCGACTGGTGGCTTACGGCGGGGTGTCTGGCGCAGACCGTCTGGAACCTCAAAGCCGGAAAGGCGCCTGAAACCGGGATTGAGGATTATGATCTTTTTTATTTCGATCCCGACACAAGTTGGGGTGCGGAGGATCATTTAATTTCCAGATGCGCTGATCTGTTTTCGGATCTCCCGATCCGGATCGAGCTTCGAAACCAGGCCCGGGTACCGATCTGGTATCGCCAAAAGTTCGGTCTGGAATATGGGGCGGTTCAATCGGCAAGCGGCGGCATTGATCGCTTTGCCTATCAAACTACGGCGATCGGCCTTCGCAGGGAACTTGACGGCGATTACCGACTTTATGCGCCGTTCGGGGTAGAAGCTGCCCTTGACGGCCGGGTCATCCCGAACAAGGTGCTCCCCATCGCGTCAGTTTACGCTGCGAAAGTTGCCAGATGGAAAAACATCTGGCCGCATCTTGATGTCATGCCGTGGGCTAAGGGCGGCGATGCGGATATGGACGACGACTGAGCCATCAGAATGGACGTCAGCTATTGCCTTCATTCATCCGTGCAATGGTCGAGGTGGTCGAAAAACCGTCCTCAAGATTGGCCAGTACCACTTTGCCGCCATAGCTTTGCACGATATCGGCCCCAACCACCTTGTCGATGGTGTAATCGGCCCCTTTGACAAGGATGTCAGGTTTGATCGCTTCGATCAGATTGATCGGGGTATCTTCACCGAAAATCACCACACCGCTTACAGTTTCAAGCGATCCGAGAACGGCTGCGCGGGCGGCTTCGGACTGGACCGGGCGGCTTTCGCCTTTAAGCCGTTTGACCGACGCATCGGAATTCAGGCCAACAATCAGACGGTCACAATTTGCCCGCGCCTGTTTGAGCAGGCTGAGATGGCCCGGATGCAAAAGATCAAAACAGCCATTGGTAAAGCCGACTTTATAGCCCTTGCGCCGCCAGCGTTCTGCGCGATCCACCATGCGGTCAAGCGGCATCAGTTTGGCTTCGCCAATCATCAGATCATGATGATGCAGGGCCGATACCAGCTCGTCGGGATAAACAATTGCGGTACCGATTTTGCCAACCACAATGCCCGCCGCAACATTGGCAATGCGCGCGGCATCGGCAAGGCTTGATCCCGCCGCAACCGCGGATGCAAGGCAGGCCACCACGGTATCACCGGCCCCCGATACGTCAAAAACTTCGCGGGCCTCGGTCGGCAGGTGGATGGCTTCGCCATCTTTGGTAACAAGGGTCATGCCATCCTGGCTGCGCGTCAGCAGAACGTTATCAATGCCGCATTCGGTAATGATCTTGGTGGCGGCCGCAACCGCTTCCTCGTCGCTATTGACGGCAATCCCGGTTGCTGCCTGTGCTTCGGCGCGGTTCGGGGTTACCACGGTTGCCCCGCGATAGATGCTGTAATCACTGCCCTTGGGGTCAACAATGACCGGTTTTCCGGCCTTGCGCGCGGCATTGATCGCCGCGGCAACCACATCGGCATGCAAGACGCCCTTACCGTAATCAGACAGAATGATTGCCGCCACATCTGGTGCAAGTTGGCCTGCAAGGGTCGAAAGGTTGCTGATGGTGGTCGGGGTGATGTCCGATGTGGTTTCGTTGTCAGATCGCAACAATTGCTGGCCGCTTGCGATATAACGGGTTTTGATGGTGGTCGGCCGGTTGCGTTCGGTCTGGATATAGGGCTCGACACCCTTGTCATTGGCGACATATTCCATGACTTCGCGGCCCGGCAAATCATCTCCGACAAGTGTCAGGAACTGAACCGATGCCCCAAGGGCGGTGGCATTGCGCGCGACATTGCCCGCCCCGCCAAGCATTGCACTTTCGCGTTCGACCCGGATGACCGGGATCGGTGCTTCGGGCGAGATACGATTGACCGACCCATAGACAAAGCGATCAAGCATGACATCACCAATGCACAGGACCTTGGCGTTGGTCAGTTGTTCTACCTGTCGGGCCAGATGGCTGAGATCGGTCATTTGTTCGTATCTTTGTTCTGTCGTTCTGAATTGTGTTTTTGCAGCCTATGGGCCGATTATTTTTTAGTCAGGCCAAGGGTATGCTCAAGCGCACCGACAAGCATCTGACCGAGCTGAATGTGCATTTCCTGGATCCGGGCGGTGGTGTTGCTGGGCACAATCATCAGCGGATCGCAAAGATCGACCATGTCGCCACCGGTCTTGCCGGTCCAGCCGGTTGCAATCAGGCCCATTTCCTTGGCCTTGGCCAGACCAAGATTGACGTTCTTGCTGTTGCCCGATGTCGAAATGCCGATTGCAACATCATCAGGATTGCCAAGGGCTTCGATCTGGCGCGAAAACAGGTAGTCAAACCCGAAATCATTGCCGATCGCAGTCAGGGCAGAACTGTCAGTGGTCAGGGCAATCGCCGGCAGTGCACGACGGTCATGGATGTAGCGAACCGTGAATTCGGTGGCGATATGTTGCGCATCCGCAGCTGATCCGCCATTTCCGAAAAACAGAAGCTTGTTACCGTCATTGAGCGCATCGGTGCAAATTTCAACAAGCTCGACAAACGCATCGCGGGTGGCTTCGCGTGTTTTGTTTACCAGATCAAGATGCTCGTCAAACTCGGCATCGAAAAAGGCTTTGATATCCATTGCGCTCTGAAATCCCGCAGTAGGTCATGTATTGTGATCAGGCTGTTTAAACAGGGTCCCTTGTTCAAACAAGAATCTGGAATGGTTTTACATCATCGCTATGTGTTGATTGATGTTTTTACCTGACATGTCAAATCGGGCTGAAACTAGCAGCTTGGATGGCGGAAAGCTACGACTTATCTGTTTTGCCCGATGTCTGAAATTGTCCGATTTTCACGTTTGGTTTCAATAGGTATGAATGATAAATACATAACCTGTTAATCGACAGGCTCTATTATGGAACGGGCTTGGTATCGGGGTTGGTTCCGGTAAAACAATAATCTGGTTATTGCATTAATGTCTGATAGCTCACTTCCATCGCCCGAAGCCTTTCTGGTCGACTATGTGCGACGCCTTGAGCGGCGCAAGGAAGGTGTGGGGGCTATCCATGTGCATTTCTCGAAATTGCAGGCATTCAACCGTCGCGACCACCATATCCGCACGGCGATCGTTGCCTTTGAAGAAATCGCGCCAGAAGTCACGGGGCGTATCTTTACCCTGTCCAATCAGGACCTGATTTTCATTTTTGATGCGGCCGAGATTGACGAGGTCAATGCCGTCATCTTTCGTCTGAAATTCCTGTTCAACGATGATCCGCTGATCAGTGACGGCAAGGATGAAAGCGGTGCGCCGGCAAGCTTCACCGATTTTTACGATGTCGGGCAGCAATATAAGGACTTTCTGCATCTGACTCAGATGCTGGTGCGTGCCAATGCCAACCGCCCCCGGGTGGTCAGCAAGGCGGCCGAGCGCCATAACGATCATCCCGATTACGGGGATGATCGCGCCCCGCTGACCCCGAAAATTCTGGGCCGGATTGATGAATCGCTGCGCCGTGCCGACTTGTCAAACCTGATGCGCCGCCAGGCGATCTGTGCGGTGGTCGGTGATGCCAACCCGACACCGGTTTTCCATGAATTGTTCATTTCAATCAAAGATTTGCAGGAAACACTTCTGCCCGATGTCAATGTGCTGTCGAACCGCTGGCTGTTTCAGCATCTGACGGAAATTCTTGATCGGCGGATGCTGTCGCTTTTGACCCGGTCAAACGATGCGTCCGTGACCGGGTCTGTCAGTATCAATCTTAATGTGTCGACCTTGCTGTCACCCGATTTCCTGACTTTTGACAGCAATGTCAAAGCCGGTCAGCGTGGCACCATCGTTCTTGAACTGCAAAAGATTGATATCTTTGCCGATCTGGGTGCTTTCTTCTTTGCCCGCGATTTTTGCCGTGACCGAGGCTATCGCATTTGCATTGACGGTATCAGCCATCTTTCCCTGCCCTATATCAACCGCAACAAGCTGGGCGTTGATATGATCAAGATGATCTGGGATCCGGATATGGAAAGCATGGATGATGCCCATCGCGAAGCCATGCGCGCAGCAGTCGCGGAATCAGGTGATACACGTGTGATTCTGTGCCGTTGCGACGATGAACGTGCGATCAAATTCGGCCATTCGATCAACATCACCATGTTCCAGGGCCGCCACGTTGAACAATTGATGAGCGAACGGACAAAAAAATAGCGCCGGGCTTCCCGACGCTATGATGCCCCAAGCTGTGATGATTGTCTGAAAAGCTTCGATGAAAAGCAATTTGGCCGCTTAAGCCTGTTCCTTGCCGTCAATGCCGGCTTTTTCAAATGTCGCCATACCGTTATGGCATTCAGCAGCCGAGCGCAGCAGCGGGATCGCCAATGCTGCACCCGACCCCTCGCCAAGGCGCATGCCAAAATCGATCAAGGCCTTTTTGCCAAGCTTTTCAAGCAGGCGAATATGGCCCGGCTCTGCTGAAACATGGCCGACAAGACAGTGATCAAGTGCATCTGGCCGCATGGCGGCCAGAACCGCCGCCGCCGCACAGGAAACATAGCCGTCAAGCAATACCGGTACCCGCGAATAGCGCGCGGCAATAATCGCCCCGGCCATGGCGGCAATTTCGCGCCCACCAACACAGCGCAAGACATCAAGCCCGTCATGCATCTGGTTTTTATGCAAGATGATGGCATCGCCAACCACTCGGGTCTTGAGTGTCAGGGTCGCGTCATCAATGCCGGTTCCCCGCCCGGTCCAGTCCCCGGGACTGCCGCCATAAAGTGCATGGGCAATTGCCGCTGCGGCGGTGGTGTTGCCGATGCCCATTTCGCCCGGCACAAAAAGATCAAGGCCCTTTTCAATCGCGCTCATGCCAAAGGCCATGGCTTCTGCACAGCCCTCATCATCCATCGCCGGTTCCTGACTGAAATCGTTGGTCGGGATTTCAAGTGCGACTTCCATCACGCGGAGTTCCGCATCGACCGATTTGCAAATCTGGTTGATGGCAGCGCCGCCATTGATGAAGTTTTCCACCATCTGCTGGTTTACGCTTGGCGGAAATGCAGACACGCCCTGTGCCACAACGCCATGACTGCCGGCAAAGACAGTGACACGCGGCCGAGACATCCGCGGGCGTGATGTTCCCTGCCAGCCTGCCAGCCAAAGGCTGAAATCTTCGAGACGGCCAAGTGACCCGGCCGGTTTGGTCAGGGTCGGCTCTCGGTTGGCAACAGCAGCCTGTGCCTCTGCGTCAACGGCCGGCAAATCGGCCAGAAGACTGCGAATTTCATCAAGGCTTTGGGGCGGGTGCTTGGGATTGAACATTGTGGTCTCCGGCTGGCGGCTAATCGTCAAAAAGCGTGTTCCGCTTGGCTTCTGGAATGGTAAGGATTAGGGTCAGAAACCAATCAATTGGTGTGTTTCAGTATCGGCCAACGGTCTGCCGGTCCCGGATCCGGGATGGCTTCGGTTTCGCGGTGAACTGAAGAACCCCAATAAAATCGGCCCCAAACTAGGCCTATGCGCAACAGATTGCCAGTTCGAAAATCGGAATTTCATGGTGTCCGAAGATCATAACCAAAACGAAACAAACATGCAAAGCACAGATACACCGACAGGTGATCGGCATGATGATGCGGATAAAACGTCTGTTGATGCGTCGGTTTTATCCGATTTCTGGTGTGCTATGGCATTGCTCAGCCGGGTGCCGTTGCCCCCGGTTGGTGATTTCCGGGCGGCTCTGATCGCGCGATCTGTCTGGTGCTGGCCACTTGTCGGGCTGGTTCTGGCGGGCCTGGCATTGCTACCGGCGATGCTTGTCGATTTTCTGACGGGAAATCCCCTTGTCTATGCGATCTTTGCCATCGCAGCGATGGTGTTGCTGAGCGGCGCGATGCACGAAGACGGCATTGCCGATTGTGCAGACGGCTTTGGCGGCGGGATGGACCGCGACCGCAAACTTGAAATCATGCGCGACAGCACTGTCGGGACCTATGCGGTTGTCATGCTGATTTTGACGCTGGGTTTGCGGCTGGTTCTGATTACGGCTGCGGCGGAAATCGGACAGGCCGGTATCCTGTTTCTGATCATGGCGGTTATTTCCCGTGCGGCAATGCCGGTTGTTATGCGCATATTGCCGCCAGCGCGGGATAACGGACTGGGCAAAGGGGCCGGGCGGCCCGGATGGCTTCCGGTTCTGGTCGGGTTTGCCATTGCCAGCGCCATTGTTCTGGTATTGGGCGGTATCGGTGCGATGTTTGCGGTAATCGTCGGTGTGATGATCGCGATCCTGATCGTCGCAATGGTTGCCAGATCACAAATCGGTGGCCAGACCGGCGATGTGTTGGGGGCAACCCAAATCTGTGCCGAACTGTTTGCCGGTATCGGATTCATTGCCGTAATGGCATAGCCAGGAACTTTGCTGATTGATCAAAACGACCATGATTGACTGCCAATGTCCGAACAAACCGGGGAAAGCATGACCAAAATCAAGACAACGCGCTGGTGGCTGGTGCGTCACGCGCCGGTGCAAAACCCGGAACGTCTGGTCTATGGCCGAAGCGACATGCAGGTTGATCTGTCTGATGAAAAAAAACTGCGTGCGGTGGCGCGGCACTTGCCCCGCGATGCGGTCTGGATGACCAGCCATCTGTCACGGACGCTTGATACCGCGCTCAAGCTTCAGGAACTGATCGACGAAGACATCACCCCGACCCGCGAAAGCGGCTTTGCCGAGCAACATTTCGGGGCCTGGGAGCTTCAGCACTGGAACGACCTTCCGAAAGGCGAAACCACGCAATTCTGGACCGATTTCGCCCGACAGCAGCCGCCAAATGGTGAAAGCTTTGCCGATATGGTCGAGCGGGTCGGTCCGGTTTTCACCCACGCCACCAGCTACTGGGCGGGCCGCGACATTGTTGCAGTGGTCCATGGAGGTACCATCCGTGCGATCATGGCCAATGCGCTGGGGCTGTCACTTGAAGCGGCATTGTCATTTCATGTCGATACGCTGAGTCTGACCAGACTGGAATATATCGACGGTGTCGATCAGCCCGGCTGGCGTGTCACCGCGGTCAATCAAAGCTTTGGATGATTTTGACAGAAAATATAAACGGCATCGATCCGATGTGGAACGATGCCGTCAGGATGTGGATGTCGTGACCATTCCGGTGCCGTAAACTGGCTTGTCAGCAACAATCAGGCCGTTTGCAGCTCGGAATTCAAGGGAAGATCTTCAAGCGCATGTTCGGCCAGATAGCGATCAAGCATATCTGCGGTGATGTCGTGCTTTTCGCAGATCGCAGTCACGTCTTTCAAATAGGCTTCGTAATAAGGCAGCGGACGGCTGCGTGACTTGTTGCGCAATTTGGCGACATGCGGGAAATCTTCACAAAGAGCCGTATTCTCAATCGCCTGGATGACGTTGTCATCAATGATGGCTGCGGGCATCTTGCGATAGGTCTTTCCACAGGCTGACAGCATTTTGCTGGCGGTGGGGACCGATATCCCCGGCTGGGAAAGCAATTCGTTTAATTCTTCCTGGCCGAAATCCGAAATCGACATCAACGTGATGAGCGTCGGCAGATCACGCACAAGCAGCGACAGCGCATTGACGCGGATGCCGCGCGCATGGGACCAGATGATGGTGCCGATCACCCCTTTGGAAGCATCAAGTGCAAAGATGCTGCGCACATCGCGGCGCGACAATGTGATGTCCGCACCGGTCGCATATTCTTCCAGAAACGTCTGAAAGGCCCGATTGTCGGAATTCAGGCGTTCAAGCAGACCAAGCCACATATCCTTGCGCGAGGATGTGGTCCAGGTTGGTGTGTTCGGATTTCGGATTTTCGATAGTTGTGCAGAAACTGCCATCTGATTTTGCAAAATTCCAGTTAACCCCAAGAGTTTGGTGCCGCAATTATGCGGCCCACCGGTTTTGATGTTTTTTGTCCCGGTGATCTTGCTGGAAGGTGATTTGTTACCACTCTAATTCCAGCTTGATAATATTATGTTCCCTTAAAGGAGGGCCGGCCTCAAGCAGGCAATTCTTACAAATACTGACCTTCCGGTTAGCTGACCCGTCCGGACAGAGAATGCCCTTTGGGTTCAAGGGCAAACCTGTTAGGTTCGGCGCACCGTTCGGTGATGGGAAATCGGTGCGATGCCGATGCTGCCCCCGCAACTGTATCGGGTTGGGTGATCCGGGTGGATGTATTGCCATTCACCAGCCACCGGGAAACCGGGAAGGCGGATTGCTTTCATGCCCGCAGCCAGGAAACCAGCCGAATGGTGTCATCATCTCAAATGATGGCGACGCAATCGGGCCTCGGTGGGAGGCCATGGCGAGGAATAGAATATGATCCGGACTGACCCGCCTTGCGGGACACATCTGATTCTTGGCGGTGCGCGATCTGGCAAAAGCCGGTTCGCCGAAAACATCATCAATGCGGCTGGCGGCGGCACATATATCGCGACCGGTCGGGCATGGGATGATGAAATGGTCAACCGCATCGACCTTCATAAACAATCGCGTGGCGATCTTTGGCAAACGATCGAGGAACCGCTTGATCTTTGCGGTGCACTCGATACCTGCAATCAGCCGGGCGGCAAACCGGTTCTGGTCGATTGCCTGACCTTGTGGCTGACCAATCTGATGCTCGAAGATCGCGATATTGATGCTGAAATCGACCGGCTTTGTGATCACTTGCCTGGGCTGGACATTTCGGTGTTGCTGGTATCAAACGAAGTCGGTTTTGGGATTGTCCCGGAAAATGCAATGGCGCGGGCTTTTCGCGATCATGCCGGACGTCTCCATCAACGTATTGCCGCATTGGTTGACCGGGTGACGCTTGTCGTTGCCGGCATTCCGATGCAGGTCAAATGACAATTTAAATGATTGAATTTCAAGGAATTTGAAAATGGCACAATTGGGTAAAATCCCGGCAACCGTCATTACCGGCTTTTTGGGGGCTGGCAAGACAACCATGATCCGCAACATGCTGGAAAATGCCAATGGCAAACGCATTGCGCTGATCATCAATGAATTTGGCGATCTGGGTGTTGATCGCGGCATCATCAACGGGTGTGGTATCGAAGGCTGTGCCGAGGATGATGTGGTTGAACTGGCAAACGGATGTATCTGCTGTACGGTTGCGGATGATTTTCTGCCAACTATTCGTGGCCTGATTGATCGCGATACGCCGCCTGATCATATCGTTATCGAAACATCTGGGCTGGCCTTGCCCAAGCCGTTGGTCAAGGCGTTCAACTGGCCCGAAGTGCGGTCGCGCGTGACTGTCGACGGGGTTGTTGCGGTTCTTGATGGTGCGGCATTGCGCGACGGGCTGTTTGCCCATGACCATCATGCGGTTCAGGCCCAGCGCGAGGCTGATGAAAACCTTGATCATGAAAGCCCGCTTGAAGAACTGTTTGAAGAACAGCTTCATTGCGCCGACATGGTGGTTCTGAACAAGACCGACCTTCTGACTGACGAAGAACGCACCAAGGTCGAAGCCGATATCCGCGCCGAACTTAAAAAGCCGTCGGTCAAAATCATCGCGACCGAGCATTCCCGTGTTGAAAACGCCATTTTGCTGGGCCTTGGTGCTGCGGCTGAGGATGACCTTGATAGCCGCCCGAGCCATCATGATGATGGTCATGAACATGATCATGATGATTTTGAAAGTTTTGTTGTCTCACTTGATGCGGTCAATGATCCGGCGGCCCTTGAAAAACGCCTGATCGATATCGTGCGTCAATTTGATGTTCTGCGCATCAAGGGTTTCCTTGATGTTCCGGGCAAACCGATGCGCCATGTGGTTCAGGGGGTCGGTGAACGTTTCCAGCGTTACTTTGACCGTCCCTGGGCCGATACGGAAAACCGCCGTTCCGAACTGGTGGTGATCGGCTTGCATGGTCTGGACCGTGCCGCGATCGAGGCCGCAATCAAGGCGGCCTAAGCCCATTGGGCACACATAAAACCATATGACCGATACCGGATGTTTTGCGTCCGGTATCGGTGCTTTTGACGACAGAACAGACGGAATTTCAAATGCATCTTTTGGCAGCACAGCCCGGCATGGTCACTGATGGCAGCGAAGCGGTCGATCTTGGTCAGGAACCGGGCGATGTCGTCATCCTGTCTGCGGCCGAGTCCGAGCTTGCCTGCCTTGCCGGCGCACAGGCACGTCTGGCAGATGCGTTTGGTGAAGATGTTCCGTCTTTGCGTTTGGCCAGTCTTTTGCAGCTTGGTCACAATATGTCGGTCGATCTTTATGTCGATGATGTGCTTTGTGATGCCAAATTCATCATCGTGCGGATCTTGGGCGGGCGCGGTTATTGGGAATATGGTGTCGAGCAGCTGGTTGCTCTGGCGCGGTCGCGTGATATCCCGCTGGTGCTGTTGCCCGGTGATGATCAACCCGATGCCGAACTTCTGTCGCTATCTACCGTCAAGGGGGCTGAATATCAGCATATCTGGCGCTACCTGATCGAAGGTGGCCCGCAAAATGCCGAAAATTTGCTGCGTCTGATCTATGAAAAACTCAATGCAGATGTGCGGTGGAACTGGTCGCCAGCCGCCCCGTTGGTCAAGGCTGGCGGATATTGGCCGGGCATGTCACAGGCCGGTCTTGATGATATCAGATCAAACTGGAAAACCGATCAGCCGGTCACCCCGATCATTTTTTATCGATCACTTGTCCAGGCGGGAAATCTTGACGTCATAGATGCGCTGGTTGCTGCATTGTGCGACAACCATCTCAATCCGTTGCCGATTTTTGTCGCCAGCCTCAAGGACCCGGTGGCAAGTGCGCTGGTCAGTGACTGGCTTGCGGAAACGAATGCCGATCTGATTTTGAATACGACCGGGTTTGCGCTTTCCGTTCCGGGGTCGGAACGATATGACGGGCCGTTTGATGCCGTTGATGCGCCGGTCTTTCAGGTGGTCTTGTCCGGTGGCAGCGAAGATGCATGGCGCGATGGTGTGAGCGGGCTTGCCGCCCGTGATATCGCGATGAATGTCGCCCTGCCCGAGGTCGATGGCCGTATTCTGGCCCGGGCCGTTTCGTTCAAGGGATCGGCGGGTAAGGATGACCTGACCCAGATTGATCTCGTCAAATATATCCCGGTGCGCGATCGGGTCGATTTCACCGCAAAACTTGCCGCCAACTGGATCAGGTTGCGCAAATCTGCCCCGGCAGATCGCAAGATCGCCATGGTCATGGCCAACTATCCCAACAAGGATGCCCGTCTGGGCAATGGTGTCGGGCTTGATACGCCGGCTGGCATGATCGAAACTCTGCGCGCCATGCTTGAAAACGGATACGCCATCACCGATTTGCCGGCAGACGGCAATGCCCTGATTGCCGCGATCAAGGCGGGGCCGACCAACGATTTCAAGTCCCTTGCCAAGCGTGAAATACGGGTAATGCTGTCCCTGGCGGAGTATCAAGCGGCCTTTGCCGCGCTGCCCAAATCGATCCGAAACCAGGTGATCGAGGCTTGGGGCGATCCCCAAACCGATCCGTTTTATCTGCCCGATCAGGAAAGCTTTGCCCTGTCGATCCTGCCGATGGGCAATGTGGTTGTGGGCTTGCAGCCCGCGCGTGGCTACAACATTGATCCGCTTGAAAGCTATCACTCGCCCGATCTGGTGCCGCCGCACAACTATTTCGCCTTTTACATCTGGCTGCGGCATGTGTTTGGCGTCGATGCGATCATTCATTTTGGCAAACATGGCAATATGGAATGGTTGCCGGGCAAGTCACTGGCACTTTCCGAGGATTGCTTCCCCGAAGCAGTTTTTGGCCCGACCCCGCATTTCTATCCCTTTATCGTCAATGACCCGGGCGAAGGTACACAGGCCAAACGTCGTGCCCAAGCGGTCATTCTTGACCATCTGACCCCGCCCCTGACGCGTGCCGAAAGTTACGGGCCGCTCAAAGATCTCGAAGCATTGGTCGATGAATATTATGACGCTGCTGCGGTCGATCCGCGCCGTTTGACGATCCTGAAACGCGACATTCTTGAACTGGCCATTCGCATTGGTCTTGATCGTGATTGCGGGATCGAGGCGGATGAAGATGAAGAAAGTGCCTTGGCCAAGCTTGATAACTATCTGTGCGAGCTTAAGGAACTTCAGATCCGCGATGGTCTTCATATCTTTGGCAAGGCGCCAGAAGGTGATCTTTTGGCCGATCTGCTGGTCGCGCTGGCCCGCTTGCCACGTGGTGCTGATCACGGGCCGAAGGCATCCCTGCATCGCGCAATTGCCAAGGATATCCTGGCCGACCCGGCATTTGATCCCCTTGATTGCGCCTTTGCCGAATTTTGGCCCGGTGCCAAGCCCGATATCCTTGCTGCCTATGGCACAAAGGATGACAGCGACATTGGCCCGTGGCGGACAACCGGCGATACGGTGGAGCGGATCGAGCTTCTGGCGCGGGATCTGGTCAATGGCACGGTCACGGCTGATCCGTCATGGAGTGCAGTTAAGGATGTTATTTCCGATATCGAAACAAATATTCGCCCGGCCGTAACCGGTTGTGGTCCGGCCGAGATTTCCGGCATCCTGCGGGGACTTGCCGGCAAATTTGTCGAGCCCGGACCGTCGGGTGCACCCACCCGTGGGCGACCCGATGTGTTGCCGACCGGGCGCAATTTCTATTCGGTCGATACCCGTACCGTGCCGACGCCTGCGGCCTGGCAGTTGGGTTGGAAATCGGCCGAATTGCTGCTCGAACGCCATGTTCAGGATCATGGTGAATGGCCAAGTGCGCTTGGTCTTTCGGTCTGGGGAACAAGCAACATGCGCACGGGCGGTGATGACATCGCCCAGGCCCTGGCGCTTATGGGGGTCCGTCCGACCTGGGACAGTGCGTCGCGCCGGGTGACCGGGTTTGAAATCATGCCTGCATCACTTCTGGGCCGTCCGCGGGTTGATGTGACCTTGCGCATTTCGGGTTTCTTCCGCGATGCCTTTCCGGGCCTGATTGACCTGTTTGACAGTGCGGTCCGGGCGGTCGCGGATCAAACAGACGAACCCGAAGACATCAATCCGATTGCTGTGCGGATTGCCAAGGAAACTGCGAAACTGTGCGATCAGGGGATGACCGCCGATCAGGCCCGCCAGCAGGCCGCATTCCGCGTGTTTGGGTCAAAACCCGGCGCCTATGGTGCGGGCTTGCAGGCAATGATTGACGAAAAGCTTTGGGAAAACGAAGCCGATCTTGCCGATGCCTATCTGGCATGGGGAAGCTACGCCTATGGCAACGGGGCCGAAGGCGTTGCTGCGCGCAAGCTGTTTGAAACCCGGTTATCCAATGTCGATGCGATTGTCCATAATCAGGATAACCGTGAACATGACCTGCTGGATTCCGATGACTATTATCAATTCGAAGGCGGAATGACATCGGCGGTACGGAACCTGTCAGGCAAGCAGCCGACGGTTTACCACAGCGACCATTCCCGCCCCGAAAGTCCCAAAATCCGTACACTTGAAGAAGAAATCGCCCGTGTGGTCCGGGCCCGCGTGGTCAATCCCAAATGGATCAATGGGGTGATGCGCCATGGCTATAAGGGGGCGTTCGAGATGGCGGCAACGGTGGATTATCTGTTTGCCTTTGCCGCGACTGCACGCTGTGTGGCCGATCATCACTTTGACCTGGTCTATGATGCCTATCTTGATGATCCCAAGGTTCGCGATTTTATCGAAGCCCATAACCCCGATGCCCTGCGTGATATTCGCGATCGCCTGCGCGAGGCAATTGAACGCGGGCTTTGGCAGCCGCGCCGCAACAGCGTTTCATCCGACCTTCTTGATCGGGCGTGACGCACTTCTTGCCCTGTCCTTTGATTCACAAGAATTTTACCACCGGAACAAGACGGGCAGTTGAAACGTTTCGTTTTCGCACCATATCTCAATTAACCAACTGTTAATAAGTTGTGAGGGACGGGGCACCCCTGTTGGATCACCTGCCGGGAAGCAGGGTGATCACAAGGATAGGAGGCCGCGATGGAGAACAAGACAAACGTTCGTTTGCCTGACTATTTGCAAACTCCCTTGCCTGCCCACAAAGGGCATGCAGATATTATCGACTTCCTGCTTGCTGATTGCGATATGCCCGACTGGCTGCGCGAAGATTTGCACGGTCAGGGCCGGTATCGTCCCGCCCGCGGGGCCATTCGCGCCGTGCTGGATGTCCGCGAACGCTTTAACGGGCAACATCGCCCTGTCAGCTTCGAGGAATTCCATGATGGCATGACCGAGCTTGCCCATCATTTGCCCGGTCCCGACCAGACCCGCTTTGAAATTGATGCCAAGGTTAAAATCTATTGGCGCTATTTGCAGGGCGTGGAACGTCAGGTCTGGCGCACCGCGATTTCAGTTGCCCATATCGCGCTTGACCATTTCCCGGTGGTCCGCGAATTCAAATCCCTGATCGAAGAAGTCGTCATCAGTCGCGACTGGCTTGAACGCCGTCTTGAAGTGGTTGAACACAGCTTCCAGACCCCGGTTTCGCTGCAAAATGAAACCGTGCGCAAGGCACTGATGCGGCTGAAACGCATGTCCCCCGGTGATCGGCTTCAACTGTTTAACAAGGCCCGGATGCGCCGCCCGGAATTGCGCAATATCGATATGCGCGAGCCCGACAAATGGGCCGATCTGGTAACTGGTGACCTTGGCCTGTCCCCCAATCAGGGCACCATGTGTTGACATTTTCGGGGTTTCGACATTGCCCTGGATGGCAAAGCCGTCTCGTGGGTGGGGGAAGCTGCCAAAGGCAGCGGAAAAGTGCGGTCATCGGGCCGCACTTTTCTTGTGTCGGGGCTTGTGGTGGGTCATCAGATATTCTTCCAATGATCATCCTGTTCGATGTGCTGTGATGTTGTCATCCCGGCCATTGGCGGGCAAAGTGCGCCTGACACAACGGGGCACCGGATGACGCGCGCACATAAAATGTTTGGCCTGAAAATCTTTACCCTGGGCATTTGGCTTTCGGGATTGCTGGTGGCTGGTATCGGGCCGATGGCATCTGATGCGGTTGCAACCCAAAAGAACAGCTGGTCTGCTGTCCCGTTCGGGCCATTTCACTGGCAATTGCAGGGCGACATTGCCGATGATGTCACTGCTTCAAAAATCATCGGTGCAGATCTTTATGAAGTCACCGCAGCACAAATACGCGATTGGCGGGAAGCCGGGCTTTTTCCGATCTGTTATATCAATGTTGGTGCGCTTGAAGACTGGCGCGATGATTACGTCGATTTTCCCAAACATGTGATCGGCAATGCTTATTGGGGATGGGACGGGGAATACTGGCTTGATATCGCCCGGTTTGAACATTTTGCCAATGTCATGACCGCGCGATTTGATCTGTGCCGGGACAAGGGGTTTCTTGGTGTTGAACCCGATAATATTGACGGTTACGAGGCCGATCTTTCCAACAAGGCAACCGGGTTTGACCTGAAACGAACCGATCAGCTGCGTTATATCCGGTGGCTGATTGATCTTGCCCATCAGCGCGGTCTTGCTATCGGACAGAAAAATGCCCCCGAACTGGTCGGTGATCTGGTTGATCTGATGGATTTTGCCATCCTTGAATCAGCCTTTCGGTTGGGCTTCATGGATGCGTTTGATCCCTATATTGCGTATGGCAAACCGGTCTTTGCCGTGGAATATCGCGAAGAAGGCGCCAATGCCGCCCGGTTTTGTCCGGCAGCCCGCAACCATGGCTTTCAGGGTGTGATTGCAAGTCTTGAACTTGATCAAACCCCGCAAAACTGCCCTTGATCAAAGATGCGCTTTCGCCGCATTGTGGGGACGCATATCAAAGGGAAGAAACCATGACCGATAAAAGCCAGCCTGACGTCGATATCAACGCGCGCCACGATGAAAAAATGAAGAAAATCAAGGCCGCGCGCGACAAGATGATGGCCCAGAAGATCGACAAAAAAGGACTGATCATTGTCCATACCGGCAAGGGCAAGGGGAAATCATCCTCGGCCTTTGGTATGGCGATGCGCTGTGTCGGTCATGATATGAAGGTCGGCGTGGTACAGTTCATCAAAGGCGGCTGGGAAACCGGCGAGGCAAAGCTTTTGAAAAAATTCCCCGATCTTTGTGAATTCCACGCTATGGGGGCCGGCTTTACCTGGGAAACCCAGAACCGGGCGCAGGATGTGGCACTGGCGCGTGAAGCCTGGAACAAGGCATTGGAAATGCTGCGTGATCCAAGCTTTTCCATGGTCATTCTTGACGAGATCAATATCGTCCTGCGCTACGACTTCCTGCCGCTTGACGATGTGCTTGATGCGCTGTCAAACAAACTGCCCGATCAGCATATTGTCCTGACCGGGCGCAATGCACCAGATACCCTGATCGAAGCAGCCGATCTGGTAACTGAAATGACCATGATCAAACATCCGTTCCGCGAACAGGGGATCAAGGCGCAGATCGGTGTCGAATTCTGATCCGCATTGTGATGATCTGTCGTTTCAAACGGCAATGATGAAAGTTTTGAAACCGGAATGAACGCGCAATCTGTTCCTGCTTTGATGCTTCAGGGGACCGGATCGGATGTCGGCAAATCAATGCTGGTGGCCGGATTGTGCCGTGCTTTTGCACGTCGCGGGCTTCGCGTGCGTCCGTTCAAACCGCAAAACATGTCCAACAATGCTGCGGTCACCGACGATGGCGGGGAAATCGGCCGTGCGCAGGCGCTTCAGGCCCGGGCCGCCGGTGTGCCGACCACGGTGCATATGAACCCGGTTTTGCTCAAACCACAAAGCGATATTGGCGCCCAAGTCGTGGTGCAGGGCAAAGTGCTGACCAGTGCCAAGGCCCGCGACTATTACCGCCTTAAACGCGACCTTCTGCCAAGGGTGATCGAAAGTTTCGAGATCATGGCAAATGATGCCGATCTTGTTCTGGTCGAAGGTGCCGGATCCCCGGCCGAGGTCAATCTGCGGGCATCCGATATCGCCAATATGGGCTTTGCCGAGGCCGCCGGTGTGCCGGTTATTCTGGTTGGCGACATTGATCGCGGCGGGGTGATTGCATCGATCGTCGGGACCCACGCCCTGCTGTCTGATAGTGATCGCGAATGGCTGTGTGGCTATGTCATCAACAAGTTTCGCGGTGATGTGTCACTGTTTGCATCGGCAACCGACATCATTGAACAGACCTGCGGCTTAAAAAGTTACGGTATCGCAACGTACTGGCCCGGTGCCCATAAATTGCCCGCCGAAGATGGCGTGGCGCTTGAAAAGGCCGGGAAATATCAACGTAAGCAAGATGGTGTGTCTGGTCCTGAGATCCGCATTGCCGTGCCGCATTTGCCGCGCATCGCCAATTTTGACGATCTTGATCCGCTTGCTGCCGAGGCAGATGTCGAACTTCTGGTGATCAAACCGGGTCAGGTGATCCCGGCTGATTGCGATCTGGTGCTGCTGCCCGGGTCAAAATCGACCATGGCCGATCTGCGTTTTTTAAAGGAACAGGGCTGGGATATCGACATTCTGGCCCACCACCGGCGCGGCGGGGCGGTTATCGGCATTTGTGGCGGCTATCAGATGCTGGGACGCATGGTTCATGACCCCGACGGTGTCGAAGGCGAACCGGGCAGTGAAACCGGTCTGGGATTGCTTGATGTTGAAACCGTCATGGCTGGTGACAAGACCTTGCGCAAGACTGACGGGCTGACCGTCATGTCCCATGCCCCGTCATCCGGGGCGCTGTTTTCTGCCGATGTCGCGGTGAACGGCTATGAAATCCATATGGGCCGAACCGATGGCCCCGATCGGGCACGGGGCTGGCTGGCGCTGGCCGGGATTGCCGAACCCGATGGCGCAATCAGCACGAACGGGCGCGTGATGGGGTGCTATTTACACGGCCTTTTTGGTAGTGACGCCTTTCGTCAGAACCTTCTGGCATCGCTTGGCGGGAATGATCGTGTCGCCTTGCATGATTTCGAAGCCGGAGTCGATGCTGCTCTTGATGAATTGGCCGATCATCTCGAAGCCTGTCTCGACCTTGATGGCCTGCTTGAATTGGCCAGAAGCCGGACCAAATAGCCGTTTGTCGGACTTTCGATCCGTGCTGTTTGGCAAAAGGGTGAAAATCACACAACAATTGCGTGGAAGGCCTTTACTTCCGCCCTGTTGCGTGGTTTGACAGATTTCGCAATTCCGGTTCTGAAATGAACTTTATGAATTGCCGTATTGCCGATGCCCTCACAGTGCTGGCGGGTCTTTGCAAAACGTTCATCCTTGGTCGGGTATCTTCACGTCTATGCGTCAGTTATATCATTTTTGGCTCTCACCATTTTCGCGCAAAGTGCGCCTGGTCCTTGCCGAGAAAAAACTAGAATTCGAACTGAAAGCCGAACCGGTATGGGAACGGCGCGACGAATTCCTGTTGCTCAATCCGGCCGGCGAAGTACCCGTGCTTGAGGACGAAGACGGCACCGTTCTGTGTGACTCGACCGTGATTTGCGAATATCTCGACGAGATTTCTGACGAAGAACCCAGACTGTTTGGATCAAATCCCAAGGAACGTGCGGAAATCCGCCGTCTTGTTGCGTGGTTTGACGGCAAGTTCAACCGTGAGGTCACCGACCATCTGCTTGGTGAGAAGCTGCTTAAGCGGTTCTTTTCAACCGGCACTCCCGATACCAAGGTCCTGCGCGCCGGGCGCACCAATGCGGCCTATCATCTTGATTATATCGGCTGGTTGTTTGAACGCCGGAACTGGCTTGCCGGGGATCACCTGACCATGGCTGATCTGGCGGCCGCGGCACAGGTGTCGGTGATCGACTATATGGGCGATATCAACTGGTCCAAACATCCGCGTGCCAAGGACTGGTACATGCGGATCAAAAGCCGCCCGTCCATGCGCGACATTCTTGCCGACCGACAGGCAAGTTTCCCACCATCCAGTCACTATGCCGAACTGGATTTTGAATGACGAATTCATCCAATTCAGATGAATTCTACCCTGCGGGAAGCCTGAATACGGCAAGTTACGATCTTCGTGCTGATCTTGATCGCAAGTTTTTTGATGATCCCGTTCCATTCTATACCCGTCTTGCAAAAAGCCTTGCGACCGGGTATGGCGTTCTTGAACTGGGCTGTGGTACCGGGCGTATCAGTGCCGCGATTGCGCGTCTCGGGATTGCGGTAACCGGGCTTGATCTGTCGCCGGCGATGCTTGATCAGGCACGCGCGAACTATCCCGATATTGACTGGCATCCTGGCAATATGTGCGACTTTGATCTGGGCCGGGTTTTTGATCTTGTTATCATCCCGTTTCGCGGGCTTCAGGAAGTCACCGATATCACCGATCAAAGACGTGCCCTAGACCGTGCCTTTGCCCATCTCAAACCTGGCGGGGCACTTGCTCTTGATCTGATGGATCCGGATTTGCGCTATTGCCTGCCCGAAGGTGATCCGGATTTTGTCGAACTGCCGGTCTTTCCGATGCCTGATGGTGTTGGCAGGCCGGACAGCCGATTGCGGATCACTGCGATGGAACGCACCAATGACCCCCTGACCCAGCGGTTCAGCGAACATTGGCGGTTTGAGGAAATCGGTCCTGACGGTGATGTGCGGCGCCGCGAAGAGGCCTGGCATCATCTGCGCTGGATTACACGCAGTGAAATGCGACTGATGCTGGAACTTTCGGGTTTTGTTTCGATAACGGAATTTTCTGATTTCAACGGCAGTCCGCCGCGATATGCCAGCAATCAGGTCTGGATGGCAAAACGGCCGGACTGATGCCCGGCCGTTTTGATGCTTGGATAAATTCGGCGCTTAGTGGGCCGCAAATTTCTTCGATGTGGCCAGGGTTTCCTGACGTTCTTCTTCGGTCAGCGGTACCAGACCGTTTTCAACCAGAAGCCCGTCCTCGCCAATGACGGCCTCGGACACATAGGTCGATACGAACGCCCCCAATGACCGCACAAGCTGTTCGTGGTCATCCTTGACGTAAAGATAAAGCGCGCGGGACCCCGGATAGCTGCCATCAAGGATGGTTTCATAATCCGGTTCAATGCCGTTGATGGTAATGCCGCGAAGCTTTTCACGGTTACGCTCAAGATTGTTAAAGCCCATCACCCCATAGGATGTCGGATCCTTTTCAAGCTTGCTGATCACAAGGCGGTCATTTTCCCCGGCTTCGATATAGGCACCGTCTTCGCGGATGGTCCGGCACAACAAACGGAAGCTGTCGGGGTCGGACGATTCAAGACTTGCGATATCGGCAAAGGTCGAACAACCCTTATCAAGCAGAAGCTGCCCCATCAGGTCACGGGTGCCCGATGTCGGCGGCGGGCCATAAACCCGGATTTTCAGATCGGGAAGCGACGGATCGACATCGGACCATTTGACATTCGGGTTGGGAACGCTTGCGCCATTGACCGGAATGGTTCGTGCCAGTGCCAGATAAAGCTGGCGGGCGGTAAGCGACATGGTCGGGGCTTCACGCGATCCCAGCAAGACAATACCGTCATAGCCGATCTTGATTTCACTGATCTTGCGGACCGAATTGGCCGCACAAATCGCGGTTTCGGACCCGGAAATCGGACGCGATGCATCAACGATATCGGGATATTGTTCGCCAACACCGCCACAGAACAGTTTGAAGCCGCCGCCTGAACCGGTGCTTTCGACCACCGGGGCCGGTTCGCCGGTTGTTCTGGCAAAATGTTCTGCGACCTTGGTGGTCAGCGGAAAAATTGTCGAAGACCCGACAATACGAACCTGATCACGTGCCTGTGCCGCTGAAACAACAGAAACAAGTGCAATAGATGCGGCCATGGCAGTCACGGCAAACGTGCGACGCATTTCGTCCCCCAAAATGGTGTCCGGTCAAATCCGGGATCACTGATCACCAGACATATACAAAGGATGCTGGTTTCGGCAAACCCGGAGCATGATGCATTTAATCTGAACCGGTACGAACATCCATCTTTTCTATATTCGCTTTTGCCGCATCTGCGACAGGGGTTCCGTTTGAATTTTCTATGACATTTAGCCAGTCGCGTCGCGCCAGGTCATTTTTCCCGGCGATCTGGTACAGTTTTCCGCGTTCAAACAAGGCCTGAACGTTGTTCGGTTCAATCACCAGCGCATTTTCAACATCGGTCATGGCAAGGTCATAGCTTTCAAGCATTCGCCATGCCGACGCCCGATAGATCAGGACATCTGCCTGATTGGGATCAAGATCAAGCGACTTGTTCAGATCGTCGATCGCATCCCAATACTGCCCGGCAAGGCCAAGCGCCATCGCGCGATCGACCCACAATTGCGGGTTATTGGGCACAAGTTCGAGTGCGCGGCTCTGATCACGCCAGGCAAATTCAAGATTGTTTGCCATCATCCAGGCCTGACCGGCCTGGGCCAGCATGCCGGCAACAACACCGGGGTCTGCGGTGCTGTCCTTGGCCAATGCATCAAGCCGGGTTGCGGCTTCTTCATATTTGCCAAGTGATATCAGTGCCACGGCAACGCAATGGCGCGCCGGTTCTCCGCCACCCATGTCGCGCCAGGCAATAGCACTTTCAAATCCGTCTTCGGGCTTAAGCTGGGCCAGCTTGATGCAGTCCTGATATTGCTGCTTTTCCTCAAGCGACAATGTTCCGTTGGTATCTGATCCGCTGCCAGACTGTGCATACAGGTTCGGGGCCGCCCAGATGCTGACGAAACCCGCCAGGAAAAGCGTGCCGGTGGCGCGCGAAAGGGTCGAAAGGCCGCGAAAATGTGACATGGCGTCAAAAGCTCCGTTTCTGGCAGGATCGGGTCGATAACAGCATAGGCACGATGGTAATGATCCACCATGCCCGAATGCCCATCTCGCCAACAAACATGATGAAAACGGCAAGATAATGATTGTCTTGTAAATGGTTTGTGGCACAAGGCCCCGAAACATCACGGCAAAAGGTTTTGAACAGCAGGCCTGGCATCGCTACTGTGCGCACAGGGACGATCACCCATCAAATACAGGTGCCTTGATGACCAATAAGCTGTTTTGTTTCGGACTGGGTTTTTCCGCACGTCTTGTGGCGGATCAATTGCGCGAAGATGGCTGGAAAATTGCCGGAACCACGCGCAGTGCCGATAAGGCAAGATTGCTTGCAACCCAGGGGATCGAGCCATTTGTTTTTGGGGATGATCAGCCCGTTGACGATATCAGATCGGCACTGGACGGTGTTACGCATGTTCTGGTTTCGGCCCCGCCCGGCGGGGATGGTGACCCGGTGATCCGTCATCATGGCGCCGATCTTGCGGCCCTGCCCGAAGGCACATGGATCGGCTATTTGTCGACCACCGGCGTTTATGGCGATCGCAACGGCGGCGAAGTCACCGAAGAAGACGACCTTTTGCCAAGTGGCAAGCGCGGCCGCCGCCGGGTTGCTGCGGAAAAGGCATGGTTTGATCTGGGGCGTCGGCACGGTCTTTGTGTGCACAGTTTCCGGCTGGCGGGGATATACGGACCGGGGCGCAATGCACTTGAAACAGTGCGATCGGGCCGCGCACGCCGGATCGTCAAACCCGGTCAGGTCTTTTCACGCATCCATGTCGAAGACATCGCCCAGACGGTTCTGGCATCAATCAGAAAGCCCGATTGTGGCGCTGTTTACAATGTGTGCGATGATGATGCCGCCCCGCCACAGGATGTGATTGCCTATGCTTGCGGGTTGCTTGGCGTGGATCCCCCGACCGAAGAAGACTTTGCCACCGCAAAGCTCAGCCCGATGGCCGCAAGCTTTTATGAAGATAACAAACGTGTCTGCAATGCACGGATCAAGGACGAATTGGGGGTTACGCTGCGCTATCGGGATTACCGGGCGGGTCTGATGGCTCTTTTGGACGGAATATTGGCCAAAATCGACGCCGAGCAGGAAATTGTTTAACAAAACCGCATTGTTGACGCGGATTAAGGGTCGTATATAACCCAAGTGCCTGCGGACAATCATATCGTCTTCGCGATGGGCACCATATGATTGTCCACAGGATCGTATTCGGATCGGGCCGGTCTGCTGAACCGGTCGTCACGGCAGTTGGCACCCGCAAGTCCCTGAAAATCCCGGACCTGGTGTCACCGGCAAGGAGAGAGCAAGCATGGAACGTCGTATCGTAACCGTCTTTGGCGGCACCGGATTTGTTGGACGTCATATCGTCAAACGTCTGCTTGAACGTGACTTTATCGTTCGTGTTCCGACCAGAAGTTTCGAGCGGGTCAAAAAGCTCAAACCGATGGGCTATCTGGGGCAAGTCGTTCCTGTTCATTGCGATGTCCGCAACGAAGACAGCATCAAGGGTGCGATTGACGGATCAGAAGCCGTGATCAACCTTTTGGGCATTCTTTATGAACGCGGCAGCAGCAACTTCCTGAACATTCACGTCAAGGCGGCCAAACGTATTGCCGAAGAAGCCAAGGCATGCGGCGTTAAAACCTTTGTGCATATGTCGGCCCTGGGCGTTGATAAGAACAGCTCGGCCAATTACGCGACCTCGAAGCTGGCTGGCGAAAATGCGGTGCGCGAAGTTTTCCCGACTGCCGTGATCTTCCGTCCGTCGGTGATCTTTGGCCCGAATGACAATTTCCTGAACAAATTCGCGACCATGGCGCGGTTCTCGCCGGTTCTGCCGGTGATCGGTGCGCCGGGCCTGCCCAAGGTCGACCTTGGCGAAGGCAAGGTCGATATTCTTGGTGATGGTGGTCCGAAATTCCAGCCGGTTTACGTTGGCGATGTGGCGGATGCCTTTGTTGCTGCTGTTTGCGATGCAGGCCTTGCAGGCAAGACCTTTGAACTGGGCGGGCCGGAAACCTATTCCTTTATGGGTCTTCTGCGCGACATGTTGCGCATCACCCGTCAGCGCGCGATCCTGATGCCCGTGCCGTTCTGGCTGGCATCGATCAAGGCATTCTTCCTTCAATTCCTGCCAGTCCCGCCGATCACCCCTGATCAGGTCCGGTTGCTCAAGGTTGATAATGTCGTCTCCGAAGGTGCGGCCGGCTTTGCCGAACTGGGAATTACCCCCAACAGTCTTGAGGCCGTGGCACCGTCCTATCTGAAACGGTTCTGTCCGCCGCGCAAATCCGGCGAATTCCGCCGCTTCGTCTAAGACGCAGCGTCGACGCAGGATCCGGGATCAGCGACCCGGCACCGCATGATGATGACAGACCCGGATCAAAACCGGATCAATAATCGAAAACCCCGCCAGAAATCTGGCGGGGTTTTATTTGTTTCATCGGATCGAAACCCGGTATCGGGGCAGAACGGACTAGCCGGCGCGAACGCGGGCGACAAAGCCGTTTGCTTCGTCCTGAAGGCGCTGGGCCTTGGTCAGAAGTTCTTCGGCTGTGCTGCGTGCATTCCCCGACAGGTTCTGGACGGCTTCGGCCGAGCGCGAGACTTCGGTCATGTTTTCGGAAACATCACGCACGCCGCGTGCGGCTTCTTCGGAACCGTTGGCGATCTCGGCGGTGGCCGATCCCTGCTGGCGCATGGCAGCTGCGATCGAACTTGAAATCGCATCGACCTCGCCAATGGTGTCGGCAATGGCAGAAATCATCTCGACGGCGGATGCGCTAACCGTGCGCATTTCATCGATCTGACGGCTGATATCCTCGGTCGCACGCTGGGTCTGGGTCGCAAGGTTTTTGACCTCATTGGCGACAACAGCAAAGCCTTTGCCGGCATCACCGGCACGGGCGGCCTCAATCGTTGCGTTAAGGGCCAGAAGGTTGGTCTGATCGGCGATGGTATTGATCAGGTCAATCACCTCGCCGATTTTTTCAGCCGTGTCCGAGAGCTGGCGCACGGTAACATCCGAACGACGGGCTTCTTCAACGGCGGAACGTGAAACTTCTTCGGCCTTGCTGACCTGACGTTCGATTTCGGCGATCGACGCAGACAGTTCCTCGGTCGCGGACGAGACCGAACTGACATTTGCCGACGCATTGTGTGATGCGCTGCTGACGTCCGTAGCCCGCGCAACGTTTTCACCGGCATTCGATGCCATATGGTCAACCGCGTTGCGCATCTCAGTGATCTGGCTCAGCAGATCGGTGACAAGGCCATTGACCGAACTTTCAAACCCGTCGGCCATTTCCAGAAGTGCCGCGCGGCGTTTCTGTTCGGCGCGTTCTTCGTTGGCCTTGTTCTGGGCCCGCAGTTCTTCGGCCTCAAGCGCGTTTTCGCGGAAGGTTTCAACCGCGCGCGCCATGGCGGCAATTTCATCGCTGCCCTTGTCGGCAACCGGGGTGCGCAGATCGCCATTGGTCAGACGGTCCATCGCCCTGTTCAGACCAATCAGGCGTGCCAGAAGGTTGCGCTGCACATACAGCCAGACAATCAGGATCGAAATAATGATTGCCGCTGCGGCAACTGCCAACATGACGGTTTCAGCAACCGTGATGGTTTTGCTGACATCGGCATTGGCGACATCGATCTTGGTGCGCATTTCAGCCAGAAGTTCGTCGGCTGTCTGTCCGATGCCATTGGCAATCGTTGTGGTTTCTGCCAGCAAATCGTTCAGGGTAACCTGTTGCTCAAGGGCGCGTTGGCGCAATGCAAACAGGTTGGTATCCCCATTGGGATCAAGACCGGCGGCCAGAATTTCAAAACTTTCTTCCGACTTGGTCTTAAGGTCCTCGACCGGAATTTCGGCAATACTGGCCGACATCTGGGTGATGATCGGATTGGACCAGAACTTGACCCGGTCAAGCCCGTCAATATCGGTTGCCGAACTTGCAATACGTGCCAGATCCGGGATTTTGAGCGCCAATGCCCTTAATTCGGACATGCTTTGTGCGGTCAGGGCATCTTCATCAATCAACTGATCAAGAAGGTCGAAAATTTCGCCTTCTTTGTCTTCCTTGCCAACCAGGCTGTAAAGTTCGCCCGCATTGTTGGTCAGGGCCATATTCGCATTGGTCGACAATTCACGCGAACTGACTTCAATGGCGTTTGCCGCACGAATGACTTCGTCGAGCAGCGCGTTCAATTCGTCGCGATTGGCAAATACCGTTCCCATGGTTTCTTCAAGGCGACGGATATTGACGATCATATGCCCGGTCTGTTCGGAAAACTGCTGAAGGATCGCGCCATCAACGCCAAGTGCGGCCAGACCCGCAATGCGATCATTCATCTGGTTTTCAACTGCATCAAGTGTCGCGGTGGCAGCGGCGACCTCGTCCAGGTTGGTTGCGCTGGCGACCGCGCGGGCAATCTGGATGATCGCGTCACTGCTGACATAAAGTTCCTGTCCGCTGACAAGTGCGGGAATTGCCTGGGCTGTGACGATCCGCTGCTGGGATTCCGTCATTCGAAAAGAAAAAACCGCCAGTGCGGCGGCACAAACAGCAAGTAAGGCAATGGGGACAATCGCCGCCATTAACCTACCGCGCAAACCAACTTTGCCGGTCATGATATTCCCACTCTATGGATTGTTCTGGTTATACGAGGTCAGAACCCGTTTTAAGTCGGAATTCGGCCCCTGACGGCTTGTTGCCGTCTTTCGGGCATTATTGAATCAAAGTCACTAATGGTCCAGCAGTGTTTGCGTTGCAATATTGCGAAATTATTATTTATCGAGAAACTTTTGGACGCTCTCGAGTATAATTTCGCGACTTGTTGCTTGCGTTACCGGTTCGGCACCCGGTCGTTCAATCATGATGACCGGTAAACCGAGATTGCGGGCGGCCTCGATCTTGGCAAAGGTCGCGTCGCCGCCGCTGTTTTTGCAAACGATCACATCAATATCGTGACGTTCAAGAAGTTCGGTTTCACTTTCAATACTGAACGGGCCACGGGCGAACAGCCATTCCCCATAGGCCAGATCGAACGGATCGCGCGGTGCATCAACGGTGCGCACCAGAAGCCACGTTTTTTCAAGTCCTTCGAACGCATGCAGGTTTTTGGCCCCACAGGCAATCAGCGCGCGTGTCCCGTGTTGGGGAAGAATACGTGCCGCTTCCTCGATCGAGCGGACCTCGATCCAGTTGTCGCGATCGGTTTTTTTCCAACCCGGCCGGTAATATTGAATGCAGGGCATGGCAACCGCCTGACAGGCCTGGGCGACATTGCCGGAAATTTCGATGGCATAGGGGTGGGTTGCATCGATCACCAGATCGATCTGTTCACTTCTGATATAGGAAATGATGCCTTCGGGCCCGCCAAATCCGCCAATCCGTACCGGTACACCGTCCGGAAGGCTTGGCGCGCTGGTGCGTCCGGCCAGCGAAAGCTGCAACCGGATGTCACGCCCGAATTCATGCATCAGGTCTTCGGCAATGCGGTTGGCGTCCCCGGTGCCCCCAAAAATAAGGATATGTTTCGGGCGTTTGGCAGGGCGGGAAAGCGACATGGGCAAGTACCTTATTCTCTTTTGATCGGTCCACGGGATGGATCAGTTGGTTATTTTGGGCCTGAACTGGTCAAAGTCACCAATCCCCTGACGGGCAATAATCATCCCGTCGCGATCGGTAACGACAATTTCGACCGCGCCGGCGCCATCAAGGGTGGCGCGCGCGGACTCACAGGCCAGACGCGCAATGGTCCTGGCAATATTAACGTTTGCCGCCTGACAAAGTTCCAGCACCTGTTTGGCCGTATTGGCAGTTTTCACCTGTTCCTGAAGGTCACCGTCCCCCCCGGCAAGCCCGACCGTCCCTGCAAGCTTGGCAAAGTCGACCTGGGACCGGCTGCTATGAAGGTCAAGATGGCCTTGCGCCAGTTTGACCAGCTTGGCAAAGCCGCCGGCGATGCTGATGAACGCGACCGGGTTCTTGCGCAGATATTTCAACATCCCGCCGACAAAGTCGCCCATATCAAGAATGGCTTCTTCGGGAAGATCGTAAAATGTGCGAATGGCGGCTTCCGATGTTTTGCCGGTCGCCCCGGCAACATGGATGCGCCCGGTGGCACGGGCCACATCGATCCCACGATGAATGGAATGAATCCACGCCGAACAACTGAACGGGATCACGATCCCCGTGGTGCCAAGAACCGACAAACCACCGACAATGCCCAACCGGCCATTCCAGGTTTTGGTGGCAATTTCCTTGCCCCCCGGGATCGAAATTTCGATTTCAACATCACCGGCAGCCCCGAACGTTTCACACAGTTCGGTGATCTGACCGATCATCATTTCGCGCGGTTTGGGATTGATTGCAGCTTCGCCGGGCGGCAATGGTAAACCCGGTTTGGTAACGGTGCCAACCCCGTCCCCGGCGTGAAATGTAATGCCGCTTCCTGGTGTGCCATGGCGGACGGTTGCGATGATTTCCGCGCCATGGGTCACATCCGGATCGTCCCCGGCATCCTTGATCACGCTGGCCCGCGCCCAGCCCGTTCCGCGTTCGGCCTTGACCAGTGCAAAGGACGGCGTTTCCCCGCGCGGCAGGGTAATGGTCACCGGATCGGGAAAATCCCCGGACAGCAAAGCCTGCCACGCAGCACGGGTCGCAGCGGTGGCACAGGCCCCCGTTGTCCATCCCTTGCGCAGCGGTCCGTCCGGTTTTCTGGCCATACGTTGATTTTTCCTGTCAATCTCACTACTGATCCCGGTATGGATCGGTGCGGGCAATGCCGCAACGGGATATTCAATTAAACATTATTATTAATGTTGTTTAAAAATTAATACGACAAAATTACGGAAATAAGTTGGACGTATCGTTTGATTGCTGTTTAACATATTCTCTCAAAGTGGTCCTGCACAGATGGGCCAGATTCCAATGCACAGAAGTATGATATAATGACGGCTCTTGGTCTTGATTTTCCGGTATTTGAACCGGGTTGGGTATGGCTGGTTGGTGCGGGTCCGGGGGATCCGGGCTTGCTGACGCTTCATGCGGTTAACGCCATGCAACAGGCCGATGTCGTTGTGTATGATGCCCTGGTTGATGAACGGATTCTCAATCTTTTGCGGGCTGATGCCAAACGCATCTATGCCGGCAAGCGCGGCGGTCGTCCGTCCTCAAAACAGACCGATATTTCATTGCAACTGGTCGAACTGGCCAAACAGGGGTTGCGTGTCCTGCGTCTTAAGGGTGGCGATCCGTTCGTGTTTGGCCGTGGCGGCGAAGAAGGCATGACCCTTGTGGATCACAATGTGCCTTTCCGTGTGGTGCCCGGCATTACTGCCGGGATCGCCGGGGCGGCCTATGCCGGTATTCCGACCACCCATCGCGACTGCAATTCGTCGGTCACCTTTGTCACCGGCCACGGATCAAGCGGCGATGTGCCGGACAATATCAATTGGGCGGCGCTGGCCAAGGGTGCGCCGGTGCTGGTGATGTATATGGCGATGAAACATCTGCGCCGGATTTCTGCCGAACTGATGACCAACGGCCGGTCCGGGGATGAACCGCTGGCTGTGATCAATCAGGCAACCACACCCGATCAGGGCATTTTGATCACCACCCTTGAAAAGGCCGCCGACGATGTCGAACGTGCCGGCGTTGAACCGCCGGCAGTCTGTATTCTTGGCAAGGTGGTCGGATTGCGTGATCGTCTGAACTGGCTATCGCCCCAGGATGATGTCAAATCGGTGCGCAATGTCCCGTTTGAACAGGTGCTTGAACTGATCTCGACCCCGTCCGATCCGCTTAAGGATCAGGGGTAAGGCACAGATTAAATCCGTTCCAATGGATTGATATATATCGTTGTCCGTAAGCCCCGTGCTTGTCACAATCGCGCCAATCGATTTGACCCGGATGGATCATGGACGAACAACAGGTATTGATCCGCATCCTTGAAAGCGGCTGGGCACAATGTGCTGAAATCCTGCGCGATGATGGCGGGGTGATTTTGTCTGCCCTGATCGCAGGTTTGGTGGGCAGTGTTACCCATTGTGTCGGAATGTGCGGGCCGTTCGTGATTTCACAGGTCACCAGCCGGATGGAACAGCTGCCGGTCGACAAGATGACCGAATTCCATCGTCTGACCGGGGCGGCATTACTGCCCTATCAGTTCGGGCGATTGACCACCTATTGCCTGTTGGGGGGCTTGGCCGGGTTCTTCGCCGATGGCATCACGGCATTGACCCGCATCTGGTGGATCGGTCCGGTCTTGCTGGTGCTGGCAGGGGTGTTTTTCCTGATTTTCGGGATCATGGGCCTTTTACCGCATCTGGGCGGGCTATTGCCGACGACGGGGGACAGCCGATGGTGGAACCGGGTTTTTGGTGACCGTTTGCGTCCGCTTTTTGCCGCACCTTTCGGGTTTCGCGGATATGCCCTTGGCGTGATGCTGGGCTTCATTCCCTGCGGGCTGGTTTATGGTGCCCTTGTTCTGGCTGCGGCCACCGGTGTCGCATTGAACGGGGCGGTGGTGATGCTGGTCTTCGGGATGGGCACGGTGCCGATGCTGTTTGTGACCGGCTTTGTCGGGCAATATGCCGCGCGGCGTTTTCGCAGCCTGATGGTGCCGGTCGGGCGTGGCTTGATGATCGTCAATGGATTGATCCTGTTTGCCCTGGCGGCACAGGCGGTGGTTTGACCATGCATGCCCGATTTCCAGCCATCTGTGGGTGGGGCGAAATTCATCGGCTTTATATGGTTTTGCACCGGGGTGTGAGCTTTCCCACAGTCGCTGCCCTTGCAGGATTGAACAGGGCATTTATAGTGCCCGGACAGTTTGGAATGCTTAAAGATCGGCCAATCGGGATCGGTCGACGATAAAAGAGGTAGGACGCGTGAGCAAAAAGACGCTTCTGGCAATTCTGGCGATTGCACTGGTTCTGGGGATCGGGCTGACCTATCGGCTGATGATGATGGGTACAGAAACCCAGTCATCGGGTGCCGCATCGATCGGCGGGTCGTTCGAACTTGTCAATCAGGACGGCAAGACGGTCACGGAAAAAGACTTCGCCGGGAAATATATGCTGATCTATTTCGGCTATACCTATTGCCCGGATGTCTGCCCGACCGAATTGCAGGTCATGGGCAATGCTCTTGATCTGATGCCGGACGATCTTGCGAACGAAGTCACACCGGTCTTCTTCACCGTTGACCCCGAACGTGACACGGTCGAGGCCATAAAGGCCTATGTCCCCAATTTCCATGAACGCATGGTCGGGCTTACCGGCACCGTGGCGCAGACATCGGCGGCTGCCAAGACCTTCCGGGTCTATTACGCCAAAGCCATCCCCGAAGGCGAGCCGCAAGATACCGATGCCTATTTGATGGATCATTCTTCCTTTGTCTATCTGATGGACCGCAACGGGCAGTTCATTCGCCACTTCAATTACGGCACACCCCCCGAAGACATGGCCAAGGGCATTACCGAAGCGGTTAAAAAGAACGGCTGATCTTTCCGGAATGCTATGATTGCTGGGCGGGGTGGACTATTGTCCCCACCCTGTTACCCAATGATCACGGGGCCCAGACCGGCCCCGATCCGTGCCGGAGAACCACCAAATGCAAGACCCCGTTCCAGGCATCCTGATTGCCGCCCCGTCGTCAAACAGCGGCAAAACGGTTGTGACGCTGGCGATGTTGCGCGCGCTGACCCGTCGGGGACAATCTATTGCCGCGGCAAAAACCGGTCCGGACTATATCGATCCGGCTTTTCAGGCGGCGGCTTGTGGCGATCGCTGTATCAATCTTGACCCTTGGGCGATGACCCCCGATCAGATCGCCTCCCTTGCCGCCGGGCATGCGGCAGGAAAATCATTTCTGATGTGTGAAGGAGTCATGGGCCTGTTTGACGGGGCGGCCAACGGCGATGGATCAACCGCCGATCTTGCAGCCCAGACCGGCTGGCCGGTGGTGCTGGTGGTTGATGTAAAGGGGCAGTCGGCCTCTGCGGTGGCGCTGATTTCGGGATTTGCCAATTTCCGCAAGGATATCACTGTTGCCGCCGTGATCCTTAATCGCGTCGGCAGTCCGCGCCACGCCAAAATGATCAGGGACGCCTGTGCCAAATATCTGCCGGATCTTCCGATCATCGGTGCGGTGCGCAGATCCGATGATCTGAGCTTGCCCGAACGCCATCTCGGACTGGTTCAGGCCGGTGAACATCCCGAACTTGGCGCATTCCTTGACCGTGCTGCCGATATTATCGCCGAGGATATCGATCTTGATGCCCTTGTTGCATTGGCCGCAGGGAAACAGGATGGTGGTGAGCATGGCGAGACTACGGTCCAGACCCCAACGCTGACCCCGCCACTGACGCCACCGCTGATCGCGCCGCTTGGCCAAAAAATTGCTGTGGCCCGTGACGCGGCATTTGCCTTTTGCTATGCGCATATTCTGGATGGATGGCGTGCAGCGGGGGCGGAAATCAGCTTTTTCTCCCCGCTTGCCAACGAGGCCCCGGACCCCGCATGTGATGCGATTTATCTGCCCGGCGGTTATCCGGAACTGCATGCGGCAACCCTTGCTGCGGCTGATCGGTTCAAATCGTCAATGCGCGATGCTGCGGCCCGTGATGTTGTGATCTATGGCGAATGCGGTGGCTATATGACGCTTGGCACCGAACTGATTGATGCCGGTGGCACACATCATGAAATGCTGGGTCTTTTGCCACTGGCAACCAGCTTTGCTTCCCGACGTCTGCATCTTGGATATCGCGAAGCAAAGATCGGCATTCCGACCCCGTTCGGCCCGGCCGGAATGACGGTGCGCGGTCATGAATTTCACTATGCCACGACATTGTCGGAAGACGGGATTCCGTTTTGCCGTATGACCAATGCGCTGGGGACTGATCTTGGTCCGGCCGGTCTTGTTTCCGGGCGGGTATTCGGATCGTTCTTCCATATGATCGCCAAGAGTTGAATATTTGCGCCGATATCGTGAGTTCGCGGGATGCAGCGGGCTGTATAAACTGTATTATCAATGGTCCCGCACATACCCACGCATACACGCATAGATAAGACCGCCCGCATGAGAGAACCCATGACCGACAACGATTCCGGCACATTTCCGTCACAGCCCTATTGGGAAACCAAAAAACTTGCCGAAATGTCGCGCGAGGAATGGGAAGCCCTATGCGATGGCTGTGGCAAATGCTGCTTGCACAAGTTGCAGGATGAAGACGACGATTTTGTCTATTACACGTCGGTTGCCTGTCGTTTGCTCGATTGCGAAACCTGCCAGTGCAAGGACTACCCAAACCGCACCGTGCATGTCCCTGATTGTGTCCAGCTTTCCAGGGAAAATGTCGATACCCTGAACTGGATGCCATCGACCTGTGCCTATCGTCTGTTGTCAGAAGGAAAAGGATTGCCTGACTGGCATCCTCTTGTAACCGGCAATCGGGAGTCTACATTTATGGCAGGCATGTCGGTACGCGGAATGGTGATTTCCGAAGATGACGCCCATCCGGATCTGACGCGCTATATCGTGAAATGGCCTGCCTGATCCGGGGCCTTGCGGGTCGGCCGGGAAACCATTTTACGAAAAAATTGTGTTGATCTATCCTGTCGTATATATATGATTTCCTTGATCAATTATTCCCGCAATGAATGGTTGTTCATTTTGATCTGATGGTAAAAACCGTGCGTATCAGACGCCAGAGAGTTTTTGACAGCGATATGGGGCATTATCTGCATACAAACGCGCAACAAACGTGCAACAAATCTTAGATAATCAAATACGTATGTGTGTGGTATCCAAGTTGTTCTCGTGGCACTTGTGACAGTCTGGCTAACTCCGTCGTTATGCATTTGCGTGCTGGGACAGGAAATTTTCCCGGATTTGGGCTAATTTCTATCAATTGAAATCCGGGTTTACGACAGCTCATTCAACGCCCTTCGGGCGCAGGCAAACTATACGAAGGTGGTGGCCTATGGAATTGCCCGTCTGAACGGACGGGCAAGAGGGGCTCAGGACATGCGCCTGGGCAGAGCGGAAGGACGTGTAAAGTGGGTTTCGGTATCTTCAAAGGTGACAACAAGCATGCATTGGCCGAGGAACAGGTCTCGGCAGCACTGAGTCGCTCGATGGCGCGCATTGAATTCGATGCAAAGGGAAACATCCTGTGGGCCAACGACAATTTCCAGAATGTGATGGGCTACTCGCTCGAAGAAATCGTTGGTCAGCATCACTCCATGTTCGTGCCCGAAGAAATCGTGCGCTCTGCCGAATATCAGGGGTTCTGGAAAAAACTTGGCGCGGGCGAATTTGCCAGCGGCGCCTTCCCGCGCAAACGCAAGGACGGTCAGCTTCTGTGGCTTGAATCGACCTATAACCCGATCTTTGACGATAAGGGCAAGGTCCTCAAGATCGTCAAATTTGCCAGCGACATTACCGAACGCCGTAACGAACGTGCCCTTTTGCAAAGCGTGTTCGAAGCCATCAGCGCATCCCAGGCCGTGATCGAGTTTGACCTTCAGGGGCATATTCTCAAGGCCAATGAAAACTTCCTGACGGTGATGGGCTACAGCATGGATGAAATCCGCGGCAAGCATCACTCGATGTTTGTCGAGGGCGACTATGGGAAGTCTTCCGAATACAAGGCCTTCTGGCAGAACCTTAATCAGGGCAAATTCCAGGCCGGCCAGTTCAAGCGCGTCGGCAAGGGCGGTCGTGAAATCTGGATCGAGGCAAGCTACAACCCGGTTCTGGACGCGGTCGGAAAACCGATCAAGGTGATCAAGTTCGCCACCGACATCACCGAACAGACCAAACTTCTGCTTAACCTCAAACAGATGATCGATGGCAACTTTGCCGAGATTGAAACCAACATCGCCAACCTTAATCAGCGCACGGCAAACGGTGTTGATGTTTCTGCCAACACCCTGGAACTCACCAAAACGGTCGCCGCCAGCGCCGAACAGATGGCAGCATCGATTTCCGAAATTTCGCGCAGCATGTCGCAATCGCAGTCGGAAACCGAACGCGCCTTTGATCAGACCGAAACCGCCAATGAAATGACTCAGCGCATGACAGGTGTGGTCGATGAAATGGGCAGCATCGTCGAAGTCATTCGCAATATTGCCGGACAGATCAACCTGCTGGCATTGAACGCCACCATCGAAAGTGCGCGTGCCGGCGAAGCGGGCAAAGGCTTTGCCGTGGTCGCCAACGAGGTCAAAAACCTTGCCAATCAGGCCGCGCGCGCGACCGAGGATATCTCCCAGGAAATTACCGGCATCCAGTCAATTTCCGCCGAGGTTGCCCACGCGCTTGAAGTCATTCGCGGATCGGTCGAAACCGTGCGCAACGATGTGACAAACATTTCTTCAGCGGTGGCCGAACAGACCGCCGTTACCGATAATGTCAGCGTCAATATGCGTGATATGGCCCACACGGTCGAAGGTCTCAGCCGTGATCTCGAAGTGATCCGTGCCACCAGCGACGAAGTGGCTTCTTCGGTATACAAAACCCGCGAAGCAGCCGAAGTTCTGGCGCGATAACTGAAATACGATTTGATATCAAAATCTTATCAAAGGCAGGGCCAATGTGCCCTGCCTTTGCAGTTCTGTGACAATTTGCCAGTGCCGATTGGGCTAAATCCGGAACAACTTGCTTTGCAGGGCGCAAAATCGCAAGAATAGCCGCCTGAAATTGGCAAGCTGTGTGGAAAAGACAGGCGGGGCGGTCACGGCAATGACAAGCGATTACATGCGCATTGATGTTTTGGGGGTGGGCGAAGCCTTTGACCCGAACTTCGCAAATTCATCGGTCGTGGTAACCGCCGCCGATTTCCGTTTGCTGATTGATTGTGGCGCAACGATTGCCGGGCAACTGATGGGCAAGTTTCCCGATCCTGATGCGATTGATGCCATCTATTTTACCCATATGCATCCCGATCACATTTTCGGACTGGTGCCGGTCATGCTGAACTGGCGTGATGACGGTCGTTCGAAACCGCTGCATATCCTGTGCAGTCCGCAATTGCGCACCCATCTTGAAAAACTGATGGAGCTCGGATTTACCGGACTGGGATCGGCCTGGCCCTTTACGATTATCTGGCACTCGATTCTTGATACCGACATGATCGGTCCGTTTGACTGCAAATTCGCCCGTTCCGATCACAGCGTCCAGAACCATGCCATTTTGCTGCGCTACGCCAATAAGGGGTTTGCCTATTCCGGGGATGGCAATGTCACCGCCGATACCGCGGCCCTGTTTACCGGTGCGGATCTTGTGTTTCAGGAAACCTATCTGACCCGCCATGATCCGCAACATGCCGCGCATTGTGATCTGGAAACCGTGCTGCAACTGGCATCGGACATGCCCGGTGCGCGGTTCTGGCTTTATCACATCAAACGCGATGTCCGCGCAGAAATGGCCAAGATCATTCAGGGCAATGAACAGGTCAGGATGGCTGTGCCGGGCGAAGTCATTGAAATCCGCTAGAGCCGTTTTCGTCTAGATTGAAACGGGTTTGCTGGGCGCATTCTTCTGTTCTGCAAGGAAAGGATCGCCGTGCGATGCGGTGCTACGGTCAAGATCCTTGACGCCGCGCGGCAAAAGAATCTCCCAGCCAGCAGGGTTCGGTTTGGCGATATTTTGCAGCGTTACACCGCTTGAACGATGCCCTGCACCGCGTAAATCCCGCCTTCTCTTTGGGCGTTGGCCCAAACAAAACGATCGGCACCCGGGGGTCCGGGCGCCGATCAAATCGGAAAATGGGAATATATGCGTAGCCGGTCCTGATGGTCCGGGCTTAATGAACCGCGCGCGGTTCCATATCGTGCTGGCGAATGGCCGCATTGGCCACTGCGTGGCTTTCAAATGATGCGATATGGGTACCATCGGCAGTAAAGACGCCATAGACCAGCTCGTCACTGTCTTCTTCGGCATTGGGAACCTGCCGGACATAGGCAAAGTCGTGAATGCCAAGCATCGCAAAATCAACATTCGACAACAGGCCGGTATCCTGCGCGTCGCGCTGGCTGATTTCGGTATCGTGGTTTGCTGTGCGGTCTGTCATGTTAACCACTCCTTGGTTAGGCCTTGCCGTTATTATCGTCGGCAGTGCTGTCTTCGTCTTCGACATTCATGTCGATGGTACGCGATGGAACAGCTTTCTTTTTGCTTGATCCGATTGCGATCTCGCGCACGACCGGTTCTGGCAAGGGTCTGTTCAAATCAACATGAAGCAGGCCGTTATCCAGATGGGCTCCGACAACCTCGATTCCTTCGGCAAGAACGAAGGACCGCTGGAACTGTCGGGACGCGATACCACGATGGATGTAGACACGCTCGCTGTCATCTTCGGAATGTTTGCCGCGAATGATCAGCTGGTTGTCTTCTGTGGTTACGGACAAATCTTCTTCGGCAAATCCGGCGACTGCGACCGTGATGCGCAGCTTGTTTTCACCGATCTGCTCGATGTTATAGGGCGGATAGCCTTCTGCCTTGGTTTTTGACACCTGATCAAGAACGCGTTCGATCTGATCAAACCCCAGAAGCAACGGGCTGTTAAACATAGAAATTCGTGACATTTGCAGCACCTCCTCAGTCAGAGCGAGTGTGATTAATCTTCAGACCCCACGCTTTTGGCGTTTCGGGCATCCATTTTGTTCGACCCGACGAGTTCGGCACCGAACGTATCCATCTATTCGAATAAATGTGATTTTATGCGCGATAGTCAAGACTTGCCTGCTGCATTGCATCCCCTGTCAACCCCGCCAAAACTTATACACAGGAAGCCCACAGGCTGCTTTGGCAGGAAAGAAAGGAGTCACCGCCTGACCTGTGAAAGATCGGGCATTGCATCAAGCGCATAGTAGGCCACCGACTGATCCTTCCCGCGCAATGCCACTTCGTGCAAAACCGCATTTTCCGGCAAGGGAATCGGGCCATGATCAAACAGGGTCTTTGAAATCACCAGCGGTACACCGTGCCCCTTGGTCTGGGCTTCAAGCCGGGCGGTGGTATTGATGGTGTCCCCGATCGCGCTGATATTTTCGCGGCCGGGCGGGCCCATTTCCCCGACAATTGCCTTGCCCATATGGATGCCGATCCCGATGCGCAACTGATGGGGCAATTCCGACGCCAGATGAATGTTCAGCCCCTCGATCCGGCGCAGCATTTCGGCGGCACCTTCAAACGCCTGAAGGATGGTTTGTTCGGTATCCTCGCTTTCATGTCCATAAAGCGCCATCAATCCGTCACCGGTAAATTGTGCGTAATAGCCGCCCGTACTGCGCAGGGCCTCGGTCATTTCGGCAAAAAACTGGTTCAGGATGAACAACACGTCATAGGGCATCTTGCGTTCGCCAAGTTTGGTCGAATCGCGCAGGTCGATAAAGATACAGACAACCTGTCTTTCACTGCCCGAAAGGCCGCCGGGGCGTCGCCCGTCGCGTGCGGTGGCATTGGGGGGCATCAATGGCGCAACCGCAAGATCGTTTTGCGGACGGATCTGACAGGCCAGCCGCATGCCGCGTGGCGCCTGGATGCTTTTAAGGGCGGCGGCCTCGATCTGGCCGGGTGCTGCCAGCTGATCCAGTCCCGAACCGCAATGCAGCCGACATGTGGTGCATCGCCCATGCCCGCCACAAACCGATGCCATCGGGATGCCTGCATCGCGAAGGGCCTCAAGGGCGGTCGCCCCCGGTGGCACGCGCACTGACCGTCCGTTGGGCAGGCTTAACATCGGTCCGCGCTTGACCCGGTCAATGGTCTGTCTGATCTGGCGCACCCCGAATGGTGCCAGTGCCAGCGCGATGGTCAGGATCGTGCAGGGTATCAGGGCATTTTCATAAAATGTAATGGCCGCCTGATTGACGTCGGCGGCTTCGAGTACGCCAAAAACATATTTGCGCCCGCCTTCTTCGACCCGGCGGATGATTTCGGCACTGGCCGCGCCATAACCTGCAAGCGAAAGTGTGGGGATCAGAATGGCAAGTGTGCCAAGTGCGTTGCGCCATTTCGGATAGAACGGTTTGACCCGAAGCCAGAAATGAATACCGATACAGCCATGGGTCCAGACCACAATGACCGTAATCGCCTGAAGGATGCCCTGAAACGGAATGAAAACAGCAAGATCAAGCAGCACCCGTTCATAGGGTGATCCGACATCAAAGCCCAGATCAATCACCCGGGTCGCAATAATGTGACGGAACAGCAAAAACGGAATACACAGACCAAGGATCATCTGGGCCCATTCCGATTTGCGCAACCGCATTGACCGGCGGCTGGTCAGGCGGCCGGTCGCCAGGATGAAATGGGTGATCAGCGACAGCAAAAGCAGGATTTCAAGTGGCGGGAATTGCCAGATCTCGGTCGAGAATTCATCAACCGTTTCCATGAATTCGGGCGATACAATCCCCGCGGCATGATTAAGCAGATGGGTCAGGACATAGGCGAACATTGTCAGCCCTGAATATAATCGCAAATTCTGGATCATTGTGTCCCGCCGGTTGCCCAAACTCTGGTTGCAAATGCTGTGTCGGTCTTTTGGTTTACGGCTTTAACCAAACAACCCTGACAGTATGAAGTCCAATCATAAACAAGTTATGTCTGTAATCCCGCCTGAAATAGTGACACGTCCTGTCCACGCCAAAGGCCCGGCAAAACCGCCCAAACAAAACGGGCCGCTGTATCAAACAGCGACCCGTGACTGAAGTTCAGTTGTCTGACCGGTTGGGATGTCAGGCGGCGTTGCGCACCCGCTGGCGGGTCATGAATTTCACAATCGATTTTGCGAAATCAGGACTGCTGATCGGGGTTTCAAGCGATTTCATTGCTGCCTTGTGCACATCTTCGGGAATCAGGTCATGGCGTGATTCCAGCAAGGCCTGCTCGTAGGGGCGCATGAATTCCGGATGGGGCTGGATCGATGCGGCATTGGCGCCATATTGCAAACCGGCATAGGGGCAGAAATCCGAACTTGCCCAGACGGTTGCGCCTTCGGGAATTTCGACCACCTGGTCCTGATGAAACGCATTGATGCGAATGGTGGACGGGCTGTCAGCCAGCCAGTCTGCATTGCTGGCATCGACGTCGTATGCATGGACGCCAACGCCCCAACCCTTGTCGGATTTGACAACCTTGCCGCCAAGCGCGATCGCCAGGATCTGGTGCCCGAAACAGATGCCAAATACCGGCTGACCGGCACCCACGGCTTCGCGCAGGAAGTCCTGCAGGCGGATCATCCAGGGCGCGTTTTCGTAAACCCCGTGTTTGGATCCCATGACGACCCAGCCATCTGCATCGGCAATGGAATCGGGGAATTCGTCTTCAAGAACGGTCCAGGTTTCAAACTCAAGGCCGGGGTCAACATCGCCAAGGAGTTTTTCCAACATCTTGGGATAGCTTTTAAACTCGTCGCGAAGTTCTTCCGGGGCGAACCCGGGTTCAAGAATGCCGATCTTCATGTGGAAACCTTACATAGACTTCAAAGTGGCGCCGGGGTCTGTTCTGCTTAGCTTGAACCACTTTGCCAAACATCGCCAAACACGAACAAAATCGCCTCAGGCTAAACAGAGCAGGCTCTAGGGTCAGTTATGGGATTTTAGCGCCAAAAACAAGTCCGGTGCTGCGAGAATTTAGGTGAATTTTCGCCGGAAATGCGAAACCGCCCGGCAAATTGCACGGGCGGTTGCACGGTCTGCGATCACGCCGCTGCGGGAGGGCCGCGTCATCAGCAGATCATCCCCGGGGAGCTAACACGGGGATTTATCCATCAAGCATCAGCTGTTCAGGCGCAATGCCCGGGCACCGGCCATGCCGGCAAGCATGGTGGCGACAAAGATGATGGTGTCCATCTGTCCAAAGGCCAGCGCGCTAAGGGCGGGACCGGGGCAATAACCCACCAGACCCCAGCCGGTTCCGAACATAAGCCCGCCGACAATCAGTTTGGTCGTGACATTCTTGTTGCTTGGAAGATCCATTCCGCCGCCACAAACCGCATCTGACCGCGATTTGGCAAACTGGAAAATCGGCACGGCAACCACAAGGCCACCACCCATGACAAAGGCAAGGCTCGGGTCCCAGCCACCATCGGCAATCGCCCAGATATCAAGGAAACCAAGCACCTTTTGCGGGTCGATCATACCCGAAATATAAAGCCCGGCCCCAAACAGCGTGCCACAGATCAGCGATACGATAATGCGCATCATGCACCCCCGATCAGATGGCGGGTGACCAGCACCGTCACAAACCCGGCCGCCATAAAGGACAGGGTCGCCACCAGCGACCGCAACGAAAACCGTGACAGTCCGCAAATGCCGTGGCCACTGGTGCAGCCGCTGCCGATGGTGGTGCCGACACCCACCAGAAGACCGGCAATCACAATCACCGGAAGTGGGCTTGTGACAACGCTTTGTGCTTCGATCGACGTACCGGTCATCAGAACAAGCGGCCCGGCAATCAGGCCAATGACAAAGGCCAGACGTTCAAATGCCGATGTGCTGCCCTTTGACGATGACAAAAGACCACCGACAATGCCGCTGATCCCGGCGATCCGGCCATTCAGCAAAAGATACAGCCCCGATGCCAAACCGATAAGTCCGCCACCCAGAAGGGCCGAGACAGGGGTAAAGTTTTCCATCAGACTTCCCGTTATAAAAAGACTTTACATTCAAATATGATAATAAATTGATTTTATCAATCAAAATCGACATTTATTCGCTGTAAAATAGGATTTTACCGATCCGCCCCCACGCCAGTGCGCGTTCTTTGGCCATCGCTCCAAGATTTCAAACAGGTGGGCTGTTTTACGAGCCGGTGTCTCTTTGCCCCATCTTGCCGGGACTGATGATGGCCCGATCAGCGGTCAAATTCGGGCCAGTCCACAGCACGGATTCGCTGCCCGACAGGCGGAACGGATCATTTGTCCTGATACAAAAATGGCGATTCCGATTAATGCATTGAAAACACACAAATTTATCTGTCTTGCCAAAATCGCGATTCCGGAAGATATAGCAGCATCTTTGGTTGTGGTTCCGGCTGTTCCTGCCAACCCGTTTTTCGGATATTCAAAACTTAAATGAGCAAGGATCGTCTGTCGGCCAGTCGGCGACTTGATGTTGCGCTGGCGCTGGTAGCGCAGGGTGATTATGTCGCGGCAATTGATGTTGCGCGTGCGGCCCTTTCTGCCGATCCCGAATGGGACGAGGCCCATTTTACCCTGGGCGATATCTATGAACGGGCCGGTGAAAACGACAATGCCGTCGAAGCATTTCGTCAATATCTGGTTCTTGATCCGTCCGACCGTATGGGGGCCGAAGTGCGCCTGACGCTGCTTGGGGCAGCTGCAATGCGCGACCGGTTGCCGCCAGATTATGTGCGCGCGCTCTTTGATGATTATGCGCCGCGTTTTGAAATCAGCCTGCGCGATCGGCTGGCCTATCGCGGGCCGGAACTTCTGTCGGAGGCCGTTCGACCGTTTCTGCCAAGCCTGGATCGTCCGCTTGAAATTCTTGATCTTGGATGTGGCACCGGTCTGGTCGGTGAAGTTTTTGCCGGTCAATATGACGCGATTGACGGGATCGATCTGTCGCCGCGCATGATCAACCGCGCCCGGGCCAAGGGCATCTATCGCACGCTGGTGGCGGGCGATATCACCGATATGCCTGACGATCTGGGATCCGGCTACGGGCTTGTGGTTGCCGCGGATGTTCTGAATTATCTTGGCGATCTTGCCCCGGCGCTGCGCGCGGCCCACGCCCGGATGAAGCCGGGCGGATTGATGGTCCTGACCCTCGAACATGGCAATGCCTTCCCGTTCGATCTCGGCCCGGGCCAACGTTTCCGCCACCATCAGCGCGCAATTGCCGAATGGATGGAAGAATGCGGCTTTGAAATCGTCTCCGACGCGCTGGGCACCCTTCGACAGGAAAAAGGAACCCCGGTCGAAGGCCGCATCATGGTGGCCCGTGCCATCAGCGATTTCGCTTTTGTCACCAGCAATCTGGTAGCACCGGGCGACCCGGATCAGGCATCGGGTCAGACTTTGCATTAAGATCGCTGTGCAAAAACTGACCCGGTCCTGTTGTCACCGGTTCTCGTTTTCGTCGGTTCTAGCCCTTCGGCATGTCACCACGGATGATATAGGCCAGTGCGGCAACCACCTGTTCGGGTTCGCGGGCAACGCCGTTGGCGGCACCGTCAACTTCTTTCAATGCGTGGTCATGTTCGGCGGGATGCAGGGTGATATAGGGAATGCCGAGTGCGGCGGCATAGCCGGCATCAAAGGCGGCGTTCCACTGCTTGTATTTCTCGCCAAAGCGGATAACCGCAAGATCGGCCCCTGACAGCAGGGTTTTGGTCCGCATGGCGTTAAGTTGTGCGCCCTTGCGGTCATGCCAGAACTTGTTTTCCTCGGCTCCGAAAATGGCGACACCGCAATCATCGGAATCTTCATGCATGGTGATCGGGGCCACCAGTTCAACCGGAAGGCCCGCTTCCTTGACCCCGGCGGCGATGCGTTCGCGCCAGTCGCTATGAATTTCACCCGACAAATAGACGGTCCAGACCTTACTCATGTTTCTATCCCTGTTTGATCATGGTGATGGGTTCAATGGCCCATACGGATTGTTCGATTTTGCATGTTAGTGCAACAAGCTGGTCCACAAACACCAAAACCCGCTGCCTTTGGCAACGGGTTTTGTGGATCAGGATGGTGATCAACGTGGTTGGGCGCGAAGGGGATGCCATCAGCATCCGGATGTGATCACCGTTCTGATAGGGGCGGCCTTAGTGCGGGACCGCCCGGTTATTTTGCCGCGTGGCCATGAACCACGCCATCAGGATTGCCGAACCCATCAGCGCGATGCCGGCAACATCGATCCACAGATTGGCCGGAAAGACCAGAAGGGCTGCGGAAACGCCGAACAATATCCGGTTGGGCATCGAAAGACGCGGACCAATCGGTGCAATGCCCTGAATGGCGATGGCCATCATGATGGCCCCGGTCATGTAAAGCAGACTGCTGTAAACAATGTCCGGCCAGTCCCCGATCAAAAGCAGTTCGGGCACATAGGCAAAGCTGAACGGCATGATAACGATGGTTGCCCCGTATTTAAGGGCCGAGAACCCGGTGCGCATGGGCGGGGCCTTGGCGATGGCCGCCCCGGCAAAGGCCGCAACGCAAACCGGGGGCGTGATATTTGACAGGCATGCCGCATAAAACACCGCCAGATGGGCGGCAACCGTCGGAACACCAAGCTGAATAAGGGCCGGTGCAGCCACAACCGACAGGATGATATAGGACCCGGTAGTCGAAGACCCCATACCGATAATGATCGATACCAGCGTTACCAGGCAGACCGCGATAAACAGGTTCCCACCCGAAAAATCGATGAGAACTGACGAGAATTTAAGACCAAGGCCGGCAAGAACGATCCCGCCAATGATGATGCCCAGCGTCCCGATCGCTGCCCCGGCCGAGCTGTTGCTTTGCGCCCCGCCAATAAGGCCGTGGATGATCGCTTTGGGCCCCATGCGGGTTTCGCGGTTCCGCCATGAAAGGACTGCGGCCGATACCGTTCCCCAGAAGGCGCAGAATTCTGCGGAAAATCCGGCAAACAGAAGGCCGATGACAATCACAAGCGGCATAAAGAAATGCCAGCCCTTTGCCATGACATCACGCACACGCGGCGTTTCTTCACGTGGAATGCCCCGAAGTCCAAGCCGTGCGGCTTCAAGATCGACCATCGATAGCAAAAAGATAAAGAACACCAATGCCGGAATGACATTCATCAGCGCAATGGTCAGATAGCTGGTCTCGGTCAGGGTCGCGAGGATAAACACACCTGCCCCCATGACCGGCGGCATGAACTGGCCCCCGGTCGAGGCAATGGCTTCGATCGCGCCGGCATCATGGGATTTGAACCCGGTGCGTTTCATCAGCGGAATGGTAAAGGACCCGGTCGTCACCACATTGGCGACCGAGGATCCCGAAATCGATCCGAAAAGTGCCGAGGTCATGACGGCAATCTTGGCCGGTCCCCCGCGCCAGCGCCCGGCAACCGCGGTGCCAAGATCCATAAAGAACTTGCCCGCACCACTGCGTTCCAGAAAGGCGCCAAAAATCATGAAGGGAAACACAAAGGTCGCAAAGGTCGCGGTCACCACCCCGAAAATCGCTTCCTGTGTTGAATAGGTGAATTCAAGAATGCGCTCGATCGACATGCCCGGATGCGACAGACGCCCCGGAAGATACTGCCCGTAAAAAAGCTGAAGCAAGAAGGCGATGGCAATCAGCGAAATCACCGGGCCAAGGGCACGGCGGCTGGTTTCAAGCAGGATCACGATCGCAAGCGACCCCATGATCAGATCGGTCTGGTTGGGCGATGAAACCCGGAACATTGCGTAACTGACATACTGGTCAATCCAGTAACCGAATACCGCAACCGTCAGAACCACAAACCCGATATCAAAAAGACTGAACCGGTCGGTCGGGGATTTGTGTGTGGCCGGAAACAGCATGAAAACCAGAACCGAGGTCAGCATCAGATAGATGCCCCGGTTGCTTTGGGTCGAAACAAGACCAAATCCGGATGTGTAAAGATAAAAGCCGGCAAAGCCAGCCGCAACAAGGTTGAAAACCAGCGCCTGAGAACCGTTCAGGGTGCGTTTCGCCCCCTCGACCCGCATAAGCCAGGATGTATCTGTCATTTGGTCCCGCAATCCACTTCAAGACAAAACAGATCTGCCCGGCACAATACCGGGCAGATTTCACGCCAACAGGTTATTCAGCCCATTGGCCGGTTTCGCGGTAATAGGCCTCGGCACCCGGATGCATCGGTGCGCCAAGTCCAAGGAAGTTTTTGGTGTCGGGTTTCATCTGCGCCCAGGCTTTGTGACCTGCGGCCAGTGCATCCTGTTTTGCATAGGCAGCAGCCAGCATGCGCTTCATGACATCATCATTCACCCGTTCATGGGCCACCCAATACACGGTGGTATAGGGCATATCGGTTGCCGGAACGCCCTTATAGGTCGTGTCTGGCATGGTGCCGGTATGATAGAACGGATATTTGGTGTTGATCTTGCCCAGTTCCTCGTCGCTATAGGGCACGACGATAACATCATTGGTTTCGGCAAGCTCGGTCACGGCTGCCGCCGGGGCCGATGACTGGCAGAATGCGTCGATCTGACCATTGGCAAGCGCACGGCCGGCGTCGCCAAATGTCATCATCTGGGGTTCGATTTCTTCAAGCAGACCAAGTGATCCCAGAATGTTCGAGCAGTTAAACACCGTGCCCGAACCGGGGGGACCCAGTGCGACCTTCTTGTCGGCAAGATCGGAAAGCGATTTGATGCCGTTGCCTTCAAGGGTCACGAAATAGGTCGGCCCTTCATAGGCCATCGCAACACCGCGCAGCATCGTGCCTTTGTCGTCATTGGCGAACGGGCCGGTTTGCTGAAGCGACATATAGACATGCGATCCGTAAACGATCCCCATATCAAGCTCGCCCTTGATCAGGCGTTTGGCATTTTCCGTCGAACCGCCGGTCGTGACCTGGGTAATGTTGACATCGGGCAAATCCTTGCCAAGTTCGGTGCCCGCAACACCGACCATGTAATACATCACACCACCGGGGTTTGACCCGCCCCAGGCAATGTCGGTCTTGTTCTGTGCAATCGCGGTTGTTGCAATCAAAGTGCCCAAAGTGGTCAGGGCCAGTGTATTTGCCAGTCTCTGAAACATATGTTCCTCCCGATTTATAAGAGTTTTGGGCTTATGTTGTTTTTGTCGTAGCCCGGTGCCGGTGCATGAAGCGCCGAACGGGACGGCCGTGGCCGTCCCGAAACTGTTGATCAGCCCCCGATTGCGCGGAAATTGTTGCGCAAGGTGCCAATGCCTTCGATCTCGATGCTGACATTGTCCCCGGGTTTGAGATAACGCGGTGGTTCAAAGCCGATCCCGACCCCTGCCGGGGTGCCGGTGGCAATCACATCGCCGGGCATCAGTGTGACACCGGCAGAAATGGTTGCGATAATGGTCGGGATATCGAAGATCAGAAGCGACGTGTTCGATTCCTGACGCAATTCGTCATTCACATGACAACGGATTGCGGTGTCGGAAATATCAAGTGAATCCCGGGTCACGGCCCATGGTCCCATCGGACAGAACGTGTCTTGCGATTTGCCAATCAGCCACTGGCTGTATTTGCCCTGCAAGTCACGGGCGGTGACATCATTGACGATGGTGTAACCCCACACATGGTCATAGGCATCCTCGGGCGAAATCGCCCGGCCGCCCTTGCCGATAATCACGGCAAGCTCCGCCTCGTAATCGACAGCCTGGCTTGCCTTGCTATCGATCAGAACATCATTTTCATGTGCGACGACGGTTTCGGGCACTTTTGAAAAGATGATGGGGTTTTTCGGCACGGCCCCGGCTGCGGCACTTGAATCAAAGCCGCTTTTGGAAAATTCGTGCGCATGTTCCATGTAGTTTTTGCCAACACAGAAAATGTTGCGTACCGGGCGCGGGACCGGTGCCAGCAAGGTCACATCCGAAAGAGATACAGGCTCTTTGCGGCCGGGCAATGTGTCCTGACCAATCAGGCTAAGCACACCGCGGGCGGCGTCCTGGGCGGGAATGTCGAACGGTACAACGACACCGCGATCTTCAAGAATCTCGCCAACGCCAACTGCACCATTTGTCCTGAACGTTGCAATCTTCAAGCCAAATCTCCAAAATTAATATACCAATTAAGCCAATTTCGTCGATTTTGATATACCAATAATCCAACCAAGTCAACCAATGTGGGGGTAAATGGGCTTTTATAGGGGGTAAATGGCTGAAAACGGGCAAATCGGGCTGGACCTGTGGCCTGTGATCTGTTAATTGGATCACAATTGGTTGGGAAGAAGGATCTCTTTATGACAGGCATCAGTGCCGATGACATTGCCAAAGAATTGCGCAAGCGGATCGTGGGCGGGCAGTGGCCCGATGGCACACGCATTCCGCCGGAACGGGATTTGGCAAAGGAATTCGACGTGGCACGCAATACCGTGCGTCGGGCCTGTGATATCCTGCAACAGGACAATCTTCTGGCGCGGTATGTCGGTCGCGGGACCTATGTAACGGCCCAGGCCAAATCGGGATCGCTTGCCGATATCGCTGCACGGATGGAAGGCACGAGCCCGGCCGACATGATGGAAATCCGTCTGTTGCTCGAACCCGAAGCCGCTGCTTTTGCTGCAACCAATGCCACCTCGGCCGAGCTTGCCGATATCGAAGCCGCCCATCTCAAGGCATCGTCGGCGACCGATATGCCGACATTCGAACAATGGGATACGGAATTCCACAAGCTGGTCTTTGATTGTTCGCGCAACGAGCTGCTGCGCGAAATCAACAATATCCTGACCTTCCTGCGCAATCAGGGGCCGTGGTTCGAAATGAAGAAACGGTCATTTTCCGACGAGCGTCGTCTGCACTATTGCGATGAACATGCCCGTATCGTCGATGCGCTTAATCAACGCCTTCCCGGCGAGGCCCGCGATGCCATGCATGCCCATCTGATCACGGTTCAAAAGAATATGCTGGGACGTTAGGTCCGCACATATTTCCGTTTCCGGTGCCCCGCCCATGCGGGGCATTTGGTTTTTTGAGAATATTTTTGTGTCCGGGCCTTGTTGCCCGGCGATTTTCAGGGAAAAGCACCCTGAAACGACAAAACCCGTCGCCAAAGGCAACGGGTTTTGAATGGTGGAGCCGATCAGGATCGAACTGACGACCTCTACAATGCCATTGTAGCGCTCTCCCAACTGAGCTACGGCCCCACTTTAGTCCGCGTCGCAGATTTGCTGATGCTTTCTCTGCGGCGCGGCGCATATTTAGAAGGTTCGCCAAATGTTGGCAAGACCCTTTTTCAAAAATTCTTAGCGATCGTCGTCGTCTGATTCGACATGCTCATAAACTTCGCCAAGATCATCATCATCTTCGCCAAGGTCAGAAGCATCTTCGAGGATATCGTCATCGATATCCGCATCGACATCATCGTCAAGATCGTTGACGTCATCGATATCTTCGTCTTCTTCCGGTGCCGGTTTGGCAACCGCGGCTTTCTTGACCTTTGTCACGCCATCAGGTGTAGCGCATTTCGGGCAAACAACCGGGGTACGGTTCAGATCATAATACTTGGTACCACAGGCGAGGCAGTGACGTTTCTTACCGCGTGCTGACATTACGGCAAATCCTCTTAATTACCGTTATCATCTAAGAAAAAGACTGTTCGTCGCAAAGTGCTGCGATGCAGCGCAAGGCGTAATGTCTGAAAGGCCCAATTGCCATCTTGTTGGCGGCTTGTCAAAAGGAAATTGATCCTTTTGCGATCTGAGCTGCCAATGAAGTGAAACAGGCCCGCAATCGGTACAATCGCCACGTCAAAATTTGGGTTCGATACTGGTGCCTGACAACCGCTTGTGCTAGAGCAGGATGCATCGGCCCACCTGCATCATGAGCGCCCCAAACCCCGGCTGCACCATATGCAGGGTTCCACGCCGTAAAAACAGAAAACCAAATCGTTACGGACAGGTACGCTTCCATGAGTTCTTCGCAGACCAAACGCCCGCTTTCATCGGCCAAAACCGGGCCAATTTCGGGTGATATCCGGGTGCCGGGTGACAAATCGATTTCCCACCGTTCCCTGATGTTTGGCGGTCTGGCGATCGGCACGACCAAGGTCACCGGCCTGCTTGAAGGCGAAGACGTTCTGGCAACCGCGGATGCCATGCGCAAACTCGGTGCAACCGTCACCCGTGATGAGGATGGCACCTGGCATGTAACCGGTGTTGGCGTCGGCGCATTGCGCGAACCCGATAGCGTGATTGACATGGGCAATGCCGGAACCGGCATTCGTCTGATGGCCGGCATCGTTGCCACCCATCCGATCACCACCTTCTTTACCGGCGATGCGTCGCTGTGCAAACGCCCGATGGGCCGTGTTGCCGATCCTCTTTCCAAATTCGGGGCGCAATTCATCACCCGTGATCGTGGTCGCCCGCCAATGGCCGTGATCGGAACGGACGAAGCCAAACCGGTGACCTATACCCTTCCCATGGCATCGGCCCAGGTCAAATCGGCTGTGATGCTGGCCGGTCTCAATACGACCGGGACGACGACCGTGATCGAACCCAAACCGTCGCGCGATCATACCGAACGCATGCTGCGTCATTTCGGGGTCGATGTGGATGTGAAGGTCAATGACGATGGCGGTCGTACCGTCAGCCTGACCGGTCCGGTCGAAATGAAGGCTGCTGACATTGTGGTGCCGACCGATCCGAGCTCGGCTGCCTTCCCGATGGTTGCGGCCCTGATCAATCCGGACTCCCATGTCACCATTCGCGACGTTTGCCTGAACCCGTTGCGTACCGGGCTGATCACCACCCTGATTGAAATGGGCGGCGATATCACGATTACCAATGAACGCGAAGAAGCCGGCGAAACCATCGGTGATCTGGTGGTGACGGGCAAGAACCGCCTGAAAGGCATCGTTGTTCCGGCCGAACGCGCCCCTTCGATGATTGACGAATATCCGGTTCTTGCCGTGGCTGCGGCCTATGCCGAGGGCGAAACACGGATGTGCGATCTTGAAGAATTGCGCGTCAAGGAATCGGATCGTCTGGCCGCGGTTGCCGCCGGACTTGAAGCCAATGGCGTCATTCACCGTATCGAAGGCGATGATCTGATTGTGACCGGCGGTGTTGTTCCGGGCGGTGGCATGGTCGAAACCCATCTTGATCACCGCATTGCCATGTCATTCCTGGTGCTGGGTCTTGGCGCGGAAAAGCCGGTTGCGGTTGATGATGCCAATCCGATTGCCACCAGCTTCCCGAACTTTGAAAAGCTGATGGGCGAAATGGGCGCAAAATTCGCGCTGCATTCCTGATCGATCTGACCCAATATATATAGTCGCGATATAGACAGGGAGCGAAGCATATGATCATCGCCATTGATGGCCCGGCAGCGTCGGGCAAGGGGACGTTGGCGCGTCGAGTCGCAGACGCAATGGACTATGCCTACCTTGATACCGGACTTTTATATCGTGCCACCGGTGCGAAAGTTTTGGCTGCAAATGCCGACCCCGAAGACGAAGCAGCAGCCGTCAAGGCGGCGGAAAATCTTACGGCCAATGATCTGGACGGCGAAGAGCTCCGCAGCGAAGAAGTCGGAACCGCTGCCTCAAAAGTTGCAGCGATTCCAAAGGTTCGCGCCGTTTTGCTTGATTTCCAGCGCAGCCTTGCAACCAAGCCGCCCGGCGGAAAACGCGGTGCTGTTCTTGATGGCCGCGATATTGGAACGGTCGTTTGCCCCGAAGCCCCGATCAAGTTTTATCTGACGGCGTCGGTGGAAGAACGTGCAAACCGACGGTTCAAACAGTTGCAGGAAAAAAATCCCGCTGCTATATACGAGCGCGTTCTCAAAGAGCTTGAAGAACGGGATGCCCGAGACAGTGCTCGCGATGTCGCACCGCTCACCATGGCAAAAGACGCAATCCACATTGATACGGACCGTCTGAATGCCAATGCAGTGTTCGATGCCGTTATGGCACATATCCACACCCATATGGGCGCGGATGACTGATCAAAGGGCGTTTTAACCGTCAGGCGATGAACGATCCCGAGGTGCCGGTCATATGACCTGTCCCTAAGGTGAACGACTTGTGCGTTCACCTTTTCGTGTATGGAAGGCATGCCTTCCATGGATGTCGGGTTCGCCCAATGACTGACATTTTTGCCGCGATTTTGCGGTTTAAGACCACCGGACACAACCGGTTGGCCAGAATATGATGACGATACTCGAAAGGAAGTCTGGTTTATGACCACCGCTGAAGAAGCACAATTCTCGACCGGCGAAGATTTTGCCGCCCTGTTGGCTGAAACCCTTGGTTCTGAAGACGAAGGTTTTGTCGGCCGCGTAATGACCGGTTCGGTCGTTAAGAAAACTGACGATGACGCAATCGTCGATGTCGGCCTGAAATCCGAAGGCCGCGTTCCGCTTAAAGAATTTGGCGCAGGCGAAGTAAACATTGGCGATACCGTTGATGTTTATGTCGACCGCTATGAAAACAAAGATGGCCTGATCGTTCTGTCGCGCGAAAAAGCGCGCCGCGAAGAAGCCTGGGTTGAGCTGGAAAAACAGTTCTCCGAAGGCAAACGCGTTGACGGCACCATCTTTGGTCGCGTTAAAGGCGGCTTCACCGTTGACCTGTCGGGTGCAGTTGCATTCCTTCCGGGTTCCCAGGTTGATATCCGTCCGGTCCGTGACGTTACCCCGCTGATGAACAACCCGCAGCCGTTCCAGATCCTGAAAATGGATCGTTCGCGCGGTAACATCGTGGTTTCGCGTCGTGCAGTTCTCGAAGAGACCCGTGCAGAACAGCGTGCTGAACTGATCCAGAACCTCCAGGAAGGTCAGGTTCTTGACGGCGTTGTCAAAAACATCACCGATTACGGCGCATTCGTCGATCTCGGCGGCGTTGACGGCCTGCTGCACGTTACCGACATCGCTTGGAAACGTATCAACCATCCGTCCGAAGCTCTGCAGATCGGCCAGACTGTTAAAGTACAGGTCATCCGCTTCAACAGCGAAACCCAGCGTATCTCGCTTGGCATGAAGCAGCTTGAAGCTGATCCGTGGGAAGGCGTCGAAGCCAAATACCCGGTCGGTTCGAAATTCGAAGGTCGTGTCACCAACATCACCGATTACGGCGCATTCGTCGAACTCGAAGCTGGTGTCGAAGGCCTGGTCCACGTTTCCGAAATGTCCTGGACCAAGAAAAACATCCACCCGGGCAAAATCGTTTCGACCTCGCAGGAAGTCGAAGTCATGGTGCTCGACGTCGATGCCCAGAAACGTCGTATCTCGCTTGGTCTCAAGCAGTGCACCTCGAACCCGTGGGATGCCTTCCTTGCAGCTCACCCGGTCGAGTCCGAGATCGAAGGCGAAGTCAAGAACATCACCGAATTCGGTCTGTTCATCGGCCTCATGGGCGGTATTGACGGTATGGCTCACCTTTCGGACCTGTCCTGGGACCGTGCTGGTGAAGAAGTCATCAAAGAATACAAAAAAGGCGACATCGTCAAAGCCAAGGTTCTTGACGTTGACGTTGAAAAAGAACGCATCTCGCTTGGCATCAAACAGCTTGCTGGCGATCCGTTCAAAGAAGCAGTTACCGGTATCAAGCGTGGCGAAACCGTCACCTGCGAGATCACCGAAGTCAATGACGGCGGCATCGAAGTTGCTGTTGGCGACACCGAACTGAAAGGCTTCATCCGTAAAGCTGAGCTGGCGCGTGAGCGTTCGGAACAGCGTCCGGAACGCTTCGCAGTTGGTGAAAAAGTCGACGCACGCGTTACCGCAATCGACGCCAAAACCCGTAAAGTTTCCCTCTCGGTCAAAGCTCTTGAAGTTGCTGACGAGAAGAAAGCAATGGCGGATTACGGCTCTGCTGACAGCGGCGCATCGCTCGGCGATATCCTCGGCGAAGCTCTGCGCAAAAAGCAGGAAGGCGGCGAATAAGCCACCCTCCGACGAAATACGGTCTGATCTTTTTCGGACCGAACAGACGGGTCGCACATTGTGCGGCCCGTTTTGTTTTGCGCACCTTGGTACGGATGGCACATGCCAACCGGCATTTGGGTGAGCCGCCCGGTACGATGCGCGCCTCATGATCCGGGGGGGCGTTTGATGATCTTTCTATCTTGCTGGCATGGCTGATCTGGTGGGGGCGGGGTGCGAAAACGGGGTGTTCCGGGTGCCCGTATCTGCTGGTAGGCCGGTCCGATTTGGTCTTTGAAATTGTATATCATCCGAGTTTTGACCCCGGATTGGTGCCCGGTGTTGCCCTGTTCGCTATTTTTCGCGAAAATTTTGATTTTAAACGCTTTTTGTCCTTGCCTTCTTGGCCGAGAAAAACCATTTGAAAAGGCAGGTTTTTGGGCGGACAGCCTTCTAAGTATTTGATTGAACAATTAGAACCGGGGCACCGTAAATGGCGCTTGATGCCGACATCCTGCTTGATCGACGTCGCTTGAAGAAATCAGTCTTCCGCTGGCGCGTTGTGGCCGTCATTGCTGTCATTGCCGTGATCATTATCGGTCTGGCCGGAACCGGCGTGCAGAACAGTGTTCTGGGCGGCATCGGTCCGAGAATCGTTGAAATCAATATCGAAGGTGTGATCACCGAAGATCCCTATTTGCTTGATGCGCTGGCTGCCATCGAAGAAGACAGCGACGTTGTCGGTGTGATTGTTCATATCAACAGCCCGGGCGGCACCATGGTCGGGGGCGAAACGCTGTACGAAGCGTTGCGCCGGATCGGGGAAACCCGCCCCATCGTTGCCGAAATGGGCACGGTTGCCGCATCGGGCGGTTATATGACCGCGATTGCCGCTGACCATATCATTGCGCGGCGCGGAACGATTACCGGATCGATCGGGGTGATTTTCCAGTCGATGAATTTCAACGGCACGCTTGAAAAGCTTGGTGTCGAGCCGCTTACCGTCAAAAGCGGACCGCTTAAAGCGGCACCGAATCCGTTCGAACCGGTTGATGATGCTGCAAAAACGGCCATGCAAGGCCTGATTTCCGACATGTTTGACGTGTTTGTCGGAATGGTTGCCGAACGGCGTGACATGCCGGTCGACACGGTAAAAACATTGGCAGATGGTCGCGTCTATACCGGACAGCAAGCACTTGCCAATGGCTTGATTGATGAAATTGGAGGCCGTCGTGAAGCCTTGCGCTGGCTTGAAAACGAAGCTGGTGTCACGCCGGAAGCGGACATCGTGCCGCTTGAAATTGAGTACCCGGAGGACGATTTGATGAGCGCACTCTTTGAAGGAAACCTTGGAAAAGTGCTGTCATCTGAGGGGCTTAAACTTGACGGTTTGCTAGCTGTCTGGCAACCTGAGTGATAGTTACCGAACAAATAATCTAATTCGCGGTTGAGTGAGACTGTCAGCACGAACAGGATGGGGCCTGGAAATGACAAAATCTGAATTGATTGCCCGGCTTGCTGAATTGAATCCGCATCTCTATCAGCGAGACGTCGAACGGATTGTTGCAACGATTTTTGACGAAATCACTGACGCGCTTGCCCGTGGCGACCGGGTCGAACTGCGCGGTTTTGGTGCATTTTCCGTCAAACAGCGTGATGCCCGCGTCGGGCGGAACCCGCGTACCGGTGACGCGGTCCCTGTTGGTGAGAAAAAGGTTCCCTATTTCAAAACCGGCAAGCAGCTCCGTGAACGTCTGAACTGATTTCCGTTTGATGGATGATTGATTGACGATCGCATTGCCGGTCGTCACGCAAAACCGCCACGACACAGCATGCTGTGTCGCTGGTGGCTTGGCTTTTGCCTGCGCTTTGCGCCATACTGTTGCATCAATCCCCGAACGTGACCTGTTGCCTGAATTCGGGGGACGCCTGATCTGTCGGGTGTCTGCCGCCACCCTGTCAGGCACAAGGAGCCCAGAATGCGTATCCTTTACTGGATTATTTCCATACCGCTTGCGGTCCTGATTGCCGTTTTTGCCGTGTCCAACCGTGCGCTTGTGACGCTGTCGCTCTGGCCTTTGCCCTACGAGGTCGACCTGCCGCTGTTCCTGCCGATCATGGTGGCCCTGCTTGTCGGCCTGGGCATCGGATTTGCCTATGAATGGCTGATCCATGGCAAACACCGCCGTGCCGCCCGGCGCATGGACAGTGAACTCAAACGCATCAAAAATGACGATGCGACCCCCAAGTCCGATCAAAAGGCACTTGGCCACAGCTGATCCCAAGGGCTCCTGACGGAGCCCTTTTTTATGGTCCGTTTCCGGTGATCGAACCCGACGCATGGGGCCATGCAGTCATCTGGTACTATTTGACATTGGCCTTTGTGGATAAATCGGCTAAGCCATGTCCGGTCCGCGCAGCTGATTGTGGGCCATGACCCAATTGCCAGCAGCGGAGGACATCATGACCCGGACCCTTTCCCCAAAAGACCGCATTTTCTGTGCCATCGATACCACGGACCTTGATCACGCAATTGATCTGGCATCCCGGTTGTCGGGCGTGATTGGCGGGGCAAAGCTGGGCAAGGAATTTTTTGCTGCCCACGGTCCCCAGGGTGTCCGCGCGGTTGCCAAGACCGGCATGCCGATCTTCCTTGATGTCAAATATCACGATATTCCCAACACGGTTGCCGGTGCCATTCGTGCTGTCACTCCGATGGGGCTTAAAATCGTCAATGTTCATGCCGCTGGCGGCATCGAAATGATGAAGCGTGCCGGGGATGCCGCACGCGAAGCGGCCGACAAGGCCGGTGTCGAAGTGCCCTGGGTGATCGCCGTAACCATCCTGACCAGCATGGACCAGGCTGACCTTGATGATGTCGGACTCAAAGGCCCGATCGAGGATCGCGTCGTCAAACTGGCCGAATTGACCAAAAAGGCCGGTCTGGACGGTGTCGTCTGCTCGGCACAGGAAATTATCCCGGTCCGCCGTGCGCTTGGCGCTGATTTCAAACTGATCACGCCGGGTATTCGTCCAGCTTGGGCATCAAGTGACGATCAAAAACGCATCGTTACCCCGGCCGATGCCGTTGCCATGGGCAGTGACGTTCTGGTTATCGGTCGTCCGATCACCAAGGCAGAAGACCCGATCGAAGCCGCCAAGCGCATCGTGGCTGAGCTTTCCTGATCACAGGACCGGCTCCCGCGATCAAGGCCCGGCATTGTCCGGGCCTTTGTTTTTTGGGGCAGACCATAAAGATCAGCTGTGAATGCCGTGCATGCTGCCATGCGGATTTCGCGATGGTTTTATCGCGCGCTTTATCTCAGAATTGAATCGTTTCAAAAATTGGTGCAATATGGCCATCTCGCAGTTGCACAAAATCCGGATCCGTCGAACCGGCCCGGGTTTATCTGGATATTTCTGACATGACTGATACCGCCACCCGCCCGGGATTTCTCGGGAACTTACCGATTCTTGCCCTGGCACTTGCGTCTTTTGGCATCGGGACCACCGAATTTGTCATTATGGGACTACTGCCCGATGTGGCGCTTGATCTTGGTGTCACCATTCCCGATGCCGGGTTGCTTGTCACCGGTTATGCGCTGGGTGTGACCTTCGGGGCGCCGTTCCTTGCGATTGCAACGGCGCGCATGGATCGCAGGCGCGCACTTTTGCTTCTGATTTCGATCTTCATCATCGGCAATTTCCTGTGTGCTGTGGCCCCGGATTACTGGCTTCTGATGGCGGCCCGCGTTGTGACGGCCTTCTGTCATGGGGCCTTCTTTGGTCTGGGGGCCGTGGTTGCGTCAAACCTGGTGGCACCGCATAAACGGGTTCAGGCCATTGCGCTTATGTTTTCGGGGCTGACACTGGCCAATGTTCTTGGTGTGCCGTTTGGTACTGCCCTTGGTCAGGAACTGGGGTGGCGATCGACCTTCTGGGCAGTTGTTGCCATTGGCATTGTTGCCGCCCTTGCACTTTATGTTGCCTTGCCGCGCAAGATCGCCGCATCAACCGGAAGCCTGTGGGCAGAAGCCAAGTCCCTGGGCAAGGTCCATGTCCTGTTTGCCATGCTGATTTCGGTTCTGGCATCGGCCAGCATGTTCAGCGTCTTTACCTATATCACCCCGATGCTTCAGGAAATTACCGGCATCTCCCCGCGTCAGGTGACCTATGTGCTGCTGCTGTTCGGGGTTGGTCTGACAGTGGGCAACTATATCGGCGGTCGACTGGGGGACTGGCGTCTGATGCCGGCGATCATTATTGCCTTTGTCCTGTTGATTGCCATTCTGGCCATGTTCACCGAAACCCTGACCGAAGTCATCCCGGCGGTGATCACGGTGATGCTGTGGGGTGTTGTGGCCTTTGCCCTGGTATCCCCGCTTCAGATGCGTGTCGTCAACGAGGCGTCCGAGGCCCCCAATCTGGCCTCCACCCTTAATCAGGGGGCGTTCAATCTTGGCAATGCCGGTGGGGCCTGGTTTGGTGGTCTTGCCATCACGCACGGCGTTTCCTATCAGCATATCCCATGGCTTGGGGCCGGAATTGCGGTGCTGGCGCTGCTGTTTACGGTCTGGAGCCACCTGCTTGATCGCGGCGATGAAGTCTTTGCCCAAAGTGGTGCCAACGCCTGATCATCCGGGCAAATCGTCCTTGCAAAACAAAACCCGTCAGCCTCTCGGTTGACGGGTTTTTGATATCTGGGTGCGGTTTTCTGAGCGGACCTAGCCGATCCAGTGGCGGATCTGATCATAGGTCTGGCTGATCACGGGGCCATATTGATCAATGATCAGCTTGATCGAAATCGCGATCGACGTAACGACCAGAAGCGGCCGCACAAGTCGCGCGCCGACCTTCATCACCAGATGCGATCCGATCTGCGCACCAAGCAGTGCACCAACCGCCATCACACCGCCAACAATCCAGACAACCTCGCCCCCGGCAATGAACATCACAAGGGATGCAAAATTCGATGTGAAGTTCAAAACCTTGGTGTGCGCGGTTGCCTTGGTCATGTTGAAACCAAGCAGCGCGACAAAGGCGATCGAGAAAAAGGACCCCGTACCCGGGCCAAAGAACCCGTCATAAAATCCGATGCCAAACCCGGCGGTAAAGGCAAAGGTCGCCTTGCTGATCAACTGATGCGCATCGATATCGCCCACGCGCGGCGAAAACAGGAAATAAAGCGCAATCAGGATCAAAAGACCGGGCAGGATCGTCATCAATATGCCGGGATCAAGCATCTGCACCAATACGGTGCCAAGTGCTGATCCGGCAAAGGTCAGAACAATCGCCAAAACCATGTCGCGCGGATTGACGTGACCCTTGCGGATGAAGTTAAGCGATGCGGTAAAACTGCCAAAGCTTCCCTGCAACTTGTTGGTTGCAAGTGCTTGCGCCGGTGTCACGCCCGCCCAAAGCAGGGCCGGAATGGTAATCAGGCCGCCGCCGCCGGCAATCGCATCAACACAGGCCGCAAGTGCGGCAACGCCGAACAGGATCGCTAAAAGATCAAAACCAAATTCCATCGGGTGGCTTTCGTAAAACAGAAATGTCCGCAAAGGTGGGGCAACGCGGAACCGGAAATCCCGGTGCATCCGGTGGAATGGGTCATCGGGATGCCGACGGGCGCCGCAATCATATGGTTTTGGCGGCCTGCGTCCAGATCGAAGATCGCATGGCCGGCCATCGCCCGCACACAGCATCGAAATTGATCCTTATTTTACGGTCGATTCTGGTCTAGAAAGTGGGTCGCCCTAACTTGCACGAGTTCCAGATATGCCTGAATTGCCAGAGGTCGAAACAGTTACCCGTGGTCTGACACCGGTCATGGAAGGCCGCATTGTCGATCACGTGGTGCAACGTCGCGCCAATCTGCGTTTTGCCTTTCCCGACGGCTTTGTCGATCGCATGGCCGGTCGCAAGATCGATCAGCTGACCCGGCGGGCAAAATACATTCTGGGATATCTTGATGATGGTCAGGTATTGCTGATCCATCTGGGCATGTCGGGCCGCATGACCATTCATAATGATCCGGCGGTCGCCGTTCCAGAACCGGGCAAGCATGATCATGTCGATTTCGTCATGCAGGATGGCGCTGTTGTGCGCTTTAACGATCCGCGCCGCTTCGGGGTGATCACCCTGATTGCCGCAGACGAAGTCGCCAGCCACAAGATGCTGGCCAGTATCGGTCCCGAACCGCTTGGCAATGCGTTCAATGCCGCAGTGCTGGCCGACGGGCTTGCGCGTCGCGGCAGTCCGATCAAGACCGCCTTGCTTGACCAGAAACTGGTGGCCGGTCTTGGCAATATATATGTCTGCGAAGCTCTGTTCCGGTCGGGCATTGCACCGGACCGTCTGGCAAGGGATCTCAAGCCCGGTGAAATTGACCGTCTTTATCGCGAAATCCGTCTGGTGCTGGAAGACGCCATTGCCGCGGGCGGTTCAAGCCTGAAGGATCATCGCCAGACCAATGGCGAACTTGGTTATTTCCAGCATAATTTCCGCGTCTATGGTCGCGAAGGCGAAACCTGTGTGGCGGACGGATGCGACAGCACGATCGGACGAATCGTTCAGGCCGGACGATCGACCTTCTTCTGCCCGAGCTGTCAGAAATAAGCCCGTCTCCACACATACAGGCATGGCCATGCCCGGAAAAGGACGGGACCATCATATTCCGTCCTTCGACTCCGCTGCCTGATCACCGTATCGGCTATCGACCGGCCATATCCGGGCCATAAGCGATAAGTCTTAAGCCATAAACCGGGAGCCGGGCGGTTTGATCCCTGCCTCCTTTCATGATGCTTTCACGCGGTGCCGGTTGCGGGGCGGGATCAAAATCGGTAAAACAGTATCAAAATATGGTTTCAGACGAATCGGCCCCGCACAAACCGGGCAGATCGCGGATATAAGGATTACAGGCATGTCATATGAAAACATCATCGCCGAGAAAAAGGGCAATGTCGGACTGATCACCCTTAACCGTCCCCAGGCACTCAATGCGCTGTGCGCTGCCCTGATTACGGATATCGGTGCGGCACTTGATGATTTCGAATCCGATGAAAACATTCGTGCCATCGTTATTACCGGGTCGGAACGCGCCTTTGCGGCCGGTGCCGACATCAAGGAAATGGCCGATTACGACTATATGGATGTCTATAAGAACGACTTCATCACCAAAGGCTGGACCCGTGTTGCCAGCTGCCGCAAGCCGACCATTGCCGCCGTCGCCGGATTCGCGCTGGGTGGTGGCTGTGAACTTGCCATGATGTGCGACATCATGATTGCCGCTGATACCGCCAAGTTCGGTCAGCCCGAAATCACCATCGGCACCATCCCCGGTGCTGGCGGGACACAGCGCCTGACCCGTGCGATTGGCAAGGCCAAGGCAATGGAAATGTGCCTGACCGGGCGCATGATGGATGCCGAGGAAGCCGAACGTTCCGGTCTGGTGGCGCGAATCGTCCCGGCCGACTCGCTGCTGGAAGAAGCCCTTAAAACGGCGGAAAAGATCGCCTCCTTCTCGGGTCCGGTTTCGATGAAGGTCAAGGAATCGGTCAACAAGGCCTATGAAATGACCCTGACCGAAGGCCTGATGTTTGAACGTCGCGAATTCCATTCGACCTTCGCGCTCGAAGACCGTGCCGAAGGCATGAAGGCCTTCACAGAAAAGAGAAAAGCCGATTTCAAGCACCGTTGATTGCACGGTGCCCGGGGTAAGTTGACCCCTGATTCCGTCGCTGCATATCTGTGTTGCAGGCCAACAGAGTCCTAAACCGCAGAAATTAGGGCATCGACGCGGCATCGGGGGTTGACGAGGGTTTCGGACAGAGCTATAAGCCGCGCTCCGAATTACGTAACATTTGTTTGAAGAGACAGGTTCGCAATGGCTCACCATAAATCGGCCAAGAAGCGCATTCGCCGCAACGCCGCCCGTGCAGAAGTTAACGGCGCACGTATCGGTCGCATTCGTACCTTCGTTAAGAAGGTCGAAGCTGCGCTGAACGTTGGCGACAAAGATGCTGCTCAGGCTGCGATGAAAATCGCCGAGCCGGAAATGGCGCGCGGCGCGCAGCTCGGCGTTCTGCACAAGAACACCGTTGCTCGCAAGGTTTCGCGTCTGACCGCTCGTATCAAGGCGCTTTAATTTATCCCTTACGGGATGGCGAGTCGAAGGCCGCACCTCTGGTGCGGCCTTTTCGCTGCCCTGATTTCGGAGAATCACCTTTTGTTCCTTGATTCCGCGGGTGCAAGAAACCGCAGAAAATAAGGAACGTTTTGGTGCCGAAATCCTTTTAACGTTCTGTTAAAGATCGCCTTGCCTGATGTGGGTCGCATCAGTACAGTGTTTGGACTTCGCAGGCCGCGCAAAGTGGCCCGTGACGAAGAACCAAAAACAAAAGGCGCGAGTACGCTTCCAGGATTTTGCGGAAGACCAGCGTGTTGATCACTACTGTGATGAACGCGGCACAGTACTATTTTGTCTTTTGCAGTCTTGAATGTGTTGAAATTGGGATATCGGGGAAGGTTCAAACAGTGCAGCACGCCGTGAGGGGAACGCAATCGGCACTCGGGCAGACCAGCGGGGGGATGCAGGGTGACCAGCAGGCAGCACTTGATGATCATACAGTCGCAATCTGGCAGGTCGTTCGTGAAAAGCTGCGCGCCGAATTCGGTGCCACAGCCTATCGCTACTGGCTTGAGCCGGTTGTCCTGATTGGTGTCGAGGCAGGTGTGGCGCGTCTTGGTGCGCCGACCCGTGCCATGCGCGACTGGGTAACCCAGCACTATCTCGACCGGATCCAGGCCTTCTGGCATGCCGAAGATGCCAATGTGCATTTCGTCGAAATCAACATCATTTCCGTTTCCAATGGCAATGCGCCCGCCAATCAGGCTGAACCTGCCGCTTCCCCGGCATCGGGTTCTGCTGCGGGCGATGTTTCCGCGACCAAACCGGCCCCCAAGGCCAAGCCGGGCGCTGGAAAAATCTCCGTCGCCGAGGCCCCCTGTCAGCCGCAGGCTGCCGGCCGCACGGCAATTGCCAGCATGTCCGATGACGGCATTTCTGCTGCCCTTGATCCGCGTTACACCTTCGACAATTTCGTGATCGGCAAGCCGAACGAATTTGCCTATGCCGCGGCGCGCCGTCTGGCCGAAGCCGAATCGGTGCCGTTCAACCCGCTGTTCCTGTATGGCGGCGTCGGTCTTGGTAAAACCCACCTGATGCATGCGATTGCCTGGCATATCCGCCGCACGCAGCCGCACCGCACGGTGATCTACCTGTCGGCGGAAAAATTCATGTATCGCTTCATCCGGGCGCTGCGTGACAAAAACACGGTCGATTTCAAGGACCAGTTCCGTTCGGTGGACGTTCTGATGGTCGATGATGTCCAGTTCATCTCGGGCAAGGACTCGACCCAGGAAGAATTCTTCCACACCTTTAACGCGCTGGTCGATCAGGGCCGTCAGATCATTGTCTCGGCTGACAAGTCGCCCTCTGATCTCGAAGATATCGAAGAACGCCTGCGGTCGCGTCTGGGCTCCGGCCTTGTTGCCGATATTCACGCAACCACTTACGAGCTGCGTCTGGGCATTCTCGAATCCAAGGCCGAACGTCAGGGTGTCGAACTGCCCCAGCGTGTCATGGAATTCCTCGCCCACAAGATCACGGCCAACGTGCGTGAGCTCGAAGGTGCGCTTAACCGCGTGATTGCCCATTCCCAGCTGGTCGGTCGTGAAATCAGCCTGGAAATGGTTCAGGATGTCCTGCATGACGTTCTGCGCGCATCTGAACGCCGGGTTTCCATCGAGGAAATCCAGAAACGCGTGGCTGAACATTTCAACATCAAGGTGTCGGACATGCATTCCGCCCGCCGTGCCCGTGCGGTTGCCCGCCCGCGTCAGGTGGCGATGTATCTGTCCAAGCAGCTGACCACCCATTCCCTGCCGGAAATCGGTCGGAAATTCGGCGGGCGTGACCATACCACGGTCATGCATGCAGTGCGCAAGATCGAAGAACTGCACAGTTCCGATCCGTCACTTTCCGAAGATATCGATCTGCTGCGCCGGATGCTCGAAGGCTGATTGTTTCGGTGCCTGACCAATCGGGCTTGGTGGATTTTCTTGATGCCTGTGCCATCGAATTTTGGTGCTGACGGGGCCGGACTCCACATGGTTCGGTCGCCGGATTCCGGGTCGGAATGACGGGTAAAATTCCCCTGAAATACATGAACAAAACTGCGAGTCGCGCAGTATGCGCCGCTTTGCGCGTTTCAGGCGTAAATTGGCGTGCCGACTCCTTTTATTTGCTTGGGTTTAAGCCGTAAAAATCCTTCGATTTCGTGTCATGCATGTTATAATACGCCTTCCTTGCCCGAAAGGGTGGGGGTCAGGTGAGAAAACTGATTAAAAATCAATTTGTTAAACTAATACTGACAGACGGATAGGACGGGCATGAAGCTGACCATCGAACGCGCGGCTCTGTTGAAATCGCTGACCCATGTTCAAAGTGTTGTTGAACGACGCAACACCATCCCGATTCTGTCCAATATTTTGCTGCGGGCAGAGAATGATCGACTTTCGCTGACGGCAACGGACATGGACCTTGAAGTGGTCGAAACCACCACGGCCGAGGTCTCCGAACCGGGCGCGACCACGACGCCTGCACATACCCTTTATGAAATCGTCCGCAAACTGCCCGAAGGTTCCCAGGTGCAGATCGCCCTCGAACCGGGTGCCGGTCGTCTGACCCTGGCTGCGGGCCGTTCGAAATTCAATCTTGCGGTTCTGCCGGTCGATGATTTCCCGGTCATGTCCGGTGGCGATCTTCCGGTCAGCTTCGGTCTTGCTGCTGCGGAACTGCGCGGCCTGATTGATCGCGCCGAATTTGCGATCTCGACCGAAGAAACCCGTTACTATCTCAACGGCATCTATTTCCATGCCACCGACGCCGAAGGCACCAAGATCCTGCGTGCTGTTGCCACCGACGGTCACCGTCTGGCCCGGGTCGAGGCACCGCTGCCTGATGGTGCGGAAAACATGCCGGGCGTCATCGTGCCGCGCAAAACCGTTGGTGAATTGCGCAAACTGATCGAAGAAACCGGCGAAGCGGTCGATATCGCTCTGTCGGATACCAAAATCCGCTTCGGATTCGGCAATGCGATCCTGACCTCCAAGCTGATTGATGGCACCTTCCCCGATTACGAACGCGTCATTCCGTCGGGCAATGACAAGACCCTTGATATCGAATGCAAGGCGTTTGCCGATGCGGTTGACCGTGTTTCGGCGATCTCGATTGAAAAATCGCGTGCGGTCAAGGTCGTGCTGTCGGGGACGACCCTCACGCTTTCGGCTTCAAGCCCCGAACACGGCACCGCGTCCGAGGAACTTGAAATCAACTACGATGCCGAGGACATCGAAATCGGCTTTAACTCGCGCTATCTGCTCGACATTGCCAAACAGGTCAAGGGCGATACCCTCAACCTTCTGATGTCGGATGGTTCAAGCCCGACGATCCTGCGTGATACCGACGACCTTTCGGCATTGTATGTTCTGATGCCGATGCGTGTGTGACGGTAAGCACGATTAAGCTGTGGCTGCTCTTGCCAATAACCTCATGCCAAAAGACGGTGCGTCCATGACAAACCGTCTTGCCGTTTCCCGCATCCAGCTCAGCGATTTTCGCTGTTACGAAAGCCTGCGTCTGGCCCTTAGTGGCGCGCCGGTTGTGCTGACGGGACCAAACGGGGCGGGCAAGACCAACCTGCTCGAAGCGGTATCCTTGCTGGCCCCGGGCGGCGGATTGCGCCGGGCCAAACTGGGCGATATCGCACGCAGCGTCCCGCGGGCCCCGAACGGGGCAACCCGGGCCTGGGCGGTTGCTGCGGAAATCGAAACCCCTGACGGGGTGTTTCAGGTCGGATCGGGTCTTGATCCCGCTGCCCTTGAACAGGGGCGCGAACGCCGGGCTGTCCGTATTGACGGTCAGTCCCAGCGTGGGCAGGCCGCCCTGGGGCGGGTCTGTGCCGCGGTCTGGCTGACGCCACAGATGGATCGTCTGTTTCTGGATGGGCCATCGGCGCGTCGGCGCTTTCTGGATCGGCTGGTCTATGGCCTTGATCCCGATCACAGCAGCCGCGTTGCCGCCTATGAGCATTCCCTGCGCTCGCGCGCCAAATTGCTCAAGGAAGGCAAGGGCGATGACAAATGGCTGGCCTCGATCGAAGATTCGATGGTCCGTCACGGCATTGCCGTTGCCGTGGCCCGGGCCGATCTTCTGGCCCGGTTAAGCCGGGCCGGCACCATGGCCATCGGGCCGTTTCCCGCCGCACGTCTGGCGCTGGCGGGGGATCTCGAAGACTGGCTGGAAAAATATCCGGCGATCGAGGTCGAAGACAGAATGCGGGCTGCATTGCGCGACGGACGTGCGCGTGATGCGACCTATGGCGGGGCGGTTGTCGGCCCGCAACGCAGTGATCTGCTGGTCTGGCACGATGCCAAGGGCCAGTCGGCGGATCAATGTTCCACCGGGGAACAAAAGGCGTTGTTGCTGTCGATTATCATGGCCAATACCCGCCTGCAAACCAAGGCACGCGGGGCTGGCCCGCTGCTGTTGCTTGACGAGGTGGTTGCGCATCTGGATGCAGAACGGCGCAAGCACCTGTTTGATGAAATCGTGGCGCTCGGTGTCCAGGCCTGGATGACAGGCACGGACCGGGCGCTGTTTGAAGGTTTGGACGGTCGTGCGCAATTCTTCCGCGTGGAGGATGCCACCCTGTCCCTGGAAACCACTCCGTGAATGCCGAGGTTGTGACGCTATGACCAACGAAACAGAAACTCCGAACACTGCCGAACCGGCACAGCAGGAGTACGGTGCAGAATCGATCAAGGTTCTCAAGGGCCTTGAAGCGGTGCGCAAACGCCCGGGCATGTATATCGGTGACACCGATGACGGAACCGGTTTGCACCATATGATCTACGAAGTCGTCGATAACGCGATTGACGAAGCCCTTGCCGGGCATTGCGATACCGTCTGGGTGCAGCTCAATGGCGATGGTTCCGCGACCATCCGCGATAACGGGCGCGGCATTCCGACCGACATGCACAAGGAAGAAGGCGTATCCGCCGCCGAGGTCATCATGACCCAGCTCCATGCCGGCGGTAAGTTCGACCAGAACTCCTATAAGGTTTCCGGTGGTCTGCACGGCGTGGGTGTGTCGGTTGTGAACGCGCTGTCGACACTTCTGAAACTGCGCATCTGGCGTAACGGCAAAGAACATTACATGGAATTTTCCGGTGGCGATGCGATCAAGCCGCTGGAAGTTGTCGGTGATGCCCCGCTGACCGAAGACGGAACACCGCTTTCCGGTACCGAAGTCACCTTCTATCCGGATGGTGAAATCTTCACCCAGCTCGAATTCGATTTCGGCACCCTGGAACACCGCCTGCGCGAACTGGCCTTCCTGAACTCGGGCGTGATCCTGACCCTGCGTGATGAACGCCATGGCGATCCGGTCGAAACCAAACTGCATTACGAAGGCGGCATTCGTGCCTTTGTCGAATATCTCGACCGGAACAAGGCCCGCCAGATCGAAGAAGCCATCAGCATCGAAGGCGAAAAAGACGGCATCACCGTTGAAGTCGCGCTGCAATGGAATGACAGCTATCACGAACAGACGCTGTGCTTTACCAACAACATTCCCCAGCGTGATGGCGGAACGCACATGGCCGGCTTCCGTGCGGCCCTGACCCGTCAGATCAACAATTACGCCCAGGAAAGCGGCATCGCCAAAAAGGAAAAGGTTGCCCTGTCCGGTGATGATGCCCGCGAAGGTCTGTCTTGCGTGATTTCGGTCAAGGTTCCCGATCCGAAATTCTCCTCCCAGACCAAGGACAAGCTGGTTTCATCCGAAGTCCGTCCGGTTGTTGAAAACATCGTCAATGACAAGCTCCAGCAATGGCTGGAAGAACACCCGGCGGATGCCCGCAAGATCGTGACCAAGGTCGTCGAAGCTGCCTCTGCCCGTGAAGCCGCGCGTAAGGCCCGCGAACTGACGCGACGCAAAGGCGCGCTTGATATCTCGTCGCTTCCGGGCAAGCTTGCCGACTGTCAGGAACGCGATGCGTCCAAAGCCGAACTGTTCATCGTGGAGGGTGATTCCGCAGGCGGATCGGCCAAACAGGGCCGTGAACGTGGTTTCCAGGCGATCCTGCCGCTGCGTGGTAAGATCCTGAACGTTGAACGCGCACGTTTCGACAAGATGCTTTCAAGTCAGGAAATCGGCACCCTGATTACCGCCATGGGCACCGGGATTGGCCGCGATGACTTCAACATCGAAAAAGCCCGCTATCACAAAATCATCATCATGACCGATGCTGACGTCGATGGCGCGCATATCCGGACCCTGCTTCTGACCTTCTTCTATCGTCAGATGCCCGAACTGATCGAACGCGGCTATCTCTATATCGCACAGCCGCCGCTCTATCGCGCCAAGCGCGGTAACTCGGTCCAGTATCTCAAGGACGACCGCGAGATGGAACAATACCTGACCGCACAGGGCACAGAAGAAGCGGTTCTGACCCTTGACGGTGGTCAGCAGCTTGCCGGGCCGGATCTGGTTCGGGTGGTTGAACTCTCGCGCAAGGCCAAAAGCCTCTTGGCGCCGCTATCGATCAAACTGCCGATCTCGGTTCTTGAACAGGCAACCCTTGCCGGTGCCCTGAACCCGGCCCTGCTTGATGACGACAACAAACGTCTCGAAGCCGCCCAGATTCTCGCCAAACATCTCGACAGCCTCGAAGAAGATTTCGATCGTGGCTGGCAGGGTGAAGCACCGCTCGATGAAATTGTCATCTGGCGTATGCTGCGCGGTGTCGAACAGCGCCACGTGATTGACGGCAATATCCTGCGCTCGGCCGAAGCCCGCGCCATTGCCGGCATTCTGGGCGAATTGCGCGAACTGTTTGAAAAGGGCGCGGAATTCGTTGCCAAGGACAAGACCTGGAAAATCAACGGCCCGGTCGATCTGGTCAATGCGGTGATGGAATTCGGCCGTCGCGGCATCTCGGTCCAGCGCTATAAGGGTCTGGGTGAAATGAACCCGGATCAGCTTTGGGAAACCACGCTCGACCCGAATGTCCGCTCGCTCCTGCAGGTCAAGGTCGCGCACGCCGACGAGGCCGAAGAAGTCTTCTCGACCCTGATGGGCGACGTGGTCGAACCGCGCCGCGACTTCATCCAGTCCAACGCACTTAAGGTCGCAAACCTCGACGTGTAAGTGCGAGGGTTAAGTGTGAATTGACTCATAAAACTGGAAACGCGACACATAAATCCAGAATCTGTGACGCATAAAATAAGAAGCCGAAGGAATCGCCTTCGGCTTCTTAAGTTCAAAATTGCTGAGTTACCGGTCGCTTATACTATTCCACCACCACTGCTGCGACTGGCCGGGCGTTGTTCGCCAACAGCGTTTCGATAACCAGCTTTACGATAGGCAATAACCGGATCAATTGCTCCGCCAGCGCGCTGGCGCGCCATGGCAAGGATTGGCGACACATCCGTATTGTATGCGGCCTTGAGTGTGCGGTTTGCCATCAGCACATCATTTTCGTCCTGATAGCCTTCAAGCGCATCACGGTCGACCAGCAATGCCTGCACATAGGCCCGCTGGACTTCAGCCGCACTCGAAATCAGGCTTTCGATTGGATCTGTGACATTGTGGGATTGATCAAGCATGTAGGCCGGATCGAATTTTTCCGGCGCGCGACGCTCTGCCTCAACCAGTTCATTGAAGACAAGGAACAGCTGGTAAGGGTTGATTGATCCGCTATCGAGGTCGTCATCACCGTATTTGCTGTCATTGAAATGGAAGCCGCCAAGCTTACCGAACTGAAACAGCCGGGCGACGATCATTTCGATATTCACATTCGGTGCGTGATGACCAAGATCGACAAGGCAGGATGCCTTCGGCCCAAGTTCGGTCGCGGCGAGATAGTTGCTCCCCCAATCCTGAATGACCGTCGAATAAAATGCAGGCTCGAAAATCTTGTGCTCGATGAACAGCTTCCAGTCATCGGGCACCCCGGCATAAACGGCCTTCATCGCATCAAGATAGCGTTCAAAACTTCGTGTAAAGCTTTGCTGCCCCGGGAAGTTCGTGCCATCCCCGATCCAGACAGTTAGCGCCTTTGAGCCAAGCTTCTGACCAATTTCAATACATTCAATGTTATGGGCAACTGCCTGTTCACGCACCGCAGCTTCAGAATGACTGAGGCTGCCGAACTTGTATGATTGACCTTGATCATCCTGGTCCTGAAACGTGTTGGAATTCATCGCATCAAAGCCGAGGCCATACCCGACCGCGACATCGCGCAGTTCACCGAGATCATCGACCTTGTCCCAAGGGATATGTAGCGACACTGTCGGCGTCGCACGGCCCAACTGCTGAATGACGGCGCAATCGGCAAGCTTTTCAAAGATGTTGCGCGGCTCGCCCACACCGGGGAAACGCGCAAAACGCGTCCCCCCGGTCCCGACACCCCAGGACGGGATTGCGACCGAAAAGTCCCGGGCTGCCGTAGTCAGTTTTTCGATATCAAGGCCACGGCGGGCAAGCTGTTCACCCAGCGCGGTGTAATCTGAATCCAATGCCGAAATACGGGCATCGTTATGTTCGGCAATCAGGTCTGCCGAAATCGGGGCTTGTGAAGCCATGGGTTCCTCCCCGGGTTGTTGTAACCAACCCCTGATTTGTTTAGCGGGTGAATGACGGTGCGTGACCGGCATCAACATTGACCACGTTGCCCGTAGATTTTGCAGCATTGTCAGAGGCAAGGAAATAGATCGCCTCGGCAATGTCTTCTGGCAGAACATTCAGCTTGAGCATGCTGCGCTGACGGTAATGCTCTTCAAGTTGATCGGGGTCCATGTCATAGGCCTTGGCGCGCTGTTCGCGCCATTCACCGGACCAGATTTTTGATCCGCGCAGAACAGCATCCGGGTTGACCACATTGACACGAATGCCGAACGGTGCGCCTTCAAGCGCAAGGCAACGAGCCAGCTGGATTTCAGATGCCTTTGCCGTGCAATAGGCCGAGGCCCCCGGCGATGCCACAAGCCCGTTTTTGGAGGCGACAAACACCATGCTTGCAGGACGTTTTTGCAGCTTCATGATCTTGAAGGCTTCACGCGCCACAAGGAAATACCCGGTCGAAAGGATATCCATATTGCGCTGCCAGACTTCCAGACTGGTTTCATCAATTGGCGCTGCTGACGAAATCCCAGCATTCGAAACCAGAATATCGATCCCGCCAAACTCGGCACAGCTGTCATGCATCAGTTTGATGACTGAGTCTTCGCTCGTCACATTTACCGGAAGACCACGAACCTGATCCTTGCCAAATACAGATTGCAAATCGGCGACGGCTTCGCTCAGTGCAGCTTCATCGATATCGCATGCAACAACACAAGCACCTTCCTGTAACAGACGCCCGCAGGTTGCCTTCCCGATGCCACCTGCGCCGCCTGTCACGACGGCTACGCGACCGGCAAGACTTTTGGGCTTGGGCATGCGTTGCAGCTTGGCCTCTTCCAGCAACCAGTATTCGATATCGAATGCTTCCTGCTCATCTAGCCCCATATAGCTGCTGACGGTGTCAGCACCGCGCATGACATTGATCGCATTGACGTAAAACTCGCCAGCAATACGTGCCGTTGCCTTATCCTTGGCAAAAGACAGCATCCCGACACCCGGGATCAGGTAGATCACCGGATTGGGGTCGCGCATGGCCGGGCTGTTATCGTGTTTGCAGCGCTCGTAGTACCTTTTGTAATCTTCACGATAGGCAGCAAAGGCTTCGGCCAGTCCTTCGATGACGGCATCCAGATCCGGATTTGCCGGATCGAAATCGATAATGATCGGACGGATCTTGGTGCGCAGGAAGTGGTCGGGGCAAGACGTTCCAAGACTTGCAAGTTCTTCAAGCTTGTTGGAATTGACGAATTGCAATACGGCATCGCTGTCATTGAAATGACCGATCTTGCGTTCACCGGCATCAATAAAGCTGCGAATGCGTGGCATCAAAGTTGACGCAATCGCCCGACGTTGAGCAGGCTCGAGGCTGTTATGGCGTTCGCCACCGAAGATTTCAGCATCTGCCGTTTTGCTATCGAACCAGGCTATTGCTTTGTTAATGATTTCAACTGTCGTGTTGTAGCATTCCTCGGCACTATCACCCCAGGTGAACAGGCCATGACTTTCAAGAACAACGCCCTTGCTGTTCGGATTGTCGTTGAAAGATTGCTCAAGCATCAGGCCAAGCTGATAGCCTGGACGTTTCCACGGCAGCCAACCGATATCATCGCCATAGATTTCCTGGGTGATCGCACGGCTGTCTTTTGAGGCAGCAATTGCAATCACGGCATCAGGATGCATGTGATCGACATGCGGCTTGTTGATATAGGCATGAAGCGGCGTGTCGATACTTGCCGCGCGCGGATTGAGATTAAAGGTGCAATGGGGCAGATAGCCGACCATTTCATCTTCAAACTCTTCACCGCGATACAGCCCCTTAAGCGCACGGAGCTTGTCCATATAAAGGGTCGAGAAACCATCAAGCTTCATGCTGCCGACGTCGCCGCCAGACCCTTTTACCCAAAGCACTTCGACTTCATCCCCGCCAAGCGGATCTTTCTGCCAGACTTTGGCTGACGTGTTGCCACCGCCGAAATTGGTGATGCGCAAATCAGAACCAAGCAGGTTGGACCGATACAGAAGACGCTCAGGCTCACTCAGGCCTGCGGCGTGCTCCGCGTCCCATTTGTTTGGAAGAAGAATCTCAGAAGGAACAGATGACATGATCCGATAACCTATCGCTTGGACGTTACACATGGCGGTCTGCTATGAATGCTTTTGCCGCCTCCCATTTTTTTCAAGCAACTAAACCGGATTTCAATCACAGTCAATCATAAACGATCATTTTCTTTCAATATTGCGTTGCAATATGATTGTTTGTGACATTTTTTGTTTGACAATGATTGAATTTGCGCGAATATCAGGCCAACGGAGAGCCAATAATGCATGAACGCGAACGACACAGATTGATCCTGCGTGCCGTCGGGGAGCACCCGGTTGTTACGGTTGCCCAGCTTGTTGATATGCTGGACGTATCCGAAGCAACCATCCGCCGCGACATCGCCGCACTTGACGAAGACAACAAGCTTCGCCGGGTCCGTGGCGGCGCAGAAGCTATCAACCCGGTCACGAGCAAACAGTTGCTCGGGCGCCCGTTTTTTGTGACAAAAACGCTCAATGTCGCTCAAAAAGCTGCAATTGCCGCCAAGGCCGTGGAGCTTTGCGAAGAAGGCGACTCCATCATTATTCATGGTGGTTCGACCACCTATCAGATGGCTCCGCTACTAAAATCAAAGAAAATGCAGGTCCTGACCAACTCGTTCCCGCTTGCCGACTATCTGATCGAGCACAGCCAGAACAGCGTGGTCGTTCCAGGCGGAACCATCTATCGCGAACAGAACATTATCCTCAGCCCGTTTGAAAGCGATGTGATCCACAACTTCTATGCCTCCAAGGCATTCGTGGGTGCACAGGGCATCAATTCGATGGGCCTGATGGAAAGCGATCCCATGATCATCCAGTCGGAACAACGCCTGATTGCGCAGGCCGAAAAATTGGTGGTGATGATCGACAGTACGAAATTCACCCAGCGCAGCAACATGTTCCTGTGCCGGTTGGACAATATCGACACCCTGATCACTGACAACGGGATTCGCGATGAAGACCGCGACATGATCGAGCGCGCCAACATCAATCTTGTCATCGTTTCAGCAAAACAGGAAGACGACCAGAATACGGCAAGCGCATAGCCCAAAGGGACAAAAAGAGCCCGGCGCCTGTCAGACAAAAAGCAATAAAAACCAATCATGGAGGAACGTTATGAAATTCAGAAAGTCTCTGATGGCAGCCGCCATTTTTGCCATGGGCATGGCATCCGTAACCGCACAAGCCGCCGACCCGGTCCGTGTCGGACTTGTTGTCAAATCACTCGGCAATGGCTTCTTTGAAGCAGCCCGTGATGGGGCGATGGAAGCAGCCAAGGAAATCGGCAATGCCGAAGTCATCTATACCGGCCCGACTTCCACCACCGCCGAAGGACAGATCGAAAGCATCAATGCATTGATGGCACAGCGCGTTGACGCAATTGCCGTTTCTGCAAACGATCCGGACGCGCTTGCGCCGATCCTTAAGCGCGCGATGGATCGTGGCATCAAGGTTATTTCCTGGGATAGCGGTGTTGCAGATGACGCGCGCATCGTTCATCTGAACCCATCAAGCAACCCGCTGATTGGTGCAATGTGCATCAAGCTTGCCGCCGATGTTGCCGGTGATGCAGGCGGCGAAATCGCAATTCTTTCGGCAACCCCGACTTCGACCAACCAGAACATCTGGATCGACGAGATGAAAAAGGTGCTGCCTGATTACAGCCAGCTGAAACTTGTCGACACTGTCTATGGTGACGACCTTGCCGATAAATCCTATCGCGAAACCGTTGCGCTGTTGAAAAAATACCCGGACCTTAAAGTGATTGTTGCGCCGACTTCAGTGGGCATTGTTGCAGCAGCACAGGCTGTTGAAGACCAGGGCAAAGTCGGTGAAATCTTTGTCACCGGTCTTGGCCTTCCGTCTGAACTTGCCGGTCATGTTGACGCCGGGTCCGTCAAAAGTTTTGCGATCTGGAACCCGATTGATCTTGGCTATTCGGCCATGATGATTGCTTATCAGCTTACCCAGGGTGATGAGCACATGATGATCGAAGCCGGTCGCATGGGGACCATCACTTTTGACAAAGACGGGAATGGCGCAATGTCCGATCCGTTCGTTTATGACGCGTCGAATGTGCACAAGTTCGCCGACATCTTCTAAGCGACACCACGGAACTGGCGGAAACCCTTTACTCCCTGAGACGGTTTCCGCCACTCTTTTTCCCGATTTCATCAACTTCAGCGGGCGACACGTTTTACGTGCAGTGCCTGAAGTGGAATTTCCGTCTCCGAATTGAAGGCTTGATAAGCATGAACAGGCCTGTGCTTGAACTGCGCAATATTTCCAAGACATTCCCGGGGGTGAAGGCACTTGATGGTGTCGAGCTTCAACTTTATCCCGGACAGGTCACAGCCCTTATCGGCGAGAATGGCGCAGGTAAATCTACCCTGGTCAAGGTTCTGACCGGGATTTACACCCCGGATGGGGGCGAGATCCTTATTGATGATGCGCCCGTCAAGATGCAGGCCGCGACAGATGCAAAACGTTACGGCATTTCTGCAATCCATCAGGAAGCAGTGATGTTTGACGAACTCACTGTCACCCAGAACATTTTTATCAACAACCAGAACAGGAACGCGTTTGGCCTGCTTGATTGGCCCTTGATGCGTAAACGCGCCCAGACGCTTCTTGAATATCTGGATGTCAATATCGACCCCGATCTGCCGCTGCGCGAACTAAGCGTTGCGCATAAGCATCTGGTGTCTTTTGCCAGTGCGCTCTCGATCAATTCCAGCATCGTCATCATGGACGAGCCGACGGCATCACTTTCACACCATGAAATCCAGGAACTCTATCGGCTTGTCCGCCGCCTTCGTGACGAAGGAAAGGCGATCCTTTTCATCAGCCACAAGTTCGATGAAATCTTCGAAATCTGCGATCGCTACACGGTCTTCCGTGACGGCCAGTTTGTCGGTTCTGGCGAAATCAGGGATGTGACACAGGATGACCTGGTCGCAATGATGGTCGGTCGAACAGTCAAACAAATCTATCCGAAAATCGAAGCCGAGATCGGCGAAACTGTAATGTCGGTCGAAGGCCTGTCGCATCCCACCGAGTTTGCCGATATCAATTTCCATCTGCGCCGTGGCGAAATTCTTGGCTTTTACGGGTTGGTCGGTGCCGGGCGCAGTGAAGTGATGCAGGCCCTGTTCGGGCTGACACCCACCTCGGCCGGGTCGATGAGGCTTAATGACAAACCGTTCAATCCTCGCACACCCGGTGATGCCGTTGATCAGGGATTGGTATATGTGCCCGAAGATCGCCAGCATCAGGGGGCAATCCTGACACTGCCGATCTTCCAGAATATCACCCTGCCGCAACTTGGCGGTCTGTCGCGATCCGGCTTTATCGATATGGCACGCGAATATGATGTTGCCCGCCAATATGCCACACGCCTTCAGCTCAAGGCGGCAAGCCTGTCGGAAAATGTTGAAAACCTGTCCGGCGGCAATCAACAAAAGGTCATTATCGGCAAATGGCTGGCAACAAACCCGAATGTCATCATTGTCGATGAACCAACAAAGGGCATCGACATCGGTTCAAAAGCGGCCGTCCACAAGTTCATGGGCGAACTGGTCGCACAGGGACTTTCGGTGATTATGGTTTCGTCAGAGCTTCCGGAAGTCATGGGCATGTCAGATCGCATCATCGTCATGCATGAAGGACGCATTGCCGCACGATTTGACCGCGAAAGCATGTCGGCCGAAGCCATCGTTACTGCCGCGACAGGAGCCTGAAATGAAACACACCACCCTGATCGGCAAAATGGTCTCGCATCGTGAATGGCTGCTTGGCGCCATCATTATTCTGATGCTTGCCGGCGTCGGTTATAGCGCACCATTTTTCGTCAGCCCCGGTAATCTGGCCGAGGCCTTTGACGATACGGCCATCCTGATCATGCTGGCTTGCGCGCAGATGCTGGTCATCCTGACCCGCTGCATTGATCTTTCGGTTGCATCAAACCTTGCTCTAACTGGCATGGCCGTGGCCCTGTTCAATGTCACCTATCCCGATACGCCTGCGATCGTGACGCTTCTGATGTCGATTGGCATCGGGGTCATTCTGGGTGCCTTTAACGGGATTCTGGTTTGGCTTGTCGGCATTCCGTCTATCGTTGTCACACTTGGCACCATGAGCGTTTATCGCGGCTTTGTTTTCCTCCTCAGTGGCGGGGAATGGGTCAATGCCCATGAAATGACGCCACAATTTCTGGCCCTGCCACGTGCCACTTTCCTTGATCTGACAGTGCTTTCATGGATTGCCATCGCGCTGACGCTGGTGATGTATGTCTTTACCCGTTTCACCAAGACCGGACTTTCGATTTTCGCTGTTGGCGGCAACCCGAAAGCAGCCGTCTATAGCGGCCTTGATGTTGGCAAACACCAGTTCATCACATTTTGCATTTCCGGCGCCGTTGCGGGCATGTGCGGATATTTGTGGGTTTCACGCTATGCGGTTGCCTATGTGGAAGTCGCCCTTGCCTTTGAACTTCAGGTCGTTGCCGCTTGTGTCATCGGCGGGATCAGTATCGCCGGGGGTATCGGTTCGATCTGGGGCGCGGCACTTGGCGCCATTTTCCTTGGCCTGATCAAGAATGCGCTGCCCGTGATTGGTATCTCGCCGTTCTGGCAACTCGCGATTTCCGGCCTGGTAATTGTTCTGGCCGTGATCATCAATTCACGCAGTGAAAAGCGTGGTGGCCGACGTATCCTTCGCGAGGCCCACCAATGATCAACGAAGAAACCTTGAAGCAGCCCATGACCAAAGAAATATCACGAGAGCTGCCAGACAGCCTCAACGGTGATTTGCGCAGCAAATTGATGCGCTGGGAAACCCTATTAATGGTGTTTGTCGCGATTGCGTTTTTCACCAACATGCAGCTATCCCCGTATTTCCTTGATCCGTGGAGCTTGTCGGACGCAACATTCAACTTCACCGAAAAGGCGATCATTGCACTGCCTATGGCGCTGCTGATTATCGCCCGCGACATTGATCTCTCCGTTGCATCAACTATTGCATTGGCATCCGTCGCAATGGGCTTTGCCAATAGCATGGGTGCTGGTCCGATCGAACTTGCCATGATCGGCATGGCGGTTGGGGCAGTCGCCGGCTTTGTAAATGGCTGGATCATCACCAAGTTCGACATACCGGCAATTGTTGTGACCATTGGAACCATGAGCCTGTATCGCGGCATTGCCTATATCGTTCTGGGCGATGATGTATATCGCAGCTACCCATCCGATTTTGCCTTCTTCGGTCAGGGCTATGTATGGGGGGTGCTGTCGTTTGAATTCGTTCTGTTCCTGTGCCTTGCCGTTGTGTTTGGAATTTTGCTGCATAAAACCACCTTCGGGAGACGGGTTTACGCGATTGGTAATAACCCGACAGCTGCCCTCTTTTCCGGGATCAATGTCAAACGCCATCGATTGTTCCTGTTTACCCTAGTTGGGCTTTTTGCCGGGGTTGCAGCCGTTCTTCTGACATCGCGCATCGGTTCAACCCGCCCGTCAATCGCAATGGGTTGGGAGCTGGAAGTCATAACGATGGTGGTTCTTGGCGGGGTCAACATTATGGGGGGAGCTGGCAGCATCGTCGGCGTATTCATCGCTGTTTTCCTGATGGGCCTTGTCACCTTTGGCATGGGGCTGATGAATGTGCCGGGCATTGTGATGTCGATCTTTACCGGCCTGCTTTTGATCCTTGTGATTGGCACACCGATCATCTGGCGCCGCATCTTGAGCGCACGTAAATTACGATCACAAAAGCAGGGCTAGCATCATGGAAAAGATCGCCTTCAAAATGATGCTGAACCCGGGCCAGGCTAGCGAATACAAGAAGCGGCATGATGAAATCTGGCCTGAGTTGTCCGAACTTCTGCGAACGGCAGGAATTTCGGATTACAGCATCTTTCTTGATGAAGAAACCAACATCCTTTTTGCTGTTCTACGCCGTACCAAGGACCACGGTATGGATGAGTTGCCCGAACACGAAATCATGCAGCGCTGGTGGGCTTTCATGGGCGACATCATGGCTACCAACGATGATGGCAGCCCTGTCGTTGTTCCGTTGAAAGAAGTGTTCTATCTGCCATGACAGATGCGCGCGCCATTGCCGTCATTGATATTGGCAAAACCAATGCAAAGCTGGTGGTGTGGGACGCCAATACCCATGCCATCCTGTTTGAAACAAGCTGCCCAAATCGTTCAATTGATGGTCCGCCTTATCGCCATCTTGATGTCGAAGGTCTATGGGTCTTCTATAAAGCCTCGCTGAAAGATGCGGCAGGCCAAACCTTGATCGGGCGGATCGTCGTAACGACTCATGGTGCCACGGTCACGGTCCTGGCAGGGGATGAGCTTGCTCTGCCGGTTGTGGACTACGAAAACACCTATGCCCCGGAAATCAATCATGCCTATGACAGCGCCCGTGATGATTTCGCCGATAGCCAAAGTCCCTGCTTACCTGCCGGGCTGAACTTCGGACGGCAGATATTTGCACTTGAACAAACCTTTCCCGAAGAAATGGCGCGTGCCACAGACTTTCTACCTTATCCGCAATATTGGGCATGGCGGTTGTCTGGTATTAAAGCCTGCGAGGTCACATCGCTTGGCTGTCATTCCGATCTATGGAACCCGTATCACGCCGATTGGAGCCAGCTTGCCAAAGCCCGCGGATGGGCCGGAAAGTTCGCGCCCATGCGTGGGGCAAGTGATGTCTTGGGCAATATCCTGCCGGAAATCGCTGCCGAAACCGGCTTGCCACCCGATTGCGAGATCCATTGTGGCATTCATGACAGCAATGCGTCGCTAGTGCCCTTGATTACCAAGGTCGAGCAACCGTTTTCACTTGTATCATCAGGTACTTGGACAATCTGTTTCTCGGTTGGTGGAGACGCGCGACCACAGCTTGACGAACATCGCGATACCCTGTGCAATGTCGATCTGAATGGCAATGTCGTGCCCAGTGCAAGGTTCATGGGCGGGCGTGAATATGCATTTCTGGCTGAAGGTCATACAGATAATCCGGATCTCTCTGATATCAAACTTTTGATCGCGTCAGAATGCTTGGCGATACCTTCATTTGCTGAAGTAGGGGGACCTTTTGGTTATCACTCGGGGCATCTGATTAACAAAGCTGCACTGCGAACTGAGCGCGACAAGGTTGCTCTTGCAACAATTTACTGCGCATTGATGATTGATTATGCCCTCGAAATGATAAGCAGTGAAGGGCCGGTGATTTTTGAGGGGCCCTTTGCGACCAACACAGCCATGTGTCAGTTGCTTGCAAGCCTCCGGACAGATCAGCAGATTTTTGCTTCAAAGGACAGCTCCGGAACCAGCTATGGCGCTGCCATATTGACAGGTCGGATGCATCAGCATCAATCACATGCTGCAGCCCGAATAGACCCGATCGCGGATACAGGTATTCTTGCCTACAAGAATTTGTGGCGGCACAAACTTTTGATGATCGATAAAAATCATAAGCATTGAAAGATGGGTCGTATCAGTATGGACGGGTTTGATGACCCTTCAACAAATTGGCCGCCGGAGCCTCAAAGCCTAAATTTGGAATCTGTGACACATAAAATTATAACGAGCAGAGCAAGCTCAAATGAATGCTATGAATTAGCTTGGCTCGTATTTAACCGCTGAGATTTGCTGCATCTCGGCGTCTGGTTAAGTTAAAATCCCCCGACATCCCCCCATGCTTAGCCTGCAGTTCTTAGGAGCTCAGTGATGCGCCTCTTGGGGGAGTGTTTTTTGCCAAAATCACGAGCTTTTAGGTTTTGACTGATTCGTGAAGTTTATTCACGCCATCATGTGAGCCGAATATGGTGAATAATCGGCTCACGAGGGAATGTTGTGATGGGCAGATGGAACTGGCAATACAGCGACTGGCCCAACTTCACTCGGGATCGGCAGCAGACCCAAGTCCGCTTACCTTGTGCTTATCATAAACAGGAATACCTGGTCGGTCCGGCTACCTCCCGAGTGAAGAGCTGCCCAGAGGCAAGTGCTCTGCTTTGATATCCAACTCTTTTGACAAGCTATGTGAAAACCTCGCTTCGCATTAATTAGGGGCGTGGCAGTGCTGCAAGTTCGATAGGATATACTCGACAGCTCAAGTCGGGATGCTGGCAATGTGGCGTCAAAGGAATCAGTGACACCTGTTGCATCTACCACATTTGAAACGCCCGAAATATCGATGCCTGTCGCCTGACTATCTTTCAGGAAATGCTAGTGGTCTCTGCTATTTACAACCACTACCTTGCGCCCACTAAGATGGCGATATCACGCTACTGTTTCTGCGCTGGTGCATCCCCGAAAGATCAGTCACATTCGCGGCCTTGCACTCGGCCCCATGTCGGCGGAGACCATGCGTTCAAGCAGGCTGGTTTGTTTGTCGAGGCACAGTTCAAGGTCAAAGTGATCGATAATCGTTTTGCGGGCCTGTCCACGCATTCGGCCCAGATCATTTTGTCGGGTCAGGCAGAAGGCCATCTTTTCGGCTAGTGTCTCGCTGTCCCAAAAATCGGTAAAAAATCCGTTTTGTCCATCGCGGATCACCTCCTGACAGGGGCCGGTGTCAGAGGCAATGACAGGGGCCCCGCATGCCATCGCTTCGAGCATCGACCAGGACAGCACAAACGGATATGTCAGATAAATATGGGCCGAGCTGATCTGATACATGCGGATCAGCTGGTCATGCGGGATCTGGCCAAGAAAATGAATGCGCGACCGATCGATCCCGGTTTCGTCTAACATGACATCACGCCATTTCCGGCCATCGGCGCGTGGCTGTCCGTAACTGATCCCGTCCCCGCCGGCGACGACAAAAACAGCATCGGGGTTTTCTTTCGCAAGCTTGGCAGCCGCCCGCATGAACGTGGGAAAGCCGCGATATGGTTCAAGGTCGCGCGCGACATAGGTAATGACCTGATCGCCAGTGCCAAGCACCCTTCCATCGGGAAGCGTTAGCTCGGCGTTCGGGTTCGGGCGGCATCGACGGGTATCGACACCTTCATGGCAGATACCGATCTTGTGGTGATAGGCCACAGGAAAAGCCGATTTCTGCCAGCGTGTCGGGCTGATCGCCGCATCAAGCTGGTCAAGGGTGGCCAACTGTGCGGCATTTCGCAGACGAAGCTGGGTCCGCTTGGCCAGTGTTATGTCTTCATCAGGCGCAAAACCGACGTCACGTCCTGTCGCGTGATAGTAATGTTCGCAATACCCGATCAGGGGTGTTTCGGGCAGGACATCACGGGCAAACATCATACTGCCCCAGCCAATGTGACCGTAAACGATGTCCGGTATGCCTTCCTCACGCACAAGGCTATCAAGCGTTTTGGCAGCCTTCAGGCCCACTTCCTGATGATATTGGGCAAAGGGCATGGCCGGTGGCGGTGGGGTGGTTGGTTGGCGCAGTGTCCGGATGCCGGGCAGTCGCACATTCATGGCTTCACACAGAAACGATACCTGCCATCCGGCATTGGCCAGATGACAGGCAAGATGTACAAACTGTCCAGGTCCATGACGATGAACGAGGACAATTTTCATCTTCTGTTTCGTGCCTCCTGAACAGCGACGGACCCGTTGACGGGAACACCCCCGTACCTGAGAGTCTGTGTCCAGAATTCTTCCAGCCTGCGCAAGGTACGCAACGCTGTTTCCATTTCCTGCTGGTCTTCAAGATTGCTGGTCAGGGCGTCGTGATATTCCTCGTGGAGTTCATGCAATGCCTGACAAAGTTCATGACCCTTTGCCGTCAGTTTCAGACGTGCAGATCGCCTGTCGCGTGCCATGACCTGTCGTTCGACATAGCCAGATTCAGCAAGCTGTTTGAGATTATAAGACGCGTTTGAACCCATATAGTGGCCGCGATCCAAAAGATCGCGCACCGAGAGTTCGTCTTCGCCAATGTTAAAAAGCAGCGCCACTTGCGCCGGGCTGATGTCATCCTTTCCGAGTCGGATAAGATCTACCCGTAACAAATCCGCAAACCGCCGATATATCCGCTCGACGGTATTTGCCAGTTCAAGATGCGTGACGGTCATAACTTTCGATCCGTTATCTGGTCCCAAGCGAGAGTTGATGCCAGGGAGGTTTTCCCGGGCACAATTTTCGTGTTGGGGAAGATAACAAGACGTTGTTCTTGAACAATTTTCCAGAACGCCTTTTACTTCCCACAGTTTGCTCGTTGTTCAGAAGTAATTCCAAAGTATTTTTATTTTTGAATTACTTCCATTGTTAATGTTTTTACATTGTCCAATCGTCAACATGAGATCGACATATTTGATTTTATTGTAGATCATCATGTCATCGCAACTATGTGATTAGATTGCGGAAAAACTATGACTTTTGCTTAATTGGATGATTTTCGATGCAATTTGGCCGTAAAAAGCTGGCAAAACATGCCGCTTCCAAGGATGCACGACCAGAACTTGATGCAAGGTCCGTCATTCGTGAAGCCCGATTCACCTTTGTTCGCGGATTGGGCTGGGCCGGCGTAATGAGCGGCTTCATCAATATCCTTCAACTGACCGTGCCGCTTTTCATGCTGCAGGTCCATGATCGCGTGATCAACAGCCAAAGCACCGACACGCTGATCCTGTTATTGGTGATCGCGATCGGGGCCATCATCCTGTATGGCATTCTTGATTTCCTGCGCGCGCTTGTGTTTCAGGAAATGGCAAAGTCACTTTTGCGTCGCCTGAACCTGCCTGCGATTTCGGCGGCCATGCGGGTGGCCCTTGAAAAAGGGTCCCTGCACGGAACCCAGGTGCTGCGGGACCTGTCCGATTTGCGTAACTTCATCACCGGTACCACCATCGCCGCCCCGCTTGAGGCCATCTGGTCGCCGATCTTCCTGTTCGTGATGTTTGCACTGCATCCCTATTACGGGATTGCCGGTCTGGTGGCGGTCTTGACCCTGATCGGGCTGAGCCTGTTGGGGGACCTGATGGTTCGTCAGGTCACCAAGGAAGGAACCGACGCCAATCTGCGCAATATCGGTGATATCGGATCGACCGTCTCGAATGCCGAGGTGATCGAAGCAATGGGCATGATGCCTGCCTTGGCCCTGCGCTGGCGGCAGGCCCAAATCCATGCGAGCGAGCTGCTTGATGTCGGCAATATGCGCAGCAAGGGGATGTATTCCGTCACGCGTTCAGCCCGCTTTGGAATGCAAATCATCGTGCTGGCCATGGGCGCCTATCTTGTCATTCTGGGCGAAACCACACCGGGTGCGATGATCGGCGGCACGGTGATTATGGGACGGCTGTTGTTGCCGTTCGACAATGTCACGCGTGATTGGCGGGCCTGGGTCGGGGCATTTTCATCCTGGAAGCGCATCCGATCGATGCTCGAAGAAAGCCAGTCTGAACGTGAAATCAAACCCACTCCGCGCTCCGAAGGCCCGCTGATTGTTGATAATCTGGTTTATGCTGCACCGGGATCAAATGTGCCGGTTCTGCGCGGAATCAGTTTCGAGCTCGCCCCGGGTGACATCCTTGGTGTTGTCGGGCCATCGGCGGCGGGCAAATCGACCCTGTCACGGTTGCTGGTTGGCGCGTCAAAGCCTGCAAATGGCGGTGTCTATCTTGACGGGCATAATGCCTATTTGTGGGAACGTGGATCGTTTGGCGACATGGTTGGCTATTTGCCGCAATCGGTGTCGCTTTTGAATGGCACCATTCGCGACAATATCAGTCGCATGCGTGACGCCAACCCCCGCAAGGTGATCGAGGCCGCCCGTGCGGCGGGTGTTCATGAAATGATCGGGCGGTTGCCGCTGGGCTATGACACGCCGATTGGTGCCGGGCGCCATACGCTATCGGGTGGGCAGCAACAGCGCATTGCATTGGCGCGCGCACTTTATGGCTGGCCGCGGCTTCTGGTTCTTGATGAACCCAATGCCAACCTTGATGCCGAAGGCGAAGCATCCCTGATCCGTGCTGTACGTCAGGCCGCGGATTCCGGGGCCATGGTGGTTCTGATCGCCCATCGTCAAAGCATCATGCAATACGCGACCAAGCTTTTGGTGATGCAGGACGGGCGGGTCAAACAGTTTGGCGAACGAACAGACGTGATCCGCAATCTTTCCAATGAAAATGACGACATCAAAAGCCTGCCTTCGGTCAAACGTAAGCAGGAAAACGGAGGTGCGGCATGAACCGTGTCATTAACCTTGATGAAGGCGGGGCAACGATCCCGGCCGAGGAGCCCCAGGTCGCCTGGCACCAGATCCTGTCCGAAGAACGCGAAGCATCACGTCAAAGCCTGCGCAAGCCGATCATGGCCGGTCTCGCCGTTATCATTCTGGGATTTGGCGGTTTTCTGACCTGGGGTTTTACCGCCGAGCTTGATAGTGCGGCTGTGGCGACAGGCTCGGTGATTGTCGATTCCAAAAAGAAGGTCGTTAATCACTATGAAGGCGGCATCCTGAAAAAGCTTCTGGTCGAAGAAGGCGAGAAAGTCAAAGCAGGTCAGGTATTGGCGCTTCTGGATGGAACGCGCAGTGAGGCCGAACTGGGGCAGTTGCGGGGTGAGCGTTATGGCCTGATGGCAAAGCTTGCGCGATTGCGCGCCGAGCAGCGTGGTCTGCAAAACATCACTTTTCCGCAGGAACTGACGGCCAGTGCGGATGATTATGTCGACGACATCCTGCGTGACGAGGAACGCCTGTTTGCCAAACGTAACGAGGTCTATGCAGCCAAACGCGATGCCCAGGCCAAACAGATCGATCAATTCGAAGCCGAAGCCCAGGCGCTCGATTCGCAAATCAAAGCCCGTACCCGTCAGGAAAAGCTTGTCGCCGAGCAGCTGAAAGGGATCCGTGAGCTGGCCGAGAAGGGCTTTGCCACCCGAACCCAACTGGTCGAGATTGAAAACAACTGGTCGGATCTGGTCGGCGATATGGGCGAATTCAAGGCCCAAAAAGCCGCCGCACAGCAGCAAAAGGCCGAAGCCGAGATCAATCTGGCTTCAATCGAAATGGAATGGCAAAGCGATATTGCGACCGAAATTCAGGAAGCCCAGCTTGCGCTGAATGATGTCACCCAACGCATGCGCGCCAGCACGGACGTCCTGAACCGGCTTGAGGTAAAAGCACCCCAGGCAGGAACGGTCGCCAACATTCAGATCAGAACGCCGGGCGGTGTGATCAGTCCGGCTGAACCGATCATGGATATCATCCCCGAAGATGAACCATTGGTGATCGAAGCACGCATCAACCGACAGGACATCGACTCGGTTCAAGTCGGCTCAAAGGCGCAAATACGACTGACCGCCTATAGTCAGCGCCGATTAGCTCCCCTGAATGGCGAGGTACGCTATGTCGCGCCCGACCAAACCGTCGATGAACAGCGCGATGCGTCCTATTACATCGTGCGTGCGGCCATCGATCCGGCGGAACTTGCCCGGCATGAAGATATCAAACTGCGCCCGGGCATGCCTGCGAACATTCTGGTTTTGAAAACACCGCGCAAGGCAATCGATTATCTGGTCGATCCGATCGTTCAGAGCATGGACAAGGCCTTCCGAGAAGAGTGATTCCTCCCCGCGTGATGCGGAACTGGGGTCAATCCGGCAGAAAACCGGGATTGACCCTTTTCTTTGCAAGTATAGATCAAATTTTGAATTAAATAATAAGTAAAATAAAAACAGTATTTATCGAATATATGCAATCAATATCGAAGTAAGTCATAATGTTGACAAAATAAAATCACAACAATACCCTCCAGTAGATAAGTAAAAAAATGTAGGGTTTTCTGAGTGGCCGTTATCCGCGGGGCTCAGACCGCCCTGAGGGAACGGCCATCCTCTCGCGAGGGAAATATCCCCGCGATGTCATTAATGTTGGGACACGAAGGAGGATTACATGGCAACTCTCGAAGGCGGCGCCTTTGATGATGCGCTTCTCGGATCTCGTTTCAGTGACGTCATCTTTGGACGTGGCGGAGACGACACAATCTTCGGACAAGGTGATGACGACGTTCTGTTCGGCGAAGAAGGCGATGATGCCTTGTTCGGCGGATCAGGCGACGATGTCGCCATTGGTGGCGAAGGTGATGATCTTCTGTTTGGTGGGTCGGGCGTCGATGCACTGATCGGAGGTGCCGGGAGCGACCTGCTGTCAGGTGGCTCTGGCGATGACGTTCTGTCAGGTGGATCGGGTGACGATATCATGCTTGGCGGATCAGGTGACGATGTGCTCGACGGCGGTTCTGGCGATGACGTCATGATCGGCGGCGGTGGCGACGATATCATGCTCGGCGGTGCCGGTGATGATGTCATGCTTGGCGGTTCTGGAAACGATGTTCTCCAGGGTGGTGAAGGTGACGACGTTCTCTTGGGCGGTGCCGGGGATGATGTCCTCGAAGGCGGTGCAGGGGACGATGTTCTGTCCGGCGGTTCCGGCGCAGACACCTTTGTCTTCTCCGGGGGTGGCGGCAACGATGTCGTGCTCGACTTCCAGGCTGGCGAGGACATGCTTTCCATTAGCAGCAATATCAACGACACCGGCATTGAAACCGCCGATGACGTTGCTGCACGTGCAACGCAAGTTGGCGCCAATACTGTCATCGACCTTGGGAATGGTGATTCCATTACCCTGAACAATGTCGATGCAGAAGACATCCAGGACGATCCGGACAGCTTCTTTAGCGTTCAGTAATCCAATATGGGCGTCCGCAGCTTCGGCTGCGGGCTACCCGTCCTGATCTTCAAGTAAGTGAAAGAATGTCATGCTTGAATTTGCCTCGTCCGATGCAGTGCGGACGACCGGCGAAGCGCCCGGTGTTTGCCTGCTGAACCCTGATACGTTGTTGTTGAGTTGGGATACACCCACCCGTTTGTGGGAAGTTCCCAAGCTTGAAACGATTGATGGTGCTGCGATTTCGCCGCAGGCTACTTTGCGTCTGCCGCTCGACGGGGGCGGCACCCGATTGCTGCGCGTCATCCGCCGTCCGGTGGATGAACCGGTCACAATTCTGGCCGAGGCCGGAACGCTGGGCCGCAAGGACGAGATCACAATTGACCCCGATGGCGATTTTGAATTTGCCAGTGCATCAACGCTTTTGAACGGTGTGACACCCGCCGGTCGGCTTTCATTGGTGTCGACACTTTTGGGGATGTGGGCAAGCCTGTTCCGGTTGCGGTTGTCCAAAAGCTACAACAATTTCCTGCGTCAGCTCGTCGCGGCGATTGTCGACCGGCCAAAGCCGGCCAAAGCTGTCGCAAAACTGTCCGATGAAAAGATATTGCTGGCCACCGCGTTGCCTGATGCCTTTAACGATATCGAGGCGGTGTTCATTGTTGCCCCGTCGGGTTTCAGGCGTCTGACACAGCTTCCCCATATCAGCCGGACCGGACCGCGCGGTCAAAAGATTGCCTATATGATTGCGGATCGGGCAAGCACCGAAACAGGGGCTTATCTGGTTGTTACCGGCATGCGCACTCTTGCTGTGCGTCATTTGCCCGATGCATCAGGCCTGCCATCGCTGGCCCGCTGGTGGCAAAAGCAGGGCAAATCGGACGCCGATCTGCGCGAATATATCATTGGTACGCTCGCACGTGCTGACATGAAGTCCAGCAAGGCCGCGATTGAATTCCAGCTCCGCTGTCCGCTTTCAAGCCAGCGCGTGTCGGGTGGCGGATCGCTTCCAAGTGGCGAGGTTGATCTTGCGGTCACAACGGCACGCGGCACCCTGATTGGCGGCTGGTATCGCGATCCGGTCGATATGATTGCCAGCATAGATCTTCTCGACAGCAACGGTATCGCCCATCCGTTCGGGGATGGATTTTATCGATATCATGGCAATGTACAGGATGATGACCGGACAGTTCCGGCGACCGGCTTTGTCGGGTTCTATCAGGGTATCCAAAGCCCGGTGCCGATCCTTCAACCCAGAAGCCTGATGCGCCTGAAATCGGGTAACCGGCATCTGATGGTTCCGCCCGCCCAGCCGATCGACCCCGCCGAGGCGCGCGCGCGCATTCTGCGCGCTGTGCCCCCACAACACCTGACCGCAGACATTATCGAAAACTGCCTTGCACCTGTGATTGGGGATCTGCAGCAAAAACTGATGGGCTCGGTCAAGGTTGACCGGGTGATTGAGATCGGCACCCCGCACGACGACCCGGATGTTTCGATCATTGTGCCGCTCTATCGTGTTCTGGGCTTCTTGCGTGCGCAGGTCGGGGCGTTTGCCTGTGATGACTGGGTCGCCAGATATTGTGAATTGGTCTTTGTGCTTGATTCCCCGGAACAGGCCGAAGAATGCGAACATTTGCTGCGCGGTCTGCATATTCTCTATGGCATTCCGATGCGCCTGGTGGTGATGACGCGCAATGGCGGGTATGCCCGGGCTTGCAATGCCGGCGCAGAACAGGCGCACGGGCATTTTCTGGCCATGCTCAATTCTGATGTCATCCCCCATACGCCCGGCTGGGCGCAAGGCATGGCCGCCAAACTGGGCGGTGCTGATGAAGTCGCGGTCGTCGGTCCGAAACTCCTGTTTGAAGATGGCTCGATCCAGCATGCCGGGATGTATTTTGCCCGCAATGAAAGCGGCAAATGGCTGAACTACCACTATCACAAAGGCATGCCCGACCAGTTCAAGGATGCCAATATCGAACGCTCGGTCCCTGGTGTCACCGGTGCCTGCATGATGATCCATAGTGATGCCTTTGAAGCGGTCGGTGGCTTCACCGAGGATTATGTAATTGGCGACTACGAAGACAGCGATCTTTGCCTGAAAATTCGCAAGGCCGATTTCGACATCAAATACGTCCCCGATGTCAGCCTCTATCACTTCGAACGCAAATCCATTTCCACCCATGTTGATTACATGCGCGGCGTGGCTGCCGAATATAACGCCTGGCTGCATGCTGCGCGCTGGGGGGATGCGCTCGAAGACATTCACACCAACGGTGTGCCGCAATACCGATCGCAAAAAACCACTGACGGAGAAGCGGCATGAGCCAGGTTCTTGCATTGTCTGAACACCAATCCCCGCTGACATCCGATTTTGGCGAAACCCATCTTGCCTGGTTGTGCCAGCAAATCATTTCCAACCGTTTTCTTCCGGTTCCCCCCGAAGAAGACGTCTTTGTCGGCGATGGCGATTATCGGGTCATCGGCGCGGAATTCCTTGATCATTTTGTCCGCATGGGCGGGCTTAAAACCACTGACGATGTTCTTGATATCGGTTGCGGTATCGGCCGCATTGCCGTCCCGTTGACACAGTTCCTGAACCCCGAAAAGGCGATTTATCGTGGTCTGGATCCTGTGCGCAACGGCATTGAATGGTGCAAGCGCGCCATCACGCCGGCCTATCCGAATTTCCGGTTTGAATGTGCCGACATCAGGAACGCACTTTACAACCCGGAAGGCGAAATCAGCGGGCGCGGCATACGATTGCCTTTTCAGGACGGAACATTCGATTTCACCGCAATGATCTCGGTGGCAACCCACCTGCCGCCAGACGAAATCGAAGCCTATTGTTCCGAGGTCTTTCGTGTGCTGCGCCCGGGCGGGCGGCTGTTTCTGACCGCCTTTGTCATGTGCGCGGACGATGATCCGTCTCATCCGGACCGCGATGCCCGCCTCAAGGCATTCGAAAAGGCCGACGGTCAGCCCTGCTGGCATCTGCGTGGCGAAAATCCGATGGCCGCCGTCGGGTTTGACGATGCCTTTCTTGATGATGCCCTGACGACTGCCGGCTTTGACATCCATACCAAAAGCTTTGGCGCATGGCGCGGCAAGGCAGCCGCCCATTATCAGGATTTCCTGATTGCCCGGAAACCACGGAGGAACGCATGAACCCGCGGATAATGGTGCTTGCCCACAATCACCCCGATCTGCATCCGGGGGGCACGGAAATTTTCGCTCATGACCTGTTTCATGCCTACAAACGTGCGGAATGCGAAGCGCTGTTCATCGGGGCGACCAACGATGTTCATCGCGAACGCCGCCCGGGCACAAGTTTTCAGGCCATCAATGATGCTGGTGATGAAATGCTGTTTTGGGCGGGGCATTTTGATCGCTTCAACATGTCCCAGACCGATCTTTATGCGGTGGCCCCGGATTTCACACGTCTTTTGAAAAGCTGGGCCCCGGATGTGGTGCATATCCATCATCTGGTGCTGTGGGGCATCGAATTGCCAATGCTGATCCGCCGTGTTCTGCCGAACTGTCGGATTGTCATGACCCTGCATGACTATTATCAGATCTGCCCGAATGATGGTCTGATGATCCATCGCGGGACCAGAAACCGCTATGCCAAGGCCGACGCCACCGGACGTTTGTCCGGGCTTGATGGGTTTACACCCGATCAGCATGCGATGCGCGCGGTCAATCTGCGCAACCATTTGCGCGTGGTGGATCATTTTGTCTCGCCCAGCGAATTCCTGCGTGATCGTTATATCGACTGGGGCATCGAGCCAGACAGAATCTCGGTGATCAATAATGGTCGCCCGACTGTCCCGGCCGCGCCCAAACGCGATATCGGCGCTGCCGGAATGCCCAATGTCTTTGGCTATTTCGGCAATCTCAACCCCTGGAAGGGGGCGGATGTTCTGCTTGAAGCCGGTCGGATACTTTCGGAAAGCCAGGTCGATTTCAATCTGCGCATCCATGGTGCTGCTCTTTATCAGACCGACCAGTTTACCGATCGCATTACCGATCTGTTCGAACAAAGCGGCCCGCAGGTGAGCCACATCGGCGCCTATCAGCGCGAAGATATTCCCGATCTGATGGCGCGGGTCGACTGGGTCGTTGTGCCGTCGATCTGGTGGGAAAATGCGCCACTGGTCATTCAGGAAGCCTTCCAGCATGGACGTCCGGTGATCACCAGTTCCATCGGCGGCATGGCCGAAATGGTTCGCGATGGCCATGACGGTATCCATGTGCGCCCCGATGACCCGGCCGAGCTGGCCCGCGTCATGAAAGACTGCGCAACCAATCCGAAACTCTGGAAAAAACTGTCGGGCCATGTCCGGGCGCCGGCCGGGATTGATGATGTGGCGCAGGAATATCTGGCGATGATCCGCCGCATGGTTCGCCCTGATTTTGTTGCCGCCTGACGTTCAACAAGGAGGCCGCTATGGCTGTTGCTGAAAAACAGACGATGGAAGAAACCCCGGCGCCGAGTGTTGCACAAGACGCCGAGCAACCTGCGCCGACCCTGGAAGGGCGGGTCGATGCCATTGACCGGAACCGGCTCTATGGCTGGGTCTGGTCGCCGCAAAACCCGGACGCCCGGATCGAGGTGGTCGTGCGCCTTAACGGCCATGCATTGCTGCGCGAGACGGCCGAAAATGAACGCGTCGATTTGCGCCGCAATGGTATCGGCGATGGAAAGCACGCATTCGAGGTGGAATTGCCTGATGCAGCTGTTGCCAGTGTCGACAGCCTTTCTGTCTGTGCCGTCATGCCCGGCACCAAGGACGAAATCACACTGCGTATCCCGACCCAAAGCGAACAGGAAGCCCACACTGCGCTGAATGCACCGCTTGGCAAGATTCTGGACCGGCTGGACCGGCTGCTTGCGGCACAGCACATCCTGCAAAACGGGCAACGCGAAGCCGCCAAACGTCTGGTCAGTGCATCGAAACGCATGGATGAACTTGCCTCGGCCGATGACGGTATCGAAGCAGGCGTGAAACTGGTCCGTACCGGTCAGGAAGAACTGTCAAGCCGGGTGGATGAACTCGAAGTCTTTCTGGTGCGCTTTGACAAATCGCTGGGCGGGTTTGACGAACGCCTTTCTGTTCTGACCGCACGCCACACCAATGATCTCAAAACCCCGTTGCTAATCCTGTCCTGCCTGATCGGTGTAACGGCCGGATTGGCGATCGGCGCCTTCGTCTGGTGATCACCATGGCATCGCACCTATCCGCTTTAACGCATATGCGCAAATACAAGGAGGCCGGTTAATGACAGAACAGAATGGCATGCCACTTGATGGCAGAACTGTTGTCGCCGCCTTGGTCGATGACAGTCTGGCGCTGATGGTCGGGGTCGGGAATGCCCTGCCGGCAACGATTGATATCTACCTTAACAGTCAGTCCGACGCCAAAGTTCAGGCATCCATCATTTCATGGCGCCGCCACGATGCGGAACCCGAAAACGCCTATGGTTTTGTCGCGCTTTTACCGATGAAAAATGTTTCCGCGCGCCGTTTGAAAACCGCCCTGTTCAGTGGGGCTGGCAAACCGCGTGAATACCGGATTGATAGCCGCCAGCAACGTATCGAAGCGATCCTGTCCGCCGTCGCCGATCAGTCCGGCCCGGCTTTTGCGACCGTGATTGATGGTTTGATCGAGGCCCTGCTTGCCGGTGATCCGGATAAAAAACGCCTGAGCAAGGTGGCCGCACTTGTGCAAAGTGCCGCACGCAGCAACGGCTTTATCGAAGTTCTGGGCGGGCTCGAAGAAGGTGATGTTTATATCCAGGGCTGGTCAAGCGGCTTCCCCACCGGGCGCACCCGTGTCATCGCCATGGAAGAGTCCCCGGTGCTGGCAGAACTGACCAGCGCAGATTTCCAGCGCGATGATCTCGGTGACGAGGCATCGGGTGTCACCGGCCTGTTGCTTGGTAACAAGCCGATCAATCCGAAAAAACTCAAACGGGTTTATTTCCGCGGGCGCGAAACCTGGTACTCGATCGAAGTTTACCAGCACCGCGTTCTGGTAGCCCCACCCGATGTCCCGGCCCATATTCGTTCGGTTCTTGATCGTGTGCGTGCGCCGGAAAAAATCCTCCATACCCTTAAAATGGCCGCACATCGTTTTGATGGTCGCGACACAGTTTCGGAACTGGATCGCCCGGTTCGCATCGGGATTGATTTCTCTCTTCTGATCGAAGGCAGCGGGATATTGATTTCCGGCTGGATGCTGGATCCCGACCGTGCCGTCGAGAATGTGTCACTGCGTGTCGGTGGTGAAGTCGTGCGCATTGATGACCACTGGACGCGTCAGTCACGCGCTGATGTGACCGATGCCTTTGCCAATGATCCGATGTTTTCCGCGATGAACCCGGCCCGCAACAATCACGGCTTTCTGGTGTTTTGTCCGCTGGAAGCCACCCCGCCATCCGATCAGGCAACCTATCTTGAACTGGGGATCCGTGATGCTTTCCCGGCCTACTGTCCGCTGAACCCGACGCGGGCTTCGGCCCGTCAGGCGCTTTCACGGGTTTTGCCATCGCTTGATCCGCGCTCGGTGACGGCGTCAAACAGTATCGAACGTCAGTTCGGCCCGATGTTGCAGTCCATGACAGCACAACGCCCCTATGCGGTCGATATTCACGATATCGGGGATTTTGAAGAAAACGCGCCGGTGACCCTTGTGGTCGGGGTCGATGACACGATCAATGATATCGGCGTCACCATTGCCCTTCTGGGACTTGATAGCGCGACCCGGCATCTGCCGATTGTGATTGCCGGTCCGGTCGAAAGTTTCGATCAGGTCGGCAGTGAAATCCTGCGTCTTGCGGCCTTCTACAAACTTAACACCCGGATCGTGTTCGCCGAAGGCGTCGAAGATTATTGCGATGCGCTCGAAGTTGGTGTCGATGCCACCAGCTCCGAAACAGTCGGGCTGGTATCGGCGCATATTCTGCCGCGTGATGATGGCTGGTTTGATCAGTTGCTGGCCGCTTACAGCAAACGCGGCAGCAAGGTTCTCGTTTCGCCAACCATTCTGTTTGAAGACGATTCTGTCCGCTGGGCCGGGACCTGGATCAACAGCAACGCCAATGGCGGTCAGTATCTGTCGGACCGGTATGTCGGCTATCCATGCGCGGTGCTTGCTGATGCCGAACCCAGCGAAGTCAGCGCCGGAACCCTGGAATGCTGCATTCTGCCGCGCGAGGCCTTCAAGGACAGCAACGGCTTTACCCGTGGCTATATCGGGCCGGGGGAAAAAAGTCTCGATCTTGCGTTGAAACTGCGCATGGCGGGCACGCCATCCTACTGGATCCCCGACGTCGAAGTACTGGGCAGCGAACAATCCATAAGTACAGCCCCTGCCTGGGAGGAACTTTCCAATCGTCTTGACCGCTGGGCGTTTGACCGCCGCTGGTCATTGGTCGTTTCAAATTTGCGGAGCCACAACAATGCCGTCGACTGATTTACGTGTCCTCGTTATTTCGCACGGCCATCCCAGCATCTCGCTGGGCGGGGCCGAAGTGGCCTCCTATAACCTGCACAAAGGGCTGAACGCCCTTGACGGGGTCGAAAGCTTCTATCTGGCCCGCGTTGGCAACCCGGTCCCGCGTCACGGGGCCTCGGCCCTGATGAGCCTGCGTCAAAAGGAAAACGAAATCCTTTATCACGCGGAAAACTATGATCATTTTCTTCTGTCGAATGGCAGTACCGATGAAATCGACCGGGATTTCCTGCGCTTTGTGAAGGATTACGAACCCGATGTGGTGCATTTCCATCACTATCTCGGGCTTGGGCTGGAAACCATCTATGCCATTCGCGAAGCACTGCCGGAAACCGCGATTTTCTTTACCTTCCACGAGTTTTTGACGATCTGCCACAATCACGGGCAGATGATCAAAAGCGGCGGAACCAAGCTGTGCAATCGTGCAAGCCCGATTGACTGCAACGGCTGTTTCCCGAACATCTCGCCCGCATCATTTCTTCGGCGCGAACGCTTCATCAAGGCCATGCTGGAACTGGCTGATCACTATGTGTCGCCCAGTGAATTTCTTGCCAACCGTTTCATTGACTGGGGCATGAAGGCCGAAAAGATGTCGGTGATCGAAAATGGTCTCGACATCGATCAGCGTGCCAAAGACCGCCCTCTGTCCAAAACCCAGCCCCGCCGGTCGCGCTTTGCCTTTTTCGGGCAGCTCACGATGTTCAAAGGGGCTGACATCCTTCTGGATGCGGTCGGGCGTGTGCCTGATGAAATCTGGGGCGATGATGCGCGGCTGATGATCTTTGGCGGCAACCTTGATCGCCAACCCAGGGAATATCAGGACAAGGTCCATGACCTGATTGAAAAGGCCGGCGAGCGCGTGCGCTTTTACGGCGCCTATCAGAATACCGAAATGCCCAAGCTGATGGAGCTCGCCGACTGGACGATCATTCCATCTATCTGGTGGGAAAACTCGCCCGTCGTGATCCAGGAAGCCTTCTTCCACGGGCGGCCGATGATTTGCTCAAACATTGGCGGCATGGCCGAAAAAATCACCGATGGCGTGAATGGTCTGCATTTCCGGGTCGGAAGTGCCGAAGACCTTGCCGATCGGATGATCGAAGTCCTTAGCGACAACAAGATCTGGGATCGGATGCGCGAGGGAATACCAAGCGTGACGACCTATCAGGAATGCGCCGAGCAACATCTCGCGCAGTATCGGGAGGTTCTGGAAGTGCGCCGTATGTCTGCAAAGGCTGCGCGCCCGCAAACCGTGGCTAGCACGGCATGAATTCAGAACAAAAACGTGATCAACCAAGGAGAGACAACATGGCGCGCGTTCTCGTAATGATCCCGTCAGGCGAAGTCTACGACCACGACTGCGTCCGATGGTACAACTATCAGGATGTTCAAAAGAGCATCAATCACTACCACAATATCGGTGATGCCTTTGTCTTTGACTCATCGCTCAAGCTGATGAATTACGACAAACTTGGCGTTCTGCCGATTGCCGATCCCAAAATGGAAGACATCGATCGCCTTCGCGAGGAATATGATTATGTCTTCCTGCGCGGCTCGAACTACATCCATTCCGACATGGATTGGCGTAACACCATTGATGTCCTCAAGCGGTTGAAATTACCGGTTCTGGGCTTTGGTATCGGTGCGCAGGCGCCGGTCAAAGGCAAGATCGAGCTGTCCGAACAGACCAAGACGGTTTTGCGCATGATGGCCGATTCCACCACATCCATCGGTGTGCGCGGGGCCTATACCGCACAGGTTCTTTGGGATCTTGGCATTACCAATGTGCGTATTGTCGGCTGCCCGACCGCGTTCCGGCAAAACAATCCCGACATGCGCATCAAACTGCCATCCCTTGATAGCGTGAAAAATGTCGGCATTACCCTGCGCCGCGAAGTCTCCCCGGCCTACGCGCAGGACATCAAGCGTTATCTGACCTTCCATCGCGATCTGGTCAAACATCTGGCTGGCCGGTTTGATGACATCACCCTGATGGCGCAGGGCGAACCCGAAGAAAAGAAACTGGTCTTTGGCAGCAACATCCAGCGTGAAGAAGCCATGCAGGCGCTCAAAAACAACGACTGGGTCAAGAACTGGTATCTCGATGACACGATGGAACGTCTCTATCGCGAGAAGCTTTTCTATTCCGATGTTGTTTCCGATTACGAGGATCTGGTGCGCACCAAGGATTGCGTGCTGGGCTATCGTCTGCACGGCAATCTGATGGCGCTGTCAAACGGTGTTCCGTCGATTTACTTCACCTATGACAGCCGCACCGTCGAATTCGCCGAAACCTATCAGATCCCGTCCTATGACGTGTTCTCGAAAAAGGAATTCGTGCTTGAGGATTACTGGAATCAGGACCTGTTCGACAAGTTCAACCGTGCCTGGTTCCAGACCTACCGCGAAATGGCGCAGTTCCTGACCGAGAACAATATCGACCACAAGATGGTCGATGTCATGAAAGCTGACACGCAGCCGCAACGAAAGGTCGCGTGATCACATCCGGTACTGCCGTCTGGCTGTTCCGGATCGGAATGGTCAGACGCAGCTACTTCCAAAGATCAGCCTGATGAGCAACAGGCAACATCAATAAGGAGACACGGCAATGACTGTACTTGTAACAGGTGGCGCAGGATATATCGGTAGTCACGCAGCACTGGCCCTTCTCGATGGTGGGCGCGATGTGGTTGTGCTTGATAATCTAACGCAGGGACATCGATGGGCAGTACCAGCCGGGGCAGCCTTTGTTGAAGGTGATTGCGGCGACGAAGATCTGGTGCGTCGCATTATCGATGAACATGACGTAACAGCGATCATGCATTTCGCCGGGTCGATCATTGTGCCGGACTCGGTCATCTATCCGCTGGAATATTACCGCAACAACACGGTCAATTCGCGCGCGCTTTTACAGGCGGCCGTCGATAGCGGCATCAGGCATTTCATCTTTTCCTCGACCGCGGGCGTTTACGGCGAACCAAATGCCACCCCGATTAACGAGGATTTCGCGCTCAAGCCGATCTCGCCTTATGGCACCTCAAAAATGATGACCGAAAAGATGTTGGCTGACGCGGCAATTGCCCATGATTTCAATTATGTCGCGCTGCGCTATTTCAATGTTGCCGGGGCCGACCCCAAAGGCCGTGCAGGGCAAACATCGCGCAAGGCAACCCATCTGATCAAGATCGCCAGCCAGACCGCAACAGGTGTCCGCCCGCAAATGGCCATTTATGGCGAGGATTACCAAACCCCGGATGGTACCTGCATTCGCGATTACATCCATGTATCCGACCTCGCCAATGCCCATGTCCTTGCGCTTGAATATCTTGAGCGCGGTGGCGAAAGCGACGTGATGAATTGCGGCTATGGTCGCGGCTTCTCGGTGCGTGAAGTGATCGGTGCGGTCAAAAAGGTTTCCGGTGTCGATTTCAGCGTTGATCTGGCGGAACGCCGCCCGGGTGATCCGCAATCCCTTGTCGCCGGTGCCGATCGTATTCGTGAAAAACTGGGCTGGGTCCCGGTTCATGATGATCTCGAAGTCATCGTCCGCCATGCCCTTGATTGGGAACAAAGCCTTAAAACACGCGAAGTCAACGCGGCTTAGGCACATATCGCAAGACCTGCATTACCAAACACGAGCAACGGTTCGAACCAACGTCAAAAATGACACGAACCACCAGCAGGAGATATATGATGGAACCGAAACTCCCTACCGGGGGGCGCAAACCGCGCATTGGCGTGCTGATGCCTGCGGGCCGCGTCGAAGGCAATCTGGGTGTTGTCACCCATACCTATAATGCGCCTGAAAAGGCAAAGACGCTTTTCACCAATATTGGTGACTGCTTTGTCTATGACTCGTCGCTGCGCATCCTTGATTATTCGGAACTTTTCCCGATTTATGTGCCCGCAGACGGCAATCTGTCGGAAACCCAGATCGAAAAGATAAATCAGCTTGATTACATCTTTTTGCGCGGGTCGAACTATATCAACACCAACGGTCAATGGGACCCGATCACAACGGTTCTGGAAAAGACCAAGGTGCCGGTGATTGCCTTTGGGATTGGGGTTCAGGTACCCGACAATTCCGACCAATATGTCAATGACTCAACCAGACGGTTCTTGCAGCTTGTCGCAGACCGTTCGGCATCAATTGGCGTGCGTGGCAATCTGTCAAAGAAGGCACTGAATTCGATCGGCATCAGGAATGTCCGCATTTTTGGCTGCCCGACTGCATTCCGCCATTGCAAACCGGAACTGAAATTGCGCCGGGTGGATGCATCATCGATCAACAGGCTTGGCTTTACCCTGCGCCGCAAGACACACGGTTTCCAGACACAGCAACGTTATATGTTGCGCACCCTGGCCGAACGCTATGACACCGAAATCCTGTGCGCGGGCGAACTTGAAGAAAAGCAGATCTATTACGCGCGCTCCAAACAGGTCGAAAATGACGCATCTGTCATGGCTGATGCGATCAAAAAACTGACCGCGGAAAAATGGATTTACGGTCCCGGCGATCCGCTGGTCGAACTTTATAAATCATCGCTTTCGGTGTTTGAAAGTGTCGCGGATTTTGAACGTGCCGAACAAAATCTGGATGCGGTGACCGGATATCGCCTGCATGGCAATTTGCTGGCCCTGGCCAACGAAGTTCCGGCTCTTTATGTCACATATGACACGCGCACCCGCGAATTTGTCAGAACACTTGGTATTCCGTTCGTTGATGGTCGCTATATGGACAAATTCTCGTTCGAGGAAGCCTGGGATAAGGCCGATTTCGACTTGTTCGAAAAGACCTATCAGAAGCGCTTCGGTGATCTGAAAAACTTCCTTGAAGAAAACAGCATGGCGCACCGTCTGGGCAGTACCCCGGCCCCATATGTCGCAGAAGCGGCGTGACCTTGCTGTGTCTGGTGCGTGGCGGCCCCCAGTAACGCCACGCACCAAATTTCCACATTCCACTACCAACCGTGACGGGTAAGACATTGCAAAAGCGGCACTTATCAAAACGCATCACCGGACTGACGGCATTCCTGATCGGTTTGTCGGTCGGGGGAATGCTTGGCTGGAACCCGGACTTACGGGCCGCCGAAGTGACCGTCTCGGGGCCGGAAACCGTCATTTTTGACAGCGATGTCACCGGGTGTGACAACCATCATCTGCCAGATTCCCCGGCCCGTGCCTTCCGCAATGATCAGGGCAAAATGGTACTGTTCGCGCCGAACTTTCAGAACCGCGCTTTTGTCGGATATGGCTTTAACAGCCTCAAGCCCGATTGCGACAGCCGGTTCAAGGCAGCGGGCAAGGCGGTGCCGGAACTTCTTGATGACCGAACCTGGCTTCAGGCGATCTATACGCGCGACGGGCGCAATGTCTATGCGTTGGGCAGTGCCAGTTTCATGCCCTATCGCCATGATATGCCCTGCAAGGGGGGCACCAAACGTACCGATTGCTGGATCAACGGTCTGGTCACACTGAAATCCGGTGACGGGGGCAAGACCTTTGAATATCTGGGTAATCCGCCCCGTCACGCGCCGTTTCCGCCGCCACAAGCCTATCGCGATGATCGCACGCGCGCGCCAAGCTATGTCACGGTCACCAACATCATTTCCTGGCAGAACTACTATTACGCCATTGTCTGGCGTCGGGCGGATAACTGGGAAGAATCGCGCAACTGTCTGGTGCGGGCGCCGATTGATGATCCCAAGCAATGGGACGTCTGGAACGGGTCGGATTTTGAACGGGCCGCAACCCTGACCGATCAGGGATGGTCGGTTCGCGAAACCGAATGTGCGCGCGTCGGGCCGGTTGGTGTGTCATCGATCCGCGGTTTGGTTCGTCATGAAGCCACCAACAGTTTCATCACGGTGTACCTTCACCGTATGCGCAAAAAGGGCGAACCCGACATCGCCGGGTTCTTCTATTCGACCTCGACGGATCTGAAAAACTGGTCCGAGCCCAGGCTGCTCTATCGCCAGCCGCTAAGGCGTGATGCTGGCGATGGCGACCCCTTTGCCGCCTATCCATCCATTATTGATGAAGACAGCACAGACCGTTTGTTTGGCACGGTTGATGACAATGCATCCCTTGTTTTCGTCCGTCTTGTGCCCAAACCCTACAAGGACCGGTGGCGTGTCCCGCGCCAGTTGATCCGTGTTCCGATCTCGATCAAGGAGTAATGAACGATGACTGTGGAATTTGACGAATTTGATATCGAAGGTCCGGTTCTGTTTATCCCCACCCGGCATCGGGACAAGCGCGGTGTTTTTGCCGAAACCTTCCGTCATGATGATTTTCGCGAAGTAGTGGGGGATATCGATCTGGTACAGGAAAACCAGTCGATCAGCGTTCCGATCAACACCATTCGCGGTCTGCATTTCCAGACCAGCCCCTATGCCCAGGGCAAGCTGGTCCGCGTCACAAAAGGCGCAATTCTTGACGTTGCAGTCGACATCCGACCGCGATCGCCAACGTTTGGTCAGCATATCAAGATCGAACTCAGCGCGGAAAACTGGTACCAGCTCTGGATTCCGGATGGCTTTGCACACGGCTTCAAAACCCTGCAACCCGACACCCACGTCATGTACAAGGCGTCAAACTATTACAGTCCGGAACATGATCGCGGGATTGCCTGGAACGATCCGGATCTTGGCATCGACTGGCAATTGTATGGTCAGCAGGCGGTCATTTCCGACAAGGATCGCAAACATCCAAGACTGGCCGATGTCGGGCCGGAGACCCTTGGTCAAATACCACCAGGCCATGATTTCACAACCGTCAGTCTCAGCCGGGCAAAAGGCGCGGGCTTTGGTGCCGCACCACAGTGAACGGACTGACTGGATCGACTGGATTGGGTGCGCACGGTTTTACACGTCATGTCTCCCTGGCCGATGCGTCCTCAGTCCGGAAACGGGTCCGATATCGGACCCGTTTCTTTGTCTGAAAGATGATGCAGGGTATCTTGCCAATCACCTCAAACGCCCGCCGACAGGGATGCCGGTAATGTCTTTGTTGCCATCTTCGTTGGTGGGCCAGATATCGCACCCACGCTATCCGATGGCCTTCAGAACAGTGTCAATATCCGCACGGCATTCAAGCCCGGCGTCACGGCCGCAACAATGCCCCGTACCCGTCACGCCAAAGCAGTCCCCTTTGCCGACCAGCTTTGGCCGATTTGTTCCAGCGAATTAACCCTGGTTCCTGAACAACGCGCCATGTGTCTGGATGACCTTGGCTGACAGGGCCTGTCCGTGGCGCACGGCATCGGCTGGTTCAGCGCCGCCAAATCGGGCGGCCAGGAATGCGGCGTTAAAGGAATCACCGGCACCTGTCGCATCCACCACATTTGAAACGCCCGGCGTATCAAGGCTTGTCGCCTGACCATCTTGCAGGAAATGGCATGGAGCACTGCCATTTTTAACCACGACCTCGCCCACGCCAAGGTCACGATATCGCGCGACTGTTTCCTGTGGCGATGCATCCCCGAACAGGGCCGCCTCGTCATCAAAGCTTGGCAGAATGATGTCTGAAAGGGCCGCGACCTCTGACAATACCGTTTTGCAAATATCGCGATCTTCCCAAAGGGCCGGGCGGATATTGGGGTCAAAGGCAATGCGGGTATGTGTCGGTTGTTGTTTGATGATCTCAATTAGCGCGGCCCGGCTGTCCGTATCGAGGATCGCCAACGTGATCCCCGAAAGATAAATCACATCCGCCCCCTCGCATCCGGCGCGAAGTGCGGCGATGTCATCGGCCATTTTACGGGCGGCGGAATTTTCCCGCCAATACGTAAAGACACGGTCCCCCTTTTCCTGATCAATCAGGTAAAGGCCCGGACGATTTCCGGCCAGGCGCTGGATGGCGCTGGTATCAATCCCGGCATCGGCAATGAAATCGGCAATGCGTCGGGAATATCGGTCATCGCCAAGGGCAGTGACATAGCCGACCTGCCAGTCGCTCGGATCGGTGGCATTGCGGAAATGCCAGGCGGTATTAAGGGTATCGCCGGCAATCCCCATTTTCCAGTTGCCGTCACCGCCGCCCGACATTTCGATCATGCATTCGCCAATGGCGACAAACCGTTTTGCACTCATTGGTCAAGCTCATGGCGGATGGCGGCGTCTGCGCCATCGGTTAGCAACATCACAAGACGGCTGATTACCGCCTTGCGCCAGGACGCATCATCACAAAGCTGTCGGGGCATCCATCCCGGAAGGCTTGCCAGCCGGTCATAAAGGTCTGCCGCATCTTGTACGCTGCCGATGCGTTCGGCAATTTCGTCTGCCCGCGGATCGTCGGGCAGGCGGCTGTTTTCACCGGGGGTGGCCGGATTGATCTGGCCTTGCACAAAGGCAATCCAGGCTGCGAAACACAGCGCGAATGTGCCGCGATGACGGCTGTCGGCTGCCAGATCACATACCGGGGCAAAGATGCGCTGCGGCAGTTTTTCGGTCCCGTCCATGGCGATCTGGCGGGTTTCATGGGCGATTTCGGGGTTGCGGAACCGCTCGGTCAGTTCCGCGCCATAGCGGGCAAAATCAATCACGGCCAGCGGCGCCATGGTCGCAGCCGCATTTTGCATATGCCGTGCGACAAGACCGGCGAAATTGTCATTTGCCATGGCATCGCGGACATAGCGATACCCGCCAAGCTGCCCAAGATAGGCAATCAGCGAATGACTGCCATTAAGCATGCGAAGTTTCATGTCCTCGAACGGTTCGACATCGGCCACAACAATCGCACCGGCTTCTTCCCAGGCGGGACGACCATCGGGGAAATCATCCTCGATCACCCATTGCGAAAAGGGTTCGGTTTCGATCGCGGCCGGGTCGTCGACACCGGTCAGGGTCTTGGCATCGTCATATGTGGTCTTGGTTGATGCCGGGGTAATACGGTCGACCATGGTGGACGGGAAGGACACATTTTGCGAAATCCAGTCGCCCAGTTCCGGGTCGATCCGGTTGGCAAAATCAATCACACCGGCACGCAGCAACTTGCCATTGGCCGGAAGATTGTCACAGGACAGAACCGTGAAGGGCCGCATGCCGGCATCCTTGCGGCTTTTCAGTCCGGCCACAAGAATCCCGACCAGTCCCGACGGCCTGTCGGGATGGTCCAGATCATGACGGATCGCCGGATGATCGTTCTGAATCCGGCCCGATTGCCGATCAATGCCATAGGCCTTTTCGGTCACCGTGATGGTCACAATCCGGATCGCCGGATCGGCAAGGGCCGCAAGAACCGGCATGACATCGCGCGCCGCCGCAATGGCGTGCGACATGCTGGTGATCCGGCGGGCTTTTGGTCCATCGGGATGACGTTCGATCACCGTGAATGCGCAATTCTGTGCATTCAGCGCATCGACAATGTCGGTGCTGCGCAAACTGACCCCGATAATGTGCCAGTCGCCACCCTTGGCCGCCATGGCGGCATCGGTGTAAACCGCCTGATGGGCCCGGTGGAACGCGCCGATACCGATATGAACGATGCCTGATTTGGCCAAGGCATCTTGCAACGTCATCTCCGACAAGCCGGACTGTGTCATCCCTTATCCCCCAAGCTTGTCAAAGCGTGCCGACAGGGCGGTCATCACACCGCGCAATTCAGCCAGGCCTTTCAGGCGTCCGATCGCCGGATATCCCGGCTGTCCCTTGCGGTTAAGATCATCAAGGATGTCATGGCCATGATCGGGGCGCATCGGAATGTTCCAGTCCGCACGACCGGCTGCCTTGCGCGATGCTTCTTCACGCAGGATCTGCTCGATCAGGGCAACCATGTCGGTATCGCCATCCAGATGTTCGGCTTCATGGAAACTGCAAGGCAGGCCTTCGGTTTCGCGTTTGGTATTGCGCAGATGGATGAAGTGCACGCGATCACCCCAACGCTTCATCATGCCCGGCAAATCATTGCCCGGATGGACGCCAAGCGACCCGGAACACAGGGTAATGCCGTTTTCCGCAATATCGACGGCCTTCATGATGAATGCATAATCATCTTCGGTCGACATGATGCGCGGAAGACCGAGCAACGCAAAGGGCGGATCATCCGGGTGGCAGCACATGCGAATGCCGACTTCACGCGCGACCGGCACGACTTCTTCAAGAAACGCCACCAGATTGGCACGCAGGGTATCGGCATCAATATCGGCATAGGTCGCAAGAAGCTCGCGCAGATCATCAAGCGACAGGTTCTCGACCGATCCGGGCAGGCCAAAGGCAACGGTCCGTTCCAGTTCGGCGCGGCGCGTGTCGCTCATGGCGTCAAAGCGGGTCTTTGCCTCGGCAATGATGTCGGCACCATAGTCATTTTCGGCACCGGCGCGCGCCAGGATGAACAGATCAAACGCGACAAAATCAAACAGGTCAAAGCGCATGCAGGTCGCGCCATTTGACAGCCGCCAGTTCAGATGGGTGCGTGTCCAGTCAAGAACCGGCATGAAGTTGTAACAGACGATGCTGATGCCCGATGCCGCCAGATTGCGCAGGCTTTCCTTATAGGCCGCGATATGGTCGCGCCACGGGCCGACCTGGCGTTTGATCGATTCGGAAACCGGAAGACTTTCAACAACATCCCAGGTCAGACCGGACGGTGCGCCATCTTTCATGGTCGCGATTTCGCGATGGCGTTTGGCAATCTCGTCGGGTGTCCAGACCGCACCGCTGGGAATGTGGTGCAGGGCGGAAACCACGCCATGCGCCCCGGCCTGGCATATATCGTCAATGCTGACCAGATCGCGCGGTCCGAACCATCTCCAGGTTTGTTTCATCTGTTTCTCTCTGTATTGGCATGGTGTTATCAACACCGACTATAAAGAACGTAAAGCGTATCACGCTACAATTTTGTTGACTAGTATGGTAGTATGCATTAACGATCAGGAAGGCAAGGAGAGATTGATGGGTGATCCTGAACAAAAGGACTGGGAGATAACGCAAGATCAGGCGGTAGGCCCGCAGATCCATCGCATTATTCGCGAACGGATCGTGTGTACCGACCTGCTGCCCGGCGTGCGCCTTTCCGAAGCCGAACTCGCCAAACATTTCAATGTCAGCCGCCAGCCGGTGCGCGAAGCCTTCATCAAGCTCGCCGACGAAGGACTTCTGGAAGTTCGCCCGCAACGCGGAACCTATGTTCGCAAAATCTCGGTTGCGGCGGTTCTTGATGCCCGTTTCGTCCGCGAAGCCATCGAAGCCGACATTGCGCGTTTCGTCGCCAAAGAGCCCGATGACGCCTTTCTGGCCCGGCTTGAACAGTTGATCGCCGACCAGCGCAAGGCCATGCAGGGCGATGCGCGCTCTTTTCTGACACTCGATCATGATTTCCATCGTTGCCTCGCCGAAGCGGCGGGCAAGACCTATGCCTGGAAGGTGGTCGAGGATGTGCGCGCCCAGCTCGATCGGGTGCGCTACCTCAGTTATTTCCAGTTCCCGATGAATGAAATCATCGAGCAGCACGTTCGAATTGTTTCGGCAATCCAGTCACGGGATTGCGAAGCCGCCAGTGCAGCCATGCGTGAACATCTTCGCGAAATTCTGCATACGCTGCCTGATATTGCCCGCTCCAGAACGGAGCTTTTTGACAACGCCAGTACCGCGTTGTCGCCCTAAGGCATCAACCGAACAGGGAGGAAACGATGCTTAAAAAAACGACCAAGAAACTGATGCTTGCCGGCGTTGCCGCCATGATGATGGGCAGTTCCGCAATGGCTGCGGAAATGACCCTCAAACTCGGTCATCTCGCCAACGAGCAAAATGCCTGGCACAAGGCCGCCGTGAAGTTTGGTGAAGAACTGTCGTCTTTGACCGACGGTCGTATTGATGTGCAGGTTTTCCCCAACGAAACCCTTGGCAAGGAAATCGACCTGATCAACGGCATGCAGCTCGGATCGGTCGATATGACCATCACCGGTGAAAGCCTTCAGAACTGGGCACCGATGGCCGCCCTTCTTGCCGTGCCTTATGCCTATCCGACGCTCGAAGATATGGACGCCGTCGCCAGTGGCGAAATCGGTGACCAGATCGAACAGCAGATCATCGAAAAAGCCCGTATCCGCCCGATTGCCTATTTCGCCCGTGGTCCGCGTAACCTGACCTCGAACCGCGAAATCAAAAGCCCGGATGATCTGAACGGCCTGAAACTTCGCGTGCCGAACGTGCCGCTTTTCGTTGATGTCTGGAAATCGCTGGGCGCACAGCCGACCCCGATGGCATTCTCCGAAGTCTTCACCTCGCTTCAGGCCGGCACCATTGATGCCCAGGAAAACCCGTTGGCCCTGATCGATTCCGCAAGCTTCAACGAAGTTCAGAAGTTTGTTAACAAGACCGAACATGTGCGGTCCTGGATCTATCTGACCATTTCCGAAATCACCTGGAACAAGCTTTCGGATGCCGACAAGGACGCAGTCATGGAAGCCGCGAAACGCGCGCAGGCCTTTGAACGCGACCTGTTTACGGCCGATGAAGAACGCCTGACCAAGGAACTTCAGGCCAAGGGCATGACCTTTGTCGATGTCGACACCCAGGCCTTCGCCCAGAAGGCAAAAGACGCTGTTCTTGCGAATGTTTCCGACGAAATCCGCCCGATCGTCGAAAATCTTTTCGCGAACTGATTGCTGCCGGTCCGGTCGCCATAAAGCGACCGGACCTTTCTTCGACGGGGACGTAACGTGCTTTTTGCCAGACTATACGCATCCATCATTGCCCTGTGCCGGATCGGAACCGGGGCCGCTTTCGGCATTCTGATTTGCACGGTCCTGATACAGGTCTTTTCCCGAACCTTCCTGCCCAGTTCACCGGTCTGGACCGAAGAACTGACACGCCACACATTGCTGTTTCTGGCGGCCTTCGGGGTGGGGTTGTCGTTCCGTAACGGCGAACTGGTCAATGTCGACATTGTCTGTGAAATGCTGCCGCTTCGGGTTCAGCGTGCCCTGACATTCATATCGGCCGCGATCACCGCTGCCTTCTGTCTGATCTTGCTGTCCCCGGCATGGATGTTTGTGTCAATCGGGGTGCTTCAGACCTCGCCCGCCCTGGGTGTGCGCATGGATTTCATTCACGCCACCGTTTTCATTCTGCTTGTCGTGCTCGGCCTGTTTGCAGTGCTGCGGATGATACGGATCATTGCCGGTGTTTCTGACGGCAAGCCCGAAGATACGACAAAGGACTTCCCATGAGCCTCGCAATTCTATTTGGCGTTTTTGCCCTTGGTCTGATCATCGGTCTTCCGGTTGCTGTCACATTGGGCCTGTCATCGCTGTGCTATCTTCTGCTCGAAGGCATCCCGCTTGTCGTGATCCCGCAAAAACTGTTTGCCGGGATGGATGTGTTTGTTCTGCTGTGTATCCCGGGCTTTATTCTGGCCGGTAACCTGATGAATGGCGGCGGCATTACCCCGCGCATTGTGCGATTTGCCAATGCCATGGTCGGCTGGATGCGCGGCGGGCTTGGCCTGACCAACGTTACCGGGTCGATGCTGTTTGGCGGTATTTCCGGAACCGCAGTTGCCGATGCCGCCTCCATTGGCGGGATGATGATCCCGGGCATGGTGCGGGCGGGCTATACCCCGGCATTTTCGGCGGCCGTCACTGCCGCATCCTCGACCGTTGGTCCGATCATTCCGCCCAGCATGCCGATGATCATTGTCGGCGCGCTGTCGGGCATTTCGGTTGGCAAGATGTTCATTGCTGGTGCCATTCCGGGCATCCTGATGGGGCTTGCGATGATGGTGACCTGCTACATCATTGCCGTGCGCCGCAATTTCCCCCATCAGCCCTGGCAAGGGTTCGGTGAACTGGCGCGGTCCTTTGCCGGTGCCTTCTGGGCGCTTGCCATGACGGCGCTTATCGTTGGCGGCTTGCTCAGTGGCATCGTCACCCCGACCGAAACCGCGGTGATTGCCAGCCTCTATGCCCTGATTGTCGGCTGTTTCATCTATCGCGAATTGCCTCTGCGCAAGGTGCCCAAAATCATCATCGACAGTGCGGTAACGGCGGCGGCCATTCTTGCACTGGTCGGTCTTGCCAATGTGTTTGGCTGGATTCTGGTGTCCGAACGCATCCCGCAAATGATTTCCGATGCGGTCCTGTCTGTGACCGACAACAAATATGTCGTGATCCTGCTGATCAATCTGGTGTTGCTGATTGTCGGCATGTTCATGGAAACGATCGCGGCCCTGATCATTCTGTTTGTTCCGCTTCTGACGCTTGCGACCAATGTTGGCGTCGATCCGATCCATTTCGCGGTGTTTGCGGTTCTGAACCTGATGATCGGTCTGACGACGCCGCCGGTCGGCATTTGCATGTTCATCTGTGCCAATATTGCAAAGGCACCGGTCACCACCGTGATCCGGGCGCTGGCGCCGTTCCTGCTGACCAATATCGCGATCCTGTTTCTTGTGTCCTACATTCCGGCGCTGTCAACCTGGCTGCCGTCCCTGATGGAGTAACTCTTTATGCAAACCCGTGTTTGCCGCCTTTACGGTCAGGACGACCTGCGCATTGAAACCGAAGCAACGCCGGACCCGGTCGGGGACGAAGTTCTGGTCCGTGTCGGGGCTGGTGGTGTCTGTGGATCGGACATGCATTACTATTTCGAAGGCGGGATCGGTCAGATCCGCGTGCGCCAGCCGATCATCCTTGGTCACGAAGCTGCCGGGACGGTTGTTGCCTTGGGGCCGGATGCAAGCGGTCTGACAGTCGGCCAGAAAGTGGCGATCAATCCAAGCCACCCGTGCGGCATCTGCTCCTATTGCCAGAAAAACCTGCAACAGCATTGCCTGAACATGAAATTCTTCGGCTCGGCCATGCCGATGCCCCATATCCAGGGCGCATTCCGGGATCTGGTCAATGTGCGCCAGGACCAGTGCCTTGCTGTTGGGGATCACACCGATATCGGGGCGGCGGCCTGTGCCGAACCGCTTGCGGTCTGTTTGCATGCGGTTGCCCGGGCGGGTGATCTTGCTGGCAAGAAAGTCCTGATCACCGGGGCGGGGCCGATCGGAACGCTTTGTGCGGCGGCGGCCAAGGCCGCGGGTGCCAGCGAAATCGTCGTCACCGACTTGCAGGATTTCGCCCTTGATGTGGCCCGCAAAATGGGGGCGACCCGCACGATCAATATTGCCAAGGCCGCTGATGAACTGACCCCCTATGAACAGGACAAAGGCCAGTTTGACGTCTGTCTTGAATGCTCGGCCGCGCCAGCCGCCCTGCGCACCGCCATCAGCACCCTCCGCCCGCAAGGCATTCTGGTGCAGGTCGGTGTGGCCGGTGAAATGCCCGTACCGTTCAACCCGCTGGTCGCCAAGGAAATCACCATCACCGGTACTTTCCGCTTCCATACCGAATTTGCCCAGGCGGTGGCAATGATTGACAGCGGCGCCATCGACGTCACCCCGATCATCACCCAGACCTTCGCGCTTGAAACCGCCAAAGAAGCCTTCGACATCGCCCGTGACCGCAGCAAATCGGTCAAGGTCCAGCTGTCTTTTGCCGGTTGATGACAGGGCACGGGCCCGGACATTGGCTGTGCATGACACTGTCTGGAATATAGTGTGATCGCGACTATCAAACAGGACGTCCTTCGGGGCGTCCTGTTTTGTTTGAACCGGCTTGTTTCGGGCGGGGTTATATTGCTGGTATTAGGGTGCTGTCGGGTTCGACTGAAATTGTCTGCAAAACCAGCGGTTAAAGTATTTTCTTAACAGCTTGGCGTTTTACTGTCGGGGAACAATATAAAACACGGGCAAACAATCGGGATTTCGGCGTGGCAGAAGAAGACGACGAACAGCAAAGCGGCGGGCAATCAGCAGCCAAGATGGCGATGAAGCAGATCGCCGAACGCGAATTGCGGACCATCCGTCGGCGCATTCGGCGCCGCAGGATGCTTTTGATCGGGTTTTTCCTGTCGGTAACGATCTTTGCCGTGCTGGGCATCGGCTATTCGATCCAGTCCAATCTGGATCTGAGCCGCAACATGATCAGAAGCCCCGAAATCCGCATTCTCGGCTATGACGGGGCGCTGCTTGAAACCATCAAGGGCCATTACAGTCAGGATGTCTCGCTGACCACCCTGCCCGAACGGGTCCAGAACGTGTTTGTCGTAGCGGCCGACCCCGGTTTCTATGATCATTTCGGGGTGTCGGGATCGGATTTTGCCCGGATTTTCAGCGGCCGCGAAGGGGCCGGATCGACCATCACCATGAAGGTCGCGCGCAGCTTCTTCAAAACCAAGGCCAACAGTGCCGGGCGCCATTTCCAGGAAGTGCTGGTTGCCCTGTGGCTGGAATGGAGCTTCAGCAAAAAAACCATCCTGCGCAGCTATCTTGAACGCAGCTATGTCGGGCGCGGCATTTTTGGCATCACCGCGGCATCGCGCATCTGGTATGGCAGCCCGTCCGAACGCATGTCCCTGCATCAGGCCGCCGTCCTTGCCGCGGCCATCAGTGATCCCGAAAAATTCAACCCGCTGTTCTATCCGCGTGAAACCGCCGCCGAAGCCAACGAAATCCTGGCCAAACTCGGCCAATACAAATTCATCGAAGCCGACCGCGTTTCCGCCCTGACCCTGGTCATGCCCAAGCTTGATGTCCAGATCGAGGAAAACGTCCTGTCGGGCTATGTCGTTGATATGGTGCTCGAAGAAGTCGCCGATCTGGTCGGCTATAGCAGCCGCGACATCGATGTGGTCACAAGCATTGATCTCAAGGTACAAAACCTGGCCCGTGATATCGTTGCCGAGGTCTCCGAACTGCGTCTTAAACCGCGCGGTGCCGATCAGGTCGGCCTGCTGTCGATAAGCCCCGAAGGCCGCATCCGTGCGATGATTGGCGGGGCGAACTACACCCCGTTCCAGCGCAACCGCGTGACCGAGGTCCGCCACCCGGCCGGACGTATGATCAAGATCGCCACCTATTATTATGCGCTCAATGAAAACAGCGACCCGGCGCAATGGGTGCGTGATAACCGCATGGCGGTCGGCGGCTGGCGTCCGATCAACCCCGATCACGAATATCAGGGGCAAATATCACTGCGCGAAGCTTTCGTGCGCGATGTCAACACGGTGCCGACCAATCTGGCCGATCATTACGGGCTGCTCAATGTGCGCGAATATGCCCGCAATATCGGCATCAAAAGCCCGCTTTCGACCGATATCCGAACCGTCGTCGGTCTTGATCCGGTCACCGTAAGCGACATTGCCGCCATTCATGCCCTGCCGCAGAATTCCGGCAAACCGCCCATGATCACCCTGATCAACAGCGTATCCTATACCGACGATCCGAGATCGATTCCGATCTATCAGCGCGTTGAAAACCCGGAAACGGAAAAACGCCTGACTGACGAGGCGATCCAGGGATCCTACGTGCTTTATGCCAGAGTCACCGACCCGCAAGTGCGCCTTGACCGGCCCTTTGCCGGATACGGCACCGTGGCGGGCGGGCGAACCGATGCCTGGTATGTCGGCTTCTCGTCCGATCTGATCACCGCGGTCTGGGCCGGCAATGACGCGCGCGAACGCATGGATGTACGCGGCGAGGTAGAACTTGCGTCTTTGTGGCGGTTATTTATGCTGGATGCCCATGATGGCTTGCCCATCCGTTCGATGATCCGTGCGTCTTCGCAACGGCGCCGGGACGGTGATGGTGTAACCGACCTGTGGAAACAGGATCTGAACGCAAAAAATGATAATTAATCAGGGCCACGGTTCTTTCATATTATTGTAAATGGTGATTGGTCTTCGGATCGATCAGTTTGCAATAATCGTGAACGGGTACGGCCCGGGTCGCAAAGCGGGGAGACGGGGGACTCCCTCCTCGGTTGGGACATATTGATACTAATACGCCGGATTGAACGGCGCATCCGCCTGACGGGCAAGTGACATCGGTTTTGACGTCACTTTGGCGCGCGCGGATGTGTTTGTCATGACTCCGGTCCAGACCGATAGGTGCATGTGTGGCCCAAAGAGAATTCAAACGGCGAACCAGCGTTCGCAAGGGATCAACCGGAACAAAGCGCAAGAAAAAGCGCGTCAGCAGTGCGGGCAAACGCAAGGGAAGCCTGTTTTCACGCCTTGGTGACATGATCCCGGGGCCAGAAGCCATTGCCAAATTCATTGTTCTGGGCTCGATCTGGGTCATGGTGCTGGGCGGTGGCGTGATCGCCTATTATGGCTATGGCCTGCCCGAAAAGGTCAGCTTCGATGTCGCCAGCGAACGCAAACCGTCAATCCGCGTCATCAGCATCGATGGCGCCACCCTTGCCTCCTATGGCAACCGCTATGGCACCCCGGTCGAAGTCCGCGATCTGCCCGATTATGTCGGTCAGGCCTTTGTCTCGATCGAAGACCGCCGGTTCTATGACCATTTCGGGGTTGATGTGGTCGGCATCCTGCGCGCGGCCTGGACCAACCTGACATCGGGCCGCATCGCCGAAGGCGGCAGCACCATTACCCAGCAGCTTGCCAAAAACCTGTTCCTGTCCCCCGAACGCAGCTTTGGCCGCAAGATCGAAGAAGTCCTTCTGGCGATCTGGCTGGAATTCAAATTCGACAAACAGCAAATCCTGTCGCTGTACCTCAACCGCATCTATTTCGGGTCGGGCCTTTACGGGATTGATGCCGCTGCGCGCTATTATTTCGGCACCGACCCGCGGCGTCTGAACCTGTATGACGCGGCTGTTCTGGCCGGCCTGCCCAAGGCACCAAGCCGCTATAACCCGATGGTCGATCCGGTCAAGGCCGCCGAACGTGCCAATATCGTGCTGGCCGCCATGGCATCGACCGGCGCACTGACCAATGCGCGGGCCGAACGCGCCAAACAGTTCCGTGTTCGCACCGCGCGCAAGGCCAATACCGGCCCGGGTGTGCGCTATTTCTCGGACTGGGTGCTGGATCGGGTGCGCGACTATGTCGGCTATATCGATCAGGATCTTCTGGTCCACACCACCCTTGATTCCCGCCTTCAGGAAATCGCCGAATTCAATCTTGAACGCGCACTTGAAAGCAACGGCGCAAAGGCCAAACACGTCACCCAGGGCGCCCTTCTGGCCATGACCCCGGACGGGGCGGTGCGCGCAATGGTCGGTGGACGCGACTATTTCGAAAGCCAGTATAACCGTGTGACCCAGGCCCGCCGGCAGCCGGGATCGGTGTTCAAACTCTTTGTCTATCTGGCCGGTCTGGACAAGGGCCTTGGCTCAAACGACTGGATGCGCGATGTCGGCATTACCATCAATGGCTGGGAACCGCGCAACTTTGACCGCAAACATCACGGCACCATGTCGATCCGCGATGCGGTTGCGACCTCGAACAACTCGATCGCTGTCCAGATGGCGATGGAAGTCGGTCTGGACAAGGTCATCCAGAAGGCCCGCGATATGGGCGTTTCATCGGAACTCAAAGCCGAACCAAGCCTTGCCCTGGGCACCAGCGAAGTCTCGATGCTGGAACTGACCGGGGCCTATGCCATCGTTGCCAATGGCGGTTTTTCGGTCTTCCCGCATGCGGTCAGCAAGATTGTCGGGCGCGGTGGCGAAGTTCTTTATGAACGCAGTGACGATTTCCCCGCCCGTCTTCTTAACCCGCTTCATGCCGGTGAAATGAACAACATGCTTTCGGCCGTGATTGCCAAGGGCACCGGACGCAATGCGATCATCGACCGCCCGACAGCGGGCAAAACCGGCACCACATCGGATTATCGCGATGCCTGGTTCATCGGTTACAGCTCCGATCTGGTGGCCGGTGTCTGGATGGGCAATGACGATGGCAGCCCGATGGACGAAGTCACCGGCGGCGGTTTGCCCGCGACGCTGTGGCATGACTTCATGCTTCATGCCCATCAAAACATCCCGGTCCGATCGCTTGGCAAGGCCGCCCTGGCCCGATCCAAAAAGGTCGGCGAAGACGAAAGCTGGCGCGATTTTACAAAAGGCTTCAGTGCGAGTAGCAAAAAAGAATAGCGCGTAAAGAAGCGCATTCAAGACAGCGGATCATGGAAGCATGATCCGCTGTTTTTGTTTGGGGCATTGATCGGAAATTTCAGCCAAAAAAAGACCGGCATCGATAAACGAGCCGGTCTTCAAGTTTGGTTTGCATGGTCACACCACGTAGGGGGCAGTGTGACCAGGGAGTTTCTCACCTGTCGGTGTGCGACGCTCGGAGTCGGAGTGGACAACTCATCGCTTGCAGCGGCCGATTGGCGCTGAGGGTGACGCAGCGCCGCGGTGAGGGTCTCAGGCAGCGACTGCCTGATCAGTGAGCGCCTCAAGGAATTCCAGGCATTCCTCAAGTTGCGAAATCTCGATAAATTCGTTGGGCTTGTGGGCCTGCTTGATGCTGCCCGGGCCGCAAATGATCGACGGGATATTGCCCTGTTTTTCAAATACGCCGCCTTCCGAACCGTATGACACCTTGCCCGAAATTTCCGGGATGATGTTGCGCACAAGTTCGAATGCCGGGGCATCGGTGCAATCGCCCATCCCCGGATAGGAAAAGATCTTTTCCCATTCAAATCCGGTTTCCGGGGCCTTTGCCTTCATTTCCGCATCCAGTGTCGCCATGACCGTATCGCGAATTTCGGCAATCACCGCTTCGGCGTCATGTTCGGGCAGATGGCGGATTTCAAAGGTGAATTCACAATAATCCGGGGTGACGTTGGTCGCCGTGCCGCCGCCGATCGTCGTGGTCAGCATGGTGCTGTGCGGGACGGTGAAATCTTCGTCAAACGGACCGTTTTCTTCGAAATCGCGGGCTTTCTCGGCAATCAGATTGATCGCACGTGATGCATATTCGATGGCATTGACATGGTTGGGCGCAAACGAGCTGTGCCCGGCCGTACCGGTAACGCCCACACGCATCGAATATTTGCCTTTCTGGCCATTGATGACCTTCATGTCGGTCGGCTCACCGATCACGGCCAGACGCGGCGGGGTGTCCATGGCGGCAAGATGATCGACCATCGATCCGACACCGATACAGCCGACTTCCTCGTCATAGGACAGGCACAGATGGAACGGCATGGTCAGGTCGCGTTTGACCAGATCGGGGATCAGCGCCAGCACACAGGCCGAAAAGCCCTTCATATCGGCCGCACCGCGGCCAAACAGTTTGCCGTCACGCTCGGTCAGTTCAAATGCCGGGCTGACCCAGGTGGTTTCAAGGGCGGGGACAACATCGGTATGACCCGAAAGCGCAATGCCCGGAACCCCTTTGGGGCCGATGGTCGCAAGCAGGTTGGCCTTCTCGCCCGTTTCATCATGGAACAGGGTCGATTCAATGCCATATTCCGCCAGATAGTCGCGGACAAAATGGATCAGACCGAGATTCGAGTTTTTGCTCGTGGTGTCGAACGCAACCAGCTTGCCAAGCATATCGATGGCACTATGGAGGCGGGACATATTGGTTTTGGACATTCTAACTTTCTCGTTTCTCGGATCAGGAAGCGGATGCGGTGGCCGCAGCACGCTTTTCGCGCCATTTCTTCCATTCACGGCGAATGGTCAAAGTGACGAACAAAACAGTCAGGACAAAGAAGCCCCAGGAAATCCACGATTGGAAGAAGACGCCAAGATCACCGCGCGAAATCGCCAGCGACCGGCGCATATTGTCTTCAAACATCGGGCCAAGGATAAAGGCGATCAGGAACGGGGCTGCCGGGATATTCAGCAGCATCATGATAAAGCCAACCACACCCATCACCAGCAGAACCGTGACGTCAAACGGGCTGGCCCCGATCGAATAGATGCCATAAACGCACAGGATCAGAATGCAGGGCAAAAGCAGCGTCTGCGGAATGCGCGAGATTTTGGTAAAGGCATTTGCCGTGACCTTGCCTGCGATAAACAGGAAGACCGAACTGAACAGAATGCCGATAAACAGCGCGTAGACCTCGCCGATATTGTTCTGGAACAGAAGCGGACCGGGGGTCAGGCCATGGATCATGAAGGCACCCAGCATCACACCGGTGATCACGTCACCAGGCACACCCAGCGCCATCAACGGGATCATGGTCGCGCCACAGGCGCCGTTATTGGCTGATTCGGATGCCGCAACACCTTCAAGTTCGCCTTCGCCGAACTTGTCACCGTTTTTCGATGTCCGGCGGGCCTCGCTATAGGAAAAGAACGCAGCAGTCGACGGACCGATACCGGGAATGGCACCCAGAATAACCCCGATCAGCGACCCGCGGCAGATCGATTTGATCGATCCGCGGAATTCCGAAAGTGTCAGGCGGTTATCGCCAAGTTTAAGGGCTGCATTGTTTTCTTCCGGACGGAACACAACCATCTTGATCAGTTCAGGCAGCGCAAACAGACCGATCAGAACCGGCACCATGCCAAGACCCGATTTCATGTCCTCGGACAGGGCAAAGCGGTAGGAGCCGTAAATATCTTCGCCAACAGTTGCCAGCAACAGGCCAAGACAGGCCGAAATGATGCCCAGAACAAGCGAACGGCCGGAAATACTCGCAACAATCGTCAACGAGAACGCCATCAGCATGAAGAATTCCGGCGGGCCAACACGCAGCGCAAACATCGCCAGCGGCATCGCCAGGAAGAACAGCGAAATATTCGAAATGAAATCGCCGATACAGCTTGAAACCAGCGCCATGTTCAGCGCCTTGCCACCCTTGCCGGCCCGGGCCAGCGGATAGCCGTCAAGAACCGTACAGGCCGCTGATGCGGTGCCCGGCGTCTTGATCAGGATGGCCGAAATCGATCCGCCATAGGTCGACCCCTTATACAGCGCGACCAGAAGAAGAATACTGGTGACCGGCGGCAGATAGAAGGTAAAGGGCAGGGCAAGGGTCACGGCCATCGTACCGGTCATGCCCGGGATGGCACCAATGATCACGCCACCCCAGATCCCGGCAAACATCGCCAGAAAGTTCGGCAGGGTCGCGACCGCCTCAAAGGCATAAAGCAATTCATTCCACATAACGATGGGGACTTTCGATCAGATCAGGGTTACGAGGTCAGAAGAACAGCGTACCTTCGGGGAAGGGCGTATGGGTGACTTCGGTAAACAGCAGATAAAGCAGAACCGGGAAGATGACGGTCAGGCCGATCATCCAGAACTTGCGTTCGAAATTACCGGTCATGATGAACAGCACACCCAGCATCAGAATGGTTGCCGGCACAAATCCGACGATCGGCATTCCGATGACAAAGGCGGCAAACACAACCAGAACAGCGGCAAATCGAACGATCAGCGTCTTGTGACTCATGATCCGGGTGCCAAGGCTGGTGACCTGGTTGCGGCTGGCTTCGCGCATTTTGGGAAAGGCCAGAATGACGGCCAGAACCCCCATCACCAGCCCGATGATCGCGACCACGCGCGGCCACATGTCAGGCGGTGGCGCAAAGCCGGGAATGAAAGACGGAACCTTCACATAGATCGGGATCAGAACGAACAGGACGATGGCAAAAAATGCCGTGGCAAGCAGCCCTGCATAGAAATCGCGATTTTGGTTCATGGTTCCGTCTCGCATTAAAAGTCTGAATTAAACGACGTTCGAAAACGTCTTACTGGATGTAGCCGAACTTCTTGGCCATACCGTTGTAAAGCTCAAACTGGCTTTTAACGTAAGCGGACGGATCTTCGTCACCAATGACCGAGGTCGAACCGCGTTTCGCAGCAAGATCAAGCCACTGTTCGTCGGTCGCAACTTTGCCAAGGATTTCGGTCCATTTGGCAACGACGTCTTCCGGAAGACCTTTCGGAGCATAAAGACCGCTCCAGCCGCCAACCTGGCCTGCCTGTGCATAACCCAGTTCTTTGGCAGTCGGAACGTCCGGAAGGGCAGCCATACGCTTGGGCGAATAAACCATCAGCGGGCGCATTTTACCGGCTTCGATATGGGGCATCAGCGAACCCGCTGCAATCGCCAGGAAGTCAACGTGACCGCCAAGAAGGGCAGCAGCCAGGGCCGAACCGCCTTTATATGGCACGAGGGTGGACGCGGTCAGCGGATCAAGATCGACATCAGACAGCAGGGCCTGAACCGAGAAACCGTCAATCGCGGTGGGGCCGGATGCGGCATAGGTGGTTGCACCGTTGCTGTCTTTGATTTTCTCGATCAGCTCATCAACGGTTTTGATGTCGGAATTGGCGTTAACAGCCAGGATCATCGGGGTGGATTCGAGAATACCCAGGAAGGTGTAATCGTCCCAGCCAACCGGGCTGTCAGCATAAACTGCCGGATACAGCGCCATGCCAACGCGCGACAGCAAAAGAGTATAGCCGTCCGGCTTCTGTTCGGTGACGAAACGCGCACCGTTCATGCCGCCATTACCGGTTTTGTTGACCACAACAACCGGCTGGCCGTCGGTGTAGCTGCGTGCGGTTTCTGCAAGCGCACGGCCGGCAAGATCCGATGCACCACCCGCACCATAAGGCACGACAAGGGTGATGGCTTTTTCAGGATAGGCATCAGCCTGGGCGGTTGAGATCATGGTGGTCGTCGCAAGGATGGCGGCCGCTAGGCCGGCTGCTTTTTTGAGCTGTCGAAACATTTTCATGTCTCCCTGTGTGGTGGTGGCAGGATTGCCGGAGCTCTGTCTTTTGTTTTTTTGTGGCTTCATCCATAGACAAACTATAACTGGTGACGCAAAAAATTAATTTCAGTATAACTAATTTACATACTGAGTGCGGGATGGCGACAAACACTGGCCGTTTCTAGAGCCCGGAAATGCTCATGCATGGCCCGAACCGGCGGTTTCGGGCGGGTATTGCGGGACGGGCAGGGCTGTTTGTTCTGCGACGGGTCGGGGCAAAATTGCCTGCTCTCAGATGCTTAACCGGATGCCCCTGGTATCCAGAACGGCCGTTTTGGACGGTTATGGGCGATGATCGGAACCTGAATTATGAACCTGCGCGAACTTGAAAGTTTCAATGCCTTTATGACCTATGGTTCGGTGACCAAGGCCGCCCAGGCGATGAATATTAGTCAGCCGATGGTCAGTCGGCTGCTCAACAATTTCGAAAAATCGGTCGGGTTCGAACTGTTCAGCCGCAAACGCAATCAGTTGACCGCAACGAGCGAGGCCCAGCAATTTCACGCCACCGTCTTGCGGTCGCTCAATGCCTTTCGCGAAGTTGAAACCCAGGCCCGTGCGATTGCCAACGAGCAGCTCGGATCGATCCGCATTGCAGCCCAGCCGATCTATGTTGATACCTATCTGATTGATGTGGTCGCCAAATTCAAACAGGCCCATCCCAATGTCTCGATCAGCATCACCGATACCGGGCTTGAGGGCATGCTTGATATGATCTCGACCCGGCAATGTGATCTCGGGATTGGCATTACGCTTGATCTTCAGGATCCCAACGTTCTGGTCACCCCGCTTGCGCAATCGCGTGCGGTCTGTCTGATGCCGGTTGATCACCGACTGGCCGGGTTTGAAACCATCGATATTGATCTTTTGCGCGGCGAAAACTTTGTCGAACTGTCGATCGGCTCACCGTTGCGCACCAAGATCGACTATATCTTCCAGATTGCTGGCTGGCCGCGCAAGATCGCGGTCGAAGGCCGCACCATCCGCACCGTGTCGCGACTGGTCGAACGCAATGTCGGCATTGCCGTCAGTGACCCGTTCGCAGCCCTTCTGGTCGATAACAGCAAGGTGGTGGCGCGCACCCTGACCCCGGCCATTGAATGGGACGTCGCGCTGTTCACTGCCTCGCGCGAACTCAGTGCTGTGGAAAAAAGCTTCCTGGCCTTCCTGCGCGCCGAACTGCCCCGCCTGCGCGAAAGCGGTTGCGTGATCTAAGACCGACGTGACCCCATGCCGGCAACATACTGGCAACGCAGTCTGGCAGCTGTAAACTTTTCTTTACAGCAATATCGGTGTTGCCGTGCTGCCGATCGCCGCAGAAAAGCAGATTGTTAGTTTAAAACTAATAATTCGCGCAATTATTTGTTACCGTTTATCAAAAGCAAGCTTCGCAGCCAGCCCCAAAAACACGCAGCCGGTAAAAATCTGGAAACCGCGGGCGATCCGGGCGGAGCGGGCAAACAACTGCCCAAGCTTCCCGGCAAAACTTCCGACCAGACAATTGATGATGGTTCCGCCGACATTCAAAATCAGTCCGAAAATCAGGAACTGCGCCAATATTGATCCGCGCGATGCATCAACAAATTGCGGGATAAAGGCCAGAACAAAGACGATGATTTTCGGGTTAAGCAGATTGACCACAATCCCGTCACGCCAGGCGGAAAAGGCGCTGGAACGCTTGGTTTCTGCCGGTGTCAGGTCCTGCCCCTGTGACCGGAACGCTCCGATGGCCAGCCACACCAGATAGGCAATCCCAAGCCAGCGTAAAACTTCCAGTGCCACCGGATGGGCCGCAACCAGGGCTGCCAGTCCAAGACCGGCCAAAAGCGTATGGATCATCGCACCCGTTGCAATGCCAAGACTTGCGGCATTTCCGGCCCGGGGGCCGGACTTGATGCCCTGACCAAGACAAAACAGCATGTCATTGCCCGGCGTCATGTTCAGCGCCAGTGCGGTGGGGATAAAAATCGCCAGTGTTTCAAGCGGGATCAGCATGGGTGGGGCTCCATGAAGGCGGGTAAAAACTTTTTAAAATCAATTGCCTGCGCCGTAACGATGCAGGGCCGACCCATTCTTTTTCAGCCAGTGCTGCTGTTTCTTGGACGGGCCATAAAGGTCTTCGACCACGGCCCAGAAACGGGCGGAGTGGTTGAGTTCCTGAAGATGGGCGACTTCGTGGGCGACCACGTAATCAAGCACATCTTCAGGGGCAAGAACGAGTCGCCAGCTAAAGGACAGATTGCCGTTTGACGAACAACTGCCCCAGCGCGTGCGGGTGTCTTTAAGCGATATGCGACTGATTTTCTTGCCGATCCGATCGGCATAGGCATGGGCCCGCGGGGCGATTTCAAGCTTGGCCTGTTTTTTGAGCCAGTCGGTCACCCGCCGGTTGGTATATTCCGGCTGGCCCGATACCCAGATCACCCCGGCCTCGGCCCAGACCCCGCGTTTGGCATCGGGAACAGCGCGGATGGCGTGATCGTGGCCCAGGAATGGAATCCACGCGCCCGGCGCAAATTGCACCCGCTCGGGAAGGCGCTGAATATGGGCGGTGACCCAGTCGCCATGCTGATGAAGCATCGAAATCGCGGTTTTGCGCGACACCCCGTTGGGCACGACAATTTCCACCCCGTCAAAGGCCGGATCGATACGCAATTTAAGCCGCGATGCGCGCGCACTGGGGCGCAAACGGACCGGCAGGGGTCCGATTTTGGGCAGATCGATCTCGGTTTCTTCGGTTGCTTTGAGCATTCGGAGCGGTTTTTTCCAAAAGCAGGGCGAAAATTTGCGGGTTTTTGTGCCTTTTTGACATCAACCCCATCTTGGGTCTTGCCCGCTGGTAGTGTTTTCCTATACTCCGCGCTCAAGGTCTAGGGCTCTTTGCGCAAGCTGCCCTGCATTTTGCGCAAAGAGCCGTCGAACTGTCCAATGGACCGTTCGGGGCCGATCGCAACAACAATGTTGCATAGCCAACAGGGATGAATGGCCAAATCAAGCCGTGCCCTGGATTTTATCGGAAGAAGAAAGGCGTCACTCCCATGAGCGATAAGGTCAAAAAGGTCGTCCTTGCCTATTCTGGCGGTCTGGATACCTCGATCATCCTGAAATGGCTTCGCGAACAGTATAACTGCGAAGTCGTAACCTTCACCGCCGATCTCGGCCAGGGTGAAGAGCTGGAGCCGGCCCGTAAAAAGGCGGAAATGTTCGGCGTGAAACAGATCTTTATCGAAGATCTGCGCGAAGAATTCGTTCGCGACTACGTTTTCCCGATGTTCCGTGCCAACGCCCTTTATGAAGGTGTTTACCTGCTCGGTACCTCGATCGCCCGTCCGCTGATCGCCAAGCGCCAGATCGAAATCGCCGAAGAAGTCGGCGCAGACGCCGTTTCCCATGGTGCGACCGGCAAAGGCAACGACCAGGTCCGTTTCGAACTTGGTTATTATGCCCTTAAGCCGAACGTTAAGGTTATCGCGCCGTGGCGTGAATGGAACCTGAATTCGCGTACCGCCCTTCTGAACTTCGCACGCGAACATCAGATCCCGATTTCGGCCGACAAGCTTGGTGGCGATGAGCCGCCCTATTCGACCGATGCCAACCTTCTGCACATTTCGTATGAAGGCAAGGCGCTGGAAGATCCGTGGGTCAAGCCGAACGAAGGTATGTTCGAGCGCACCGTGTCCCCGCAGAACGCCCCCGATGCGATCACCACGATCGAGGTTGAGTTCGAACAGGGCAACCCGGTTGCGATTAATGGCGAACGCATGAGCCCGGCCACTTTGCTGACCAAGCTCAACGAAGTTGCCGGCAAGAACGGCATCGGTCGTCTTGATCTGGTTGAAAACCGTTATGTCGGCATGAAGTCGCGCGGCGTTTACGAAACCCCGGGCGGCACCATTCTGTCGGTGGCGCATCGCGCGATGGAAAGCATCACCCTTGACCGTAACGCCGGTCACCTCAAGGACGAGCTGATGCCGCGTTATGCCGAGATGATCTATAACGGTTACTGGTGGTCGCCGGAACGTCAGGCCATCCAGCGCCTGATCGACGAAACCCAGAAAACCGTGAACGGTGTTGTCCGCCTTGACCTGTATAAGGGCAATGTCACCGTCACCGGCCGCAAGTCGCCGAACTCGATCTACTCCGAAGAGCATGTCACGTTCGAAGCCGACACCGTCTATAACCAGCGCGACGCAGAAGGCTTCATCAAACTGAATGCCCTTCGTCTGCGTCTTGGTTTTGACCGCGACAGCGTGAAGTAAGTTTTCCGCACGCAATTGTGGAAAGACAAGCGAGGGGCATGATTGCCCCTCGTTTTCGTTTGAAAGCCCGGCTATAAAGCCGGGAGATTGGCTTGTTCAGATAATTGTATCGGTGATGCAACGCTATAAATGTACCGTCGAATATGACGGCCGCCCGTACCACGGCTGGCAATACCAGGACGAAGTGATTTCGGTTCAGCAGGTTTTTGAGGCCGCGATCGAAAAATTCGCCGGTACATTCGTGCGCGTCTATGTTTCGGGCCGGACCGATGCCGGGGTGCATGCCCTTGGTCAGGTGGTGCATTTCGATCTGCCGAAATATTATCCGGCAGAAGCCGTGATGAATGCGATCAACCATCACCTCAAACCCGATCCGGTCGCGATCAAGGAATGCGAGGAAGTCACAGAAGACTTCCATGCGCGCTTTTCATCAAAGAAGCGCTACTACATGTACCGCATCATCAATCGCCGTGCGCCGCTGACCTTTGAGGCGGGGCTGGCCTGGGGGATATACAAGCCCCTTGATATCGATGCGATGAACGAAGCCGCCCAGCATCTGATCGGCACCTTTGATTTTACGACGTTCCGGGCAACCGAATGTCAGGCCAAAAGCCCGATCAAGACGCTGGAAAAACTTGAAATCAAACGCAGTGCGGAAAACCCGCTTGAAATCCGGGTCTTTACCGAAAGCCGGTCCTTTTTGCATCATCAGGTGCGCAATATGGTCGGCACCCTTGTTCTGGTCGGCAAGGGCAGCTGGAAGCCGATTGACGTCAAATCAGCGCTTGAGGCCAAGGATCGCCGTGCGGGGGGGCCAACCGCCCCGGCAGACGGGCTGTATTTCGTCAAGGTCGATTACTAGGGCCCGATCCTGAAACTGGCTCCGAAAACTGAGCCCAAGAATTTACCCCGAGATTTAACCCGGAAAGCCGACCCAAGAGCTGACGCAAAGGCTGACTCAAAAGCTGACTCCGGGGGCATGCCCCAAGACCCGTTTGTGCGTCACGTCGGTCGATTTTTTTCGGTTTGTATCGTTTCAATTTTGGTTTCGCCGCGCGCCTGCGCGGTGCGCCAGAAGCTGTTCAAGGTCGTCAAAAACGCAGTTTTCGGCGGGCTGAACAAGGTGCGGGACAATGCAAGGCAGTCGCAAATTGATGTGACTATTCAATGGTCTAATTAATTATACATAAATATTAATTGTGTTATTGTACATTTTATAAGGAATCTAATCTTGGCGCTAAGACCTTCGTGAAATGTGAACAGAAACCATTCACTGGCAGCCTCTTTTTTACCGGTGATGGTGAAGAGTGAGAGAGCATGTCCAAAAGTCTGGTTTTGAAAGTTGCGCTTGCCGCCGTTCTTATTTTGATGAGCGGGATAATCTTGCTGGGTATTCTGATCATGCAACGCGTCGATCAGAAAGTCGCAGCCGACAGCATCGCGTCGCAGAAGCTTAACCTGCGCATTGCCGCGATGTTGCTTCAGGATGCCAATCCTGATTTCAAAATGACGATCAGCAAGGATGGCGAGACATCCAACCTGATCATGAATGAAATCCCCGACCTGTCATCCCATGAACTGATTGATCGTATTGGTACCGCTACCGGCGAAACCGCGACAGTCTTTGCCTATGTACCGGCAGAACAGGACTTCGTGCGGGTATCGACCAATATCATCAAGCCTGATGGCAATCGTGCGGTTGGCACGATGCTTGGCAAAGGCAGTGCTGCCTATGAGCCGATCATGTCAGGCAAAACCTTCCGGGGTGAGGCGCTTATTCTCGGGACTGAATATATCACGCAATACAGCCCGATCATGAGCCCGGCCGGGGATGTGTTGGGCATCCTGTATGTCGGGATCAAAAAGGAAGACGTCGTTGCGGTTTCCGATGAAATCGCCACCCGTATCGCGGTGGTCGGCCTGATTGTGGCTGTGGCCTCGGCGGTTTTGCTGTTCCTGTTGCTGCGCTGGCAGCTTGGCCCGCTTCGGGTTCTGAGCCAGACGATTTCGCGCTTTGTTGATCGTGATTTCAGCCAGGAAGTTTCCTTTGTCGATCGCAAGGACGAAATCGGTTCGATTGCCAACGGTCTGGTGCGCTGGCGTGAAACGGCCGCGAAGATCGAAGAAGCCGAGGAAGCCCGTGCACAAGCCGAAAAACGGGCCGAGAAGGAGCGTATTGATCAGCGCAACCGTCTGGCCGTTGAACTTGAACAATCGATTGGCCAGATCGTGACATCGGTGCGTGAAGCAACCGGCGGCATGATGCAGTCGACCTCAAGAATGCGGGAATCGGCCAACCATTCGGTCAGTCAGAGCCAGAAGGTTTCTGATGCGGCCAATGATTCGGCACGGAACGTTCAGACCGTTGCTGCCGCGACCGAAGAATTGTCGGCTTCGATCAGCGAGATTGGCGGGCAGGTCCGTGAATCGACGACAATTGCCGAAACCGCAGTGGGTGAAGCATCGCGGGCCAATGAAATGGTCGGTGGTCTTGCCGAAGCCGCAGAACGCATCGGCGAGGTTGTCAGCCTGATCAACGACATCGCAGCCCAGACCAACCTTCTGGCGCTCAATGCGACGATCGAGGCGGCCCGTGCGGGTGAAGCAGGCAAAGGATTTGCTGTGGTTGCACAGGAAGTCAAAAACCTTGCCAACCAGACGGCCAAGGCCACCGATGACATCGCCCAGCAGGTCGGTGCCATTCAGGATGAAACCAAGGTAACGGTCGAGGCGATCGAGAAAGTCACACAGACGATCTCGTCGATCAGCGAAATTGCCAACGGTATTTCATCCGCGGTCAATGAACAGAACGCCGCAGTCAATGAAATCGCCAATAGCGCGACCAGTGCTTCTGCCGGATCGACAGAAGTGGTTGCCAATATTGACGAAATCCATGAAGCCGCGACCAATAGCGGTGCGGCTGCCGGTGAACTGGATACCAATGTGGCTGCCCTTGCAAAACAGATCGATACCTTGCAGGGCACCGTATCGGACTTCCTGTCGCAATTGCGCGCAGGCTAAATTACGGCCACCGGCAGGTGCCGGTTCGGACCGTGATCAATCTGACAAACGAAAAAAGGGTGGGCCAAGTCCCACCCTTTTTTTTATGGTTGATCTGATCAGGTGCCTGGCGCATAGCCGAAGGATTTGAAGATATCGCCGTCTTCGGGAAGCCGCACCTTGTTGATGTCCGGGAATTCATCGCGCCAGACTTCGTTGGCATAATAATTCCGATAGAATGCGGAATCCTTGCTTGCTTCCTTTGTGGATCGGGTCAGTTCCCGAAACATGCCGGATGGGGCGTCAAGATGGGGGCTTAGCGTTTGGAAAGCCTGCATCTGATCTGTGACGAAATCTTCGAACTTGATGACGGTATAGCCGATCCCCTTGTGGTCGAGCTTGTCCATCAGGTCGCGATAGGATCGCAGCTTTGCCGCATATAGTTCCAGCGGCTTATAGGTTTTTTTCGGCAAATTGTCGCGACCGACTGTTTCCCAGTCCATTTTGGCAAAATCAATCAGGCTGGCCGGCTTTTCAACAAGCAGATGATAGGGTTTCTGAAACAGACCGATCAGCCATGAAAGCGGATGGCGTACCGTAAACACAAAATGGACGTCGTCATTGACCGTCGCGACATCAAAATATGTCGCGGCATGTTTCCATTGTTCCAGAATCGGGCGGCCCTTGAAGGCAGCATCGATAAGTTGTTCTTTGCCCTTGGTCGAAATGCCCATCCGCATCATGATTGCCAAATTCTGCCGGGCTTGCGGGGATACTTCGGCCAGAACACTCGGCAGAACCACGGATTTGGAATTGCCCCTGATTACAGTCATCAGGGCATTGGTTCCGGTATTGCGTTCGCCAAAGACTTTGATTTTCATCACGTTCCCTTGTGATTTGCGCGACTGTCACCAGCCGGTGCAACGTCAAGAACGACAATGATAGAGGCAAGCGGTTAACAATGACACCCGTGATCGTACCATACTTCGCCATGCATATCGCCGGACGGCGTCCGGGTAAGCCGTCCGGGGTAAGCCGTCCGGGTTGGTCGAGATGTCCTAGCCAAAGATCCAGTGCCACAGGAACGGGATGGTCAGGGCGGTGGCCATTGTATTGAGGCCCATCGCCAGACCGGAAAAGGCGCCGGCGGTTTCATTGACCTGAAACGCGCGGGCCGTGCCGATCCCGTGGGCGGCAACCCCCATGGCAAATCCGCGTGCGCGCCAGTCCTTGAGGCGGGCCTTGTTCATGACCATCGGGCCAAGCGTGGCTCCGACAATGCCGGTTGCAATCACACAGACAGCCGTCAGGGCCGGAACACCGCCAATTTCATCGGCAATGCCCATGGCAACCGGGGTCGTGACCGATTTCGGCGCGAGTGATGCCAGCGTTTCCGGGCTTGCGCCCAATGCCCAGGCCAGAATGACCGTGCTGGCACTGGCGACCAGTGATCCGAACAGAACCCCGAACACAATGACCGGCAATGCACGTTTAAGGGTCGCGGTCTGACGGAACAGCGGCACGGCAAGTGCCACCGTTGCCGGACCCAGCAGAAAGTGGACGAACTGTGCCCCTTCGAAATAGGTGGCATAGGGGGTGCCCGTGACATTGAGCAACAGGGCAATCAAAGCAATGGCGATCACCACCGGATTGCAGATCGGGTTGCGGTTGCTTTTCTGATAGAGCCAGAAGCCAACAGCATAGGCAACAAGGGTGATGGTCAGTCCGGTCAGCGGCTTGGCCGACAGATAGACCCAAAGCTGGGTGATATCGGCTTCGTTCATTGCGCGTCCTCCGCCTTTTGTGCCGTATCCTGTTTCGGGAACAGCTTTGACATCAGAAGGGCGGTCAGAACCATGGTCAGAAGGGTCGAGATGGTCAGGGCGGCGGCAATCGGCAACCAGTCGCCCTTGAGCCGGTCAATCTGGGTGACGACGCCAACCCCGGCCGGCACAAACAGCAATGAAAAATGGATCAGAAGATTGTCGGCGGCATCTGTCAGAACCTTGGGCGGTTTTCGTTTGACCAGAAGCCCGATGAACAGAAGAACCATCCCGATGACCGGACCGGGCACCGGCAGGTCAAACAGTTCCGAGACCACTTCGCCAAACAGCTGGCAAACAAGGATCAGGGCAAATGCAGCAATCATCAACGACCTCCCCACAGGTGTTTTGATCTGACGTTATCTGCAAGACATAATGCCTGTGAGGGTATTGGACTTTTATTAATTACGAAAAACGCCCGTGCCGATGTGGCACAGGCGTTTGAAATTATGGAATTTTGCCGCGTTGCTGCGGTCTTACATAATTTCCAGAACGCTTTCCGGCGGGCGGCCCAGTGCGGCCTTGTTGCCATTGACCACGATCGGACGTTCGATGGCGCGCGGATGGGCGCAAAGGGCTTCGATCAGCTCTTCCCCGCGTAAATCGGCGATGCCTTCTTCCTTTGCCTCTTTCTTGCGCAGAATGTCTTCGGGCTTCATGCCCAGCATATCAAGAATGCCGGCAAGTTCCTGTGGGGTTGGCGGGGTGTCGAGATAGGCAATCACATCTGGCGTGATGCCCTTTTCCTCGATCAGGGCCAGGGTCTGGCGCGATTTCGAACAGCGCGGATTGTGATAGATGCGGACCATCATTTGTGGGTTCTCCGTATCATGATGTTTTAGGAGGCGTTTGAGCCAGTCATAAACAGCTTTGCCGTTGCGATCAAATGCCGGAGCGATCAAATGCCGTCGATCATCGAAAGCAGGTCATTAAGCTCATCAAGGTCGCTATTGATGATGCGGGTGGCGGTGTCATAGCCAAAACCCTGCCGGGCCAGGGCCGCCATGTCCTTTTCGCGCTTTTCCTCGCGGATATCGGGACGGCGCCAGGGGCCAAGGCGCCGACGTCGGGCATAGGCGGCGGCCGCGGCAATATTGGGGTCCGTGCCCCGCACTTCTTCATAGGCGGCCTGATCGGCCTCGGCACGAAGATCGCGGATGGCGTCATCAATCTGATCGGATGCAATACCGCGTGCCGACAAATCAGCGGCAATGACGCGCATGGCCTTGCCCTTGCGCAGTAGCGATCTGGCACGACCGCGCGCATAGGCATCATCATTGATGAAGCCGGCCTTTTCGCAGGCAGCCAGAACCGAGTTCATCCATTGCACGGCTTCTTCGGGGTCGGTGCCATATTCGGCAACCGAAAGACGGATTTTACCGCGCATCAGCTTTTCAAGCCGGGCACGCGATGCAGCAAACCGTTCGAGATACCAGGTGGCATAATTCATCAAATAGTCACGGGTGACCCGGCGCGGACGTTTGGGTTCGCGTTTTTTGTCTTTGGCATTTTTGCCATTATTTCCGGTAAAGCGCGCGTTTCCGCCAGACGGCGATGCGCCGTCAGAGGCCAGTGTTTCCGGGCTTTGATGCTGTTTATTGACCATATCAGACAAAATGAATGAATACGCACCCTTGCAAGGATGCCCCCACTCTCCCTATTTTACGCGCAATTGTCTGCATTTTTCCGAAGGAAACTTCATGAAAGAGTTAGCCCCACGTCAGATGGGCGCGGTCAACTGGCTTGGTCTTTGGACACTTTATGCCAAAGAAGTCCGCCGGTTCCTGAATGTTCATCTGCAAACCGTTGGTGCGCCGGTTATTACCAGTTTGCTGTTTTTGGCGGTCTTTCTGCTTGCACTTGGTCGTGCGGTCGAAACCGTCAATGGCATTCCGTTTGCCACCTTCCTTGCGCCGGGTCTGATCATGATGACCATGGCACAGAACGCATTTGCCAATACGTCGAGTTCGATCATGATCTCGAAGGTTCAGGGCAATATCGTTGATGTGCTGATGCCGCCGTTATCGGCCGGTGAAATGGTCGCCGGTTTCGCGTTTGGCGCGGTGACCCGCGGGATTGTGGTTGGTCTGGCAACCGCCATTGCCATGGCATTCTTTGTCGATGTCAGCATCCATAATCTTTGGGCGATCCTGTATTTCGGGATTTCCGCATCGCTGATGCTGTCGCTGCTTGGCATTGCCGGTGGTGTCTGGGCCGAGAAATTTGACCATATCGCGGTCGTGACCAACTTTGTCGTTACCCCGTTATCGTTCCTGTCAGGGACGTTTTACAGTGCCGAAAACCTGCCCGAAGCGGGCCAGATTCTGGTGCATTTTAACCCGTTCTTCTACATGATTGACGGGTTCCGCTATGGCTTTACGGGCATGTCGGACGGCACGATCATGACCGGTGTGATTGTCCTTGCGGCGGTCAATGCGGTGTTGTGGTTGTTGTGCTATCGCATGATCAAAAGCGGGTACAAGCTCAAGGCATAAAGACCTGCCAAAAGCCGCGGAAACGCAAAATTTCTTCAAAAGAACAGCCTCCGAAAGCGGATGCTGTCCTTTTTCATTTCGCGCCGCATTGGCAAACAAACGGACGGGCAAATGGATGGCCCCCGCTTCTAAGGGGTTTTGCGGCGTTGACAGGGTCAAGGAATCTCTTGATACTCCCCGGCTTCCCGGTATTCTGCCGGAGTTGACCAACTGGTCAACAAACCGATTTTTACCCTAATTGAGGAATAAAGAAGTGATTACTCCCGTCATGCCGACCTATGCGCGGGCCGATCTGGCCTTTGAGAAAGGTGAAGGACCTTATCTCTATGCGCAGGACGGCCGACGATTCCTTGATTTCGGGTCGGGTATTGCGGTCAATACCCTTGGCCATTCGCATCCGCATCTTGTTGCCAAGCTGACCGAGCAGGTCGGCAAGGTCTGGCATACGTCGAACCTGTATCGTATTCCGGGGCAGGAAAAGCTGGCGGAACGTCTGGTGGCCAACACCTTTGCCGATACGGTGTTTTTCTGTAACTCCGGGGCCGAGGCCAATGAAGCGGGCATCAAGATGCTGCGCCGCTATCAGCACGTGTCGGGACATCCGGAAAAGAACCGTATTCTGGTTGCGACCAATGCGTTTCATGGCCGTACCCTTGGTACGCTGACGGCTGGTTACAGCGACAAGTACCGCGAAGGTTTCGGGCCGATGCCCGACGGCTTTGACCGGGTTGCCTATGGCAATCTTAATGAATTGCGCAACGCGATCACGCCCAATACCGGCGGGATCCTTCTGGAGCCGATCCAGGGCGAAGGCGGCATTTGCCGTGCGCCGGAAGGCTATCTTGAAGGTGTGCGCAAGGCGGCTGACGAGTTCGGCATGCTGGTGATGTTTGACGAAGTTCAGACCGGTGTCGGCCGGACGGGCAAGCTTTTTGCCTATGAATGGTCGGACATGATCCCTGATATCATTTCCTCGGCCAAGGGCCTTGGCGGTGGTTTCCCGGTCGGGGCGTTGCTGGCGAGCGAAAAGGCGGCCGCGGCCCTTCCGGCCGGTATGCATGGCACGACCTTTGGTGGCAATCCGCTTGCCATGGCGGCGGCCAATGCCGTGCTGGACGAAGTTTTGAAACCCGGTTTCATGGACCATGTTCTGGACATGAGCCAATTGATCCGCGACGGCCTTGCGGCCATTTCCCGGAAACATCCGGGCTTTATCGCGGAAATCCGTGGCATGGGTCTGTTGTTGGGGATGAAAACGGTCCCGACCAATGTCGATGTTGTTGCCAAGCTGCGCGAGCTCAATGTTCTGACAGTTCCGGCCGGCGATAATGTGGTGCGTCTGTTGCCGCCACTCAACATCACCAAAACCCATGTTGACGAAGCGCTTGCTGCCATTGAAGCAGCGGCCGCAGCCCTGGCGAAATAAGGGCGCAGGAAGGAAGACTAACCATGACTGATATTCGTCATTTTCTTGATCTCGACAAACTGCCGTCGGGAACACTGAAAGATATTCTCGCCCTTGGCGATTCCGAAAAAGCCGGCAATGCCCCGTTTGGCGTCAAGCCGCTTGCGGGCAAGACGCTGGCGCTGATTTTTGAAAAACCGTCGACCCGGACCCGTGTTTCGTTTGAAGTCGGCATGCGCCAGCTTGGCGGTGATGTGGTGATCCTTGATGCCGAAAGCAGCCAGCTTGGCCGCGGGGAAACCATTGCCGATACCGCACGTGTTCTGTCGCGTTTTGTCGATGCGATCATGATCCGGACCACCGATGAGTCCAAGCTGCTTGAACTGGCGCAATATGCCACGGTTCCGGTGATCAATGGCCTGACCGATCAGAGCCACCCGTGTCAGATCATGGCGGATCTGATGACGATCAAGGAACACAAGGGCAAGCTTGAAGGCCTTAAATTTGCCTGGGTTGGCGATGGCAACAATGTATCGACATCGTTCATCCATGCCGCGCCGAAATTCGGCTTTGCGCTTGATATGGCCTGCCCGGTTGGCTATCGCCCCAATCAGGGCCTGATTGAAAATGCCAATGCGCAGGGTGGCCAGGTCCGTCTGACCGATATGGACAGTGCGCTTGAAGGGGCCGATGTGGTCGTGACCGATTGCTGGGTCTCGATGGGGGATGAAGATTACGATGCCCGCATGGCAGCCCTGGCACCCTATCAGATCAATGCCAAAACCATGGCCCAGGCCAAGGATGATGCGATTTTCATGCATTGCCTGCCGGCACACCGCAACGAGGAAGTCACCGACGAGGTGATTGACGGGCCGCAATCGGTGGTGTTTGACGAGGCAGAGAACCGCCTGCATGCGCAAAAAGGGGTTCTGTTATACTGCTTTAACGGCTTGCCATCCTGATCCTTGCGCCTAAATAAGGCAGATCGAATTTGAAGGGCGGCTTTGGCCGCCCTTTGTTATGCTGTCAGAGGTCGGGTAAAGCGTTGTGTTAACGCGCCTCGACAATCGGGGGCTTGTCTTGTTATACGGCCCCAAACACCTAACCACGCGGAAGCCGAACATGCAGATCGCTGTCGATTTTTGCCAGCCATTCACGCTGGATCATTCCAATATTCGCGGCCGCTTTACGCGCCTTGGACCGACGGTGCAGACCATTATCGGTCAGCACAAATACCCGCCGCTTGCCAATCATCTGCTGGGCGAGATCATCGGGCTTGCGGTATTGCTGTCGTCGTCGCTGAAATATGAGGGGCTTTTTACCCTTCAGACCAGCTCGGACGGGCCGATCAGCATGATGGTGGTCGATGTTGACAGTGACGGCAATGTGCGTGCCTGTCTTCGGGTCGATGAAGAACGCCTTACGGCGATGATTGCCGAGGAAGACGGCGGCGAGGAAGCCCTGCGCGGGCAGGTTCTTAAACTGATGGGACGCGGGCATATTGCCTTTACCGTCGATCAGGGCGATGAACATGAACGCTATCAGGGGATTGTATCGCTTGAGGGCGAGACCCTTGCCAAATGTGCAGAAGCCTATTTCCGCCAGTCCGAGCAGCTTGAAACCGCCTTCAAGCTTGAAGTGCATCGGGGTGAAACTGATGCCGACTGGTGGGTTGGTGGGCTGTTCTTGCAGAAAATGCCGGTCAGTGCATCGGGCGATGCCGCCACCCCGGAAGAGGCCGAAAAGGTTGCCGAGGACTGGAACCGTTCGACCATCCTGATGGCCAGTGCGACCGAGAACGAGCTTGTGGATATTTCGCTGTCGGCCCATGACCTGATCTGGCGTCTGTTCCATGACGAGGAACCGCGCGTTTATGAGCAGTCCGATCTTCGATTCAAATGCCGTTGTTCGCGCGAAAAGATCGAAGGTGCGCTGGTTACCTATCCGCTTGAGGAACTTCTGTCGATGCGCGAGGAAGATACCGGCGAGGTTGGTGTTTCTTGCCAGTTCTGCAATACGCGTTATGGCTTTGACGAGGATGACTTGCGCGCCCTTAAGGCCGACGACGCCAATGCAAACGCCAAGGCAGAAGACAGCACGTCAGAAGACAGCCCGTCTGCCTGACGGATCAGATGCCCAACACATGCCATCATGTGAAATAACAGGTATCGGGCGCGTCATAGCCTTGCCTTAATCATCATGCAACGTCACCATGGCTATAAAGCTTGTGGTGGCGTTTTTATATGGCCGCCCAACAGGTTAATTTAGGCATCGAAGTCAGAGGCAAGGGAGTTTGAAGTCATGAAGCTATTGTCCATCAATGGTCTGCGTACCGTGGTTGCGGGTGCGGCACTTGCCCTGATGGCAGCCTGCACCAGCGCACCGGTGGCAAATTACCCCGATGTGACATGGCGCCATCTTACGCCGATCGTATTTGCTGCAGGCCCGATTGAAAAAGTTGCCGCCTGGAGCAATACCGAAGACGGATCGATTGCGTCGGATCTGCCATTCAGCCTTGGCAAAATGGCGATGAACTGGCCCGATGACCGTCTTCAGACCGCAGGCACCAGCGATATGCTGCGCTATTCGGTGACCGAAGCATCAATCACGTCAAACGCGCTCAAGACGACCAAAGGCATCAAGGGCGTGTTTACCGATGACCAGTCCGACAAGATCGAACTCAAGGTCGCAGCCAAGCTTGAACTGATGGATGCCAATGGTGTGCAGAAAGGCGAAGTCCAGGCGATGGCATCGCGGTCACGCACGCTTTCGGAATCGATGTCGGTTGCCGAACGCGAACAGGCGATTTACGACGCGACAGCCGCCCTTTTGATGGATCTGGACCGCGAACTGGAACGCCAGATCAATTCCAATCTGGGGCGTTTCATCCTGCGCTAGGCCGGATATCGAAATGGTGTGACAAAAGCCCGGCAGGAAATTGCCGGGCTTTTTATTTGTCTGATGATTGGGCCGTGCCGTGATTTGTGCCTGGAATTCATGGCTTGTGGGTGGCTAGTGCGTGCGATCCAGGAAGTCGATGATCAGCCTGGCGGTTTGGTGATGGATGATTTGGCGTGTGTCATCCGGGGTGCCATCCCCGTCGCGGCAAACCACCCCGTCACCGGGAACTTCGTCGTCGAGCAAGCGGGCCGCACCCGGTTTGCACCGTGGCATAAAGCTGAAATGTGCGGCCTGTTCGATCAGATGAAACTCGGTCGAGGCGGCATTAAGATATGGCCGCAGATAGCCGGTTTCGATGGCATGGGGAATGCCGGGGTTCGGGCTTCCTGCTGCGATCAGAAGAACCGGAATGTCTATTTTTGACAGGCTTTCGGGGGTAAAGCCGCGTGCCAGCCCGAGATCAAGGCTGACGACCCGTGAGACATTGGTAATACGAAGAGATTGTGCGAGGAGCTGTTGATCGGTTTTGCTGTGACCGATGGCGAAATCGGCAACCACATCACATGCGGCAAGATCGGCATGGTCACGGCAATCGGCCAGCATCCGCCTGGCATCGGTGCGTGCACCGGCAATTGCAAGTGCCGTCCAGGCCCCCAGTGAATGCCCGATAACAGCAATATCATTTGTTCTGAGCAAGGACGACCAGTCGGAATGACCGGTGAGATAGGCGATTAACTGCGCGATGTCCTGTGGGCGTTTCCAAAGCATCCGCCCGTCGAGGGCTTGCAGGTCCTTGCTGGTGGTGCCCGGGTGATTGAGGGCAGCGACAATTCGGCCGTGGCGCACAAGTTCGGTGGCCAGCCATGCCTGATTGCGCCAGTTGCCGCCAAAACCGTGAGACAGAACAACCAGTGGATAGGAGCCGGGCAGGGGTGTTGCGCCCGGGCGTGCCTTTTCACCATGGAATACGATGTTTTCGGCGATTGTTTCTTCTGGCGTGTCATCACGTGACGGATACCAGATCACGCCAGACAGGTCGCGTTGATCGGGTCCGTTGGCAACAAGGGAGAATTTGGCAAATCCGACATCGCTGGCAAACGCGGCAGACGATATCGCGACCAGCAGGGGAAGGATGAAAACGGTGCATAACGCAAAGCGCATGGTGGCAGACCTTTCTTGTCGATGACTTGAAGGTCAGGAAAGCGCGCATTTGCGGGGTTTGGCGTCCTGAAACGCGATTTAGGACACCATGTTGATAAAATTAATGCCCCTGTCGGCAATCAGACAGGGGCATCAAGATGGTTTTGGGTCGTGCGAGTGGTGACGCTTATCAGCGGAACATCATCACCGGCACCTGGCAAGAGCGCACCATTTCGGTGGTGGTGCTGCCAATGATCAAGTTGCGAATGCGTGAATGGCCATAGGCCCCCATGACCAGAAGATCGATCTTGTCGGTTTCGATCTTGTCCTTGATCACGTCTTCGGGTTCGCCCGATGCAAAACCGGCATCGACGCTATATCCCGCCTTGCGCAGGATGGCGGCGGCTTCATCAAGTTTTTCCTGCATGGTGTCGGTCGGTTTGCCAACCGAAAGCAGAGTACAGGGAAGCCCGGTGAACAGTTTGCCACTTGCGATGTGACGCACGGCCTTCATGACACTTTCGCCACCATCAAAGGCGATCAGGAATTTGTTGATCGGCTTGAAAGCGCGTGATGCGACCAGAACCGGCTTTTTGGCCGCACGGACAACCCGTTCAAGGTTCGATCCCAGATGCATTTTGGCAAAGTCGGCGGCTTCGCCGCGTTTGCCAACCACGATCAGATCGGCGTCATTTTCGAACTCGGCGATGCTTTCGATCAGATCCCCGTGGCGCAGCTTGGTGCCGACATTGGCAAGACCGGCATCTTCGAGACCGGTTTTGGCTTCTTCAAGCAGCAGGCGACCGCGTTTGAGTTCGAGCTTGTTTTTCTGCTCGTCAAGATCGGCCAGTTCCTTGAGAAGTGCGGTGCGCGCACCGAGTTTCAAATTGCCGCTCAGATCGGCTGGTTCGGAGCCGACCGAACGACGGCCCAGAACATGCATCAGGTCAATGGATGCGTCGGTCCGTTCCGCCACCCAGCGGGTAAGGTCACATACACTTTGCGAATAGCCTGAACCGTCAATCAGTGCGATCAGATGGGTCATTGATCGTTTCCTTTTCCCTTTTGCGGTGGCCTTAATGGCCCATCAGGCGTTCAAGTGCGCCGGGCTTGTCGTGGATGGCCAGTTTATCGACGATTGTCTCGCTGGCTTCATTGAGACCGATCAATTCGACTTCGGCCCCTTCACGACGGAATTTGAGCACGACCATATCAAGGGCTGCAACACTTGAAATGTCCCAAATATGCGCGTGGCTGACATCAATCGTCACCTTATCAAGGGCTTCGCGGAAATCGAATGCCTTGGTGAAATCTTCGACCGAGGCAAAGAAGATCTGACCGCGTACTTCATAGGTGCGATGCGTGTTGTCAGCCGAAAGGGTGCTGGTGACACGGAAAATCTGCGCGATCTTCCAGGCAAAGAAAATGCCCGACAGCAGAACCCCGACCAGAACACCAATCGCCAGATTGTGCGATCCGACAACCGTGATCACGGTGGCCAGCATCACGATCGACGAGCTGCGCGGATGTTCGCGCAGGTTCTTGATCGAGGACCAGCTGAATGTCCCGATTGACACCATGATCATGATGGCAACCAGGGCCGCCATCGGAATGATCGCGACAAGATCCCCCAGAACCACAATCAGGATCAAAAGGAAGATACCGGCAAGGAAGGTCGACAGACGGCAACGGCCGCCGGATTTCACGTTGATCACCGATTGGCCAATCATCGCACAACCGGCCATGCCACCGATAAAGCCGGTAAAGAAGTTGGCGATCCCCTGACCATAGCATTCACGGGTCCGGTTCGATGTGGTGTCGGTCAGATCATCAACGATCTGGGCGGTCATGAGACTTTCGAGCAGACCAACCGCCGCAACCGCCGCCGAATAGGGCAGGATGATCAGGAAGGTATCAAGGTTCAGCGGCACATCGGGCAGATAGATTGCCGGGAAGGCATCGGGAAGTGCGCCCATATCGCCAACCGTGCGCAGATCGGCATCGATAAACAGCGAAATACCGGTCAGAACGATGATGCAAATCAGCGGGGACGGGATGATTTTGGTGATGCGCGGGAACAGATAGATGATGGCAAGACCACCGGCCACCATCACATAGGTCATGTTCGAAACCCCGATCAGTTCGGGCAACTGCGCCATAAAGATCAGGATCGCCAGCGCATTCACAAAGCCGGTCATCACGGATTTGGAGACAAAGCGCATCAGATTGCCGAGTTTGAGCGCACCTGCCAGCATCTGGATCACGCCAGCCAGAATGGTGGCGGCCAGCAGATAATCCAGCCCGTGTTCACGAACCAGCGACCCCATCAGAACAGCCGTTGCTGCCGTTGCCGCCGAAATCATGCCCGGACGTCCGCCAAAGATCGCGGTGATTACTGCAATCGAGAAGGAGGCATAAAGCCCGACCTTGGGATCAACACCGGCAATGATCGAAAAGGCAATGGCTTCCGGAATGAGGGCGAGTGCCACCACAAGGCCCGAAAGCACATCACCGCGAATGTTGCCAAGCCACTCAGCCCGCAAACGCGGAAGAAAATCGCTATTCACAGAAAGTCTCCGTATCCGTATGCCCGGACGATCAAGGCTGTCCCCCGTCCTGGCAGGAAGTTATCAGGACGGTCATCTTTTCCCGTCAGCCGATCCGTGCGGCGACAGGGGTCCCCAAACCATCCTGTTCGTTGCTGCGTCGCAGCAGGCTGTACCTATACCAATTTAAGTTTTTGCACAACCACAGGGCACGCATCGGGCCATGCCGGTTTCGGGACACACGAAAAAACCCGCCGGTTTCCCGGCGGGTTTGATGTCATGATCAGCAAGATGCCAATCAAAGATAGTCGCAGGTGACGATTAACGGTTCTGACGGTTTTCGATCAGATCGTCGACCACGCCCGGATCGGCCAGGGTCGAGGTATCACCAAGCTGGTCATATTCGTTGGCGGCAATCTTGCGCAGGATACGGCGCATGATTTTGCCCGAACGGGTTTTCGGCAGACCCGGCGACCACTGGATGAAGTCGGGACTTGCGATCGGGCCGATTTCCTTGCGGACCCATTTGACCAGTTCAAGACGAAGCTCGTCGGTCGGTTCTTCGCCGGCATTGAGCGTCACATAGGCATAGATGCCCTGACCCTTGATGTCGTGCGGAACGCCGACCACGGCGGCCTCGGCAACCTTGGCGTGGGCGACAAGCGCGCTTTCGACTTCGGCCGTACCCATGCGGTGACCCGATACGTTGATGACGTCATCAACGCGGCCCGTGATCCAGTAATAGCCATCATCGTCGCGACGGGCGCCGTCACCGGTGGTGTAGACTTTGTCAAAGGTGCTGAAATAGGTCTGGATAAAGCGTTCATGGTCGCCATAGACCGTACGCATCTGACCCGGCCAGCTGTCCTTGATGACAAGGTTGCCATCGGTGGCACCGGTCAGTTCCTTGCCCTCGTTATCAAGAAGGGCGGGCTGAACACCAAAGAACGGAAGCGTTGCCGAACCCGGTTTCAAATCGGTTGCACCGGGAAGCGGGGTGATCAGGATGCCGCCGGTTTCGGTCTGCCACCAGGTATCGACAATCGGGCAATTCCGTTTGCCGACATGCTCGTGATACCATTCCCAGGCTTCGGGGTTGATCGGTTCACCCACCGAACCAAGGATGCGCAAGCTCGAAAGATCGGCCTTGTTGACCCAGTCGACGCCTTCGCGCATCAGGGCACGGATCGCGGTCGGTGCGGTATAGAAGATATTGACCTTGTGCTTTTCACAGACCTGCCAGAAGCGCGAAGCATCCGGATAGCTTGGCACACCTTCGAACATCAGCGTGGTCGCGCCATTGGCCAGCGGCCCATAGACGATATAGCTGTGACCGGTAACCCAGCCGACATCGGCCGTACACCAGTAAATATCGCCTTCGTGATAATCAAAGACATACTGATGGGTCATCGATGCATAGACAAGGTAACCGCCCGAGGTGTGCAGAACGCCCTTCGGCTTGCCGGTCGAACCCGAGGTATACAGAACAAACAGCGGGTCTTCGGCATTGACTTCGGTCGGCGGGCAATCGGTCGAGGCCGCTGCGCAAACTTCGTGATACCAGACGTCGCGGGTGTCGTTCCATGCGACATCCTTGCCGGTGCGTTTGACGACGACCATTTTCTCGACCGATTTGACACCGGGATGTGAAAGGGCTTCGTCAGCATTGCGTTTAAGCGGAACCGCTCGGCCACCACGCAGACCTTCGTCCGAGGTGATCACGACCTTGGCGCCGCAATCTTCGACGCGACCGGCCAGTGCTTCGGGCGAGAAACCGCCAAAGACGATGGAATGGATCGCACCGATTCGCGCACAAGCCAGCATGGAGACAGCGGCTTCGGGGATCATCGGCAGATAGATGACAACGCGATCACCCTTGCCAACGCCCATCGATTTCAGCGCATTGGCAAAACGGCAGGTGCGTTCATGCAGATCACGATAGGTGATGTGCTCGGAAACGTTGGGATCATCGCCTTCGAAGATGATGGCGGTCTGATCACCGCGTTTTTCAAGATGGCGATCAAGGCAGTTGGCCGAGACGTTCAGGGTGCCGTCTTCGTACCATTTGATATAGAGGTCCTTGGCGTCATAGCTGACATTTTTGACTTTGGTGTATGGCTTGATCCAGTCAATGCGTTTGCCATGTTCGCCCCAGAAGCCATCCGGGTCCTCGACCGACTGTTTATACATGGCATCGTATTTTGCCTTGTCGATCAGGGCGTTCTTTGCGATGTCGCCGGGTACGGGATAAACGTTCGCAGACATATGTGGCCTCTTGTTCGTTTCCTGTGGTCTCTGATGCATCAGGTAGCAGCCATTGTTTTCCGGTGTGTCGGAAACGGCGTCCGTGCCGATGCGGTATTTCGGTGCGGTTCAGAGATTCTGTATTGCCGGTTCCGTTCGGTGCAGTGCGCAAAACGGGCAAACAATATGATCCTGTCGCTTGCGCCCTATGCTAGTGCGCAGAAGATATTCAGGGAATACAACTTTAGGACTGCCCAAACTGGCGGATTGCCTGCTTAAATTCGGCTTTGATGAACCGGCAATCTGGTGCAGACCGGGGATGTGAAGACATACAGGTTTGGTGGGTGGCGTGATTGGTTTCTGAATATCTTGTTGATATATAGTCGAAATTCGGTTTCACGCCAGCAATGGCTTTGACAAAATTTGATCACGGGCGGTCAAAACCGGTTTTGTTCGGTTCTGGATTTGATGGAACAAAACAGATACAAAGAATCCACACGATAATTGAATGGTGGGACAATGGATCCGATTTCTTTGGCCGCGGGCGCGTTTGGCGCGTCGGTTCTGGCACTGGTTTTTTGCGCGATGATGATCAAACGCATCAAGGATGCCGCAGATGCCGAGACAGAGTCGCGCACCGCATTGCTGTCATCCCAGCTTGAACAGACCGAAGCAACCCGGCGCGATCTTGCAGGCGAGTTGGCAATCACGCGCGACAAACTGGCCGAGGTATCGGAAAAACGCGCCATTGCCGAAACCACGGCCAACCGGGTGCCGATCCTTGAGGCCGAGATGAAGGAGCTGCGCACCGCCCTTGATCAGTGGCGCGAAAAGGGATCGGAGCTTGAAACCGCCCTTGAGAAAGAGCGCGAGGCGGCGGCCGAGAAGCTTGCGATGCTTGAAGATGCCAAGACCAAGCTGCTTGATAGTTTCAAGGCGCTGTCGTCCGATGCGCTCAAGATGAATAATGACGAGTTTCTCAAGCTGGCGCGTGAAAACTTTTCGCGCCTTCAGGAAGGTGCCAAGGGCGATCTTGAAAAACGCCAACAGGCAATTGATGGCCTTGTAAAACCCATCAAAGAACGGCTTGAGGCCTTTGATAACAAGGTTAACGAGCTTGAAAAAAGCCGTAAGGAGGCCTATGGCGAGTTGCGCGAACAGGTCGGGACCCTTGTGCAATCGCAGACCCGGCTTTCAAAAGAGACCCAGACACTGAGTTCCGCCCTTCGGTCCAGTTCATCGGTATCGGGCAAGTGGGGCGAATTGCAGCTCAAGCGCATTGTCGAGCTTGCCGGGATGCTCAAACATTGTGACTTTGACGAGCAGGTTCATTTCAATACCGACGAAGGCATCCAGAAACCCGACATGGTCATTCACCTGCCGGGCGGGAAAAACATCGTTGTCGATGCCAAGGCCCCGACATCGGCCTATTTGGAAGCAATTGACGAAAAATATGACGATGAACGCCGCGAGGCATTGCTTGCGACCTATGTCGGCAATGTGCGCAAGGTGATCACAGAGCTTTCGAAAAAATCCTATTGGAAGTCGGTCGACAGTCCGGAATTCGTGGTGCTGTTCCTTCCGGGTGAAAGCTTTTTCTCGGCCGCACTTGAACGCGACCCGCGTTTGATCGAGGACAGTTTCCGCGACGGGGTGATCCTTGCAACGCCGACCACGCTTCTTGGGTTGCTCAAGGCGGTGGCATATGGCTGGCGTCAGGAAGCATTGGCCGAAAGTGCGCGCGATATCAGCGAGATCGGCCAGCAATTGTTTGATCGTCTGGGCACACTTGCCAAGAATTTCAGTTCGATGGGCAAGTCGCTTGAAAGTACGGTCAAGAATTACAACAAGACGCTTGGCACGCTTGAGGGATCGGTTCTGGTATCGGCGCGCAAGCTTAAGGAAAAGCATATCGTTGCCGATGACCGCATGATCGAGGAACCGGCACCGTCGGAAACCCATGTGCGGGACATCACGAAAATGGAACTTCTGGCCGGACCGGACGACAAACCCGATACCAAGCCAGAGGAAAAGTAAGACGCAATCATGCGGCCATGCGGTGCGAAGCATGGCTGTTACCCGGTCTATTTGGCGCAGCTTTCTTGACTTGGGGGACGGGAAACCTTATCTCGAAGCGCGAAATTCGCTATAATACAGACCAGAATCAAGTTCGAAACCGGATCAAAGACCCATGGCCTTGCGTGAAATTCTTATCGTTCCAGACCCGCGCCTCAAGAAGGAGTGCGAACCGGTCACCGAGGTGAATGATGAGATCAGAGACCTTCTTGATGACATGCTTGAAACCATGTACGCAGCCCCGGGCATCGGCCTTGCAGCGCCGCAGATCGGGGTGATGAAGCGCGTTGTCGTCATGGATGTTTCCGATGACAAGGACAAGCCCGAACCGATGAAACTGATCAACCCGGAAATCATCTGGGAATCGGAAGATACATCGGTTTATCAGGAAGGCTGTCTTTCGATCCCCGAACAATATGCCGATGTCGAACGCCCGGCCGAGGTCGGCGTGCGGTACCTTGACGAAAACGGCAAGGAACACGAGATCGAGGCGGATGGCCTGCTTGCGACCTGTATCCAGCACGAGATCGATCATCTTGATGGCGTTTTGTTCACCGACTATCTGAGTGCGCTTAAACGCAACATGATGATCAAAAAGGTCCAGAAGCTTCAGAAGACGAAGAAATCTGCCTAGACGATGCTCGTTGAGTTCCTAGAATCGGCCAGAATGTCTCATGAACCTCAATTTGTGTTTCTCGATCAATCGACGAAATAGGTATTTCTGGTTCATCTAGATACGACCACTGCCGTCCGATATGCGGGTTTAGCTTAAGGCCAATCATTCCGACTTTGTATAGTATGGAAACAATAAGCTTAACGATTTCAAAGTTGTCTGAGATTTTGTCGTAGATATAGTCTTTGCAGCTCGAAAGTATTGGGTCGCTATCGTTTCCTTGTCCTGATAAGGCTGCTATTTCTAGAGCAAAATCATCAAATACTGAAATCAACGTCTTCGCCTTAAATGGTGAAGTTTTGTTTGATATCAAGTCAGCATATTTCTTTAAAAGTGGATAGTCTGATCTCCATTCATCTTCTAATGAGTTTATTCGATCTTTGGAGTATTCCATTTCACCAGCTTTAATGTTTCCGACTGTTATCTTTGTTCCGCCTTCTGCCTTCTTGATGCAAATGTTTAAGAAAATAATAGCTTCTCTTGGGCGAAGAAATGTTCTGTCTATAATATAGTCAGCAGGTTTTCTTTTATTTATTTCAGATGTTGGAAGTATATGGCTCAAATTAACATTGTGTTTAGTGTACATGCTTTCAAATAAGTGCCCAACTCTGCTTTCAAGTATAGCTCTAATGTACTGTCGAGACCATTGCAGTTCTAGATATAATGATCTATATTTTTCTTCCTGAAATCCCTCTGATAGAGTGTTCTTTATTACTCTGTTTTTTAGGTCTGTTCGTAGCGCTATAATAATTTTAACAGATGATACTCGCTTGAAGCTTTTAATGCTCTCAATTAGGGATTTTATCAATCTATGTTTAATGTTGCTGTCGATCCATTCTTCATCAAGCTTATCAATGACGATATAAAAATTATTTTGTTTGTCAGAAAATATGTCATCGGATAAGAGGCGGATTAGATTATTTAAATCCTGTATTTGGATTTTGTTTACAACCTTTGTACCTCTCTCCTTGAGTTCCATTTTTTGAGATGTTGATAATTTTTTCGCGCCTTCAGCGTCTAAGCTAACGTTCGAAAAATTCGCACCGGCCGAAGCCCTTAGAGTATTTTCGATTTCTTCCGTTATTTCTCGGACTCTTGCTTCTGTCTCCTCCCAGAATTTATCGCCCCAGTTCTCAAGGTACTGAATAGCTTTTTCTTTAGAACGGTCTTTTTCGACAATCGATTTGATTCTATCTAGGAAGGCAGTTTTCTTTTCACGATTAGTAATGTCGTATTTGTTCTTTATAAGCTCTACAGTGAATGTGTGTGTCCATAGCAGCTTGTAAAAAAGATCTAAGTTCACCCCAATATTATCGAAGAAATCAATCACATTAGAGTTGGATATATAATTCAACGACATTTCTTCGGGGGAGATCTCAATACAATGTTCTTGAGTTTGTAAAATTCTCTTTACAAGAGCTGTCTTACCGCTGCCTGTACGACCGAGAATTATGCATCGCGGATCATTGCAATTGGTTAGTACTTCGATGTTTCCTGTTTCAACAAAGCAATTGTTGAGGAATTCGTGATCTGATTCCGCGTCTGCGAAACCGACAAGATCGGTTTTTTTAAACCGAATTACATCTTGACCTTTAACTCTCATTGCAACTTTCAAGTTTTAAATAAGCAAAAATTATCCTATTTGGATAAATGCGCTGTAGTCAACTAGCGTTATGATGGTTCAACCCGAGCATCCAGCCTTCGCGTTCGCGTATGGTTTGCTCATCTGGCAGATATTCGGGGCGTTTGCCATCGGCAATTTGGATCAGTCCCAAAACACCGACCAGCGCGTCAAAGGCATCATCCTTGCCCTGATCCGGGCCAAAGCCCGATTTGCAATCGGCCATGACTGCCGGGGTGATTTCAACCGCGTTACGTGTTGCATAATCGATCAGAAATTCAACGGCCTTTGCCCGACTTTTCTGATTTGATTTAGTTAACTCACTAATGCCAAGCCAACCATAAACTTCACCTGGATAGGTTTCCATCAGGGTCACGCCAGGATGCTGGCAACAGGTGGCAAGATCACCGTCAAACGGCCAGATATTGAAACCAAGACGCGCACCGGGAATGATCAGATGTTCAAGACCATGGAGCATTCCCTTGCCGACCTGATTGGCGCCAAGGGTCCAGAAGGACGGGCAGGCGGCAGCACGATCATTGGTGGCGCGTTCGCAGCGCCGATGAAGGTCATCAAATCGTGAAAGGCCAAGGGCGGTGACAAGGTGGTCGCGTTTGACACTGCCCTTTGGCCCGGATGATCTGGGATAAAACGGCCGATGATAGGTGATTTGATCCGGGCGTTCGCAGACCGTTGAGAAATATTCGAGGGATCCGGTCAATCCGTTTTTCAATATGGATTTGAAGTTTTGAATATTCGCGCCAACAAACCAGTAATCAGCAAAGCCAACGGGCATATCAAGGCCAAGCCAAAGGGTATTCTTATGCCCGTGATCGGCAAGGGTGCCGAGAAACTGGTTCAACATCCCGACCGGTTCGATCGCATATATCTGCCAGCCACCAGTGACCCGGCGGGCCTTGGCGACCCAGCGGGCTGTGGCCGAGATGCTCCAGTCAGCATGCCAGATATGATTGACCGGGTATTTGTGCGGTTGGGGTAAGGCTTGGCTTGTCATTTTGCCAAGATAGCGCCAAATTGCCGGCTTGGAAGTACAAAGACCAACGGTCTTGCCCCGATCTTGTGATGAATGCCTGATCCTTTGATGAATGGACGTGACGATATGACCAAGCTGCGCATTGCCTTTATGGGAACCCCGGACTTTGCCCTTGTGGCGCTTAAGGATCTGGTGGCGGCGGGGCATGATGTTGTTTGCGTCTATTCACAGCCGCCGCGCCCGGCCGGGCGCGGGCACAAGGAAACGCCAAGCCCGGTACATGCCTGGGCGGCGGATCAGGGTATTGAAGTCCGCCATCCCGTATCGCTTAAGTCGGATGCGGAAAAGCAGGCCTTTGCCGATCTTGATCTTGATGTGGCGGTGGTGGCGGCCTATGGGCTGATCCTGCCCAAAGCCATTCTGGATGCGCCGAAATACGGGTGCCTGAACATCCATGCGTCCCTGTTGCCGCGCTGGCGTGGGGCAGCCCCGATCCAGCGGGCTATTCTGGCGGGCGATGATGCCACAGGTGTCACCATCATGCAGATGGATGTCGGGCTTGATACCGGCGACATGTTGCTGATCCGCGATATCCCGATCACGGGCGAAACCTATGCCAATGCACTGCATGATGATCTGGCTGCCCTTGGCGGGGAAATGATTGTCGAGGCGCTTGAAAAGCTTCCGAAAGGTGAGCTGGTTGCCACCAAACAGCCCGAAGAGGGCGTGACCTATGCCGCGAAACTCGAACGTGCCGAGGCCAAGCTTGATTTTGCCGATGATGCGGCAAGTCTGGAACGGAAAATCCGTGCCTTTACCCCGTGGCCGGGGGCCTATTTCGAACTAGGCAAGGAACGGATCAAGGTGCAGGCCGCCGAAGTGACGGACCAGTCCGGCCCGGTGGGTGAAATCCTTGATGATGCGCTTACCATCGGGTGTGGCAGCGGGGCCCTGCGCCCGACCCGTATTCAGCGCCCGGGCAAGGCGGCGATGGATACCGATGCGGTGCTGCGCGGTTATGACAAGCTGGCCAAGGGCGTGGTTCTGGGCTGATGGGGCGCGATGTCGCAAAGCCGCAAGGCGGACAATCAGCAGCCAGCGATTTGACGATTCGCCCAGCCTTTAACAGTGACGGTGACGCGATTGGCACCCTGATCGAGGGGGTGTTTGCGGAATATCCCGGCTGTGTCTATGACCGTGCGCGTGAATTCCCGGAACTTGATGCGATTGCCGATGATTTCAAATCCTCGGACGGGCGTATCTGGGTTGCGGTTGATCCCGACAACCGGGTTCTTGGCTGTTTCGGGATCAAATATGACGCGCAGGCAAAAGAAGCCGAACTTCACAAGGTCTATCTGCATCGTGACACCCGCGGTCGGGGCATGGCGCAAAAACTGATGGCCAAGGCGCTGGCGTGGCTGGGCCAGACCCATCCTGATTGCGCGACCGTGATGCTCTGGACCGATACACGGTTTGAAGCCGGGCATCGGTTCTATGAAAAATGCGGCTTTGCGCGCACAGGCGAAAGCCGCATTCTTGATGATCTGAGTGCGTCTTCGGAATATCAGTTCCGGTTCGACTTTGGCGCCTATCAGAAGGCGCTGTCGTTTTAGGGGGATATCCCCGACATGCGCATTGCGGTTACTGATCAGCGGATTCGGTCGGGCGGTTGTCGGCGGTGCTGTCTGAGGCATCCGGGCTGCGTCGCACCGAACGGGCATCGCGATAGCCAAGCTCCCACGGCGGGACAGGCGTGAATTTTTCAGCCAGGAAATCGACAAAGGCGCGGACCTTGGGCGACAGGTGGCGTTTGTGCGGATACACCGCGGAAATCCAGGCCTGATCATGCACATATTCGGTCAGAACCGGCGTCAGGCGACCGGCCCGGATATCTTCGTGAACCAGATATTCGGCCAGACGCGCCATGCCAAGACCGGCAAGGACTGCTTCATGGAGCACGTCACCGTCATTGGCCGAAAATGATCCCTGTGCGCGGAAGGCCACGTGACCATCAGGTGTTTCAAAGTGCCAGTCGTTGAAGCTTTCGCGCGATGACAGATGCAGACAGTTATGGTTTTCGAGATCCTGGGGTTTGCGCGGGATACCGTTCTTTTCGAGATATTCCGGGCTGGCAACAATCATGCGGCGGTTGACCGCATATTTGCGCGCGATCAGGGATGAATCTTCCAGCGCGGACAGGCGAATGGCCAGATCATAGCCATCGTTGACCAGATCGGTGAATTTGTCATCAAGGGTCAGCTCGATCCGCACATCGGGATAGCGGGCCAGAAATTCCGGGATCAGGGGCACCACCTGCATCTTGGTAAAGGCCACCGATGCGTTAATGCGAAGCGTCCCGCGCGGGGCAGCATAAAGCTGGGTAACGACTTCTTCGGCTTCTTCGATTTCATTAAGGATGGTGCGCGCCCGTTCATAAAAGGCCCGGCCTTCCTCGGTCAGGCTGAGCTGACGGGTGGTGCGCATCAACAGACGTGCGCCCAGCCGGTCTTCCAGACGGGAAATGTATTTCGACACGGCTGATGGTGACAGACGCATTGTCCTTGCTGCTGCTGAGAAGCTGCCTTCTTCAACTGCATGGACAAAAATTTCCATTTCCGCGGCACGATCCATATCTCGGACTTCCTATTTATGACGATCATTCACAAGTAATGTGCATATTGAGCTAATTCTCTTTCCCAGTAAAGAAAATTAGATTGAGTTCATCGAGAGCGACACGGCGTCGCAACGAACGAAATATTTAGGAGGTCAAGATGGCCACTTACGAAGAAATCACCACCCGTTACATCTCCACCACCGAAATCGAAGCAGGTGTACGTAAAGGTCAGCAGCTGCGCGCTGAGTTCGTAGGTTCCTTCTTCCGCAACCTGTTCAAAGGTTCGGACAAGGCATCCGACATCAAGCATCCGGCTGGTACCGTTGGCGGTGCTGCCTAATCTGACGAGATACAAACGGTCGAGCGCCGATTGAGTTTCCTCCCCAAGAGGTGCTCCCGTTTGTTGGACTACCGATTTCTATCTAGCGTCTTCCTCCCTATTTGACGCTGTTTTCCCGACTGGCCCGGTCACCTTTGTGATCCGGGCCATTTTTTTGGCCAAACGGCATCCGACCGATTTGTGCCCGGCCGTGCGAAATGGCGATGATCAAACGATCTTGTCCGTTTTTTTTGGGGCCGGTTTTGGTCTGGTTGGCGTGGTCCGGGCCGTCAGCATCGGTCGTTTTGTGGTTTCAGGTGTGCGGGATCAGGGGGTGCTGCAGCAGGATCTCGGTACCGGAGCCTCAGTATCAAAAGTCTTGGTATCAAAGGCTCGGGATCACAGGCTTGGGATCACGGGCCCGGTATGAGAAGTCGTGGGATCAAGATCGCGGCGCCGGTAAATGCGCGATCAGGCGTTGTGGTGCCAGAATCGTCGTACCGGCAAGCGCAGTACCGGTAAACAAGGTGCCAAAGCCGTGCTAGCAGCGCATGTGGCATCAGCAGCCGGATATCTGGTTACGGGCGATCCTTTTGATGTTGACGGATCCGGTAGCCCGCCACGTTCAACATGGCGTCAAATGCGGTGCCGAATGTGGCATCAAATACAATCCCGATTATGATGCCGATTACGATGCCAAACGCACCCACCGTCACATCGGATGTTTTTTATCAATGCGAGTCCTGTGGACTGATGCCCGGCGGCACGTAAAAGCCCGGACGTTCGGACAGCCATGACAGCACGCTGATCACGGCCATGACGATCAGGGTGGCTGTCAGCATCACTTCGATTGAAATATCGGCGGCAAACATCCAGCCATAGATCGCCGGTCCCATGGCCGAGGCCAGAACCATGACCGCGGTAAGGGTACTGCGTACCGCGCCGATTTCATCAAGCGGCACCAGTTCGGGAATGATGGCGGTGCGCAGGGTGGTGGCAAAGCCGACCGTAATGCCGACAAGCCCCATATAAATCAGAATGACAAAGGGCTGATGGCTGATTGCCAGAACAATGATGCCCGCCATCATCGGGATCAGATGCCATGGAAACAGACGGCGTGCGGAATGTTTGTCAATCAGCGGGCCACTGCCAAAAGCGCCCAGAACCGATGTCACGGCAAAAACGGTAAAGCCCGCGGCAAACCAGCCAAGTTCAATGCCCTTGTGGGTGGAAATAGCACCCTGATGGAAAAACAGGGCGGTCATGATCAATGGTGGTGCGGCGAGCATCGGCATACAGAACCAGACATAAAGCGATCTGAACAGCCGGGGATGTTCGGGGTCAGTTGGCGATGACTGGTCGGGTGTGCTGTCGGTGGTGGCATGGGTGGTGGTATCCGTCGGGCGGGCGGAGTCGGATGCCTGTTTTGCGGCAGTTTTGGAACTGCGGGTCGGAACCGCGCGGAATTTCTGATCGCGCCGGATCAGCAAAAAGGCGACGGGCACCAGAACAATGATGATAAATAGCGCCGACCCGGCATAGGTATAGCGCCAGCCAAAAGCCGCAATCAGGGCAAGCAGGGTGGCAGGCAGGATGGCCTCCGCCAGAGGAAAGCCGAAACTGGCAACCGCAAGCGCCCGGCCGCGATGTTTGGTGAAATAGCGCGCGATGCCGGTCATGCTGACATGGGTCATCAAGCCCTGACCGGCGAGACGCAGGACAAACAGGGCGGCAATCAGCATCCAGACATTGCCGGCAAGCGAGATCATCACACAGCCAAGTGCAAGCAGCGCCATGGTCGCAAGGCTGTAGGAAAGGATGTCGACCTTGTCGATCCAGCGCCCGACAACCGGCAAACAGAGCGCACTGCCAATCGTGATCCCGGCATAGATATTGGCAAATTCGGTTTCGTTCAGGCCAAGACTGCCCGAAATGAACGGAACGAAAAGGGCCACCAGAAAGGTCTGACCGAAAGATGAGCCGAAACTGTGCAATGCGCCAAAGGCAAGCTGCCTTGGGGCCTGGCGCAGCAGAAGGATGAACTGCATGGAAGGCGGGTGTCCGGAGTTACAGGGGCGTTCAGGAACCGATTTATTTGTATGAGTATTACTGTATCGATTCAATCTACCCGGGTCTACTGCCCGGTCGGGTAGGGTGGATATGCCAAAAGAAAAGCCCGCAACAAGATGTTGCGGGCTTTTCTGTAGTGTTTTGGATCAGGCCGGATCAGCTGGCCGCGACGCTTGGTGTCGGGCCGTTCTTTTTGCTTTTCCACCAGTTCAGGCCAAGGACGATCAGAAGCACGACGGTGCCGGCAATCTCGGCCTTGAGATCGGGATAGAAGACACCGACGGTGGCCGGAACGATCAGGATGCGTGAAATGACATCCATATGATCGAACAGGTATCCTTCAAGAGCCGCGGCAAAGGCCACCAGACACAGGATGGCGGTAAAGCCGGTCCACAGAACGATCTGGATCGAGCCCCCTTCGATGATTTCCGGATTGAAGACCATGAAGGCCGGGATCAGATAGAGACCCTTGGCGAATTTCCATGCCTGGATGCTGGTTTCCATGGGATTGGCGTTGGCAATCGCCGCCCCCGCAAACCCGGCCAGCGCAATGGGCGGTGTAACGTTACTGTCCTGCGAGTACCAGAAGACCACGAGATGGGCGATCAGCAGCGGAATGCCGAACTCGTTCGAAAGTGCCGGGCCAACCAGAACGATCAGAACGATATAGGACGCCGTTACCGGCAGGCCCATCCCGAGGATCAGGCTGGCAATCAGAACCAGAACCAGTGCCAGAACGATGTTGCCGCCCGAAAACGCGATCATCATCGAGGAGAATTTCAGGCCAAGGCCGGTCAGACCGACAACCCCGACAATGATGCCGGCAACCGCACAGGCCATCGAAACGGCAACGGCGTTTTTGGCACCGAGTTCAAGGGCGGCAATGGTGATTGCGATGCCTTTTTTGATTGCCTGTTTCAGGCCATCGTGACTTGGCTTCACCCCGTTTTGCGGAGCGACAAAGAGGTACCACAGCACATAGCGCAGGGCGGCAACCGCCATGACTGACAGAATGGCCCAGAAGCCCACCCGCATCGGCGAGATATTGAGCACGAGCAGATAAATCAGGATGCCCAGCGGCAGAATGAACTGCCAGCCTTCCTTAAGGACCTGACGCCAGTCGGGCAGTTCGGATGCCGGCATGCCGCGCATGCCGTTTTTCAGCGCAACGATGTGCACGAACAGATAGACGGTGCCAAGATACAGGATCGCCGGGAAGATCGAGATCATGACGATATCGAGATAGGGCACCTGGGTATATTCGGAAATCAGGAACGCACCGGCACCCATCAGCGGCGGGGTAATCTGACCGCCTGTGGATGCCGCGGCTTCGACGCCGCCGGCCTGTGCCGGGCGATAGCCAAGGCGCTTCATCAGCGGAATGGTAAAGGCACCGGTGGTGACCACGTTGGCAATTGCCGATCCGCTGATCGATCCCATGCCGGCCGATGCCAGAACAGCGGCCTTTGCCGGGCCACCGGCCTTTTTGCCAGTCGCGGCATAGGCCATATCGATAAAGAATTTGCCCGCACCGGTGACTTCAAGGAAGGCACCGAACAGAACGAACATGAAGATATAGGTCGCCGCAACCCCCATCGGCAGGCCATAGATGCCTTCCTGACCGAGATAGAGCTGACCGACAAGACGATCAATATCCGCACCGCGATGGGACAGGATGCCGGGTAGCCATTCGCCAAGCCACGGCAGCGCACCGCGCGGACCCGACAGGGCATAGACGATGGCGACAATCCCGATGATCGTCATGCCAAGACCAACAGCGCGGCGGCTTGCTTCGAGGACCGTGATGGTGGCGATCACGCCAATGATCAGGTCCGAGCTGCTCCAGAAACCGGCGCGGTTGATGATTTCGTCCAGATAGAAGGAAAGATAGAAGCCTGTGGTGAAGGCACCGGCCAGAAAGGCAAGATCAATCGCCCAACCAAGCACGCCGCGCTTCTTGTTGCTGCCGAAAACCGGGAACATCAGGAAGGCCAGGAACATGACGAAGGCAAGATGGATGCTGCGTTGGTAGAACAAACCAAGCGGCTCGATCCCTGCGCCATACATCTGGAACAAGGAGAGTGCGACTGCAACAATCGAAATTGCCAGCACAACCAGTTTGGGCTGTGGCAGTTTGTCCGTCATGGACGGAAGCGGTGCCGGTTCAGACATTAAACTTATTCCCCGGAATCAAGGCGGATGGTGACACGTGTATGTTCAGCCATCTTTGAAAGATAGATTTCGTCACCATCGGTTGTGACGATACGATGGTTAACCGCAAGCGACCCGACGCGCAGCACATAGGCATTGCCAGGCACGGGTTCGTCAATATCTTCGATCCAGTATCCCCCGCCTTCGGCGCTGGTCAGAATGCCGCGACCGGGAAAATGTCCCAGTCCCGCTGCGAAGTCGGGTTGATAGGCGCGATGAAGAACCATCTTGCCAAGATCGTCTACGTAACAGTCGATCACGCCATCACCGGTAACAGAATGGTTCCAGTAAAGGCACCATCCGGTTTGACGTGCAATATCGGTCCGCGCAAGAACCGATCCGTCGGCACCGATGACTTCAAGATGGTCGACGGTTGTGCCGGGTTTGACTTCCTGATGGCTGGCGGGACCAGCACAGGCCGTGATCGAGAGAAGAAGGGCGGCCAGTAAAGGCCGCCCGAACTTTTTGGAAATCATGGATAGAGCTGCGGCGGAATCGGGTTGCCGGTCTCTTCGTAGTAACGCAGTGCGCCCGGATGCATCGGAATCGGAGTCGAGTTCAGAGCAAAGTCAACGGTGGTGTCGTTGGCAGCCGGGTGAATGGCGATCAGTTCGTCGACCTTTTCAAACAGGGTCTTGGTGATCTGATAAGCCAGTTCTTCATCCATATCGGCATTCACGAACAGAACGTTCGGGGTCGAGATGGTGTTGACCGGTGCGGTGACGCCTTCGTAAACGCCGGTACGCAGGGCGTACGGTGCAAAGGTCGGTTCTGCGTCAAGAGCAGCGAGGATTTCCTCGTCGGTCAGAGCGATCAGCTTGATGTCGCGGGTGGTTGCGAGGTTCAGGATCGAACTGGTGGGCGGGCCGACGCTCCAGAAACCGGCATCGATGTCGCCATCACGAAGGGCGTCAGCGGTTTCGTTGAAGTTCAGGCGCTGTTCTTCGATGTCATCATAGGTGATGCCATTGGCTTCGAGCAGGGTTTTGGCCGAAACTTCGGTACCCGAACCCGGTGCGCCAACAGAAACGCGTTTGCCTTTAAGATCGGCAAGACCGTTGATGCCGCTGTCAGCCATGGTGACGATCTGAACCGCGTTCGGATAGATCGATGCCAGAGCACGAACGTTATCAAGGGTACGGCCTTCGAATTTGCCGGTGCCGGTGTAGCCCGCATAAACGGTGTCGGCCAGACCGATGGCGATATCACTGTCACCACGGGCGATCAGACCCATGTTTTCAACAGATGCGCCGGTAACTTCGGCAACAGCACTGGTGCCGTCGATGTATTTGGTGATCAGTTCTGCGAGACCACCGCCATACGGATAATAGGTGCCGCCGGTACCACCGGTTGCAATTGAAAGCTGCTGTGCTGAAGCAGGAATAGCGGTCAGCATCATGGCTGCGGCTGCTGCTGAAAGCAGAGTACGTAGCTTCATGGTAGTCCTCCCTAGGGTTAACACTCTTTACGTCCAATTAATCAAAGATCGCTTTAGAAATCGGTTCTTCACGTTCTTGACCGGCCAATTGTCATGGCCTGTTATTCTTGGATTTCGCGAACTGGCCGGACAAAAATCCGTCGGGCAGATTCCCGATCGGGTTCCGGTTTCCGTCAACGCCACCTGCGGGCAGGGCGTTTGATGCGGGCCGCTGAAATCGTCCAAGAGAGTTGATTTGAAAACAACCATTCCGTCACCCCGGACGGGGCTGGTTGTGTGGTCTCCTCCCTGTATTTCGATCATTTTATCATTTTGGTACTCGAATGTGCAATGAGTATGCCAAAACAGAAATAAAAAATACTATTTAAAATCAAATGCTTATTTTGCAGTTTTTTGACAAATCGGCATAATCTTGCCGATATGCCGGAATCAATCGGCGGATTCTTGCCGATGGACCGGAGGCTCAGATCGGCTTTTCGCGGCGGATATTGAGCTTTTTCATCTTCTCGTTCAGGGTCCGGCGCGGGATGTCGAGTTCTTCCATCACCGACTTGATATTGCCGTCATGGCGATCAAGGGCATCGCGGATAACGCGTTCTTCGAAATCACGCAGCTGATCGGCCAGGGCAAGGTCACCGGGCAATCGTGATGTTTTCTCAAATCCGGCCTTGAACAGGCGCTTGAACCTTTCCTCAGGGCTTCCGACCAGAAGGACATAGCGTTCGGCCATGTTTTTCAATTCGCGGACATTGCCCGACCAGTCATGGGATTTAAGTTGCCCGATCAGGACCGGCCCCAGACGTTCATAGGGGCGTTCAAACCGTTCGGCGGCGCGTTCGGCAAAGATATCAAACAGCAGGGCCACGTCATCCTTGCGATCGCGCAAGGGGGCGATGGCCAGTTCAAAAGTATTGATGCGAAACAGCAGATCTTCGCGGAATTTCCGTGCTGAGACGGCTTCGACCAGATCTTCGTTGGTGGCACAGATCAGCCGGAAATCGACCTTTACCGGGGCGTTTGAGCCGACGCGAACGACTTCGCGCTGTTCGATCACGCGCAGCAATTTGGCCTGAAGGGCAAGTGGCATGCTTGATATTTCATCAAGGAAAAGCGTGCCGCCGATTGCATGTTCGATCCAGCCGACCCGCTGACTGACCGCCCCGGTAAAGGCACCCTTTTCGTGGCCGAAAAGTTCGCTTTCAGCAGTGCTTTCGGGAATGGCGGCACAGTTTACTGCGACGAATTTTTCGTCGCGCCGGTCACTCAGATCATGGATGGCGCGCGCAACCAGTTCCTTGCCGGTGCCGGTTTCGCCGGAAATCAGGACCGGGACTTCGGTCGGTGCGATATTAGCAATTTCGTCCTTAAGGGCGCGCATCGGCAAAGAGTTGCCGATCAGGCGACTGTCCAGACTGCCGCGCTGGGCGATCTGTTGGCGCAGCTTGCGGTTTTCCAGAACCAGCCGACGCTTTTCGATGGCACGTTCGAGGCTTTCGACAATGTCTTTGGGTTCGAACGGTTTCTCGACAAAGTCATAGGCGCCGCTTTTCATGGCCTCGACCGCCATGGGGACATCGCCATGGCCTGTCATCAGGATGACGGGAATATCGGAATCGGCTGACAGCACCGATCGGGTAAAGGTGATGCCATCGAGTTTGGGCATCTTCACATCGGTCAGGATGACCCCGGCAAAATCCGGGCGGATATCGCGCAGGGCTTCGCGGGCGTCCTCATAGACGGTGACATCGAAATCAGACAGTTCCAGCCATTGCGACAGCGCCATGCGCATGGCGGCATCATCATCGACAATGATGATGTGCGGTTTTGCGAATTGATCCTGGGTCTGATCTGATGACGTCACGTTTTCTTGTCCCTGAGCAACGGCAATCGAACTTCAAAACAGGCACCGCCGGTGGTGGTGTTATAGGCTTTGATGGTGCCGCCAAAGTCCCGCACAATGCCATAAGTTACCGAAAGTCCCAATCCCACACCTTGGCCCGGGTCCTTGGTGGTGAAGAACGGATCAAAAAGCAGCGACAGCGTTTCGTCATTCATGCCCGGTCCGGTATCGGTAATGCGCATGACGACATCGCTGCGGTTGCTGGTCAGATCGATGCGGATGCGTTTGACCGAACTGTTTTCCATGGCATCGAGCGCATTGCGGATGATGTTGACGCAAATCTGTTCGATACGGACCAGATCGGCATGGACAAAAAGCGGTGTTTCGGGTTCGTGGCGTTCGAGCGTGCAGTTCTCAGAATCGAGTTGCGGGCTGAGAAGTTGCAAGGCGTTGTTCAGCGCGATCTTGAGATCGACGGCCTCCAGCACGCCGGTTGATTTGCGCGAGAATGTCTTGAGCTGTCCGGTGATCGCCCCCATGCGTTCGGTCAGTGATGAAATCTGGCCGATATTCTGATCAAGCTGATCGGTCTTGCCGCGTTCGATCATCAGTTTGGCACTGGCGCAGAATGTCCGGATGGCGGCAATCGGCTGATTGATTTCATGGGCGATGGCCGCCGACATCTGACCCAGGGCGGCCAGTTTTCCGGCCTGAACCAGTTCATTCTGGGTGCCGCGCAGTTCTTCTTCGGTCCTGCGGCGTTCGTTGATTTCTTCTTCCAGCCGGGTGTTGAGTGCCTGAATGCGTTCGAATTCGCGGGCTTCGCGCTGGGATGCCAGTTTCAGTTCGCGTTCGCGCAAGAACAGGATGACCAGCACAATCATCCCCCCGCCGATAATGGCAATCAGCATGACGGCGGCCTGACGGTCGGTGACCTGATCCATCGAGGTCAGATAATAGATGCGCCAGTCACTGCCGCGGATCGGTTTGCTGTCAAACAGGAAACGCTGGGAACTGATGGTGACAATGCCCGAACCCTTGGCAAGTTGCTGTCCGACATTAAGCGATGTCAGATCACGGCCGGAATATTGGCGGTTGCGCACGATGCGCGCGCGATCGGCATCCGAAAGGGGCGACAGGGTCCGGTATTTCCAGTCGCCACGACTGGTCAGGGTGATGACGCCATCGGCATCGGCAACGAAGACGGTTTCGCCGCCTTCCTGCCAGTTCATTTCAAGTTCATCGAGTTCGAGTTTGACGACAACAACCCCGATAACCGCGCCATTCTGGCGAATGGAATTGGAAATGAACAGGCCGGCCCGCCCGGTGGTGACCCCGATGCCAAAAAAGAATCCCTCGTTGCCGGCGATTGCCTGACTGAAATAGGGGCGGAATGAATAATCCTCGCCAACGAAGCTGTCGGGCGTGTTCCAGTTGCTTGAGGCAACGGTCATGCCGGTTTTGTCGAGAACATAAAGGGCCGCCGCCCCGGACCGGTCATTGACCCGTTCAAGATAGAAATTGGCAATCTGGGCTGATTGCGGATCGGAGATCGCATCGATCACCTGATGATGTCGGGCCACGACATAGGGCAGATAACGATACCGGTCGATTGCCGCGCGCAGGGAACTGTCATAAAGGGCAAGGCGCGCCTGTCCTGTGGTTTCAAGTTCGCGGATCGTCAGATTGCCGGTCGAACTGACGGCAAGCCACACCACCAGGGCCGAAATCACCGTGCCTGCGAAGGTCAGGCTTGCGCGGCTGAAATTGCGTAACCAGTAAAAAATTGCGGCCTCCGACAGCATCAGGGATCAAATTTCCGTGTCGCGCGTTTCCGATGGATTGGCGAATTGACCCCGGGATGGTGATTGTTATTGGGCGGGTTGGCGTAAAGTCAACAAATACAGGTAAATCGCGGTGATTGCTGTGCGTGTATTCGATAGGCCTTAATTATGCCGCAAGCGGTTATTTTTTCGCCACATTGGAATGTAAATTGTATAGTCGCAAAACTGAATTGGGTTTCGGCCCGCAAATTGTATCTGTCCAGATGACGAGGTCCAGGTGAGTAAGATCGCACTTGTTGATGACGACCGTAATATCCTGACGTCTGTTTCCATGGCCCTGGAAGAAGAGGGTTATGAGGTTCTGACATATTCGGATGGTTCGGAGGCGCTGCATGCCCTGACCAAGGAAGAACCGGATCTTGCCGTGCTTGATATCAAGATGCCGCGCATGGACGGATTGGAGCTTCTGACCCATCTGCGCAAGAAGACCGAAATGCCGGTCATTTTCCTGACATCGAAAGATGACGAGGTTGATGAACTGACCGGTCTTCGCATGGGGGCAGACGATTATATCAAGAAGCCGTTTTCCCAGCGTCTGCTGATTGAACGTATCCGCACATTGTTGCGCCGTTCGGAAATCATGCGCGCAGGCGGTGTACGCCCGAACGGGTCGGATGATGTGTTGCAGCGTGGGGATCTGGTTCTTGATCCGTCGCGTCACATGTGCAGCTGGAAAGGCCAGCATGTGAACCTGACCGTGACCGAGTTCCTGTTGATCCAGGCACTTGCGAAACATCCGGGCCATGTGAAAAACCGTGACCAGCTGATCGATGCGGCCTATGGCGAGCATATCTATGTTGATGACCGCACGATTGACAGCCACATCAAGCGCCTGCGCAAGAAGTTCCGCGAAACCGACAAGGAATTCAAGGAAATCGAAACGCTGTATGGCGTCGGGTACCGGTATCGCGACTCTGCCACTGTTGCAGGTTGATCAGACGAATTATGGTGCCGGGACAAATATGTTCCGGCATCTGTCATTTTTGCCGGCCCGACCATGACGGGCCAGTTACGCAGGTTTGAATGAGAGATCAAAGCGCTGGCGATCAGGACCAGACGACAAGCCAGTCCGAAACACGGACGGCACGCATAGAGGAACGCCACGGGCTGTTTTCCCCGTTGACCTGGCGCATTCTTGCCGTGAATGCGCTGGCGCTGTTTGTCTTGGTGGCGGGGATTTTGTATCTCGGCCGCTACAAGCAGGAACTCATTCATTCCGAGCTTGAAGCGATGGCCGTACAGGCCGAAATGTATGCTGCTGCGCTTTCGACATCGGCCGTCAGTTCCGAAGATGATGCAACCAACCGGGTGAAACTTGAAGTCGCACGCGAAATGGTGCGCCGTCTGGTCGGGATTACCGGCGCGCGGACGCGGCTTTTTGCCACCAACGGCAAATTGATGGCCGATAGCCGCAATATCCAGTCCTTTGGCGCGGGCACCATTCAGGCCGAAGAATTGCCCGCACCGGGCGATGAAGATGCCTTTGCCGAAATCATGCGCAAACTGACAGACGGTCTTTTGACCCTGTTTGAAGGCGAGCAACCCTTGCCGCTTTATGTTGATCCGCCGGTTGCCAGTGCGGCCGATTATCCGGAAGTGCGTGCTGCCCTTGCCGGCTATTCGCGCGGCGTGGTCCGGGTTGACAGCCAGGGGCGGCGCATTTTGTCCGTATCGGTGCCGGTGGCACGGTTCAAGCAGGTGCTGGCATCGGTGATGCTGACCAAAAGCGGCGAGCAGATCGAAAGTGCCCTGCATGCGGTGCGGCTTGATATCCTGAAAATCTTTGTGTTTGCCTTTGGCATCACGGTGTTGCTGTCGATTTATCTGGCCGGGGTGATTACCCGTCCGCTTAATCGTCTGGCGCGCGCCGCCGAACGGGTCCGGCGCAGCAAAAACCGCCAGTTCACCATCCCCGATCTTTCGGACCGGCGCGATGAAATCGGTGATCTTTCGACCACCCTTCGTGATATGACCGAAACGCTTTGGGATCGTATGGATGCGATTGAACGGTTTGCCGCCGATGTCGCGCATGAAATCAAAAACCCGCTGACGTCGCTGCGCAGTGCGGTGGAAACGGCCACCCGGCTTAAAGATCCGGAACGCCAACGCCGTCTGATGGAAATCATTGCCGAAGACGTGCAGCGTCTTGACCGACTTATCAGTGATATTTCCGACTATTCGCGCATGGATGCCGAATTGTCGCGTGCCGAAAGCGAAGAGGTTGATCTTCGGGTTCTGTTGCAGACGCTGGGTGAACTTTACAATGCCGATCCGAGCGGCCCGCGCATTCGGGTATCTGTGCCCGAAGATCTGAATGTTCCCGCCCTTGAAAGCCGGTTGACCCAGGTGTTCAGAAACCTGATTTCAAACGCCATCACCTTCAGCCCCGAAGGCGGCGAAGTCCGTGTGCGGGCATGGCGTGACAAGGATTGGGCGGTAATCACGATCGAAGATGACGGGCCGGGCATTCCGCCGGGCAAGGAAGAGGCGATCTTTGACCGCTTCTATACCGAGCGGCCATCGACCGAGAAATTCGGGCAGCATTCGGGGCTTGGTCTTTCGATTTCCAAGCGGATCATTTCCGCCCATAACGGCGAACTGAGCGCACAGAATCGGGTGGTTGATGATGCGGTCAAGGGCGCGATATTCACCATTCGCCTGCCGCTGGAATAAGATTTTTCCGGTCAGAAACCGCCAAACGCTTATGCGGAAGGTCAGGTTGCACCCGATCCGCTTGTTTGGTGTTTGACAACAAACGCCCGGCCCCGCATCGTTTTCCCATTATGTCCCAACTTCATGCAAACTGTGTCCAGATCGGTGCCCATGCGCTGTTATTGCGCGGGCCGTCCGGTTCGGGAAAATCCAGTATTTCCTTGCGCCTGATTGATGCGGGGGGCTGTCTGATTTCGGATGATCGGACGGACCTTGTTGCGCGTGACGGACGTTTGATCGCAACAGCGCCATCAACGATTGCCGGGTTGTGCGAAGTGCGCGGCATCGGCATTGTACGCGGATTGCCGATTGCCGCCGAAGGCGATGTCAGGGTTCTGATTGATCTGGTGGCGGACGCAACCCAGGTTGAAAGAATGCCGCACTGCACTGCCGAAGAGATTTGTGGCATAACTGTCCCGCGTTGGACATTATGTGCAACCGATCGGGCACTTGATGCCAAGATCAGGGTCGCGCTGGCAGTTGCGACCGGTGAAATGCGACTTGAAGCTTAAGGACTCTGTTTTGCAGAAAACGCCTGTCAAATCGTCTGATGACCTGCAAACCGCGCTTGGCAGTTTTGATGGCAAAAGCGGTCTTGTTCTGGTCACCGGTGTATCGGGGGCCGGTCGGACGACCACCCTTAAGATTCTTGAAGATTTCGGGTTTGATGCGGTCGATAACCTGCCGCTTCGGATGTTGTCGGCACTGGTGCCAAGCGATTGCCGCCCCGACCGCCCGATTGCCATCGGGCTGGATATCCGTACCCGTGATTTCGGCGTCGACCAGTTTGTCGACATTGTCGGACGTTTGCGCAAACAGACCAGCATGGAACCGTTGATGATCTATGTCGATGCCGAGACATCGGTATTGCAGCGCCGCTTCACCGAGACGCGGCGTCCCCATCCGTTAAGCCACGACCGGCCGCTGGTGGATGCGATCGAGCATGAAAAACGCCTGATGGCGCCGATTGCGGCGACGGCGGACATGCGGATCGACACATCCAGAATGAAATCGGCCGAACTTCGCAAGATCCTTCAGGACCAGTTCGACATTGGCGAAAACGAAGGCATGGCGATTTTTGTCAAAAGCTTTTCGTTCCGTCAGGGCGTGCCGGCAGAAGCCGATCTGGTTTTTGACGTTCGCTTTCTGCGCAACCCGCATTATGATCCCGAGCTTCGCCTTTTGACCGGGATGAATGACCGGGTGGGCAAATATATTGAAGAAGACCCGGACTTCGCAGGGTTCATCACCCGTTTGAAGGCAATGCTGGAGCCGATTTTGCCGCGCTATGCGCAAGAAGGGAAAAGCTATCTGACCATTGCGATCGGATGTACGGGTGGACAACATCGTTCGGTTTATATCGCGCGGATACTCAATGACTGGATTGCCGATCTGGGATATGACACACATCTCGGACATCGAGACAAGCCAGATGAACCGACATCGGGGGAGTGACTAAAATGGAGAAAACTGCATGATCGGGATGGTGCTGGTCACCCATGGCGATCTCGCGAAAGAGTTCGTATCTGCCTTGCAGCACGTCGTTGGCGAGCAGGAAAATGTCGAAGCGGTCTGTATCGGACCCGATGACGACATGGAACAACGCCGTTCGGACATTCTTGCCAGCGTCGAAAAGGTCGATAGCGGCAAGGGGGTTGTCCTTTTGACTGACATGTTTGGCGGGACTCCGTCCAATCTGGCGATTTCCATCATGGAACAGGCAAATGTCGAAGTTATCGCAGGGGTAAATTTACCTTTGTTGATCAAACTGGCATCTGTTCGCATCGACGGGACACTGGCCGAGACGGTAAATGCGGCCCAGGATGCCGGACGCAAATATATCAACGTCGCGTCGCGTCTGCTAAGCGGCGAGGAATAAGTCAGCAACAAAAATAAGAAGGTCGGATGTATCGCGATCAAGCATCCGGCTGGCGGGGACATAGATGGCGCAAAAGGAAAAACGAATCCTTACGATCAGCAACCAGCGCGGATTGCACGCGCGGGCGGCGGCGAAATTTGTTAAACTGGCTGGTGAATTTGAATCCAGCATCATGGTCCGCAATCGCGGCACCGAAGTTTCGGGCGTATCGATCATGGGGCTTATGATGCTTGCGGCATCGATCGGCACCGAGATCGAAGTCGAAGCCACCGGACCGGACGCCGCCAAGGCGATCGAGGCCCTGAACGAACTGGTCGATGCAAAGTTCGACGAAGAATAAGCCGACCGGCAATACCCAAGATTTCTGAAACCAAGACTTCTGACTTTCGGGAAAACAACAAGAACAGGTTCTGACCCCAGGTTTGCAAGTTCCGCCAAAAGACACAACCATCACCGACGATCACGCAACCGGCGCACGCCGCGTCATTACCGGGCTGGGCGCATCGGGCGGAATTGTGATTGGTCGGGCATTTGTTCTGGACCGGCAATATATCCAGATCAGCCGCAAACCGGTCGCCGAAGACGCCATTCAGGCCGAATGCAAACGTCTGCATGACGGTGTTGGCGAAAGTATCGATCAGCTGAAACGGCTGAAATCCCAATCATCGACCGCCGACAGTGCCGCCTCCGAGGAGCTCGGCTTCCTTCTGGATGCCTATATCCACATGCTGACCCAGTCGCGTCTGGTGCGCGGGGCAGAAGAACTGATTGTGTCGCGCCGCCTTAATGCGGTGCATGCGGTCAGCGAAGTGATCGACGCCATCGCGACCCAGTTTTCGGGCATGGATGATCGCTACATCGCCGCACGCGCCACCGATATCCGCGAGGTAGGCCTGCGTCTGATGCGCTGTCTGATGGGGGAAACCGACCGGGCGGTGGACAAGGCACCCAAGGGGGCGATCCTGATTGCAGAAGATGTCAGCCCGGCCGATATGGCACGGTTTGAACCCGGACAAATGACCGCCTTTGTCACGGCCCTTGGTGGGGCCGAGGGGCATACCGCGATCATGGCGCGATCCCTTGGTATTCCGGCGGTTCTCGGGGCGGCTGATATCATTCGTGGGGTATCTGGCGGGGATCAGATCATTGTCGATGGCGGGCGCGGCGAAGTCATTCTGTCGCCGACGGACGCCGATATCGAACATTACAGTCAGCGTCGTGCTGACTGGCTGGCGGCACGTGACAAGCTTGCTGCCCTTCGTGATGTGCCATCGGCGACCCGTGACGGGGTGGATATTGATCTTCATGCCAATATCGAATTGCCGATCGAACTTTCGGCCGCCCTTGAAAACGGGGCCACGGGCATCGGGCTTTTGCGCAGTGAATTCATGTTCATGAACAAGGATTATCTGCCCGACGAGGATGAGCAATACGAAGAACTGGCCGATATCGTAAAGCGGATGGACGGCAAGCCGGTGACGATCCGCACCCTTGATATCGGGGGGGAAAAGCTGGCCGTCGCCTTGCAGTCGGAAATCGCATCGGGGCCAAATCCGGCCCTTGGTTTGCGCGGTATCCGGTTGTCGCTTCGGAAATCGGAACTTCTTGAAGTGCAGTTTGCCGCCATCTTGCGGGCGTCGCTGCATGGACCGGTGCGGGTTCTGATCCCGATGGTGGTTGGGGTGCATGAAATGACCCGGGCGCGCCAGATATATGAATCCGTGGCCAAACGCCTGCGCAAGGAGGGGCATGCCATCCCCGAAGCCTTGCCACCGCTGGGCGCAATGATCGAAATTCCGGCCGCGGCGATCGCCATTGATACCCTGTCGCGGGAATGCGATTTCTTTGCGATCGGGACCAATGACTTGACGCAATATACCCTTGCGATCGATCGGACCGATGATCAGGTCGCGGGTCTTTACGATCCGCTTAATCCGGCTGTGCTGCGCCTGATCCGGGATGTGATCCGGGTGGCAGGCGAACGCGACATTCCGGTCAGTGTTTGTGGGGAAATGGCCGGTGATCCGCGCTATGTCCCGCTTTTCATCGGGTTCGGGTTGCGCAATCTTTCGATGTCGCCGGTCAATCTGTTGCCGGTCAAACAGCGGCTGCGCCGGCTTGATACCCGAAATTCCCACCATCAGGCCAATCGGGTCATGGAACAATGGGATTCGGCGCGGATCGCCATGATGCTTGACGATTTTAACGATCTGGCCTGATTGCACGGCCGGCCGGTCTTGCCCAAACAGACAATCATCCCGACATAGTGGACACCCAAGTCAATTTGCACGGCAATCCGGCGGATTTCGGCGGCGCGTTGCCGTTTGCGCGATGCATGTTGCGTGTTTGGGCAAAAAAAGACTTGAAAACGATATAAAGAAATCTTTATATGTGACCCATCGCGGTCAGGGAAGTGATCGCAACAGAATTTCTCGGCGTATCGGCAAGACCAGAAGTCTTTGGCGGATGCGCCATTCCTGTTTGATTGGAGACGACATGTCGAACTTTACCGATTACAAGGTCGCGGACATTTCGCTGGCCTCGTGGGGCCGCAAGGAAATCGCGATTGCCGAAACCGAAATGCCGGGCCTGATGGCGCTGCGCGAAGAGTATGGCAATGCAAAACCGCTTGCTGGCGCACGCATCGTCGGCTGCCTGCACATGACCATCCAGACCGCAGTTCTGATCGAGACGCTGACGGCACTTGGTGCTGAAGTTCGCTGGTCGTCGTGCAACATCTTCTCGACCCAGGATCAGGCTGCTGCGGCGATTGCGGCTGCTGAAATTCCGGTCTTCGCATGGAAAGGCGAAACCGAGGAAGAATTCTGGTGGTGCATCGAGCAGACCATTTCCGGTCCGAACGGCTGGAAGCCGAACCTTATTCTTGATGATGGTGGCGACGTTACCCAGCTGATCCATGACAAGTATCCGGAACTTCTCGAAGACATCAAAGGTCTGTCGGAAGAAACCACCACCGGTGTGCATCGCCTGTATGAAATGGCGAAAAAAGGCACGCTCAAGGTTCCGGCGATCAACGTCAATGACTCGGTCACCAAGTCGAAGTTCGACAACCTTTATGGCTGCCGTGAGTCGCTTGTTGATGGCATCAAGCGCGCAACCGACGTGATGGTTGCGGGCAAGATCGCGGTTGTTGCCGGCTTTGGCGATGTGGGCAAAGGTTCTGCTGCTTCTATGCGCAGCCAGGGTGCCCGCGTTCTGGTAACCGAAATCGATCCGATCTGCGCGCTTCAGGCCGCGATGGAAGGTTACGAAGTCACCACCATGGAAGACGCAGCCCCGGTTGGCGATATCTTTGTTACCACCACCGGTAACATCGACATCATCACCCTTGACCACATGCGTGCGATGAAAGACCGCGCAATTGTCTGCAACATCGGTCACTTCGATTCCGAAATCCAGATCGGTTCGCTGCGCAATTACAAGTGGGACAACGTCAAGCCGCAGGTCGACGAAGTCGAATTCCCGGATGGCAAACGTCTGATCGTTCTGGCCGAAGGTCGTCTGGTCAACCTTGGTTGCGCAACCGGTCACCCGAGCTTTGTGATGTCGGCATCCTTCACCAACCAGGTGCTGGCACAGATCGAGCTGTGGAAAAACCACGCGAACTACGAAAACAAGGTTTATGTCCTGCCCAAACACCTTGATGAGAAAGTTGCAGCCCTGCATCTTGACCGTCTTGGCGTGAAACTGACCAAACTGTCCCAGGAACAGGCTGATTATATCGGCGTTCCGCAGGCTGGTCCGTTCAAGCCGGATCATTACCGCTACTAATCGGTTATCACCGATCTGCATCAAAGCCGGTCTGTTCGTTCAGACCGGCTTTTTTGTGTTTGATGCCCATGGGATCGACGCCTGATCGGGCAGAAACAAAATCGATGCACAGCAAATTGAAAAGGTTCTAGGATCGGGTGTGACTTATATGATTGTATGGGAAGCTGAACTGATGTGAGCCGGTTCTTTCCGGCTTGTCAGCGCCATTCCGCCACCACAGAGAAATCGATCCATGCCCCAGCTTGAAATCGAATATTCCGCCAAACTGCCGATTGCCGACGAGTTGTCCAAGCTTGCGGTTGATCTTCATTATGTTGTCGCGCGCGAAGCCGATGCGGATCTTGGGTCTTTCAAAACCCGGATAACACCGCTTGAAAATGTGGTGATTGCCGATGGCAGTGACCGGCATGCCATGGTTCATCTTGATATCCGCTTATTGTCGGGGCGCAGTGAACGGGCGAAATTTGCCACCGGCGAAGCGGCCCTTGCGGCCTTGCGCGACCGGCTGGAATGGCTGGTTGGGGATTATGCGGTGCAATTTACCGTCGAGGTCCATGACCTTGACCGGGCCAATTACCACAAACATGTCACCGGTGTTGCACAGGTGCCCGGCTGATTACATCAGAAGGGCTTCGTGGATCGGGTGATCTGGCCCGTATCGGTCATTGAGAAGCTTGATCAGTTCGCGCGAGAATTCCTTGCCGGCATCAAGCAACGACCGTAATTCCGCATCATTGCGATCATGCGGGCCGACCCCGTCCAGACGCGCGCGCACATCGGGATCGGACAATTCGCGCAGGAACCGGTCATAAAGTTCAAGCGCAGGCAGGCTTTTTTCACCAAACACGGTTTGCAGGCGCGTAATAGGCGGAAGTTGTAAAAGTTCCGACAGTTTTTCACGTTTCCCCGCATAATCACGACCCGCAGTTTCAGCAGCCGCAATAATACCGCCGAAATAAAGCATTTTTCGTGAAAAGACGAGTTTCAGGCGCCGTGGTGCCCAGGCCTTGCTGGCGTCGCCTTCGCGGGTTTTGATTTCAAAATCGACACTGATGGTCCGGTAATAGCGGATCACATCATTGACCAGAAATCGCGCAATCGAGTCCCGGGTGACTGATGTGGTGACGTAATTGGCGATCAGATCGTCAAAGAATTTGCGTTTGCCGGCTTCGTTATAAAGCCATTCGCATTCCAGCAGGAACAGCAGCCGCCGGGTTGTGATCGAGTTGGTATCGCCATCCAGACCGATGCGATTTACCAGTTCCTCGGCGGTGACATAGGATGAAAACGGGCCGTTTACGGCCGGTTTTCGGGTCACCATTTTGCCAAGGATATCGGCGACATCCTGATGGGGGGCCTGATCACGTTCGGCTTCGCGGCCAATGATGAAGTAATCAAGATCGGATTGATCGGATGCCTCGTGCCGGCCATAGGAACCGGTTACCACAACACAAAAATTATCACCCGTCAGGCGGTTGCCCAACGCATCTCGCATCTCTGCCAGGCGACGGGCAGAGTAATCCTGATTGGTGGCGATGGTTGCGGGTAACAAGATCGGGACAGCCTCTTGGTGCGACTCGTTGATTACCAACTATCTGCGTAAAGGTTAAAGATTAATACCGCGTTTAACTTATATGGGGTGTGCGGGATTAAGATGATTGACGGGCCGGTTAAAAAGCCCAAACTTGGCGCCCGGGTTCCGGCACCGGGAACCGCGCCCCACAGATTTTTAGAAAAGATTCCCGCCATGGACATCGCCAATTTGCCATTCGGCACGACCGACTGGTCAAGTGTTGAAGCCACCAGACATCCCGGCGAGACCGGATTTGCCACCTGGCGCACCCGACAATTCGGTCCGATCCGGGTTCGAATGGTGCAATATTCACCGGGCTATCTTGCCGATCACTGGTGTTCGAAGGGGCATATCCTGCTGTGCCTTGAAGGCGAACTTGTGACCGAACTTGACGATGGCCGGACCTTCATTCTCAAACCCGGTATGAGCTACCAGGTGGCCGACAATGCCGAAGCCCACCGTTCATCAACCAAAAGCGGTGCGACCTTGTTTGTGGTCGACTAGGATTCCGGATTTAGTCAAACAGGCTTGCTGCTGCGGCCTGTTGGGCCGGGTCGGTCAGGCTGCCGACGCGTCTGAGGAAGGAATGTTTTTCCTCGTAATAGCGCTTTGACAGATCGGCAAAGCAGCGGACTTCGACATCCTTGTTGATGTGAAACTCGCGGCGCGGGACTTTGGCCTCGTTCAGGTCAAAGGTGCTGGCCGATGCGCTGATCTGGTGGTCAACCGCGTCGGCGACGCCATCAAGCTCGATCCGGTTTTTCAGGCTGTGCAGGAATTTCTTGAAGGCCGGGTGGCTGTTCAGGAACGCCTTTTCGGTCAGAAGGAAGTCATCGGCGGCAAAGTCCGGCGCATTTTTAACGACAAATTCGCGGCACAGATGGTCGGTGGCAAAGCACATCGGACCAAAAATGAAATTGCGATAGATGTCTTCCTTGAGCTGCCAGAATTTGTCCAGGCGTTTGAGCGAGTCCGCATCAAGTTTGACGGCAGCTTCGAGCAGCAGGCGCGGGTGACAATGGACGTGATTGGGATGCACATAGGTTTTCGTGCGGCTGATCCCTTCGAGCGTGTCGATATTGACCGGGCCGGAAAACAGGCTGGCATGCGGGTGGTTTGATTTCTTCGACAGAAGCGCGATCACTTCATCAGGATCAACATTGTGTTTGACCAGCAGATGATTGACCGACAGATCAAGTTCGACTTCGCCGGTGATGATTTTTTCGGTCAACTGATGGTGGTTCAGGTTGAACCGCCGGGCAAATTCCGGTTCCAGCGTATGGGAAAACGGGCCATGGCCGATATCATGCAAAAGTGCCGCAGCACCGAGCAAATCACAATCGGCATCCGATAACCCCATCAGGCGGCAATAGCGTTGCGACAGAAGGGCAACGCCGATGGTGTGGTCATAGCGCGAATGACGGATATTGGCCGGGCGTCCATTGGGATGGAACAGATAGTCGATCGCGCCCAAAAACGAGATTTCACGCAGCCGTTCAAAGGCGTGCGATGCGATCAGCTTTTTATGCAGCGGCCGGTCAAAGGCCGAGGCGATCTGGGCGCGTTTGAAATGGTAGTTATATTGCGGGACATCACGAAACAGCAGTTCCCATTCGGCAATGTCATCGGCGTTGAAATTGCTGTCAAATAGATCGCCGATTTCAGGGCCGGTATTTTGCGCGGCCTTCAGCGCGGCAGAGTCCTTTTGTGGTGCGGCCGGCTTGGCCGCCGCACGTGGAGCAAAAAGATCTAGCTGCGGTTTGGGACTCATCTGAGATTATAGATACACTTGATCTGTTACGAATGTCGGTCCCGCAGACATAAACGGATTCAGTGCCCATGTCATTGCGGTTTTTCCACAGGCGAACCCCGTGAAACACGGCTTTGCACAAGGCTGTTGCCGAGATGATGCGAAACGGTGGTAAAAGCACCCTGTTTTCACCATAATAATAGCTCATAAACACAAACGGTTAACAACACGTGACACGGAACGCATCCGAGCAAGCTTCCAAACTGAGCGGGGGAAGGAAACAGGTGAGGGCATTTTTGCGCAACTTGCCCAGATGTCGGCTGTCTGCCCTTCTTGCGGGCGGAACGGCGATCGCATCGATGCTGTTTCCTGCTGCAAGCCTTGTTGCCCAGGAAAAATTTCGCCTGAACGCGCCGGCGCAAACCGCCGCGCCCGAAGGAATCGGTGCGACAATTTTCGGAAGCCTTGCCGGACTAAGCGACCGTGACTGGCTGGTGGTTGCACTTGCCGCTGTTGGCGGGGCGGCGATTGCCGGCTGGATCGGCTGGCGGATGTCGCTTCGGATGCGCCGCCATCTTGAAGAAGTTGAAGATCACGAACATGAGCTGGCCGGTGAGAGCGAGCTTTTCACCCATCTTTTGTTTGCCGGGCCCGATCCGGTTTATTACTGGAGCCAGCAGGGCTTTGCCGAAGGCGCAAGCCCGTCTTTGCGCCGGGCGTTTCAACTGGGCACGGATGGCCGGTTCCCCGATTTGCTTGATCTGTTGCGCGACGAGGATGCCAAGGCCCTGAAGGAGCGTGTGCGCAACCTTAAGGCCGGGCATGACCGGTTTGAATTGTGGATCACGACCCTTGATGAGCGCAAATTCCACGTTACCGGCATGGCCGCACGCAAGGACCGGTCAAGCGAGGTTCTGGCCCATGGATTGTGGTTCCGCGATGAAACCCGCCATACGCGAGAACGTGAAAGCCAGTTTGGTGATTTTCAGGCCCTGAAGCACGAGGTATCGGGCCTTCGGGTGTTGCTGGACAGTTTGCCGTTCCCGGTATGGCGGCGCGATAGCGAATTGCGTCTGATTGATTGCAATGCGGCCTATGCCGATGCGGTCGAACAGCCAGGCATCGAGGATGCGCTGGCCAATCAGGCCGAAATCGGTGCGGGGATCATTCCCGATCACGGGCGGTCGCTTGCCGCATCGGTTCAGCGCAATGGCGAAAGCCTGACACGGGATTATCATGTGGTGATCCGGGGCGACCGCAAATTGCTGCGCATTACCGAATCCCCGTCCACCGATGCCAATGGATCCGACGGGCTGATCGGGTTTGCGATTGATTGCACCCCGGTCGAGGAATTGCAGTCCGATCTGTCGCGCCATATTCGCGCCCATGCCGAAGTTCTGGAAAATCTGGGAACGGCAATTGCAGTTTATGGCGGGGACAAGGGGCTTATTTTCTTTAATACCGCCTTTACCAAGCTTTGGGATCTGGATGACGAATGGCTGTGGTCGGAGCCGACCCATGACGATGTTTTGCGCCGCCTGCGCGATGAACGCAAATTGCCCGAAGTCACCGACTTTACTCAGTTCCGCAATGCCGAAAATCAGCGATTTACGGACCTTCTGAAGCCTGAAGAAGATTTGATGCATCTGCCAAATGGCATGACCTTGCGCCGGTTCATATCGCCCCACCCGTTTGGCGGTTTGATGTTTGTCTATGAGGATGTGACCGACAAGCTGGTGCTTGAAAGTTCCTATAACACCCTGATTGCGGTTCAGCGCGAGACGCTTGAAAGTCTGCATGAAGCGGTTGGCGTGATCAGTGGTGATGGGCGGTTGCGCCTGTATAACCATGGCTTTGCTGATCTGTGGGGACTTGATCCGGCCTTCCTTGATGCGGCGCCGCATCTGGCCGAGGTCGTTGAAAAATCCCGGGACTACTGGCGCGAACGCGAAGACTGGGAAAAGTTCAAAAGCCGGATGGTGGCACGTATCACCAATCACGAGCCGATGAATGGACGACTTGAACGAGCCGATAACACCATCATTGATTTCGCCATTGTGCCGCTGCCTGACGGGGCGGTGATGATGTCCTATATTGATGTGACCGATACCATCAGGGTCGAACGTGCGCTTCGTGAACGTAACGAGGCGCTGCGCACCGCCGATCAGATGAAGTCGGATTTCATTTCCACGGTATCGCGCGAACTGACCAAGCCGCTTGATCATATCAATGGCGAATCGGATCGTTTGATCCCGCATCTGACCGGCAATGTCGCACGATCGGTTGAAACCATCCGGGCCGAAGCACAAAGCATGCTGGCCCTTGTTGATGATATGCGTGATCTGGCGACATTGGGGTCGGGGCAGGTCGCACTTGAACTTGATACGGTGGATCCGCGTCGCCTGTTACGGTCGCTGGAGGCCCTGACGCGGGCCCGTCTGGCGGAACTTAATGTGTCGCTGCGTCTTTATTGTTCGCGCAATATCGGCTGGATGGTGGCCGATGAACGCCGCCTGAAACAGGCCTTGTTCATTCTGGTGACCAATGTGCTGCGCACCGCCCCCGAAGGCAGCGAGGTCTCCGTGGTGGCACGCCGCCGTGGCGAGGATATCGAAATTTCGATATCGCTTTCCGATGAAGCCCCGCAACCGATGCTGTTTGAAGGGTTGCGTGATGGCGAATCCCCGTCCGCCCGCCGTGCGCTTGGCATGGCGATGGTCCGTGCGGTGGTCGAAATCCATGGCGGTCGCGTCAAGATCAGCCGCGATGGCCGCGAGATCGCCTGTATCCTGCCTGCTGGCGAGGAAAGCGATCTGGGATAGGTGCGATAGGGCCGCCAGACAGCAAACAGGTTCGTGAAATGGAAAAGGCGCTGTTACCAGCGCCTTTTCCTGTTTCGGGTTCGGGGATACCGATCAGACCGAATAAGGGACTTCCTTGCCAGCGACAAAGGCGTCGATGTTATCAAGCGCACGGAAGCCCATGGCGTTGCGGGTTTCAACCGTGGCTGATCCCAGATGCGGCAAAAGGAACGTGTTTTTAAGATCGCGATAGGCCGGTTCGATGTTTGGTTCACCTGCAAAGACATCAAGGCCGGCCGCAGTGAGTTTGCCCGATTTCAGGGCCGCAATCAGGTCACCATCATTGACCACATCACCACGTGCGGTATTCACGATGATCGCGCCATCGGGCAGCTTGGCGATGAAGTCGGAATTGACCATGCCGCGGGTTTCCGGGGTTGACGGGCAATGCAGTGACAGAAAATCACAATGGGGCAGCAAGCCATCAATGCTGTCGTGATAGGTAGCACCGAGTTCCTGATCAGCGGGCAGGCGGCGGCGATTGTAATAATGGATTTCCATATCAAAGCCGCGCGCGCGTTTGGCAACGGCCTGACCGATGCGGCCCATACCAACAATGCCAAGACGTTTGCCGGTGACCTGGGTGCCCATCAGATGGGTCGGACGCCAGCTTGACCAGGTGGCGTTGCGGACTTCGGCCTCGCCTTCGCTGGCACGGCGGGCTGCACCAAGTATCAGAAGCCATGCGATATCCGCCGTCGCGTCGGTCAGAACGCCCGGTGTGTTGCCGATAATCACGCCCTTTTTCCGGGCTGCAGCCAGATCGATATGATCGGTCCCGACCGAGAAGGTGGCGACGATTTTGACACTGTCGGGCAGTTCTTCAAAAAAGGTCGCATCAATCGGATCGCCGACGGAAACAAGGGCCGCGTCTGCGCCGTGGCACAGGGCCAGGATTTCATTGCGCGACAGCGGGTCGTCCCCTTCCTGTGTGCGGATGTCATAGCTTTGGGCGGCGCGTTTGGCGACGGCTTCGGGCAATTGACGGGTGACGGCAAGGACGGGTTTCATTTTTGTGTTTCTCCCTGATGAAGGTGATTTTTCAAATCGTTATAAAGTCAGAATAACTGCCCGACGGCCAAACGGATACCGATTGATGTGATGACAATCGATAACAGGAACTCGGCAATGACAATCGCACTGGCAGTGGGAATTGGTACAGACAGGGTCAGGCGGGTGATAAAGATGCTGTAAACCAGTGTCGCGATCACCGCAATCATGACAAATCCGCCGGTGCCAACCATCGGAAACAGTACACCGAGTGCCAAAGCCAGCAGATAGACACCCATCTGAAGGACACTTGCCCAGTTATAGACGGTCATAAAGGCGACATAGCGTTCGGCGCGGCCCAGCATCGGGGTGATGTGAAACATCAAAAGCGGAAAGGCGACCCATTTGATGACATAGGCGATGACTTCGGTCGTCATATAGCGCAGGACCGGAAAGTCATCCGGGGCGGAAACAAGATCATGCCAGCGCAGAAACGCAAATGCCGGAAAGATGATCACAGCCGCCAGAAAGGACCGCCAGAATCCTTCGAGCGAGAAATTGAAAAACGCAAGTCCACCCGTATCACCACGGGCGATACGCCATGTGCCATACAAGGCACGCAGAGTTTCGGTTTGTAAGCTCATTGAAGACTGATTTCCGGGCAGTGGGGCAAGTTGAAATGCAATCAGGTCCCAAAGCCTATCAGGCTGCCCAGTACAGTGAAACAGCTTATCGCGGGTTATCCGCCCAGGAGGTGCGATCCTTCACAAAACACCTGTTCGAAACGTCTTTTTGAGGCGCGGTCATCGTGCAGCATGAGGGTTGAACAACAAACTGGCGGGATCAGGATGGGGGACAAATCGGACGAATATGCGTTGCGTTTGTCCTATCTTGAACAGGCAGATGCCAATTCGCTGGCGGTGGCGCGGTTGTATCTGGAAATGGCAAGCGGTCAGCATTATCGCGACCGTGAATATGCCCTGAGCCTTTTTGACAAGGCCGATACGATTTTCGCCAAACATCTTCCGACATCACGCGATGCGGCGATTGCGGGTCTTGCACTTAGTCTGAATAACCGGGCGGCACTTGAACTTGAGGCCGAAGAATGGGACTGGGCGATTGATGCAGCCAGTCAGGCCGTGGCACTCAGGCGCGACAGGCTGCGCAATTGCGTCGGGCGCAAGGATGATACAGAGCGCCTTGATCTTGGTTATTCACTGGCGGCACTTGTTCTGGCCATGCGCGGTGCCGGGCATAACGATCATGCCTGTGATGCCGCGGCCGAAGCAATTCACGTATTGGGCAAGTTTGCCGGGATGCACAATCAGGAAGCGTTTGTTCTTCTGACCAAGCTGATCTGCATTTACGCCGATTTATGCAATGTGATCGGGCGTTTGCCCGATGCCGCATTGCTGTTGCCATTGGCCAAGGCATTCTACAGCACACGAAAAGGCCGCACGTAACCGCCTGGCCAGACAGAAAAACGGCTGCAAAACCATGGGTCTTGCAGCCGTCGGGACGGGTGGGTGGAAAGGGGCCTAGCGGCTGCTTTCGACTGACCAGCTGACCTTGATTTCGGATTTTGCCGGGACCTTGACTGTCCAGGTGATCAAGCCGGGATCCGGGCGGTCATGTTTGTGGCTTTCCTTGGTGACCGTCCAGTCAGACGGTACATTTTCGCGAAGGGTGACGGTTTCTTCGCGGTCGCTGGTGTTACGGATGGTCCAGTTCAGATCTGCCTTGACCGCATCAGGCAGGTTCGGGCGCGCCGTGCGCGAGAAGGCGGTAACTTCCCGGGTGCCTGAAAGTTCACTGGCCTGACCGATCGGCAGGATCGCATCGCGTCCGACCGGGGTCAGCGACATGTAATTTTCCGCAAGGAAGCCGGTGTCACCCGACGGGGCCTTGGCAAAGATGCGGGTGATGCCCGCAGGCCATGGACTGTTTTCATCCGCGCCGCCATCATTGGTCAGTTTCAGTTCAAGATCGGGGCGGACAAAATCGGTCTGGCTGCTTTGGCCCATGCCATAAGGGTTGCTTGATGCCTGGAAAATGGCGCGGCGTTCAACCGGCAAAATCTGGGCATCAATCAATGGCAGGATGACCGTGTCGCCGTTTTTCATCGAAAGATCGTTGAACGGACCATAGACATGCAGATTTTCAAATGTCTCCCGGTCCGGGGCACCGGCACCCGGTGCGGCACTGTCGGCCATGGCGGACATCATCATTTCGGTGCGTGCACCCTTGGCCATCGGTGATGTGCCGACCTGGTTCATGTCGCCGGCAACCAGGCGAAGCTGTGCGCCATCGATGGTGCTGCCCGAATTGTTGGTAACGCGGGCAATGGCCGAGAGTTTGAGCTGGTTTGTCTGACTGTCATAAACCGCAACATAGGATGTGTTCCAGCCAATCCCGCCCAGAAGATAGGCCATCGAGACATGGTCAAGCGGGGCTGTGGTGGCAATGTCGGCATCAATCGACGGACCGGTGGTGAAATCGTCCGGCAGGTCGTTGATGATGATCCGGTCCATTGGCACCTGTTCGATCCCGGCATCGGTCTGAACCAGTGCAAGATGGGTCAGGGCAACAAGTTTGCCTTCGATCAGGTCGTCATCGCCACGGCGAATGGTGACGGTTTTGCCGATCTGATCGCGCAGCAGGCTTTCAAACGCGTTGTAGCCATTGCCGCGATTGCGCAATGACGTCCAGACCAGATCACTGTCGGTCGCAGTACCGATCAGAAATGAATCATCAATCAGGGTGGTGGGAAGCCCGCTGATGCGTAGCGTGCTTTGGCCATCGGGAATGGTGGCTTTGCGCTGTTCGGCGATCAGTGACAGATTGCCCGGATAAACCGTCAGCTGCAACTTGGTGCGCGCATCCGTCGAAAGCGGGATGGCCGGGCCAAGATTGTTGCGTTCCTCGACCGTGCTTTGGGCACTGGCCGCTTCGATATCCTGTCCGAAAAATACCGCCGTGCCCAACATCGCAGCCAGCGCAAAACGGTTACGCAAAGTTCCAGCCATTTCCGGTCCCTTGATTGATTTTAAAGAAGTAATGACTGCTACCATCGCGTGAAAAGATGGCAGGATCAAGGAAAGGGCTGGACGATTTTGAGTGCCGCGTCAAAAGCGGCGGACAAGGCCAAGTCATTGCCGCAAAAATACGTCCTGTCTGACATGGTCGCGACACTAGCGACCATGTCAGACAGGGGCCGGTATCAAACGGCGTCTGAAATGCCAAGAGTCAGGGGACTTGCGTCAGTTCACGACATGGCGGAACGAATAGCCACCCATTTCCGGCAGATGGTGCTGATAGGCCGATTGGCGTGCGGTATCGATGATGATCGGCGCACGCAGATTGACCGACATGCTGATATTGCCGTCTTCTGGTTTGTGCAGGGTCACGATCAGTAACACCGCGCCGTCATTTTTCTTGATGCCGTGAATATTAAAGGCCTGTTCAAGATGCTCGGGGCGGATGGTGTCGCTATCAAGATTGTAGGGGGCGACGATAAAGGCCAGTTCCGGTTCGGTCAGGCATTGCATCAGGATAAAGGCATTGGACCCGTCGCCGGGGAAACTTGCCAGTGCAAAGACGTTATGATCGGGAAAGCCTTTGAGACCGGCCGGGAAATAGATTGCCTTGTCCCAGGCAAATTCCCGTTCACCAAACAGGGTGGTTAGCGTCACGGCAGTCGGAACGGCGTCCGCAGCCGGTGCATTCACGTCAGGCGTCTTGACCATCGTTTCCTCCTGCTGATCAGATCGCGTATCGAACCAATCCTAATGCAAAGCACGTTGGTCCGGTATCCCGGAATTTCAAGGGGTTGCCCGATGCGCCGGAATTTTCCGGTCACCCCTGTTCGGCGGGCCGGAAAAGGACGCCGACCGGTTCGCTGAAACCTTTGACCTGAATGGTTTCGGTCTGACTGTACGGGGCCAGAAGGACGGGCGCACAAACCGGCACTTCGTTGCGGAGTTTGTTGGCGAAATCGGCACTGATGACCATTTCGCTGCCAAGTTCGCGGGTGGCCTGTTCAAGGCGGGCGGCCAGATTGACACTGGCGCCGATCACGGCCGAAGTCATGGCTTCGCGCTGGCCTATATCACCCACAACGGCGGCTCCGAAATTCAGACCGACCCCGATCCTGAGCGGTTCGTCACCGTCGGCGGGATCGGTGGCCTGCCATTCGGCGACCTGATTGATGATGGCCTGGGCCGCGCAAAAAGCATTGGCGGCGGGACGTTCAAGATTGTCAAAGGCAGCGAAACTCGCCATTACGGCATCGCCGATATATTTTTCGACAATCCCGCCATATGCCCCGATCTGGCTGGTGGTGATTTGGTGAAACTGATTGAGAAACCGCATGACTTCCTGTGGGTCGCGTTTTTCGGCAAAGCGCGAAAAGCCCATGATGTCGGCAAACAGAATGACACATTCACGCCGTTCGCCGACCCGGACCGGTTCATCGCGATCGGCAAGCTGATCGGCAAGGGCGGTGGGAAAATAGCGCGCCAGATTGCCATGGGCGCGTTCAGCCGCGGCAAACTGGTTGATCAAAACACGCAGGCGCGAAACCATCACCGCACAGGCCAGCGTAAAGACGATGACGATAATGACCTGTTCGGCCAGTGCCGAGATATCGACGAATTCCGGCAGGTTATAGGTATCGATCAGTTCCTGCTGGGTCGGGTTCCATTCATCGCCGAAATGCTGCGATACAATCACGCCCGGACGGGTGACAAGCCACCAGATCGCTCCGCACCAGGCAACAAACAGCCAGAACCCGAACCATAAAATCAAACGCGGCGAAAAGGTCATGATGACCAGTGCCATCATGATCATCGAAAAGACGACGCCACGGTCACGAACAACAAATCCGTAAAGCCATGCCGGGTGATCAATCAACGGATTTAGCGGATCGGGCACGACCGAAACATAGACGATCAGGGCCGCATCAATTACCGCAAGCAGATAGATCATCCAGTATGTCTTGCCGCCACGAAAGGCGACAAACAGCTGGATAAACACGCCGGGAATGAACCAGCCAAGTACTTCGAGCAGGGTGTAAAGTTTGCCGGTGGGGGAATCGGGTTTGCTGAACAGCAACAGGATAAAGGCCAGCATGCAGATGCGCAAAAACGCGACAAGGATCAGCCCGCGCTTTTCCTCGCGTGCGACAAGGCGGTCAAACAATGAATCCGAAGGTTCAGTTTTTGATGGCATCAGCAAGAAGTTGTTTCAGCCCGTCGCTGTCCTTGATGATCAGTCGGCCGTCACGGCGGGTGATCATCCCCTGTTTTTCAAGTTCACGCAGTTTCTTGTTTACGGCTTCGCGCGTCACGCCAAGCATCAGACCAAGTTCCTGTTGCGACAGCGGAAGTGCTATGCGGATGCCTTCGGGATCGGGTCCGCCATGACGTTCGGCCAGCCACAGAATGCGTTTGATCAGACGTGCGGTCAGATCAAGGAAATTGGCATCTTCAAGAAGATCGCTGACCCAGCGCAGGCGACGGCACAGAAGGGCCGTGATATGGCGCCGCAGCGGTGCTTCGCGGTCAAAGATTTCAAAGAAATCATCACGTGAAATGAACAGGGTCCGGGTCGGGCCGACAGCCCTCGCGGTTGCTGTGCGCGGTTCGCCATCAAGAAGGGCGATCTCGCCAAAGACGGCACCGGGTGCCAGAACGTTCAGGACGATTTCCTTGCCGGTTTCCGAAACAGATGAAATGCGGACCTTGCCGGCCTCGACCGCATAAAGTCCGTCGGCCGGTGCGCCCTTTTCAAACAGCAACTGCCCGTCTTCCAGTCGGCGTACGGTTGCCTGACCGGAAAGTTGTTCGAGCAATTCAGGATCGAGATCCTCAAACAAAAAGCTGCCCGCCAAAATACGCGAAGCGATTTTTGCAAGCTGCGGTGATGTTGGGCCGTTGACACTGTTCACGGAATTCACTTTGGAAATAGCGTTACTTAAAGGGACGAATCGTCACGTTTCTAAGCCAAAGTAGCACAAATAACCCGATTTACAGCAAGCGTTTTCGATTTCTCCGTCCTTGGGGCGAACCGGGGATGATCGTTGGGAAACAGCGCGATGGCGGGGAATATCGGCATGCGCACATTGGCGATTTGCCCACAGCACCCAATGTCTATGTGAACTCGATGACGCAGTCACGGGGCGATAAGGACCCGATGTGGCGGCGGAAATCAGGCGGGGTGGTTTTGATCACGGGGCCGAAAGGCCCGGTAAATGGCGGGTTTCGTCAAAATATAGAATGTTTGACAAAATCTCCTATGTTTTTTAAATTATCCTAATTCCGAATCAGACTGCGCAAGAACAAGATTGTCACAAGCAACCACGGTCTGCGGGATTTCGTTCAATTGGGAGGAAGTAATGAAGATGATTTCCAAGGGTGCCCTGTTTGGCGCCGTTTCCATGGTTGCCGCGTCATTCGGTTATTCCGCGCAGGCAGCTGACGTGACCTTGAACTTTGCCCATGTCGATCCGGCAGAGTGGACCACCTCGAAGAAGGGTGCGGCATCCCAGGTCTTTAAAAATATTGTCGAAGCAGAATCCGGCGGCCGTATTGAGGTCGCACTGTTCCCGGCCGGGGCGCTGGGCGGTGAAACCGATCTGTTGCAGAATACCCAGGACGGTACGCTGGCCATGTCGATGGTATCGGGTCCGTTCTCCAAGGTTTGCCCCGAGGCAGCCGTTCTTGATATTCCCTATATCTTCCCGAATGCCAACGTAGCCTGGAATGTTCTGGATGGTGGTTTTGGCAAGGAACTTGCCGAGCATTGCCTGGAAAAAACCGGTCTGCGGACGCTGGCATATGGTGAAACCGGGTTCCGTAACTTTACCAACTCCAAGCGTGCAGTTGCCGAACCGAAAGATATGGAAGGTTTGAAGATTCGCGTCATGACCGTTCCGTTGTTCGTGGAAATGGTCAAAGCACTTGGCGGTGATCCGACCCCGATTCCGTGGCCGGAAGTTCCGACTGCACTGACCACCGGTACGGTTGACGGTCAGGAAAACCCGATCAGCGTGATCTATGCCAACAAATTCTATGAGATGCAGAAATACCTGACGCTGGACCGTCACGTATATGGCACCGACTTCATCGTGATCAATGAAGCAACCTATCAGGGTCTGTCGGATGCGGATCAGGCGCTTCTGCGTCGTGCTGCGGGAATTGCCGCCAATGTTGGTCGCGCAATCCAGCAGTTCAATTCCGCCGAAGGTGTGGCGAAGCTGGCAGCAGAAGGCATGGAAGTCACCACGCCGACCGCAGAACAGCTTAAGGCATTCCGTGATGCAGCCCAGCCGGCTGTGATCAACTGGCTGTCGGGTCAGATTGACGCCGAGTGGATTGAAAAACTGCAGAAAGCCGTTTCCGAAGCAGAAGCTTCCATGTGATCGGCATTGGCAGACCGGGGGCTCCTCCTTGTTCCTGGTCTGCCCTTTTTTCCCGCCATGGTGCCCCAGGGGCATTTGAATTTTCCGCGACGATCCGGGGGAACCCATGCAACGCGCAGAGAAAGCGTTCAAGCGTTTGCTCGCCGGACTTTCGGGGATCAGTATCCTCGTAGTGTTTGGTGTTGTTTTTGCTGGCAGTGTCAGCCGCTATTTATTTTCTTCCCCGCTGCAATGGAGCGAAGAGGTCGCGAAATACGCGATGATCTATGGTTGCATGTTTGGTGTGGCTTTGGCCTATCTCCAGGGTACCCAGATCACATTCAGCATCGTGATTGATACCGTGCCGGCCCGTTTGCGTCGCAAGCTTGCGATTGTGGTCGATGCCACAACGCTGGTGCTGGGCGGTGTTCTTGCCTATGCGGGATGGATTTTTGCCGCCAAGCGCGGCGGGATTGTCGCATCGGGCATCGGCATTCAGATGTATTGGGCGCAGATCGCAATTACCATTGGCGGGGTTTGCCTTGTCATTGCGGCATTGCTGCGTCTGGCATCGATTTTTGACAAGAATTCGACCGGGGGTGAGGCATGATTACCGGCGTTACCCTTTTGGCCCTGCTGGCGATCGGCGCACCGGTTGCCTTTGCCATCGCACTTGGTCTTGTGGCCTATATCAGTACTGGAACGTTCGGGATTGATTTGCTGCCGCAGCGCATTTTTGCCGGCATGGACAGCTTTACCATTCTGGCAATTCCGCTTTTTGTTCTGGCCGGCGAATTGATGAATGCCAGCGGCATCACGTCGCGCGTTATCAATCTGGCCAATGCGCTGGTCGGCCATGCCAAGGCCGGTCTGGCACAGGTCAATATCTGGTCATCAGTGATTTTTGCCGGACTTTCGGGATCGGCGGTGGCCGATACATCGGCAATCGGGCGCATCTTTATCCCGTCGATGGAAAAGGAAGGCTATCCGCGTGATTTTGCCGCGGCTCTGACTGCTGCTTCGTCGGTGATCGGTCCGATCATTCCGCCAAGCATTCCGGTGATTATCTATGCGCTGATTACCACCAATGTGTCGGTTCCGGCCCTGTTCCTTGCCGGGATTGTGCCGGGCATTCTGCTGGCGATTGCGCTTTCGGTTTATGTGCGGTTCTTTGTCAAGAATTACGCCAAACCATGCGAACGCATGAATATGGGTGAAAAGCTCAAAGCCGTTTGGAGCGGGTTGATCCCGCTTTTCATGCCGGTATTCGTGATCGGTTCGATCCTGGCGGGGATCGTGACCCCGACCGAGGCGGCAAGCTTTGCGGTGTTTTATGCGCTGGTGGTTGGCTTGTTTGTGTTTCGCGAACTCAAACCATCGGATTTGCCGGGGATCTTTTCCGGGGCGATGCGTGATTCTTCAAGTATCCTGATCATTATGGCAACGGTTGCCGCGGCCAACTGGTTCATGACATTTGCCGGTATCCCGCAGTCGATCAGCAAGTTTGTTCTGGGCTTTGTCGACAGTCCTGCGACCTTCCTGATTTTGATCAACCTGATGTTGCTGGCGGTTGGTCTTGTACTTGAAGGCATTGCGGCGATGCTGGTGCTGGTGCCGATCCTGCATCCGATCGCGATCAGCCTTGGCATCGATCCGACCCATTTTGGCATCATTGTCATCTTTAACCTGATGATCGGTCTGATCACACCGCCGATGGGGCTTTGCCTGTTTGTCGCCGATGCGATTGCCGGTGTCGGGATGGCCAGGATGATCCGCGCGATCATGCCGTTCTTTATTGTCGAACTTATGGTGCTGATCCTCATCACCTTTGTGCCTGACATCGTCACCTTCTTGCCTAACCTGTTTGGATTTTAGGATACCATTCCATGTTGAAGCTCGGTCTTATCGGTAAAGGCATTTCACGGAGCCAGTCAGCCCGACTGCACGTTTTGCTGGGCCGCATGTGCGGGATGGATGTTACATACGACTATCTTGATAGCGATCAGATCGCCGATTTCGATCTGATCAGACAGCTGACCAAATGTGCACAGACCGGTTATGCGGGGGTCAATGTGACCCATCCCTATAAAACCAGTGCACGCAAACTGATCACCCCGCGCAAGCGCCTTCCCGAAGCCCTGGGATCGGTCAATACCGTGGTGTTTCGTGAAGACGGATGGCGCGGGGACAACACCGATTTCGTCGGTTTCATGCGCGGTTATCGCCAGCAATTTGGCGATGCAAAGCCGGGCACGGTCTTGCAGCTCGGCGCGGGGGGCGTCGGGCTTGCAACCGCATTCGGTTTGCGCGGTCTCGGGGCGGACAAAATCCTGATCCATGACAAGGATGCCGCGCGTGGTGAAGAACTTGTGGCCACCCTTGTTGCCGCCGATGCTGCGGCCGAATTTGTTGGCGAAGCCGATCTTGCCGATATGGTGCGGTCAGCCGACGGGTTGATCAACTGTACCCCGGTCGGGATGAACCAATATCCCGGCTGTCCGTTTGATACGGCCCTGTTTGGGGGGCAGAAATGGGCGTTTGATGCGGTTTATACCCCGGTGCAGACGGCGTTTCTGACCTCGGCGGCGAAATCGGGGATTGAAGTCATGACTGGCTTTGAACTCTTCTTCTTTCAGGGTATTGAAGCATTCGAGGTTTTCAGCGGGGCAGAAATCGATGCCGATGCTGCAAGAACAGAATACTTCAATGCCTATCCCGAGGCATTGACAGGGTAGGGAGCAAGAAATGAGCAGCAGCACCGTTGCCGAGACAGTCTATAACGAAATTCGCGATGACATTCTGTATGGCGAATTGCAGCCGGGCGTGAAGCTTAAGCTTGAGGCGCTGCGCGAACGTTATAGCGTCGGGGTCAACACGCTGCGCGAAGTTCTTAACCGTCTTGTGGCATCGGGCTTTGTCTTTGTCGAAGGCCAGAAGGGTTTTCGTGTTGTCGAAACATCGCCGTCCAATTTCAAGGAATTGACGGCGATGCGGCTTCTGCTTGAACGCGACGGGCTGAGTGCATCGATGAAGGATGGCGATGTTGAATGGGAAGCCCGGGTTGCGGCGGCCCATCACAAGCTTGCTGCCATTGAAAAGAAGATGATGGTCGAAGACAGCCGCGAACTCACCGTTCGCTGGAGCCAGTATGACCGCGAATTTCATCAGGCCCTGATTTCGGCATGCGGTTCGGACCTTCATCTGCGTCTTCACCGCGAGATTTTCGATCAGTTCCGGCGCTATGTCGTGATCGAACTGAAAACCCACGGATTCCGTGGTCAGGAAATTATCGATGAGCATCGGGCTCTTTGCGAACTGGCACTTGCACGTGATGCAGATGCCGCGATCGCACGGCTGACCGATCATATTGAAACCTACCGGCATCGTTCGCAGGACTGACCTGTTTCGGGTGGCGCCTTTGGCTTGCCGCCCGACGCATTTGACCAGACCATTCTGGCAAGTCACAGCAGGTATCCCGACGGGGCCGGAACACTCTTTGCGTAGTCCGGAGGGATAAAATGCTGACCTCAATTGCCACAGTTTCACTGTCTGGCGACCTTCAGGAAAAACTTGATGCCATTGCCGCAGCCGGCTTTGACGGTGTCGAGATTTTTGAAAACGATCTTTTGTCCTTTGACGGATCACCGGCCGATGTCGGCAAGACGATCCGGGACCTTGGCCTTAAGCTTGTTACCTTTCAGCCGTTCCGCGATTTCGAGGGCATGCCCGAACCCCAGCGCACCCGCGCGTTTGAACGGGCAGAACGCAAGTTCGATCTGATGGAGGAACTTGGCACCGATCTTTTGATGGTGTGTTCGAACGTTTCCCCGCAGTCGCTTGGCGGGCTTGACCGCGCAGCAAAGGATTTGGCGGAGCTTGGCGATCGGGCGGCAAAGCGCGGCCTTCGCATCGCGTTCGAAGCCCTTTCGTGGGGCAAGCATATCAGCGATTATCGCGACAGCTGGGAAGTGGTTAGGCGCGCCAATCACCCCAATGTCGGTCTGGTGCTGGATACATTCCACATCATGGCGCGCAAGGTGCCGCTTGATGCGATTTCATCGATCCCCGGTGACAAGATTTTCCTGGTCCAGGTGGCTGATGCCCCGATCCTTGAAATGGATGCCCTGTCCTGGAGCCGCCATTTCCGGTGTTTCCCCGGGCAGGGGGACTTCCCGCTTGATGAATTCATGCGCAATCTGGCGATGACCGGGTATGACGGTCCGCTGTCGCTTGAAATTTTCAATGACCAGTTCCGGTCCAGTTCGACCAAGAACGTGGCTAAGGACGGGTTGCGGTCGCTGATTTATCTTGGCGACGGGGTTGAGGGGGTAAAGGTCGGTGAAAAAGCCAAGACCCTGCCGCCCAAGGCGCATGCCCAGGAAGTCGGGTTTGTTGAATTTGCGGTCGAGGAAGAAACCGCAGACAAGCTTGAAACCCTGTTCGCCGGGCTTGGTTTTGAAAAGCGCGGAAGCCACAAGACCAAGGCGGTGACATGGTGGAAACAGGGTGACATCAACCTTGTGATCAATTGCGACAAGGATGGCTTTGCCCATTCCTATAATATCGTGCACGGCCCGTCGGTCTGTGCGGTCGGTCTTAAGGTTGATGACGCCAAGGCGACCCTTGATCGTGCGCAGGCATTGCTTGCCGCCCCATTCAGTCAGGCAGTCGGCGAAGGCGAGATCGAGATGCCGGCCATCCGTGGTGTTGGCGGAAGCCTTGTTTATTTCCTGGATGATCACAGTGAATTGTCACGGATCTGGGATGTTGAATTCGAGCCGGAAAATGCCGGTAATGCCGGGACGGGCATGGCAAAATTGCGTGCGGTCGATCATGTTTCATACTCGATGCAGTATGAGGAAATGCTGACCTGGCTTTTGTATTTCACATCGATCTTTGATCTCGGCAAGATGCCGACCCTTGATATTCCGGATCCGGGCGGGCTTGTGCAAAGTCAGGTGGTTCAAAGTGATGCGGTGCGTTTGATCCTCAATGGGTCGCAAAGCCCCCATACTCAGCATTCCCAGTTCCTGAACGAGTTTTTCGGAAGCGGCGTGCAGCATCTGGCATTTTCGAGCGACGATATTTTTGCATCTGTCGATTATTGCAAGCAGCACGGGGTGGAGATTCTGCCGATCCCGGAAAACTATTACGATGATATCGAAGCGCGGTTCGGATTGGAGCCGGAACTGCTTGATCGTTTGCGTGCGCGTAATATTCTCTATGATCGTGACGACGAAGGTGAATATTATCAGGCCTATACGCGGACCTTTGCCAATCGTTTCTTCTTTGAACTGGTGGAGCGACGCGCGTATCGTGGGTTTGGCGCAGCCAATGCACCGATCCGTCTGGCATCACAGACGCGCATGAACCGTCGCAGCGAAGCAGCGAAATAAACAGGCCCCGGGGGATTCCGCCAGAATACGGGGCATAAAGGTGGGAATATTGAAATGAGCGTGCAGGAAATTCTTGTCATTAATGGACCGAACCTGAACCTGCTGGGGCAGCGTCAGCCGGAAATCTATGGCTATGACACGCTGCAATCGATCGAGGCAAAATGTGCTGAACTGGCGGGTGAGTTGGGTGTTGCCGTTCGGTTCGGCCAGTCCAACCATGAAGGCGCGATCATTGATCTGATTCACGAGGCCCGCGAGAAATCAGCGGCCATCATTATCAATGCCGGGGCTTATACCCATACCTCGATCGCGATCTATGACGCGCTGAAGACTTTTGATGGCTATATCATCGAGTTGCACATTTCCAACCCGCATGCCCGCGAGGAATTCCGCCATAAAAGCTGGATCAGTCCGGTGGCCGATGCGGTGATGGCCGGGGCGGGTGCATATGGTTATGAGCTGGCAACGCGTCTGGCCGCGGAAAAAATAAAGTCGGCATAAATCGCGATAAAATAAGTCAGTCACATTTGACTTTTTGCCCAGTATTTCAATTCAAAACAATTTGAAAAATTGCGACATACGCAACGTTCACAGGGCAGCTTTGGCTGCCCTTTTGAATGTTTGATAGTTGTTTTTTTGATGGGCTGGCGGACATCCCGGTGTCAGACGGAGCTGCGTGATCGCAGAGCAGCAGCCAGGGTTCCGTCATCAAGATAATCAAGTTCGCCGCCGACCGGGACGCCGTGGGCGAGGCGGGTGACCTTGACCCCGGTTTCGATCAGCCGTTCGGTGATGTAATGCGCGGTGGTCTGGCCATCGACGGTGGCATTGGTGGCAAGGATGACTTCGGCGACATTGCCGTTGCGCACCCGGTTGACCAGCTGATCGATTTTAAGGTCGTCGGGACCGACCCCATCAAGTGGTGACAGCGTGCCGCCCAGAACATGATATTGCCCCTTAAACGCTGCGCCACGTTCAAGCGCCCAAAGATCCTGGACTTCTTCGACCACACAGATCATGTCCGTACCACGATTGGTGTCAGCACAGATATGGCAGGGATCGGTAACATCGATATTGCCACAATTGGTGCAGGTGGTCATGGCCTCGGCCGTTTCATGCAGCGCATCGGCCAGCGGGATCATCAGGGTTTCGGGTTTCTTGAGCATCTGCAACACTGCGCGCCGTGCAGAACGCGGACCAAGGCCCGGCAGGCGCGACAGCAATTTGATCAGATTTTCGATTTCCCGTCCGGTCATGGTGATCCCGTTTATGGTGTGTCCTGATGGTCAGGGTCAGACCCCTAGCTTGTATCAAAAACAAAGGGCGGCGCAATGCCACCCTTTGTCTGGCACTTCGAAAGTGCAAATCAAATTGTCATCCGGTCCGGATCAGAACGGCAGTTTGAAACCTTCGGGAAGGTTCATGCCACCGGTGACGTCTTTCATCTTTTCCTGAACGGCGGCCTCAACCTTGACCTTGGCGTCGTTATAGGCGGCGACGATCAGGTCTTCGAGGACTTCGGTGTCGTTCGGGTCAACGATGCTTTTATCAAGCGAAAGACCACGCATTTCGCCTTTGCCATTGAGCATCACCTTGACCATGCCGGCACCGGACTGGCCTTCGATTTGGAGTTCCACCAGACTTTCCTGCATTTCCTGCATTTTGGTCTGCATTTGCTGGGCCTGTTTCAGCATCCCTGCAAGGTTCTTCATAGCTCGTCGTCTCCTTCGAGATAAAATGCGTCGTCATATACGGAACCGCTTTCGTCCTCTTCACCTTCGGACAGTTCCTGTCCGGGTGGCAGATGAACGGCCACGATTTTTGCGTTTGGCAAACCATCAAGGATGGCTTTGACCACCGGGTCCTGCGAAGCGTCAGCCTTGCGCTGTTCCAGTGCTTCGAGTTCCTGTTCTTTGAGGGTCGGTGCCCCTTCTTCGCGCTCTGACACACTGACCAGCCAGCGATGGCCTGTCAGGTTGTTAAGCGCCTTGATCAATTGGGTCGACAGGTCCGAACGTGCACCGCGTGCCGGGCGAAATTCGATCCGTCCCGGTTCATATTTCACCAGATGCATATAGTTTTTGACCTGCATCGCGATACCGGTGGTTTCGCGTTCCTTGCCCAGAAGTTCGGCAACCTCGGCAAAGCTTTCGGGCATTTTGGCATAGGCGACCTGTTCGACCTGTTCGGGTTCGCCGAGCGGGTCGGGGCGGCGCTGTGCCACGGCCGCGGCACCACCGCCGCCATTGACCACCTGCATCCGCGGTCCGGGGCCGCCATTGCCGCCGCCACCACCTTGTGGTCCGGCACCGCTTGCCGCGTTGGCCATGTCCTGGCGCAGTTTTTTGATCAGATCGCCGGGCGGCGGCATTTCTGCTGCATAGGCCAGACGGATCAAAATCATTTCAGCGGCCTGAATGGGGGATGGCGCAATGCGCGTTTCTTCAAGCCCCTTAAGCAGCATCTGCCAGGCGCGGGTCAATTGCGGCATCGCCAGCTTGGCGGCAATTTCCTTGCCGCGTTCACGTTCGATCTGTGACACGCCCGGGTCATTGGCGGCATCGGGTGACAATTTCACACGGGTCAGCCAATGGGTCAGATCCAGCATATCCTGCAACATCACGGCGGGATCGCCACCCAGTGCATATTGCGCAGACAACAGTTCAAGCGCTTCGTTGATTTCGCCCTTCATGGTGAAATCAAACAGATCGAAAATGCGCGACCGGTCCGAAAGACCCAGCATGTCACGGACTTGCTGGGTGGTGACTTTACCAGCACCATGGGAAATCGCCTGATCGAGCAAACTCATGCCGTCACGGACAGATCCGTCGGCAGCACGGGCGATCAGGGTGACGGCTTCTTCTTCGATTTCGGCATTTTCCAGCCCGGCGATGCGGGTGTAATGGGCTGCCAGTTCTTCGGTCTGAACGCGGCGAAGGTCAAAGCGCTGACAACGCGACAGAACCGTGATCGGAATTTTGCGGATTTCGGTGGTCGCGAAGATGAATTTCACATGTTCCGGCGGCTCTTCAAGCGTTTTGAGAAGCGCGTTGAACGCACTTTTGGAAAGCATGTGCACTTCGTCGATGATGTAGATCTTGTAGCGGGCCGAGGTCGGGCGATAACGCACGCCTTCGATCAGTTCGCGAATGTCATCCACACCGGTACGGGACGCAGCATCCATTTCCAGAACATCGACATGGCGGTCTTCGGCGATCGCTCGGCAATGTTCGCAGACGCCACACGGTTCAATGGTCGCCCCGCCTTTGCCATCCGTACCGATGCAGTTCAGCGCACGTGCAATGATACGGGCCGTTGTGGTTTTACCAATACCGCGCACCCCGGTCAGAACAAAGGCATGGGCCAGACGCCCGCTTTCAAGGGCATTTGACAGGGTCTTGACCATCGGGCCATGACCAATCAGCTCTTCGAAGGTTTTCGGACGGTATTTTCGCGCAAGAACCTGATATTCGCTTTTGGGTGCGGTGTTGCTGTCTGCGGCGGCCGGCGCAGCGCTGCTTGATTGGGGTGCAGCGGCTTGTTCGGGCGCAGGTGCGTCACTTTCGGGCATATCTTGGCTGGCGGTCTCGATCTGATCGCTCATTCATCCGGTCCGGCATGTTGAAAGTCAGTTTGGTTTTAGCAGCTTCCATCGGGGATGGGAAAGGCCAAGTGGGAAATTTCCCATACAAAAAACCACAGGCCCGAAGATGTAAGGCACATGACAAAAAACAAGGGGATGTTTGGGGAATGATAAGGGTGAGAGACTGAACAGCGACCCGGAAAAACTCGTTACGGCTGCTACCTTCCGGTCCTGACCGGGTTGGCGAGCGGTCCGTCCACTGCCAGCCTCTCGCCCCCTATATCGCCCAACAGCTGCCAAAACGCAAGGGTTGGCTTGGATTTTTTTGAAATGACGCAATCGTGGCTTTTGGCACGGGAATGTCCGCGTTAATGTCGTTGCCAATCCCCACGGAAAAACCGGGAACCTCAAGAAGTTGACTGCCCGTGATCCCGCAATAAGCATTCAAGGAAACGCACCACCATGAACAGGCAGTTCTATGAATCCACTGATCTTGATCGCGATGCCGTATTGCGCAAAACCGCGGACTGGCAGCAGATTCTTCTGGCCGAGGAGTCGTTGCGGATTCTGATTTGTCATGCCGGTGATCCGCTTTTCGCCTGGCCCGAGGATATGGATGCCCATGAACTGGTGGTGCTTGGTGGTCCGGCGATCCCGCATCTGGATGTGGATTTGAATGGCGGGCACTGGATTTATATCGGTCGGGATCAAAACGGGCCGGTCATTGCCGTGGATATTGCCCCGGTGGTTGCCGACCGGGATGAAGCGGTAAGGGCATTGGGGGGCGGGTTTGGTGATATGCGGACCCGCATGGCGGCACTTTCCAGTGACGAGGCGGCATTGGCCGCCCAGGCGCGTGCCATTTTCAATTGGCATCGGGGGCATCGTTTTTGCGGCAATTGCGGACATCCCAACCGGATCGAGGAAGCCGGTTACCGGTTGCAATGTACCAACCCCGATTGCGGCAAGGCCCATTTTCCAAGAACAGACCCGGCTGTGATCATGCTGATCCATCATCAGGATCATGTTTTGCTGGCAAGATCGCCGCAATTTCTGCCCGGGATGGTGTCGGTTCTGGCGGGGTTTGTGGAGCCGGGCGAAACGCTTGAACAGGCGGTGGCCCGCGAAGTTTATGAAGAAGTCGGCGTGCGGATCAATCGCCCGCAATATGTGGCGTCCCAGCCATGGCCGTTTCCCGGCTCATTGATGCTGGGTTTCATTGCCGAAGCAGAAACCACCGAACTTTTCCCCGATCAGGAAGAAATCGAATTCGCCATGTGGGTTCATCGCGATGACGTTCCGGGACTGCCGGAAAAGGGCATAAATCTTCCGCGTCCGATTTCTATTGCACGCTACCTTCTGGAAAACTGGTGCGCCCGACTCATATAAAAGGTGTCGTCGACGGCAAAACATGCCGCGACCGGCTTTGACACTTTTTGGGTTGGCAGCGATAGCACGTTTTATCGGTGGCAATAAAAGTTCGGGAAAGAGATCGTGCGAAAGCATCATTCACATCATCACGTGGTTCGGGCCGTTTTGGCGCTGGGTGCGTTTTTGTTGTGGGTCTGGGCAGTTCCGGCCAAGGCCGGCGACCCTGTTCCCGTCAAGGTCGGGGCGTATGAATATGGCGTGGTATATTATTTTGAGGACGGATCACCGCGCGGCATCGTCCCGATGCTGATTGATCGGCTCAACGGGTTACAGGACACCTATCGGTTCGAGCTGGCCGAAACGTCATCAAGACGACGATATCAGGCATTGATGAATGGCGAGCTTGATCTGATTTTGCTTGAAAGTGCCCAATGGGACTGGCCGGCGTTTGACGTGCTTTATTCCGATCCGATTGTCCGGGAAAAGGACATCTATCTGACTTTGGCAAGCCAGAGAGACGCCAAAAGCCTGTTTGCTAATGTTTCGGCCCGTCCCATGCTTTGTGTTCTGGGCTTTCATTACGGTTTTGCCGATTTCAATGCCGATCCGGATTATTTACGCGAAAACTTCAATGTGGAGCTTCGCTATAACGAAAGCGAAGTTCTGAACGGGCTTCTGGCCGGAGAAGCGCCGATCGGCATCGTGTCGGCCGGATTTTTAGCCCGTCGTTTTGCAAGTGACCCCAGATTGCATGAACGCCTGATCATCGGGGACAAACCCGATGCGACCTATGATCTGGTGTCGGTACTGACCAGGGAATCCGCCATTCCGCTTGATGAGTTCAACGCACTGGTGGCCAGGTTGCTGGCCGGTGGCGACGTTGAAGAATTATGGCGTCAATTGCATGCCGGTGTATCTGGCTGACGCCCGGATATCGGTCAAATTATCCCGTTAATCGAGTGGCGGAATGCGCGCAATCACATTGCGCCGTAATGTTTCCGGACGTTCGCGCCAGGCAACAATACCATTTTCACTGTCGGCATATCGGGTGGCAAGATCCCGCAGATCATCAAGCATGGTGTCGGGATCGACATTGCCATAAACATATCCCCACTTGCCCGCACCATTCAGCGCAACAGAGCAGCCCGATTTGCAATTGGTCAGGCATTCCGCCGGATGCAGGTCAAATGGCAGGTCGTGGTCGGCGCAAAGTGCGGCCATGCGATCAAACAATTGCTTACCGTCACGCGGATCGGACGGGGCATCGGCATTCGATGCGGTACATGTAATGCAAATATTCAGGCGTGGTTTGGACGTCATCGGATCAACTTTGGTTGGCGTTTTTGGTCAGGTCGTTTGTCGCGGGCGCGCATCCAATCAGTTTGCACCGGCCATGGTCAAGCTTTCTTGACGATCAGCCGGGGTGTCATCAAGGTTCTGACTGACATAATCCTGAATCACACCAGCCAGTTTGCGGCTGACCAGCGGGTGGGAATCTTCTGCCAGCATGATGGCAACCCCGACAGCAGGCAGCGGCGGGAAACCATCGCGACTGTCCAGGATCTGGAATTCATCGGTGACACTTGCCGCAGCAAGGGCGGCAACGCCCAACCCGTCGCGCACCAGATGCAAAAGCGATGCGGCCTGTCTTGTGGTGGCAAACAGGTTAAAGGGGCGGCCGGATTTCGAAATGGCATCAATTGCCCAAGCATGGAATTTGCAGTCTTCGGCCGGAAGAACCAGCGGAAGCGGATCAATTTCATGTTGGCGATGGATCGGGGATGTTACCCAGACACCCGGTTCGTGACGCAAAAAATATCCTTCTTCACCCATGGCCGAACGGCTGACCAGCGAGATATCAAGTTCCCCCTGATCAAGCATGCGTTGCAAAAGAATGGTCGGATTGATCGAAATGAAGAATGTCACATCGGGAAGGATGCTGCGGATCGCACGCAGGACGACGGGCAGAATTTTCTGGGCATAGTCATCGGGGCAGCCGATCCGGATCGGGCGTGCCGCATCCTGATTGCGCAACTTGCCCATGGCTTCGTCCTGAAGGGACAGGATGCGCCGGGCATAGCCGACAAAGGTGATGCCATCATTGGTCAAAAGCACATTGCGGCCGTCCCGTTCAAACAGCTTGTTATCGACCAGTTCCTCAAGTCGTTTCATCTGCATGGAAAAGGCCGATGGTGTACGCCCGATCCGGTCGGCCGCGCGGTTGAAACTGCCACATTCGGCAAAGGCGACGAAACTGCGCAACAGGTCGGAATCCATGGCCCATCCTTTTGATCAGAATTTATGATCAATTAATTTGAACAATTGGGTCAAAACTATTCGATTGTGTGAAAATCATCCAGCGGCAAATATCGGAGCTGGCCGGCCAATGCTTTGACGCGAATGCTTTTAACGCATGTGCCACAGGGAATTTCACAATGATATTAAACGACTATCTGATGTCGGGTAACGGCTATAAGGTCCGTTTGCTGCTGTCCATGTTGGGGCAATCCTTTGAATATGTCGAACGCGACATCATGAAGGGGGAAACCCGCACACCGGAATATCTTGAAAAGATCAATCCGAACGGCAAGATTCCGGCCCTTGTTCTTGATGACGGTCGGGTTCTGGCAGAAAGCAACGCCATTCTCGGCTATCTGGCAGAGGACACCGACTTTATCCCCAAAGACCGCTTTGAACGGGCTGAGATGATGGGCTGGCTGTTCTTTGAACAGTATGATCATGAACCGAACGTGGCGGTTCTGATTTCCTGGTACGAGATCAAGGGGCTTCCAGCCAATGCCGACATCCTTGAACCGATGAAGCAGGCCGGTGCCAAGCGTGCGCTTGATCTGATGGAAAAACGTCTGTCTGCGCATGACTGGCTGGTGGGTGAAACGGTCACGATTGCCGATATTTCGCTTTATGCCTATACGCACCGGGCCGAGCTTGGGAAAATCAGTCTTGCGCCCTATCCGGGGGTGCGTGCCTGGCTGGAACGGATTGAAATGCTTCGCGGCTATGTCCCGATCACCTGGACGCCCTGACGGCTTTACAAAAAAGAGACCACCACAGACAGGAAACCCGCCATTCCGGGGGAAGGGGGAGGAAGACGCCCCCGTCTGTGGTGGCCAAAGACCCCGACAGGATTAAGGGAACCATCGGGGCCGGGCAACCGCTGTTATCAGGCCGATTTCAGAATTTGTTCAGGCAGAAGCGGGTCGGTTTGGGCCGCAGAACCGCGGGCCTTGAACCGATCGTAAGCGGCCCTGACATTGGGGACATCTGCCAGCATTTCCGGACCGCCGGGCATTGCATTAAGGTAATGCAGCATTGGCATGATCATCATGTCGGGAAGCGTGAAACGATCTTCGAACAACCAGCCATCGGCATAGGCATCATCAAGAACGGCCAGATCGCGACGGATCACGTCGGCAAGCTGGTTCATGTGGATGGCAAAGCCCGGATCGTGGCGCTTTTTATGATCAGCAAAGACCATCGGGATCACAAAGTTGCGGATGATGTTTTGATCAAGCCGTGTCATGGCAACACTGATCCACTGGTTCATGCGCGCCACTTTGTCGGCGCGGACCGGGCGCAATAGCGGACCGGCAAAATTATCATCGATATAGCGGCAAATTGCCGCAGTCTCAAAAAGCGTGAAGGTGCCGTGGATCAGAACCGGGACCGTGCCAAACGGATTGCGTTCCAACAAGGCATTGGTGGGCGGGAGGCCTGGTGTCTGAACATCGCGGCTGGTGAAATCAAAGCTGATTTCCTTTTCAAGGCAAGCAATGCGAACACTGCGCGTCAGGTTGCTGCGCGGCATTCCGACGATAATGAGTTCTGACATGGCAGGTTCCTTTGCTGCATGACGTGCGGTTTTGCCAACCGATCGGGGATCGGTGATGCGGTGCCTTGCAGACAGGATTGCCTTCCACATAATATGTTCAAGAACATATTATTGTTATGTGTCATCGTGCGACTGGATGAAAATCAGGATCGCAAGACGGAGGTCGCCATGCCCTATAGCGCTGCGCACAAGCCAAAGACCCGTATTCGCATTTTGAATGCGGCAACAGCCCAGTTCAAAAAGCACGGGTTTGAAAATGTGACGATTGATCAGGTCATGGCAGCAGCCGGACTGACGCGGGGCGGGTTTTACGCCCATTTCAAAAACAAGGAAGATCTGTTTGTGGCCTGTGTGGAAAACGGCATGTCACTTTTGTCATCGCCGGTACTGGCCAAATTGCGCAAGGCGGAAATGAGGGGGCATGACTGGGTAACCGCATTTGCCGAACTTTACCTGTCGCGGCTTCATATTGAAAACCCCGATATGGGATGTGCCTTGCCGACCTTGTCGACCGAAGTTTCGCGATCTGGTGACAAGGCACGCGCCGCATTTTCAAAACTGATCAATCAGGCGACAGAGAAACTGGCCTGGAAGCTGGCAAAAGAAGACGACGTGCCGGGCATCGACCAGCACATCAATATCGATTCCGACAAACAGGTCCGTAACCTGCCGCCCGAATATCAGCAGGAATCGACCACCATGCTGGCGATGATGGTGGGTGCGGTGGTTTTAAGCCGCGCGGTTGATGATCAGACAGCCGATCGTATTCTGGCCGACACGCGCGACAGCATTCTGACATCGCGCGGCAAAATCCCGGCCGGGGAAACCAAACAGGCCGGATAATCAGTCGAAAAAGCCGCTGAGAACTTCGGCATAGATCGTGACAAGGTTTTCGATGTCATCGACCATGGCATGTTCATCGACCTTGTGCATGGATTGGCCGACCAGACCGAATTCCGCGACTTCGGTGTATTTCTGAATGAAGCGGGCATCGGATGTGCCGCCCGTGGTGCTCATTTCCGGGCGTTTGCCTGTGACTTTTTCAGAAGCATCGGCAATCAGGGTTGCGAGCTTGCCGGGATTGGACAGGAATGCCTCGCCCGATATTTTGACCTTAAGTTCGTGCGCGCCGGCATGTTCGGCACAGGTATCTTCGATCCATTTTTTTAGATCGGCACCGGTATGCTGATCATTAAAGCGGACGTTAAATGCCGCACTGACTTTGGCCGGAACCACGTTGGTGGCGGCATTTCCCGCATCGACGGTGGTGATTTCAAGATTGCTGGGCTGGAAATGGTCCGTGCCCTGATCCAGTTCGCGGGAATTAAGGGCATCCAGTGTTCTGATCATGCGCGGCACCGGGTTATCGGCGAGATGCGGATAGGCAACGTGGCCTTGTGCGCCAAATACCGTCAGCCAACCGGTCACAGAGCCGCGGCGACCGACTTTCATCATTTCGCCCAGATATTTCGGGTTGGTCGGTTCACCCACCAGACAGCAATCGAATTTTTCGCCCTGGCCATCGCACCATTCAACCAGCTTGACGGTGCCGTTGATGGCATCGGCCTCTTCGTCGCCGGTGATCAGGAAGGAAATCGATTCATCAAAATCCGGACGGGCCGCCAGAAAGGCATCAACAGCACCAACAAAGCAGGCAATACCGGTTTTCATATCAACAGCACCCCGCCCGAACAAGCGTCCGTCGATGACCTCGCCGCCAAACGGATCAACGGTCCAGGCGCTGGTGTCGCCTGCCGGCACGACGTCGGTGTGCCCGGCAAAACAGAAATTGCGGCCCTTGGTGCCCAGCCGGGCATAAAGATTGTCGATCGCATCGCTGTCATCGCCGTCAAAGACCGTGCGCGTGCAATCAAATCCGCGCGCCTCAAGCGCCTTTTGCAGGACATCAAGGGCCCCGGCATCAGCCGGAGTAACGGATGGGCAACGGATCAGGGACTGGGCAAGTTCAAGGGCGGCAGACATCGGGCAATCTCTTGTTGGTGTGATGCCGGTGGTTTGGTTGCCGGCATGCATGTGTGAGAAAGGGCAAAACGGACTGGCCGTTTTGCCCCTTATAAATCATCCATCCTGCGCGGGACAGAAATCAGTCGCGCAGCAATTCGTTGATCGAGGTTTTCGAACGGGTTTTTTCATCAACACGTTTGATGATGACCGCGCAATACAGGCTCGGCCCCGGGGTGCCATCGGCAAGCGGCTTGCCCGGAATGCTGCCCGGAACGACAACAGAATATGCCGGAACGCGACCGACAAAGGTTTCGCCGGTGGTGCGGTCAATGATCTTGGTCGATGCACCGATGAAGACACCCATGGAAATCACGGCACCTTCTTCGACAATCACGCCTTCGACGATTTCCGAACGTGCACCGATGAATGCGTTGTCTTCGATGATGACCGGACCGGCCTGAAGCGGTTCAAGAACGCCACCGATGCCCGCACCACCCGAAAGGTGAACGTTTTTACCGATCTGTGCGCAGGAACCGACAGTCGCCCAGGTATCAACCATAACGCCGGTATCAACATAGGCACCCAGGTTCACGAAGCTCGGCATCAGGACTGTGCCCGGTGCGACATAAGCCGAACGGCGCACGATGCTGCCCGGAACGGCACGGAAACCGGCTTCTTTGAATTCTGCTTCGCCCCAGCCTTCGAACTTGGACGGAACCTTGTCCCACCAGTTGGTGTTTTCGCCCGGGCCACCGGCAATCGTGGCCATGTCATTAAGACGGAAAGACAGCAAAACCGCCTTTTTGGCCCACTGATTGACAACCCACTTGCCATTGGTTTTTTCGGCAACGCGCAGTTCGCCGCGATCCATGGCATGAAGTGCCTGCTCAACAGCTTTGCGGATTTCACCCTGGGTGGCGGAGCTGATCTCGTCGCGGTTTTCCCAAGCGACGTTGATCACGCCTTCAAGTTCAGTTCTGTTCATTTTACGAAGGTCCTTGCGGTCAGCCTAAATCTGTCGGGCGGAGAATGGTCAATGCAGTCCATGAAGTCAACTCCGCCAGTTTGCGTAGAAACGCCCTTTTTCGGGCAATTCTCCGTTCCTGATCCCTTTGGTCGATAGACATAGCGGATCACGCCGCGAAGCTCAATCTTAGAACCGTGACAAATCGGCCGCCCGGCGACAAAACCGGGCACAGGTGGGTGAACAGGTGGGTGAACAGGTGGATGATAAGCAGGGCGGCAACAGGCGCGCGTGATCCGATCGCGATCAGGAAGTGGTGGCAAGGTTGCGCAGGAAATCAACGATATCCGTGGTGTGATGATCAATGCGCGGATCGTCGCTGCCGTTCTGGGCCCATTCGATGTCGGTATTTACCCAAACCGTGGTCATGCCCATATCCTTGGCCGGCAAAAGGTTTTTGGCCATGTCTTCGAAATAGATCGCACGTGTCGGGTCAACACCATCGCGTGCCAGCAAGCGGTCATAGGGTTGCTGTTGTGGCTTGGGGATATAGTCGGCATCGACGATATCGAAAATGGTTTCGAACCGGTCAGCAATCCCCAGACGACCCATCACCCGTTCGGCGTGCCCGCGTGACGCATTGGTGAAAATCAGTTTGCGACCGGGCAGATCATCAAGTGCCTGTGCAAGATCGGGTGCCGGATCGACAACCGACAGATCAATGTCATGGACCTTGGCAAGGTAATCGGCCGGGTCAATGTCATGTTCGGTCATCAGGCCGCGCAGCGTGGTGCCATAGCGATGGAAATAGTCCTTTTGCACCCGATAGGCGGCATCCGGTTCGAGCTTAAGGGTGTCACGCACATACTGCCCGATCAGATCGGAGACCTGTGAAAACAGATCGCACGCGGCCGGATAAAGCGTGTTGTCGAGATCAAAAATCAGGACAGAGTCAGAAGTCAAACGCGGCAAACTGGCGGTGCGGGATGCTGAATTGGTCATTGTCAGGCGGCCTTGATGCGTGAATGGGGCATGTTCAGTAAATCTGCCCTTGTTGTATGGGGTTTCCGGCGGATTTCAAGTCACCGGATATGGTTTCTGCGCATTTGATCGTAATTTCAATCGCATGCATAACAAGACAGGTGGTCAATCATACCCGTCAACTCGGGCGGGTAATCCGGCCAAGCCGGACTGCGTATGTGCGTATTTACCACAATAGCAAAAGTTGTGGTTGTAAAACCCTTGTTAAGCATAGGCGGTTGATCATGGCGAAAAGCCGGAATGGCAAAGGAGATGTTTTTCGAGTTCGGGGGAAGTGAAAAACATCGGGAGTGACGAGCAGCGTGAGAGGGCGCATTGGACAAACTTATAAAAGCTCGAACAACCGAATTACGGAAGGAACGCAACCGTTTTGCGGCTTTGGCCTTTGTGTGGGGCGATCTTCTTCTGGAACTGGATGGCGATTTTCGGATTGTATTTGCCTCCGGCGCGTCGGACGGCATTTTGGGGCGCCGTCCACAGGATCTTGCAGGTAAACTCTTTACGGGTTTGCTGGCCAAACAGTTCAGGCCGCTGGTTACGGAAATGCTGCATGTGGCCCGCAGACGCGGCCGCATGGACAATATTCAGGTCCGGTTTGCCCAGCGTAACGAATTGTTGAGCCCCCCTGTTTCCATGAGCGGTTATTTCCTGCCTGATCTTGGGGATCATTTCTTTGTCGCGTTGCGTGTGGCGATCAATGCCCTGCCGCCCGAGGTGGTCGGATCCATTAAGCGCGATAATTCAACCGGGCTTCTTGATGAGGAAAGCCTGTCCAAGGTTGTGACCGAACGGCTGGTCGCCCAGCGCGAAACCGGAACGGAACATAAATTCACCCTGATGACGCTGAATGCCTTTGATCCGTTGTGCAAGCGCATGGAACAGATCGAACGCAACGAATTGATGGCAAGTGTCGGGGCATTTTTACGGGCGCATTCAGTTGCCGGTGATACGGCCGGGCGTCTTGGGGCCGAACAATTTGGCATGTTGCACCGCCCGGATGTACCGATTGGCGATCTGGAAAAGCGGATCGAGGAATGTGTGCGCGATGCCGATCCCAAGGGGATTGGCGTTGAAGTCAGTTCGACTGTCACCGATTTTACCACCGACGTCATTCCGCCAGGGGATTTGGCGCGTGGCGTCTTATATTCGATCCGGCGTTTCTGTGACCATCAGGAGCATGGATTTACCTTTTCACGCCTGATGGGGCAGACAGGTAATCTGGTCAACAGTACCTTTTCGGCGATGCAGGATTTCGGCAAGCGGGTCGATCGACTGAAATTTGATGTTGTGTATCAACCGATCGTGCGGCTTCCGAACGGGGAAATTCACCATTTCGAAGCCTTGGTCAGATTCCATGACGATGATGGAAAACTGATCCCGACGCAGGAACTGATCGCCTTTGCCGAACAGGTCAACATGATCCATCGGCTTGATCTTGCGATGTTGCGCCGAAGCCTGAAATGGATCAAATCGCAACTTGAAACCGGAATAACTGTTCGGGTGGCCGTGAATATTTCCGGGCATTCATTAAGTAATCCGGATTTTTGTCGGTCAGCTGTCGCGTTGTTCGAACGAAATCACGAAACGTTGCAGCAATTGATGATCGAGATCACGGAAACTTCGGAAATCCGGGATATCGACAATGCTGCCAGATGGATTGCCCGGTTCCGGGAATTTGGCATTGAAATCTGTCTGGATGATTTCGGGACCGGGGCGTCGAACTTCCGGTATCTGAGTGCGATGGATGTCGATTATGTAAAGGTCGACGGGGAATCTATCCGGCAATCAATTAAGACCATCAAAGGGCAGGCTTTCATGCGCTCGCTTGTCGAGCTGTGCCACGATATTGATGTCGAGGTGGTCGGTGAAATGATTGAAACCGATCAGATGCGCGATCTGATTACCAAGGCCGGTTTTGATTTTGCCCAAGGCTATCTGTTTGGCAAACCCGAGGCCGATATCAGTCTTTACTGGCGTGATCGGGCAGAACGGCGTTCGTAATCACCAAAGGCGGTCCGGTCGAGCCACACCAAGACGGGATGCCAAAGGGATCATAAAGTTGATGTTGAACAGGGCTGCTTTCGGGCGGCGCTGTTGCATTTGAGGGTACTGGTATGCGTGCCCGAACCCGATGCACATCCAGTGATGAAACCGGATCATTTGGCGGTCGTTGGAAAAAAGACCAAAAAACTGCGCCAGTTTTCCATGTGGTGATGCGTGTGCACCTGTATCGGCCCTTATGCGGGCCTTTTGGCAGGTAGGCCAAACGACACATCCATATAGGAGAGTTAGAAATGGCAAGCATCAATACAAACATGTCGGCCACCCTTGCGGTGTCGAACCTCAACAAGACCACTGACGAGATGACATCGGTTCTGACCGCGATGTCGAGCGGCAAGGCGATCAACTCGGCATCCGATGATGCGGCGGGTCTTGCGGTTTACACTGCGATGTCGGTTGACTATGCCGCTTGGGAACAGGCCGGTGACAATGCCGAGGTCGCAACAGCAATTCTTGAAACCGCTGATGGTGGTTTGTCGGAAATTGCCGATATTCTGGAACGGATGTACGAACTTGCATCCCAGGCATCGTCCGGTTCGGTGACCGATACCGAACGTGCCTATCTGGATGACGAATATAGTGAATTGATGGAACAGATTGATTCCATCGTTGAATCAACGACCTATTTCGATACGTCGCTTCTTGATGGCAATTACGATGAAAGCTTCACCGTGTCCGCGGATGCGGGTGCAACACCGATTTCGGTGACGCTTGATACCAACTATGCCACCACCGAAGACGTTGTTTATGTTGTTGGCAGTGGTACGACTGCCACCACTGCGACTGCGGCGTTCAATACGTCTTCTATATCGTCGGCGGCAAACGCAACCACGGCGCTGGCGATGATTGAAGCACAGATCGAAACCGTTTCGGCCGGTCGTGCATCGGTTGGTGCGATGATGTCGCGGTTCGACTATGCCGCAGGCAATATCGAAACCGCCCAGACCAACCTTGAATCCGCAATGAGTGTCTATATGGATGCCGACATTGCGCAACTAAGTGCGGATCAGACCGAACTTGGTGTGAAAATGGACTCAGCCATTCAGGCGCTGTCTGTTTCCAACGAAAACCTTGAAAAGCTTTCCAAGCTTCTGAGCTAAGGCACGGGCCTGTTCCATTTTGATTGGAACGGGTCAGGATTAACAACACCCCCGACACTCTCTGAAGGCAGCTTTTCATGGCTGCCTTTTTCTTTTTTGTGCGCGATTTCCCCAGGGTTCTGGCGGCTTGGCGGGTGTTTGAAAAATAAATCAAAAAAATCGCCATTTGGCGCGCCAGTTTTTTCGCGCCGCTGCGTGGACACCTATATCGGCCCGAAGTGGGTCGCGTTGGCAGGTAGGCCAAAACACATCCAAATAGGAGAAGCGCAATGGCGAGTATTAACACGAACATGTCGGCCACCCTTGCGGTGTCGAACCTGAACAAGACCACCGACGAGATGACTTCTGTTCTGACAGCAATGTCGAGCGGCAAGGCAATCAACTCGGCATCTGATGATGCAGCAGGTCTTGCTGTGTATACCGCAATGTCGGTTGATTATGCGGCCTGGGAACAGGCCGGTGACAATGCCGAGGTTGCAACAGCCATTCTTGAAACTGCAGATGGCGGCCTTTCTGAAATCGCCGACATCCTTGAACGTATGTATGAACTGGCATCCCAGGCATCGTCCGGTTCGGTGACCGATACCGAACGTGCATATCTGGATGATGAATTCCAGGAACTGATCAGCCAGGTTGATTCCATTGTTGAATCAACGACCTATTTTGATACCTCGCTGCTTGACGGGACGTATGACGAAAACTTCACGGTTTCCGCAGACGCGTCAGCAACGGCCATTTCGGTCACGATCGGCACCGATTATGACTCAACCGGTCTTGGTATTGCCGCGGCTGATGTCACGACTTCGACCACTGCTGCTGCTGCTTTGACCCTGATCGAGACGGCAATTGAAACCGTTTCGGCAGGCCGTGCATCCGTCGGTGCGATGATGTCGCGTTTCGATTATGCCGCAGGCAACATCGAAACCGCGAAAACCAACCTTGAATCAGCAATGAGCGTCTATATGGACGCCGATATCGCGCAGCTCAGTGCGGATCAGACCGAACTGGGCGTGAAGATGGATTCTGCCATTCAGGCCTTGTCAGTTTCCAATGAGAATCTCGAGAAGCTCTCGCGACTGCTGAGCTAACTCGTGACAGGGCCATCCGGTGTTTGAGAGCCCCCGGATGGCCCTGAATTTTTTAACGGATGAGAAAGGGAGGAGCACATGTCGACCATCAATTCTGCATCGTCGTCGAGTTATGCCTCTTCATCCTATGTTTCAGGCCTGACCGATCTTGATACTGCCGAGCTGGTTCAGGATGCCTATGACGCCAAGATGGAAGTCGCCGACAATGTCGAGGCCGAAATCGATGAAGTCGAACTTGAGATTGCCGCCTTTGAAGATCTTCAGACCTTGCTTGAGGCGCTTGAAGATGCAGCCGAGGATCTGACAGCGGCAACCGAACTTGACAGTTCGCGTGATGATGTCTGGGTCGGAAAGTCGGCCTATCTTTCATCGTCGGATGCCAATACCGATGCATCCGATGTTGTCGGTGTGCTGGTTGACGATACGGCAGAGACCGGCACCTATACACTTGAAATCACACAACTTGCCACTGCGCACAAACTGGGCGGGGATACGACAACCGACAGTACGACGGCGATGTCGCTTACCGGGACAATCAGTCTTGTCGCCGGTGACGATTACGAGGCGGTCGATATCGAAATTACCGCCGATATGTCGCTTGATGATATTGCCGATGCCATCAATGACCAGAAATCGACAACCGGTGTCAGTGCAAGCGTTCTGCAGATTTCCGATGATGAATTCATGCTGGTTCTGTCAGCTGTTGATACCGGGCAGGAAATCACATTTGACAGCGATGGTGCCGATACAGCCATGGCGCAGTCGCTTGGGCTTTTGGCGGCGGACGGGTCCTATGCCAACGAACTGGTGGAAGCAGATCAGGCGATCTTTTCGATCGATGGCGTTGAAGTCACACGCAGCAGCAACACGGTTGATGATGTGATTGATGGTGTGACGCTTTATCTCTATGCCGAGGAAGAAGGCACGGAAATCACGCTTGAAATCGAAGAAGACGCCAGCTCTGCCTATAGCGCCATCGAGGCCTTTGTCGATGCCTATAACGAGCTGCGCAGCTTTGTCATTACCAACCAGGCCTATGAGGCCGGCGAAGGTGCGGACGAGGACGCGGTTCTGTTTGGTGACAGTCTTCTGAGTTCGGTTTCCTCGACCGTTTATGATGCCCTGTCCTTTACCAGTGACAGCGATACATATGCGTCATTGGCGTCAATCGGCATCACGCTTGATGACAGCAACTATCTGGTCATTGATTCAGAAGTGCTTGAAGAAGCGCTGGTGTCGGACTTTGACGCGGTGGCCGATCTGTTTTCCTATTCCGGGTCAACGGATTCTGATGACCTTCTGGTGTCGGAAGCTGACGGATCATACACCGGGACCTTTACGGTCGACATTGTTACCGACGCCGATGGCAATATCACGTCCGCCAGTGTGAATGGTGATGACAGCCTGTTTACCATCAATGGCAACAAACTGGTCGGGGTCGAAGGTGGTGCCTATGAGGGTGTCACGCTGTTCTTTGGCGGGGACAGTTCGCAAAGTGTCGAGGTGTCGATCACCAGCGGCCTTGCCTATGACCTGACCAATTCGCTCGACAAATATACCAACAGTTCCGATGGCCTGATTGCCAATCGCCTGGAACGGCTTGAAGAGCAGGTGGATGATCTTGAGGAAGAAGTCGAAGACATCACCGCCGATGCCGAAGAATATGCCGCCAAACTGACCGAACGATATTCCGCAATCGAAGCAGAGCTTTACCAGTTGCAGCTTTTGCGTGAACAACTTGATGCCTTGTGGGGTGATGATGACTAATAACAGTGCAACAGCCGCGCAGCAGGCATATCGTTATGCCGGGGCAAGTGCCCAGTATAACAACGCGTTGCGCACGACGTCACCGGTGGCAATGATGGCGATTGCCATCACGCGCACCCGTCAGCATTTGCGTTTGGCCGCGCAATATCGCAGCGAAAAGAAGTTTGATCTTGAAGGCCGCGAAAAGGCGGTGGTGGTGACCCGGCTCAAGGCGCTTCAGGCGTGTATCGCGCCAAAAAGTGCACCGGAACTGTCACGAGATCTCTTTGCCTTTTACGCAAGAATGATTAAATTGCTCGCACGTAATCGCAGGGACGCTTCCATGGAGGAACGTTACGAGGTCGTTGACCGCAACCTGCAAGAGCTTGCGCGCGAATGGGAAAAATTCTCGAAAGTCGATCCAAGTAGGACTGTTCAGGCCCAATCAGGGCAGACGATGATCGGAACAGTGTTGTGAGGGACATTTGAGTGTAGGTCTTCGCGGAGCAGTGCCGACAAGCTCTGATACGTCAGACATTCCAGCTGTCAGTGAGGTTCTGTCCGAACTTGATGACAACAGTCTTGTTGCCCGTATGGTTCAGGGCGACAAGCGGGCCTATCGCGTGGTGGTCGAACGGTATTACCGCGGGATTGTAGGCATCGCGCGTCGCATGGGCCTGACCGGCGGAGACGCCGAAGATGTGGCACAGGATGTCTTTGTACGTGTCTGGCTGCATCGGGAAAAGTGGCGGGCCGATGGCGGGGCGACTTTCAAGACCTGGCTTTACCGGGTTGCAGTGAACCGGGTTATCGACATCAAGCGCAAACCCCAGTTTGTCGATGGTGCCGAACTTGACGAGGTACCCGATGAAGCCATGTCGGCGGTTGACCGGCTTGCCCAGCATCAGGAATTCAAGCGTCTGCGACTTGCAATCAAGAAATTGTCCGACCAACAACAAATTGCCATTAATTTGTTTTACGACCGTGAATTATCCAATCAGGAAGCCGCGTCAATTATGGGGGTCTCGGTCAATGCTATGGAATCTCTGTTGAAACGGGCGCGCAAGCGTTTACGTGAAGAGTTGAAAACGATCTGATATACGATTAGTTTTACGTTCTGTTCGAACAGGTAAGTTCGTCCTATGAAAAAGCGGTGTGCTGTGAAAATCGAGCGTTTCGAAGAATTACTGGATCAGTACGGTTGGGATTTGGCGTCCTGGCCAGACGCGTTGCGTCGTGAAGCAAACGTTCTGATCGCACAGGATGCGCAAGCGGCAGAAATGCTGAAATCGCTGCGCTCTGTCGAAGATTTGCTGTCTGATGATCCGTTGCCGCTGGGCAAACACAAGGCCATTGACGATATTTTTGCCGCCATTGAGGCCCAAGAGGCCAAAAGTGGCGATGCCCGCGACAATTCGGAAACCGATCCCGCCCAATCCTTTGCGACAATTGATGATCGCCCGCGTTCGCGCGCCCATCTGAGTGCGGCAAGTGCTGCGCCCACCGGAGAAAGCCCGGCGCGCAAAACCTATCCCGCCAAGTCCGCAACATCGCCGGTTAATCAGGCGATCACAGGTGACGGTGCGCATTATGGCGGCCGGGCCAAGGGTACGCTTTATCAATTGGGGCGTGGTGTGTTTTCGGGTGTCGGGATGGTTGTCTGTGTGCTGGCCGGATTTGCATTCGGGGTCGCGATGACCGTACAGGAAGGTCAACAGGTCACCGCACAGGCTGACGAGGTCGAGATGATCGATCTTCTGGAAAACCATCTTTATGTGATTGATCAGATGACCAACCCCGATGACCTTCAAAAGCCGGAAATGACAAAATCCGATCAAGCACAAGGAGTGCAGCCGCAATGAGCTTTGCATTCCGCCGCGTGTCATCCATGCGCAAAGTGATGTGGGCGTCACTGGCGATCAATCTGTTTTTGGCTGGTGCGCTTGCCGGAAACCTGGTTAGCGGGTTTTCGATGTTTCATTTCTTCATGCCACCACCGCCCCCGCCTGCCTTTGAAAATGAGCCGCCCGGTGTGCGTATGCTCAAGAATGTGCGCAGTCGGCTTAGCCCGGAAGGCAAGGTTATTTTCGATGCTGAATTTGATGGTGTGATCAACGACATCAAAGGTCGGCCAAGCCCGTTCCTTTTGACGGTGGAACTGCGCGAGACGCTCGATCGTCCCGATGCCACCGAAGCCGAGATCAGGGAAGCCTATGCCGGGTTGCGCGAGGCGATTGGCGATGATTTGAGCGCGATCCTTGGTCATATGGCCAATGCGGCGATCAAGCTGTCGCCCAAAGATCGTCGGCAAATGATTTTGATGGGCCCTGGCGAATTGCCGCCGCCACCAAGACGGCAATAGAATACCGGTGAAAATCAAGGGATGCGATCGCATCCCTTTTTTTATTTCGTCAAAACGGAAACTTTCTGCGCCAGTTTTCGCGCCCCCCCCCCGTGCAATGAACATAGACGCCTTAAACTGTTCTTGCCCGGAGTTGGTGATGAGTTTTCTCAGTGGCCTGACATATGACAGCCTGACTTCCTCGACGTCATCGTCGGGCAGCAGCACGTCCAGCACGACGACGAGCGATGACTCGACGTATGAAACCTATATGACCTTGCTGCTGACGACGCTGCAGAATCAGGATCCTACCGACCCGGAAGACGTGTCGGATATCACAGATCAGCTTGCGACATTCGAACAGCTTGAACTGGCTGAACAGAATAACGCGCTTCTTTCCAATCTTTCTGAATCGCTGACGGCACTTCAGGGGGTTGTCGATGACAGTGCGGCACAGGCCTATCTCGGAACCGATGTTGTTGCCATTGGCGATACCGCCCCGCTCGAGGATGGCGAAGCCGAATGGTACTACGTCCTTGAAGATGACGCCCAAAGTGTCACGGTCACCGTGACCGACGAAGACGGCAATGTTGTCTATGAAACGACCGAAACCGGATCTGAAGGCAGCAACAACTTCATCTGGGATGGCACCACCGATGATGGCGCAACGCTGACATCGGGGACCTACACCCTGTCGGTCAGTGCCGTTGATTCCAATGGCAATTCCGTTGATTCCGAAATCCTTATGACCGGTGTGGTGTCGGCACTCGACCTGACCGGTGACGAAGCCGTTCTGTACGTAAACGGGGTCGATGTTTCGATCTCGGATGTACAGGGCACGCAAACAGTTTCCTGAAACAAAGGATCAAAACCATGAGCCTCAATAGCGCCCTGAATTCCGCCGTTTTAGGTCTGAATGCACAATCGACATCGCTTGGCATCATTTCTGGCAATATCTCAAACAGTGAAACTGTCGGGTACAAAGACAGCAGCGCGTCATTTTCATCGCTGGTGACGACACCGGGATCGACCACCCAGGGGTATTCCAACGGTGTAACGACCACGACCCTGACCAATGTTTCGTCGCAGGGCCTGATTGAATCGGATTCCACTGCAACCAGTCTTGCGATTTCGGGTGACGGCTTCTTTGTCGTGACCGATGGTAACGGGGATACCTATTACACCCGTGCCGGTGATTTTTCCGCGGACTCAAACGGCGATCTTGTGAATAGCTCGGGCTATTACCTGATGGGGTATGCGCTTAATTCCGATGGCGAGCCCGCATCGGGGACGGTGCCGACCAGTACTTCTGCCCTGACCACCATCAATCTTGAAAACCTGACCGGCACCGCCGAGGCTACGACAGAAACATCAATTGTCGCCAACCTGCCTGCGGATGCGGAAGTCGGTGACAGTTTCTCGATCGATGTTGAGGTCTTTGACAGCCTGGGTACCAGCCACACCATTACCTATGAATATACAAAGACTGCCGCGAACGAGTGGGAACTTGATTATTCCGATCCGGTGCTGACGTCAGACGGGACCACGGTTACGGGCACGACGTCTGGCGGGCCGCTGACCATTACGTTCAATTCCGATGGTGAACTGGAATCGATCGAAGATGGCGGTGGCAACGATGTGACCGACAGCGCCACACTGACCGTGACCGGCTGGACGACCGGTGCGTCTGACAGCACCATCGTTACCGACATGGGCACAGCCGGCAAAAATGACGGTTTGCAGCAATATGCGTCGGATGATGAAGACGGCGACATGACGCTTTATTCCGTCGATCAGAACGGATCGAACTATTCCGAGATTTCCGAAATCTCGATCTCTGACGATGGTGTGGTGTCGGTGACGTATGACAATGGTGTCAGCGAACCGGTCTATCAGATTGTGCTGGCCGACTTTGCCAATGCAGACGGTCTGACGGCTTATAGCGACACCGTTTACAAGGAAAGCAATACGTCGGGGACTTATGTTCTCAAGACGCCGGGCGATGGCGGTACCGGAACGATTGCGGACTATTCGCTGGAAAGTTCGACGGTTGATACGACATCCCAGTTTTCAAAGATGATTGTCGCACAGCAGGCCTATTCGGCCGCCGCCCAGGTCATTTCGACCACCAGCGACATGTATGACACCCTGATTTCTTCCGTGAACTAAGGCGAGGCCGAGATGACCGTACTTAACGCAAACCCGGCTGGCGATCTGTCGATGCCAAAGGATGATGACAAGATCACCAGCATAATGACCCGCCTTGGCGATCTTCTGGATGTGGAATGGCGGATCCTTGATCAGGCGCAATATAATCTTTTGCCTGATATCACGGCCGAAAAGACCCTTCTTGAAGAAGAATTGCACAGCGAACTTGCCAACCAGCGCACCGCCAAGGCAGGCCAGCCGCATGCCGGGGTGATCGTTGATTTTGAAATGGTCAAAGCGCTTCGCGAAAAGCTCAATCGCAATAACATTCGCCTTAAGGCAAAGCGCGAAGCGTGCCTGAAACGCATTCGTGCGGGCTGGGCGGCGACGGCCGGGGACGGGGCAACATCCTATGACCAGCAGGGGGACCTGCAGGGCAAGGCAACCCAGAAAATCTTCAGCATGAAAATGTAAGTCACCATTTTCGATCTTTTTATCAACCGATCAGATCCGATAGGTCACAGCCATGTCGATCCGTGCCGCACAATCAGCCGCGCTTAGTGCCCTGCAAACCAGTCAGGCCGGGATCAGTGTGTCTTCGGAAAATATCGCCAATGCGTCGGTCGACGGATACACAGCCAAGTCACTCAGCCTTTCCAGCAGTGTGACGACCGGTGCATCAACGGGTGTCACAGTGACGTCCGTCGGATCGACCGTGGACAGTTACCTTTTGAAATCGATCAGCGAAGCAGCATCTGAAAGCGGCTATGCATCGGTTTTTTCAGATCCGCTTAATATGGTGGCGAGCCAGTTCGGGGATGTCGGCGATGACGGGTCGATTTCGACCCTGATTGCGGACCTTGAAACCGCAATTGCGGCATTGGCCGTCAGTGCCGACAGCCAGTCCGAGAAATCAACCACGCTCAGCGAAGCCAACGCAATCGCAGACGAGCTGAACAACCTTTCACAGTCCGTGCAGGATCAGCGTGCGAGTGCCGACCAGTCGATTGAAGACACTGTCGATCAGATCAATGATCTGTTGAATGAAATTCATGCCTATAACAATCAGCTCAGCGGAACCGACGGCACCACGCTGACCACCAGCGAACTCGAAGATGCCCGCGCGCAGGCCATCAACGAGCTATCGGAACTGGTCGATATCAGCTACTACACCGACTCATCAAACACGACCCAGATCTATATCGGCGGGACGCTCGTGGTTGGCAGTCAGGTTCAGGAGCTGTCCTATAACGCGGTCGGAACCGTGACCTCGGACACGACATTTGCCGACATCACGGTAAATGGCACTTCGATCACCGACAGCATTTCAGGCGGCAGTCTGGGCGGTCTGATCGAGTTGCGTGATGAAACGCTTCCTGACATCCAGGAAGAGCTTGATAATCTTGCGACCACATTGATGGACAGCATCAACGCGGTTACCAATCTTGGCACAGCATATCCCGCGCCAAGCGAACTGGTCGGATCAGAAGAGGTTGATCTGACCGATGCGTTTTCGGGAACCGGTACGGTGCGCCTGGCAGCAACCGACGAGGACGGCAATGCCGTTGAAATCATCGAGATTGATCTGAGCACAATCACAACGGTTCAGGATCTGGTCGATGCGATCAACAGTTCGACCTATCTGGATGCGTCGGTCGGCAGTGACGGGACCCTTGAGATCGCGGCATCGGATGATGATTACGGTGTTTCGATTATCAATATGGATGCCAGTGTCGGTGCAGATGATCAGGGATTTTCGGATTATTTCGGACTGAACGACATGTTCACCGGAACCGATGCAGGCAATATTTCGGTCAATTCAGCCTGGCTTGACGATACCAGCAGGCTGCCGGTGGGGTCTGGATCGGACGATGCGACACTGGCAGTCGGTGACAGTGTCATTTCATCGGGCAGTTCCGATGTTGCCGAAGCACTGGCCGACCTTTTTGACGAGAATATCAGTTTTGACGCCGCAGGTAATCTTGGCTCGACCAAAACAACATTGTCAGATTATGCGGCTGAAATTCTGTCAGATGTCGCCCAACAGGCATCAAGTGCCGAGACCGAGGCCAGCGTTGCGACCAGTGCCTATGAGGAGCTGGTGGAAAGTTTTTCCAACCAGTACGGCGTCAACACCGATGAAGAGGCACTGACACTTAGCAATCTTCAAAGTGCATATGAGGCCGCCGCGGCGATTTTGGAAATTACCCAGTCGCTTATGGACACATTGCTTGAGGCGGTCAGTTAAGGGATCAGAAAATGCGCGTTTCCACAGCCGCAATGCAACAGAATATGCTAAGCCAGATCCGATCGGTACAGTCGCAACTGGCAGAGGCCACCGAACAATCCAGTTCGGGGGTCAAATCGGATTCCTATGCCGGGGTTGCGGATAATGCCTATGTTATTGCGACCCTGAGTGCGGAAATTTCCGAGGCCGCGGCCTATGCCGACATTGCCGAGGAAATCCAGACACGTGTTGAAGTCTATTATTCGACGTTAAATGACATGGTCGATCTTTTGACTGAAATGACGTCGGATTTGTCGGGTGCATTAAGTACCGGGACAGACAAAGCATACGGCATCAATGAGTCTGCTGGTGCCGCACTTGAGACATTTGCGTCGCTTTTGAACACCCAATATGAAGGTCGTTACATCTATGCCGGGTCGGCATCCGATACGGCGCCAGTTTCGGTTGATACCGCCGATTATGCGGTGATCACCAGCCCGTCGACCACAGATCTGAGCTATTATTCCGGTAACAGTGATATTGCATCGGCCAAGGTCGCGGACGGCACGACAATCGAATACGGGATTACCGCACAGGAAGATGCGTTCGAACAGGCATTGCGGGCCTTGAACCTTGCGGCAAATGCCAGCACCGATCCGGTGGATGAAGCCGCCCTGACCGAGGCGATGGAACTGATTGAATCAGCAGCAGCCGGTTTGTCAGAATTGCAAAATCAGGTGTCCTACACCCAGGATCAGCTTGAAGCGGTGGTCGATATGCATACCGATTTTCAACTGGCGGCCGAGGGAACGGTTTCCAATCTGGCCGATGTTGATCTGGCCGAAGCTGTTGTGACGCTTGAAACGCTTTCGATCCAGCTTGAAGCATCCTATTCGATCACAGCACAGATTACCGACATGTCGTTGTTCGAATACTTGCGTTAATTGGGGATTTCGGATTCTTGCACGGAATTCCGGATCAAATGTCGATTTTACTGCGATGCTTCGGACAATATCCCGTATTTCGCGAGGATTTTGTCATACAGGCCATTTTTGCGAATGGTGGAAAGCCCGACGTTAAGTTGGGCCAAAAGCAAACTGGCATGTTCGGTTGTACGCGAGATGCAGGAATAATACGGATCGTTTGACAGGATTTTGCTTTTGATTTTGTCGATATCCGTCGCACCACTTTTACCGACATTGAGCACATAATCCATTGGGGCCCGAAATGACAGGGCGGCGTCCAGTCGCTTGGACAGCAAAAGATTGACCAGTGTGGTTTCGCTGTTGGCCATGATGATATCAAGGCCGGCCTTGCGTGCCGCCGTTTCAAGGTTATAGCCGTTTACCACCCCGACGGTCATGTCGCGCGCATCGGCAAGGGTTTCAACAGATCCAAGAACCTCGTCCCGGGTGGAATAGATGGCAACGCGTACATGGCCAAGGATATCGGAAAACAGAAAGTCCGCTTCGCGTTCCGGCAGGTAGCTACAGGAACACAGTCCGTCGACCTGCCCCGTTCTGGCAAGGAAATAGGCGCGTTTCCAGGGGTAAAATGGCGTCAGCAACGTGATGTTGCGTGTGGCAAACGCGGCCCGAAGAATTTCAACGTCATAGCCGGGTTCGGTTGCCTTGTCGGCGATTTTGGCCGGTGGGAACGGATTGCAGGCAAGGGTGATGGTTTCGTGGTTGCCTGCCGGGGGGATTAGAGTGTTTTGCGCAGATGCAATGGTGCTGATCGATATCAGGGTCACGGCAAAAAGTGCAGTGATCGCATTGATCCAATTTTTAAGCCGGTCCTTGCCGGTGGCACAATCAGTGATCCGGTGACGTAAATTCTTGGGAAAATATGCTGCTATGCGCATGTAGATTCCGGTTTCAAAGATCTGCCATTCTTAAACAAGTTCAAGATGATATCACGCTTTGGGCGCAATGTATTATTTCTCTTGTCGGCAGGAATTGCGTTAGATCAGGCAGGTCAAATCAATCTGGAAATCAACATGGCAGATCGGCACGGAAATGAAAAAGGCCGGTGCAAAGACCGGCCTTTTTGCAATATGTCGACAGCGGATTATTCGGCTGCTTTGACTTCTGCGCTGCTGCGGATTGCGGCTTCGCGGACATCGTCGGTGACATGTTCTTCGAACTTCGCGAAGTTCTTTTCGAACAGACCGGTCAGGTTGGCAGCGGCCTTGTCGTAGGCTGCCTTGTCGCTCCAGCTTTCACGCGGGTTCAGAACTTCTGCCGGGATATCGCCACATGCGGTCGGATATGCCAGACCGAAATATGGATCGGTCGCAAATTCGGCATTTTCCAATTCGCCATTCAGGGCCGCATTCAGAAGACCACGGGTGTAACCGATCTTCATGCGCGAACCAACGCCATAGCCGCCACCGGACCAGCCGGTATTGACGAGCCAGCAATTGGCTTCGTGTTTTTCCATCAGTTCACCAAGCAGCTTGGCATAAACGGACGGATGACGCGGCATGAACGGTGCGCCAAAGCAGGCGGAAAACGCCGCGGTCGGTTCCTTGACACCTTTTTCGGTGCCGGCAACCTTGGCGGTGTAACCTGACAGGAAGTGATACATCGCCTGTGCCGAGGTCAGCTTTGCGATCGGCGGCAGAACGCCAAAGGCATCACAGGTCAGCATGATGATGTTTTTCGGATGACCACCACGACCGGTTTCCGAGGCATTCGGAATGAATTCGATCGGATAGGAAGAACGGGTATTTTCGGTGTGACGGGCATCGTCGAGGTCAAGCTCGCGCGATTGCTTGTTCATCACAACGTTTTCAAGAACGGTACCGAAACGCTCGGTGGTGGCAAAGATTTCCGGTTCCGCTTCACGCGAAAGCTTGATCACCTTTGCATAGCAACCGCCTTCGAAGTTGAAGACGCCGTCTTCGCCCCAACCATGTTCGTCATCACCGATCAGGGTGCGCGACGCATCCGCCGAAAGCGTGGTTTTGCCGGTGCCCGACAGGCCAAAGAAGATGGCGGTGTCGCCGTCTTTGCCCATGTTGGCCGAGCAATGCATCGGCATGACGCCTTTGGCCGGAAGGATGTGGTTGAGAACCGAGAAGATCGATTTCTTCATTTCGCCGGCATACCAGGTGCCGCCGATGATGACCATTTTGCGTTCGAAGCTGACCATCACGAAAACTTCGGAACGGGTGCCATCGACTTCCGGATCAGCCTGAAGGCCCGGAGCATGAAGGATGGTGAATTCCGGTGCGAAATCGCGAAGTTCTTCTTTCTGCGGCTGGATGAACATGTTGCGCGCAAAAAGGTTGTGCCATGCATTTTCGTTGATCACACGAACCGGAAGACGGAAACGCGGATCAGAACCGGCATAGCAATCCTGGACGAACAGTTCGGTACCCTGGAAATATGCGCGCACTTTCTGATAGAGGCGCTCAAATACTTCCGGGCTGACCGGGCGGTTTACATCGCCCCAATCGATATCTGCCTTGGTGCTTTCTTCTTCGACAACGAAACGGTCCTGTGGGGAACGGCCGGTATGTTCGCCGGTCAGTGCGACAAATGCACCACCCTTGGCGATCTTGCCTTCATTGCGACGGATCGCATGTTCGTAAAGGCCGGCAGCGTCGAGGTTCCAGTGAACGGCGCCAAGGTTTTTGAGGCCATGAGTTTCAAGGCCTACACGGCTGACAACGGGTCCTGATTGCAGCACGAATCTCTCCTGGTGGGAATTAAAAGAGCTGGGGGTTAATATCCTAATTTACACAACAATTTGTGGGAAATCGTTGTGTTGAGACATATTGTTACAAAGGTGTCTTAAAAGCAACCGGTCCTTTTGCCTAATACCTAGGAAAACGTAGCGACTTTTGCGTTTGCGAAAATTCCATGTTCAGGGTCGAAGCAATAAATTTTCGGAATACAAATGGTCCGACTTATGCGCGCGATTTTTTGCACATTTCGACCAAAATATCGCGCGCTTCGCCCGGTGAATGGATGGTGCGTGCGAAGTCGATTCTGATCGGTGGCTGTTCGGGTTTGTGACAGGCCAGAACCATGCCGTCACAATCAATCGAATGCATTGTCCAGCCGATTGAGGGATCGTGGGACGTGAAATGGGCAACAATGTCGGCAATAGCATCAAGATGGTCAGCATTCATGTGGCTGACAATGCCGTCATGGCCGGTGACGAGCGGGTGACAATCGGGAACGATGAACTGATCGCCTTTCAGGCGGCGCTGTTTGCCAAATCCCCCGACCCAATAAATTGCGTCGACCGCGATCCGGTAAAAGGCGAAATCGGCAAAGTCGGCATACTGACCGGCATCGGGCTGTTCGCGCAAATAGCGCGCACGGGTATGGGGGGCGGGATCAGCAACAGCTTTGCCAAAAAGTGTCAGCCGCGCGCTGTCTGTCTGGATCGCGCCGGTCTGCTGGTCCTGCGATTGCGCAGGTGGGGTGGGCGAAAACAACAGTGAGACCCGGTTATCTGCGCGGATATGACGCGTGTGATCGGCAAGATCGGAAATCAGCAGCAATGGTGTTCCGTCAATATCAATGACCGGGACAACCATCGAGGTCACGGGCCAGCCGTCAGTGACCTGTTTATGATCGTGGGCAATTGTCGCCAATGTTGCCTGATCAGCAATACGGCAAAGCTGGCGCAATGCACTGGCGGATGGTGGTGGCGGTGGTGTGATCTGGGACATGGAAATCTACCTTGTCACGGCGCATGAAACGGATGTGAAATTATCGCAGATTTCCGTCTTCGCGTACATGGCAGGGGCGCCCGAACGTCCAAGGACACATCAAAAACAGGTTTTGCTTCTTATCAGGAGCCTGTCTGTTTTTGGCGGATGTTTTGATGTGACTTTTTCCGTGTCTTTGATTTGGCAAGCACACGTTTTTTTTCGCCGTCGCTCAGCCCCATCCATGCGCCGATCTCGTCACCGGTGCGAAAGCAACCGGTGCAATAACCAGCCTTGGCATCAAGGACGCAAATACCGATACAGGGGGATTTGACGGGCATGAAATTCCTGGGTGGGATCGTTAATGATTGATTCCATAGAAAACAGTTTCGCCCGCAAGGATCAAGCCTGAAGCGATCCATGCGGGCGAATAAATCTGTGTGGCTTCAGACCGGTTTAAAGGCGCGAGAACCAGTTGCGGATCTGACGATCGGCTTCTTCACGTTCAATGCCATAGGCCTCCTGAATAAGGCCCACCAGTTTTTCACGCTGTCCATCAACGCGGTCGACATCATCTTCGGTCAGGCGGCCCCATTCGCGTTTGACGTGACCGCGTACCTGTTTCCAGCGACCAGCAATTTGATCCCAATTCATCGGGTTCTCCTGCTTTCGGGGTTGCTCGTAATAGTGGCAATTGCCGTATGACTTTAAGAACGAAATTGTGGGCGTGTTGTTCCATAAAACCACAAGATGGATGAAAACAGCGCGGTCGTCTGACGGGTTTATCGGGCGGTTTGCTTGCCTTATCTGGCGCATGGGGGTATAGCCCCGGTGGGGTATGGACCCCTTGTCTTGTCATGGAGTTGATTTCGCACCGGCCCGAATGCGGCGTGACGTGCGGCACGGAGGAAGATATGCGCGGCTATTTCGGGATTGGAATTGAAGGGGCAAGCAAGCCTTTGAATGTGGGCACCCTGTTTCGTTCCGCCCATGCCTTTGGCGCAAGCTTTGCGTTTACGGTTGATGCGGACTTCCGCGAGGAACGTTCAAACATCACCGATACATCAAAGTCGGGCGAACAGATGCCCTATTACCATTTTCCGGATCATGACAACCTGTTCCTGCCGCAAGGGTGCCGGATGGTCGGCATTGAACTGACCCCCGATGCGATCGAGCTGCCAAGCTTCAAGCATCCGTCACAGGCGGCCTATATCCTGGGTCCGGAACGCGGCAATCTGTCCGATGAAATGCAGGAAAAATGCGATTTCATCATCAAGATCCCGATGAGCTTCTGTGTGAATGTCGCGATTGCGGCAAATATCGTGATGTATGACCGCCTGATCAGTCTGGGCCGGTTTGCGCCGCGTCCGGTGCGTGCCGGTGCGCCGACCGAACCGAAACCCGAAGCCCATTATGGTGGCTGGATTTCGCGGACCCGTGACAAGCGCAAAGGGGACCCGGAAAAATTCCGTCAGGCACCGCCACCCGATTATTCGGTGATTGACGGCACACTCGATGATGATGACGCCTGATCCAAACACAGTCAGACATACAGATAAAAAAGCAACGGCCGCGAGGGAGGAGCACGGCCGTTGCGCTTTGTGATCTGCGCGATTGTGTCTTAAGGGGGGGGGTGACACAGCGCAGATCGGGTGCAGGAATCAAGCTGCCTTGATATCCGAAGTCATGGTGTCCGACGTTTCTTCTGCGCCGGGGCGGGTGCCATGCGGATTGCGCAACAGGTTGGCAATCATCCGCATTCCGACATCGCCCTGAAGGGTCAGAAGGCTTTCCGGATGGAATTGTACGGCACTGATCGGAAGGCTGCTGTGACGAATGCCCATGATCACGCCATCGTCACTTCGCGCCGTCACCTTCAGGTCCGCAGGTAGTTCAGCCGCCTTGGCAAACAGGGAATGATACCGGCCGACAACAATGTCTTCGGGCAATCCGTCAAACAGCGGATCGGTGGTATCGAGTTTCACCTTTGACGGTTTGCCATGCATCGGTGTGACAAGTTGACCAAGTGACCCGCCGAAAAATTCGACAATTCCCTGCAATCCAAGACATACACCAAAGACTGGCAAGCCGGCCGCAAGGGCGCGTTCGATGCTGTCGCGCAGATGGTAATCATCGGGACGGCCGGGACCTGGTGACAGGAACACAAGATCGGGTTTGAAATCATCAAATGCCTCGTCCGGGAAGCCGGGACGAAGTGTCAGTGTTTCGGCACCGGTTGTGCGGATATAGCTGGCAAGGTTTTGCACGAAGCTGTCTTCGTGATCGATCAAAAGAACGCGTTTGCCAATGCCCGAGCTTGCCGGGTCGATGGTGACTTCATCCTTGGCATCGCGGGTAACGGCATCAATCATTGCCGATGCCTTAAGGACGGTTTCGGCTTCTTCCGCGTCTGATTCACTATCATAGAGCAAGGTGGCACCGGCGCGAACTTCGGCGACACCTTGTTTCAGGCGTACCGTGCGCAAGGTCAATCCGGTATTGAGATCACCGTTACACAGAACCGCACCAATCGCCCCGCCATACCATGCGCGCGCACTGCGTTCGACGGCTTCGATATGCTGCATGGCTGCACGTTTGGGGGCACCGGTCACGGTAACGGCCCAGCAATGGGTCAGAAAGGCATCAAGCGCATCAAACCCGTCACGCAGGCGGCCTTCGACATGATCGACCGTGTGGATCAGGCGTGAATACATTTCGATCTGGCGGCGACCAAGAATGCGGATACTGCCCGGTTTGCAAACGCGGGCCTTATCATTGCGATCAACATCGGTGCACATCGTCAGTTCCGACTCATCCTTGGTCGAATTAAGCAATGTGCGAATGTTTTCGGCATCCTCGATCGCGTCACGACCGCGCGCAATCGTGCCGGAAATCGGACAGGTTTCAATGCGCTGCCCTTTGACCCGGACATACATTTCGGGCGATGCACCAATAAGATGTTCCCCGTCACCAAGATTGATCAGGAAGCCGTAAGGGGCCGGGTTGCGGCGTTTAAGACGGCGGAAAATTTCCGAAGGTGCGGTGGCACAAGGGGTTCTGAAAACGCGGCTGGGGACAACTTCGAACAGTTCGCCACGGGCAAAGCGGGGCTTGGTTTCATCGACGATGGCGGCATATTCGCCGGTTTTCATGTCATTTTCGACAATGGCATTGTTGCCGCGCGATGGTGGATGGGGCTGGGAATTGCGGGGCAGGCCGGCCGTGCTGTGCCCGTCAGGGGTGATGAATTCGTATTCGATCCGGGTGGCGATTTTTGACGCATGATCGACGGTGACCAAACGGTCGGGCAGGAACAGGTGGATGTCCTTGTGATCGGACGGGCGGTCCTGTGTCAGGTTGATCTGTTCGAAATGAAGCGCGATATCATAGCCGAACGCGCCATAAAGCCCCAGCCGTTCATCGCCCTTGTGACCAAACAGATCGCGCAGCGCGCGGACGACCGAAAACAGACTTGGTTGCTGACTGCGTTCTTCCTCGGCAAACCATGAGGCGGGCTTTTTGACTACGCCATAAAGGCCGTCTTCGCCATCGGTGATGCTGTCGACATGCGGATGGCTTCCCAGAATGTCGGAAATCACATCCAGCAGGACCTGACCGCGGTCATTCAAGGCCCGAACCGCGAAACCGCGTTCCCGCCCGACAATTTCAAGTGGCGGCGCATCAAACCCCATATCCCACCGTGAATAGCGACCCGGGAATTCATAGCTTGAAGACAGAAGCACGCCCTTGGTCTGATCAAGGGCATCAATCAGGCCTTCGGTGGCGTTCTCATAACCAATGGTGGTCATGCGACGAATGACCGAAACACCGCCATCAGTGGTATATCGGTATTCGGCCTGATCGTCGGAAATGCCGGTTTCCTGAATTGGGGTCGTCACGTTCAGATACTCCTTTTGGGGCCTTGTGCCGCAGGAGCCATGTGATGATCAGGAAAAAGGGAAGTCTGAAAACACAAAGCCGCCTGCAAGAATGAGGCGGCCGGTATGTTCAGGGCATGTGTATTGGCCGCCCGCTTAAGCGAGCCACCACCAACGATTGGAAATACGGATCGGGTTCATGCCATGTGTTTTCATGCCTCAAACCATGTGCGCAAAATTTCCCGGCGTCAAGGCTTTTGCGTCGAGCTGTTGCCTTCTGCCTCTTTGAGTTCCATGTGCAGGGGCTGATGGCAATGCGGACAGGTAAGAATCTCGTCACTTTCATTGCGGTGAACGTCGCGGATGTCATCAAGAACAGATTGGGCCTGTTCGTCACTGATCCCGAGTTCTTCCTGATGGGATTTCAGTTTGTGGCGAACGCGTTCGGTCAGACGTTTGCCCATCAGCTGACGGGTGGCCTGATGACGGTATTCATTTTCGCGGCGTCGCAATTCCGCGTTGAAAGCCGATGCCAGAATACCGGCCGGAACCGCAACAATCCCGATCCCGGTAAGGGAAATGACACTGGCCAGGAATTTGCCAAACGGTGTGATTGGCACAACGTCGCCATAACCGACCGTGGCAAGGGTAATGACGCTCCAATACAATGCCTTAAGCAGGTTGCCAAAGGCGTCCGGCTGGGCTTCGTGTTCGGCGACATAGATCGCACCGGCACTGAATACCAGCATACAGGCCAGTGCGGCGCTGGCGGCACCAAAAATGCCCAATTGCTGTCGAAACACCAGCAACATCAATTCCAGCCCGGTGGAATAGCGGGTGAATTTCAGTAAACGCAGCAACCGGATGATCCGCACAAATCGCAAATCGACGGATGTAAAGAACCACAGAAGGATCGGCAGGATCGCCAGAAGATCAATCAGCGCCATCGGCGTGAACATATAGCGCAGGCGTGCCCACGGGCGGCCGCTGAAACGTTCGTCATCGGGGGCGGACCAGACCCGCAATGCATATTCGACGGTGAAGATCAGGGTGCAAACGATCTCGATGATGGCGAATTGCAGATAGTATCTTTCGGCCAGTTCGTGGACCGAGTCAAAAATCACCGACACGACATTGATGACAATCGCACTGGCCAGAATCAGGTGAACGAATAGGGAAAGGCGCGAATGGCGTTCAACACCATGGAGCAATTTATGTGTCTTTGAACGAAGAGTCGCTGTCATGTCGCGCAAGCCCGATCCGGCAATAGAGTATTGATTGCCAGGTGAGTTTTGCGCCAATCGCTTCAGAAATGGTTAAATTATCAGGGCCTTATTTTCCGGCCCTGATCAATTCGGTGATCAATAGCCTTTTGCCGCGCGGACAAAATCGGCAATTTTCCGGGCGTCTTTTACACCCTTGGATTTTTCGACACCTGATGAGACGTCTACCCATGGCGCACCGGATATCTCGACGGCTTCGGCGACGTTATTGGGATCAAGACCACCGGCAAGCATCCAGTCACTTGTGAAGTTCTGACCGGTCAGCAACGTCCAGTCAAAAGACACGGCATTGCCACCGGGCAGAACGCTGTCTTTGGGTGGTTTGGCATCAAACAGCAGGAAATCGGCAACGCCGTCATAGTTGGATTTGGCATTTTCGATGTCATCGGCGGTACTTACGGAAATGGCTTTCATCACCTTGAGACCGAAACGTTCCTTGACCGCTGCGACGCGTTCGGGGCTTTCCTTGCCATGGAGCTGAATGACATCAAGGCTTCCGGCCGTGATCGCATTTTCAAGTGCCTCGTCACCGGCTTCGACGAACAGGCCGACTTTCAGGATGCTGTTGGGGACGCGTTCGGTCAGGGTTTTGGCACCCTTAAGCGATATGTGCCGCGGGCTTGGTGGAAAGAACACATATCCCAATGCATCTGCCCCGGCACTCATGGCCGCGATAAGGGCATCTTCGCTGTTGATTCCACAGATTTTGACCATGCAGCTCATCGGGGTATCCTGTCTTGTCGTCACTCTAATTCGCACGGCAAACAATTGGTGCGTCTGAGTCACTTAGCAGAAACTGCATCATATCGACAGGATATTTGCGATTTCCGATGGCTTTCCACTGGCAGGATAATCATTGCTGCGCTATTTTCCCGACCATGAGCAAGCATACAGACCCTGCCGCGGGCGAAAACGGCGAAAACACAACCCACTTCGGGTTTCGGGACGTTCCTGAAAGCCAGAAGGCATCCATGGTGCGCGAGGTTTTCGACACTGTCGCGTCCAAATATGATTTGATGAACGATCTGATGAGCGGCGGTATTCACCGTCTGTGGAAAGACACGTTCATCAACGAGCTTAAGCCGCGCCCGAACATGAAGCTTCTGGACGTGGCAGGTGGTACGGGGGATATCGCATTCCGCTTTTTGAAAAATGGCGGTGGTTCGGTCACGGTATGCGACATCAACTATGAAATGCTGCATGTCGGACGCGACCGGGCGGCTGACCACGGGATTTTGAAAAACATCAACTGGACCGTTGGCGATGCGCAGAAACTGCCGCTGCCCGATCATTCGGTTGATGCCTATACCATTGCATTTGGCATCCGCAACGTTACCCGCATCGAAGAAGCCCTTTCCGAGGCATTCCGTGTTTTGCGGCCCGGCGGAAAGTTCCAGTGTCTTGAATTTTCCAAGGTCGTCGTGCCGGGCTTCGATAAGCTTTACGATACCTATTCGTTCAAGCTTTTGCCGGAAATTGGTCGCTTTATCGCGGGGAACCGCGAAGCGTATCAGTATCTGGCCGAAAGCATTCGCAAGTTCCCGGATCAGGAAACCTTTGCGTCGATGATCCGTGCGGCCGGGTTCGAGCGGGTAAAATACCGCAACCTGTCGGGCGGGATTGCCGCCATTCATTCCGGTTGGCGGGTTTGAGGGTGCTTGGCGCATGATCCGGTTTGTCCGAAACAGCTTTCGCCTGCTTGCCATGGCGCGGACCCTGGCACGTCATGATGCCCTGTTTCCGCTGGCTCTTGTGCCGGGTGGAAAAATCCTGGCATTTTTTGCCCGTTTGACAGCCCCGTTTTCCGGGCGGTCCGGGTTGCCGCCGGGGCGGCGTCTGGCGCGCGCACTCGAAGAACTCGGACCGGCATTCATCAAGCTTGGGCAAACACTTGCGACGCGGTCCGATCTGATTGGTGATGATGTTGCTGCCGATCTGTCGTCGCTTCAGGACCGCTTGCCGCCCTTTTCGGCCAAAATTGCAAAACGGATCATTACCGAACAGCTGGCCGAACCGTTTGATGTTCTGTTTGCCGAGTTCGATGAAACGCCAGTTGCAGCAGCATCAATCGCGCAGGTTCATTTTGCCACCACAACAGATGGGCGTGAAGTCGCGGTCAAGGTGCTGCGTCCGGATATCAAGGTGCGGTTTGCCCGTGACCTTGATCTGTTTTACTGGGTTGCCGAAATTGTCGAATTGACGCAGCCGCGCTTGCGCCGCCTGAAACCGGTTGAAACCGTCAAGGCGCTTGAAGACAGTGTCCATCTTGAAATGGATTTGCGTTTCGAGGCGGCCGCGGCATCGGAATTCCGCGATAATTTCGAAGATGATCCGACCTATTACATTCCCCAGATCGATTGGGAACGAACGGCCGAACATGTGATGACCATGGAACGGGTCAAAGGCGTGCGTATCGACAATGTTGAGGCCCTTGATCGCATGGGAATTGATCGTTCAGCCCTTCTGGCCAAGGCAGCGGGCGCGTTTTTCCAGCAGGTTTTCCGCGACGGGTTTTTCCATGCCGACATGCATCCGGGCAACCTGTTTGTCGATGAAACCGGTCGGGTCAGCATTGTTGATTTCGGCATCATGGGACGTGTTGATAAACAGACACGTCTGTATCTGGCGGAAATGCTTCTGGGCTTCCTGACGCGCGATTACCATCGCGTGGCCGAGGTTCATTTTGAAGCGGGCTATGTTCCGCGCAACCAGTCGCTTGAAACGTTCCAGCAGGCATGCCGGTCAATTGGCGAGCCGATCCTGGGCAAGGAACTGGCCGATATTTCGGTCGGGCGCTTGTTGGGGCAGTTGTTCCAGATTACCGAACAGTTCGGGATGGAAACCCAGCCACAGCTTCTGATGCTTCAGAAAACCATGATCGTAGCCGAGGGACTTTCACGTATCCTCAGCCCGAATGAAAATATGTGGGAACTGTCGCGTCCGCTGATCGAAGACTGGATGCGTGAAAACCTTGGCCCGGAAGCCAAGGTCAAGGAAGCAGCCCTTCAGGCCGGATCGATGTTGCGACGTTTGCCGCGCGTGCTTGAAGCTGCGGAAAAAGCATCCTCGGTTCTGACCGATCAGGGGTTGCGACTGCATCCTGAAACGGTGGCAGCCATGCGCGGAAAATCGGGTAATGGCCAAAGCAAGTCGGCGGGCATTTCGCGCCAGACGCTTGTTCTGTGGGTGGCGATCATTGCGCTGGGTGTTGCGGTCTATTTGAAATAGCCGCATCTGGCATTCCGGGAGCTTGTCTTATGACCGACGATACTGATCCAGCCGACATCAAAGTCGAAATCAGTACGGACCGCGCGCGCATTGATCTTGCCTATTGTTATGGCTTTATCGCGTCATCCTATTGGTCGGGTGGGCGGACACGTGGCGAATTTGACCGGTCCGTCGAAATGTCATTTCCGGTCGGGGCCTTTTGCGACGGCCGGCAAGTCGGTTTTGCGCGGGTGGTCAGTGATCAGATTGCCATTGCTTATGTCGCCGACGTGTTTGTTGATCCCGACTTTCGCAGGCGCGGGATTGCTGCCCGGATGCTTGACGCCTTGCACACGCATCCCGAACTTCGTCGGGTGAAAAGATGGGTGCTTGCGACCGATGATATGCAACCGCTTTACCGACAGCACGGTTACGAGGATCTGGATGATCTGATGATGATGCGCGTTGATGAGAATGCCCAAAAGCGCGATCCGCTGCGCTGAAGAATTCCGGTAAAAGAAAACGCCGCCACGGATTGCCGGGCGGCGTTTTTTGGGTCAGTGGCAGATGGTCTAGCTTGCACGGACTTCGTCAAGGAAGTTGCCGACTTCACCGCGCAATGTGCCCGATTGGCTGTTAAGCTTGTCAGATGCACCAAGTACCTGATGGGCGGCCTCGCCGGTCTGGCGGGCGGCTTCACGCATTTCATGGATGTGATTGGTCACTTCCTGCGTACTTTGAACAGCCTGCTGGACCGAGTTGGAAATCTCGGTCGTGGCTTGGCCCTGTTCCTCGACCGCGGCTGCGACCTCGGTAGCGATTTCATTCAGATTGGCGATGATGCTGGTGATGCCTTCGATCGCACCGACAGCTTCCTGGGTTGATCCCTGAATACCGGAAATCTGGGCAGAAATATCTTCGGTCGCACGTGCGGTCTGATTGGCAAGGTTTTTGACCTCGTTGGCGACCACAGCAAAGCCCTTGCCGGCGTCACCGGCACGGGCGGCCTCGATCGTGGCGTTCAGGGCCAGAAGGTTGGTCTGTTCTGCGATGGCCTGAATGATCTGAACCACTTCGCCGACCTTCTGGGCGGAAACATCAAGCCCCTGGACCATTTCGTTGACGCGAACGGCCTCGGTGCTGGCATTGGCGGTGATATTGGATGTTTCATTGACGCGCGCACTGATGTCGCGGATCGAAACGGCCAGTTCTTCGGCGGCACTGGCGACGGTTTCCACACTGTGATTGGCCTGTTCGACGGCCGCAACCACGGCCTGGGAACCAGCTTCGTTCTGCTGGACTGCGGCAACCATTGTCTGGGCGACCTGCTGCATTTCACCGGATGCACCCGAGACACCATCAACCACGCCCATGACGGTCTGCTCAAAGCGTCCGGCAAGGCCAACCATGGCTTCACGGCGTTTGGCTTCGGCGCGTTCGCGTTCCTGTTCGCGTTCGCGATCAAGCTGGGCAACGCGTTTGGCATTTTCCTTGAAGATTTCAACAGACGATGCCATTTCGCCGATTTCGTCATTGCGCCCGACGCCCGGAACATCGACATCAAGATCGCCATCAACAAGTGATCGCATCGCACCATTGATCTTGACCATCGGGGTCAGGATTTGATTGCGCAACACAATCCAGGTCGCACCCAGAAGGACCACAAGGATCGCAGCAGCTAGGGCGACCTGGATGATGACCGCCTGTTTGACTTCGGCATTTACCCGATCAAGAGACCAGGCTGTCACCAGCATGCCACGATACTGGTCTTCATCGCGGCGTTTGGAATACTTGGTGATGGGGGCTGCGACAATGACCGCATCTTCGGAAATAAAGCTGACGACTTCCTTGTTTTCGATCTGTTCAAGATAGGGCTCGACCAAGGCAGGAAGATCATGTTGGCGCAGGGTTTCTGACTGATAGGTGCCAATGGCGTCACCACCGGGATTGGCCGCGATCAGGCTGGCAAGCTGTGAACCTTCCTTGTCGGTGATTTTGCGAAATTCTTTTTCGACGGACGCACCATCCATCGCAATGAAACCTGGCTGGACTGCAGTCGACAGCATTTCGGTTTTTTCGACCGATTCATTATACATGATTTCGAGCATGGCTTCGTGCTGCGAAACAGTCTGAATGGTCATCATGGAGCCAAAGCCCACGACCAGAAGTGCGACGATAACGAAGATAACTTTTCGTCCGACAGAAGCACCGGATCTTTTTGGTTCAGCCATTTATGGTCTCCCACTCCTTCAAAGGCTTTAAGTCGCTTCCCTAGATATACTGTCGCGCAGTTCGCCATTGATCTGGTACGAAGCCTGACAGGTCTTGGCAGACTGTTTTCCTGAATCTTAAGGAATCAGGATCATTCTGCGTTTTTATATTTTATCCACTTTACCGTGTGGGGACGTAGAAGTTGAGTAAAACCTTCTCTTCCTGCGATTGAGGCTACCCCATACAGTCACATTCCCGAAACAAGAAACGACGGGTTTGGCGAATATTCGGTTTCTGTGAATTGAAACGACAAATACGGCTATTGGTTAGGTAATTTTTGGTAAAATATACTAATGTGCTTATGTGAAGATGTGCCGCCGACTCGATAGGGCCATGGCGTGCAGTCAGATGTCCGTGTCATCGCGCACGGGTTTGCTCCGATCAGGAAACATGCGGGGCACAAGGGGATCAGGATGGCTAAATCTGCGACAACGGCGAAAAAGCGACAGGCCAAAAAAGGCACCAAATCGTCAGCGACCAAAAAGACAGTTAAGGCAGTTCCGGCAGATGATTCTGCTGTTTCCCAGAAAAGTCAGGAAGCCGAAAGCAATACCGACACGCGCGATGCATCCCCGAGCGGTGATACCAAATCCAAACCTGCAACCGGGACAACGGGAACCAATGGTGGGGCCGAAAACGCGGCCGCCATTCAGCGGCGCCGTGTGATCAATGATCTGTTCCAGCGTGGACTGGCGGCCCATCAGGCCGGCCAGATTGACGATGCGATCCGTCTTTACAGCGCCACCTTGCGGCAAAACCCGCAACAGCCCGACGTGTGGAACAATCTTGGCGTTGCGTTACGGCGCAGCAAGAAATTCGAAGCGGCCCTTCTGGCGTATCGCCGGGCTGGGGAACTGCGTCCGGACAATGCCGGACTGTGGTCGAATATGGGAAATTGCCTGCGTGAAATGATGCGTTTTGACGAGGCCATTGTCGCGCATAAAAAGGCCATCGAACTTGATGACAGCATCAAGTCGCACACGTTCAATGCCGGTCTTGTCTATCGCGATCTCAACCGGTTTGAGCAGGCGCTGGAATATTTCGACCGCGCGCTTGCGATTGATCCCGATTATGTCGACGCCAACTGGGACAAGGCGTTGGCGCATCTGGCGTTGGGCAATTATGCCGATGGCTGGGCCGGGTATGAAACCCGGCGCAAGTTGGCGGACAATCCGATTCGGCCCCTTGATACTGCACCGGAATGGGATGGCAAATCCGATCTTCGGGGCAAACGGGTTTTGCTGCGCGCCGAGCAGGGCTTTGGCGACATGATCCAGTTTGCCCGATTTGTGCCGCTGGTCGCCAAAAAGGCGGGGCACGTCATTCTTGAATGTCGCAAGGAACTGATGCCGATCATGCGTACTGTGGCCGGTGTCGGGACATTGATTGAAAAAGGCCGCCCGTTACCGGAATTCGATGTGCATGTCCCGCTTCTGAGCTTGCCGCATGTGATGGGGATCGGGGCTGCGGAACTGCAAAAGATCTCGGCTGACCCTTATCTTTCGCCGCCGCCTGGCAAACAGGTCCGGCTGGCGCCGACCCCGGGTACGGTTCTCAAGGTCGGGTTGATCTGGGCCGGGAAACTCAATCCCCGTGACCGGTCTTGTCCGCTTGATATGCTGCTGCCGATCCTGTCGGTCAAAGGGGCCGCCTTTTACAGTTTCCAGATCGATGATCGTCGCGGCGACATCGAAAAGATCGGTCTTCAGGCCTTTGTGACCGACCTTGGCGACCATATTCATGATTTCGGGGACAGTGCGGCCCTGATGCAGGCAATGGATCTTGTGATCACCATTGACAGTTCGCCGGCCCATCTTGCCGGTGCGCTGGGCGTTCCGGTCTGGATGCTGCAACTGTTCACAACCGACTGGCGGTGGATGGTCGATCGCGCCGACAGTCCATGGTATCCGACCATGCGGATCTATCGGCAACAGGACCCCAACGACTGGACAGCACCGGTCAAAAAGCTGACAGGCGACTTTTTGACGCTGCTGCAGGCACGCCAAAGAAACGAAGCTGCAATTTAGAAGTGATAAGTTCGGCAAGGTAAGTTGATGTTTTTCGGGTTTATGTGAAATCCGAAAGACCTCTAACTATCTGATCGGATAGCATAAGTTCCCCTTCGAACAGTTACATCATCTTTTTCGAAGATGCATGATGCTTCACATGTGCCGGTTGTATCCGGGATACATGATGGGGGGACTTCGGGTGACAGCTCTAATTCGGTCTGGTTTTGTGGCCGCAGTTCTATGTGTGCTTGGCACTGGCAGTGCTTTTGCACAAAACGAAGAAATTCGAGGGGTCACTGTTACCCATCCCGCGTTCCCCGTTGTCATGTGTGATTCTGGTGGCGAATCCCGAAAATGTGAGCGAATGGTCCTGGGGGAAAATTTTCCCGCTCAGGTCGTTTTCTATTCGCACGACAGCAAGAATTTCGGGGCGTACCAAGTCCGTTTTCTCGATGAACAGAAAATCTACTGGATTCCTGACGACATGATTGTCGTGCAGGGCAAAGAAGTCGCACGTAGCCCGGTCGTCTGCGGAGGAGACATCGGGACACTCGGCGGTAAGGGGACGCGGGGCGCGGGTGCTGACTGCGTCTCGGCTAAGGGGAAATAAAAATGAAAAAGCTGGGTTTGATCCTGGTCGTTGGCGCGATGACGCTGACCGGTTGCGTCAAAGATATGCAATTTCTTTCGGATTCAATTCCGGAAAAAGGAAAGTTGATCGATACGGTTTCTATTCCGGAAGCAAAGAAATATACGATTGAGGAAATCCATTCGGCGAAAGCTATGGTCATGGCCCAGTCAATCGGTGAGGCCCCGATCAACGAGCTTCAGGACTATGCCCAAGGGGTACTGGATAAGATCATTGCCGTTGCACCAGTCGGGGCACCGAAAGCCGAGGTCGTTTTGATCGGCAATTCCGGACCGGGCGCACATGCTGCACGTGAAGGTGTAGTGTTTCTTTATCATTCGGCATTCGAATATCTGCGCAGCGAGGACGAACTGGCCTTTTTGATTGGCCATGAATACAGCCACGTCTTGATGCAGCATACCCCGGAAAACCTGTTTTCCATGCTGCGTCCGTATCTTTTGACAGCTGCGGATATTGCGCTTGGGAATGAAAATAACCAAAGCGACCTGCTTCGCAAGGCCGGGCAGATGTATGGAAGTGATTTGATCTTGCGTGATCTTTTGTTGCCCAACTGGGATCGGAGCCAGGAGCGGGTTGCAGATTATCTTGGACTGGATTTGATGGTGAAAGCCGGTTACCAGCCGAAAGGAGCATCTGGCTATTTTGAAGTGGCCAAAGAAGCAGAAGAAAAGTTCGGTGCAAATTACCAGGTCACCAGAAACCAGCTTGAGCTGTTTCTTCAGATGCAATTCCAGCCGAAAGGCGAGGACAATGTCCTGCTGAACCAGTTCCTTTCCGAGCTCGGAAACGCGGTCAGCACAATTCAGCAAAATCTTGCAGCAAAGCATGATGACGCAGCAGAACGTGCCGAGGAAATATTTGCTTATGGTATGCGGGAATACATGCCGGAGCGTGCCAGCAGGATGGTTCACAAAGACGCGTTTGATTCTGTCGTGAAGCGCAACAAACGCACTTTGGAAAATTACCGGGTAGCCGCCGAAATCTTGCAGACCTTGGAAAGTGACGACGGTGAAATTGATCTGAGAGTTCTTGAAGCTGATGCCCGCCAGGCCGTAAGCGGACCGACGGCAAGTCATCCATACACACGCTGGGCCTTCGCCAAAGTTCGCGAACGTCAGGGGAACCTCAAGAAAGCAGCCCAGAATATTGACCTTATCGGCAATGGCGAGATTCTTGCGTTACCGGTTGAAATGAAGCGGGCCGAGATTCTTAAATCGCTAGGGAATACCGAAACGGCGTTCAACCGGGTTGAAGAGGTTGCGACCTACTATGACTGGCCACTTGAAACTTACCGGTTTTTGTATCCACTTGTAAAAGCAAGCGGCAACAAAGTACGTGAAAACGAACTGCTGATCGGATGTGTTACCCGGTATCCGCAACAGCGTGCCATGTGCGCGGGAAATTCCCCCGCCGGACAAATGGCCGGTATGTAAATGGGGCAAGAAAGTTTTCGTAGCGACGGGCAACAAAAAGAACTCAAAGTTGCCCGTCTCAAGCCAGTGTGGTGGGGGGTAATCAACGTCGCCCTGGCCGCGATTATTTTGCTGATCGAGCCGGATTCCATTGGGGATGCGGTTGATGAATACAGCTATGCTGTCTTCAGCCAGACAGTTGGGGCACCGCTATATCCAGCCAGCCGAGTGGATGATATTGGCGTTATTCTTCTTGATGACGAATCCCTGGCGGGGCTGAAATCAAGCTGGCCCGCGGTATATGGATTGCATGCCAAGGTTTTGCGCAAGTTGCTGACAGCAAAGCCAAAGGCACTGTTCATCGATTTTACCTTCCGCGACCGGCGCGCGGCAGCACCGCAAGGTGTTCTTGCTGACGAATGGATGCCCGAGCTTTATGTCCATGACGACAGCCTGACGATGCTGGTCAGTACGTTGCAGATGTACCAGATGATGGATATTCCGGTATATTTGCAGGCTGGGGCGCTTAACTTTTATCAGCATCACGCTGTTCTGTCAGAGCTTGCGCCATACGTAACACTGGTATCGGGCTGGGGTGATTTGCGAGGCCAGGCTGATATCAGGGCACTTTCATATCAATTGGCCCCTGAATTACGCAACGCCGGGCGCGTTGCAAATCTCCAGGATGATGATTTGCCGCTTTGTGATGATGCAGTCATGCGCCGGACGGGGAACGGCAACCTCCTTGGATGTGACGTTTCCGGAATTACCGCAGCAGCAACAACGATCTATCAGCATTTTTGTTCTGGCAAAGAGCGTGCACAATCCATAAGGCGTGGTTGGAACTGTGACCAGGCATTGATTATGCCGCCCAAAGCAGACAAATCGGAATGGCTGGCATGGCGGGACGATTTGTTGGTCCGTCCGATGTGGCTGTCATGGCCGGACCGGCAAGCGGACTATTCGGCCTGGACAAAGGCATATGATCAATCCGGGAATGTCATTCCACCCTATGAATGCGGTCCGCAATATAGCGACCCGAATGTTGCCAAACGAATAACTGGCAATTTGGCGACACTGTTTGGGATCGGCGCGCGCGCCGACGTCAACTGTGCACCGTTTCACACAATTTCTGCAGAACAGGTTTATCGTGACACCCCCTCAGCAGGGCGATGGGTGGAAAATTTCAAAGATCGCATTGTGATGTATGGCCAGAACCTCCAGGGGTTTCAGGATGTGGTTCGACCACCAACGCTTGATACGGATATTCCGGGCGTCTTCCTGCATGCAATGGCGTTGGAAAACCTTCTGAGCAACGGGTCAGCATATCTTTCTGACAAGGCAACATACAGTTCCTGGCTGACAGCGGACCTGATTGAAATCATGACACTGGCGATCATTGTCTTTTTACGTTTTGGACTGGCCGGGCTTGCGCGGCGGTCGTTTCCTGCGTTGCCACACGCCAGCAATGCCCAAGACAGGGAGTGCAATCCTCTTGAATATTTCGGCCTGATTTTGGCGAACAAACTTTCAATGTTTTTGTCGATGATGAAGTTTGTCCCAAAGATCCCGAAACTTCTTCGGGTTTGGTCAGGGAATCGCAATGCAGAACACCATTGGACGGAACAACTTGACCTGCGTGACCGCCAACTCGCGCGCAACTGGTTCATGGTTTTGATTTGTTTGCTCGATTTGGTTCTGAGTGTTGCGATCGTGACGTTCGGCGCAATTGTGCTGGAGCTGTCTGTGCTGTCTATTGCCCCGGTCAATTGGCTGGCGGTAATCGGTTTGGGCATGCTGAGTTACATACCGTTTGTGCGCTCGCTGTTTGCCCAGGACAATGAATTGGCAGAAGGTGCAGAACACGACCGCCAAGAAAATTCAGCCGAAGCTATTGAAAAATCTGCAACTGTTTAATTTTGCGCTATTGTCCGAAGGTGGATTGGATGCGGTAAATGACGGCTGCCCTTGCCTTTGCTGCAAACAAGGCGTAGTTAAGCGCCTTAAATTTTTATGAGTTGCGGTCCTTGACGGTTTGGTATCGTTCACGATGTGAAGACCACCCGTTTTGGCGAACTGATCTGGCGCAGGAGAATTCTTGTGAGCGAAGCTCCGTATAACAAAGGTTTCCCGGTATCCTGGGAACAGATGCATCGCGACGCACGTGCATTGGCATGGCGTCTTTTGGAAAAAGGCCCGTATAAAGGCATTATCGCGATTACCCGCGGTGGGCTGGTTCCTGCGGCGATCATTGCACGTGAGCTTGATATTCGCCTGATTGATACGGTTTGTGTGCGCAGCTATTCCGACAAAAGCCGTGGCGAACTGGAATGGCTCAAAGGCATCGAAGGTGACGGCACCGATATGCTGATCATCGATGATCTGGTCGATACCGGCAAAACCGCAAAGGCCGTTCGTGAAAAGCTTCCGAATGCGCATTTCGCCACTGTATATGCCAAGCCGCTTGGCCGTGAAATCGTCGACAGTTTTGTCACCGAAGTGTCCCAGGACACCTGGATTTACTTCCCGTGGGATATGGAATTGTCAGTGAATGCACCGATTTCCGAACGCGCACGCTAAGTGACGATCCCACGTATCTGATTTTTGTCAGAATGACGGAATTATCGCCCGGACTTCCATCAGGGAACTGTTGATGTTTCCAGATGCAACTCCGGGCGATTTTTTTGTGCGAAGGTGCCCCGGCGTGAAGGGCCGATTTAAGGAAATAAATTTCCAAGCTGTCTTTTGATCTGCTTGCACACCTCGACAAAGCGGGCTATAAAACGCGCGCTTTGCGGGTGTAGTTCAATGGTAGAACGGCAGCTTCCCAAGCTGCATACGAGGGTTCGATTCCCTTCACCCGCTCCAATCTTTCCGACATATCCGACAATTGATCTGGTAGTATGCCAGCGGCAAGCCGTGCCCTTTTTTCAGGGGGCGGGGGCAAGGTAGTCGTAGTCAAGGCTGCGAGCTTCTTCGTCGCTGCAAATTTCTGGGGATTTGACGCCCTCGATCTTACCAAAGCGCGGATCAAGTGTGCCGATATAGTGGTGGTCTGCTGTCGCGACGAACAGGCATCGACCTGTTTCACCTTCAAGGCGCTTTCCGTCCCGCCAGTCGGCCGGGGCAATCATGTCACCGCCATGAATGCCGATTTCGGCGTTGTCGGCTTCTGCGGACAAACGATCATAGCGATGTGAATAGCCGCTTATCGGAAGTGCTTCGCCATCGCTGATCATTGCAGCGGCAACGTCACGTTCCCCAATTCCGCATTCCACGATGGGGAAATCACCCGGTTTGGACGAGCGTTCCTGATCCCCGGGCCAGCACTGCACCGGGAACGGTGCCATGGCAAAATATTTGCGAAGCTGCATCGCCGAAGACATGCCGCAATCCCAGAAACTGCCATTGTGAAGGCATTGCTGGCCCAATTCGGGGGCGTCAATGCCGGCGATATCGGCAACAACATTGTCGATGATGATGGTATCGCCATCAATGACGACAACATCGCGTCCTTCGGCTTCCAGCCCGGCGAGCTTGTCCCTGTGCTGGGTTTTGTCTGCTGCATGTACCGGCCCGCCCTGCGCATAGACCGCCAGGACAAACAGAAGGGGAACTGCGAACAGAATGAGAAGGTGGACAAAACGCTGCAACGGGACCTCGATGGTTGGGCGACGGATCGGTCTTTGACAAATGACACATCGGATAGATCAAAAGAACAAGGGAAAAGAACGGCAAAATGATGACCGGCTTTGATTTTAAGGTCTGAAACCGCATGCGGTGTGGCAGGTGCCATGCGCAATAACAGGATGCATTGATCCGGATTTGGCGCTACAAGCGGGTTTGTCTTTTGCTGACAGGGAAGCTTCTTTGTTTCGTCTGCAACCCATCTTTTTCGTTGTCGGGATTATGGTCATTATCATCGGGATTTCGATGATGGTGCCGGCTGCCGTGGATCTTTATTACGGTAATCCTGACTGGAAAATCTTTGCCCAAGCATCGATCACGACCATCGGACTTGGCGGGATGGCGTGCCTTGCCTGCCGATCGGATATCGGGCCGCGTGTTACTGCCCGGCAGGGATATGTCCTGACCGTTGTGTCCTGGATTGCTGTCAGTGTGACCGGGGCATTGCCGCTTTGGTATTCGTCGCTGGATATCAGTTTTTGCGATGCCGTGTTCGAAACGGTTTCGGGTCTGACGACAACGGGTTCGACCATTCTGTCCGGGCTTGACCAGTTGCCACCGGGGTTGCTGTTGTGGCGGTCCATCATGCAGTGGCTGGGCGGGATCGGGATCATCGTTACCGCGCTGGCATTGTTGCCGATGATGCGGGTTGGCGGGATGCAGCTTTTCCAGATGGAAAGTTCCGATCGTTCAGAAAAGCTCAGCCCGCGCATGCGCGACATGTGTTTGCAGATCGTACTGATCTATAGCAGCCTGACTTTCGTGTGCCTTGTTTTGTACCGCGTATTTGGCATGAACTGGTTTGACGCCATCAACTATGCGATGACGACATTGTCGACCGGTGGCTATGCCACGTCGGATTTGTCCTTTGCCAAGTTTGACAGCAGTCTGTCGCTGCACTGGATCGCCATTCTGTTCATGTTTGCCGGTGGATTGCCGTTTACTGCCTATGCCGTGGTGCTGCGCAAACGCAATATCCAGGCCGTAATCGGCAATCAGCAGATCAAGCTGTTCTGTCTGATCATCGCGGGCTTTACCGTGTTGCTGACGATTCGTTTGGCCCAGATTTCAGATGACAGCCTGTTCCGGTCTTTGACCATGGCGGCATTTAACCTTGTCTCGGTCATAACGACCACCGGGTTTGCGTCGGGGGACTATCTTTTGTGGGGACCGGCAGCAGTAATGCTGTTTTTCTTTGCGACCTTCATTGGTGGATGTTCCGGATCCACATCAGGCGGTTTCAAGATGTTCCGTCTTTATGTCGTGTTTACCGGGTTGCGTGCCCATTTCATGCGGCTGCGCAGTCCGTCGGCTGTCGTGGTCAGTCGTATTGACCGGCATGAAATCACGTCTGACATCTATAATGCCGTGACGGTTTATGTGTTCCTGCTGACTGTCAGCTATATCGCGGTGACCATCGCGCTTGGCATGACGGGGCTTGATCTGATCACGTCGATGAGTGCCGCGGCAACGTCACTTGCCAATGTGGGGCCGGGTCTTGGTAACATCATCGGACCGGCGGGCAATTTCCAGTCCTTGCCGGATTCTGCGAAATGGATTCTTGATATCGCAATGGTTCTTGGGCGGCTTGAATTCGAAACCCTTCTGGTGCTTTTGATGCCGTCATTCTGGCGGGATTAACCCGGTCATCCCTTGTTTCGGGAAATATCGAACGGCTGTGACGGACGCCACAGACGGCGCGCCGGGTTTGATACAGGTTTGTGCAATGTTGTGAAGGCAACAAACAAAAACCAACGAACAAACAAACTTGGACACGGACATGATGCTGCAGAACAAATTCACGCGCAAAATGGCCACCGTTTTTTCGGTGCTGATGATTGCCGGTGTGGTTTCGGCCTGTTCACCGGAAGTCGGCAGCGAGGAATGGTGTGCCGATCTTAAGGAAAAGCCCAAAGGCGACTGGACTGCCAATGAGGCCGCAGATTTCGCCAAACATTGTCTTTTCTGATCGTGTGAATGTCTGACCGGCACGGTCTGTGCTGGTCGATTCTTTGCTGATGTCTGGAAATGCCGTCTTCATGACGGTTAAATCCGCCCTTCGACACCTGCTTGGCGGTGGTACTGTCGAAGGGCGGATTTTTGCGTCTGGCTTATGAAAAACGACATGGAACAAACTGTTGTCAGGGGCGTTAAAGACAGAACATTTCCGCGCATAAGTGCGATGCAGCAAGGTACATTTGCGTTACCTTGATAAATCCCTATAATGCGCGGCCCGCGAATGATCGCGGTAGTCGAATACGACAACAATTTTTATACGAGGTTAGACAAGTATTATGAGTGCCGAAAATCTCCATGTCGGTGTGATCGGCGCAACCGGTGCGGTTGGCGTCGAGCTGATCAACGTTATGTTTGATCGTAACTTCCCTGTGGGTGAACTCACCCTGTTCGCATCCGAGCGTTCAGCAGGCAAGACCGTGGAGACTAAGTTTGGCACTAAGACCGTCGCGCTGTTCTCTGTCGAAGAAGCAAAGCAGTGCGACATTGTCTTCCTTGCTGTTTCGGGTGATTTCGCCAAGGAATATGCGCCGAAGATCGCCGAAGGTGCGCTGGTGATTGATAACTCGTCGGCATTCCGTCTGAATGACGACGTTCCGCTGATCGTGCCGGAAATCAATGGTGACCTTGCCAAGACCGCGAAACTGATCGCAAACCCGAACTGCACCACGGCGATTGCCGCGGTTGCACTTTGGCCGCTGCATCAGGCGTTTGGCCTTAAGAAAGTCATCGTGTCGACCTATCAGGCGGCATCGGGTGCGGGTCAGCCGGGCATGAACGAACTGCGCGAAGGTCTGGCTTCGGGTCTTGAAGGCAAGCCGGTTCCGGCAGAAGTCTTTGCCCATCCGCTGGCATTCAACGTTATCCCGCATATCGACAGCTTCCAGGACAATGGTTACACCCGCGAAGAGATGAAGGTGACCTGGGAAACGCGCAAGATCTTTGGCGCGCCGGATCTGCCGGTATCGTGCACCGCGGTTCGTATCCCGACCGAGCGTACCCATTCCGAAGCGATCGTCGTGGAAACCGAAAAGGCCGTTACCCCGGCGCAGGCCCGCGAAGTTCTGTCCAAGGCCAAGGGTGTCAAACTTGTCGATGATCCGGCAAACAACAAATATCCGATGCCGTTGACCGCGACCAAACAGTATGACGTCGAAGTCGGTCGTATCCGTTCTAACCTTATCTTTGGGGATCATGGTCTGGAACTGTTTGTTGCCGGTGACCAGCTTCTCAAAGGTGCGGCCCTTAACGCGGTCCAGATTGCAGAAGCATCGATCGCCGACTAAACCCGGCTTTGATCCTGATATGAAAATGGCCCCGCCAGATCATCTGGCGGGGCCATTTGTTTTGACAGGGTTTTGTCGGCGCCGTGTCGGGCCGGTCAGGCCATTCACGCCAGTGAAATATGATCGCGTCCGGATGCCTTGGCGGTGTATAGCGCGTTATCAACGCGCGCCATCAGGGTTTCAAGGTCTTCGCCGTCGCGATACTCGGTCACACCGGCGCTGATCGTAATCAGGATCTGGTCACGGCCAAATCGCACAGGTGCTTCACGGATGTTATCCGCGAGTTCGCGGGCCTTGATCATGGCGTCCTGGCGGCCGGTTTCGGGGAATATCACCACGAATTCGTCCCCGCCCCAACGGCAAATCAGATCAGATTCACGTACATTGGTGCGGATCGATGTCAGAACTTCGCGCAAAACTGCGTCGCCACCCGGATGGCCATAGGTGTCATTGATGCTTTTGAACCCGTCGAGATCAAAACACATGACAGACAATGGTGTCTTTTGACGACGGGCGGTTTTGGTTGTCTGGTCAAAGACCATGTCAAAGACCTGACGATTGAGGCTTCCGGTCAGCTTGTCCCGTGATGCCAGTTCTTCGAGCCGGTTCTGGTAATTGCGAACCGTCAGATAGGCAACAAGACCGACGATGACGGTGATCAGAAGCGAAATACCGATATTGGCAAACAGGGTGTTTTGCAGTCGGCCATTTGAGGAATAATCGCTTTGTTCAACGATCAGAAGCCATCCGAATTCCGGTACAAGGCGGCTGTTGACGAAATATGTATGGCCATCTTCCTCATACGACATCGAGGCACCCGGCGATGTCAGGATCTGTGTGGCAAGATGGCGCATGCCCTGGCGTTCGTGCAGATTTTGGGCATCGCCAAAGCCGCTGCCGCGCAATGTCACATGACCCTGGGTATCGACAAAATAGATCGTTCGGCCATACCGGTTCTGATAGGTTTCAATCAGGTTGGTGACCGAACTGACCGACAAGCCAACGCCTGTTATGCCAATGACATTCCCGTTATAGTCGAGCACCTGATAATTGACGAAGATCGACATGCGGGACCGATCGACCGTGTCATGGTCGATATTGATTTCATAAGGCTTTTTGGCATCGCGTGCCCGGAAGTACCATGCATCGGCAGGGTCATCTTCGCTGATCTGCTTGATCACGCCGCTTGGATGATAATAGTTCCGGGTTTTATCCGAGATAAAATAGGACGTGATGGTGTCGTAGCGTGACTGGATTTCGGTCAGATATTTGATGATGCGTTTTTCATCGGTCTCGCCGGACAAGGCCCAGTCGCGCACAAAGGTATCATGGGCCATCAGCGACGAAATGAAGATCGGCTGAAGCAGGTCACGCTGGATTTCGGAATAGATATTGTCGCTGGTTAGCGGAAGTGTGGTTTCGGAAATCTGTTCTTCAAGCGAATCCCGTGCGACATAAAAGCTTACAAAACTTGTGGTCAGAAAACCAACCGCAAGAAGAACGCATAAAACGATAGCGAAATATAATTTCTTCCCGTGCACGGAAAGCTCCCCAAAGATAAAACCTTATATCGCTGACTATTTTATGCTCAGCACTTCCGGTTTGGTAATCTACGGGAAAGAACGGATCATTGCACGGGCCAAAATGGCACAGGGTGCCAAATGCAGTCGGCGATTAATTTGGTCTGAATCAAAAGAAACCGCCAATCAGGTGACTGGCGGTTTCGTGAAACTTTTGCGTGTGCAAGCCCGGAACTAGCGGCGGAATACGATGGTTTTGTGATCGTTGCGGAACACGCGATGTTCGCAATGCATCTGAATGGCGCGGGAAAATACGACCGATTCAATATCACGACCGATTTCGACCATGTCATCAGCGGTCATGGTATGATCAACGCGTTCGACAGCCTGATGAATGATCGGACCTTCGTCGAGGTCTGCTGTCACGTAATGCGCCGTTGCGCCGATCAGTTTCACGCCGCGCGCATGGGCCTGGTGATAAGGTTTCGCACCCTTGAAGCTTGGCAGGAACGAGTGATGGATGTTGATGCAACGCCCTTCGAGTTCCTGGCAAAGGTCGGTTGAAAGCACCTGCATATAGCGGGCAAGTCCAACCAGATCAGCCTCATATTCCCCGACCAGATCAAGGAGCTTCTGTTCCTGGGTTGCCTTGGTCTCTTTGCTGACCGGCAGGTGATAATAGGGGATGCCGTACCATTCGACGATGCCGCGCATGTCTTCATGGTTTGAAACGATGGCCGGAATTTCGATATGCAGGTTGTTGGATGCAACACGGTGCAGAATATCGTTCAGGCAATGGCCGAATTTCGATACCATCAGCAACACTTTGGGTTTGCGATGGAAGTCGTGCAGTTTCCACTGCATCGAGAATTTTTCGGCAACCGGTGCAAATTTTTCTGCAAATTCGGAATCCGTGCGCAAGGCGCGACCAGCTTCAAATTTGACACGCATAAAGAAGCGTTTGCTAATGGGGTCACCAAACTGTTCAAGTTTGGTCACGAACGCGCCTTCGTCGGCAAGGAAGCTTGAAACGCTTGCGACAATCCCGAAGGTATCGGGGCATGTGATGGTCAGAATAAAGGTTTTGGCGAGTTCGGACATTTCCGCGGCTGCTTTCTTTCTTGAATTTGTTTACCCCGCCGATATAGCGGCGATCAAACGTCCTGCCAACCCGGAAATGGCGGATTTCCGCCTATGCCAAACCTGCCAGAACAAAAACGCATAGCCGATAAAGGACTGGACTTTATCAACGCTTGTGCCAAGAATTCCGCTGCTTGTCATGAATGGGGTACATGTTGTCCGCAATTTCGGTTATGCAGTGCCCTTTGGGGCTGCCCCTGAAACCAGAACAGCAAATGCATCATGCCGCAGCATCCGGGGGGAGATGCGGCACTATATGCCAAGAGGCGTTTCATTGATTGATTTCCGTCCTATTCTTTTCATTGTCGGCATTTTGTTGTGCACGCTTTCCATAGGCATGTTCGTGCCGGCACTGGTTGACCTTTATTACGGTCAGTCGGACTGGATCGTGTTTTCCGCGGCATCATTCGTTTCGCTGTTTGTCGGCGGTGCATTGATCATGATGAACCGGATGGACAATCTGAAGATCAATTCGCGTCAGGCTTTCATCCTGACGACCTTGAGCTGGGTGGTTCTGACGGCGGCATCTGCGCTGCCCTTTGCCTTTTCCGACCTTGATATGTCCTATACCGATGCTTTTTTCGAAGCGATGTCGGGAATCTCGACCACCGGGTCGACAGTTATTGTCGGGCTTGATACGGCCCCGCCGGGAATTTTGTTGTGGCGCGCATTGTTGCAGTGGCTTGGCGGGATCGGGATCATTGTGATGGCGATTGCCGTCATGCCGATGCTGCGCGTTGGCGGGATGCAGCTTTTCCGGATGGAAAACTCCGACAAGTCGGACAAGGCATTCCCACGCGCGACCCAGATCGCCATGGGCATCGCCATGCTGTATCTGAGTTTCACCGCACTTTGGGCGATCCTGTTGTGGTGGGCCGGCATGACGCCGTTTGATGCGATTGCCCATGCCATGACCACGATTGCCACAGGCGGTTTTTCGACCAAGGATGCATCGGTCGGGCATTTCGACAGTGCAGCAATTGACGTCATCATCACGCTTGGCATGGCGACGGGTGCATTGCCATTCATTCTGTATTTGCAGATGTTGCGCGGGCAGGGCAATGCGCTTTTCCGCGACAGTCAGGTCCGTTGGTTTTTGACCATTGCCGTTTCGATCATTGTCGGATTGGCGTTCTGGCATTCGGAAACCAATGGTGTGCCGTTCCTTCATGCGTTGCGCTATACATCATTCAACATCGTGTCGGTGATGACCGGAACGGGTTATGCGACGACCGATTACGGCCTGTGGGGGCCATTCGCGGTAACGGTGTTCTTTTTTGTGATGTTTGTCGGGGGCTGTGCAGGGTCGACGACCTGTGGGGTCAAGATCTTCCGTCTTCAGGTGCTTTATGAGATCGCCAAAATTCAGTTGTCGCACATGTTGCGGCCGCACGGGGTGTTCATTGCCTATTACAACCGCAAACCGCTTTCAGAAGATGTTACAGAATCTGTATTGAGCTTCTTCTTCCTGTTTGTGTTCTGCTTTGTTGTGCTGGCAGCGGCCCTTGGTGCGATGGGGCTGGACTTCATTACAGCGGTTTCCAGTGCCGGCACGGCCATTGCCAATGTCGGTCCGGGTCTTGGCCCGATTGTCGGGCCATCGGGGAACTTTGCGACCCTGCCGGACGGGGCAAAATGGTTGATGTCGATCGGGATGCTGATCGGGCGCCTGGAAGTCTTTACGGTCTTGGTTCTGTTGTTCCCGGCCTTTTGGCGCGACTGATCGATCGTTCTTTGTTCGATGATTTTAAACACCCGCAGGTATCGCGCCTGCGGGTGTTTTGATTCGGGCCTGTTGACGAATTAGGACAATTGACCTAATCTATCGAAATAGGACATATGTCCTAGTCATTCAAAAGCAGGGAAAGTAATGTCAACGCGCGACCGGATCATCGAGACAGCAGATCGTCTTTTTTATCAGCAAGGGTTCGAAGCAACGTCCTTTGCCGATATCGCAAGTGCGGTTGGTATTTCACGGGGCAATTTTTACCATCACTTCAAAACCAAGGATGACATCCTTGATGCGGTGATCAATCAGCGCCTGGCGAATACCGAACAGATGCTTGACCACTGGGAAGTCACGGGCAACGATCCGGCTGAGCGTATCCGAAGCTTTATCCATATCCTGATCGTCAATGGTGAGAAGATCCGAAAGTTCGGCTGCCCGGTTGGCACCCTGTCATCGGAGTTGGCAAAGCTTAACCATTCGGCGCAAAGCGATGCCGCCGGGTTATTTACCCTGTTTCGGACCTGGTTGGGCCGGCAGTTTTCGGCCCTTGGCTTTGGTGCCAAATCCGATGGATTGGCAATGCATATTCTTGGGCGCAGTCAAGGTGTCGCCACCCTTGCAAACGCCTTTGACGACAATGGGTTTCTTCAAAGTGAAGTGACGCTGATGTGTGACTGGCTTGATGGCCAGATCGCCGATCTCAACAGATCTGCTCAATCGTGAACAGGGAATGCAAAGATGTTTGTCGTATTGCTTAAATTTGCGGAAAACCGCAGTCGTGCCGGACAATTTATGGACGGTCATAAATCTTGGATCCAGAAGGGATTGGCGGACGGTGTGTTTCTGGTTGTCGGAAGTTTACAGCCCAATTTGGGTGGCGCGGTTCTTGCCCATGGCGTCACGCGTGAAGATCTCCAGGCCCGGGTCGATCAGGATCCGTTTGTGATTGAAGGCATCGTATTGGCAGAAATCATTGAAATTGCGCCCGGGCAGACCGACCCGCGGCTTGAATTTTTAAAGGCGTGAGCAATGGACAGGATTGTGATCGGGCCGGACGGGAAATTCCGGTGTTCATGGTGTGATGCAGCGCCGGAATTCAACGCATATCATGACACCGAATGGGGATTTCCGGTTACGGATGATCGACGTCTGTTCGAAAAGATCTGTCTGGAGGGTTTCCAGTCGGGTCTGAGTTGGCGCACCATTTTGTCAAAGCGCGAAAATTTCAGAGCCGCCTTTGCGGACTTTGATTTTCATCGTGTTGCGCAGTTTGATGAAACTGACATAGCGCGTCTTTTGCAAGATGCAGGGATCATTCGGCATCGCGGCAAGATCGAGGCCACGATCAATAACGCACAGCGTGCCTGTGAAATGGTCGAACGCGAAGGATCGCTTGCCGCCTATTTCTGGCGATTTGAACCGGACCCGACGGAAATCGCGACGCCGCAGACAATGTCGACATCTCCGACATCGGTGGCCTTGTCAAAAGACTTGAAAAAACGGGGTTGGAAATTTGTCGGACCGACAACCGTTTTTGCCTTCATGCAGGCAATGGGGTTGGTCAATGACCATGCAAAGGGCTGCTTTTTGAGGCCGAAAATCGAAGACATCCGCAAATCATTCGTGCGTCCGCTTTAGGATGGAACACTGATCAGGCAGACCCAGAAATCTGTTCCGATAAAAAGACACCCCTTGCCCGGGGGGAGCAAGGGGTTGAGGGTCAGGGACCGTTTGAATGGTCCCTCGATGATAATCCGGCAAGGATTATTCGGCTGTCTGATCGTTTCTATCAACCGTAAGGCGCGTCTGTTTCCAAAATCAACGCTTTTGAGATCTTCTTGCAGGTGATTGACCGATCAGGGAAATCAATCAGGCGATACCGAGCCTTGGGTCAGGAGCGGATCGGGGATCGGGATTTCGGCCCGGCATCGCCTTGAAGACAAGGTGCCAAAGATCATTCCCAAGATAAAATTGAATATTAAAAATGTTTTGATAGATTTAAACTATCAATATGACGCATTGCGATAGGGCAATGCAGCAAAATCAGGTGATTGTCGGCAGTTTTACACCGAAAACAGCGCCGTCCGGGCCTGTTGCAACGAGGCGAAGTTCGCCATTATGCGTGCTTATCAACTCGCGCGCGATGGCAAGCCCCAAGCCGGTGCCGCCTTTGCGACCACTTCCGGCAAAGGGAACGAACAGATTTTTGATCGCCTTTTCGGGCAATCCGGGGCCATTATCCTTGATCAGAACATCAATGAAACTGCGCGACTGATCCGATTCGTCGCTTGTTTTTCCGGCAATCGGATTTGACCATGTGACAGTGACGATGTCTGCCCCCGCTTCGAGCGGGTTGCGGATCAGGTTGCTGAAGGCGCGAAACAGCATGTCATAATCTGCCTCAAGCATAACATCGTCGGGCAAATCGATGTCGATGCGCGCGGTGCAGGGTTCGGCTTTATCGCCAAGATCACGACCAGCGGCCCCATCCATCAGGTTTTCCGATTTCTGCAACAGAATCTGATCGCGGATCTCCTCGATCAGTTCAATCAGCGTGAATTTCGCCAGATCACGAGGTGCCGGGGTTTCTCGGGCAAAGGACAATGTTTGTTCGCTGATATAAACCGCGCGCTCCATCGAAGACAGCAGTCGGGGCACGACCGCGCGGACTTCGTCATCCTGACTTTTGGCGAGCTGTTCGGTCATCAGCATTGATGTCGCCAGTGCATTGCGCAAATCATGACTGATTTTGGTGGCCGCCGTTCCCAAAGCAGCCAGACGTCGGCGCTGATTGAGCATCGCCTGGATATCTTGCTGCATGATGGCCAGTTCTTGACGGGCGACACCGATTTCATCATCGCGCAGACCCGGTGTGATCAGGGATGATTTGTCCTGGGGGTTTTCGCGAAACCGGATCATGTCATGTGTCAGTGTGCGCATTGGACGCACGAGCAACCGATTGAGCGCAAAATAGACCAGACCAGCCGTAAAGAACGAAATCATCAGCGACAGGCCAAACACCCGCCAGCCAAAATTGCGCATTGCCTTGGTCAGTGCTTTTTCATGAACCAGAATTTCAATTTCGAAATCCGGTGCCATTGACGGCATGCCGATGACACGCAGCATGCGGTCTTCGGTTTGTGCCAAGGTTGCCAGGCCCTCCATCACTGCCATCGGGATGGAAAAGTTGGTCAGATTGACATTCTTGTCGACCTTGGCGGGCATGTCATCGCGTTGCAAAAGAAGCTTGCGGTCTTCGCGGCGCAGAATGACGGCCTCAATCCCGGCATTTGACAGCAGTTCCTTTTCAAGATCATCGGGGATCATCTGATCGGGGGTTGCTTCAAGCGCCAGGGCCGCGAGATAGCCGGAATCAAGATGTGCCTTAAGCCAGTCGACCCTGAACCGCGCAACGGACGGGGCAAAGACAAAGATCTCTGCAAGCATCACAAAACTGACCGTCAGCACCAGCAGGCGTGCGGAAAGCGATTTGGCCCATGGGGGCAATTTAAGATGCGGCCGTTCCATAAGGAGATGTTAGTCAGAGACCGTCAAAAAAGTACAGCGCTACAGAAGCTTGTTTGTTCTGAGGACACCGGGCCGTTAGCCAAGTTTGAGGAGGAAACGAACAATTTTTCGGGTTTTTTCGCTAAACAGGCTGGGAGTGTACCAGGCACCGGCAACCCGTTTGGACAATTCACCAAGGGTCGGATAAGGCGCGATCATGCCGGCAATCGCCCCGATTTTCATTTTCTGTGAAATCGCGAGTGACCAGAGCCCGATCAGCTCGCCGGCCTGACGGCCAACGATCCCGGCACCCAGAATGCGGCCTTTTGCGGTTGTGACGACCTTGATGAAACCGGTTGTATCTGCCTCGGCCCGGGCGCGATCATTTTCGGCATAATTCCATCGGACAACCCGGATACTGTCACCATATTTGGCACGCGCCACGGTTTCGTTCATGCCAGCCTGGGCAAGTTCGGGCTGGGTATAGGTCACCCAGGGAACCGCATTGTAATTGACCTTGGCCGGGAGTTTGAACAAGGCATTTCGAATGACAATTCCGGCGTCATATCCCGCCATATGGGTAAATTGCAGACCACCGGTTACGTCGCCAATCGCAAAAATCTTGCGGTTCGAGCTTCGCAGGCGTTCATCAACGATGATACCGGTTCGTTCATATTCAACACCTGCCTGCTCAAGGCCCAGATTTTCAACATTCGGCTTGCGTCCGGTGGCAAGCAGAAGGTGGCTGCCCTCAAGCGTGATTTCGATGCCGTCATGCTCAATGATGACACGAACATTGTTACCGTTTGACTGAACTTCCTTGGTTTTACTGCCTTCATAAAGGGTGATGCCGCTGGATTTGATATTGTCGCGGACCACAGACACCATGTCTGCATCGTCTTTTGGCAGAATGGACATCATTTCAATGACGGTCACCTTGGCGCCAAGTTGCTGGTGGGCCTGTGCCATTTCAAGTCCGATCGGACCGCCACCAATGACAATCAGATGTTCCGGGCAAACACGGTTTTCAAAAATGTTCTCGTTGGTGAAATAGGGAACGGCATCAAGACCCGGGATCGGGGGCACTGCTGCGCGCGATCCGGTTGCGATGACAAAACGCTTCGCCTTGATTGTGCTGTCACCGGCAACAAGGGTGTCGGGGGCTGTGAATTTGCCTTCTGCCTGTATGACGTCGCAGCCCAGTTCTTCAAATCGTTCAACCGAATCATGGGGCGCAATGCCCGAAATTACCGAATGAACATGATCGATTGCCTGATCGAAATTGACGCTTACCGGGCCGGTTGAAATGCCAAACCGCGAAGCTTTACGTGCATTTTCGGCAGCATGACCCGCCGCCAGAAGTGCCTTTGAGGGCACGCAACCGGTATTCAGGCAGTCACCGCCCATTTTGCCCTTTTCAACCAGGACAACCTTGGCCCCCACCTGAACGGCCCCTGCCGCAACCGAAAGACCGCCAGACCCGGCACCAATGACGCAGATGTCGGTTTTGATCAATTTACTCATCTGAGCTGGCCTCATTTTTGGATTTGCGAAGTTTCTTATAGGCAACCGGCAGCATCGCCAGAACAGCCAGGCCAATAATCGGGGTCAGAATTCGGGGTTCGAAAATGACGCCAAGATCGGGTGTCTTGCCCTGATCAAACAGGGCACCAAGACCGTCGCCGATGGATGCGTAAACAAAGGTGCCCGGAATGATGCCAAGCAGGGTGCCCATGGCAAAGGAGCGCAATTTCACTCCGAGCAATGCCGGCACCAGATTGACAAGCCAGAACGGGAATATCGGGATCAGGCGCAAGACCATCAGATAGCTGAAGGCATTTTCGGAAAAGCCTTTTTCCATTTTCCGAATTGCACTGCCTGCCTTCTCATGCATGACATCGTAAAACGCGTATCGCGCGGCAAGATAAACGATGACAGCGCCAAGGGTCGCGGCAGTGACGACATATGTGGTCCCGAGCACGGCACCAAACAAAAAGCCCCCGGAAATGGTCAGAACAGATCCAAGCGGCAAGGACAGGGCAACCGCAATCACGTAAATCGCCATAAAGCCCAGAATGCTGAGCACAGGTTTGCTGGCAACGAGTTCCTGCAACTGGTCGCGATTGTCACGTAACGTGTCAAAGGACAGCAAATCCAGAAGGCCGCTGCTCCAGGCGGCAAGCAGGCCGCAAATCAGAACCAAAAGTGGCAGCAACCGGCGCCAAAGCGGTTTGCGCGCAGCCTGATTCTGATCTGTATGTTCTGTTTTGTGGTCGGACACTGTTGGCGCCGCTGAACTGGTTTTGGTCATATAATTCACGCTCTTGCATGGATCTGGTGACGGGATGAAGAGCAAAACCCGATAAACAGGATTGCATTAATTTCGGCAAGATTAGAGCGAATTTTCCAAAGAAGCTTATGAACTGCTTTCACCATTGCGTGAGGAAATCGCGATCACCGGCAAAGCATCAATCCAGACAAAGCTGCGCAGAAATCCTGATGGTCTGGTGCTTGACGTCGGGGAAATCTGGACGTATCGTCTGCCAATCGTGGGATTTGTCGACCGGCTTGCGGCCACGTAAAAAATCGCTAAAGAGGGGTAAAATGGCTTCGGCCCTGACCCATTCATGCCGGTCAGGGTTTTTTTGTGCCCGGAACGCACCAATATCTTCGGGCATATTAGGAGCAAGACGATGACGACCGAAAAAAAGGCTTCCGATAACTGGCGTGCCGCGACCCGTTCCGTTCGTGGTGGTACCGCGCGCACCGGTTTCTCCGAGACGTCCGAAGCCATCTTTATGAATTCCGGATATGTGTATGAAACCGCCGCCGAGGCCGAAGCCTCCTTTGATGGCAGTGGTCCGGAACGCTATGTCTATTCACGTTTTGCCAATCCGACCGTGAACATGTTCGAGGAACGCCTTGCGTTGCTCGAAGGCGCGAAATACTGCCGGGCGACCGCATCTGGCATGTCGGCGGTGTGGAATGCGCTTGCGGCCTGTACCAAGGCCGGCGGGCGTGTTGTGGGGTCGCGCGCATTGTTCGGGTCTTGTGAATTCATCCTGACCACGCTTTTGCCGCGCTTTGGTGTTGAAACCGAACTGGTCGATGGTACGGATCACGCCGCATGGGAAGCAGCCCTTTCCAAGCCGGCCGATGCGGTCTTTCTTGAAACGCCGTCCAACCCGACCCTGGAAGTTCTTGATATCGCCTTTATCGCCGATCTGGCGCACAAGGCAGGTGCGAAAGTCGTGGTCGATAACGTTTTCGCGACCCCGATCCTGCAAAAACCGATGGAACTGGGGGTTGATATTGTTGTCTATTCCGCGACCAAGCATATTGATGGTCAGGGGCGCTGTCTTGGCGGGGCCATCCTGTTTAACGACAAGGAATGGCATGACGAACACCTGACGACATTCCTGCGTCATACCGGGCCGAGCATGAGCCCGTTCAACGCTTGGGTGCTGCTCAAAGGTCTTGAAACACTTAGCCTGCGTGTGGACCAGCATATCCGCAACGCATCGGCATTGGCGGAATTCCTGTCGGAACAGCCGCAAGTGTCACGCGTTATCTATCCGGGACTGAAAAGTCACCCGCAGCATGAACTGGCAATGAAACAGATGTCTGGTCGGGGCGGTGGATTGATCGCGATTGAGCTTGCCGGGGGCAAGAAAGCAGCCTTTTCGTTGCTTGATAACCTCAATCTGATTGATATCTCCAACAATCTCGGCGATGCCAAAAGTCTGGCCACCCATCCCTGGACGACAACGCATCAGCGTGTCCCGGCCGAGGACAAGATCACGATGGGCATTACCGAGGGCATGCTGCGTTTGTCTGTTGGTCTGGAAGACATTGATGATCTGAAAGAAGATCTGCTGGCGGCCCTTTCCGTATAACGGATGGTGATACGGTAATCCTGATATCGGAACGGCCCGTACAATGTGCGGGCCGTTGCTTTTAGAAGGGTGTTCTGGCGGCCTGGCAGTAGCGGCGAAACTGTTTCGCAACTATTGTGACAGGCCACTGGTACTTCTTATGCAGACTGTCTACATATGGCTCATCAATTGTGATCTTGGCTGACAGAAGATGAATGGAACACATTTGGCCTGGAGACGTGCATGTATTCGACCGTAACCCACGACATCAAGGTTTCGGTGCAACCCGTATTCCTTGAGGATGAATCCGATCCTGATACCCATCGCTATGTTTGGGCCTATCGGATCGAGATTGAAAACCTCGGATCCAAAACCGTCCAGTTGCTTAGTCGCTACTGGCGAATTACGGATTCACGCGGGGAAACCCAGGAGGTCAAAGGCCCGGGTGTTGTCGGCGAACAGCCCGTCCTCGCAGGTGGGGAACGTTTCAACTATACCAGTGGGGCGCCATTGGCGACGCCAAGTGGCTTTATGGTTGGGACCTATGAGATGATGGACATGGACGGCAATCATTTTGATATTGCCATTCCTGCCTTTTCTCTGGACAGTCCCCATGGGCAACATACTGTGAACTGATATAAAAGCGGGTCAGGAGCCCCACCAAGCCGGGATTTATCCCGCACGGAAATGACAAAAGGATTTAGTATGTGCAGCGAACATAGCGCCGTGAAACGTCCAACACGCGAAGAAGCAGAAGATGCGGTGCGGACCCTTCTTCGCTGGGCGGGGGACGATCCCGACCGCGAAGGATTGCGTGGGACGCCCGATCGTGTGGTGCGTTCTTATGGCGAATTCTTTGCGGGCTACCAGCAGGACCCGGCCGAGATTCTGCGACGGACTTTTGAAGAAACCGACGGCTATGACGAAATGGTTGTCCTGCGTGACATCCGCGTTGAGTCATATTGCGAACACCACATGGTGCCGATCATCGGTGTCGCACATGTCGCCTATCTGCCGCGTAAGCGCGTTGTTGGCATTTCCAAACTCGCCCGTGTTGTCGAAGTCTATTCCAAACGGTTGCAGATTCAGGAAAAAATGACGGCACAGGTCGCCAACACCATTCAGGAAGAGCTTGATCCGCTTGGTGTTGCTGTGGTGATTGATGCCAACCACCAGTGCATGAGCACCCGCGGCGTGCACAAAACCGGCGTATCTATGGTCACCAGCCGGATGCTCGGTGCATTCCGCGATGATCCGATTACCCGTCGTGAATTTTTCGCGATGATCGGTCGCTAATCGCGCCGATAGCATATTGAATGACAAAGGCCGCAGCATTTCGGGTGCTGCGGCCTTTTTATTGGCAGTGTCTTGCGACAGGCCCGTTGCCTATTCGCGGAAACTGCTGTGGCAGGATTTGCAGGTCCGCAATACCGAGCCCAGCGCGCCCTTGAAGGCATCTTCCGAGCCGTTATTGGCTGCAACCGTTTTGAGTTCCGATGCACTGGTTTCAAGCTCGATGGCAAGGTCGTTGAATTTTGACCACTCCGACCAGATATCGGCATGGGCTTCTGATGGCTTTCCGTCGCTGCCTTCCGGGAACAGGCTGGTGAAGTTTTCACCGGCGTGACGTTCAATGATTTCGGCTGATTGGGCGACCTTGGCCGGATCATAAGGCAATGTGCCTTTCATCATCGGTACCATGATCTTGACCTGCTGGCCGATGGCTTTCATGCCATCCATGCGTTCTTTGACAACGCCGCTCGCACCTTCATGGGCGATGGCGGCAATGCTGACCGTCATGGAAAGTGCCAGGGCGGCTCCTGCTAGAAATTTCAACTCTCTCGTCCCCTGTATTTCGACAATTGTTTTGGATAAAGGCGGTCTCTCTTATACGCCAAATCGCTCAAGGATGTTTTCAACCGATCTGACATATGGCGCACCAAACAGGCGCACATGCACCAGTAACGGATAAAGATTATACAAATCCCTGCGTTCTTCAAAGAACCCTGGGGCGATTGGCAAAATTTCATGATATTGCCCAAAAAAATCCGGTCCCAGATCGCCAAACAGTGTCCCGAAGGCCAGCTCGATTTCGCGGTCACCATAATAAATTGCCGGATCAATCAGGGCCGCAACCCGCCCATCCTGACACAGGATATTTCCACCCCAAAGGTCCCCATGCAGAAGCGAACTTTGTGGTTTGTCATCAATGAAATGATCGAGCCGCTGGATAAGGTGATCAATCCGCACAGTCAGCGATGCGGGCAATTGCCCTTCGCGATGTGCGGCCTGCGCCATGTGTCGCAGGCGATTCTCCCCGAAAAAGGTTACCCAGCTTTGCTCAAACCCGTTGGGCTGGTGCAATCCCCCGATCAGGGTGTCAAACGCAAGACCGAATTTCGGGGCAGTGACCTGATGCTGTGCGGCAAGCTGGACGGCCAGATCACGCTGAGCGCTTTGTGACATCCGGTTGTCATTGGCGACATAGGTCATCACCAGACAGTCTTGGTCAGCATGAATGACATCAGGACAGGCAATTGGGGAATGTTTCGCGAAATAGCGCAACATTTCTGCCTCTGTTTCAAGGTCGCCTTTGCCGCTGCTTGCAATCTTTGCGACAACTGATCGGCCATCGCTCAGATCCAGCCGGATGACCTCGGCAAAGGAACCGCCAGACATGTGGGTAATCTGTTTGACCGGGCAGCCGGTCAAACGTTCAATCAGTGATGTTGCGGCATTTCTGTCCATCTTTGGTGGCTGTGTTACAAGCCGTGCTGTTTACGGATATGGGACAACAGATTGTTTGACGTTTCTTCGATCATGTCGAACACGCGGACAAACCCGTTGCTGCCACCATAATACGGATCAGGGACACTTTGCCCGGCCATTTCGGGGTGGTAATCGAGAAACAGTTCGATGCGATGTTGATGTTCTGACGGGGCCTGACGACGCATGTCGCGCAAATGGCCATCATCCATCGCCAGAATGTAGTCGAACTGTATATAATCGCTTGGCTTGATTTTGCGGGACCGGATATCGTTCAGATCATAGCCGCGGCTTTCGGCCATTTCACGTGATCGGGGATCTGGTAATTCACCAACGTGATAGGCAGACAGCCCGCAGCTATCAATGCCGATTTGGTCGGAAAGTCCCGCCTGGTCAACAATTTTACGGAAAACCCCGTCTGCGGTGGGGGACCGACAAATGTTGCCGGTACAGACAAAAAGAACCTTGATCACGCCATATGTCCGTTAAATGTGAATTCGGAATGGCCCAGACTGACATGCACGGGCGGTTCGGGCAATATGTGGCGTTCCGCCATATGCTCATCCTCTGTCCGTCATCTGTCCATTATCTGTCTGGTGGATTGGAAGTCCTGATGAAGATGCCGTTATGTAACAGCTTCGTGACATTTTGGATCGTGCGCTGACAGTGTGGTCAATAGTTTGTATGATCGCGCCAAACTTGGAATTTTGGCGTGTTTCGATGCAGGAATTTGTTTCTTTCGGATTGCATGTTGCCCTGATCCGGCAATTGGCCTGGTTGCCGCGCGGGTATGATCTGGTCCCGGCGGGCACCGTTGTCACATCTGCCAAGTTGCGCAGCATCATGCTCGCGCTCGAAGAATCAAATGGTCCGGCGGTTCTGGTGCGCCTTGGTCGGCATCTCGCTGCCAAGGAACAGGAACCGATCCTGACAATGTTGCGTCATTCGGCAACACCGGCGGTCATTGCCGATCGTTGGCGCCGTCTGGAAGGTTATTCCCACGCCCGTGCACGCAGCGAATTTTCAATTACCGGAAAATCCATGAGCATCCATCGCGGTGTTGTGCGCGGACAGCCGCCTGCACGGGTTGAAAACCTTCTTCTTCAGGGATTTTTAATCGGCCTTCTCGAAGCTGTCGGTGCCGAAAATATCGACAGCACGATTTTGCCAAGCCACGGCCCCGCCATCCATGTCATGCGCAAGGGCCGTATGAATAACAAGCTCGACTTTACCGGTCGCGGGCTTCGTTTCCGCATCAACTGGAACAGTTTTGAGCCGGTCTCTTCGTCCTATCCTTTCTTGGCCAATATGCCCGGAACCGCGCCGGCAATTGGTGCGCAACGACCAATTGTCAGGCAACTTTTTGCAATCCTTGAACAGGATATCGGACGCAGCTGGACAATCGACGAAGTCGCTGCGGCACTTGAAACATCCGGGCGCACGTTGCAGCGACGCCTGCAACAGGCCAGCAGCCGGTTTTCTGATATTTTGCGTTTGGTCCGCGTGCGCGAAGCATGCCGTCTTTTGTGTGGTACGACCCTGTCGGTTGGGGAAATCGGCTTTTGGTGCGGCTTTACAGACAATGCGCATTTTTCCCGGGATTTCAGACGCTTGATGGCAATGCCGCCATCTGTTTATCGCGAAGCAAGCATCGGCCATGCCGGGCTCACACGGGCATAGGAACAGCACAAACCTGTCGATTGCAGGGATCTGGTTGTACCGCTGTGGCGCGCGCATCTCATTGACCTGACTGATCGCGTTGGGTATCAGCACCAAACAGACGGCGCGAACCTTATCCCGCTTGTATTTACGAGGCTGCCATGACCGACGCACTGAGTTCTGCCAACCAATATGCCGGCTTTTTGCCGCCGCGTTTTCATGACCGGCCCGATGCCGATGACGTAACGGTCAAGACCTGGGTGGTTGGGGATGCATTGTCTGACCATCTGGTTCCCGACATTCCATCCGCACTATCCCTTTTCTTTGATCTGGTTGCGCCATCTGGCGAACGTGCCGGGGCATCGGGATTTGCCATGCTTTGGCTTGATCGCCACCCCCATGAACAACCGGGATGGCGGCTTTCGATCGGTCATGTTGGCGATGTGGATGTACTGGAACAGGCGGTGGCAAAACCGTTGGCCCGCCTTGTTGGCATGATTCCGCTTGCCGAATTTGAAACGGAAAACTGGCATTTGACCCGCCCGCTTTGGCGCAAGCGTGCCGAACCGGTCCGACTGGTTTTCTGGGGAAAGTTTGCCAAACATGCACGCACGGTTCTTGCCCATGGTGATGGTGCGGCTTTTTATCAGCCGCTCGGTGCCGGGCTTCGTGCCGATCACGTTGCAACAAGCCTGCCGCTCCTCGAAGACATGCTGGGGGATCCGTTGCTTGTCGGGGGCATGGGGTTTGAAGACGCATTGCGTCTGGGTATTTGTCTTGGCCGCGCGCATTTGATCGAAAGCTGGATCGATGCTGGCGGGTCTGAAAAAGAGCCTTTCTTCAGACCGATGCGAATCTGGCATCAGGCGTGGCTTGCCAATGCCCTGATTGATCCGGCGGTGGCAAGTCTTGCCATGTCGGGGAAGCCGCCGATGCCGGCTCTTGATTTTACTGCTGATGGCACACCGGAAAGCCGGCGTACGTCACTTGATGAACTGTCAGGCTGGCTGACGACGGTCTTTTTCACCGACGAATATCCGGCTTTGCGCAATGCTTTTATTGCCGGTGTGCAAAATGCGGTGTGGCTTGACAGTGATCTGCAACAATATCTTCAACCACAACAACGTGCCGAAATCCTTCAGGGATTGATGCCTTATTGTCGCTGGTTCCTGGCCATGGCGTTTTATAACCATCTTGGCAATCTTGCTTCGGGGACGGCCAGGGCCGACCAGATCGAATTTTATACGACCCTTGTTGATGCGCTGCCCGAATTGGCCCCGCTTGGTGAATTGGCGACACAGCGCGATATCGAACAGCACATTATTCGCATTGATGCCGCACGGGCTGCTTCGGCTTTTGATACGCTGGTCCTGCCATTTTGCGATCTGTTGATGCCGCGGCGCAAGTTTGATGCGACGCGCTCCTAAGCATCAAAAACCCAAGTCTGCGCATAAATCACAAAGGCCCGCCTGTGTGTTCAGGCGGGCCTTTTCATTGCAGGGATTTGCGTTTGAACAGGTGGCGGATCAACCGCGTGCCACATAGGCCGGGATTGCGCGGCGCGAAACAATGGCAAACCGTATCGCCAGACCGCAAACCGCCACCAGACTTGCGATCACGATGCCCCAGAACAGGCCACGTACCCCCATATCGCGCTCGAATGTCAGGTAATATCCAGCCGGGATCATCACAAAGATATAAGACACCAGATGCAGGACGGTCGGCGCCCATTTGTCACCAGCACCACGTAATGCACTAATCGCGGCATTTTGCCCGCCATCGGTCGGGAAAATAATCGGCATCAGAACCAGAACCGAAACTGTGGTTGCAATGACATTGATATCTTGTGTGAACAGATGAGAAACCCCGCCCGGGAACAGATAAAGCGGGATGCTTAACCCGAACATGACAATCATTGTGGTCAACAATCCGATCCAGCCAGCCAGTGCCATATCCGGCCGGTCCCGACGGCCATAGGCTATCCCGACCCTGACAGATGTTGCAGACGCCAGTCCAAGTGCCACCATGAACATAAGTGCCAGCATGGTCATCGCGATGCCATAACTTGCGGCGGCGATAACGCCAAGGCGGCCGGCAAAAAGTTGCATCGCGGCAAAGGCACTCGTCTCCATGCCCTGGCTTGCGCCAGCGGCATAGCCAAGATGTCTGGCATCTCGCGATCCGCGCCACCATCCGGCAAATCCGTTCCTGATGCCATACAGATCATGCCCCTTCATCACCAGAACATAACCAAGCAGGATCAGGGCCATGGTCCAGCGAATAACGCTTGATGTCCAGGCAGCACCCTCAGCCCCAAGTTCGGGCAAGCCGAATGCGCCATAGACCAATCCGTAATCAAGAACCAGATTGATAAGATTGGCGATGATCATGACGATCATGCCCGGCAGGGGGCGTTGCAACCCTTCAAGGAAAAAGGCGCAGGTCGTGTAGATCAGCGCCGCCGGCATCCCGATTGACAGAATGATCGCAAGGTGACCGGCTTCGGTCGCAATATCATCGGGCTGGCCCGTTACCACAAACAGCCATTCGGCCTGCCATGTCAGGAAGGTAAACAAAAGACCGATCAGAATGGTATAGGGCATGGCATAACGCCATACCGATCCGGCTTCCTGCCAGTCTTCCCGCCCCTTGGCATGGGATGTCAGGATCATCACCCCGGTCAACAGGCCAATACCGGTTACCATCAATGACGTAAATGGTGCATGTGCAACGTTAAGATAGGCAAGCCCCGCACTGTCATAATTGCCAACCACAATGGTATCGACAACGGACATGATCAGCATGCCCAACCGTGCAATGGTCACAGGAAGGGCAAGCCGGAAAAGCTCACTTAGATGGCGCTTGACCCGGTTGTTGGGATAAAGCGGTGTGGGGGATGCCGCGGGATCCGGCGGTGGTGGTGCCACGGTCCCGTCTTGTGGGGCGATTGTCATATATACGTTTCCTTTTTGCGCCCGGTGGCGCAGGCAATGGGGTGGCGCTGCCTGCTGCACGGATCCGGATGCTCTTATTATGGTCCGGTACGGACACTGTTATCTGTATTATCTGTGAGCGGCAAAAGGACGCCGCGGGATTGCCAACAGCAACTTGGCCGGGTCGTCGGTAATGACCGATGTGACCCCCCACGAAAACAGCTCCTTCGCCCGGTCGACATCATTGATGGTATAGCAAACCAACGGAACACCGGCATCGACAATCTCGGCTGCGCTGACCGGGGTCAGGGCAGCATGGTCAATATGAATGGCCGATGCGCCAAGTCGATCATATTCTGCCTTCCATTCCTTGGGCAGGGTCTCAAGCAGCCAGCCACAGGGAATCTCCGGTGCATGCTTGCGCATTTCGGCAACCGCTACATCGTCAAAGCTAGAAATCAGGATCGGCAATGCCTTTGCGCGCTTCAGTTCGGCGATCACTTCGTGACACAGGCGCACCGGATCACATCCCGACGGCTTGATTTCAAGATTGGCCCCCATATCCATGAAATAAAGGGTCTCAAGCGTATCGGTAAGGGTCGGGATGCGCTCCCCCTTATATATGTCCGAAAACCAGCCGCCGGCATCAAGCTCGCGCAGGGCGGCAAGATTGCTGGCATGGATCGGTCCTGTTCCGTTGCTGGTCCGTTCAAGTGTGTCGTCATGAATAAGGACGCATTTGTCATCGGAACTCAGCGTCACATCGCACTCGACCCATTTGGCGCCGCGGGCACCGGCAACCCGGAATGCGGCAATGGTGTTTTCCGGTGCTTCAATTGATGCACCACGGTGGGCGACAATGTGCGGGATATCGATCACGGTTTTTGGCCTTTTAACAGCAAGGGGCGCAATGCAGCTTCGTGGGGTATGGGGATGGTCCGGTCATCTCCCTGCATTGCCAATGCGGACTGATGATTCTCTTACGCCAGTTGGTTTCCATGAAAAAGCGAAAATCTTGTTGCGATTTGAACGCCTTCTTTGGGGGGCTGGGGACGAAGTCATTGGACTCCATATTCTAATTGGCGCGTCAGAGTCGAATAAATCGGCAGTTTCTGGTGTTATGCGCGCATGTGGATCAAGCTATGCATATAGATGTGCACTCAGTGAAAACCCCGAAAGCCAAGGGTTTGCGCGGACCGTTTCGGGGATGGAAAAAACAATCTCTGAAAATCTCGATGAATCTTCAAAAAAGGTATTTACAGGTCAGCGTTGGGGCCCTATAACCCGCCTCCACCGACGGGGTGCGGCGCTAGCGAATGCGGCGACGCGGACTGGATGGTTAAGGGCTTCGGTCCTTAAGTTCTTTGACATTGTTGATAAGCAGGAAGGGATGCGCGGGCAGCGTTATGGCGTTTAGTCTGTGCATCCTGGAGACGACGGATCGATTTGGTCTTTGATCAGATTGATTTGTGGTAACCACCAAAATGTGCAGACGTTAATTTTGAAGAGTTTGTCTATGAGACAAGCTTGGATTGAACATGAGAGTTTGATCCTGGCTCAGAACGAACGCTGGCGGCAGGCCTAACACATGCAAGTC